>CAXTKE010000013.1:0-194862 GCA_964244845.1 uncultured Spirosoma sp.
GAGGAAGACAAAATAATAGTTGGCACAAACAAAATGCTGCCCGACAGTTATGGTTCTCAAACCCGACACCACTACGTTACAGTACATTCAAACTCGTATAAATAGGCATTTACAATCTTAAAAATTACTACATCAAAAAAAGCGAGCGTATCCGTTTTAACCGGTACGCTCGCTTTTTTTATGATACTTACTTCTGTAGGATAGTCAAAGTGCAAACAACTCTTCAACCGTCATTTGCAGATCGGGTATGGCCGGGGCCGCATGGAAAGAATCGTTTTCAAAACAGGTTACGTTGTGCCGGGGCGAGGTGAACACACGAACCATACGAAGCGTCGGATGAATATGCCAAACAACCTGAACACCCGCCGAGAAATACTCAATCACCTTTTGTTCGACCGGCTTAACCTTATCGCTGGGCGAAATTAATTCGATGACAAAAGCTGGAATAGGGTGTTGATCGTTTCCAGAATCCCGAATTTGAGAGGCTGTAAAGAAAGCAGCATCCGGTATTCGCATTTGTTCATTATTCAGCCAGCATTTGGTCTTAGGCAGTAATTCGTCCATCTGCTGATAAGCGGCTGTTTGCGTGAACTTGCGTAGAATCTTTTGAATAACAGGGCGTTCAACATTCTTCATTGCATCGGTGGGTATAGCCAATCCATTCTCAAACTCATACAGAAAACCGTCATCAGGATTCCAGTTCATGAACCGTTGTTTCGACATGGGAATGCCAACCAACATTTCTTCATCTGGTTTTTCAAGCAGTGTACTTTCCATCGCTTACAAGGTTTTACGTAAATGTATTAAAAATGGGCCACCCAATATTCGTAGATAACCGTTGGCAGCATATCAAAAACGGCGATTCGCATCTCTTACTGTTTCTTTTCGGGCATCAGCACTAATCGCATCAGGTTCGGGCCAAGATACTGATTAGCAGTCGCTTTCGTACTCTCGACCGTCACTTTTTCCAACTGCTCATTTTCGTGCAGGAGTTCGTCGGGGGCATCGCCGTTGTAATACTGGTTCTGAAGATACCCTAACCAGAATTGATTGTCTTTCAACTGCAATTCCGTTTCGCGACGGGTTTCAGCTTTGAATTTGGCAATGTCGGCAGGTAACGCGCCTTTCTGCTTCAGGTCGTTTATCAGCTCCTGCGTCTTTTCAACGAGCTTTTCGACGTTTTCGGGCGCACAGCCAAAGTTAATCCGAAAGGTGTAGCGCGACACGGGATATTTTGCATAAGCCGCACTGGCCGAGACGCCGTAAACCCCGCCTTCCTCCTCACGCAACTTTTCAAGCAGCTTAATTTCAAGCACTTCGGCCAACGCGTCTAATTGCGTGGTCGTTTCCGGCGACCAGGTCAAATCTCCGGTATACACCAACTGTACCGCAGATTTTGGATCAAGACCCCGGTAAACGGTTTTACTGATCTGGCCTTTAGGCGCACGGATGCCGAGGTCAGTAAATTTCTCTGTTTTGTCCGTTGCCGGTAAACCGCCGAGGTATTTCTCGATTAACGGTTTCAGTTGTTCTTCTTTAAAATTACCAACGAAATAGAATGTAAAATCCCCGGCGTTGGCGAAACGTTCCTGATAGATTTTCAGAGCACGATCAAGGTCAATTTTGTCTAAGTCATCGGGTTTGAGCGGTTGCCGCCGGGGATTATTGTTGCCCAGCGTGACCGTTACTGTATCCTGAAAAACACCCTGTGGCGTAGGCGTATTGATTCGATTTTGCAGCGCACTCCGCTGATTCGACAGGAAACCTTTCACCACATCGGCATCTTTGCGCGGCTGTGTGAAATAGCTATAGACCAGTTGTAGAGCCGTTTCCAGGTCTTTCGGGGCCGCACTGCCGCTGATGCCTTCGCTTAACTCACTCACATACGGAGACACGCTCACCTGCTTACCCGACAGGAATTTACCCAACTGAATCTGATTGTATTCGCCCGTGCCGCCCATCGCCGTGAGCGACGATGAGAATCGCGCCGACTGGAAATCGTTGAGGTCGTAGAGCGAGGTGCCGCCAAAACTGCTGGCCGCAAACAGAATCTGGTCGTTCTTAAAAGTCGTTGGTTTCAGCACTACCCGAACACCGTTTTTTAGCGTCCATTCCGTTACACCAATGGCCTTAACGGACTTTTCATTCACCACCGGCGAACCCGTTGGCTGTTTAGCCAGCAACGGACTGGCGAGGGTTTTGTCGTCGTAGGCAGTCAGGTCTTTTCCTGCATCATCGACGTAGCCAAGAATCTGGTCGACGGTGGGCAGTTTAGCCTTATCCTTTTCGGGGGCCATGACAATAACAGCCCGGTTATCGTTGTGGATAAACTGGTCGACCAACGCGTTAACTTCGGCTAATTTGATACCGTCCTGCTCTTTTTTCAGAAAATCGTAATAGAAGTCAATGCTGGTGTAAGGTTCTTTGTCCGTGAAATTCTGAACGTACTCGTTCACGAAATTGACCGAGCGGGTTTTGTCGCGTTCGCTGTAGGTCTGCTCCACATTGGTTATAAATTCCTGTTTGGCGCGGGCCAGTTCGGTGGGTGTAAAGCCAAACTGTTTTACGCGGGCGTTCTCGTCAAGCACCGCCCGGATGGCTTTTTCAACATTTCCTTCTTTCGCTACGGCAATCGACGTAAACGCATCCAGATTACCCAGAAAATCGCTGTAATTGCTGTAGCCGCCCAGAAATGGCGGGTCGGCGCGTTGTGTCAGTTCCTGAATCCGGTTGCCAAGCATGGTGTTGAACAGCCCGCGTTTGATGCTTTCGCGCAGGTCGTTCAGGGTCTTTTCCTTGATTTCGGGTCGCTTATAAATCACCTGAACCACCGTATTTGGCTGTTCGGGGTCGGTTACGATAACGACTTTCGTGTCTTTATGAGCAGGAATCTCAAATTCAGTTCTCGGTTTTGGCACCTTAACCGCCGGAATCCGTCCGAATTTTTCGCGGATAATCCGTTCGACGTCTTTCGTATCAAAATCGCCAACAGCAATAACGGCCATCAAATCAGGCCGATACCAGTCTTTATAAAACTGCGTCAACACTTCGGGCTTGAACGTTGTCAATACCTGTTCCGTACCGATGGGCAAGCGTTTGGCGTACTGTGAGTTGTTGAGCAGAAGCGGAAAATACTGGTCGCGCATCCGCTGACCCGCTCCGCGCCCAAGCCGCCGTTCTTCCAGAATAACACCGCGCTCTTTATTCACTTCAACCGGGTCGATGGTGGCGTTGTGCGCCCAATCTTCCAGAATCTGAAACGCCCGTTCAAACAATTTTACGGAATCAGTCGGGACGGGTAATTGATAAACCGTTTCGTCGAAGCCAGTGTAGGCGTTCAGATCGGCCCCGAAACGAACACCCGCCGATTGCAGGAAATTGACCAATTCGTTTTTTGGGAAATTTTTCGTGCCGTTAAATTCCATGTGTTCCATGAAATGCGCCAGCCCCTGCTGGTTGTCTGTTTCCAGCACCGAACCCGCCCGAATGACCAAACGGAGTTCGGCGCGGTTTTTCGGCTCGACGTTTTTGCGGATATAATACGTTAACCCGTTCGGCAGTTTGCCCACTTTCACCGCCGGATCTAATGGAATGGGTTTATTGAGGTTTGGCGTTGCAAGCTGAGAAACTCCAGACCGGGCAGTTAAGGGTGATTTAGTTTTAGGAGTGGGCTGTGCCAGCACCATTGATGCGCTGAGCAGAAAACTCAGCGAAAGCGGAAAACGTACCATTCGGTCGTTTGGATTGGGTTATGGTTGTATAACTAAACTGTGGGATAATAACGCCGGAGAGAACCGAATCGTTTATCGTTTCCAGACTAACAAAATAGCGACAATAATGGACGCGACAACGGCGAACCAGCAGATGATGACGACCCACCGCATTGGAATTTCCCATATGGGCGCGTGAAGCCTCACAACTTCGTCGTCGGCTTCAACAAGTCCATAAGCGTTTCGATTGCAGAAATCATCCCAGTCGGCATAGTCGGCAAAACGGGCGAGGGTATCCAAGAAAAATGGGGACGGAACGGCGGAAGACTGCCAGAAAACCTGTAGGGCGTGGGCGTCCAATCGCTGGTGCGTGTGCCGAAAAATCAGTTCGCTCAATTGTGTAAAGTCGCGCGGACGCCAGTGGGACGGTTGTTCCCAGTGCAGGATGCGTTCGATTTGCTGTTTGAGTTCGTTCGTGTGTCGGGTCACACCTTAATACTACTCAATTTTCTACCGAAACGGAACGCAGATTCTTATGATGGTTATGATTTAAAAAGATTTTTTATCAGCCTACATCATAACCATCATAACAATCTGCCGGTCCGGTTCCATATTTCAGACTAACTAACCATACTGTCCTCCAATTGAACTTCCTGCATCTCCTGCTTCGGTGCGTCGCAGGTTGGGCAGGTGTAATTATCGGGTAAATTTTGGAACGTTGTGCCTGCGGGAATACTATGCCGGTCATCGCCGTAGTGCTCATCATAGACCGTAAAACAATGCGGACACTGATGTACCGTAGCCGCATTTGGTGAGGACTGTACCGATTTTTCGGCCTCAATTCGCACGGGTTCAGCACCTTCCAGCAACCGCCGGGCATTGAATTTTCGGCATAAACGGTTTAGCTGATTCGGTACGTGCAGTTTCAACAAACCCTTTTCAAATAAGCGATACGTGCGGCTGTTAGGGTTAAAATTATCCTTGACATAAATGTCATACACGCTAAAGAGGGCCAATTGTCCAATCTGAATCAACGGGCGTTTACGGATCAGTACCGACCCGAACACTTCCGATTTTGGACGCGTTTGAATGCCGAAACACAAGCCAAAAGTTCGGGTGTCGTTCTTCTCAAAATTGTGTAATACGTAATTTTTGAGCAGCGTTCCCTCGTCAGAATGATCTTCGGTTTGCCAGGCCAGTTCATTAGCTGCGTGACGAACGTTGATGTTGTGTTTCCCCAGTATGTACGACCAGCCTGGACGATCTTTTTCTTCAATTCCTTTGATAACCAACGACTTCCAGGGCGTAATACACAGCTCACCGATACGTGTTTTCAGACACAACCCGCAGACATCCAGCAAAAACGAAATAGAAAACTGTTCATCCCGTCGGTATAAACCAAGCCACGACCGTTGCCCGTACCGGTTGAATCCTTCATAATAAGGCAACGAAAACTCGGGCAGATCAACCTCTTTTGTGGCTGGCTGGCTAATGAATGTTTGCCCTGACGTAACGAATTTATGTAGGAGTCCTTCGTCCCGAATCGTTTCTCCGAGCATCGCTTCTTCAACGGCTTTGGCGAGTCGGCCAACGTCATTGGTGTAAACCAGTTCCGGCCATCGGAACAGCGTATTCGTTTGTTTCGGACGGACGTACAGATACCAGAAATGCGGTTCGGGCGAGGCAATGAAATTCAAATTTCCGGTGAAAAACGGCGTGAAACTCTGGTTAGAATCCGACAGGTTGATTTTTAGCCGGGGTTCATAATCGAACTGGTCGAGAACGGTATGGTATTCACTTTCGCGCAGCCACGCTCCCGTCCGAAACACATCTTCGCCACAGTATGAACTGATTATATTCGGGTACTGCTCCGTATTGACCTCATACGCAATGGATTGCTGTTTAAGGTCTTTCTCCAGAAACCGCATATCCTCATAATGCACCGTCATCAATAGCTGTTGCCGCGCCCCAAACCGCACGTTCCGCACATGGGCTTTGTGCGCCATCGACAGCACAGTTTGCAACGCACCGGGCGAGACAATGCCGCCGGGCAGATTGACTTTGAGGGTATAATAATCGCGCATTTCTAAAGAGTGAAAGAATGAAAGAGCGAAAGAGTGAAGATAGCTTACCGGATGGTTTCGCTCTTTCGCTCTTTCATTCTTTCACTCATTGTTTCCAAAATACTCCGCACTTCCGGTCGGCATGAGCCGCAGCCCGTTCCGGCACCGGTTTTCTGGCATAACTGCTGAAAATCAGTACATCCAGCCTGAATAGCCCGCTCCAGATTGCCCTGTCCGACGGTGTTGCACGAACAAACGAGTTTACCTTCCAATGGGTCGACCTGTTTGCTCGCCCGCAAAAGCTGAAGGCGTTTTTCAGACAGTTCAGTGCCATTGGCAATCAACTCGCGGAACTCGGCAAACTCGTTTTTATCACCGATCATAATCGCACCCACGAGCTTATCGCCCCGCACGATGCACTTCTTGTAATACCGTTTCGACTTGTCGATGAAGATGATTTCTTCATAGTCACTTCCGGCATTGGGTGGTACTTCGGTGAGGCCCATGCTGCACAGATGAAGGCCTTCCATTTTCAGGAGACTGATGGATAGACTGCCCCGATACGGCTGCGAAATATCACCGGCAATGAAGCGGGCGGCTGTTTCGGCCTGTTGCTCGGCGGCAAGCGTAATGCCCCACATCTGACCGTTCCACTGCGCCACTTCGCCAGCCGCAAAGATGTCAGGATCAGACGTTTGCAGATAATCATTCACGACCACACCCCGGTTGCAGACAAGTCCGGCATCGCGGGCGAGGTCGATATTGGGCACGGTTCCGATGGCGATAACCACCGCCTGACACGCAATACGTCTTCCCGAATTTAGCTGAACACCGGCCACCCGGTCGGTGCCCATGAAGGTTTGTACCTCTTCATTGAAATACACCTCAATGCCCCGGTCCAGCAATTCCTGATACAATAATTCGCTGGCTAACGGGTCGAGCTGGCGTTCCATAAACCGGCCCACCCGCTGAATCACCGTTACCCGAACGCCAATTTGCCGCAGCGAAGCCGCCAGTTCTAAACCGAGTAATCCGCCACCGACAATGACCGCGGCCGGCGTTCCGGTGTGAGGGTCCTCTTTCTTTAAAAATGGTGCAAGCGAATCAGCGTCGAGCCGCGAACGCATATTAAAAATGCCTGGCAAACGGGGTATGCCTTTGGGCATGAACGCGCTGCTGCCCGTACCGAGCAGAATTTTATCGTAGCTGTGCTCAACGCCGTTGGTATCCGTCAAAACTTTCGCCTTCCGGTCGATGTGCGCGATGCCTACACCTTTATGAACGAGAATATTAGCCTCGGTAAACTGGTCTTCGCGCAGTTTCACAAGCTGCTCCCACGGCTGTGCCCCGCTGATGTAGTCGGGCAGCAAAACACGGTTATAGAATGGGTAAATCTCTTTGGAAAAGACGTGAATTTCGTCGTTGGCATTCAGCTTCCGATACGCATTGATAAAGCCTAATCCTGCCGAACCCGCTCCGATGATGATAATTTTCTCGAACGGCTTCTGGTAAGGAACGACTTCCACCGCCGAGAACTTAAAGTCGGGTTCTTTCGAGCGGGGGTCAACGAGGCTGCTGGTCAGGTTGTTAGCCCGGTTAAGATTACTCTGTAGCATTTTCCCCCAATGCATCGGCAAAAAGCACAGTCCGGGCCGAACATCAGTAGTAAGTTGGGCTTTCACCCGGACTTCGCCCCGCCGACTACGTATTTCGACCAATTGCCCCTCCTGAATTCCCCGCGCTTTGGCGTCGTCGGGGTGAATTTGCAGGAACGGCTGCGGGCTATGCTGGTTGAGTTTGGCTACACGGCCCGTTTTCGTCATGGTGTGCCACTGGTCGCGGATGCGACCAGTGGTTAATACAAGCGGAAAGTCTGTGTCGGTCGGTTCAGAGGTGTTTTCGTCGGGCACGGCGTGAATCCGGGCGCGGCCATTAGGGGTATAAAACCGGTGGTCGGTGAAGAGCCGTTTGGTGCCGATTTGTGGTTTGTGGTTTGTCGTTCGTAGCTCGTAGCTCGTTCCCCGCTCCTCCCTTTCCTCCTTTGTAAATGGCCATTGAACGGTGCGTTTCTCTCTGAGCAACGCATGGTTTACGCCTGTAATATCGACGTTCGTTCCGGCGGTGAGTTGCGCGTATTCGTCATACACATCCGACGTAGTAGCGTAGTTAAATGCATCGCCAAAACCCATTTTTTGGGCAAATCGCCAGATAATTTCCGAATCGGGTAGAGCCTCGCCGGGCGCGTCGATGACTTTTGGCAGATAAGCAATCCGACGTTCGGCGTTGGTCATGGTCCCGTCTTTTTCGAGCCAGGCCGCAGCGGGCAAAACCACATCGGCAAACTGTACCGTATCGGCCCGGTTCGACACATCCTGCACGACCACAAAGCGGGCATTTTTCAACGCTTTTTCGGCCGCATTCACATCCGGCATACTCACTAACGGATTGGTATTGATAATCCAGATGGCTTTTAACGTATCATCGGCCAGTGCCGCAAACATTTCGGTAGCGGTCAGGCCGGGTTTATGCGCAATTTTGACCGGGCCATTCCAGAACGCTTCGACCTCGGCGCGGTGAGTGGCATTCGTTACGTCGCGGTGGGCGGGCAGCACGTTCGCCAATCCGCCGGTTTCGCGGCCACCCATCGCGTTAGGCTGACCCGTCAGCGAAAACGGGCCGCTGCCGGGTTTACCAATTTGTCCCGTAATCAGGTGTAAATTAATGAGCGACAGGTTTTTGTTCACGCCAATGACCGACTGATTCAGGCCCATTGTCCAGAGTGACAAAAACCCTTTCGAGAGGCCAATCCAGTGGGCAGTTTGCCGAATGCTTTCGGGCGGGATTCCACAAATTTCAGCGGCTTCGTCAATCGTTCGCTGCATCACCTGCTTCCGATAGGCCGTAAACCCATCGGCGTGATTGGTAATGAAATCAACATCAATGTCGCCGTTCTCGATCAGCAACCGACCGATGGCGTTGTTGAGCACAATATCAGTACCGGGCCGGATGGGCAAATGCAAATCAGACGACCGGGCGGTATCGGTTTTTCGGGGATCGACGCAAATGATTTTGACGTTCGGATTCGCGGCTTTGTGCGCTTCAATCCTGCGCCACAAAATGGGATGGCACCAGGCCGGGTTCGCGCCCTGCACCAGAAAAACGTCGGCTTCTTCGATGTCATCGTAACAAACCGGCACCGAATCTTCGCCCAGCGACAGTTTATAACCCACCACCGCCGAACTCATGCATAAGCGCGAGTTGGTGTCGATGTTGTTGGAGCCGATAAACCCTTTAATGAGCTTATTGACCAAATAATATTCTTCCGTGAGGCACTGCCCCGACACATAAAACGCGACCGAATCGGGCCCGTATTTCTGAATAAACGTCTTAAAAACGGCGGCAGTACGTTCCAGCGCGGCATCCCAACTCACGCGCTGTATGGGCATGTTGCGGTTGAGCCGCATCTGCGGATACAGGAGCCGGTCCGACTGATCCATCACCGTATAATGCAGATTCAGCCCTTTCGAGCAGAGCATTCCCCGGTTCGATGGGTGCTCTTTATCGCCTTCAAGGGTCAATCGCCCATTCGGTTCCTGTTTGACTACAATTCCACAGCCAACACCACAATAACAACAGGTCGTTTGATGAGTCATAACTTTAGGAAAAATGGAACGCAGATTCTTATGATTGTTATGATTGACAGACGTGACAGCAATTCATAATTCATCATTTATAATTCTTTACGCTGTTTGCAATTCCGTTTCTGCCGGTTCGATGACAATGGCTTTGTTGAAATTCACTAAGAACAGTAACAGGCCAATGATGGCTACCACACCGCCGATGTAGAGAAATGCCTGACCGTAGGAAATGGATTGCGCTTTGAACAGAAACCCCATCAGCATACCGCCAACATTGCCGCCCGCGCCCACAACGCCCGAAATGACGCCAACCGCTTTGGGATTGACAAATGGCGTGATGGCATACGTAGTGCCGTTCGACATTTTCAGGAACAAGGCGAACACAAGCATCGACATGATGGCCATCGGCAAATTACCCGCCTGCGCAAACGCGATGATGCCGATACCTTCCAGCAACAGCAGACCCGCCAACAGAATCCCTTTGCCCCGCATCCCGTATTTATTCCCCACTTTATCGGCCACGATGCCACCGAGAGCGCGGGCAAAAATGTTCATAAAACCGAACAGCATGGCCCAGAAACCGGCTTCGGTTTGTTCCATCTTGAAATTATCGAAGAAATAGAGAGCCGCTACGCCATCGAACGTAATTTCCATACCGAAGCAGCCCGCATACGCCAGTGCCAGTGCCCATACCCGAACATCGGCGCAGGCTTTCCAGAAACCAACTTTTTCGCCCGTTGCTACCGACCGTTCAATTTCATCGAAGTTGCCGGTTGGCGTGTCTTTTGTGTAATTGAAATAGACATACGCCATGATGAGCATCAATACGCCCGGCACGATCATCGCCAGCCGCCAGGCTTCGGGTTTGGTATAGCCGAAACCCACGATTGCCGCCATAATGAGGGGCATCGCCAATTGCGTGATTCCCCCGCCGAGGTTACCCCAGCCACCGGCCACCGCATTAGCCGTGCCTTTAATTTTCGGGGCAAACATGATGGACGTATGAAACTGCGTAATCACGAACGACGCACCGATAACGCCAATAGCCAGCCGGAACAACAGAAACGTAGTATAATCGTGAGCCAGACCAACCAGCATTACCGGCAGCGAACCAATAAGAAGCAGCGCGGTGTAGGTTTTGCGCGGTCCCCACGTATCGCACAGCCGACCGATAATCAGACGGGCCAGAATCGTGGCCGACACAGCCGCAATGATCGTATTGCCTACTTCGGGTTTGGTCAGGTTGAGGTCGGCGCGAATAGCGGGCATCAGCGGGGCCAGCCCAAACCAGCCAAAGAAACAGACAAAAAAGGTGAACCACGTAATGTGGAACGTTTGCATTTGAATGCCCTTAAAACTGAAAATATTCAGGCGTTCGAGTGGTTTATTGGATGTCAGGTTCATGGTTGTATGTGTTTGAGAAACAGGTGAATAAATAGTCAGCAAGGGTTATTTAGCAACGGGTTTGGCGTAGAAGAAATCGGGCCGGATGTTAATCATGAGGTACGACCAGGTGCCAATTTTGCTCTTCTCGTTCATGGTGCCTTGTTTAGCGTATTCGAGGCTGTTGGTGCCGTTCATGATAGCGTAGCCAAACTCCACACTGGTGAATTTATTGAGTGCGTAGGTTGCAATGAAGTCGTATTCCATGCCCAGCTTAGCGTCTATTCTGGCTCCCACCGGGGCGTCGGACATTTTGTTATAGGTCGCATTTGCCAGCGCGAAATAGTGAATATCGAACGTAGTGACTAAGCGGCTTCCGGCATATTTGAACTTCAGAAACGCATCCTTTAAGCCACCGGCGGGCGACCCTGTTCCGACGTAGAAATAGTCCATATAGCCCCAGTGGCGGTGTGGCGTGCCATACAGCGGATCGAACCGGCTGGTTTCGCCCGCCTGAATGGTCGTTGCGTCGTTGCCCGACAGCACTTCGTAGCCCGGCCCCGCGCTAAACACCCCCTTCTGAAACATGACGTTACCGCCATAGTGATAGGCCTTTTTGATGGTCAGCCCATCGCGGTCTTTTCCACCCTGTCCATAGGCAAACGCCTGCCACTGCACCTTGCTCACTTTAGCCGACCCATTGCCCAACTGACCTACGAGCATGGCCCCGTACGTCATACGCGAATTGGTGCCCGCTACGTCGTAACGTCTCCCATATACGTAACCCGCCGTTGCGTTGCCAAGCGAATCGCCCCGGTATTTTTGAAAATCGTCTTTGAAGAACAGTGCCGAGAATTTTGTCGCGCCAAACTTGCGTGTCAGGTATGCCATTTGAAACGACTTGAACTGCTGATTCTGACCGTTTGTGCTTAATAGCGAGGCCAGTACCGGCGCACCGCCTTTGCCCGTAGTAGGCAGAAAGCCTGCCGGAATGGCCAGCGTTACGTTCTTCGTGGAGAGGGCCGAAACGGGTGCATTCCCTGCCGTATAATTATCGCCCACTACGCCAAACGCATCGGTATTCTGGTTGAAGCCAACGCCCAGATCGAGTGCCCAGCCATGATGCTGCCCTTTGAGCAGAGCGGCATCGAACCGGCGGGCCTGCTGGAGCCAGTCGAGGTTACCCAGCAGCCGCACATCATCGTAAACCAGTTCCTGACGTCCAATTTTGAGCGAAAGGTTCTGAAGTGCTCTGAATTTGATGGTCGTATCGGCCCTGTTGGCAAGCGTAACTTCGGCCCAGGCTTCATGAACCATGAGCTTGTTTCCGTCAGCATTGTTGATCGTAGCGGCATCCTGTCCCCACACGCGAACATCCTGAATGGACGTCTGAAACTGGACTCGGTCCCATTTGTAGCCGAATGTAAGCCGGGTGCGCTGCGAGGTGAAAAAGGCAGCAGGTGCGTCTTTCGGGGCCAGGTTACCGAGGCCATTTCGCAGTTCGGTGCGGGTGCGTAATTGACCAACTAAGGAAAACTGCGCCTGTACCGAGTTACTTATACTTGCCATTATACCGCTTATAAGCAGTACATATTGAGCATATCGTTTCATCGTTTTGGTGATTAATAACGTGGAAAATGAATGATTTTGGCACAACGAATCGGCCATACCCGAGAGCGGGTAAACGTAAGGCAACCACCTGAAAGAGACAGAGGTTAGCGGGTGACTCAAGCAGTCTGTACGACCGGTTAGCACCCGAAGGAGCGGGAAAGCGAATTTGCTTTACGTATTTTTTTTCATTTTCTTTGAAGCGTTTGTGTTTTTCGCATAAACAAACCCTGTTTTAGCCGATCCAAAGGTGCCCCCACACCGGATCGGCTTTTTTTTAGTTTGTGGTTGGTAGTTTGTAGTTCCCCACCGGGACTGATGCATGAGTATTACTAACGCGTCAGCCAACGACAAACCACAAACTCAACAGGCCATTGAAACGCTGCGCAGGCATTCCGCCACGTAGGACGGATGCAGCGAAACGACCTCGCCGATAATGAGCACAGCGGGCGCCCCCACGCCCTGCTCTGCCACCAACTGCGGTATGTTCCAGACTTGACCAATGACGCACTGCTCATCGGCACGGGTCCCGTTCTGTACGACCGCCATCGGCAGATTGCTCCGCCCGGCCTGGCAATACATCGCGCATATCTCGTTCACTTTGCTCAACCCCATCAGCACCACAACCGTCGCTTTCGACTGAACGGCCAGCCGCAGATCGTCGGACAGTTCACCGGTGCGGGTGGTGCCTGTGATTACCCAGAAACTCTCGCTCACACCCCGGCACGTAACCGGAATCCCCTGCGAAGCCGGGACCGCAATACAACTCGACACCCCCGGCACTACCTCGCAGTGAATGCCATACTGCCGCACATAATCGAACTCTTCAAACCCCCGCCCAAACACATACGGGTCGCCCCCTTTTAGCCGTACTACGTGGCCGTGTTCCTGCGCCAGATCAAGAATCAACGTATTGATTTCGTCCTGCGTGAACGAGGCTTTTCCAGCTCGTTTGCCTACGTAGATTTTCAGCGATTGTTCGGGTGCGAACTCTAATAAACTGGCATTGGCCAGGTCGTCGTATAAAACAACATCGGCTTGCCGAAGCGCCCTGATCCCTTTTAAGGTAATCAATTCACCGTCGCCGGGACCCGCCCCCACGAGTGTTAGCATTGGTTTCATCTGACTCTTCTGTTAGTGATTAAATAGTGGTATTGTACTATTTATAGTTAATTACCACTACCAACTATTATGGTTCAAAAGTAGACAGCAAATTCTTAAAAACAAGTGTTTTTCAAAAAATTATCTTTCATTCTTAACTAATTACGAAATAATACATTAGGAATTAACAAAAACACCTCTTAATTTTGACATACCCTATTTGGGAGGATTAGGGCATTTTTCTTGAATTAGTACAATAATAAAACAGGGTTTTCATAATGCTATAGTTACAATTAACTATGAACACAAACACAAACCAGCGTGTCGTCGTTATTGGCAACGGCATGGTCGGCTACAAGTTCTGCGAAAAGCTGATAGCCAAACAAAAAAATGAAAGGCGGTTTTCGCTCACGGTTTTTGGGGAAGAGCCGCGCGTAGCCTACGACCGCGTTCATTTAAGTGCCTATTTCGATGGCAAAACCGCCGACGATCTGACACTGGCACCCATCGAATGGTATGCCGAAAATGATATTACACTCTACCTCACCGACCCGGTTGTGGACATTGACCGGGAACGTAAACAGGTCCGCTCGCATCATGGCATCGTAACCCCGTATGACTACTTAGTGTTGGCTACGGGTTCGGGCGCGTTTGTGCCGCCGGTGGCCGGTGTCGAGAAAGACGGGGTGTTCGTTTACCGCACTATCGAAGACCTTGAGCTTATTCAATCATATGCCCGCAAAGCCAGTAAAGGCGCCGTACTTGGTGGCGGATTGCTGGGTCTGGAAGCGGCCAAAGCCCTGCTCGATCTGGGGCTTGACGAAGCCCATGTGGTGGAATTTGCCCCCCGGCTGATGCCCCGGCAAATTGATGAGGCCGGTTCGGGTGTTCTGCAACGGCAATTGGAATCGCTCGGGCTGAATATTCATCTCTCGAAAAGTACCCAGGAGATCACCGGACAGGACTGCATAACCGGACTTCAGTTCACCGATGGTTCGCTGCTGGACGTCGACATGCTGGTGATTTCGGCAGGGATTCGCCCGCGCGACGAACTGGCCAAATCGTCCGGGCTGGATACGCACCCGCGTGGGGGAATCATTGTCGATAACTTTCTGCAAACGTCTGATCCGGCCATTTTCGCGATTGGCGAATGCGCCGTTGCCCACCACATGATTTATGGGCTGGTCGCTCCCGGCTACGAAATGGCCGACGTCGTGGCTTCGCGTCTGATCGGCGACGAGAAGGAGTTCAAGCCCTACGACATGTCGACCAAGCTCAAGCTGATTGGGACAGACGTTGGCTCCTTTGGCGACCCGTTTGCCGCCGAACCGGCTTGTCGGACAATCGTTTATGAGAACCGGGCGAAGGGCGTTTATAAACGAATCAACGTATCGGCAGATGGAAAAGAACTGCTGGGCGGGATTCTGGTGGGCGATGCCGAACAGTATAATATGCTGCTGCAAACCTGCAAGAACAAAACCATTCTGCCGCCCAATCCTGAAGATTTGATTTTAGGATCACGCGGGGGCGAAGAAGCGAGTGTGGGCGTTATGAGTCTTCCCGACGATGCGCTGATCTGCTCCTGCGAAGCCATTACCAAAGCCCTGCTCTGCCACGAAATTGGCGAGAACGGCCACACCACAATCGATGCGCTCAAGAAAGCGACCAAAGCATGCACGGGTTGCGGAGGCTGCACGCCGATGGTGAAAGATCTGATTCAGGGCGTACAGAAGCAACAGGGCGTTTATGTCCGCAATATCCTCTGCGAACATTTCGATTACACCCGACAGGAACTTCTTGATTTAGTGCGGATTAACAGCCTGAAAACCTACGGCACGGTGCTGGATCAGTTCGGGCATGGCGACGGTTGCGAAGTCTGCAAACCCGCCGTTGCGTCGATTCTGGCGAGCCTGTGGAACGAAAATATTCTGGAAAAAGGCCGGGCCACGATTCAGGATTCCAACGACCGGTTTCTGGCAAATATCCAGAAAGGCGGTACGTATTCCGTTGTGCCGCGCATTCCGGGGGGCGAAATCACACCCGATAAATTAATCGTTCTTGGGCAGGTTGCGAAGAAATACGGCTTATACACCAAAATTACGGGCGGTCAGCGAATCGACCTGTTCGGGGCGCATGTCGGCGATTTACCCACCATCTGGGAAGAGTTGATTGCTGCCGGTTTCGAGAGTGGACACGCCTACGGAAAATCACTGCGGACGGTGAAAAGCTGCGTCGGCAGTACGTGGTGCCGCTATGGGGTGCAGGATTCGGTTTCATTCGCCATCGAGGTTGAGGAGCGGTATAAAGGCATCCGGTCGCCCCACAAAATCAAGTCGGGCGTGTCGGGTTGCACCCGCGAATGTGCCGAAGCGCAGAGTAAGGATTTCGGCATTATTGCGACCGAAAAAGGCTGGAATCTGTATGTATGCGGCAATGGCGGCACGAAACCTCAACATGCTCAGTTGCTCGCTTCCGATGTTGACAGGGAAACCTGCATTCGCTACATCGACCGGTTTCTGATGTTTTACATCAAAACCGCCGATCCCCTCACCCGAACCGCTACCTGGCTCAACAAAATGGACGGCGGCATGAGCTACCTGCGGGCGGTGGTCGTCGATGATGTGCTGAGCATTGCCGCCGATCTGGAGCGCGAGATGCAGTTGCTGGTCGATACGTTCAAATGTGAGTGGACAGAAGTGGTTGAAAATCCCGAACTCCGCAAGCGTTTTGCTCACTTCGTGAATGTTCCTGAGCAAAAAGACCCCACCATTCAATTCGAGACACTGCGCGACCAAAAGCGGGCAAAGGAGTGGGTTTAGTGATGTCCGGGCCAAGCTCTGGCTTGGCCTGTGCAGCTTAAATTACGGCCAAGCGGGAGCTTGGCCCGGACATTTAAACCTTAAAAATCAATGGAAACTCTTTCGATAAAAAAAGACGAAATCACCTGGCATCCGGCCTGTCGGGTCGAAAATATTCCCAAAGATGGCGGTGCCTGCGTGCTGCTTGGCGGTCGGCAGATTGCTGTTTTTAATTTTACCCGACGGGGTGAGTGGTATGCGACGGATAATGAGTGTCCGCACCGCCAGCAGATGGCCCTCTCGCGGGGTATGATTGGCAGCCAGGGCGACGAACCTAAAGTGGCCTGTCCATTTCATAAGAAAACGTTCTCGCTCAAAACCGGGCAGTGCCTGAACGATGATGGTTACCAGATTGCTACGTTCCCGGTTAAAGTGGAACAAGGCATGGTGTATATTGGTGTTTAACGGTTTACAGTTTGTGGTTTGTGGTTTGTCGTTGGCTGACGCGTCAGCAACACTGGCGTCAGCCAACGACAAACCACAAACCACAAACTCAATATATGAAACAACTCGATCAGCAGGTAGCGCGCCGACTAACCCGGTTTTATGTGATGGCCCTCACCGTCATTGCCGTGTTAGCCATTAGCGGACTGCTGTTTATCCGACGAACGATTAGCAACCATTCCGACGATAGCCGTGTGGTCAACGTGGCTGGTCGGCAGCGGATGCTGAGCCAGCGATTGACTAAGCTGGCCCTATTACGGATTGAAGGACTTCCGTCGGCCGATACGGTTTCGTTCGATTCATTATTGCATTCGTGGAGTCAGAGCCACATTCAGTTGCGGAACGGCAGTTTGCGGATGGAGCAGGTTTATACCGTTCGGAAAAGTCCGCAGTTAAATAAAATGTTCGCGCGGATCGAGCCGGTATTCCAGTCGATTCATACTGGTTTTACGCGAATAAGTGATCGGAAAACAACGGCTGCCGAGAAAAGAGAGGCTCTTCAGGGAATTCTGCGGGATGAGTTTTCTTATCTGCAACAGATGAACGATATTGTCTTTCAAGTCGATACTGAAAGCCTGGAGCGCGTGAAATCGCTGGAACGTATTGAATGGTTGCTCACCCTGGCTACGTTGCTGACCTTGTTGATTGAGGGACTATTTATTTTCAGGCCGGTTGTTAATCACACAAAAACGATCATTCGTCGATTGGCCCGGTCGGAGAAGGCGTTGCAACTGGCGAACAACCACATGGAAATTACGAACCGGGAGTTAGAAGCCACTAATCAGAATCTGGCCGCATCGAATCGTAAAGTGATTGATACACAACAGGAATTGCTCCGAACAACAGAAGAAAAGTACCAATTGCAACTGGCGGAAGACCATGTGCGCTCGGCGGCTTTGCTGGAAGGGCAGGAAGAAGAACGACGGCGATTTGCACGAGAATTGCACGACGGCATCGGCCAAATGCTGACCGGATTGAAGCTACATGCCGAAAAGTTGAAGTCTGTTTCGTTTGCCGATGAAAAACAGCGGCTGCGGTTTGCCGAACTCTGCGACCTGATTGCCGATACGATTCAGACAACCCGGCAAGTGTCGTACAACCTGATGCCCTCGACGTTAAGCGATTTTGGCTTGGGCGCAACGCTGCAATTACTGGCTGAACAAACGACCCGGTCGGCGGGGATTCCGATTGTTTTTACCGGCCCCTGTGAAGCCCGGCGACTGAGTCCGGCGATGGAAATTGGTTTGTACCGCATTGCGCAGGAAGCACTCCATAACGCGGTGAAATATGCGGGAGCTAACACCATAAAAATTAACCTGCAGCAGGATGCCCGCAGACTGCTGTTGAGCGTTGCCGATGACGGAAAGGGATTTGTTGTAAAAGCACCGGCAGCCACCAACGGAAAGCCATTGCCGGGTAGTAACGGACTGGAAAATATGCGCACCCGTGCCCGGTTGCTCAACGGTGATTTTTCGATTACGTCGAAGTCAAAAAAGGGCACAAAAGTTTTAATAAGTATCTATTTGTCAGATAATTCTCAATAAGTTTACCAACGTTGGTAAGCCATTCATACTGTACTTATGTCGATACGAATTCTTATTGCCGACGACCATTCTGTGGTAAGAAAGGGGATTCGGACACTACTGGAAGATGAAGTCGATATGCAGATTGTGGGCGAAGCCGCCGACGGTGACGATGCCATTGCGCTGCTTGCCGATATTCAGACCGATGTATTACTATTAGACATAACCATGCCCCGGATGTCGGGTATTGACGCGCTGAAAGTTATTTCGCAAAAGTACCCGGCCGTTCGGACGTTGATGTTTAGTATGCACAATAACCCGGATTACATTCTGAAAGCCGTTCAGAACGGGGCTGCCGGATACTTACTGAAAGACACTAATCAGGAGGAAATTTTACGGGCTGTCCGCACCGTCGTCAGTGGCGAATTATACTATCCGCCCAATGCCGCTTCGGTCATTATACGGCATTTGGTTTTGCCCAACGCCAGCCAGCGCAAGGCCGAAACGAAACCAGGGGCTAAAGCACCCTTGTCTGTCTGGAACCGCATAACCGCACGGGAGGGCCAAATTCTGACCTGCCTGATTGACGGCATGAGCAGCCCCGAAATTGCCGACCGCTTTGGCATCAGTCCCAACACCGTTGCTAACCAGCGGGCGAGCATCATGCGAAAAATAGGCGTTAAAAACACCGTCGATCTGATTCGGATGGCCCTGGAAGACAAAAGAGGGTGAGAATTACACCTTGATAATCACGTTTTTGCGGTACATCCACCACAGAATCACGAACCAGATCAGCACAAATGTCAACGCGCCCGCCAGCGACGCATTTTTGGGATCGGTAAACGGCGGGGCGATGAACGAGCGATAGAGATAGTCCCGCAAACCCGTTTCGCTTCCGTCAGATTTGGTCACGTGAATCAGGTTCATTATACGTGGAATCAGGCCGGACAGGAAAAATACCGTAATGGCATTAACGCCAAACGCTACGAAGGGCAACACACCTTTCCGATACGCTTTTACGTCAATCAGCCAGTAGCAGAGAGCCAGGCCAAGCATTGCCAGCCCACCGGCCAGTAACACATATGAACTGGTCCAGAGGGCTTTGTTGATCGGAAAGAAGCCATCCCAAATCAATCCGGCCAGCGTTAGCAAACAACCGGCAGCAAATAGCCACGCTACTTTTTCGGTTGCCGGTCGGTCGGCACGGAGCCACGTTCCTGTCAGCAGCCCCAGAATACCCGTTCCGATGGCCGGAAGCGTACTGAACAGCCCTTCCGGGTCCCACACTTTAGCCGGTTTATACACGTGCGCCGGAGTCAGAATAGTCCGGTCGAACCAAGCCGACAGGTTGGTTTCGGGTTCGAGGTTCGCATAGCCGACGCCCGGCACCGGCACGACCGTCATCAGCAGCCAATAGCCGACGAGCAGTCCGCAAAGAATGTAGATTTGCTGACGGGGTGTTGTTCTCAGAAAGATAAGTGAGCAGGCCAGATACACCAGCGCAATACGCTGCAACACGCCCGGAATACGCACCGTGCTGATGTCAAATTTGGGAAAGAAATTCAGAAATAAGCCCAGCAAAAACAGCGTTGCGCTCCGCTTCACAATCTTGCCGATGACTCCTTCTTTTACTCCCTCTGTCCCTTTTTTTTCCTCCAAAGCAAACGTAATCGACACGCCAACGATGAACAGGAAGAAGGGGAAAATCAGGTCGGTGGGTGTCCAACCGTTCCAGGGTGCGTGTTCGAGGGGCGCGTAAATATGGCCCCAGTCACCGGGGTTATTAACTAAAATCATGGCTGCTACGGTCAGTCCGCGAAAAAAATCCAGCGAAAGCAGCCGGGTAGTCGTACCCATGGGCTTTAGCCCGTGTCCATTAGGATTCATTTAGTAGCATCATTTCAAAATCGTTCGCTTAAATACGTATGCGGCCAGTCCTGCCAATCGGCTACCAAACCAGCCTTAACAGGGTTCTGCACAACATAGTCAACAATGCGTTGTAATTCAGCCCAGTTTCGAACGTAATGGTCGTAACTTTCTGACTGCCAAAACGCACCGGTGCGGTTCAATAGTTTGTTTGCGCTGAAAGAAGAGCCGCCTTTAATCAAGCCCAGCGTTTTATACAGTTGCTGGTAATTTTTGGTAGTAACAGCCTCTTTAGCCTGTAGTTCATCCAACTGATTGGCTGTATCGGCCACCAAATGTACATGATTTGACATAATACAATAGGCGATTAACTCATACGCTTTCCCATCGGCGGCCTTTATTCGATTAGCAACCAACTCCGCAACGGCTGGTCTGCTGAGCCAGTCTGGACCATGCTGGCAAGCATCCAGCATACGGTCAATCCGGGCAAAATACCGCTTTTGTTCCTTATATACTTCTTCGGTTAAGTTGTCTGCCTTCTTTTCATGCAGCAACCGTAGTGCCTGTTCCCGATCAGCGATTAACTGTTGCACGGCAAGAGCCGGCAATGACCCCTTTAAGCAGAATGTCACAAAAAAAATAGCCCCAACATATTGCAGATGAGGCAGGTTTCGAGCGTATTCAGTTTTTATCATCAAGTTACGGTTAAAACGCCCGAACTTATTGATTTTGTGCAAGATTACCAACGTGTTCAACGTACCCACGGGCTTCAGCCCGTGATTAATGCGTCAGCAACTGTTGGGTTAGCAAATCACGGGCTGAAGCCCGTGGGTACGTTAGCTAAATACCTTCGCCAGTTTTTTCTCTAAATCATTTTCTAATTTCAATAAACCTTCGGCATTAGGCAGGTAAGTCAGGGCGCGGTGATGACGCAGATCAAACGGAATATCTCCTACCGACTGCGTGATGGGAATGACTAATTTGCCGAGTGTATGCGCCACGCCCGTTTCGTAAAAGACATTCGGATTTCGGTCGGTGAAGTCCGTGATTACGACGTGCGATGTAAAAATCAAATCAAATACATCTTGAATCAGAATGCTATTGTCCCAGATATCGTCGGCCCGTTTGCAGTCGATATTTAGTTTGGCACATACGCTTCGGATGGCTGCGTACGTCCCCGAGAATTTGCTCTCGAACGGCATCATAACCGACAACACATTGGTTTCTGCAGGTTTAGCCGGAATCCTGAAAACATCGGGCGCGAACGTAATAACCCGCTCTGGAACAGCGGGTTGAACGGTCGAAATGAAATCAGGCACGTCCCGGACAGTGCGGTTCATGAGGGCTTTTTTTAACTCCACAAACCGCTCGATTTCATACAGATTACCGGTGCTTTCGCTGATTAATTTCGAGAGTACCTGTAAACTATTTCCCTCATAATCATCATCTTTAAAATCAAGGCTCCGCAACAATCGGGGATGATCCTCAATCAATTCAACATTATCAGTCAGGTAAGCGAGTTTGATCCAGTCAGACTTTGTAAAATAGTCCTGAATGAATTCGTGCAGCGCGAAGAGCCGGAGTGTTCGCTGTTTATTTTGTCTGGTCATGTTCCTACTCAAGAACTATATAATACAACTATTATATAAAGGTGCAATTATATTCAATTTTTGTATTATAATGAGTAGCTGAACGAAAATTTAATAAACAAAAAAGCCATCCCTTTTCAGAGATGGCTTTCTATTGATAACAGTGGATTGGCTGTAACGCGGGTGGGAACCCGCTATTTGTTAGCCAGAATTGCGGGTTCCCACCCGCGTTACACCAAGTCAAAAACGCCAGCGAACAAAGGCTTCCATTGCTTCGTATTCGGCCAGACCGAGCCGGTTATAAAGTCCGGCGGTTGCACGGTTGCGTTCTTCGGCACGTTGCCAGAACTCCCGCGAATCGGTGCCCTGATACACCACACCGTCTTTTTGCGACTGGTGTTTGAAAATACCCAACCGCTTTTTCATCACCTGATCGGGCGACATTGGCACCGCCATTTCAATTTCGTGAATGTCCCACTCGGCCCACGCTCCGCGATAGAGCCACACCCAGCAGTCCTTCATAAAGCTCTCGTCTTTCAATCGCCGAACCGCTTCCAATATAGCGTCTAAGCAAACTTTATGCGTACCGTGCGGGTCGGCGAGGTCACCGGCGGCATAGATTTGATGGGGCTTGATCTCTTCAATCAGGGCCATCGTAATCTTGATATCTTCCTCGCTCAGCGGCTTCTTGGCTACCGTTCCGGTTTCGTAGAACGGCATGTTCATGAAGTGCGCGTTCGAAACCGGAATACCAACAAACCGACAGGTCGATTTTGCTTCGCCCATCCGAATCAGGCCTTTCACATAGCGTACCTCGGCGGTGTCCACTTCGGTGTCATTTTTCTCACGCAGCGATTCAGCCGCATCCTGAAAAATCCGCGTCGCTTCGGGGCTTTCGATACCGAATTTTGTATTGAAATCCACAACGTAATCCGCAAAACGCAGGGCTTCATCATCGGCAACGGCGATGTTGCCCGATGTTTGATAGCCGATGTGTACTTCATGGCCCTGATCGCGTAGCCGCTGGAACGTACCGCCCATCGAAATGATGTCATCGTCGGGGTGCGGGCTGAAAATCAGGCAGCGTTTCTGAGCAGGCAACGCCCGTTCGGGCCGGTTGGTATCGTCGGCATTGGGTTTTCCGCCCGGCCAGCCCGTAATGGTATATTGAAGCTGGTTGAAAACGTCGATGTTGATGTCATAAGCCTGCCCGTATTGCGCGAGCAGATCGCTCATGCCGTTGTCATTGTAGTCGCGGTCGGTTAGCTTCAGAATCGGCTTGTTCAGCGTCAGCGACAGGTGCGTGACGGCCTTTTTCTTCATTTTATTGTCCCAAACGACAGAATCCACCAACCAGGGCGTTTTCATGCGGGTCAACTCCGACGCAGCCGCTTCGTCGATCACAAACAGCGCGTTCGGATGCGTTTGCAGATAGGACGCCGGGTTCAGTTCGGTTACCAATCCTTCAACGGCTCCCCGAATAACGGGTGCTTTTCGCTCTCCCCAAGCCAGCAGCACAACGCGCCGGGCACCCAGAATACTCGAAACACCCATCGTTATGGCTTTGCGGGGCGTTTTGGGCAGTCCGCCGAAATCGACCGATGCAGCCGCCCGCGTGGAGTTGTCGAGCATCATCAGACGGGTGTGCGAATTGATAAGTGACCCCGGTTCGTTGAATCCGATATGGCCATTCCCGCCGATACCCAGCAACTGAAAATCAAGGCCGCCAGCCGCTTCGATTTCGGATTCATACTGCCGGGCAAATTCACCAACCTTCTCTGTCTGCACCGTGCCATCGGGCACGTGGTAATTGGTTGCCGGAATATCGACATGGTCGAACAACTGTTCCCGCATAAACCGCCAGTAACTTTGCAGCGAATCAGGCTCCATCGGGTAGTATTCGTCCAGATTGAACGACACTACGTTGTGGAAACTCAGGCCTTCTTCGCGGTGCATCCGAATCAGTTCGGCATACACCGTTTTGGGCGATGAGCCAGTTGCCAGACCCAATATGCAGGGCTTACCCTGGCTTTGTTTCTGCCGGATGAGTTCAGCAATTTCCTGCGCCACCGCTCGCGACGCATCCTTGGCGTCGGCATAAATGTGGGTCGGTATTTTTTCGTAAGTAATGGCCGACTGAATCGGGCCACCGGTGAGTGATAGGCCCGGCACTTGCCCATCCGGGCTTTCGGGTAAAGGAGACTCCGTAATCATGATGCGCTGTGCGGAGAAAAGATGAGACAGCACAAAGGTCGAAAAAATTTTAAGTAGTTTTTGACTGAAAGTAAGATTTTTAAATTATTTTATTAAGTCCTGTTCACTTTACTTTTATCCATTTATTCACGAGCCAGCCGATCCGCTTCAGCGGCTACCGTTAATGATCGTAGTCCGTTCTCTTCGTTGATAATCCGGTGCGTATCAGGGTAGTTAATTGCGCTAACCTGATCGCGGAACATGAGCCGGAGCAGTTCACTATAAAGGTGTTGTTTCTCCTGCTCAAACCCAAACCGAAGTTCGATCTGTTGATAGGCATCGAAGGCTTTGTGGCGTCCGTGCAGGGGCAAATCTTTCCCACTAATGTTGGCCGTTACGTTTAGCTGCGCTCCCGGAAACAGGTCCATCAGCGCACGGCTCGTTTCTTCATCGGCCACGCAGCGCAGCACCATCCGGGTCGGAACCCACTCATACAGCGTGATGTCACCCCGCTCAAAAACCAGTCGCATTTCCTGCCGGTCCATGCGCCCGGTTTGGGTAAACCCATGATAGAAATTGACTAATTTTCGACCCGTTACGTCGTCGCCGTATTCGACAATTGCCTGCACTTGATCTTCAATATCGTTACTGTTCGGACGTTTCACGACCTGCGCGGCTTTCACGGTCCCGATGCCAAACCAGCCCGCAAACATATCGAAGAAGTGAACGCCATGTTCAATGAAAATACCGCCCGATTTAGTGCGATCCCAGAACCAGTGTTCGGCAGAAAGACCTTCGTCGCCCGCGTAATTCTCGAAATAACCGTGCAGAAAGTCGCCAAGTAAATTCTTATCAATCAGGTGTTTAATTCGGGCGAACATCGGATTATACCGCTGCATCAGGTTCGTGACCATAAGCAATCCTTTTTCCTTCGCTAAGGCCAGCATTTCCGCGCCCTCTTCAGGATTCATGGCCAACGGTTTTTCGCAGATAACGTGTTTCCCGGCGTTCAGGGCCAGTTTAGCCTGTTCGTAATGCAGAAATGGCGGTGTTGCAATGTAAACGAGATCAACATCGGGGTGGTTGACCAACTCCTCAAGGCTTCCCAATTGTTCGGCTCCAAAGCGTTTGGCGGTGCGGATCGCTTCCTCCCGTTTCGACCCGGCAATAGCAACCAATTTTGTATTTGGCGTTTGTAAAAACTGCTGAACAGCGAACAGCCCGAAGCCCCCCATACCAATTACCCCAATGCCCAGTTCGCGTTCGTTTCCTGCGTTTGTTTCCATATCCTTTTAGGTTGTACTCACAGAAACAACCGCCCCGACAGGGTTTATGTTACTTCGATAGGCTAAAGACCCGCGTATTTGATGGACAGAGGGCAAGGCAAAAACTGCTTTTTCGGGCAAAATGCGTAAATTTCGTTCTTCATGCGAACTGCCGGAACCCTGCTCCTAAACGTTCGTCTTTCTATCAATCCCTATTTGGCAATGGCATCCATAAAACTGACAATCAATAACCAGCCGCACACGCTCGACGTGGACCCCGATATGCCGCTGCTGTGGGCCATTCGGGATGTTGTTGGCCTGACGGGCACTAAATTCGGCTGTGGCATTGCCCAGTGCGGAGCCTGTACAGTGCATCTCGACGGCAGTCCCACGCGCTCATGCAGCGTTCCGGTTTCGGCGGCTTCCGGTCAAAAAATTACAACCATCGAAGGCATTGCCAAAAACGCCGATCACCCGGTACAGAAGGCGTGGGTTGCTCATCAGGTGCCGCAATGCGGTTACTGCCAATCCGGCCAAATTATGTCGGCTGTAGCATTGCTGAAACAGAATCCGAAACCAACCGACGCCGATATTGACAGTGCCATGCAGGGAAATATCTGCCGCTGTGGTACGTATAACCGAATTCGGCAAGCCATTCATTCTGCGTCCACCGAGATGGCGAGCGCGCCAAAAATACCTAAATCCACGCCTAAAATCGGTAAGCGATGAGCAACAACGCACCCAAACCCGGCGCATCCCGCCGGGATTTCCTCAAAGCCGCCAGCCTGACCGGAGCGGCTTTCGCGCTTGGTCTTTTGTCAGCCGAAACCCTCGCCAGTCCTGTTCTGAATCTGAGTTTGCTGCCCGAATCGGTCGAACTTACGCCCTATATTCTCATTGAAAAATCGGGGCGGATTACCATCATGAACCCCCGGCCCGAAATTGGTCAGGGGACGTATCAATCCGTTCCGGCCCTGATTGCCGAAGAACTGGAAGTTCCGTTGGATAAGGTCGTTATCCGGCAAACCGGGGGCGAGAGCAAGTATGGTGGTATGTGGTCGCAGGCGGTGGGCGGTAGCGGTTCTATTCGGGGCGGTTACACGCAAATGCGGAAGGTAGGCGCGTCGGCACGGGATATGCTCCGGCAGGCCGCCAGCCAGCAATGGAATGTTTCGATAGATGAGTGTTTCGCCGAGAATGCCACGATTATTCACAAACCTACTGGCCGGAAATTAACCTACGGCCAATTGGCTGATGTAGCCGCCAAACTTCCTGTTCCAAAAGAGCCAAAACTAAAAGACCCGAAGGATTTTACGATGCTGGGCAAGTCAATGCCCCGGCCCGATATGCCGCTGAAAGTTTCGGGACAGGCAATGTTCGGCATAGACGCCAAAGTGCCGAACGTCGGCCCGGCGAGCGTCGGACCGGCCGGTATGGTCTACGCATCCATCGAACGGTGCCCGGTATTTGGCAGCAAATTAATTAGTTTCGATGCAGCCAAAAGCCTGAAAATCAAAGGCGTTCAGCAGGTTGTTGCGGTTGAGCGGGTCGTTGGCAAAAACCGTTACGAAGGCGTAGCCGTGATTGCTACGAGTTATTGGGCTGCGCTACAGGGCCGCAGAGCATTGAAAATCAAGTGGGACCATCAGGGACATGATGCGTTTAACTCGGTTGATTTCGAGAAACAGCTTCGCGATTTGGCCAAAACGGATGGTGTAGTCGGCCACAATCTGGGCGATTTCGACAAAACATTTGCCGACGCGCCAAACCAACTCGAAGCGTTTTACGAAACGCCCATTGTGAGTCATTCCACGATGGAGCCGATGAACGCGCTCGCTCACTATAAAACGCAGGATAACAAAGTTGAGTTGTGGGTATCTTCGCAGGGCGGTGATTTGGTTAAGGATGAGGTTGCGAAAGTGCTTAAAATCCCTGCCGACAACATCACCGTGCATATTCTGTTCAATGGGGGCGGTTTCGGTCGGCGACTCACGCAGGATTTCGCTACCGAAGCGGCTTTGCTCTCGAAAGCCATTGGCAAGCCCGTGAAGGTTGTCTGGACGCGGGAAGATGATACGTTGCTGGGTCCGTTTCGGCCTATGACGTTCTCGGCCATGCGCGGTGCCTTGTCTGCCGATGGGAAAGCGGTGGCGTTTCAGCACAAAGTTATTTCGCCGTCCATCGACGCAACGATGAACGAGACGTACGATAAAACCAAGCCCGACGGCACGATGCTCGAAGGCACCAACGAACAGAAATACGAAATTCCGAACCTCAGCACGCGCTATGTTCACGCCGATATTCACATTCCGCTCACCTACTGGCGGTCGGTAACGAGTTCGACGCTGGCCTTCGCACACGAGTGTTTCCTGGACGAAATGGCCCATAAAGCGGGTCAGGACCCGCTGACGTTCCGGTTGTCGTTGCTCACAAAAGATTCCGACGCGAAACGGGTGTTGACCAAACTCCGGGAATTTTCGGGTTGGGATAAACCGTTGCCCGCTGGCAAAGGCCGGGGTGTGGCGCAGTGGGAATTTTTCGCGGGGCTGGCCGGACAGGTTGTCGAAGTGTCGAAAAATAAAGACGGGGGCGTAACGGTCGATAAAGTGTACTGCGTTATTGATTTGGGAACGGTCGTTAATCCTGACACGGTGAAGGCGCAAGTTGAAGGCTCCGTGGCGATGGCCCTGACAGCGGCCACTAAAGACGGGATTACGTTCGAGAATGGCCGGGCCGTTCAGTCAAATTTCGACACCAACCGGATGCTGCGTATTAACGAAATGCCCCTTGTTGAGGTTCATATCCTGGCCGAAGGCGGTCCAACCATCAAAGGCGTTGGCGAACCGGGCTTGCCGCCTTTTGCGCCTGCCTTAGCCAACGCCGTTTTCGCGGCAACAGGACAGCGCATCCGGCGGTTGCCGTTTGATTTAGAGAAGGTGTAACTTTTGTTTGTTGTTTGCTGGATGACGCCGGGTTGAAACCCGGTGCAAGTCATTAAAGTTATCACTTGCGCCGGGTTTCAACCCGGTGTCATCCAGCAAACTCCCTACAGCATAACCCATGAAAGAAATAACCCGCATCGTCGAAGTGTTTGAGCAGATCGATTTTACACAGCGCAAAGCCGCTCTGGCAACGGTGGTGTGGGTCGAAGGATCGTCGTACCGGCGACCCGGTGCGCGGATGCTCATTACCGACGATGGCCGCTGGGAAGGTGCCATCAGTGGCGGTTGTCTGGAAGGCGATGCTCTCCGCAAAGCCCGTCAGGTCATGCTTGATGGTCAGCCAATTGTGGTTACGTATGATACGATGGACGACGGAGCGAATAGCTTTGGCGTCGGGTTGGGCTGTAACGGAATCATTAATGTACTGATCGAGCCGATTAACCCCGGCGACGCACAGAATCCGGTTTCGTTACTCAAAGAGTTCACGCAAAAACGCGACGTTCGGGTGCTGGCTACTGTGCTTAAAAGCGATGGTTCCACCCTGCAACCGGGCAGTCGATTTGTTCTGACAGAGCAGGATAGCGAACCAGTCCCCGACTGGCTGCAGACCGATATGCAGACCGTGTACAGCACCGGAAAGCCACTAACAAAAGCCTACACGCAAGGGCTGGAAACCGCCGAAATCTTCATCGAGCGGATTGATCCCGGTCTCGAATTAGTCATTTTCGGGGCGGGTTATGACGTGGTTCCCGTAGCGAAACTGGCCCGCGAACTCGGCTGGCAGGTTACCGTTACCGATGATTGTATTGCCCATTTATCGCCCAAACGCTTTCCGGTGGCGACCTGTGTTTTGTATGCCGACCGGCAGGCGGTTACCGACCAATTGACGATTACAAACCGCACGGCGGCTGTTCTGATGTCGCACAATTTCAATTACGATCGGGCCGTACTGGAAAATTTACTAACTACCGACATACCGTATATTGGTATGCTGGGGCCGCGCAAACGATTCGACAAGATGCAGGATGAGTTCAAAAAAGACGGCCTGTATTTTTCCGAAACCTCGCTGAACCGCGTTCACGCGCCCATCGGCCTTGACCTCGGAGCCGAAACGCCCGACGAAATTGCGCTGTCTATTATGGCCGAAATCAAAGCGTTTTTTACCAAAGGAGCCGGTGGATTTCTAAAGGACAAATCCGGTCCTATTCATGAACGGCTCTCCGGCAATTCGGCGAATCAGCAACGGCAAATGGATGCGGTCGGTATAGACGCGGCTGGTTTAAATATAGTCGGCTAACGCATGAACATTGCGACAATCATTTTAGCCGCTGGTGGCTCTACCCGACTGGGGCAACCCAAACAATTACTTCGTCAGCATGGAACAACACTAATTCGGTCAATGGCCGACGCAGCTTTATCGCTACAGACGGGGCCGGTTATCGTTGTGCTGGGTGCCAATCAGGAGAAAATTCAGGCAGAACTTGCTCATCTACTGGTTCATACACCTGTGAATACGCACTGGCGCGAAGGCCTGGCATCCTCCATTCAGGTTGGCCTGAATACGTTATCCGATGAGCCAATCGACGCCTTTCTGATCCTGTTAACCGATCAACCCTACGTTACGGCTACACTCCTGCGCCAGCTTATCACCACCCAAAAACAGGACGGTCGGGGCATTGTTGCCTGTCGATACGGCGAAGCGGGGCACCTCGGCGTTCCGGCCCTGTTCGACATTCGATACCGGGCCGAGTTCATGAGTTTAACCGGCGATGTGGGTGCCCGCCGACTCATTCAGCGGTATTCGGGCGACTGTGCCGAAGTCCTGTTTCCATTGGCTGCTGTTGATTTGGATACCTGGGCCGATGTTGAAAAATGGCGGAGTCAAGAAAATGAGAATCTCAATTAATACCGGCTTGAGCTTTTAGCAGGGTCGTTTGAGTGATTAAGCTTTCTAAAAAGATGACAAAAAGCCCTGCATTTGTCATTCCGACCGTAGGGAGGAATCTCAAGTTGCGTAGTATTCAAGCTTGAGATTCCTCCCTACGGTCGGAATGACAATCAACCACATTAGTTTTATGTAAAAAACATAGTTTAAAACAGTTTCAGGGATTTTGTCAGAATAAAATCCTGCTCACCCTGTCGGACCAAAATGAAGTACCCTCTCCCTTTCCTTCGTACCTTTGCTCTAAAAATGGCACGACTCCTCGCGATTGATTATGGCATGAAACGTACCGGCATTGCCGTTACGGACCCCTTGCAACTGATTGCGTCGGCATTGGAAACGGTTCCTTCGCACGAGGTGCTGAAATTTCTGCGAGCCTATGTGAGTCGGGAGCCGGTCGAAGCGATTATTGTTGGTCTTCCAAAAGGATTAGACGGCAATGATACAGACAATACGCCCCGTGTCAGAAAGTTCGTGACCCATTTGCAGAACGCTTTGCCCGACATTCCGGTTTATTGGCATGACGAACGATTTACGTCCGTCATGGCCCTACAGGCGATGATTGCGGGGGGTAGTACAAAAAAAGACCGGCGGGTAAAAGGCAACATCGACAAAGTCAGCGCGGCCATTATCCTTCAATCATACATGGAAAGCAAAAAGTAGTTTGACGTTTATAGTTTGTAGTTCGCGGTTCACAATCCACCAACTACGAACCTCAAACAACAAACTACGAACTATAAAAAGATGATCCTCCCAATAATTGCTTACGGCGATCCGGTTTTGCGGAAACGGGCTAAACTTATTGAACCCGGCAGTATCGACGTTAAAGCGTTGAGTGCTAATATGTTCGAAACGATGTATGCCGCATCGGGCGTTGGGCTGGCCGCTCCCCAAATCGGGCAGAGTATTCGGATGTTTGTTGTTGATGGCGAACCCCTGAACGAAGACGAACCGGAAGAGGACATTGACAAAACCCTGATCGGTTTTAAGAAGATATTTATCAATCCCGAAATCATTGAAGAAGCCGGCGACGACTGGGGTTTTGAGGAAGGTTGCTTGAGCATTCCGGGGATTCGGGGCGAGGTTTTCCGGCCCGAAATAATTGTTATCCGTTACTTCGATACCGACTGGACCGAGCACGAAGAAGAGTACGAAGGCATGGCCGCCCGCATCATTCAGCACGAATACGACCACCTCGACGGTAAACTCTTCACCGATTACCTGCCCACCCTTCGCCGGACGCTTATCAAGCGCAAATTAGCTGACATCACAAAAGGAAAGACCGACGCAGAATATAAAATGAAGTTTCCGAAGTAAAATGAGTGAAAGTAGGTGGAGTGAGTGTAGTTGTACGAAACGACTACACTCACTCCACCTACTTTCACTTACTCCGCCCTCCCATGCACGTCACCCTCCTCCAACCCGACCTGTATTGGCATGACCCCGTAGCGAACCGGGCTATGCTGGAAGAGCGTATTTTTAGTTTGCCCGAGCCAACCGACTTGATTGTATTGCCCGAAATGTTTACAACGGGATTTACGATGGACGCCCGCGCCGTTGCCGAACCAATGAATCTGACTACGTTTCGGTGGCTTAAACAGATGGCGGCTCAAACCAAAGCCGTTGTGACAGGCAGTTATGTGGTGCAGGAAAAGGACGGTCGGAATGCCGCATCACCAACGGGTCGGGAGTACTTCAATCGGCTTATCTGGATGCAACCCGACGGGCAGTTCGATATGTACGATAAACGTCACCTGTTTCGGATGGCAGGTGAAGACGCCGTTTATACCGCTGGAACACAACGGATTGTGAAAGAATGGAAAGGCTGGCGCATTTGTCCGCTTATTTGCTACGACCTCCGGTTTCCGGTCTGGAGCCGAAACCGCCAGCCCGAATCCCCCGATTTTGACTACGATTTATTACTCTACGTTGCCAATTGGCCTGCCGCCCGGCGCAATGCCTGGAACGTATTGTTGCAGGCCCGCGCCATTGAGAACTTAAGTTATGTGGTCGGTGTCAACCGGGTCGGTAACGATGGCAACGATCACCCCTATACCGGCGAATCTGCCGTAATTGATTTTAAAGGCGACGTACTTTTCCGCCATGCCAATACTGAAGTCGTTCACCAGCAAACGCTTTCGTTGGATGAGTTGCGGGCGTTCCGGGCGCAATTTCCGGCTAACCTCGACGCGGATGCATTTACGCTTGCTCAGTAGCCTTCTCCAACAATTCAAGCAGTTCCCGAACGTTGTTCAGAGTCGTAAATGACTTGCCCGTTAATCGTGCATCGTCCACCTGCTCATGTGCCCACGTGATGGCGTAAGGAATGTGAATGGCCCGTCCGCCAATATGAACCACAGGCAATACATCCGATTTCAGCGAGTTACCGATCATCAGAAAATCAGCCGGCTGGATGCTGTATTTTTGCAAGATCCGCTGGTAAGACTGCTCATTTTTTTCGCCCACAATTTCGACGTGTTTGAAATAATGAGCCAGTCCCGAACGGGCAATTTTACTCTCCTGATCGAACAGATCGCCTTTTGTGAGCACCATCAAATCATACTGTTTCGACAGCGTTTCCAGCACCTCGGGCACTCCGTCGAGTACGTCGATTGGAAAATCGAGCAGCCCTCGCCCAACGTCGATAATCTGTTGGATTTCGTTTCCGGTTATCGCCCCGTTCGTCAATTCGATGGCCGTTTCGATCATCGAGAGAATAAAACTCTTGGCCCCATAACCGAACAAATGCAGGTTCCGAATCTGGGCGTCATAAAATCGTTCCGTCAAGGTGTTCTGGTCAATATGGTGCGACATCAGTTCGCATAATTTCTGCTTCACGTCAACGTAATTCGGTTCGTTGACCCAAAGTGTATCGTCGGCATCGAAGGCAATCAGTTTTATAGGCATGTGGGTTGTTCAGGATGCACAAAGATAGGCGGCTAAGTATATTCTTAGTTGCGAACGCTATTGTAGCACTAACAGGATTTTCGCAAAAAGCCGTGGCACGGTTCTTTTAAATAGCATGGATAACCGTGCCACGGCTTTTTGCGAAAATCCTGAATAATTTGATTTGCGTCATATTGCCGAAATACCCAATTTGCCGCCCGTTCCTAACGCTATTTTTCTTTTTAATCCTATGACATTCACGGAGCAGGACCAGGATCAGATTCTGGCACAGGGCATATCGCTCGACCAGATTGACCGGCAGATACAACACTTTGTACAGGGTTTTCCGTATCTGAACGTTATTAAAGCCGCCACTATTGGCGATGGTATCGTTCGTATTGCCGAAAATGAGTTGCCCGCTTATATTCACCGGTTCGACGCAGCCGCCCACGAACGCGACCTCGTAAAGTTCGTTCCGGCGTCGGGGGCAGCGACCCGGATGTTTAAATCGCTGTTTTCTGCCTTGGATGGCAAATCCGACAAATCGACTGACGAAGTGTTTGCCCGACTGACTGATTTCGCCTTTTACGACGACCTGAAAGCAGCAATGGCAGCTAAAGGGCTTGATTTGGGCAAAGCGGTTGCCGAGAATGATTGGCAGCCATCGCTGCGGAAAACGGTATTACAATTTTTACTAACTGAGGAAGGGCTGGACTACGGTAGCCTGCCGAAAGGGTTACTTAAATTTCACCGCTACGCCGATGGTCCGCGAACGCCCGTAGAAGAGCACTTGGTTGAGGGTGCCGCCTATGCCAACTCCGACGGGCTGGTAAAGGTCCATTTCACCGTCTCGCCCGAACACCGCGACCGATTTGAAGCACTCATTCAGGAACAAAAGGCCGATTATGAAGCGTGGTTAGGCGTTACGTTCGAGATTAGTTTCTCGGAGCAGAAAAAATCGACCGACACCATTTCGGTCAATCCAGATAATTCGCCATTCCGCACGGCCGAGGGCGAATTGCTGTTCCGTCCGGCGGGTCACGGTGCGCTGATCGAAAACCTCAACGACATCGACGCCGATATTGTCTTCATTAAGAACATCGACAATGTTGTTCCTGACGAGATAAAGGAGCCGACCGTTACCTACAAGAAAGTGCTGGCAGCCGTATTGCTCGACGCCCAGCAGCAAATTGCGCGGTTGCAGGGGCTGCTGGAGGCTGACGATGTAAGCGAAGGCTACCTCGCCGAAGCCGACGAACTCTTCCGTCGGACGCTTTTCACGCTTCCACCCGAAGGGTTTGAAAGCCTGTCAACTACAGAAAAACTTGCTTATTATCGTCGAAAATTAGACCGGCCGGTTCGGGCGTGCGGCATGGTGAAAAATGTGGGTGAACCCGGTGGTGGGCCGTTCTGGGCCAGAAATCAGGATGGGTCCGTATCCCTGCAAGTGGTGGAGTCGGCACAGATTGATTTAACGAATCCAGCTCAAAAAGCGATCTTCGACGAAGCGACTCACTTCAACCCGGTTGATCTGGTCTGTAGCCTGAAAGACCATCACGGCAAGAAATACGACCTGCCTGCCTACCGCGACCCGCTAACGGGTTTTATTACGGCCAAGTCGAAAGATGGGAAGGACTTGAAAGCGCAGGAGTTGCCCGGCCTCTGGAACGGAGCTATGGCCGACTGGAACACAATATTTGTAGAAGTGCCGCTCATTACGTTCAACCCGGTTAAGACCGTAAACGATTTATTGCGGAAGGAGCACCAGCCTGAGTAGGTTTACAGTTTGTGGTTTGTGGTTGGCTGATGACGCGCCAGCACCTCGTGCGTCAGCCAACTACAAACCACAAACTATAAATTATATTACGCAGTCATCCGGTTTGCAGGAACTTCGGCTAATTCGGCGGCTTTTGTACCGATGGGAATTTCTTTTGTTTCGAGCGAGGCCGGATTCTGGAATGTTAATAGGGTTGTATTTTCATAAACGCCCAGATTTGCATCCCGAACCCGCTCCATAATGGGCCGCAGCATACAGGTTACTTCGTCATTGCAATCGTCGCATTTGACGTAGAAATTAAACGACACACAGGGCGTAGGCGCAATAGGCCCGTCGATAACCCGCAGCACCTGCGCCAGATTGACCCGGCCCGGATCAACGCGCAGCAGATAACCACCACCTTTTCCTTTCTGGCTTTGCAGAATTCCGTGATTACGAAGTTCCAGGAGGATGGCCTCCAAAAATTTTTTCGGAATGTTTTCCTTGGCTGATATATAGGAAATCAGCACGGGACCTTTTCCGTACTCTTCAGTCAAAACCTTGAGGGCTTTGATGGCATACTTCGCTTTTTTAGAAATCATCGTTACGGCGACTAAAGGTTATGGCAATGAATAGCTGCTTTTTTACGCAGTAATTACCCCGTAAAAGGCACAAATTAGTAAGTACTTAACAATCAGCCAAAAACTAAACCCGTTTGACTACAAAAAAGAATGGTTTCAGCTTATTTGAGTATGGGTTGACTTTTCCAACTGAATCTATTGCCAAACATACACAAATACCCTAAAAGTTCATGGATTTAGTCGAGTATAAGACGGAAAGCCCCGGCAAAGGTAACAACCATAGCCGGTAGCTATACGCTTAGCAAACCACGTATCTGTTTTGCAGCGGCTTAGACAAACGAACGGAGATCCCTATCCAGGTTAGAAGTACCATTTATTTACCCATCTGAATACTACCTGAATATGTAGAGCAAAAGAAAAAAGCCGGTGCAAAGCTCCGGCCCTTTCCTGCGACACCAATATGAAAAATTAATTGTACTGTCTTATTTGTCGTAGTTGGCATTCTGGGGGTCCCAGTTCGCCCAGCCTTTGGTCCAGTCCGTTGTTCCGAACGCACCAATGAAGGTTTCTTTTGTGAAGAACGCATCTGCTCCTTTACCATCCCAGATAGCCCCTGTTAGCAGCGGAGAGCCAGCCTGTGGCAGGAAATTCGGTGCCGTAAGGTTGAAACTGGCCGAATTCAACAGCAGTTTAGCGACGTCTGTACTGGCGATAATTTGGTTTTTGAAAGCAGGCGTATTGAAGAAAGCCTGTGCCTGCGCATCCGTAATTGCACCCGCTCCCCGTACTGGAATGGTTGTGTTTGCTACTACAACACCATGTAATTGCAGTGTGCCTGCCGTTGCATTATCGAGCGTACCCGTTGTGCCGGTTGGCGCATCAAGGCGTAAGCCTTCAGGATAACCAACTAACAAGGAGTTAAAAATACTCAGCGACGTATTCCGGCGAAGATGCATTCCTGACTGATAGGCACCACTGCCTTTTGGCGAGTTTGCGTTTGACGGCGTACCGCTGAAAACAAAGTTGCTCATGTTGGCAAATACACCGGCCGTTAATGGCAAACCAGCATTAGCACCCGTAGCGGGCAAGCCTGGGTTGAAATTATCCGATTCAAACCCATTGGATGCCGATTGGTCAGCTACATCAGGATCGCGCAGCGAAACGCCGTACTGCACTTTACCAGACCAGCCCCAGTCCGTATCCCAGTCATCATCCCAGCCCCGGAAAGCAATCAGGTTTTTTGCATTGACCGTACCACCGAACCATTCGTATGAGTCATCACCGCTATACGAAACCTGGATGTGATCAAGCGTTGTACCCGCGCCTACACCATATAAGGAAAGACCGTTGATTTCGCTGCCCGCCAGCAGGGCAATACCACCAAACTCGATGCGTGCGTACTGTAGCGTTCCCGAATTGTCGTTAACATCAGAATAGGTGCCTACTGTACCTGGAAGACCTCCCTCAAACCCAGTTGCACTGGGCTGATTAACAGGTGCTTTGCCAAAGATGACAACGCCACCCCAGTCGCCATAGTTACGCGAACCAGCCGCTTTGTTCGAGGTGAATACGATAGGTGCCGAAGCGGTACCAGCCGCGTTTATTTTAGCACCGGGCAAAATAATCAGGGTAGCACCCTGCTGTTTGCCTGCCGGGTCAACCTCTTTGCCGCCCCCTTTAATGATCGTACCGGGTTCGATGGTCAGTGTTGCCGGTGCTTTTACCTGCACAAAACCACGCAGGTAATAAACATTGCCCGCCGTCCATTTCGTATCGGCAGAAATATCGCCCGTTACCTCAATGACCGGCTTTGTACCCAGCGCGAAGGCTGTCGAACTGGTTACCGTAGCCCCGCCCGATGTTACGGCAATGGGTGTACCGGCGTTGACTGGTACAACAACGGTCAGCGAAGTTGTGCTTGCACCTGTTACTGTGGCAGGTACGCCACCAAACGTTACGGTGTTGCTGGCTGGCGTTGCACTGAAAGCCGTACCGGTAATAACAACGGGTGTTCCTACAGGGGCCGACGACGGCGTGAAACTGGTAATACTCAGTACCGGAGCGGGTGTATCCTCATTTTTACAGGACGATACCGCTACGAACAAGCCCAGTGGCAGGGCCAGTAACGATAGCCAGGTCCGGCGACTCGATTGAGAAAATTGCATAAACATTGGTTTTATTTGAATTGGGTATTATTGGGATGCGTGTAATTAAGGTTAAGGGATAACGGTCCGGCGGCCAAACGTATAAATCGCACTGGCGGTAAAGTAGCTGCCTCGCTTGAACTTGCGGAGCATCTGGTCGGCACCAGCCGTTTGCGACGTTACATCGCTGCCGATTTTACCATCGTGGTTAAAATCCTGGGCAAAGCGAACATACTGGTTCAGGATGTCCTGAATACCGAGCCGCAATTCAATTTTCTTGCTGAACTGACGGGTCAGATTAAGGTCAACGACATGGCGGGGCATTTCATAAACCGTTGGGTTTTGGCTATTACCGACGGTGAAAATCCGCTGGCCAAATACGTTATAAAGCACATTCCATTGCCAGCCGGACTTGGGAGCAGCGTAATAAACACCGGCGTTAATCAGGTAAGGCGATTGACCGGCCAGTGCCCGTTTGGTATCGGCAATACCGCGAATATCATATTGCTGAATAGTACCACTTAAGTCTGGAGCCGTTACGAAATCGCCCACGTTGACCTGACTTTTAATGAGCGATACATTCCCAACGACCGACAGATTTTGCAGGAAAGCACTTGCTGAATTTTGGAAGCCTTTCCGCACTTCAATCTCAACGCCATAGTTTTGAGCCGACTGCGCGTTCGTGAACGTATAGGCTAATCCGTTGCCCTGGAACAGCAGGAAGGACTCAATTGGATTCGTGAAATGCTTGTAAAAACCCGATACGGATATCAGTTCATTTGGGCTTGGGTAGAACTCCCATTTGGCATCTACATTCTGAATTTTTGCCGTTGTCAGCGTTGGGTTACCCTGAATATCAGCTAACAGATTGAAGTCGTAATAGTTGAATGGGGCCAATTCCCGAAACTCGGGGCGGTTTACCGATGAGGAATAGGCGAATCGGAGGTTTGTCTGGTCGGTTAGTTTATAGGTAAAATTCAGCGAGGGAAGCGGGCTGAAAATTTTGTTTGTGACAAGGCGGGTCTCCACGCCGTTGACGTTCGACTTTATACCCTGGTCATTGTACTCGCCCCGGAAACCAACGGTCAGGTTTGCTTTTGGCCCGAAATAAACGTCGCCACTGATATAGCCTGCCAGGTATGTATTCATCCCCTTATACGCATCGCGGTCACGTGTACCATCCAATAGCGAGAAACCACCATCAGAACCGGTTACATTTTGTGGCGCGAAGGCTGTTCCTATATCCCGCTGCTTGGCAGCCGACGCACCCCCAATGGCTTGATAACCGTAGAAATGGGCAGCATAATCGCGGTTTTTCTGCTCAGTATATGCGCCAAACCGAATTTTATTTGGTTCGCGGTCGGTCGGGTTGCCAAACGTATGTTCGCCATTAACAATAGCCGAATACACGTACTCATGCAGTTTTGAATTGAAACGCCCTACTTCAGTAGGTGTTGGGTCATTGGGTGTAGCAATCTGGAAAGCGGCTGGCTGTCCGTCACTTCCTGTACCGGTCGATGACCGCAGGTAACGCACCCGTTTCCAATCCGGCTCCCAACGGCCTGTAAAACTAAAGTTGCCGACCCAGTTGATTTTTGTAAGCGGGCTAAGCGTATGTTCACCGGCTAACTGCGTAGTCAGGATGCTCCGGTTCTCGAACCGTTCCGAGTAACTGCGCACATCATATCCTTCGGCCACCTGTGCTCCCGTCCGAACAACGGTTTCTGTCGAACTGAGCTGATTATAAAGCGTTTTCCATTCTAAATTAAAAGCCGGTGAGAAACGTGCCGACCAGTTATGCAGAATCCCTAAGCGAGTTTGGCGGGCGTAGTTCGCGTCATTGTATTGCTGAGAAATGGCATTGGCAATCGTACCGTTGTCATACAGTTTAAGTTCGACGTTAGAAAACTGGTTTGTGGTCGAGTAGTTGATACTCGTCAGATTACTAACACGCACATCGCCGACGTCGAACCGACGACCCATATTCAGTGCAAAGCGAATATCAGGCGATAGGGCCAGGTCTTTCAGGCCCCATGTATTGGGAAGCAAACGGGCATAAGCCGCCCGTTGCAATGGATTCAGTGCGTTGAAATCAGCCGATTTAGTCGGGAAACTGGTTGGCAGTTGCTGACTGGCATCCCACAAGCCAAGCCAGTTGGCACCAGAGCGTGTCTGCGTTTGTACCGTTTGAAACGTTGTATTAGCGCGGTAGCCGAGGGTCAGACCCGCGTCCAGAAAGTTCTGATCCGGCCGACGTTTGGTATAAATTTTAACAATACCACCTGCAAAATCGCCGGGCAAATCGGCCGAACCAGATTTATATACAATCATCCGGTCGATGATATTACTTGGCACTAAGTCGAACGAGAACGAGCGCGTATCAACCTCGGTCGAAGGTGTGATGACATCGTTAATCAACACCGAATTATAGCGGGCGGCTAACCCACGAATCAGCACGAACCGATTATCGACAATACTCACGCCCGGAACCCGGCGGATGGCCGAAGCTGCGTCGCGGTCCTGCGATTTCACAATCTGCTGGGCCGAAATACCTACGGCTATCGGTTTGAGTTGCTTGATCTCGGTGATAACCGCGATTTCGGTGTTCGTAGCCCGGCTGGCGCGAACCACTACTTCCTGAAGTGATTTTCCTTCTTCGTCCAGCTCCGTTTCGATGGCCGTCGTGTTCCCCGATTCGACCCGAACATTGGGGATTTCTTTGGTTTGGTACGAGATGTAGGAGATGACAATCTTGTGGGTAGCGGCCGGTACGTTAGTAATACTGAAGTTGCCTTCAATGTCGGTGGTGCTGCCGAGTTGGGTGCCGTCTACGCGGACGGTGCAGCCAATGAGTGATTCTTTTGTTTTTCCGTCTTTCACCGTTCCCCGGATTGTTCCGGTCTGTGCTGAAACGGTAATGGAGAAAAGTGAAAACAGAATAAGTAATACGTTGCGGTTCATATTAATGGATTGGTATCGCTTTTGCGGTACAAAGCTACCTGTCCAATGTTACGCTAACGTTACCCCAATATTACGCCTGGATTATATTTAGAAACATACGTAAATACCTACAAATCAATAGTTTATAAAAAAGGCAGTTGACCAATTATAATTCTGACTTGCGATAAATCGTGTACTGTAGACGTTGTATTCTGTCTCAAAAGATACTGTTTATTCGGTTATACCATTATACTCCTTATTTGTACTCATCTCCCAAAACCCGTTGACAAAATAGTACTTTATCTGGCTTTCCTTCATCAGCAGAAAGGTCGGGACCTGTTCGATTTGCAACGGCTGACCCGGCAATTCGCCGGTGTGAAGCAAATGAACGGCCTGTTCAGGAAAGTAACCGTTCGCTACCTGCCGTACCCTGAATACCACCGTGCCGTTTTGCCGAAGGGCGGGCAAGTCTAATTTGTCAAGGTCGGATGGCGAGTCAAGTGTATCGGCGTAGATACGGGCGGGCGTCAGGGTCAGACCCATCGCATCAATCTCTTCCAGTCCGTAAAACGTCGATAGATCACCGATGTCTTCGATTTTGCTTTTATAATGAAACGTCCCGTTTACCGGATCGTTGACCTCTTCATGATTGATACCCACATCGACCGTAACAGGCCGACCCTCGCGCATAACCGTTGCGTTTCGGATGAGCACGTCGAACAAGGAACGACCATTTTCGGGAATGGCCTGGTACTGGGCAATGGCCTCCTGTTTATAAGAACCATCGGCAATAGCGGTCAGGGCCGATAGTATCGCGACGAAGTTTAGTCGCCGGATGGCCATCTTCTCCGAATCGCCTTTGTAGCCGCCGGATTCAATCAACACCAGCGTCGTGCCCCATTTCTGAATATTATCGCCGAAGGCCCGTGGCTCAAACTCATCGTCATACCGCGCTATTTGACCCGGCACAAACTGCTGCAATATGCGGTTCATGCCCACAATGAGCTGCATGGACCGTTGCCGAACGTCATTCATATTTCGGTCTTCATCATAAGCCGTTGCCAGAAACGATATAACGGCCTGTTTGCCCGTTTTTCCAACGCTATAACGCGGACTCTGATCGTGCAGATTGAACCCAACGAGCGGTTGAAGCGTCTGTTGACGTTCTTTGAGCAAAGCTCCCTCGGGCGTTTGCAGGCGCAGCGCATCGCGGTTCATGTCGATGTCGGTGGCGGTTCGTCGTTGAAACCGCTCGGCACCGTCGGGGTTGAGCATCGGCACGAAATACAGCGACGTATTGGCCAGAATGGTTTGCCTCAGATTGTCAAAACCGTCGTTTTTTGCCTGTAGAAAATTAAAAATATCGAACAGGGCCATCGTCGCGGTGGCTTCGTCGCCGTGCATCTGACTCCAGAGCAGCACGTTGGTTGGCCCGGTCCCGGCTTTGACCTGATAAATTGCCCGTTTCTCCAGCGACTCGCCTACCTGACTTACGGACAGGGGTGCGATTAGGGCGTTGAGCAAGGGCACAATATCGGCATGTTTGAACCGACGATGCGTAAACGTTTTTTCTTTATAAGTCTCATGCGCATCGTGCAGCCGACGCGCTACCTCCTGGGCTTGCGAATGCGTTGAAATCATCAGAACTAAAAATAGCGACAAAAATGGCTTCATTATAGTTTTTGTCCAAGCCACAATCCACCAACCGAAGCCACTAAACACAGCGTCACGTTCAGGCCAATGTTGAGCAGCGCAGCACCGATGCGACCCTGTTGCAGCAACACCATTGTATCGTAACTAAAGCTGGAGAACGTACTAAGTCCTCCACAAAACCCCACACCAATCAACAGCCGAGCCTCCTCTCCTACCGCCCGGTTAAGTACCCAGCTCACTACAGCCCCCAAAACAAAGCTGGCCAGAACGTTAACGAGCAGAATAGCCGTCGGGAAAGGCGAACCGGTTAGCGTGGACGGAATCAGTCGCCCGGCCATATAACGCAGTACGCTTCCCGTTCCTCCGCCCACAAAAACCAGCATGTACGGGTGCATCAGCAACGTTCTCATGTGGACAAACTTACAAAAAAACGCGACTGCTGACCCGGTGTCATCTCTGTTAAACGCCAAATAAGCCACTTTTTCGCTATTATTGTTGAATACTCGCTCTGGAATGCCAGCCGCGCCACCAACGCCCACCTTCTTCGGACTATGGCTCAAAATCAACTTAAAAAATTATTAGGCGTCGGTTTCGGCGTGGCCGTAACCATTGGCGGCACTATCGGCACCGGCATTCTGCGGAAGCCTGGTCCTATTGCGGAAGACATTGGCAATCCAACACTCATTATTGCGGTTTGGCTGGCCGTGGGTGTCTATGCGCTGGCGGGGTCGCTGTCGGTCATCGAACTGGGTACGATGATTCCGAAAGTGGGAGCGTGGTACGTATATGCCCGGCGGGCATTTGGAAACTATGCCGGGTTTGTTATTGGCATCAGTAGCTGGCTCGGCAGTGTTTCGGCAATGGCCTTTGGGGCTGCGGTTATGAGCGAATACACAAGTTTACTTTTTCCCTCCCTTGTCGATCACCAGAAAGCCGTAGCCATTGGCATTCTGGTGGCCTTCGTGGCGTTTCACTCGATTGGCGTAGGGTTAGCCAGCCGGGCGCAGGAGGTCATGAGTGTGCTCAAAGCAGTTGGCTTGCTGGCGTTTGTGGTCGTTTGTTTTGTGATAACGCCCGACAAAACCGCGTCCGTTTCGCCCGAACTCGTCCGCCCACTGGCGCAGGGAGGCATCTGGATTGGTGTTCTGGCCGCGCTGCAAGCTGTTTTTTATACCTATGATGGCTGGCACACAGCGGCTTATTTCACCGAAGAAGACGTTGACCCAAGCCGCAACCTGCCCCGGTCCATGATTAGCGGGGTGCTGCTCATTATCGGTATCTATATTTTGGTCAACCTGGCCCTGCTGTACGTATTGCCCGTATCGGCACTGGCCGGGTCGAAGCTCCCCGCTGCCGACGCCGTACAGGTGCTGTTTGGGCCGGGAAGCGCACAGGTTGTGACGTTTCTATTGATGATTTCAATCATGGGCATCATCAATGCGCAGATCATGTTCAACCCGCGCGTTATTTTCGCGATGGGCCGCGACGGACTGTTTTTCCGGTTCGCTACGCAGGTCAACGCTGGCGGTACACCCGTGAATGCCACCCTGTTAACGGCCACGGCGTCCATCCTGATGATTCTGACCAATACCTATAGCAAACTCTCCGACATTGCTACGTTCTTTTTTGTACTCTGCTATGCATCTGGTTTTGCGGCTCTGATTCGCCTGCGCAAAACGGAGCCGGAACTTCCGCGCCCGGTGCGGGCATGGGGTTACCCGTTCTCAACCTGGACATTGCTAATCATCTCGCTGGCGTTTCTGTTGGGCGTCGTCATCGGTGATTTTTCCAGCAGTTTATACGCGCTTGGCTTCATTGCGGTGAGCTATCCGGTGTATTTGCTGATAAAACGGTAACCATATCACTAACAACCTGCCTTACATCCGTTCATGAATTTTGGTCAATAACTCTGCCGTTCGTCGTCGCATTTCGCTGACAGCCTGTGTAAAATTATTATGCATGATGCTGAAATAAAGAACCTTACCTCGTTTGGTCAGTACATAGCCGCTTAGGTTATACACGCCGGTCATCGAGCCGGATTTAGCAAAAACGTAGGGATTGCCATTCATCGCCATACCTCGCAACGTACCCGACTGACCAGCGGCCGGCAACAAAGCAAACAGCCGTTGCTGAGGCACTTTTGACCAAATTCGGCCAAGCAAATCAATTAAGACATTGGGCGTAAACGCGTTATACCGCGACAGACCAGACCCGTCGACCCACCTTGCCGAAGCAGCCGGATAACGGAGGCTATCAGCAATCCGGCGTAATTCCCCGCCCGGATTGAGCGTAGCCAAATTCCGTTCAGCAGAGATCATAAAGAAAATCTGTTCGGCAAACTGATTGTCGCTTACCTGAAGCATCCGTTTGTAGAGCGAGTCAGTGGATGAGCCACGCAGTAGGCGGGCGTTTGTTGGCACGGGTACATTGACAAGCCCAACCGAGCGGTGAAGTGTATCGGAAAGCAATTGAGCGGCTACCCCCGCCGACCATCGAAACGGCACATCCTGCGATTCGGTTTTCATGTCCGCAGAACGCGAAAACTGATTGCTGAATTCGGCCCGACGAACACCCGAAACTGATTTTGCTGTAGCGGCTACGTACATGCTGTCGGCAAATCGGCGCGGACTAATGGCATTGATGGCACGGGTATTAAAACGAACGACATTGCCGTAAATAGGTAACGAAACCAGTTCAGCGGAATACTCGTCATTGTAATCATCCCACGCCCAACCCGGTCCAAAACGCGGCCCGTCGTAATTGGCGGGCGAGAAAAACAACCGCTCCGAACGATTACGCAGGAAAGCGAGCGCGATCGTGTCGGGCAAATCGGGGTGGAGCAGAAGCGGGTTTCCGGTTCCCCAGAAAATCAGCGAATCGTTACGGACAACGTAGCGCAGGGCAGGCAGCGAGTCGCGGAGAGACAGCAATCCAGCGTAAAAACTGAACAACTTGGTATTGGATGCGGGCGTAAAGGTCAGATCGGCATTATGCTGAATCAGTGCCCGTTTCTGCTCAGGATCATACAACGAAACGCCCGTAATATGGTCGTTATAAGCCGGTTTCGTATTCAGATCGCGAACGATACGCCGGGCTGGAGAACATCCGGCGATGACCAATAAAATCAGGAACGGTAAAATTGCTTTCATCGGGTACAGGACAAGTTTTTTAGACAGGATTACAGCCGGGCCGACCGGTCCGCCGGTGCGGTTCGGATTAAACAGGATTTTATCTGAGGGTAGGTTCAAACTCTTTGTTTTCGTCCAAGAATGAGCGTTCTGTTTTGTCATTCCGACGAAGGAGGAATCTCAAACTTGACTATTACGGAAGGTTGAGATTCCTCCTTCGTCGGAATGACAAAAATCGAAGCCTTTCATCGCGATTTTAGAAAGCTTAAACAGTTTATGTGTAAATAATCCTGTATAATCCTGTCCATAAAACAGACTACAGATTACTTGTTGACCACTTTTTCACCCGGCAGCAACCAGACTCCCCGCGCCGATTGTCCATAAAAAGACGTGCCGAATGGAATTTCCTGCCGCCGTATTTTTCCGTTTTTCAGACGAATACGGATGACGGGTGTGCGGGTATCGACGGGTGTAAATGTTTGGGGTTGCTGCACGGCGAACACCCGAAGTGGTCCCCGGTTCTCGGTTACGGCCAGCCGACAGCGGCCCTGTGCATCGGGAAAGTTGACTAACGCTTTGGCATTTCCGGGAACGTAGAAGCCAGATTGAGCCAATTCGAGTGCCCGGAAATTGCCTTTGCCGTCTCCTTTGAGCACTAATCCATTAAATGCGTCCATTCGTCCCGCCACCAGATCGCTGCCGTATTCGTTACCAACCAGCACCGCATCTAAGTTGCCATCACCGTCGACATCCTGCGCCAACATGCCAAAAAGTGGAGCAGCCTGCGCCATAATGGGCAATGGCTGAACGTCGAATGTGCCGTTGCCTTTATTTTCAATGTAACTGCTCATCAGGTAGTTAGCTGATAATTTTAACGCCTGACTGCGTTCCTCTTCGGTCAGAATCTGGTTAATAGTCGCTTCGCCAAACGGTGCGTATTTCACATACCGTTTTTTTATGCCGATCATTTGCTTCACCATGTCGTCCCAGCCGAAGTACGGGTATTCTTCATACTGGCCTTTCGCATTTTTGAAATAAACCGAGGGGAAGGCATCATAAAAACCGTTGTTGTCGAAGTCACCCGCATAAATACGCACCGGACGTTCGGTGGTGGCCCGAAGCAGGTTATTCTGCCCCAGATTCCCCGCCAGATAGTCTATATCGCCATCATTATCGAAATCGCCGGGGGTTAGCGAGTTCCAGAAACCGGCTTTGTCAGACAAACCGCTGTTGGCGAGCGGCTGCAAATGGCCTTTTACATTCCGAAGCATCGTGAGCGGTGCCCATTCGCTGGCAAGCAACAGGTCAATGTAGCCATCATTGTCATAATCCGTCCAAAGTGCGTCGCAAGTCAAGCCGCCTTTGGCGAGCGTTGGAGCCAGTTGAGCTGTTACGTCGGTGAATCGGGGCTTGCCTTTACCGCTGTCATTACGAAGCAGGTAACTCGGCACGGACATGGGGTATTTGTAGGGTTCAACGCGCCCGCCAACGAACAAATCGAGGTCACCGTCGCGGTCGAAGTCGGCGGCTTTCACACACGAGCCGTTTACGTGGAAATCGGGCAGTGCGTTCGGGTCGAGTGTAAAATTGCCTTTGCCGTCGTTTACATACAGGCGGTGGCGCATGGTCTCTTTCATTTGCTCGGGCGAAAATTCGGGACTTCCACTGGCTGCGTACAAATCCAGGTCACCGTCGGCGTCGGCATCGAACAGCAGCAGCCCGGCATCTTCCGCTAATTTTGTGGGCATCGGCTTCAGAACAAACGTTCCCGTTGGCTGTTGCAACAGCAATTCCGTCGAATATTTGGAACTTCCGCCAACGACCATATCCACCAGCCCATCGCCGTTCACATCGCCAGCGGCCAGAGCCGGTCCATATTCCGTGAGTTTGTGCAGGAGCGTTTTTTGCCCGTTGAAATCAATGATGTCCGTTTCCTCATGCCGATAGGCAACACCAAGATCATTCGTTACATCCTGTAACAGCGTTTTAGATGTCGAACTGTTCGGAGTCATTATAGATGGCCGGGCATTGACTGATTTGACCGTAATAGTCTGGTCGGCATTAACGCTTGGCAGTAGTTGTACCCGACCACCGGGCCAGGTTATTTTCAGGTTTTTGATAACACTGATATTGCCTAAGCCGAGGTGCGCCACAGGCTCCACGCTCGACAGAAAACCCCGGTAGGGCGTGTGTTCATAAAATTCTTTCCGACCATCCGGTAACTCATAGTCGACTGTTGCGCCCAATCCTGCCCGATTGGCCCCGTCGCCTTCGAAACGGATACGGAGGTAATGGGCCGTTTCGGATTTCTTGTCGGTCAGGTTATTGCGATAGACAAAGGCTTCGTCATTGATGTTATTAACTATGTAATCCAGATCGCCGTCGCCGTCAAAATCGGCGTAGGCCGCCCCGTTCGAGAAACTCGGTTCGGTCATGCCCCAACGGTCGGTTACGTTCTCGAACTGCGCATTGCCTTTGTTCCGGTATGCATAATTACTAACCTTCACCTGCGGCATTTTTTCAGTCAGCCCTTTACGGAGTTCATCGCTCAGGTAGGTATTGACCGAGCTGTAATAATTTGTAAAATCCCGGTCGGTCACGTCGCGGGGGAAACCGTTGGTAATCAGCAAGTCGCGGTAACCGTCATGGTCAAAGTCGGCCAGTAAAGGCGACCAGCTCCATTCGGTTTCGGCTACGCCCGCCAGCATACTGATTTCGCTGAAAACGGGTACATTGGCATGAGACGTATCTGCACCGGATGGCCTACTTCCGCGATTTAGTTGCAGGGTATTTCGCGCATACTGATGTTCGTACCCCAGCCGGTCCCACTCCTGATAAGCAAAATAGCTGCTTGGTCCCATCAAACTCTTTTTGCGGAGGTTGTCTTCGGGAAGCATGTCCATCACAATAATATCCGCCAGTCCATCGCCGTTTATATCCGCTACATCGTTGCCCATCGCCGACGAACTCGTATGCTTGAATGCTTCGTGAGCGCGGTTGGTGAACGTCCCGTTATGGTTGTTGATGTAGAGCACATCGTTCGTGGCGAAGTCATTGGTCACGTAAATATCCTTCCAGCCATCGCGGTTGATGTCGCAGATGTTCAGTCCCAGACCGAAGCCTTCGGCCAGCAAACCAGCCGGTATCGTTACATCGGTGAAGTAGGCGTGGCCCCGTTTTTGGTCAAAATCATTGCGGTAGAGCCGGTCGGTATTGGGCGAAGAACCGTCGTTTACGCGGGTACGCAGGTTAGCCGCACTGCGCGGATCGACAATTTGATCGACCAGTACGAACAGGTCTAAATCGCCGTCGTTATCGTAATCAAAAAAAGCGGAATGCGTCGTAAATGTGGTATCGGCAATGCCGTAATCAACGGCCATTTCGCGGAATTTGGGTGAGCCATCCGTGTCGTTTCCCTGATTGACATAGAGCAGGTTAGCCCGTTGGGCTGCTTTTTTATGGAGCGTATTCGATATGTACACGTCCAACTTACCATCGGCGTTTATATCCACCACCGATACGCCCGAGCACCAGCGGCCACCCCCGCCAACCCCCGCCGACTGCGTTGCATCTTTAAAGTGAAAATCACTTTTGCCGGTTTCAGTTTCGTTGATGTATAGCCGGTTAGACACCTGATTGCCCGCAAAAAATACATCGGGTTTCTGGTCGCCGTTGAAATCACCGATGCCTACGCCCCCACCGTTGTAGATGTACTGGTAGTTGAGGATATTGAGCGTATCGCTGTCGGTGATGGTATTAGCGAAGGTGATGCCCGTTTCCGACGAATCGAGCCGCTCGAACAGGGGCTTTTCGCGGCAGGCAGACAGTAAAAACAGAAACGCGACGGGCAATAGCCAAATACGGTTTCGATAAGGCATTTTCATGAATAGGAGTGCGCCGTTTACGGTGGCAAAATGAGGAGATTAGCTTTCAAATTTACCGATAAAAAATACCCCACCCCAACCCCTCCCCTAAAAAAAGGGGAAGGGCTTTAGTACGTGATCTTTTTAGCTTGACATAAGTCGACAATCTCCTTTTTTTAGGGGATGCGTTAAAGAAAGCTACGCGACTACTTCCGGTTTCTTTTCTGTAGCTTTAGCAGTAGCGGTTGCACCGTGTCGCGTTCAACCAGCAACACCGCAAGTATGAACAAGCCGAACAGGCCCATATGAACCGGCACGGCCACCCACAGGTTGGCAATCGGAAACTGCCAGCACGCCCAAATTAGCAACCCCGCACCGATGATATACCCCGCTGCCGACCGAACGTCGTACGGAACGGGGTAGTGTTTCTCCCCCAGAAAATAGCACATGGCCATCATCACGAAGCTGGAAATCAGGAAGGCGACAGCGCAACCCATATAACCGATAATCGGAATTAGCACCAGATTTAGCAGGATGGTTACCGCCGTTCCAACAACGGTAATCAAGGTTCCGTAGGCCGTTTTATCGCTCAATTTGAACCAGAACGAAATGTTGTAATAAATACCCAGCAGAAGATTTCCGAGCAGCAGCAACGGCACAATATCCAGTCCCACCCGATACGCTTTCGAGCGCAAAAACAGTTGGCCGAGCAGGTCAAGATTGAGGCTCACACCCACCCAGATCAGCACGCAAACGATGACGAACCATTTTGTAACGTTCGCCAGAAGCGTTGGGGCATTTTTGTCTTCAGCCTGCGAAAAGAAAAACGGATCGGCCGCAAATTTGAACGACTGAATGGCTAAGGCCATAAAAACCGATAATTTCAGGCAGTTGCCATAAATGCCGAGTACGGTTTCGGGCGATAAACCCGGATAAAAGTCGGGGGGCAGAAAATGGCGAAGGAACAGCCGGTCCGTCAGCAGGTTCAGCACACCAGCCAGATTTGTCAGCATAATGGGGAAGGCATAGACGACCAATGCCCGGCTTTGCGGGCCGTTCAACTGGAACCGGAACCCGGCAAACGCCTTTCGGATGATGATGAAATACAGCGCGTTCCCTATCAGATTTGCCAGAAAGATGTAACCCGCCCCTATCTCCGGTTTATAAACCAAATCCGCTACCGGTTGCAGAGCCGTCAGGTATTTCCCTTCGTATATGTCTTTGGCCAGTACGATAAAAAAAACATTTAGGGCAACCACAATAAGGATATTGGTGATTTTGGCCCAGACGAACTCGCGGGCACGGTTTTCGACCCGCAGCCGGGCAAAGGGAATGGCCACGATGGCATCAATCGCCACCAAAAGTGCCGACCACCGCACAAACCGCTCCTGACCCGGATAATTCAGCCACTGCGTAATTTGGGTAGCCAGGCTAAACAGCACAATCGTCGATAAAATGCTAATGCAGATGACGATGCTGAGCGACTGACTGAAAATCCGGTTTCGTTCGGCTACAGGCTGGTCTTTGGAGCGGGCCATGAAGCGAAAAAAAGCCGTTTCTAAACCCAGTGTATAGAGAACCAGCAATACGCCAATCCAGCTATAAAATTCAACGTTCGACGCCATAGCGGCCGGCTTAACGAAGGCATACGTCTGGATGGGCAGGAGTGCGTAATTAAGCAGTCGGCCCAGAATCGTGCTGATCCCGTAAAGTGCCGTGTCGCTGGCTAATTTTTTGAATGTACTCATCTACTGAAAAAAAGTCCGGTTCGGACGGAATTGGTCAGGACTGGTTAGAGTTGACCGGCCGGGCAGACAAAGTTAAGACCTTTGGTTATCTTTGCCCCAGTCCGAGACAGGCTTCCGGTTGTTTCGCGTAACTTGTCACCTATATTCTGAAGCAGCCGGAGCCTGTTTCGGCTACGTCCATGTCTCTTACTATCTCTTCCGCCCTGATTTCCGTCTTTTATAAAGACGGTCTCGAACCGTTGGTCCGATTGCTTCACCACCAAAACGTCAGCTTATATTCGACGGGCGGCACGCAGGCATTCATCGAACAGTTGGGTATTCCGGTCACCGCCGTTGAAGACATTACGGGCTACCCGTCTATTTTCGGGGGGCGCGTTAAAACGCTGCACCCAGCCGTTATGGGTGGTATTCTCTACCGGCGCGACGTATCGGAAGACCTTGCTCAGGCCGAACACCACCAGATTCCGCCCATTGATCTGGTCGTGGTGGATTTGTATCCGTTTCAGGAAACCGTTGCATCCGGCGCGTCGGATGAGGACATTATTGAGAAAATTGACATTGGCGGCATCTCGCTGATTCGGGCAGCAGCCAAAAATTACAACGATGTGCTGATTGTTTCTTCGCGAAGTCAGTACGCCGATGTGGTGGACTTACTGACCGAAAAAAAGGGCGCAACCGACATCGACGACCGCCGGTATTATGCGGGCGAAGCGTTTGCGGTCACCTCGCTCTACGACACCGCCATTCAGAATTATTTTGCGGGAACCCCAACGCAGAAATCCAATCCAACCGAAGCTATTTACGATTTCAGGAAACTGTCGGCCAGCCACCTTCGCTACGGCGAGAATCCGCACCAGCAGGCAACGTTCTACGGTGATCTGGAAGCGATGTTCGACAAATTACACGGTAAAGAACTGTCGTACAACAACTTAGTGGACGTTGACGCCTGCGTAAACCTGATTGATGAGTTTACGGACACCGACGAAAAAGCGTTTGCCATTATCAAACATACGAACGCTTGCGGGATCGCAACAGCACCAACGGCGAAGGAAGCGTATCTGACCGCCCTTGCCTGCGATCCGGTCTCAGCGTTTGGGGGCGTCGTGATTACAAACGCGCCGGTCGATCTGGAAACCGCCGAAGAACTGACCAAGCTGTTCATGGAAATTCTGATTGCGCCCGACTATGCACCTGACGCTCTGGTGGTGTTGAAATCCAAAAAGAACCGTATTCTGCTCAAGCGTAACTCAGTAACGCTGCCAACGGTCATGTTCAAAACAATCTTGAACGGCGTGCTGGAGCAGGACAAAGACAACCAGACTGAAACAGCCAGTGCGTTCAAAACCGTTACCAGCAAAGCCCCGACAGACAGCGAAATACGGTCGTTGGAGTTTGCGCTGAAGGTTTGTAAACACACAAAATCAAACACGATTGTATTAGCCAGAGGGGGCCAGTTGTTGGCCAGTGGCGTTGGGCAAACGTCCCGCGTGGATGCGTTGCGGCAAGCCATCGAGAAGGCTCATGCGTTTGGGTTCGACCTGAACGGGTCGGTAATGGCGTCAGACGCATTTTTCCCCTTCCCCGACTGCGTTGAAATTGCCGGGCAGGCGGGCATTACGGCGGTGATTCAGCCCGGCGGTTCCATCCGCGATCAGGACTCCATCGACTACTGCAACCAGAACGGCATGGCAATGGTGACAACGGGCGTTCGACACTTTAAACATTGATTTTAGACAGATTTTATGGACAGGATTTACAGGATATAAAAAACTTGTAAATCCTGTCCATAAAATCTGTCTAAAAGCGGCTTTCCAGCCGCATTACAAACATGAAAGTAGATCAGGAAACATTACATAAAATTGCTCATCTGGCTCGTTTAGAGGTTAAGCCAGACGAAGAAGCGAACTTACTCGACAGCCTGAATGGGGTGTTGACCTGGATGGAGCAACTCAATGAAGTTGACACAACCGGCGTTGAACCGCTAACGCACATCTCAGACGAAACTAACGTGCTGCGCGACGATATTGCGGGTAACCACCTCTCCCGCGAACAGGCTCTGGTCAACGCGCCCCAACACGATGACCAGTTTTTTGAAGTACCGAAAGTGCTGGAATAGAGCGAATTACTTACACAACACCGGGTTGAAATCCGGCGCAGGTTGTGCATACTGCATTGCGCCGGGTTTCAACCCGGTGTTGCAGTTACCTCTTCGTATCACTCTGTCGGGCCAACTAATTTAAGGCCAACAATACCCACAGCAATAAGCAGAATAAAGAATAATTCGGTCCATGACCAGCTTATTTTCAGCCAGAAAACATCGGCAGCTTTCAGGAACACCAGCGAGAGGGCCGTCCATACTGCAAAAGCCGTTGTGGTCGGGATAGTACGCATGGCGATAGCCAGCAATACGGTATTGACGATTCCAAAAAATACGTAAGCTACCCAGGGAACCAAAGCGGGCAACCCGCCGTCGGGCCGGTAGAATGTTGCCCAGCGAAGCATTTTCAGATCATCCCAACTCAGATACTTGAGCGAGTACGTCCAGGCCATCATACAGACTGCCGCACCAATCAGGTACAGCCACGAAAGCGTAGTTTGGGTCATCATGGCCTCTATTGTCAATCAATAGATGCAAAGGAAACAATTATTAATCGCCCGCGACACTCAGCCAGAGTGGGAAACGATTAAGAAATTGTTTCCCACCCTGGCTGAGTCCTGCAACGTTCATTTTGTGTAGAAAACTACGCAATTACGGGTTTAATAACTTTCCCGGCTACATCGGTTAGCCGGAACGGACGGCCCTGAAACTGGTACGTTAATTTTGTATGGTCGAAGCCGAGTAGATGCAAAATTGTGGCCTGAAGGTCGTGGATATGCACTTTGTCTTTCACGCCATAGTACCCAATATCATCAGTTTCGCCGAACGAGAAACCCCGCTTAACGCCCCCGCCTGCCATCCAGACGGTAAAGGCTTCGAGGTGATGGTCGCGGCCCATAAACGGCAATACCTGACCATCGCGGTTTTCCTGCATGGGCGTCCGGCCAAATTCGCCACCCCAAACCACCAGCGTGTCTTCTAATAAACCACGCTGTTTAAGGTCTTTCAGCAAGGCGGCAACGGCCTGATCGGACTCCATGCATTTAGCCTGCAACCCCATGTCAACAGACGTATCTTTGCTGGTGCCGTGGGTGTCCCAACCCCAGTCGAAGAGTTGCACAAAACGCACTCCCCGCTCAACCAACCGTCTGGCTAACAGGCAATTTCGGGCAAACGAACCTTTGCCGGGATCGACACCGTAGCTATCCAGAATGTACTGCGGTTCGCTTTTTATATCCATCGCGTCGGGCACCGACATCTGCATCCGAAACGCCAGTTCATACTGCGCAATCCGGGTCAGAATTTCGGGGTCTTTCACCTCGTCATACTGCTGCTGATTGATTTGATTGATGGCGTCGATGGTATTCTTCCGCACATCGCGGCTCATACCGGCAGGGTCGGACGCATAAAGCACCGGATCGCCTTCCGTGCGGCACTGAACGCCTTGGTAAACCGTTGGCAGAAAGCCGCTTCCCCATACCGACTTGCCCGCGTCGGGCGATTTCCCGCCCGATGCCAGCACGATATAACCCGGCAGGTTGTCATTCTCCGTCCCCAGCCCATACGTCACCCACGACCCCATACTGGGCCGACCCAGCCGGGCACTACCCGTGTGCATGAGCAATTGTGCGGGTGCATGGTTGAACTGGTCGGTATGCATGGCTTTCAGGAACGTAACGTCGTCCACGACTCCCTGTAAATGAGGCAAATAGTCCGATACCCATGCCCCCGATTGCCCATGCTGCGCGAACTTACCCTGCGGCCCCAGCATTTTGGGAACACCCCGGATAAATGCGAATTTCTTCCCTTCGAGCAAGGCCTGCGGGCAGTCTTTGCCGTTGTATTTCGCCAGTTCGGGTTTGTAGTCGAACAACTCCAACTGACTCGGCGACCCGGCCATGTGGATGTAAATAATCCGTTTGGCCTTCGGCAGATACGGTGACGGGTGTGGCGCGGTTGGCTCCGATGGCAACGCGCTCCCGACAGCGTTGGTCTGCGGGGTGTCGTTGCCCAAAAAACCGCAACTTCCCAGCACCGAGCCGAGGGCCATAGCCCCTAATCCCGTTGAACAGGTGTGCAAAAAGTGCCGCCGGGTTTCGCGCTCAGCGGCTGCCTGCCGGAGTTCCTGAAAGAGTTTGTTCATTGGTTTACCCCACCCCCGGCCCCTCCCCTTGAACTAAGGGGAGGGGGGAGAATCGGTATTTAGGTCGTAAAATGGGCTTTGATTTTATTCAATACCGTTTCAATGTCTTTCTCGACTTCGTGGTTGCTGATACGTAACGTTCTTATCTGTAATTGAGCTAATGCTTCATCCCGCTCCTCATCGTGAGAAATGGCATCAGGGCGGTGGTGAATAGTACCATCAATCTCAACACACAATCGTTCGGCGGGGCAATAAAAGTCAAGTATGTAAACACCCACGCTATGCTGCCGACGAAATTTCCGTCCACCCAACTGACTACTTCGCAACCGTTCCCAAAGCAATGTCTCGAAGCGCGTCGGAGTTTTCCGCAACTCCCGCCGAAACTCCTCCATGCCTTTTCGATTATGTATTACCTCGCTCATTTCTTCTGACTTTAAATCTTCTCCTGAACTATAGAAAGTTCCCTTTTCACTTTTTTAGCCCCTCCCCTTTTTTAGGGGAGGGGTTGGGGTGGGGTAGTTGCCTAACTCACTCCTTCGTAATCACTTCGTCTAAATTCAGCATCGTATTCGCTGTTACCGTCAGCGCGGCCAACTGGGGCGAAACCGTTGCGCAGTCGATGCCGGGTCGATCCAGCAAATGCTCCGCTTCGCCGGGTTTCCCGCGATAATAGTGTTCGCTGGTTCGATAAAGGCGAACCAGCACGGCCAGTTTTTTGGGCGGCAGATCGCGCTGCATAATCTGGTGGAAACCCGCCTGAATCTGACGCTCCGGTGATTGACCATGTCCACGCATGTACTCCGCCAAATGCTGGGCGGCTTCCACATAAACCGGGTCGTTGAGCGTTACCAAAGCCTGCAAAGGTGTGTTGGTACGCAATCGGCGGAGTTGGCAAAACTCCCGGCTTGGACTGTCAAACGTCACCATCGACGGGTACGGAGCGGTACGTTTCCAGTACGTGTACAGGGCGCGACGGTGCAAATCTTCGCCGGTACTCTGCTTCCAGGTGTCGCCGTCGTAAGGCGATTGCCAGATGCCATCGGGCTGAATGGGCATCACGCTTGGCCCGTACATCTTGTGACTCAGCAGATTACTCACCGCCAATGCCTGATCGTGGACAGCTTCAGACGATAACCGAACGCGCGGCCCGCGAGCCAGCAGTTTATTAAATGGATCTTTCGCCAGCATTTCCGGCGATACACTGGACTGCTGCCGGTACGTTGCCGACATAACCATTCGTTTTAGCAATTTTTTGACGCTCCAGTGGTCGGTTTCCATAAATTCAACGGCCAGATAATCAAGCAGTTCGCGGTGAGTTGGCGAAATACCCTGCGTGCCCATGTCCTCAACGGTTTCCACGATTCCTGTTCCAAATAACTGCTCCCAGAATCGGTTTACAGCCACGCGAGCCGTTAGCGGATGCTCCCGACTAACCATCCAGCGGGCTAACCCAAGCCGGTTTTTGGGCAGCTTGGGGTCCATTTTCGGGAATGACTTCGGCACATCGGGCGAGACGCGTTTGCCTTTCACCATCCAGTTCCCCCGCTCAAATACGTGCGTTGTGCGGGCCAGATCACCCGACCCGTCGAGCATAATGGGTGTTTGTTCGGCATCGGCATTTAAAATATCGACCAGCGTTTTGTCTCTCTCGCCGAGCGCATTCAGCGGCTGACCGGGCAGAACTGGCTGGAACGATACCCATTTAATCATGACCCAGTCTTTCGGTGCCTTCGGACTATTAAGCGACAGATAGAGACTGTGTTTTCCCTGCATTGATGGCAACGGAATCATCTGGATGGTATCGTTCCATTGGCTACCGGTTTTCGGGACGGGCACTGTTGCCAAAACCTGTCCGTCGGGTTTGTCCTGCCGAATCGTGACGATGGCGTCGGGAGCTTTGGTTCCCCAGGCAATCAGGAGCCGGGGTCGTCCGGTCATCGTTACGTTTTTGATTCGGGCCAATCCTTTATCCTGAAAACCAAAGTATTTGGCATCAAGCAACGAGGCATTGGCAATCTGATCGAAGTCGTGTGAGTTGATTTTAGGCTCAATCGTTCGCACGAATTGCGTTACCTGCCGGACAGTAGCCTGCGCCTGTGTCGGATTCGCAACAGCCGTAGAAATGTACTGTTTCAACGAAACGATTTTGAGCGAATCGGCGGGTTTATAGAACCGAAGGGTTGGTGTGTCGCTTGTTACGTCCTCGTCGCGGGTGCTATTGAAAAACGCAAGGTACTTGTAATATTCGTCGTGCGTAAAGGGGTCATACGGGTGGCTGTGGCACTGGATACACGCAAAGGTCGTCCCCTGAAATACATCCCAGGTTGTGTTGACCCGGTCGATTACAGCCGCTACCCGAAACTCTTCGTCCTGCGTACCGCCCTCATCGTTGGTCATCGTGTTCCGATGAAAACCCGTTGCAATGAACTGATTATCAGCATTTGAGTCACCATCGCGCACCGGCAGCAAATCACCGGCTACCTGCTCAACAGTGAACTGGTCGAATGGTTTATCTTCATTAAACGCCTTGATAAGCCAGTCACGGTATCGCCAAATTTTCCGTCCGGGGTCGCGTTCGTAGCCTTTGGTATCGGCATAACGGGCGAGGTCGAGCCACATACCCGTCCAGCGTTCGCCATAAGCCAGTGATTTCATCAGCCGGTCAACCACTTTTTCATACGCTTCCGGCGATTTATCGGCCATGAAATCATCGGTTTCTTTCTGGGTCGGTGGCAGGCCCGTCAGGTCGAGCGATACGCGCCGGATCAGCGTTGCGCGGTCGGCTTCGGGCGATGGTTTCAAATGGTCCGACCCCTGTGTTTCCTGCTTTAATTTATCGAGAATAAAGTGGTCGATTTCATTTTTGGCCCAATCCGTTTCGTCACTGTTTACGATGCCCAGACGGCTCCAGAACGTGCCAATATGAGGAACTTCTGGCTTTTGAACGGTTTGATACGCCCAGTGATCGCCCCACTCGGCTCCCTGATTAATCCATGTACGGAGAAGGTCTATTTCGTCGGGTTTCAGGGCGGGATGGTCGAGGGGCATCCGCTCGTCGTCATCCGTTAGCGTGAGCCGCCGAATCATCTCGCTGGCATCAGCATCACCGGGAACGATGGCTAATTTACCCGACTTGGCTGGCGCGAGGGCTTCGTGCTTGAACAGGAGCGAGAAATTGGACGCTTTTTTTACCCCACCGTGGCAGACAATGCAATTCTTGTTCAGCAGGGGTTTGATTTGGGTATTATAGTCCACCCGCTTCTCGAAAATTCCGAGAAATGAAGAAAGCATCAACGTAACAGCGATGCTTATCGCTCCGAAAAGAACCCAACCCGTTTTCATAAAATACAGACATCCGGCTATTGCCTGTTACTGAAAGCAGGAATACCCCTTTTTGTCACTATGGAATGTATAGATTGATTGAAATTTAACGAAGATACAACGTAAAGTGTTCAGTGTGAATACCTAAAGAACATATCCTTCTACTGAATGCGTACATCAACCTGAGCGGTATCGTCCTCGCCATTGGTCGTGCCATTGCCGGGTATAGAGTCGGGGTCGGGTGTGCTGGCGGCTGTGAGTTGAGCCGTGCAGATACCCAATCCGGCAGCGGTAGCATTAGCTCGAAATCGAAGTAGAACGACGCTACCGGGGGCTACGCTGCTGACGCTGCTTACCAGATTGCCACCCGAAAGTCCAAAATCATCTCCCGGAATGAACGTTTGTCCGGCGGGTAAATAGGCCGTCACGCTCAAACCCGTCGCTGATAATCCGCCCTGATTGGCCAGCAGTACTGTATACGTGATGATGTCGCCTACGCACGGAGTACGTTTATCGACCGACATACTGACGCTGACATCGGCTTTAGCGGGGTCGGGCGCAGGCTGATTGGGGCTAACGCCGGGCAACGGCGTCTGATTTGGGTTCGGCGAGGCAAACAAGGCCGGACTATCCTGGCGCGTTCGGAAATCGAGTTGAGCCGCATCGTCCTGTCCATCGCCCGTGCCGGAATTGGGCTGGCTGTCGGGGTCGATGGTTGTGGCTGAGGCAATTTCGGCGGCATTCTGGTACGTGCCGGATGCTGTCGGCTGAGCAATAAACGTGAGCGTTTGGGTGGCTCCCGGCAGGATGTCGAGGGCCGCGCTGGTTAATACCGTTCCCATAGCGAAAAAGTCGGTGGAGGAAACAAAGGCCAGATTGTCGGGCAGTCGATTTCGGACAACAATATTTCTTGCCGGACCCGGCCCGCTGTTGTGCATGAAAACGCTAATGGTTACAGGCGCGTTCTGGTCAGGCACCCGCTGGTCAATATCCATCGTCAGGCTTACGTCGGCCTGATTGGTTAGCAGAAATAAATTCGACGGTACAGCGGGCAACGTGGGCGACGTAGCAACGACCCGAACCCTAAAATGGCCGCTCTGGAGCGAAGCAGGCAGGACTACGGCAATCGGGCTGGTTGAACCACTGCCCAAAACCTGCCTGTATTGCCCCAGCGAATCGAGTAGTTGAACCTGCCATTGATTGCCCGCATCGAAGGTGCCAAGAGTGCTAAACGACACAGTCAATGTAGAGCCGGGCATAACATAATCAGCCAGATTGCCCGTTGCCGCAAACTGCGTCGGCGTAATGGGTTGGGCGTTCTGAAAAAAAGTGTCGTTCAGGCTGTTGTTCCAGTTGCGGGCAAACCGTGACAGGCCCATGTTGACCGGAATCGGGTTTGTATTCAGGTAGTATTGCGGGTGGGGCGATGGCCGCGATGCGTTGCGAAAGTGGACGTTGACCGTGCCCGCATTCCGGTTCTGGATTGTATCGTTCAGCGGTCCCTGAAACACATTCAGGCCGGGCATGGCAATCAGATTTTCCTGTTGCGTTACCACCGCCGGTGTGGTCGTTGTTCCGTTAAATGACGCACGAGCTACCACCCAGGGAATCGTACGACCGCCAAAATCCTGTCGTGACTTTAGAATAACGTCTTTGAGTCGGGTAGCATATTGAGGAATATCCGCACTCGCTACCTCGTTCTCCGCTTCGCCCTGTTGCCATAATACGGCCCGAACGCCCCCTATCGACCCGTAATAGTTCAGCACGTTTTTCAGGTTGGTATAGGGCTGTAGGTTTTGCCAGTTTGCCACACAGTAGTATGCGTTACAGGCAGGAATGCCATTCGCCGTTTTTTGCCAGTTGTCTATGGTGGAGCCATCCCAGCCGACCACGTAAAAAGCGACCGGTACGTTATACCGATGAACAATGTAATCGCCGATTTCACCCCAGCCCCACGAACTTTCGGCCATCGGATATACGCGTCGCCCGGCGGTCAGTGCTTTGTAGCGCGGCACCGGCGACGGGTCGCCAGACGAGAGCAGTGCCGGTGCCGCCGGTGGCTGCGGATAATAGTGGTTGATGGTGTCAATGGCGTTGACGCGGTCGGTATTGGTGCCGAGGTCATTATCGCCGATGCCAATCCCGCGCGAATTGGACTGCCCGGCGGTAATGAACACTTCGCCAATCCCGACCGGCTGCACACTGGCCTGCTCCAGAACGGTGTTGCCCACAAGCGTACGCACCGTGAGCACATACCAGCCGCCCGCACCCGTTATGTATCCCAGAAAAAGGTTGTTGACCGGATTGGTCTGCACCGTTTGCCAGTTTGTGGCCACACCCTGACCCTCTGCAACGGGCGTTAACTGCGCTTCTACCCGATCAACAGCACCCGCAAACCGGCCTGACAGGTAAAGCCGCCCATTACCATCGGCCCCGCGCTGAACGACGAAACGCGGCATAGGATGCGAAATCTGTAGTTGGGCAACAGCCAGAAAGGGCCAGATGGTAAAGAAAAAAGCCCATTTAACAAACCTGAACATGTACGGTGGATAGATAACCACCGCGAAAATAAGGAGAAAGTTGGTGTGAATGAAGTATACTTAATTCCCGCTGATGTGCTCACTCCAGTTATTGAGTAAGCGATAGGATGCCTATATTTTTGTTCGACAGTCTTACATATTTTGCACTAATATGTAAACAACTCGATCAACGCGTTGCATACCTGTTGGCAAAAGGAATCGTCTAAACGGCCAAGCCGCTTTGCCAACCGCACTTTATCGACGCTCCGGGCCTGATCCAGCGCAATTTGCCCATCCCGACCGTCGAACTGGCAATCAACGCGCGTGGGATATGGTTTACGGGTGCTGGTCAGTGGCGCAACCATGATTGTGTTGAGTGATCGGTTGACGGAGTCGGGAGAGATGACCAGACAAGGACGTGTTTTGGCAATTTCACTGCCACGGGTAGGGTCCAACGTAACTAACCAAACTTCAAATCGAGCTACTACCATTGCCACTCCGTTTGGTCAAATGCATTGGAAGCTCCATCGAACAGGTCATTGTCCGGCGTATGGCCTGCTTCGGCAGCTTTCGCGAAAGCCTCATCCCAACCGGATCGGGGATGCTGTTTGGCAGGCCGGAGAATGATAGCACCATCGGCTACTTCTATCTCAATTTCGCTTTCAATACCAACTTGCTGAAGCATTGGACGGGGTAGAATTACGCCTTGTGAGTTTCCAATTCGTCTGAGTTGCAGATGCATATCGTTTACGAGCAATGTTATAACAAAGATATAACAAAAATGCGTTTAAGCACAGCGAACAGATGTCGAAACCGTTTAAACTTTCTATTTTCGGTCGAAAATGAGTGCTTTTTTTGTCATTCCGACCGTAGGGAGGAATCTCAACGTCGCCTATTAGTCAAGCCAGAGATTCCTCCTCCGTCGGAATGACAAAAAAATCGTCGGTCCTTCAGCTATTTTGAAAAGTTTAAACAGCTTCGTCATCTTTGTTTTTCAATGACTTAAAAAGATGACATCCGTTGGCTGTGCTTAAACGCATTTTATGCTGACCGCATACAAAGCATTTTCTGACTACCTGACTACCTGATACGCTTATACTTTCTCTTTCAGATACTGCGCCGTATAGTTCCCGTCGGTTAGTTTTACCATCTCTTCGGGCGTGCCCGTAAACGTTACATAACCACCGGTTTCGCCACCTTCGGGACCGAGGTCGATGATATGATCGGCGTTTTTGATGACTTCCATATTGTGCTCGATGATAATCACCGAATCGCCCTGATCGACGAGGGCGTTGATGGCCGATAGCAGTTTGCGGATGTCGTGGAAGTGCAGCCCGGTTGTCGGCTCGTCGAAGATAAAGAGTGTACTGCCTTTGTTCGGATTGCCTTTGCCGAGGAATGACGCCAGTTTTACGCGCTGAGCCTCTCCTCCCGACAGCGTATTTGCCGACTGACCCAGACCGATGTAGCCCAAACCCACATCCTGCAAGGGTTGTAATTTATCGGCCATTTTGGGTTCGACTTTACGGAAGAAATCAATAGCTTCATCGACGGTCATATCCAGAATGTCCGATATATTTTTGTCATGAAGCGTCACTTCCAGCACTTCCTGCTTGAACCGTTTTCCGCCACAGCCTTCGCATTTGAGGTAGATATCGGCCATGAACTGCATCTCGATTTTCACTTCGCCCTCGCCCTGACAAACCTCGCAACGGCCTCCGTCAACGTTGAATGAAAAATGGCTTGGCTTATACGCCCGTGATTTCGACACGGGCTGGTCGGCCATGACCTGCCGGAGATAATCGTAGGCTTTTATGTACGTAACCGGATTGGAACGGCTCGACTTGCCAATGGGGTTCTGGTCGATCATTTCAATCGCCGAAATTCGGTCAACGGAACCGCTCAACCCATCGAATTTACCAGCCTCCTCCGTTCCTTCGCCCCGCTGCCGCATCAGGGCCGGGTACAGCACTTTTCTAATGAGCGTACTTTTTCCCGAACCCGACACACCCGTTACGACTGTGAGCGTATTGAGCGGAAAGCGCACATCCACGTCTTTCAGGTTGTTTTCCCGTGCGCCTTTCAATTCGATAAAATTGGTCGCTTTTCGCCGAAACGTTGGCACCGGAACGGTTTCGCGACCCGTCAGGAAATCGAGGGTGTGAGATTTTAATGGATAATGAATAATGGATGATGAATAATCGTTATCAGGCAATTTTTCATTATTCATTATCCATTGTTCATTATTCACGTCTGCCCATGTTCCCTGAAATACCAGATGTCCACCCAGCGTACCGGCGTCGGGGCCAATGTCGATGAGTTGGTCGGCGGCCCGCATCACTTCTTCTTCGTGCTCCACCACAATAACGGTGTTGCCCATGTCGCGCAGGGATTGGAGCACACTGACCAACCGCTGGGTGTCGCGTGGGTGCAGACCAATACTCGGTTCATCCAGAATATACATAGAGCCAACAAGGGCCGAACCGAGCGATGTAGCCAGCTTAATGCGCTGGTATTCACCACCCGACAACGAGTTGGTCAGGCGATTGAGTGTCAGATAACCCAGCCCGACGCGCTCCATATAATCAAGTCTGTTACGAATTTCGATCAGTATCCGGTTCGCTATCTGCTGCTGATGAGCGGGCAATTCCAGATCGCGGAAGAAAGCCGTTACCTGCGTTAGCGGCATCAGCACAAGGTCGGTGATGCTCTTGCCGGCCACTTTCACGTACGACGCGTCTTTCCGCAACCTCGAACCCCGGCACTCGGGACAGGTGGTTTTACCCCGGTAGCGCGACAGCATCACACGGTATTGCACCTTGAATGTCTGACTTTCGACGTAAGCAAAAAACGCATTCAGACCATTAAAATACGAGTTTCCGGCCCACAGGAGGTCCTGCTCGGCGGGGGTCAGTTCTTTGTAGGGCCGGTGAATCGGGAAGTCGAAGCGGATGCCGTTTTTGAGCAGCGGTTTCAAAAACTCCTCGCTCATTTTCTCGCTCCGCCAGGGCGCAATGGCTCCCTCAAACACCGACAGGTTTTTGTCGGGAATGACCAAATCCGGGTCGATGCCCAGCACTTTGCCGAACCCATCGCACCGGCGGCAGGCACCGTACGGATTATTAAAGGTGAATAAATTTACGCTCGGCTCCTCGAAGATAATCCCGTCTAACTCAAACTTATCGGAGAAAATACGTGATTCTTTCCCGACGACATCGACCCGGCAAGTACCATCGCCTTCACTAAAAGCCGTTTGTACGGAGTCGGAAAAACGGTACTGATTGTCTTCGTCGGGCTGGCCGCTTTCGTCGTACAGGACCGTTCCCCGGTCAACGAGGATTTCGAGTGAAGAATCTGTTGCTGACGAATATTCTTCACCGCTCGGCGGCCCGGTTTTCACTCTTAACTCTTCACTATTTAACACATCCTCAATTTGCAAAACCTGGCCATCGGCAACGATCCGGGTATAGCCTTTTTGAAGCAGAATATTCAGTTCATAAGCCAGCGTACGGCCTTCACGAATGCGTAGCGGAGCCATAATCATGACGCGTTGCCCGGCTTCGTATTCGTACATGAAATTGACGACATCCGTAACCGTGTCTTTCCGAACTTCGTTGCCTGATAGGGGTGAGTAGGTAATCCCCGCCCGGCCAAAAAGCAATTTCAGGTAATCATAAATTTCGGTAGAGGTTCCAACGGTTGAGCGCGGGTTTCGGGTCGATACTTTCTGTTCGATGGCAATGGCCGGTGATACGCCTTTGATGTACTCGACCTCCGGCTTCTCCATCCGGCCCAAAAACTGCCGGGCGTAGCTGCTCAGGCTTTCGACGTACATCCGCTGGCCTTCGGCAAATAACGTATCAAAGGCCAGCGACGATTTGCCTGAACCGGACAGCCCCGTCAGCACCACTAATTTGTTGCGCGGAATGGCAACGTCAATTCCTTTTAGATTATGTACTTTCGCCCCCTTGATGATAATAAACTGCTTGGGGTCGAGGTAATCAACTGAACGTAATGGGCCGACACTTGATGGTTCGACACCCGATGATTCGGTGGTCTGGCGTTCGGCTTCCGGGGTCTGAGTCATTCTTTGTTAATGAGGGTAAACTCTATCTGAATTTTAACGGTTTATTTCAGGATATGGTTTCTCCCGTCTGGTTAAAACGAGCGGCTGTCCCCAATTATATTCGGGACTACGTGCAACAGGATTCGGCATAGTACCGTACTGATTAACGAACGAAATGGATTTTGCGCTGGAAGACATTATTCGACTGACCGTTGCGTTGGTCATTGGCGGGCTGATTGGAGCCGAGCGGGAGTATCATGGCAAAGCCGCTGGCTTTCGAACCATGATTATGATCTGCGTCGGGTCAGCCCTGTTTACGATGGTGTCGGGACGAATTGGCGGCTCCGGCGACCGGATTGCGGCCAACATTGTTAACGGCATCGGGTTTCTGGGAGCAGGCATTATTTTTCGCGACGATAACCGAATAAAAGGCCTTACCACAGCCGCAACTGTTTGGGCCGTCTCGGCGTTGGGCATGTGTGTGGGCGGTGGTCATTACGACATCGCCATTATCGGTTTCGTTTTTATCCTGGCATCGCTGTTGTTGCTAACCGGTCTGACCAAACGAATTCAGCGGCTGAACCAACCGCGCGACTACAAAATTGTGACGCAGTTTCGAAACAAAACGCTGAGTCAGTATGAGCATTTTTTCGAGGAATGCGGCCTGTCGCCAACCCGAAACCAGCAGCAGCGCATTGGTACGGAGATCATTGGTCACTGGCGCGTCGATGGTTCGCAGAAAAACCACGAAAAATGCATTAAACGGTTGCTTAACGACCCCGACGTGAAAGAATTTACCTTCTGATTTCGTTATATACCAAGTGTTATTATTTCGCACAAAACACCATGAATCATATCCAGAAGTTGCTGTTTATCACAGCGTTATTAAGTAGCAGCATGGCCTTTGGCCAATTGACGGAAGACCCCGATGAACGTCGGGATCAGGGCCGCGACCCGCTCCGTACGCAAACCCCCGAAGGTCGCCCGTTACCGTTTGGTCAGCGGCTGCGTTTTGGTGGTGGCATCAACGGTTTCCGCTTCGGCAATCCCTTTAGCTTAGGCGTTTCGCCAGTCGTTGCCTATCAGGCTACCGAGCGGCTCATTGTCGGTATCGGCGGCACCTACACCTATACCCGCTACAAAGCTGTTACCAATACCGGGTCGACGGTTCCGTATCTGACCTATAATCAATATGGCGGGCGTGGTTTTCTGATGTACGAATTTATTCCGTCTATCCTGCCCAACCTGTATCTGCACGGCGAAATTGAGAATACAACCATCCAGCAAACCGAGAACCAGACCGGGCTAAAATCCAGTGCGGGCCTAACCTCGCCTTTGGTGGGGGTGACGTATTCACAGCCCATTTCCCGCCGGTTTGGCGTGAACCTGACGGCGTTATACAATTTGAATTACAATGATAATTCGGGGCTGGCCCGTCAAATTTACGGTAGCCCGTTCGTGCTTCGGTTGTCGTTCTTTTAACGGAGTTTTGCAGCCATACAAACGATTAGGAGAGGGCGAAAAACAGAGAAGAAGCCAATGACTGGCCTATTTTCCTGCTTTTTCGCCCTCTCCTCCTTTTGCGTTAACTTTGGCCCGACTTATTGTCTTATTCTATGCTGTTTAGTTCGGCCATTTTTTTATTTCTGTACCTTCCGTTTTTTCTGATTGCTTATTATCTGCTGCCCCATCGGTGGAAAAATACGTTTCTGTTCGGTGCCAGCCTGCTGTTTTATGCCTGGGGCGAAGGGCTGGTCGTTCTGGTGCTCTTAGCATCGGCAGGCGTTAATTTTATAGCGGGTCGATTAGTCGAAAACGGAAAGCGACGGGCCGGTTTGCTGCTGTCGCTGATTGGCAGTTTATCGTTACTGTTCTATTACAAATACACCAACTTTCTGGTTGAGTCAATACATGGTTTTGCTGAAGCGTTTGCCCTGCCCATTACCGATAGCCTGACTATTTCACAGATTGCGCTGCCCATCGGCATTAGCTTTTACACCTTTCAGGGCATTTCCTACACGCTCGATATTTACTGGGGACGCATTCGAGCCAACCGCAGTTTTCTGGATTATGGCACCTACGTCGCCATGTTTCCGCATCAGATTGCGGGACCTATTGTTCGCTATGCCGACATCGCTCCCGAACTCGCCGACCGGACCGTTACGGTCGAAAAATTTGGCATCGGAGCCGAGCGATTCATTATTGGTATGGCCAAGAAAGTGTTGCTGGCCAACACCTTTGCGGGAATAGCCGATACTATTTTCAACGCCCCGCCCGAAACGTACCCAACTGAAACGGCCTGGCTGGGCATTATCGCCTATTCGCTCCAGATTTACTTCGATTTTTCGGGCTATTCCGATATGGCCATCGGATTGGGCAAGATGGTTGGATTCGATTTTAAAGAGAATTTCAACTACCCATACATCGCCCGTTCGATTCAGGATTTCTGGCGACGCTGGCATATTTCGCTGTCAAGCTGGTTTCGCGATTATGTGTATATACCGTTGGGCGGCAACCGGGGCAGCAAAGCCCGGACATACCGTAACTTGCTCATTGTGTTTTTTGTAACCGGGCTTTGGCACGGTGCCAGTTGGAATTTCATTATCTGGGGTTTGTATCACGGCGTATTTCTGCTCATCGAACGGGCCGGTTTGGGCAAACGTCTTGAGCGCATCTGGCAACCGCTGGCGCACATTTACACGCTGTTTGTGGTGCTGATTGGGTGGGTATTTTTCCGGGCCGCCGACCTGACATCGGCTGTCGATTATTTACAGAAGATGGCTGGTCTGGCTCCTGTCAACCAATCAGCCTTTCCATTAGCCTATTTTTTGAGTACTGACGTTATCATTTCGCTGGTATTAGGGTTTGTGTTAGCCACACCCGTGTATCACCAATTCCAGACGTTCTGGCATCGGTTGCTGGCGCGGATGGGCGCGGTTTCGGTCCGGCTAACGCTCAACGCGGCTTATGTGCTGGGGCTGGTGGGGCTGTTTGTAATGGCCGTTGCTTATCTGGCGGCTGATACGTACAATCCATTTATCTATTTCCGATTTTGAGAAAGGCCATAACAACCTCTGGTTGTTACAACCTTCATAATCATGACAACGACACGGTATAAACTTACAGCGTTCATCTTCGCCATGCTGATGCTGCTGCCAACGCTCGACCAGGTGCTGGGCTTATCGGCGCGGTTTAGCAGCACGGAAAATCGGCGGTTGAACCAGCGGCCCGCGCTAAATTTTCCGCACGTCCGCAGTTTCGTTCATCAGTTCGACCGGTATTACAAAGAGAATTTTGGCTGGCGGAATGCCCTGTTCTATGCGTACAGTCGCTGGAAATTCAACGTACTTGGTCAGTCGCCCCTGCCCGAAAAGGTAGTAGTGGGCAAAAAAGGCTGGCTTTACTTAGGCAACAGCTATAATAAAGTGGTGGATCAGCATCGGGGGTTGCAGCCGCTCTCCGCCGATTCGGCACGGCGCATTGCAGACCATTTAGTGCAGCGGCAACAGGAACTGGCCAATCAGGGCATCCAGTTGTACGTTTTCGTTGCCCCCGACTCGCACACGATTTACCCTGAATACCTTCCCGACCATTTACAGCAAAGTCCCGAGCCTTCCCGATTGGACATACTCAAGCAGACAATAGACAAAACAAATCTTCATTTTATCGATATTCGGGATACGCTGCGGGTTGCCAAACGCGACCATGTTGTTTATTATCAGACGGATACGCACTGGAACGAATATGGCACACTGGTCGGTTGTGCGACTCTGCTGAATCACATTCGGCAGAAGCAACCTGCATTACCGCCCGTTCGGCTGTCGGATTACCGGATTGAAAAGCAACAGGGCGGAGCGGGCGATCTCACTACGATGCTGACGTTGCAGGATGAGCAGAAAGACCCTATTTTTTATTACATCAAACCAGCACCCAGCCGAACCGGTCGGCAGGTAGCGGTTGTGCCAAACGAAACGATTGGATTTCCCTCCACGCGGTTTACGGGTGCGGGGCCGGGCCGGTTGCTGCTAATCGGCGATTCGTTCAGTCACGGTATGATGCAGTATCTGCCCGGCTACTTTCGCGAGTCTTATTTTGTGCGGGGCAGCAAATTAGACCCGACCCTCATAAAGGCCGAACGACCAACGGTTGTCGTAATCGAGGTTGTCGAGCGAAATCTCTATCAATTGGCAACCTTTTGAGGAGTAGTGATTAGTGAAGTGGGTTGTATACTGTGTTGAGTGAGGTTGGTGAGGTTGAGCGTAGTCTCAGACTACGCTCTTGTGTTTTCCGGTCTCTGACCGGCGGTTTGGTATCATTTTGCGCCGGTCAGAGACCGGCCATCACCGCGACGTAGTCAGAGACTACGCCGAACGTCAGGTGCACAATCTACTCCACTCACTCCACTTACTTACCTCACTTCACTAACTCCGCCAGATAAAATCAAATCAGCGGCTTTCTCGGCAATCATCATAACCGGCGCGTTGGTATTTCCGGCCACAATCGTAGGCATAATTGACGCATCGACCACACGCAGACCATCAATTCCCCGCACCCGCAGATGAGCATCGACAACGGCGAGTTCGTCGGATGCCGGTCCCATTTTGCAGGTGCCCACCGGGTGATAAACCGTTTCCAGAATATTCAGCACGTGTTGCCACAAATCACCGTCGGAGCTATAGACCGCCGGTACGTTAATGCCCTGACTATACGGCCCGAACGCATCGGCGTTCATTACCTCGATGGTTTTCCGCAAGCCGCAGATGAGCACCTGCCGGTCGGATTCTTCGGATAAGTAATTGGGTTGAATGACGGGTGCATCGAGTGGATTACTGGAACGTAAACCCACATATCCCCGGCTTTTGGGCTTGAGCAGCGTTGGCAGAACCGTATAACCGTCCGTTGTAGGATACGTTGACAAGTCATAAAAATCTGCTTTTCCATCGCTGCCGAAATGAACGGGCGCGAAATGAAGTTGCATATCGACTCCCGACGAAGCGTTGTCTGTTTTCAGAAAGGCTACGGCTTCGAGCGGGCTAATGGTCATTGGCCCTTTTTTGTTGAACAGAAACTGCGCTAATCCCCGGAGTTGATTCAGTGGTTTGAGGTGAAAATTAGCCGACGTTCCCCGTTGTGAACTCAGGCTACTAACCCCCGAAAAAAGATGGTCCTGTAAATTCTGGCCAACGCCCGGCAACTCTTTTTTCACCGCAATACCCGCCGAACGCAACGCATCGACCGGGCCGATTCCCGATAGCATGAGCAACTGGGGCGACTGAAAAGCCCCCGCCGACAGAATCACTTCCTTTCGGGCGGTAGCCTGCTGTGTCTGATTTTTACCGGTTATAAATTCAACGCCCGTTGCCCGGTCATTCTGAATCAGAATCTGCTTTGTATAGGCGCGGGTAATGATTTTGAGGTTCGGGCGGTTCATAGCCGGTTTTAAAAAAGCCGTTGCCGCGCTGTGCCGCCGTCCCTCTTTGATTGTGAATTGAAAAAAGCCCGCACCTTCCTGCTTAGCCCCGTTATAGTCACTGTTCGACTGAATTCCTGACTGCGTACAGGAATCGACAAACGCCCGCGCTAAAGGCGTTTGAAAGCGCGTGGCATAGGTAACGTTGAGCGGACCGCTGTTGCCGTGATAGTGGGAATCAAGCTGGTCATATTGCTCATTGTGCTCCGACCGAATAAAATAGGGCAATACCTCATTGTAACTCCATCCATCGTTGCCAAAAGCGGCCCATTCGTCGTAGTCGAGCCGGTTGCCGCGCACATACGCCATTGCATTCGTGGATGAGCAGCCGCCCAGCGTTTTCCCGCGCGGCTGGTACATTCGCCGACCGTTCAGAGCAGTCTGCGGTTCTGTCCAGAAGCCCCAGTCAACCGCCGAACCGTGCAATTTTGTGTAAGCCGCCGGAATGTGAATCTCCATTTTTGTATCGGGGCCACCCGCTTCCAGCAACAATACGGAAACAGATGGATCGGCAGACAGCCGGTTGGCTAATACACAACCCGCCGAGCCGGCACCAATGAGTATATAGTCGAATGTCATCTTATTTAGCAAGCGGTTTTACCCCGTCTATTAACCCATTTTTTATTATAAATGTACTGTTTATCCTAAGAATCAGTCAAAATAACCGATCTTTTATTTAGCGATTTAGCGACATGCCGGGTGAGCATACCCTAACGTTCGTGAACAAAATGCATACAGCGAGTTTTAATGGAAATTTAGTTTTGTCAACAGGCGAATGGCGAATAATGGCGTACGTGGTCGTATAGCGTATTATAGGTTAACTTTTATTAACTCAACGATGATAAAACGATGGATTCTATACGTGTACTGGCAGAGGGTTTACGCTTCCCGGAAGGTCCGGCATTTGATACGGACGGAAATCTCTGGTGCGTAGAGCAGGAAGGTGAGGGGTTGTTCTGTCGCTATGCAGACGGACGCACGAAGCGGGTTCATACAGGCGGGCGACCAAATGCTCTGGCTTGCCAAAACGGCCAGCTCTGGTTCTGCGATTCAGGACAGAACGCTGTCCGACGTTTAAACAAACAAACGGGAGAACTCGAAACGGTCATTAGTCAGGTAAATGGTCAGCCCTTGTCGATGCCCAATGATCTACTTTTCGATAACCACAACAACTTACTAATTACGTGCCCCGGCCCGCCCGATGGTAAACAGCCGGGCTATGTTGCAGTTTACACCCCAAATGGCTTAGTGAGTATAATTGCGGAAGGGTTGTTGTACCCCAACGGTCTATCGTTTTTCCCTGACCAGCAAACGCTGCTGATTGGCGAAACGCACCAACAGCGCATCTGGAGTGGCTTTTGGGATGCCGATATGTTAAGTTGGGAAACGCTTCATGTGTGGGCCAACGTAATTGACGCGCCAGTAAATACGTCACTTCCCGGTCCTGATGGCATGGCTATCGGCCCCGATGGAAACCTCTACGTAGCGGTATTTGGTGCTGGAATCATCCGGGTGTTTTCAAGCGAAGGACAGGTCGTTCGAGATATTCGGCTGCCGGGCCAGAACCCATCCAACTGCGCATTCGACCCATCGGGCGCGTTGGGTTTGATTGTTACAGAAACCGAGCGGGGGGAGCTTTTGAGTGTAGTCGTTGACTAAGTGAAGTCGGTGATTAAGTAAAGTGGGTGGAGTAGGTACAAAAAGTCGTTCATAACTTACTGTACTTACTCCACCCACTTCACTTAGTCTCTACCCCACCAAATTACGCGGTTAATTCCGCAATAACAGTAACGCCCCCTTTGGTGATGTCGCCAATGTTTACGTTGATTTTAGCGTCTAACGGAAGAAACACATCGACGCGGGAGCCAAATTTAATGAAGCCAAATTCTTCACCTTGCTTTACGGCCTGTCCTTCTTTCACGTACCAGATGATACGCCGGGCCACGGCACCGGCAATCTGCCGAAACAGGATCTGCGCACCATTAGCCACTTCAACAACGACCGTTGTCCGCTCGTTTTCGGTACTTGATTTTGGGTGCCAGGCAACTAAATACTTACCGGGGAAATACTTAAAATAACGCACCGTGCCCGTAACAGGATTTCGGTTGACGTGTACGTTGAGGGGCGACATGAAAATGGATACCTGCCGCCGACGGTCTTTAAAATACTCGCCCTCTTCGGTTTCTTCAATCACAACGACCTTACCATCAGCCGGAGCGATCACCTGCGATTCGCCGGTGGTGAGCAATCGGGTTGGAATGCGAAAAAACTGCACGACCAATACAAACAGCACCAAACTTACCAACGCCAGTAACGTAATGGCCGTTGGGTTGTCGGAAAACAGGTAATAATAAGCAAGCAGATTTAGGGCCAGCAGAACCAGCCCCGTTGTAAGCATAATCGTATAGCCTTCGCGGTGTAAGCGCATTTTAAGTCAATTTGTTATTTGTACTCTGTAATCTGTCAGCAAAGGAACAACCACAAACGGCAAACTACAAACGTATAGATTAATAACCGCCCCGATATTTGTACGTGCTGGCAACTTTATCAATAGCCACAATGTAAGCCGCTAAGCGCATGGGCACCTGATAGCGTTGCGACGTTTCAAACACACGGTCGAAGGCGTCTTTCATAACACGGTCGGCCCGGCGGTTGATCCGGTCGAGGGTCCATTTATAACCAATCCGGTTTTGTACCCATTCAAAATACGAAACGGTAACCCCGCCCGCATTGGCCAGAATATCCGGCACGACCAGAATACCTTTGCTATTGATAATCTCATCGGCACTGGCGGAGGTAGGTCCGTTGGCTCCTTCCACAATCATTTTAGCCTGAATCGACCCGGCATTATCGTCCGTTATAACGTCTTCTTTTGCTGCTGGCACAAGCACATCGACTGCTAAAGAAAGTAGTTCTTCATTTGAGATTTTCTCGGCTCCGCCAAATCCTTCGAGCGTTCCTTTGTTCGCGTTCCGATAGGCAACGGCGGCCGTAATGTCGATACCGCTTTTGTTATAGTAGCCACCCGAAATATCACTCACCGCCACAACCGTAACCCCCCGCTCATGCAGCAGTTCGGCGGCAAACGACCCTACATTGCCAAACCCCTGAATGGCGGCCGTAGCGCGGTACGGATTCATACGCAGTTTGTCCATTGCGGCCAGAGCCGCCACCGTAACACCGCGTCCGGTCGCTTCGGTACGCCCCAGCGAGCCACCCAACACAAGTGGTTTACCCGTAACAACGTTGTTGACAGTCATGCCTTTGGCTTTCGAGTATTCATCGACAATCCAGGCCATTTCGCGCGGGCCGGTGCCCATGTCAGGGGCCGGAATGTCGCGGTCGGGACCGAAAACATCGAGCATGGCAACGGTATATTGCCGGATAAGCCGTTCGATTTCACCGGCCGACATTTCGCGGGGGTTGCAGGCAATACCGCCTTTAGCACCCCCATACGGAATATCAACCACGGCACATTTCCAGGTCATCCAGGCCGCCAACGCCCGAACTTCGTCGAGGTGAACAGCCGGGTCGAGCCGGATACCGCCTTTAGATGGCCCCAGGATGTTGGAATGAATAACCCTGTACCCTTCAAACACCTTAATCGCGCCGTTATCCATTGTAACGGGCAACCCAACAATTACCTGCCGGGCCGGCACTTTCAATATGTCATACATTTCATCCGATATGCCAACTAATTTGGCAGCAGCATCGAAACGTGACATCATTGACTCAAGTGGATTCTCTTTATCTTTTATCGGAGCTGGTTCAATATATCCCATGGCAGTACTTTAACTTCTTTAGTAAACAATTTAGTTTGCGAAGTGTCCCGCAAACTTAATAAATCAAATGCGACATTGTGAAAGGTCTATTTTTTCTGGGATTAATAGTATATTAATAAACCATATAATCGTTCCTATTCGTTTTATAAGACAAAAGAGTTTCTCCTGATTAGTCACACATGCCGAATATTCATTTGCCAAATAGATAAACATCAATTTGATAAATTTTTAGAAAAAACACACGGTAAATAACATGTTCATTGAAATACCAATCACAAAGCATTATTTTTGTGGCTTAAATGGGAGCACCCACCATCTAACGTAGTACGTACTATGGTTCAGGAAGAGAAGAAACGGTATTCGGAAGAGGATTTGAAGGAGTTCGAGGAACTGATCGGTCAGAAACTCGATGCTACCCGCAGCGAATTGAATTATATAAAAGAGTCGCTTAGCAAACGCAACGACAGCGGTACTGATAATACGTCGGGTAACTCAAAACTGCTTGAAGATGGTGCTGACACCAGCGAACGGGAAAATTTGAGCCAGTTGGCTGCCCGTCTGCAAAAATTTATTCAACAGTTGGATGCTGCCATGGTACGCATTAAAAACGGGACGTATGGCATCTGCAAAGATACCGGCAAACTGATTCCGAAAGAGCGGCTCCGGGCAGTACCACACACGCAGCAAACCATTGAAGCCAAGTTGCGTCAGTCTAAGTAACATCGGCAATTCGATTTCAAGGCTGGCACTAACCAACCTTGCGTATGGGAGTTAATAAATTCATGCTGGAAAATAAAACAGCTTCGGTGCTCCATGTGCCGAAGCTGTTTTATTTTCCCTTTATTTTTTGAACAAATCGGGCCGTATTTTGTAAATACGGCAGAGTGAAATTTAATTACATGAAATTATGCTGGAACGTATAGAAGAAATTCGGGAGAATATATTCCGCTATCTGGAAGCCCGTATTGAACTGTTTACGCTGGAGAGTCGCGGAAAACTTGAAGAAGGTGTCGTTGTTGCCGTTCATGGCATCGTACTGGCTTTACTGCTTACCATGACAACTATATTTTTGTTTAGTTTGCTGGCGGCCTACCTGAACGAAGTGACCAATAGTAAATACCTTGGTTTCCTGATTGTTGCTGCTTTTTTCCTGTTATTGAGTATTCTGTGGATGGTCGGCAAAGATTTTTTCAAGTCGAAAATCAGAGTAGGTGCTTATAGTGCGCTGAAGAAAAGTCAGGAGAAAAAAGTTGACGAAAAGTCGCAGGCTGTAGAGGAGCTAATGGCCCAGACACGCTCATCAATTGGCAGCACGAACCCCGGTCAATGAGTTACGTCAATCAAACCTGAAAGTCTATAGTAATTGATTCATTTTACACGAATCCAGAACAAAAGAAAATGGAAGACCCCAAAGTACCGTTTGCCGATACAACTGCCCGCAGAGCACAGTTGATGGCCGCCACCGAGCAGTTTAAAAGTTCCATTACCCACAGTGTAGACGCCATTAAAGACGATGCGGCCGAGGTAGGCAAAACAACCGCGTTTGTAGCAGGTGCTGCTTTAGCCGTATATTTGGTTGTAAATGCCATTCTGCCTAAATCCGATGAGTACCGCTACGCCGAAAAATATGGCGAACCGAACGAGTGGGATGAAGACGATGAGGATGAGGATGACGATGAAGCAGAAGATGACAATACGTCTTTTCAACCGTCGAAACACAAAGTCGTTAAGCAGCAGGCAGAAAAAACACAACGATCAGCAGCCGCAAGCGGGTTGATTGGCGGGCTAATTACTTCCGTCCTAACCAATATCGCTCGTGAGCAGCTATCTGGATTTTTAGCCCGCATTCGTACAAATAATGCCATCAATCCAACCGTCGAACCAACACAATACCACGAAAAGGCACCAACCGAGCCTGTTGACTACACTTCGTGATTATAGGCTGTCAGGCCAAAAAGCCATTGCTGTCCTGCTCGATCCTGATAAGATCGAGCAGGGTAAGCTTTCTGATTTATTACTTCGTATGGTCGATTACCCCATTGACTTTTTTTTCGTTGGAGGTAGTTTAGTAACCGACTACGTCCATAACGACGTTATTGCGGCTGTCCGTCGACACTCGGCGATTCCCATTATTTTATTTCCGGGCAATCCGCTCCACATTGTCCCGACGGCCGACGCCATTCTGCTTTTATCCCTTATTTCAGGCCGAAACCCCGATTTTTTGATTGGTCAGCACGTTATAGCGGCTCCGCTTCTTAAAAAAAGTGGACTGGAAATTCTGCCAACGGGTTATATGGTTGTCGACAGTGGCGCACAAACAACTGTTTCATACATTAGTGGTACGATGCCTTTACCGCATGATAAACCCGGTGTGGCGGCCTGTACGGCTATGGCGGGCGAGATGCTTGGGCTTCAACTGATGTACTTAGATGCAGGCAGTGGCGCACGTCGGCCCGTATCGCCCGATATGATTGCGGCTGTTCGTGATGCCGTCGATTTGCCAATAATTGTTGGCGGAGGCATTAATTCCGGCGAAAAAGCCTATCAGGCACTGAAAGCCGGTGCCGATTTGATTGTGGTCGGAAATGGCATTGAGCAGGATCCTGACTTACTCCCCCAGCTTTCGGCCGTTGTTCGGGAATTTAATCAATCTGTTGTCCGAGCTTAATATGAACCGATTACTTCCTACAGTCCTGTGCCTCATCACATTGGCCTTCGCGCCGTCATTCTGCTGTCTTACCGCTAATGCGCAGTCTCGCAGCGAGAAAGTTTATACGGTTCCCGAACGTCAGCCTGAATTTCCGGGTGGAAAAGCAGCCTTGAGCCGCTATCTGGCAGACAATATCCAGGTTCCGGGGATGTTAGTGCGAAAAAACTATAATGTAGGGCCGGTAGATGCCCGATTTATTATTGACGAACTTGGCTACGTTCGCGACGTTCGGATCAGGTCGAAGCCATTGGATAAGAAAATGCAAAAAGGTATGCAGGTTTTCATGTCCAACATTATTTCGGCGGTTGAACGCATGCCCCGCTGGGAACCCGGCGAAGTTGGCGGAAAACGCGTAGCGGTGTTTTATACACTACCCATCGAGGTAACGATACAGTAAAAAATAAGGGATACGTAGTAAGAGGTAAGTGGCTGACGCGAGAGCAATAATTCTGTGTCAGCCACTTACCTCTTACTACGTATCCCTTACTGGTTTCTATACGTTCATCAACGACTCCCGACGGCGCATTTTACCGGCTGGAATACCAAACATCATCTTAAACCGGCGGCAGAAATAGGCGGTGTCTTTATAACCAACTTCGGCTCCGATGGCCCGAATGCTCTTTTTGCTCGTACGCAGCAAGCCAACGGCAGCTTCCATCCGTTGGTATTCAATATAATCCTGCGGATTGATACCGGTCAGCATTTTGAAGTACTGCCCTACGTAATCTTCTGAAACATTGGCGACATTAGCCAGCACTTTATTCGACAAATCGCCACCAAGATTTTCCTTGATATAAGCGAAGATATCGATCAGGCGCGGGTCTTTGAAATACGTGCTGTTCGTAACGAGTTGCTCGACAAACAGGTGATTCTTTAGAATATACCGGACGACTTCGATAACGATTTCTTCCGTCTTTATCTTGATAATACGGCCCTTACCGGCCAAATCCGTCATTTCTTCCGCCAGAATCTGGTCAATTGTCGTTGCCAGTTGTTCTTCCCGCTTGATAATGAAGGGCGGTACGTCGAGCGAGTTGAAGAAGTTAACCGAGTCGAACACTTTAGCCTCAAACGAGACATAGCCGAATGAGTTAGGCAAATGCCCAATCAATTTCGGGTCGTGGTTTCCCTCCCAATATGACTCTCGGTGTGTCATGAACTCCTCGTTCGAGACAACTTTTGGATTCGTTGGGTCGCCATAGGTAACGGTCACGTGCTTGCCACCCGGAATAAACAGCATGTCTCCCACATCGACTTTTACTTTCTCATCGCCAATAGAGACGTCTCCATTGAACAAAATCAACAGTGTGTTCTCAACATCATAAAAGTTTTTGATGGTGATGGGCTGTAGAATTCGAATGTTGCGGGCCTTGATAAACTTGACGCCCAGCGATTCGATAATTTTATTGTAGTCTTCCATAGCTGAAAGGAGTGCGTTCGTAAATTGGTTGTGCGGTTAAAGTTGCACAAAACTAATAATTTGTACAAAACTAATACAAGTATAAAAGTTTCCAAATAATAAAAAAAATAGTGCGTATTCGCATCGAACACGCACTATGCCTTTAGAAAAATTCTATTTTACCGGGAAAACCCTTAACGAACGAGTTCTCGGGCTATTACTAATTTTTGTATTTCAGACGTACCCTCATAAATCTGCGTAATTTTTGCATCACGCATCAGCCGCTCCACGTGAAATTCTTTTACGTAGCCGTAACCTCCGTGAATTTGTACAGCTTCCGTAGTTGCCCACATCGCTACATCCGATGCAAACAGTTTCGCCATTGCCGCAGCCTGCACGTAATCTTTGTGTTCGTCTTTTAGTCGGGCGGCTTTGTAAACCAACAGTCGGGCCGCTTCAATTTTCGTTACCATTTCGGCCAGCTTGAATTGAATTGCCTGATGATCAAATATTTGCTTACCAAACGCTTTCCGCTCCTGACTATATTTCAACGCCAGTTCATAGGCACCAGCCGCAATGCCTAATGCCTGAGCAGCGATACCAATACGACCGCCATTGAGTGTCGACATCGCGAATTTAAAACCGAAGCCATCCTCGCCAATGCGGTTTTCTTTCGGCACGTGTACATCCGTAAATAGCAGCGAATGCGTATCCGACGCCCGAATACCCATTTTGTCCTCTTTTTTACCGACGACAAATCCGGGCGTTCCTTTTTCAACAATCAGGCAATTGATCCCGCGATGTTTTTTCTCCCGATCCGTTTGGGCAATGACTAAGCAGATGCCCGATGTGCCGCCGTTTGTGATCCAGTTCTTGGTGCCGTTCACTACATAATAATCGCCTTTGTCTTCGGCCATCGTAGCCTGCGAGGTTGCATCTGAACCGGCTTCGGGCTCGGACAGGCAAAACGCACCAATCGTCTGACCGGAAGCCAGTTGAGTGAGGTATTTTTGCTTCTGCTCCTCCGTGCCGAAGGCTTCCAGACCATAGCAAACCAATGAATTATTGACCGACATGACAACGGAAGCAGAGGCATCTATTTTAGAAATCTCTTCCATCGCCAGCACGTACGAAACGGTATCCATGCCGCCCCCACCGTAGTCGGGCGAGACCATCATGCCCATAAAACCCAGTTCGCCCATGCGTTTTACCTGCTCAGCCGGAAACCGGGCTTCGTTGTCCCGTTCGACAATGCCGGGCAACAGTTCATTTTGGGCAAAATCACGCGCAGCTTCCTGCACGGCAAGGTGCTCTTCCGATAAATTAAAATTCAATCCCTGTAATTCCAGCGTTGCCGATGCCATCTGAATTGCGTTGATTTAAGTTGGTATTAACCGTTTGTTGTGAGTACTGTAAAATTAGTAAAAAAAGAATAATAGTATGCACGCATACTATTATCTACTCGAACAGTAAAACGATCAGTTCAGCAACGCAGGCGGGTTTCAGCACATTTTCCAGTTCAAATGTGCATTCGATGATAACCCGAACACCCGTGGCTTGCGTTTCTACCTGTTGCAGAGTTGCCCTCATACGCAACCGGCTACCCACAGGAACTGCATTGATAAACCGAATTTTATTGGCTCCGTAATTGATTCCCATCGTTACCGATTCGACCCGGTAAAGTTCCGCCAGTAATTTTGGAGCCAGCGATAGTGTCAGGAATCCGTGTGCAATCGGTGATTTATACGGTGACTCACGGGCAGCCCGTTCCGGGTCGGTATGAATCCATTGATGGTCGCCGGTCGCTTCGGCAAAAATATTTACCCGCTCCTGCGTAATGGTAAGGTAGTCCGTTTCGCCAAGTGACTGACCAGCGTGGGCCGAAAATTCGGCCAGATTGGTGAAGGTTTTCATGACCTGTGCTACCGTATAGTGTATAAGACCTGAACGCCCGGATTGTTTATCAATCTACGCGACTAATTTTGCCAATATGACCAAAACCGACAACAACCACGAATTTACGTTTGCCGACGGTCATATCACGTATCAAAAGTTTGGTACGGGTCCAGCGGTAATGGTGGCATTTCATGGTTTTGGCCAGAATAGCCAGGTTTTCGCGCCTGTGGGCGTAATTGCCGGAGAGCAATTTACCCTATTCGCGATTGATTTGTTTCATCACGGCAACAGCCGCTATTCGGGCCGTCAGCTACTAACCGAAACCGATTGGCAACGAATAATAGCCGCTTTTTTGGCAGCGCAGAAAATCAACCGTTTTTCGCTGATGGGCTTCAGTCTGGGCGGACGCTTTGCGCTGGCAACCGTCGAAGCGTTTGCCGACCGACTCGATCAACTTATATTAATAGCACCCGACGGTATCACGCGAAGTTTCTGGTATCAGTTGGCAACGGGGTCAATAGCGGGCCGAAAACTATTTCGCTACACGCTACGTCATTTACCGCTCTTAACCGCGTTTGGCCATGGGCTTACCCGTCTCGGGCTGCTTCACCGAACGGCCATGCGTTTCGTCGAAATCTCATTAAACACTCCACAACGACGCGAACTCGTTTACCAAAGCTGGACACAGTTTCGATTGATTCAGCCTAACCTCGACAAAATCGCCAATATACTGATTGACAAGAGAATACGAGTGCGTTTCTTCACCGGTGCCTTCGACCGCATTGTTCCCGGTTCCTACATTCTTCCGTTAACAAAATACCTCCGGCACTACGAACTGACCGTTTTAAAAACCGGACATAATCACCTGATTGAACTGGTGGCAGAGGAGTTGAAATAAGTTTAGACAGGATTTGATAAAACGCTAATCCTGAAAATCCTGTAATCCTGTCTAACCCCTTATTTCAGCGACCGCTGGATAACCTGCCAAAGTCCGGCAATAGAAACAATAATCAGCCCAATGACAATAATTTGGGTCCACGCGCTTTGATTCGGATTCTCCAGCAGCGTCTTGATTTCGCGGGCTTCGTGACCCGACCAGATCGCCAATAATGTTCGGGGAGTCATACCTAAGAAACCACCCAGCAAAATATTTTTCAGCCGCGCCCCCGACAGCGCAAACATAAGATTGGTTAGTCCGAAGGGTAAAATGGGTGACAGTTTAGCAAAGAAAATAACCTCCAACTCGTTGTTCAGGATACGGTCCAGCACAGACTGCGCTTTCGGATTTCGGCGCAGAAAAGCCAGAAATCGGTCATGGTCGAGCCAGTGAACCAGTAAGTTAATGAAGAGAATACCGCCGAAATTGATAACAAAAAGGGGCAGTACAGCTTGCCAGCCCAGAAAATAACCAAAGATGAGGGCCAGCATGGTCGGTGGCGTCAAACCGGCCGAAGTAATGGCACACACAAGCGTAATACCCGCCCATTGCCAGCCCGTTAGCTCGGCCAGTGCTCGCTCATGAACGACAGCGAAGTAGGTAAGCAGGGATGTAAAGACAATGGGCGTTACCGACAAAAGGACACCCGCAAGGGCCGGACCAGTAAGGGTTTTAGGAATAGCGATTCTCACACTCTATCAAACGGGTAAACGGTGCCGGTAGTTTAGTAATCGGGATAGGACGGGGTTTGGCCTACCGGCAAAAGTCCGTCCACATGACATTCTTCGTTACATTTGAGCATGAAATTCGGAACCAAAGCCATCCATGCCGGTGTCGAGCCGGACCCCACAACGGGCGCGATTATGACGCCTATTTACCAAACCTCGACCTACGTTCAGGAGTCGCCGGGTAAGCACAAGGGCTATGAATATGCCCGCACCCAGAACCCAACCCGGAATGTGCTGCAAAATAACCTTGCGGCTCTCGAAAATGGCAAACACGGTATTTGTTATTCGTCGGGTTTAGGCGCAACAGACGCGATTCTGAAGCTATTCAAACCCGGCGACGAGATTATTGCCAGCAATGACCTCTACGGCGGTACGTACCGGATTATGGTGCGCGTTTTTCAGGAATTTGGCCTCAAATTCAAATTTGTCGGTTTAGAAAACCCAGCTAATCTCGAAGCGGCTATCACGCCCGCAACAAAGATGGTCTGGATTGAAACGCCGACCAATCCGTTGCTGCGGCTCGTGGATATTGCGGCCATTGCGGCCATTACAAAGCCCCGAAACATTCAGCTTGTCGTCGACAATACGTTTGCCTCGCCGTATCTGCAAAACCCGCTTGATCTGGGGGCGGATGTGGTTATGCACTCAGTGACGAAATACCTCGGCGGCCACTCCGATACCGTGATGGGTGCCATTGTCCTGAACGATGACGAGACCGCCCAGCGATTGGCGTTTATCCAGAATGCGTGTGGAGCCGTACCGGGACCACAGGACTGTTTTCTGGTGCTGCGCGGTATCAAAACCCTGCACGTACGAATGCAGCGGCACTGCGAAAATGCGATGCAGGTTGCTCAATACCTGCAACAGCACCCGAAAGTGAGTCAGGTTCATTATCCCGGTCTGACGTCGCACCCCGGCCACGAACTGGCGAAGCGGCAAATGCGGGACTTCGGCGGAATGTTGTCGTTTGAACTAAAAGGCGATTCGATGCCTGAGGCCGTTCGGGTAATGGAAAGTTTTCAGGTATTTTCACTGGCTGAGTCGCTGGGGGGTGTCGAGTCGCTTTGTACACACCCGGCCAGCATGACCCACGCCAGCATTCCGAAAGAAGAACGGATAAAAAATGGCCTGAAAGACACGCTCATCCGGCTCAGCGTGGGTATCGAAGATGTTGAGGATTTGATTCAGGATTTGGAACAAGCGATTGGGTAATCTGAACCAGGATTTTAACAAGATTTAAACGATTTACAGGATTTGACTAGAAAACAATTTCCTGTAAATCGTTTAAATCTTGTTAAAATCCTGGTTCAGAAACGCACCCTTACCCCCGCCAGAAAATTCCGTCCGGCCTGCGGATAATACCCGTTATCAGCCGTGACTTTGCCTTCCGAAATGTACGCATACGTGTATCCGTTCGATTCGTACAGTTCGTTGAGTACGTTGTTGAGCAAGAACGTGAACGCGATTTCCTGCGCAAACTTCGGCTTGACCGTGTAAATCAAACGAATATCGTTGGTGAAATACGAATTCAGTTTGCGGCTTTCGTTCGAGGTATTGTCTAAATATTGCTTGCCCACATATTTCGACAGTAGCCCCAATTCCAGACGGTTAGCAGGCGTAAACAGCAACTGCGACCCGGCAATGACGTTCGGCGAGAACGAAATATCCGCCTGACCATATTGGCGACTCTCCTGCTGTCCGTTATCGAAGTTGTCTAAATACTCCGTAAAGTTTTTGACTTTATTCTGGCTGAAGGTCGCGTTTACGTTCCAGCGAAGTTGCTTCGCCAATCGTGCGCCCGCTTCCAGTTCCAGACCGACGCGGTAACTAACCGGAATGTTGACCCGGTTATAGGACCCTACGTCGTTCAACTGCCCCGAAAGCACCAACTGATTCCGGTAATTCATGTAGTAGGCATTGGCCGTAAACGCCAGTTTCTCGGTCTGAATTTTATAACCCGCTTCGTAATCAATTAACTTCTCGGCTTTGGGTCGACTTTCCGGCGTCGATTGGGTGTAGTCGTTTCGGTTCGGCTCGCGCTGCCCTACGCCTACCGACGCATAGGCCGTGCTGCGGTCGTTGATGCTGTAGGTCAGGCCCGCTTTCGGATTGAAAAAGGTGAGTTTAGCGTCCTGTTGCACATTTTGCAGTTGGCTGTTGAAGCCCAGAAACGAATAATCAATAGTCCGTATCTGCACATCAACGAACGCATTGAGCGGCTGACTCACCTGATAGAAAGCTTTCGCAAACAGATTAAAGTCCGTTTTTGTGGCATTATCCTGGTAATATCGCTCGCGGATATTGGTATTTCCAGCTACCCGCGCCCAAATAATTTCGCCGTAGTGGTCGCCTTTATATTGGTTCCAGCCGCCACCGATGTTGGCTGTTAGTTTTCTGAAACTGGTATAATCGAATGAAAAAACGGTGCCGTAATACTGGTTGTCTAACCACAATCGCCGAATCAAATCGGTCTGCGTAATGGTCGAATCGCCAATAACAACATTGGGCAAACCATATTTACTGAATTTGTCATTCGCTTTAAACTCTTCATAATAACCCCGTCCTTTTGTATAGAAAAACGACAGATTGGCCCGCCAGTTTTTGCTCAACTCGTGTGAGCTAATCAATTGATAATTATCCTGTTGGTAGTTATCTGTCTGATTGTCGTAGGTGAATGAGTTATAGGTTCGGTTGGTCTTGAGCAAATTTTCCGGCACACCGTTCCAGGCTTGGTACGTCTTCTCCTGACCCGAAAAAACGTTCAGCCGGAAAAAGCTCTTTTTGGTGTAATACCCGCCCGAAATATAGAATGACTTCAGGTCCGAGAATGCCCGGTCGATATAGCCATCCGAATAAATTTTCGACAACCGGGCATCGAGTACAAAATGGTTATTTAACAGTCCTGTTCCGGCCAGTATGTTCACTTTGCGTGTGCCAAACGATCCACCCGACAGGTTCACTTCAGCATAGGGTTTTTCTTCCAGTTTGTTGGTCTGCATATTGATGGATGCACCAAATGCCCCCGCACCGTTGGTCGATGTGCCCACACCCCGCTGAATCTGAACACTGCTTACCGATGAGGCAAAGTCGGGCATATTGACAAAGAATGTCCCCTGCGATTCGGCGTCGTTATACGGAATGCCGTTGAGCGTCACGTTAACCCGCGTCGCATCGGACCCGCGAATACGAATGCCGGTGTATCCCACACCCGCGCCCGCGTCGGACGTAGTAACAATGGAGGGCGTGAAATTGAGCAGTTGCGGAATATCCTGCCCCACATTCAGCTTGTTCAATTCCCGGCGCGTAACGTCGGTGTAGGCAATGGCCGATTTTTGATTTGCCCGCGTTGCACTCACAATGACCTCATCGACGGCCACCGCTGTTTTCGCCAATTTTATCGAAAGAACCGTGGTTTCTGATGGGTTTATCGTCTGTGTTTGAGGTTCATAGCCCAGCATCGACACGCGCACGGCCACCGGGCCGGGCTTTAGATTTTTGAGTTGATACGCTCCCGAAGCATCCGTAAACGTGCCTTTGTACGTATCTTCCAACACAACAGCCGCGCCGGGCAATGTGCCACCGTCGGCATCGCTGACTGTACCGGAAAGAGTGAATTGTGCCCATGCGGGCAACGTCGATAGCCACAGCAGGGCAATCGTAAATAGATAGACGGAATGCCGCCCAATCGCCGTTTTTTTCATGACGAAAACAGGACGATAGGCAAGGGGCCTGACCTACCTTTAGTTAGGTATGATGGTTGCAAACATTCACAGACACAATCTGTGAATACATTTCCCTTCGCAGCATTACCTGCGCAGGTTCAATGGGTATAATCTCAGCCCGTTAGGTTTGGGCACCCCTTAGAAGATTAGCGGGGCAAAGTTAAGGCAATTTTAACATAACAAGACGCGCTATTCCTCGTTTATTTTCTGGAACCAGTATATTGACGTATGAGTGAGTTCGATTTAGTCGTATTGCAGGAAGACATAGCCGATAGACGCCTTAGGGCCGGAGACGTGGGTACAATTTTGACCGTATACAATGGAGGCAAAGCCTTTGAAGTGGAATTTGTGACGCTAACCGGCGAAGCTGTAGCCATTGAGACATTGTTAGCACACCAGATTCGCGACGTGCGGGCATCCGAAGTCATGGCCGTACGTGATATGGCTTTAGTTAATGCTACTGAATCGTAAAGTTTTGAGGTTTACCCTTTTCCGTAATGGTAAATATTCCTAATTTTGCAATCCAAATTGCAAAAGCATGAGCAAGAAGAACCCCGGCCTGGAATTTTTAGAAGACCCGGACGCATTAGAAGGTAAATTAGAAGACGTTGGCGATTACTTCCAGCAGAATAGGAATATTGTGCTGGGCATACTTGGCGGCATCGTACTGCTGGTGGCGGGTTTCTTTGGCTATCGGTATTACGTAAGCAGCCAGGACGAAACCGCACAAGTCGAACTGTTTCCATCGGTTTATCAACTCGAAGCCGACTCTACCAAGAAAGCCCTTAACGGCGATGGCAGAAACCCCGGTTTGCTGGCCGTTGCCGATAATTACGGCGCAACACCCGGCGGCAAACTGGCCGAATTCTATGCGGGTATAGGCTTGCTCAAAGAAGGCAAGTACGACGACGCCATCGAACATCTGAAGAGTTTCAGTTCGTCGGACTTACTGGTGCAGGCTCGTGCTTACGCGCTCATCGGCGATGCCTACATGGAAAAGAAAAGCTTCACTGAAGCAGCAGACTATTACCGTAAAGCATCTGATTATAAGTCAAATAAGTTCTTCACGCCCGGTTACCTGTTGAAGTTAGCGATTGCTTACGAGCAGGCTAAACAGAACGATAAAGCGATTGAGGCTTACAACGAAATCATTACAACGTACGGCCAATCGGCTGAAGCGTCCAGTGCTAAAAAGTACAAATCCGTACTTGAAGCCCAGGTCGGCGAGTCGTAAGCGTACTTGACTATTCAATACTGCAAAGGACAAAGCCGCAACAGGTTTTGTCCTTTTTTGTTGTCTGACCGGGATTTTTGAGATTTATATGATTAGCATGATTTTGTTGCTATATAAAGCGATTAACAGAAGCCTGTGAATCTACCAATCCGTCAAATCTGGGTACAGCCAAAAATCAGGAAAATCATTGAAATCCCGTAAATCCCGGTTCAGACAATGGCATCTGACTTAAAAAACCTAAGCGTCTTTTCGACAGACGAATTACCCGATATCAGCCACCGCCGGTTCGCTGTTCTGGTCTCCGAATGGAATACCGACGTAACTGAAGCCCTTTTTGACGGTGCTTACCGAACTCTTCTCCAGCATGGCGCAAAGCCTGAACACATTATTCGGGGGAACGTACCAGGCAGTTATGAGTTGAGTTTAGCCGCGCAGTGGTTCGCCCAGCGCGACGATGTCGATGCGGTTATTGCCCTCGGCTGTGTGATTCAGGGCGAAACCAAGCACAACGATTACATCAATCATGCCGTGGCGCAGGGTTTGACGAATGTTAGTTTGAAAACAGGGAAACCCGTTATTTTCGGTGTCCTGACGCCTAATGATCAACAACAGGCACTCGACCGGGCGGGCGGTAAGCACGGCAACAAAGGCGACGAAGCCGCTATCACCGCCATTAAAATGCTTGGGTTGCAACAACAGGTTTATACTTTTCAATTTTAATGATTGAATGACTGAGTGATTGAATGATTGAATAGGTTTCTATATCAGCTATTCAATCATTCAATCACTCAGTCATTCAACAATTCAATTTCTATGCACGTCTGGAAATTTGGCGGTACGTCGGTTGGAAAACCCGAACGTATGCAGTCCATCCGTAATCTGATTACCAGCGACGATACCCGAAAAATCGTCGTTCTGTCGGCTTTGTCCGGCACAACCAATAGTTTGTTAGCCATTGGCGAATCGCTTAAAGCGAACGATGACGCCGGGGCAAACGCGAAAATTGAAGCCTTAAAAACGCATTACGACGGCTTTATCGGTGAATTATATAAATCGGATGCGGGTAAGGCAGCCGGGCAGCAAATTGTGGAGAACGAGTTTTCGTTTATCCGGTCGCTGACAGCTATCAAACCGTTTACGCTCAAGCAGGAAAAAGAACTGGTAGCCGAAGGTGAGTTGTTGAGTACACAAATTTTCCAGGCTTTTCTGGTTGAGGAAGGTGTGCGTTCGACGCTCCTGCCCGCACTCGAATTCATGCGCATCGACGCCGATAATGAACCCGAAATCGCCTATACTGAACAAAAACTGGCCGAGATATTACCCCAGCACGACGACAGGCAAATTATTGTTACACAAGGCTTTATCTGCCGGAATCCGCGTGGCGAAGTCGACAACTTGAAACGGGGCGGGTCGGATTACACGGCGTCATTAATTGGCGGAGCCATTCGCGCAGACGAAATCCAGATCTGGACCGACATCGACGGGATGCACAACAACGACCCGCGTATCGTAAAAAATACCTTTCCCGTTCGCGAACTGACCTTCGATGAAGCGGCTGAGTTGGCGTATTTCGGTGCGAAAATTCTGCACCCATCCACCATCACACCCGCCCGGATGTTTGGTGTGCCGGTACGACTGAAAAACACAATGGACCCAAGCGCACCGGGCACCCTTATTGCTGACCGTCCCGAAGCATCGGCGGCATCAAGCGCAGTGTTCAAGGCTGTTGCCGCGAAAGATGGTGTCACGGCCATGTATATCCATTCGACCCGTATGCTGAACGCATATGGATTCCTGCGCCGTATTTTCGAGATATTCGAGAAATACAAAACGCCGGTCGATATGCTGGCAACGTCGGAAGTGTCGGTATCGGTTACGATTGACTATACAGAGCGTATTCAGGAGATTTCGGACGAGCTTAGTACATTTTGCACACTCGAAGAGCCGGATTATGATCAGACAATTATCTGTATTGTTGGCAATTTTAGTGCTGATAATGAAGGCGTTGCGGTGCGTGTGTTCAATGCGATGAAAAACATCCCGATTCGGATGGTTTCATACGGCGGCACCGAAAGCAACCTGTCCTTGCTGATTCATGGACGCTACAAAGCAGACGCGCTGAACGCCTTGAACGAGGGGTTGTTTTTGGCGTAACTTTATTGTTCACAAGACCTAAAAGGTTTTTGAAACCTTTTAGGTCTGAAAGAAATCTGTTAAGACCATGACCGACGAACAGTTTCTACTGGCAGTTAAGCGATCCGTCCACGAGATAGATCCACAGGCTGAAATATGGCTATTTGGATCACGGGCAAGGGGGGATGCACGTGAGGATTCAGATTGGGATTTTTTAATTTTCACACAAAACGACCTCTCTTCCGGTAAAAGATGGGTATTTAGCGATCATCTTACAGATTTGGAGCTTGAATCAGGTAAAGTAATTAGTTCAATAGTTTATCCCAAGCAGGAGCGTTTACGATACGCTGTGACAGATTTATACAAAAATGTCATGGAAGAGGGAAAGCAACTATGAATTCATATAAGCAAGATTTAATAGCTTATCGGATAGAGTAAGCGGAAGCAATGCTGCAAACGGCTAAAAACCTGATTGAAGATAAAGATTGGTTTAGTGCAGTCAATCGAATGTACTACGCTGTTTATCAAATTATGTCAGCTTTGATGACTAAAGAAGACATAACCATAAGATCTCATTCAGGAGCGAAGGCCATGTTTGAACTGCACTTTGTTAAAACAGGCCGGGTTGATAGTAAATGGAGTAAGCTGTATTCTCGTTTGTCAGATGCTCGTCATAATAGTGACTATGGCGCATTTACTACGTTTTCCCAAGAAGACTGCCCGAGACAGAAGTGCTCGTTTCAATCATTAAAAATATAATTAACGAAGATTAATAATGCTTCAAGTTCCTTTTATTCGGGAAAATAAAGACACAACTCTGGCGGGTCTTCGTAAGCGGAATTTCGCTAACGCTGAGATCGTAATTGATCAGGTGCTTTCGGTCGATCAGCAACGGCGCGATACCCAGCGCGACCTTGACGATGTGCTCGCCCAATCGAATACGAAAGCGGGTCAGATTGGCGCGTTGATGAAGGCAGGGGACAAAGCCGCTGCCGAATCCGCCAAAGCTGAAACTGCCGATTTGAAAGTTCGCTCGAAAGACCTTGCCGATACGCTCCGTCAACTCGAAGTCGATTTGCAGAATATTCTGGTAACGATTCCCAACCTGCCCCACAGCAGCGTTCCCGAAGGCCGCACACCCGACGATAACGAGGTTATACTTGAACAGGGCGAGAAGCCCACACTGCACGACAAAGCCCAGCCACACTGGGAGTTGATTAAAAAGTACGACATTATTGACTTCGAGCTTGGGGTAAAGATTGCGGGCGCTGGCTTTCCAGTCTATAAAGGTAAAGGCGCACGGATTCAGCGGGCAATGATTAATTTTTTCCTCGATGAAGCCCTCAAAGCGGGGTACCTCGAAGTACAGCCGCCCATTGTTGTCAATGAGGATTCGGGGTTTGCAACCGGCCAACTGCCTGATAAAGAAGGCCAAATGTATTATGCATCGGAAGACAAACTGTATCTGATTCCAACCGCCGAAGTTCCGATTACGAACATGTACCGCGATGTGATTTTGCCCGAAAACCAGTTGCCGGTAAAGAACGTCGGGTACACGCCCTGTTTCCGACGCGAAGCGGGTTCTTGGGGCGCACACGTTCGGGGACTGAACCGGCTGCATCAGTTCGATAAAGTCGAGATTGTCCGCATCGAGAAACCCGAAAACTCGTATGCGGCTCTGGAAGAAATGAGTCTGCATGTGCAGAGCTTGCTCCAAAAGCTGGAATTGCCTTACCGGGTATTGCGACTCTGCGGGGGCGATATGGGCTTTACGTCGGCCCTGACGTATGACATGGAAGTATGGTCAGGGGCACAGCAGCGTTGGTTAGAGGTCAGTTCCGTATCGAATTTTGAAACGTATCAGGCCAACCGGCTTAAACTACGCTCAAAATTAGAGGGGAAGATGCAACTACTACACACGCTGAATGGTTCGGCGTTGGCCCTGCCGCGCATTCTGGCGTCGATTCTGGAGAACAACCAAATACCGGAAGGCATCCGAATTCCGAAGGTGCTGGTACCCTATTGTGGCTTTGATATGATTGACTGAAAATCACTTCCGGGTATTACAGAGATAGGAAGAGATGTCATCTTTGCTGAGACAGTCGATAAAAAGATGACATCTCTTCCTATCCCTGTAAAATAAAAAATCCCCAATTCCAGTGCTGGAATTGGGGATTTTTTATAAAAGGCAAACCAAATCAATTCAACTCCCGCGTGGTTTCAAACAGGAACCAGGTACGCCGTTCGGTTTCGTCGATGTACACTTCGAGCAGGCTGGCGGTCGCTACGTCTTCGGCGTCATCGGCAATCTGGTGAGCGTCGCGCATGTTTTTCGCCATCTTTTTGTTTTCGGCAATCAGGTCCAGAAGCATGTCTTTCGGAGCCACGAAATCTTCATCGTTGTCTTTCACCCGCTGCAACTGCGCAATATGCGCCACCGACCGGATCGTATTCCCGCCAATTTTCCGAACGCGCTCGGCTAATGGGTCAATCGTAGCGAAAATCTGGTCGGCCTGTTCGTCTAATAGCAAATGGTAGTCGCGGAAGTGGCGACCAGACATGTGCCAGTGAAAATTTTTCGTCTTGATATACAGGGCGAAGGCATCAGCAACTAATCGGTTTAATGACTCGGCCACTTTCTCCCGACCTTTTTCTTCGAGGTCAGATGGCGTATCCAACGCATCTATTTGCTTGAGAGCACTCATGAGTATGTCTGTTTTTGGAACAATAAAACTTGTCTCAAAATAACCTCATTTGAACGCTATTGTTTCGCTATAATCAGAATCGTGCCAGAACCTTTTCGGACACCGTTTGCCCAATAGACAGCGATGATGTAGCCGCTGGCGAAGGCGCATTAATTACGTTGATGGCTTTGTCGGTTTCCAGAATAGCGAAGTCATCGAGCAGGCCACCCGTACGGTCGCAGGCCTGTGCCCGAACGCCCGCGCCCCCGTCTTCGAGATCCGTTTCCTGAATATCGGGGATGAGTGCCTGTAACGCTTTCGTAAACGCTGATTTCGAGAATGAGCGGTACATTTCGCCCAGTCCTGTCTGCCAGTATTTAGCCGCAACTTTCTGAAATCCCGGCCATGACAATGTTTCGTAGAGTTCTTTCAGGTTAACGTCTGACTTCGTATATCCTTCGCGCCGGAACGCCAGAACGGCATTTGGTCCGGCTTCCACGCCCCCGTGAATCATGCGGGTAAAGTGAACGCCCAGGAACGGAAAATTTGGGTCAGGAACGGGATAGATGAGGTTTTTGACCAAGTATTGCTTCTCGGGTCTGATCTTGAAATACTCACCCCGAAACGGCACGATCCGTACGTCAACGGCTTCACGTTGCGTTAGTTGGGCAATTTTATCCGAATATAAACCGGCACAATTGACAACAAGTTTCGTTTCGTAGCGACCCTTATCCGTCACGACAATACTCAGGCTCGTCCCCGGCGTTACCTGCTCAACGCGCTCGCCAAGCCGGATTTCACCGCCCAATGCCTGAAACTTTTCGGCGTATTTATCCGACACCTGTTTATAATCGACAATGCCCGTTTGCGGCACGAACATTCCGGCTACGCCAATTACGTGCGGCTCGATTTCGCGCATTTCGGCCACCGACAGTTTCTTCAATCCGCCCAGCCCGTTCTGTTGGCCACGCTCATAAAGCGTTTCTAACTGGGGCAATTCTTCGGATTTTGTCGCGACAACGATTTTACCGCAGAGGTCATACGGAATGCCTTCGTTCTGGCAAAAGTCGATGAGCAGTTGATACCCCCGAATGCAGTTGGTGGCTTTCAGGCTACCCGGTTTATAATAAAGACCCGAGTGGATAACCCCGCTGTTATGGCCGGTTTGATGGCGGGCCACAGCCGGTTCTTTTTCAATCAAAACGACCTTCAGGGCTGGTCGTTGCTGTTTTAATTGTAAAGCAGTGGCTAAACCCACAATGCCTCCGCCAATAATTACTACGTCTGTCATGCCAGCGTGACTAAATATAAATCAGCGACAAAAGTACGGCTTTCGGCGTAAACGTTACCGCAACTGCGCTTCGACCCAGTCCAGTCGTGGTGCAGTCAACTAAGACTAATTAAGTATTGCTTTAAACTGATCAAGTGTAACGCATTGAAGTGGCAAATAATCGTATTGCTTCAATGCATTAAAATGTCTGTCATTCGTCACTAAGTAATCAACCTGTACGGCAATCGCTAAATCGGCGAATTTATTATCGTCAGGATCTTGTTCGATTAATTGCCAATTGAAGTGTGGTTCGGAGTAAAAAACGTTTGGAGAGGTGTCGAGACGACTCAGAACAAGGTGAGCAACGACTGGCGAATAATAATGCGTTATAATTTCCTCATATTCCTGCATAATCTCGTTACTCACAAACCAATCAAACAAGCAACGTTGAAAGGCTTCATATAACCAGTGGTGTTCACTGTTTCGAGGAATGGAACTCAATAAACAATTGGTATCAATGACTACCCGCATTTCCCTTTCGGCTAATTTCCTGCTTAAATCCGGTTCGGTCCTGACGGTTTAGCATCGTATCGTAATCCTGTTGAGTATATTGTTTTTCAGCAACAACTTCATCCAGTTCAGTGGCTAATTTCTCATCGTAATAATTGAGTAGCAGTTTTTTTACTTCAGCCGTCTCCTGTTCCGTCATATTCCGGTTAAACATCCGAAGTAATAAAATTTGTACGTCATTCAATTTATGAGGGCGTTTATCGACCGAATGAGTGGTTTCCATATTCATGTTGATTTGTTTGACTCTTTACAGAATAACAAAGCTTTATTTCGTAAAGATAACGTTGCGGAAACGTTACCGCAACTGCGCTTCGACCCAGTCCAGTCCTCGACCGTAGAGGGCATGAGCGAATCGGACCCGGTTGTCGAAGTCGGCATCAGCCGTTTTTCCTTCGGTCATAAATTGCCTGACCAGCCGGGCGTTGTCCAGAGCCAGCGGCTGTTCATGCTGCGTTTCCGACTCAGTGCGAAAAGCCGCAAACGCAGGGGCATCACCCTCGAAATGTTGAAAAAACAGATGCCCCTTCGGTGTCCTGACGCCACACAAAATCCCACTTGCACGGCTGGTTGATGGAGCTAAACTGCCTTCCAGACCACGTTTGAGTACAATAACAGCATCGAAACCAGCCATCATGGCCAGTTCCGCCATTTTCATCTGATACGTAATATGAAATACTGACGTGACCAGAATACGGGCATTGCAGGGATTCAGTACTTTTTCAAGTGTTGCCAGAAACGGACGTTTGAGAATAACCTGCCGACGATTTACCCACTGATTGAGCGCGGGCGAGAGGGCTTTCTGGTCGAGTACCCAACCGTAATGGGCTAAAGGTGTATCGAGTTCGTGGTTACTTTGCAGATACTGACAGCCCATGTGCATATACAGATCGAGCGCGTTGAGCGTAAATTTCGGCCCGCCCGACCGCCCCACCATCGACACCGCGCCGTAGCCCCGTTTCTGAAAAAACTGGGCAAGCAGGGGCGTAATCATATAGCTGTTATCGACGCCATCGAAGGGTTCGGCAAGCTGAACCAACGGACGGTCGGCGCAGCTAATCGACCCAAAACCCGGCGAAAATGTTCGTTCGGCGGCCCGCATCAGCCCCTGGTATTCCTCGTTGGTTTCATGCCGAACGCGCATAATGCTGGCCGCCAGACCCCGAAAGGTTTCGCATTCACCATCACCAAACAGGTAATCGCCCAACTGTTCGGCTTCTGTTACCTGCAAATTAGCCCCCCGAACAAGTTTTGTAGCAATGGGGTGCATCCCAACGGGCAAATCGGGGCAGACTTTATTAATAAAAAACGTTGGATGCGAGAAGGCCCCTTTGCCAATGACGTCTTCCAGCGTTTTTTCTTCAGGCGTTGGACCTTTCGCCAAAAGTGCCCCCAAAAAAGCCCCCCGCTGAAGCGGATGACTGGCCGGATCGAGCAGGGCTGCACGGCACTCAATTAACAACTCTGGCGTAAGAGGCTTACTGCCATACTTGCCAATGCCAATGTGTTTAATGCCTCGCCCAAGTGGCGTATCGGTGGCGGGAGTATCCAGAACCATATAAACGAATAGGGGAATTGATTGTGGGGAGTAGGTAAATGTAAGCAAAAAGCACTATTTATTGGCGGGTATTTATGCTGACTGTGAGCTACTTTATCCCTATTTTTAGGGCATGGCCTTCGCTCATAACCGCATCCCGCCCCGACTGGTGGCTTTTCTTCTTTTCACGACCTTGTTAGTTGGGATAGACGTAACCATTACCCATACAGTCGCTTTTAGTCAGCATCCCGCAACCCTGTCAGCCGGTATCGTCTTCGATTTGTTTATCGTAACAACCGTTGCGTTTTACTGGTTCGTAGCGCGTCCGCTTCGTTTACCCAGCAGTCGTGTATGGCTGCTGGCTTTACTGATGCTGCGGGTGGCTCTGTTTATTTTGCCGGAAACATCTTTTTTTCTTAACCCGGTTAGCCCATTTCTGTTCCTCCTGATTGAGGGAGTGGTTCTGATTGTGGCAGGATTACGCATTCGCACGATCAGGCAAACTTACCAGCGTCTGCGCCCGACGACCGATGCAGAAACAGCCCTTCGCGGTAGTCTGGCAACGGTTTTTGGTAAAAAAGCGGCAGGCGCAATTATCGGAGAAGGGCTTATATTGTACTATGTCGTGTGGGGCTGGCGGCTTCAGTCTGATTTGCCTGCCAGGGCTACACCCCTGACAACTCACCGGGAATCAGGGCAGATTACGCTAACTATAGTATTGCTCATGGTGGGCTTGATTGAGCTTTTCGGCGTCCATCTGCTGCTAACCCGCTGGAATCCGACGGTAGCGTTTTGGGTCAGTGGGTTTAGTGGATACGGCCTGTTATTTCTTGCAGCCGATGCCATAGCAACGCTTAAACGACCCTCCTATCTGACCGACGATCAGCTACATATACGCTTGGGCGTTCGCTGGAAGGCCACCATTCCCCACACTGCTATTGCAACTGTTTTACTTATTCATGACAAACCAAAAAAACGTCGGGACCAACTGAATGGCGCGTTTCTGACTGCGCCCAATGTCCTGTTGACTGTCCATGAGCCAATCCTCTTTTCAAGCCCATATGGCACACAAAAGGAAATCACCCGATTTTCGTTTTTCGTGGACGACCGGGAGAACTTTGTTCAGCAGTTAGGCGCTCAATAACCTTGTTTTTAAATGCTGACGTCACCCGTTATAGATTGATACACAGCGAATGCGCTATTTTTGCAGCCGAATCGTTGATTTCTATAAATGGCGGAACGCATTAGTTACGGAAAAACATGGTGGGGCCAGCAGTGGCTTAATGCCCTGACAAGCATCGACATGGCCAATCGGCTGCCGCGCGGCAAAACCTACGCCAACAAAGGCGCGGTGCAGGGGCTGACCATCTCCAAAAACCAGATTAGTGCGTCTATCAAAGGCTCGGCTCCCCGGCCCTATAAAGCCAAATTGTCGGTGCCGCTGTTTACCGAGCAGGAGAAAGACTGGCTGCTCACCGAAATCCGCGATAACCCGGCCACGCTGGCCCAACTCCTGAACCGGCAACTCCCGCCCGAACTGACCGAATTCACCGACAGACGGGGTATTAAGCTGTTTCCAGATTCATTCCGGGATTTGTCCATGGGCTGCTCCTGCCCCGATTTCGCTGTGCCCTGCAAACACCTCGCGGCTGTTATTTATGTCATTGCTAATGAAATTGACCGGAATCCGTTTCTGGTTTTTCAGCTAAAAGGCTTAGATATTCTGGCCGAACTTCAGAAATACCAGACCGAAGCCGTAGGCGGCAGCATGGGCAGTGTTGTTCTGTTCAAAGATATTGGCACGGACGACCTGCCCGATGACGAAGACTGGCAAGCCGATGAGAAAGCCCGCGCCACTTTAGATTTCGCGACGATTCCGGCCTTAGCCGACCCACTGCTGGGTTTGCTATCCACCGATGTTACGTTCACGAAGGGCGATTTTCACAAATCACTGACCAAAGCCTACAAGCTGTTCAGCAAGCCGTTAGCGGAATCAAAACCCTACTCCCACGCTGAGCGGCCCACGTTCAGCGATAGCATTGAGTTGCAGTTGGACGAGGTAATGACCGTAAAGAAAATCAACATATTCAGCGAACATGGCGAGCCCCGGTCAATCAGTGACTTCAAAATGAGCGACTTAGTGGCCTGGCTCGATACGCTCACCGAAGCCGACTGGCCCGAAATGAGCGACTCCGTTCGGGCGCTGTACCTGACGCATCAGTTTTCGAGTGCGCTGCTTCGGCGCGGGGCGGTAGTGCCGCAACTCTTGCGCGTTGGTATTACCGAAGACCAGTATCGGGTGCGATGGATTCCGGCAACGCTGAACGAAACCATCAAGCAGTTAACCAATCAGTTAGCTACCCAACTGCCGCCAACACTGCTGACGGTACGCTGGCAGAAAGACTGGCTGGCACTACCCAACGAACAGCAGGTTCTGACACTCTGCTCGCTGTTTCTACGCCGGGTTATTAAGCCAACAACCATCGAACTCTGGGAACGATGGCCGCTCGAAGATGCCGACCGGCTGTTTTTCGGCGTCGAAACGCTGCGGTTTGAGGGTTTTGGCCGGAAAGAAATGCCGCTGGCAATTCAACTCTGGCTGAATGATTTCTTCCTGACACACAAGCGGTTCGTGCCCATTCTGGCCGTTGAAGACAGCGAACTTGGTGATGAATTCAGACTAAGCTTACTTATCCGGGACCGCGAAGCCGTTGAAGAAAGCGGGACGCCAATTACGCCAATTCCTTTACCGGAAGTTCTGACCAAAAAGAAGCACGAACGTATCCGAATGGCGGTTTTGCAGGACTTACTGGTGCTGTCACGTCATTTTCCCGATCTGGCAAAACTGACCAAAACCAGCGAGAGCGTACCGCATTTATCCTATTCGCCGGGCCAGTTTGTGCAGGTGTTACTCGAAACCCTGCCCCGGATGCAGTTGCTGGGCATTGCGCTCTGGTTGCCCAAGTCGCTTCAGCACTGGGTCAGACCGCAGGTGGGTGGCCGACTCAAAGCCAAAGTTACGGCCAACAACGCGTTTATGCGCTTAGACGACATGCTGACCTTCGACTGGCAGGTGGCCCTCGGCGACGAAATGGTGAGTGTGAAGGAGTTTCAGAAGTTGGTTGGCCGCACAACGGGTCTGGTCAAAATCAAGGATCAGTACGTATTGATTGACCCGAATGACTTAACCAAACTCTACAAACAACTCGAAAATCCACCCGAACTGACCGGGTCAGACTTGCTCAAAGCAGCCCTCTCGGAAGAGTACAAAGGCGGTCGGTTGGGCTTATCGGAAGAGGTACGGGCGTTGGTGAAACAATTTACCGAAAGTGCCGCCCAACCCCTGCCCGATGCCCTGAATGCCACCCTTCGCCCCTACCAGCATCGCGGCTACGACTGGCTCGTCAAAAACACGGCTCTCGGTATGGGTAGCCTTCTGGCCGACGATATGGGGTTGGGTAAAACTCTGCAAATCATTGCGTTATTGCTGAAATTCAGGCAGGAAGGACGGTTCACTAAACACAAAGGTCTGGTCGTATTGCCTACAACGCTGCTCACCAACTGGCAAAAAGAAATTGCCCGGTTTGCGCCGGAATTACAGGCTCGTGTCTACCATGGTTCAGCCCGTAAGTTTCCGCCGGAAACCGATAAGCATGACCTGATTTTAACGACCTACGGCGTTGTTCGTTCCGACCTCGACACGTTCAAGAAATTAACCTGGGCGGTGGTGGTTATCGACGAAGCGCAGAACATCAAAAACGCCGATACCGAACAAACGAAGGCCGTAAAAGCCCTGAAATCTCCGATCCGAATTGCAATGAGCGGCACACCCGTCGAAAACCGCCTGTCGGAGTTCTGGAGCATTATGGATTTTGTGAACAAGGGCTATCTGGGCGGTTTAAGTAAGTTCAACGAAGAGTTTGGCAAGCCCATTCAGCAGGAGCGCGACCAGCAGAAACTCGATCAGTTTCGGCGCGTAACCAGCCCGTTTCTGCTCCGGCGCGTTAAAACCGACCGGACTATCATCACCGATTTGCCCGACAAAATCGAGAATAATCAATTTTGCACCCTCACCACCGAGCAGGCAGCTTTGTATGAAAGTGTGGTGCAGGAGAGTCTGCGGGCCATTGAGGAGAAAGACGGCATTGCCCGCCGGGGTTTGGTGCTTAAACTAATGACGGCTCTCAAGCAAATCGGGAATCACCCGCATCAGTACCTCAAACGCGGCTCGGACCTTCCGGCACTGTCGGGGAAAGCGACGTTGTTGCTCAATTTGCTCGAAAACATTTACGCCAGTCACGAGAAAGTACTGATTTTCACGCAGTACCGCGAAATGGGCGAGTTACTGGCGCAGTTTATTCAGCAGGCATTTGGTTCGCCACCGCTCTTTCTGCACGGCGGCACCTCGCGGCCCGAACGCGACCGGATGGTGGAGCAGTTTCAGCGTAATCGCAGCGATCATACCTTTATTCTGTCGCTCAAAGCGGGCGGAACGGGCCTGAATTTGACCCAGGCGAACCACGTCATTCACTACGATTTGTGGTGGAATCCGGCGGTCGAGTCGCAGGCTACCGACCGGGCATTTCGCATCGGCCAAACCAAAAACGTGCTGGTTTATCGGCTTATGAATCAGGGAACACTCGAAGAAAAAATCGACGCCATGATCCGCTCCAAACGCGAACTGGCCGACCTCAGCGTCAAAACCGGCGAAACCTGGCTCGGCGATCTGAGCGATACGGAGTTAGCGGAGTTGGTGAGTTTGGGGTAATTTAGAACCTCTGTTAGCATGTTATTCATGTATATTTTTTGTTTTGTCAAAAATATACATGGATGTTATATACAATCTGGTACAGATTTTAGGAATCAAACTATCGAATCAGCCAACGCTGCGAAAAGGCAATACGATTGCTTTACAGGATTTAAACAGCCCTCCACTATTGGTCGTTACGCCCAGTGCTGCCGATGATGAACTAAGAACAGGCGTCTGGATTTGCAGTGTAAACACCTTACCAGACCACCTTAAACGATTGGGCGTTTATGGGTGACCCCTATCTGCACTAACTGTATAACTGGCGAAACCCGGCTCGGCGGAGTTAATAAGTTTGGGGTACAAAACAACGTTCCCGTCGGCAGGATGTTGACATCTGCTGACGGGAACGTAATGGTGTGGATAGAAATAACCCGTTGTTCGATTCCTGTTGCCCCAGCACGGCAATAGTTGCCCTGATGAAAGAGGAAGGGTATTCTTCTGCTGTGGATAGGTCAAATGTAGCTGGTTTTACCTGCCTACCCTGTCAATTTTGGGACATATTCTATCTGTTTTGGGACACGGTTGGTCATAAACCAATGTAAAGACCGCTTCATATACCGATATGACGCTTAGCCGGTGCGCAGGTCAATGCTGACACGCCACCGACAACCTGTTTACACCTTTTTAGGATCTGGATGTGTCCAGGGCTGACGATAGGGCCGTGTAAGAAGTGCATTCGCTTCCTTGTCTCCTACGATCTCGTGTTTCTTCGGATCGTAGACAATAGGCCGACCGGTTTTCATGGCCATATTCGCCAGAATACAACTGGCCGTTGAGATGTGTCCTTCTTCAATATCGGCGATTGGACGGCTTCCTTTGTCAATGGCATCCAGGAAATTAAGCATGTGCAGACGCGTTGCGGGAGCCGCATTCAACTCGATTTTTGGGTTCGTAGGCTCCGTTAGATCTTCCGGGTATTTCTCTTTTTCATAGACCACATCCAAATGAATTTTCTTGCCGTTTTTATCATCGGGAATAAAATCGCATTGCATCGTGCTACCCCATAAAGTACCCTTTTCGCCATACAGTGTAAACGACCACGGGTAATCCGGATTGTTGGGCGTTCCCCAGGTTTTATGATGCCAGACACAGTTCAGTTCGTCATACTCAAACAGGGCCGACTGTGTATCGGAAATGTTCGACTTCCCTTCTTTCTGAACATAAATCCCCCCGTGTGAGCTGATGCGCTTTGGCCAGCCCAGTCCTAACATCCAGCGAACGGTGTCGAGCATATGCACACACATATCGCCCGTAATGCCATTGCCATATTCCATAAATGTCCGCCACCAGCGAACGTGGGGCAAACCGTCGTAGGGCCGCAACGGAGCCGGACCCGTCCACATTTCATAATCCAGAAAATCAGGTACAGGCTGAAGCGCAGGATTCCCGTTGTTCCGCATGTGCAAATCGCAGGACATCTCTACATGCGATATTTTGCCGAGCAGACCCGCATCAACGATTTCTCGCTTAGCCGTAATCAGGTGGGGAGTGCTTTTGCGCTGTGTGCCCACCTGCACTACTTTGTTGTATTTCCGGGCAGCGGCTATCATTGCTTCGCCTTCCATCACATCCACACTGATCGGTTTTTGCACATATACATTAGACCCGGCTTTAACGGCATCAATCATCTGAAGCGCGTGCCAGTGGTCGGGGGTGCCGATGAGCACAATATCCATCTGGTTTTCGGCCAGCATTTTCCGGTAATCACCGTAAAGCCGGGGCGTCTTGCCCGATTTCTGCCGCTGGCTTACCAATTTAGCGGCATCGGCCAGTATATTTTTATCGACATCGCACAGCGCAACCACCTCAACTGGAGAGACCTGAATGAGCCGAAATAAATCACTTTTGCCATACCAGCCCGTGCCAATCAGGCCGACACGGAGTGTTTTGGTGGGATTAATCAGGTCCATGCCTCTTGCGCCAAACGTCGATAGAGCGAGCGTAGCGGTGGTGCCTTGTAAAAAACGACGTCGGTTAATGTTGAAAATATCCATGCGAGTTGAGGGGTTCAAAAGGCCGAAGCCGGGGGTTTAGATAACGGGAAAAGATCAATTCACTCACCTACTTTTTCGAGGTCTGTTAGCGTCCATGATTTCGTTCGGCCGGTGGTTTGTTCCCGTATTTTTTTGACCTCATCGGGCTGCACGAACGGTTTAAAATTGCGTCGTTGTAAAACTTCCGGGGGTACGTCGGCCGTTGCCGGACGTGGACCGGGCGGTGGTGTATAGCGCGGGAAATTGCCCGTGTAGCCAAACTCATACCGGATATAACTCAGTACCGATGCGATCCATTCATCGTCGTTTGCACCCATAGCGGGCATAACGTCGGGGTACGTTTTCTCATCGACCGGACCCGATAAGCCGTGCAGCAAAATCTTAATCAGCGCGTCTTTGTCGCCCACAACGCGCTTTGAGGCAAACAAAGGCGGGGCAACCATGCTGCTGCCACCAACGGCCAACCCTTTTCCATCGGGACCGTGGCAGGTTGCGCAAAGGGTTTTGAAGGTATTTGCGCCCGCTAAAACCCGGTTCCGGTCGGCAGTTTCGAGTCGGCCCAAGCGCAGTCCGTAGGTTTTGACGGCATCATTTTTCATCAGGCTTTTTTGAGCACCCGCTACCAGTTCATTGCCGGTGTTTTGCTCAACAATTTCGTTGGCGAGGGCGGTTGCGTCAGCCGATTTACTCTGGTGCAGGGACAAAACTAATTGCGTACGAACATCATAATCCGGGTCATTTTTCAATTCCCGCAGTTTATCAATCGTCTGATTATCATTCTGTTTAAAATATCGCTCGCTAATCCAGACAGCCGCCCGACGGAGTTGGGGGTCGGTATCGTTCATTACCGAAAACAGACTATTTTTGTCGATGGCGTCTAATCCTTCCAGCGTCCACAGTGCATGGAGCCGACCCAGCGTAGAAGGTTTCCCCGCCTGCCCCACTACCATCTGTTTCAGTACCGGCACCACCGACTGATCGCCCAGACTGACGAGTTGTTTTTGGGCGTTATCGCGCCACCAGCCGTTTGGGTGACCTAAGTACGTCACTAATTTGCTGGCGGGTTCATCGAGCATGTGCGGCATTGGGCCGGGCTTCATGCCGTCATGCACCAACCGGTAAATGCGTCCATGCTGCACATTTTTATCCAGCCCTAACCGCTGAATCTGTGGCCGCAGGTAACTGTCTTTCGGTGTCCACTGCGATTCCTGAATGATGCCCCGATTCATATCGACAATGTACAAACAGCCATCCGGTCCGGTGTAGGTGTTTACCGGACGAAAATTCATGTCCGTTGACGCAATGAACTCCTGTTGTTTGTAGGCATTTTCGAGCGTTCGTTTTCCGTTTGTGTTGATGACCTTCGCGCGTCGGATAATTCGGGCAACGGGTTCGCCAATCAGATAATCGCCAACCAGGTCAGCCGGGAGCTTGTCGCCCCGAAAAATGGACTGGCCGTTGCTGGCCGTGAAGTGATTTAACGTACTGTCGGGGAGCCGCAACCGGCGCAGTCCACCCTGAATATCGGGCGTAGCGATAATGGGCCAAACCGCGTTGAACTCTTCAGAATACTGGTCAGGAAACTCAAGTCCGCCGTAAGCCGGGTTTATTTGGAAACCCGACGCCGGGATTTCGCCACCGGCCCGCGAGAAAAATAACCGCCCGTAGTTGTCGTGCGTCAGGCCCCACTGCCCGTTCGAGCCACTGGTCAGCGAATCCACTTTCAGACCGTTTTTCGTGTAGCGAAACCGCACGGGATCAACCGTTACGTAAATCCAGTTATCGAGGTTCCAGTCTAAGCCGCTGCGCTGGTGTTCGAGGTTGCCGGGCGACTTTTTACTCACCTGATAAACTGGCTTTTTGGCATCGGCCACGCCATCGCCGTTGGTATCTTTATAACTCCAGATGTCGTAGGTATCGGTTTCGTTGACCAACAGTTCGTGGTCGACGCACAGAATCATGCGGGGCAGGAGCAGCTTGTCGATGAAGACCGAACTCTTGTCCATCTTTCCGTCATTGTTCGTGTCTTCGAGCAGCATAACGCGGCTTACGGGGTCGTGTTCGCCCGTGCCGTCCACATCCTGCATGTACGTATCCATCTCGGCAACGTACATTTTGGCGTTGCCATCCCAGGCAATGGCGACCGGCTCCCGAATCATGGGATCGCTGGCAACCAGTTCCATGTGGTAGCCTTTTGGCACCCGAAACGACCGCAAACTCTGCTCCGGCGTCAACTGCACCGGCGACGGGTTGGCCGTAAAAGCGGGAACGGTATCAGCCGATACCGTATTTTTCGCGCTATCCTGCTGAGGTTGCTGAATAACCTTGCACGTAACGACGAGCATCGAGCAGGCAATCAGGCAGGGTATCCAGAACGTTCGTTTCATCCGTATGCGTTTATCGTAAAACCAAAAGATCGCTTTCGTAAACTCTTACTCTCTGAATACGCTGAACAGGCAAAAAACCGTTAAAACGGTTTCCAACAGGATTTTCTTTCCTTATTTCCCCGGTTGAAACCGGGGGCTAACAAAGGCACTCGTCCCTTCAGCGCGGAATATCACCCCGCTTCAACGCTTTCACGGCATAATCTGCGGCTCTTGCGGAGAGGGCCATGTACGTTAGCGATGGGTTCTGGCAGGGCGACGAGGTCATGGTCGCGCCATCCGTACAGAAAACGTTTTTGACGATATGGTGCTGATTGAATTTATTAAAGACTGAATTCTTCGGGCTGGTTCCCATCCGGGCTGTTCCCATTTCATGGATGCTCAGGCCGGGATGTGCCTGACTGTCAAAGCCTTCGATATTGCTAAATCCCGCTTTTTCGAGCATAAGAATCGCCTGCTCATTGGCATCTTTCCGCATCAGGGTTTCGTTTTCGCGGTAGTGAACGTCCATTTTCAGAACGGGCTGACCCCATTTGTCGGTTACTTCATCGGTCAGGTAAACCCGGTTGTCTTCATACGGCATACACTCGCCAAACGCATCGAGCGTAATTTTCCAGGTGCCAAACTGCGTGGCTTTTTCTTTGAAATCAGCCCCGAAACTGTCGTCGTGCCGGGCGTGATCCCAGTTTTCGCGGTTGGTGTACACCTCGAACCCGTAGCCCCGTTTGAACGCCTGTTTATCCTGACCGGGCAGATTCCGAAAGCGAGGTACGTACAGACCCGCCGGATGCCGACCGTAGTAATGTTTATCCAGATCGTGCTCATAATCAGCCGTAGCACCGACGTGAAAATGGTGGTCCATCAGGTTTTTCCCCAACTGCCCGCTATCGTCCATGCCGTTCGGAAAGCGACCGGATTTGGAGTTCATCAGGATATATGTTGACCCTAACGCCGACGCATTCAGGAAAATAATGCTGGCGTTGAACTCGTGCCATTGGTGCGTTTGCTCGTCAATGACCCGAACGCCCGTTGCTCGCCCGGTTTTCTCGTCGTAAACAAGCGAATTGACAATGGAATGGGGCCTGACCGTGAGCCGTTTCGTTCGGCGGGCAGCGGGTAACGTAGCGGATTGCGTACTGAAATAGGCCCCATACGGACAGCCGCGCATACAGAGATTCCGGTACTGGCACTTCGCCCGGCCCAGATTCATTTGTTCTTGTGTAGGTGCCGTCAGATGGGCCGCCCGCGCCGAAATCACGTTCCGGTCGGGGAAGCGGGCGTTCACGGTTTTTCGGAAATGGCTCTCCACGCAGTTGTCGGGCAGGGCGGGCTGAAACTGACCATCGGGCAGGTGCGGCAGACCGTCGCGGTCTCCGGCAATACCGGCGAACTTTTCGACGTAATCGTACCAGGGCGCAATGTCTTTGTAGCGAATCGGCCAATCCGTCGCGATGCCTTCTTTGGCGTTGGCTTCAAAATCAAGGTCCGAAAACCGGAACGAATACCGGCCCCACATCAGCGACTTTCCGCCCACCTGATACCCCCGTATCCAATCGAACGGCTTCTCTTCGACGTACGGATTTTCGAGATCATTGACGAAGTGATGATGCGTGGCTTCGGTGATAGCAAAGCCCGTCCGGTTCTGCACGGGGTAGCGTTTCAGCAACTCGGCGGACATTTCGAGGTTATGGTGCGGAAAATCCCACGGGTTCATGGTGGCCGTATGGTAGTCCGTTACGTGCTCGATCATGCGTCCCCGTTCGAGGAGCAACACGTTCAGCCCTTTTTCGCATAACTCCTTCGCCGACCAGCCCCCGCTAATTCCCGACCCAACAACGATGGCATCGAACTTTTTTTCGTTCGGAATGGGTAGCTGGGTGAATGAAGTAGAGCGGTTCATAGGGAACAGGGTTAAAATGGTGGTCACAGCACGGTAATTACAAAACGTAACGGACAGCCTCGCATTGCTGTTTGACAGGACTTCTTCAGTGTCGACTGTTTGCCTAACGGCTCAAAAGTTCGACTCCTTGCATAACGATTGACTACCGCTACATCAGAACTTTTGTCGACAGGGTCAGGATCGTATCGTTTTATTTACTTTTACTTGGAAACTACTGAGTAAATGCAGTTGATAACCAATCATTTACCTGACAACATATTCATGAAAGCCTTATTGCTTAATCTTGCGCTGGTAATGCTTATACTAATCACAGGCTGTAGCCAACACAGCCGTTTAGGAACTAAATCCTTTCAGGCATCCGCAGACCCTCCGATCAATGAAGAAATTTTTACGGTCTGTGAAGAACCACCGACTTTTCCGAAAGGCCAGGAAGGGCTGGATGACTTTATTCAGACGCATTTACGCTATCCGGTCATTGCCATAAAAAAGCATGTTGAAGGAAACGTATATATCGACTTCATCGTGACTAAAGAAGGGACTATTCAGAACGTAGCTCCCACCAGAGGCATTGGCTTTTGGGCCGATGAAGAAGCAGTACGTTTAGTGCGGAGTATGCCGAAATGGAAACCGGGCAAACAGAATGGGCGACCGGTTAACGTCAAGTACTCAATCGTTATCCCGTTCCGGCTAAGCGACATCAAATAACCTGTTAAAGTCTCATGGACTTGCCTTATTTAAGAGTTTCTACCAACTTGCTTTCTGCAAAAAAGCGGCAATTTCCATGCCCCAGGCGATGCCGATGTGAATGAGCAAGCCGCCCCAGATGCTACAGGTGCTCAGGGCCAGAACGCCCAGTAGATAGCCGCCAAAAAGTGATGAAATAGCCTCACCCAGAGGTCGTCCGAAGTGAATTGAGCAATACCAGACGACCATCGGCAACACCGCGCCCGGCCCCAACACGCGGGCCATGCCAATGACCAGAAAGCCCCGAAAAAGCAGTTCCGTTGGTACGAAATCCCAGCCGTAGCATAGTTCATAAATCAGGGCCGTGACCCATTCCGGTACGCCGAAAAACTCGTTGGCGTTGGTATCACGATACGTCGGGTAGGATTCCAGAAAATCCGGCTGAAACGATGCAAGCGTGATGAGCGGAATCATCAGGGCAAGCATCAGCGCGTAGAGGACCAGCCCTTTGCGTTTAGGAGCCATACCATAGAAACTGCTTGGATACGGGTCGACTAATTTGTAGAACACAAACAGCGGCAGCACAATCGTCAGCACCGATTGCAGGTTGTGCAGGCAATAGTAAGCAAACACATAAATCTGCCCGTCGAAGAGTTGGCGGCTCCACTCGCTATGGCCGTAAAATCCGGCGTAGAGTGAATAGCAAACCAATGCAGTCCCACTGCGGAGCCAAAACCCGCGACTTCGCCAGATGTCGGACCGACGGTGGAAATGCGTCCAGAGCCAAACGCTGACGTAGTAGGCCGTAGCGTACAGCCCGAAATACATCACCGGCCAGAGGGGTTTGCCCTGAAATCGGTCGATGTATGAATCTTCAAAATCAAGGGAATAGTTGACGGTCAGGAGCAACGCGGCCCACAGTATCGTTGCTACGTACAGGTCGGGTCGGAAGTCAGTGCGGATATGGTCGCGCAGGTCGCGCCAGAGGGATTTCACGTAAAATCTCTACAAATTAACAGCAACCATTAATCTACCCATTTCTGTTTTACAATCCAGCTTCGGTCAACATATCATCTAATTCATTGTCAGATATAGTATTACGTTCAGCCTTGTCGTAGATGGCTAATAGATAGACCGTTTCTTCTACAATTTTGACGCAGGTAATTACCCGGCCACCACCCCGCTTACCTTTGCCTTTTGATGAGATAGCCAGCCGGATCTTGTAGCAATCTTTCCCTAAGGAAGTCCCCTGCGTTGGCGCATTACGTAACTGCTCCCGGAAGGCAAGCAGATCAGCTAATAGTGATTTGTGTTTCTTTGATAGTTTACGAATCTCGCGCTCAAACTTTGCCGTAACTTCAATCTTGTAATTCATCCAGTAGCTGATCGAAAGATTTCAACTTGATTTTTCCCTGCTGGTGAAGTTCGACCTGCTCCAGGGACTCTTTCAAGTCGTTAATCCATTCCTGTTGTTCGGGCGTAAACTGTTTCGTTTTAGGTTTAGAAGTCGGTTCTGCCTTAAACTTCAGATTTTGTACGAGTTCCATGAAGAATTCAACCTTGTTCTCCGGCACTTTCACCAAAATATCCATAATGCTTTACTTCGGTTTGCTGTAACAAATAAACAAAATTTAAAATCCTTCCTTCTCCTCTTCCTTATCTTTTTTCTTTTGCACCGGCTTCGGCACTTCTTTGGCTACTTTCGGAGCCGGTTTGATGTCCGTTGGCAACGGGGTTGCTTTGGGTTTCTTACCCGCTTTCACTTTCGCGGCTTTGCCCGCTGGCGCAGTCACTTCCGGTTCTGCCGGAGATGCGGTCGGTTCAACGGTTTCGTCGTCGGGGTCGGTTGTGGCGGCAACGGTTGCTTTGGGCTGTGCTTTGGGCCGGGGTGCCGATTTAGCCTTCGTTTTATACTGATCTAAGTATCGGTCCACGAACTGCTCTTTCTCATCGGCAGTGGCCGCAACGACTTGCAACGTCACTTTACCGCTGTTTTTCGAGCCTGCCAGCAGCCGGTCGTTAATGTCCTGCTCCGACGTAACAATGGCTAACTGACCCTGCGATGAGGGTGTACTGCCCGGTTTATAATCGTAAAACACCCACACATCCGGCGACGATTCGAGGTAGATACTGGCTTCATCGCCGTTGCCCGTTTTCCTGATTTCGATAAATCCATCCATCTGGGCATTAATGTCCGTTGCCGTCATGTTGGATACGCCGAGCCGACCGGTGCTGTAGAACGAATTGTATTTGGTAGACCAGCGCAGATTGGCATTTGCCAGCACGAGCATGGCGTTGAGTTTTGGCGATGCCTGACCCAGCGGTGAATGTTGGTTCTGTGCCTTTACCCGGTAAACGTCCACCGCCTGCTGACCGATTAAGGGCACCAGCTTGTCTGAAAGCCGATTCAGGTCATCGTCGGCGGCTTCGTCGTTTCGCTCTTCCAGATTGCTTTTAACGAGTTTATCGGCGATGATGCTATTGATTTGGTCCGGCACCGGAAACGCGAAGGCCAGCAACGTATTGAACCGATACTGACTGCTGTCGATATTGATGCGGGCGGAGCCAGCCGCCAGCAAATACTCATTCGGAGTCGAGTTGAGCAGGTTTAGTTTGCCTTTGTAGGTCATCAGGCCACGCGCGTCATTGAACGTAAACGCATTCTCAACTTCCTCTTCAACAGGAGCAACGGCGGCATTCGCTACACGGGCTGAACTATCCGTTGTGACAGCCGCTACTTTGGCCGTGCTGTCGACTGCCCTATTCACTTTGGCACTATCAACCGGCACGGTTGGTGTGGCAGCGACAGCCAGATCAGGCGAAGAAACCGGCACATCTGCGCCTTTTGATGCTATTCGGTATAATTTATCTTTCTCGTCGTAATGCATGACGCCCGTTGCCGTAAACAGGTCATCATCTTTTGTGTCTTCTTTCGGCGACAGGAACGTTGGGTAAAGTCCGGCACCGCCCAACCGAAAATGAATACCCGCTACCAACGGTTGCCCACCTTCATTTTTGAGCGTTTTATCGACTTTTATCTCCAGCCGTTCAGCTACTTTCTCCTTAAACGGAATCCATCCACCAACGAGGTCACGGCGTTTTTTCAGAGCCGGTTTAATGAATCCATCCATTGCCAGATCCGGGGCGGGTGCCTGCATGGCAATAGTGCCCTTGAACAACATTTTCGGGGCCAGTTGCAGGTTGTCGTCTTCGTCAACTTCGGCGCGGGCAATGGTGAAATAGGTCTTGAGCGGCTTGGTTGTAGGCGTATTGCGCTTACTTTTTGCACTACGGCCGACTTTCTTGGTATCGGCAGTCAATGACGGCGTATCGGGTTTAGTCGCTGCCATAGCGGGGGCTTCTTTCAACTCGAAACTGCCCATTTTAATGCTGGCCGTATCGCCTTTTGCCGTAGCAAACTGATACGTAGCATCGCCCGCAAAACGGGTTCGGGAAAGAATCTGGATGTTGCCGTTTTTGAGTCGGTGAAACAGGTTTATCGTATCCAACTCCAGTTTCGCGTTTTTGAGTGCCATCATCTCACCGTTTCGCCGGATCGCCACCTGTCCTTTATCGGGATAAATTCGCGCATCGGCAGCGATCACATACGGTACGCCACTGATGTTCAGGGTTCGTTTTTCCACGTCATACAGCGCACCAGAGCCGTTGAAGGTCAGTCCCTCCTGCTCTTCAGCCGTAGCCGTAAACGTAGAGGTTTTCACGTCTCCTTTCATCGCGATGGTCCTGGCATTTATATTCCATTGCGCCCGGTTGATGCTGGTTTTGTAGGCCGCAAACGGAAACTCCATGCTGGCCTGAACCGTATCGTCAAGGCTTTCTTTCTTGTTAATTGCCAGCCCGACAATGCCTTTTGCCTGATTGAAATCGACGTCGATGCCGTTACCCAGCAGAATTGGTTTGCCGATGGGCGTTCCCGGCACTTCTTTATCCGAGATAATTTTAAACTGCGAATTGCTGGCAATAAAGCCCTCTTTATTAAATTTAATGCTGTTGGAAATGGCTTCCGAATCCTTCCGGCGCAGCGTCCCGTTCCCGAACAGACCCGACGAACGCAGGGCTAAACCACCTTCGAGATTGGTCGAGGCACCGTAGAAATTGAAGTTATTTTTCTGCGTCGTAATGACCATGCTATCGGCTTTGGGCCACCATTTCATGCTGTAATTGTTAAGCTGAACCTGCGGAAAATAGGCTTTCCCAATCAGGCCTTCCTTGATTTCACTCTTCTCACCCGACGCAATCAGCGAGTCGGTCATGAACAACATACCCTTCGTGTTCAGGCTGGCTGTCAGGTGGTTGAGTACGCCCTCGGCTCGCAATCCATCCTTGCTCATCGTTAACTCGCCCGTGAATTTCACAGTCGAAGGCGTTGCACCTTTCCTGCCGCTATACACCGGATAACCCGCTGCCGGGGCCTTATGGACGAAGCCCAGCGTATTGTCGGGCATGGTTTTCAGTTCGGCTTTGAACGGCGGGAAAATACCATCGGAATAGAACGTACCGATAAACGAAATATCACCCTTGCCGAGACTGTCGTTGTCGATGGCCGGAATTTTAAAATATACTTTCTGATTGTACGTCAAATCGCCACGAACGGGCTGGTTGAAATACACCGTTACGCCCTCCGGCATGACCAATCGCTGGGTGGTTTTTTTGCCCGCAATCCGGCCCGATTTGTTATCAGCACTACCGAAAAAGACCGTTCCCGGCGTGTCGTATTTAATGTCGCCCCCAATCTCACCGTCTTTGCCCTGTGCCGCCAATTTCTGCGACGAGAACGTGATGGAATCGATCTTGTTAAGGCTCATACCGAACTTGTCGTAATCGAATTTGAGGTCGCGACCAGCGTAGCGTAACGTTCCGGCTTTGAGCTGGCCATTGAGCGTAAAGGCCCGCCCCTTGCCCACCCGAAGGATTTTATCCGACGGATAGCCGAAAATTTTGAGCGAATCGGACAAGGTAAAGCGGTCAACACCCCGGATGGTCAGCAGTTTATCATCGAGGTTAATCGTCGCATTTTTGATGCTGTCATTCGAGGCAAACAAAGACTGCACCTGAAAATTGTCATAATCGCGCTTCTGGGTGTAGGCCAGTACGTACAAATACCCTTTCCGGCTCAGGCGCATCAATTTAGTGTTGGGGTCCTGGTCGATATAGCCTTCCAGCACCATTCGCCCCAAAGACCCGCGCAACGCCGTTGAACTGACGTTTTTGGCGAACTGGGTAATGTCGTCATCCAAAAACGTCTGCTGCTTTTTGGTCGAGATGTAATTCGCAACGATTTGGAGCGGGTGGAAGCCATAATCGAGCGTCAGGTCGGCGTAGCGTTGCGGCTGGAAATAATCGAACGACTCGAACCGAACCGGCACTTCGCGCTTAGCCCCAACCTGATAAAAATCGACTTTCCGGCGCGGCAAATCCCATCGAACTACTTCGGGCAGGATGTAGAACTTGTGGTACGAATCGGCGTAGGGAACGCGGGCGTAGTCGGTGCGCTGTTCGCGGTCGAGCCAGGCGATGCGCTGGTTTTTGTCGTACCGAAATTTCACGGATGGGTGCGTAACCGAGTCCGTATCAACGTATCCGACGAACGAAGCCGAATTGGCAGAAATCATCGGACGGGCACTCGTCCCCGCCGTTTTCACGGGTTCCGTCGTGTTGAACCCTGTTTGTTGCAACCCCGCCTGTGTTGAATCGGAACCGGATTGTGTTGCTTCGCCAATCGTGAAATCGAACCGGCGACTGCTGGCTTTAAAGGCCGGTTTTCCGTTGTATTTAACCGTTACCTGCGCGGGCCGTCCGCTGGCCGATGCGCCAACCATCTGCGTTCCCGATAGGGCCAAACCGCCCCGATACTCGATGTCCGGGCCTAAATCGGGCAGACTCACATCATTCTGCCACGACATAAAACGCGGGTACGTGACTGGCCCGCCTTTCTTTTTACTGACGTATTCAAAAACGCCCTTGATGGGTTTGCTTCCGGCGTAGGTCAGCGTTACGTCGTCAGCTTGCAGGCGCGGGGTCATGGTCGTTAAGGCGTAGTCGCTGAAGGTCACAAAAATGTCGGGCCGCCCGGCCGTTGCCCACGTAAACTTACCGCCCTGCCCCACCAGAACGCCATCTTTCAGCATTACATCGCCGTTGGTATTCGCCAGAACTGCCGAATCGCCATTCGCAATCATCGCCAGTGAAACATCTTTTAGCGTAATAACCGCCCCCGAAACAGCCGGTATTGGCCGACGCTGCGGAATGTACTGAACACCCAACTGACGCGGCTGCGTCGAATCGCTTGTGGCGGGTGTATCCCAGCCATCAAACCGCGACCGTTCGGCAGAGGCTTTGGCTGCCGCAATCGAATCGGCGGGGGTTTGCACCGCGCCCGGCTGCACTGGCTGAACCGTTTCTACGTAGCGAAACTGGAACGAGCCGCCAACGGCGTAAAGTTTGTTGTATTTGCTGGCATACAGTTCGCGCCGTTCGAGAAATTGGCGGGCCGTTTCGAGGCTTCGCGCAAAAACTTTGGGGTCATTGGCGTCGAATAATTTTTCGGCAACGGTCAGAATTCCGTCGGTATTGGTGGCGGGTTGCTCCTGCGCAGCGAGGTAAAGCGATTCGTAGAACGGCGCGAAATACGTAGCGGGTTGCAACCGTTTCTGGTTCATTTTCCGACTCAGGGCCATCACCCGTTCCTGCTGTTGCGCGGATAGTTTATTCTCCGACCAAAGCGACTGCAAATTCGTGCCCGCCCGAACCGCCACCGGCCCGCCCGTTGCCATCAGTTTTTGCATCTCGGCCACAAACTGGTCGGGCTTGTCAGACAGCCGAACCGCCTGCCCGAATGAGACGGTCAGGGTTGTCAGTAAAAATAATGCTACAATCGCTGGGGTCTGCATTTTTCCCCAAACAAACCCTTTACTACGAATATGACAAGGACTGTTCATTAAGTGTTTGTTGTATAAAGCGTTTACATAACGCCTGTAATCCAGGTTGATTTCTGAAATACAAGCGATGTCCATTCGCGAATCGCCATTCCTTTCATGGGCAAAAGATTAACCTCAGCCGCTTTCCGCTCAATATCAACAGCGTCGTGTTCGTAGAAACCGCTGACAACTAAATACCCGCCGTCCATGAGCAAATCGGTGTACGTTGGAATTTCGGCCAGCAATACGTTCCGGTTGATATTGGCGAGGATAATATCGAAAACGGCGGGCGTCCAATCCAATAATTTTTCTGGTGGGTTTATGGTATCAATCGTTCCCTGAAACACCGTGATTTGCGGGCAGTTGTTCAGTTCGGCGTTTTCGCGGGCGTTTTCAACGGCCCATTCTTCAATGTCGAACGCCAGTACTTTTTTGGCCCCCATCTTCGCGGCCAGAATCGCCAGAATTCCCGTTCCACTCCCCACGTCAAGCACCGTCTTTCCCGAAAAATCGAGCATAAGCTGCTGTTCGAGCATCATGGCCGTTGTTTCGTGGTGTCCCGTTCCAAACGACATCTTGGGATTGACAATAATGTCGTAACGAAACCGGGCGTCTACCGCATGGAAGGACGCCCGGACCCGGACTTGGTTCGCCACCTCTATCGGCTCATAATCGCGCTCCCACTCGGCATTCCAGTTCCGTTTTTCTAACGAATGAACTTCATAGGCTATTGCGGTCTGACCGGCGTATTTAGCAATCAATTCCTGTATGGCCTTCTCATCAAATTCCGGTTCAACAATGTACGCACTTAGCCCTTCATCGGTTTCAACAAACGACTCGAAACCGAGTTCGGCCAGTTCGGCGGTGAGGATATCAGTATAGTCGGGCGACAGGCGCAGTTGAAGTTCTGTATGGTTCATCCGTCAAAGTAACGAAAAAGGGGTCGGAGCCGGTTTGATTTGCGTAGATATGTCCTCGTTTACTATGGAAATTTTAACGATGACGAGTGGCGCAATAAAATTTTAACCACAGAAGCACAAAGATCACGAAGAAGTAAGTAGCTGAAAAGCAAATGATTAATCCTCTTCTGTTCTCTGTGTTCTTTGTGCCTCTGTGGTTAATCCTGTAATTCTATACAGCAGGCTATTCATTCTCATCTTAATGCTGTTCCATTTATTTTCTGCTACTTTCCAACCTTTGGCAGACTTCGCTGCCCTTTAGTCCGAAGCAACGATAAACCCATGTTTCGCTTGGCAACACCGCCCGATATACCTGAGCAGCAGCTTATCAGCCAATGCCTCGACACCGACCAGCCGACTGTCCGGCGGGTGGCGCAGCGGCAGTTGTTTGAGCGATACAAGCGGGCCATGTTTTCGACAGCTTACCGGATTCTCAATGATTACGACCACGCCAACGATGCCTTGCAGGATGCCTTTGTCGACGTATTCAGGCACCTCGATCAATTTGCGTTCCGGTCAACGCTGGGTGCCTGGATCAAAACGATTGTGGTGCGGCAGGCCATTCGCAAACAGCAACTCGAAGGTCGGTTTCTATCGCTCGATGAGAACCAGCATGACCAGCCCGCGCCCTTCCGCGATACGCTCACGGGGGCCGAATTAGACGCGGCCATCCGAACGCTGCCCGAAGGGGCACGAACCATTTTTCTGCTGGTTGAGGTGGAAGGCTACGCCCATAAAGAAGTGGCCGGGATGCTCGGCATTTCAGAAGGCACCTCGAAATCGCAGGTGAGTTACGCCAAAAAATTACTGAGACAGCGACTATCATGAACGATTCTCTGCCGCAACTACCTGAATATGACCCGCACCCGGACCTCTGGGCGCGGATCGAAGCCGACTTGCTGGCCGACGAGCAACTTGGTCGGGCCATGCAAACCTTACCGGACTATGAACCGAAAGCGGACTTGTGGGATGCCATTGACCACGACTTGCAGGCCGACGAAACCCTAAAAATCCGTCCGCTCTGGTCCCAACCAAAAACCCGTTCGCTTTGGGCGGGGCTGGCGGCTGCGGCTGTTGTGGTGCTGGTTGGTAGCTGGCTGTTTTTTCGGCCCGAACCTACCGAAACAGTTCGTATGGAATATGCGATTGAACAGACGGATTCAGCAAACCCAACTAAAATACAATCCATTGATCGTCAATCATCTGCCGACGTTCGGGCGGAGGAGTTCATCGCTCAGCAGTGCGCCGAACAGAACATCGTTTGCCAGCGACCCGAGGTGCATGAACTCCGCAATCAACTAACGAACCTGACTGAAGAACAACACCGGCTTGATCGCGAACAGCAGATTTTTGGGGATGACCCGGCTCTGGTGCGGGCGCGGATTAAACTGGAAAACCAGCGGGCCGACGTGACGAAAAAACTGATTACTTTATTACGGTCATGAAATTATTTCTGATAAACGTATTACTCTGGTTACCGTTGCTTGGGCGTTCACAAACGCCGGTGCAGGTGGTTACGAAAGTAATCGAGAAAGACCTGCCCTACGCCGACGGACAACGGATTCGGTTCAATGCGCAAAAGGCGGATGTTACACTGAAAGGCTGGAATCGCCCGACCATCTCGGTCAAACTCCGGCTGGTAGCCAAACACCCCGACCGGGCCGTTGCCGAACGCGAAGTGGCGTACCATCAGTACGTCCTGCAAGCCGAAAATGGACAAATTGAGTTGTCGAATCGCTTCGTAATTCCGCAACGGGCCGGAAAACTGCAAAGCCAGCTTAAAGCCATTTACGAAGTTAGCCTACCCACAAAAGCATTGGTATCGATGACGAACTCCTTCGGCGACATACGGATAAGCGACCTTACCGGTGATCTGAATCTGAAATTTGAGTTCGGCAAACTCACGCTGGATGACATTGGCGGCAAGCTATTTATTACGTCAACCTACGGTGATATTGACGGACGTAATCTCGATGCAAACCTGACGCTCAAAGCCGAAAAAGCCGATGTCACCCTGCGCGATCTGGACGGAACAGCCAACATTCAGAGCCGCTATGGGAAACTAACAGTCCTGCCCGCTACCACGCTCGACGCGCTCAAGATTGAAGCAGCCCGTACTGAAATCGTCGTTGCCACCAAACGCATAGCTGATTTTCGGTTCGATGTGATCTCGACATTCGCCGATATCCGCGTGCCGGAGTCGCTGGCGGATCAATTGAGCAAGTACGGCAGTAAGCAGGTTTTCAGCTATCAGCCGCCGGGTCGCAAGCCCGAAATCTCGATTCAAAATAGTTACAGCACCATTATTATCCAGGGTGAGAAGCCGCTGGTCGACCGATAACGACAAACCATCATGAAAAACGAACGAACAATAATCGGATTGGTAGCCCTGCTCATCACCTTCATGATGGGGCCGGTCTGGGCACAGGAGTGGTCATTTGGGCCAAAAGCGTATTTGGGCCTAAGCCGACGGCTTACTGTAGGTGAGCAGGTAAAGATTGGCTCCACGCTTTTGTCGACGGTCAATTATGGAGATGCGGTAGGTGGTTCTGTAGGCGCGTTCGCCCGCTATGACCAGCCCAAATGGTACATCGAACTGGACGGCACGCGGGGAAAATACTCGCTGACAAATGTTAGTATTAGTGGCCCGGCGGGCGGGTTTCCTACGTATCAGAACGCAGTCCGAACGGATGCCCGACTGATTGCCGGTATTAAACCCCTACCCTGGCTTCGGCTGAGCGTTGGCCTGACGGGTGTTCAAAACCGCTGGCGATTAACGGATTATACGGGCAGTATCCGGGCGAATCAGGAATACATACAAAGATACCCAACTGAAACAGAACGGTATACACAGCAGATTGAGCAGTATCAACTTGCCGACGCGCTACAGAACAGCTATAAAAAAACCAACCTTGAGGGACAGGCAGGCATTGGGGCCGACATTGGTGGCCTGACGCTCGACCTGACCTACGCGCACAGCCTGACTCCGCCAATTGACGGCATCTCGTTCCAGAATCAGACCTATGCGTTCCGGCAGCACTACGGCTATTGGTCGCTGGGCATTGGCTACAAACTCTTTCCGCTGAAACAACACCTGTTGGCACCCCGCAAAAACAAAGCCTACGAACGCATCAGACAGGACATCCCTTTCTATAAAAACGAATTTCACGTGGGCGTCGGTTTGCTTGGCGAAGACATTGGCAGCCAACTCATCTACGAAAATCGCTACACGCGCTACCTCAGCCGACGCGTTGGCCTAACTGCCGGATTGAATTTTTCTCACAGCTTCAGCGGTAGCGATGACCGGCCCATCGGTGCTTCTATGACGAACCAGTTTACCCTGTTGGCGGGCGTTCGGGTGCTGCCACTCTACAGCCGCCGTCACACCATCGGATTGACAATCGGGCCGCTGCTTACGTATGTGGATGAAGTACGGGAGGGAACTGGTCTCCAAGTCATAAACGGGCAGGAAGTCCGCTATCTAAATGTCAATCGTGCTTCGGCGGTGCGCGAGTTGAATACGGGCTGGCATAGCAGCATTGACTACCAGTTCGCGCTGACCGACCGGCTGGTTGCTGGCCCCTGGCTACGGATACTCGGCCAAACACTGCTCATTCCCGACTACGCTAATTTCGGCATTCAGGCCGGTTATCGCTTCTAAACGCTCATGAAAAACGCACTTATTTTCTTTTCGCTCATCAGCGTTGGGGCACTGGCTCAAACGCCGAATCCCTACCGATTTGAGGCCGAATCGGGCCTATCTGCCCTTCAGCTACCAACGCCCTACCGCATTGGCTGGCACATTCGGCAGCAACTAACGGGCTATTTTCGTCCACGTTTGGGCGTTGCGCTTGGCATTAGCTGGGGTGCATCGGCCAACAACGATCCACTCAACACAACCGATCCGGCGGCTGGTTCGTATCCCCAGCCTGACCCGGCCAAACTCCCGGCTTTTTACTCGCGTCAGGACCACATGACGGATTTTTCGGTTGTTGCGTTGCCTGTTTTCACCAAACGGAGTCAGTTAAAGGCGCAAATTGGGTTATCGGTTTACCGTCGGCGCGAGGTGGGCGTTGACAGTATTTTTAAAGAAGAACCACGCTTCCCGACGTATCGGGTCGTTGGTAAATTTACCGATACGCGCCGGGTGGTGCCGATGGCCGCGCTGAGTTACGATTATCGTCTGTCGTCGCGGTGGGCGGTTGGCGTTAACGGAACCGCGTATTTCACCGGCGATGGTCGGCCAACAACAACGGTCGGCCTACGCACTGCCTATCGGTTTAATGTGCTTGCCGATTCGCTGGGAATGAAACCCATTCCGTGGAGCGAGTTGCGGGCGGGTGTTCGGCTGGGGGGCAACGTGGTTGGCGAGAACGGTATGGGACCGGGCGGCCGCTACCGGACGCGCTTCGTGGGCGGACTGTGGGCCGAACTGCCGTTATCGCTGACGTGGGCGGTTCGGGGCGAGTTGACGTATGCGCAGCGCGGGTATCGAGCGGATGAGGTAAATACGGGCAGTGTGCGCTACTTAGCCAATTTTGCTAACCTTAATTACCTCGAAATGCCATTGCTGTTCCGGCATGAAGTGGCGTACCGCTGGCATCTGTACGCGGGGCCATACCTGGCCTTTTTTCTGAATGGTTATTCCGAAACAGAAGGCAAACGCAACCCACCCGTCAGACCAGCATCAGCCACCGGGCTGATGCTGGGCGCATCGTATAACCTGACCGAGCGCGTAGCCGCTGATCTGCGCTACCAGCGTGATATGGTTCTGCTGTCCAGTGCGCCCTACGGCGGTTTTCATTCGTTTCAGCTAACGCTGGGATGGGCATTTAAGAAGTAAAGAAAGTGTCAATTTCCGGTTAGGAATAAATGGCACGCTGCTGACGCGGATCAGGCTGATTTTTGCAGATAAAATCTGTGTAAATCAGCCTGATCCGCGTCAGCAGCGTGCCATTCATCCTTACATTTGGCGCGACCTTGCTGTATTCGCAAGGCTGTAACGTTGCCCCAAATGAAAAACGTGTTCCTGATTATCGACGCTCAGTTCGACTTCTGCCATCCCGACGGTGCTTTGTTCGTGCCGGGAGCGGAGCAGGATATTGAGCGTATTTCCCAACTTATCCGGCAACATACTGACCAGATTGATCACCTTGTCGTTACGCTCGATACGCATCACATCTTAGATATTGCTCATCCGTTGTTCTGGGCAGATACTGACGGAAATCATCCCACGCCGTTCACACAGATAAAAGCAGACGACGTTGATGCGGAACGGTGGATACCGCGTTTTTCGCCCGAAAAAGCCCGTCAATACATTCACGACCTCGAAGCCGACGGACAGTTCGCGCATTTCATCTGGCCGGAACATTGTTTGATTGGCTCACGCGGGGCGGCCCTGCACAATACGCTTTTCGATGCCCTGAAAGACTGGTCGCAGCAGCGAAACAGAGATTATGTGGCCATACAGAAAGGAATCTACCCGCTGTCGGAACACTTCGGCATTTTTCGGGCACAGGTGCCCGACCCGACTGTGCCTGAAACTCAACTCAATACGGCCCTGATTGCCGATTTAAACCGATTTGATGCTGTTTACTTAATGGGCGAAGCCAAGTCGCACTGCGTAGCGAATAGTCTGGCACAGATTCTGAATTTCGCGCCGGAATTAGTTTCTAAACTCGTAGTCGTTACAGATTGCATGTCGGACGTAGCGGGGCTGGGTCATCTGGCCGACCCGATATATGCCGAAGCACAAACCAGAAACGTTCTGTTTGTGGAATCAGATGCGGTTTTCACGTAAAAACCCGTACCTTTTCAACGCTATGGAAAAGACGCTTTCGCTGTTCCCGCTTAACCTGATTATTTATCCTGGCGAGGATTTGAATCTGCATATTTTTGAACCCCGTTATCGGCAACTTATCAACGAATGTCTGGAAAACGAACAGACATTCGGCATTCCGGCGTTTCTCAATAACAAGCTTCCTGGTTACGGCACCGAAATGCACGTTACGACCCTGCATAAACGCTACCCGGATGGGCGAATGGACATTAAGTCGAAAGGATTAGGCGTATTTCGGTTGGTCAATTTTGAGAATCCCGTACCGGGCAAATTGTATGCCGGTGGTCAGGTTGAATTGATTGAAGCCGGCGAAAGTTTCAGTGCTCACGGGTCGGCCCTCACCGAGCGGCTCGAACAACTGTACGACCTGCTGCAAATCGAAACCGACTATTCAATCACAACTGAAAATCTGTCGTATCGGGTGGCGCATAAAGTTGGCATGTCTATTGAACAGGAATATGAACTGCTAACCCTCGAAACCGAAGCCGAACGCCAACTTTTCCTTATCCAGCACCTCAACAACGTGTTGCCGGTCGTATCGGACATGGAGCGTACCAAACAGCGCATTCGTATGAACGGTCACTTCAAAAACCTCGACCCGCTGAATTTTTAATTGGTTAATTGGTTAATTGGTTGATTGGTTAACTGGTTGACTGGTTGACATAACGATTCAACTAATCAACTAATCAACTAATCAACTAATCAACCAATCAACCAATCAACCACTCAACCACTCAACCCTTCTCCTCCACCCTCCCCAGTTTCTTCGCTCGTTTGGGTAGCTGGTCGGCCAGTTCCTGTAGGTTTTTTATGGGCGGTCGGGGCTTTTCGGCTTCGCCGATAACAAAGCCGTAGGGTTTGAGGGCGTCTACCGAATCAAAAATAACCTTAATGATGGCTGTCATCGGCAGGGCCAAAATCAGGCCGGGCAAGCCCCAGATATTCTCCCAGAGAATCAGGACAATTATAGCTGCTAACGGATTGATACTGACTTTAGAGCCGACAATATAAGGCGTAATGAAATTACCTTCCAGCGTTTGCACAAACAGAAACAGACCAATAACGCCCAATGCTTTTAGCGGATTATCCTGCGTGACAAGGGTATAGGCTGCGGGCAGTAACGACCCCATCGAGATGCCAAAATAGGGAATGAGCACTAAGCAAGCCCCGAAAAACCCGAAAAAGACAGCGTAGTCGACGCCCAGAATGAGCAACCCAACGGTCATAAGCGTGCCGATGATGAGAATAACCAACACCAGTCCGGCGAGGTAATCTTTCACAACCTGGTAGATTCCGGTTAGCACATCGTCAATCTTCGACCGGCGTACTTCGCTGAACACTTTGTAGAAAAACGACCGAAAAAAGTCGCGGTAGAGCAGAAAGAAAAAGACAAAAATCAGGATTAAAAATACGTTGGTCAGAATACTGGTGGTAGCCAGCAGGGTCGTGGTCAGGATGGTACCGCCTTCGGCCAGTGCCTGATTCAAGTACTTGCGAATTTCGGCCACCTGCCGCTGTTTGTCGATGTTAAAGCGTTCATCGGCAAAGGTTTGCACGCTATTGATGTACTCGCTGCCCCGCTGAACAAACTTCGGCACGACTTCCGAAAAATTGCTGATTTGAATTGAAACCCCCCAAAACAAACCCGTTAACACACCCAGTGCCAGCAATAGGCACAGCACAATAGCGAGTATTCTGGGTACGCCCCACTTTTCGAGCCGCTGCGCCAGTGGAAACAACAAAACCGCAAATAAAATGGCAAAAACCAGCGGTATCAGCAGTCCCTGCAAGGTGTGAAGACCATATACAACGATAACCAACGACAGCAGAATGCAGACGAGCTTGGCATAATAAGGCAGTTCAATTTCCCGCGAGCGACTATTCATAGTGCAAGTAAAGACAACTACGTAGTTTAGTCGTAATTTTCTTTCCTATTTGATTAATTCATGTATGTAGCCAACACGCAGCCGTTCGCTTTGTTCAATGTATGTATGATTCTTTATGCCAGATTAATGAACTTTAATTAACTCGTTCTCAGACAGAAACAACCGAAGAAAATTATGAACGGGCTGTTAAGTTTTTGTTAAGTATATGTTTGGCATTGGTAACGTTGTGGATAAGCCGCGTAACTTCGGGCAGTTTACAAGCAACGTAAACCATTCTCATCAAACCTGCTTCGTATGAGTGCTGCCAAAGCCGCTCAACCTTTACACCGCGTTTTAGTTGTCGACGACGACGCCGACATCCTGGAGATGCTCGAATACAATCTTGAAAAAGAAGGCTATGACGTTCGCACCGCAACCGATGGCCGCAAAGCCCTCGAAATAGCGCGAACGTACCTGCCCGAACTGGTTTTACTCGATATAATGATGCCGCATCTGGACGGGATCGAGGCCGGGCGGCAACTGCGCGACATTCCCGAACTGCGCCAGACGTATATCCTTTACCTGACGGCCCGTTCGGAAGAATACTCTGAGGTGGCCGCTTTCGACGTGGGTGCCGACGATTATATTACCAAACCCATCAAGCCCCGCGCCCTGATGAGCCGCATTAACGCGCTGTTCCGGCGCGAAGCGCAAAAAGCCGATCCCGGTGAACAAATTGCGATTGCCGATCTGCTCATTAATCGCAAAAATTATTCGGTAAGCCAAAACGACAAATCAGTAATTTTGCCCAAGAAAGAATTTGAATTACTGTTCTTTCTGGCCCAGCATCCCAACAAAGTATGCAGCCGGGAAGAGTTGCTTCAAAAAATATGGGGTGCCGACATCTACGTTCTCGAACGTACGGTAGACGTACATATCCGCAAACTCCGCGAAAAAATTGGCGATACCCACATCCGAACCCTCAAAGGCGTGGGCTATATGTTTACCGATGGTAATGATTGAATAGCCGAATGATTGAATAGATTCTTTCGTGTAATTTAATCATTCAATCATTCCATAGATGTCCCTCAGTCCCCGCATTATTGCGCTTTTACTGGCCTGCCTGATTTCGGCCCTGACGCTGGCGTTTCTGACGTTTGTAGAAGGCGTAACAAGCACCATGCTCTTTGTGGTGGGCCTTTCGTCGTTTGCTATTTCGTTTTTTCTGGTGCTGTACGCTATTGAACTGCTCGTGTTTCGCGAAGTGAACAAGATGTACAAGACCATTCATAAACTGAAAATCCGCGACTTCAATATTTCCCGAAAATCAATTATCAAGAACACAAATCCGTTCAAAAAACTGAACGATGAGATTTTCGTTTATGTCGCCCGGAAGCAAAAGGAAATTGATGAACTGAAACGGCTGGAGTTATTTCGGCGGGAGTTTCTGGCCGATGTATCGCACGAGTTAAAAACGCCCATTTTTGCGGCCCAGGGGTTTATTCATACGCTCATCGACGGGGCGGTTGACGACGAACGGGTTCGGGATAAGTTTCTGTCCAAAGCGGCCAAAAGTCTGGACGGTCTGGATGCTTTGGTGAAAGATTTAGTAGCCCTGTCACAGTTGGAAACCGGCGAGGTAAAAATGAATTTCGAGCGGGTGGATTTGGCCCATGTTACGCACGAAATTTTTGAGCAGTTAGAAAAAATAGCCAATGCCAAACGCGTAAAACTTCAGGTAAAAACAACCCACCCCGGCCCAATTTGGGTGAAAGCCGATCCGCAGCGCATCCTACAGGTAATGACCAACTTAATTGAAAACGGCGTGAAATACGGCAACGAAAACGGGCATGTGCTGGTCAATCTGGAAGACGATAAAAAATTTGTTATCGTATCGGTCCGCGACGATGGCCCCGGTATTCCGCCCGAGCACTTGAGCCGGATTTTTGAGCGTTTTTACAGGGTCGAAAAAAGTCGCTCCAAAGACCGGGGCGGCACAGGCCTCGGATTGGCTATTGTGAAGCATATTCTGAACGCCCACAAAACCAAAATTTCGGTGATGAGCAAAGTAGAAAAGGGCACCACATTCCGCTTCAAACTGGAGCGAATAGAGTAGACAAGTTGAGTAGGTGAAGTGGGTAAAATAGTCGCAGTATGTGGAGTAAGGGCAATAGTTCTATACGACTATACCCACTTCACTTATTTCGACCACTTTACTCATTTCACTCCACTAAATCAGGCGTTTTAGCAGGAAACTGGCGATGATTATCTGGCCATTTCGCCGGACAAGAATGGAGACTTCTTTACCCTCCCCCCGCTGAAGCTGCTTGTATATATCACTGATGGTCATATCTTTTGACGAACTGTTATTGACAAACAACACCTCGTCTCCCTCTTTCAAACCGGCCATGTCGGCGGGCGAGTTATCCAGCACTTTATCTACGTAATAGTTACGGAAGCTCTCCCCTCGGGCGCGAAGTTCCATGCCGCTCATGTCGTGTTCAAAACTTTCCCGCAGGAGCCGTTTGATGGGCTTCATCACCACATAGCGGTCGGGGTAATTGAACGTAACGTTGAACCGACGCAACAGTTCACAGCCTACATTTCCCTGTCGTTCGGGCATATCCACCAACTTCACGCCAAAGCTCAGACTGTCGGGGAACGACGCCAGAATGTTGTCCAGTTCATAGCGGCCAAAGCGAACTTTCTGAATCCGTCCCATTACGCCATTAATGACGCCATTTAACCCCCTGCCTAATTGAGCGCGTATGCTTTTCGCAGGCATGGGCATGGCGGCTGTACTGCGCGAACGGTCGAGCAACAGCGCGTGGCCCGCACCTGTATCCAGCACGACGCGCAGAGGCAAACTTTTTTCGCCATCAAACACCGACAGCGCGTCCGTATAGGCTTTTGTATCCTGAATGGTAATGGGGTAGCGGTCGCCTTTGCGTTTTTTGTATTTGTATTTCTCCGGCTTCATCAGGGTAATTTCGTGACGCTGAAAATCAACGTTCACAACGAAATTGGCGAAGATTTCATACCCAAAAATGCCGTGAACAGGTGTACCAACGTACTCCGATAACTTTAGAATATCCTCGTCTAAAATAACCAGGTTGTGATGTGATGCCCGCAGGCCGCCCATACTCAACATGTTATCAATAGCAACAGAGGCCATCAGTGTCCCGCCTTCGCCCGCGCCGGTCAGTTTTATTTTGCGGGTCAGCGTTAGTGGCTTGTTCTTAAAGGCCGAGGGGTCCGTAATGATGGTGTTGCTAACGCCCGTGTCCAGAATAAACCGCAGCGTATCGGAGTTATTGACGCGGACCGGAACAATAATCAGATTGGAATGGAGTTGAAACGGAATGCGTGTCCAGGAGTGTCCACCGGCAATAAAAAAGCCATAGCGGTCTTTATCCGGCGTTTGCTTGTGGTCGTCTCCCCACGAAGCCAGACAGGTGCATAGCAGCACGATGACCAATATCAGCGTTTTCATACAGCCTTATATCTCGCATTGAAATTACGCATTTTTTTATCCGAATAACACAAAATACTTATACTTAGTTTATGGATTCCAGATATAAGTATTTCCCCCATGCTGCCACCAGGAAATTAAGCAACCAAATCAACAACTCATTCGGCTGAAAAGCTTTAATTTCGCCCAAAATTACAGAATAAACGAGCGATTCGTTTGTTTTGAGGAAACAGGTTTTGCCCTCATTATTAATCTATTATGCGAAAAAAAATTGTTGCCGGTAACTGGAAAATGAATAAAACAGCCGAAGAAGCAAAGGCGTTGCTGTCTGAGGTCATTAATATGGTGAAAGACGAAGTCACCGGTGAGGTTGAGGTGGTATTGTGTCCGCCCGCGCTCTACCTGACTACGGCCCGTCAGTACGTCACGCCGGGCGGCAAAATTTCATTGGGGGCGCAAAATTGCCACGAGAAAGCATCGGGTGCCTACACCGGCGAAATCTCGGCGCCCATGCTCCGGTCTATCGGAGTTGAGTACGTCATTTTGGGCCATAGCGAACGGCGGCAATATTTCGAGGAAACCAATGCCCAATTAGCCGAGAAGGTAAACATCGCGCTCGAAAATGGCCTGACGCCTATTTTTTGTTGCGGTGAATCCCGCGATCTGCGCGAAAATGGCGATTTCATTGGGTTTGTAAAGAATCAGATTACCGAAAGTCTCTTCCACCTCTCTGCCGAAACGTTTGCTAAGGTGGTTATCGCGTATGAACCAATCTGGGCCATTGGCACCGGGTTGACGGCTTCGTCGGCGCAGGCTCAGGACATGCACTTTGAACTACGGCAGCACATTTCCAGTCAATACGGCGACGCAGTGGCGCAGGAAATCAGCATTTTGTACGGTGGCAGTGCCAACGCTCAAAACGCAGCCGAGTTATTCGCCCAGCCCGATGTTGACGGTGGCCTCATTGGTGGTGCGTCGCTCAAGTCTCGCGACTTTACAACGGTGGTGAAGGCAGCACAGTAATTGAATGATAGACTGATAGACTGATTGAATAGGTCATGCGTCAGCTATTCAATCACTCAATCAGTCTATCATTCAACATTAGCTATGACAGCCGCCTATTACGTCAGGAAATTTAACATGCAGCCCCATCCTGAGGGCGGTTATTTCGCGGAAACGTACCGCTCTGCCGAAATGATTGCCAAGTCAGCCCTGCCGGGTCGGTTTGGTGCGGAGCGGTCGTTTGGTACGGCTATTTACTTCCTGCTCGAAAGCCATCACATATCGGCCCTTCACCGGATTCAGTCCGACGAAATCTGGCACTTTTATGCGGGTGGTCCACTCGAAATTACGGTCATTTATCCAGACAGTACGCTGACCATCATCCGGTTGGGCAATGACCCGGAGCAGGGCGAAGTTTTTCAGGCCGTTGTTCCGGCGGGTTGCTGGTTCGGCTCGAAAACTGCCGCCGAAACCGATTTCTCGTTTGTAGGCTGCACCGTTGCGCCGGGTTTCGATTTTGCCGATTTCGAGATGGCTAAGCGAATTGATTTGCTGGCTGAGTTTCCCGAGCACAGGGACGTGATCGAGATGCTATCTGAACCGGGATTTTAGCAAGATTAAAAAGATTTACAGGACTGAAGGCAATAGGCAATCCTGCTGGCAATGTCTTGATAATCCTTTAAATCCTGTTAAAATCCCGGTTTAGATTACCTAAAGTTTACATTTCCAAATTTCGATACAACCCGCACTTTGGTGCCGGAGCCATTCCCTACTTTGCCCACATATTGCTTGGTCAGGCGGGGGCCGTGACTGGAATTGTTATCGCTTGGCTGGCTCGTAAAGTGCATGGTCGAACCCGACGAATAATTGAAATTCCCGTAACTGACTGTCACATCGAAGTCGCAGTCGTTACCGCTTTCCATCGGCAGCGCGACCGATGAATAATTGGCCCGGATATCGACGTTATCGGCGGATTTAGGCAACTGCTCGATGCGAAACCCACTCGAAAAATCAAGCCGTATCTTTCCCGATTCGCGCAGGGTTCCAATCGTAGCCCCCGAATAATTAATATCAGCGTCTAATTTGCCAACGTTGCCGATGTTCATTTTACCAAATTTATTGGTCAGCATCAGGATGTTAGCCCGCGCCAGTTCGAGACTGCCATACGCCATATCGACTTTGCCCTGCCCGAAATTACCGATGTCGGCTTTGCCATACGCTACGTCGATGTCGTTTTGATGGCTGGTCAGGTCATCGGCACTGAAATTACCGTAGCGGCTGTAAATAGTCAGGGGAGCCTGGAACGCCGGAATGCTCGTGTTACCAAACTTATTCCGTACCGTCAGCGCGTTCTGCTTCGGCATCATCACCTCGTAATTGATTCGGACGTAGTTGCGCTCACCGCCGTCTTTCCACTTTCCTAAACTCCAGTTCGAGATGCTGTTCTGACTGAAATTTGTGCGAACAAGAATCTGATTGCCCGAACGCTTTTCTTCAATTGAAACCGCGTCTAAAAATTTCTGCACCTTTTCGTCGGAGTCCGAGTTAGCAATGATCGTAATCTGAACCCGGATTTCACTTTTATCCCACAGGCCAATGGATACCTGGCCAAACTGATTATCAACTACTAAATTATCATTGCTGCTCACATCGAATAGTTTGATAATCGTTTTCTTTTTTTCGATGGCCGTAAGTTCGCAGCCAATCGGGTCCCCGGCCCAAGTGAGTAGTGGGCTTAGACACAGTAGAACACTATACAGCAGTCGTTTCATGGGTTTGTTGTTTAATGCGCTGAATCACACGCAACTGTTCATTAAGCAGGTTAATCTGAAGTTGCAGATTCTGGATCATGGCCTGAATAAGCACTTCCTGGTTTGGATTCTGGGGTAAATCGGCTTTCAATGACTGATATGACTTTTCGAGACGGTCCAGATCGGTGGCAAACTCCTGATACAACACCGGGTTACCTTCAGTCATTTGCTTGAGTTCAATCCGTTTATCGTCAATCAACTGCGTATACTGCACGACCGCTTTTGCATACGTCGGACTGGCGGCAACTACTTCGGGCTGATGCGTGACGCCGTATTGCTGGTTCATGTACAGGAAAGCTCCTGCCAGCAAAAGCACCGCAATCGAAGCCGCCACCCGCCAGTCGAGGTTGGGCCAGCCAATTTGCCGCCCGCTCAACCGCGACCATCCTGGATTTTTATAAACCTGCCGGAATGGCGTTTCTCTGTCAGACTGGTGCTTGTCCAGTCCGGTTTCTATCTTATGCCACAGGTTTCCGGGTGGCTCTTTGTCGTCAAAAGCTTCGCGGTTGTCGCGCACGAAGCGTTCAAGGTTATCCTTTTTCATAGTTAATGAATGAATGAGTGAATGATAGAATGAATGAATAACTCGGTTAGCGCAACTATTCACTCATTCTATCATTCACTCATTCACAATTAATTTAGTAATTCAAGTAATCGTTTTTTACCCCGCAAATATTGTGTTCGCGATGTGGTTTCACTGATATTCAACACGTTGCCGATTTCTTCGTGGTCGTAGCCTTCAAACAAATACAGCGATAACACGACCCGGTAACCTTCGGGCAGTTGCTGCATGGCCTGCCGAACCCGCTCCACTTCCAACTGAGTACCGTCTTCATCGTACGGTTCCGGGTCGGCAAAATCGGGGCCATCATCTTCGCCGAAACGGTGCGACTCCAAATCGACAAACTCTAACCGCCTGCTTCGCAAATGATTGATTGCGCGATTGACCACAATCTGTTTCAGCCATGCCCCAAACGTACTCTGCCCCCGAAACGACCCGATATGGCTGAAAGCATCCATGAAAGCTTCCTGCAACACATCTTCCGCTTCGGCCTCATGGTTCAAAATCCGCAGACAGACGTTATACATCGCCTTCACGTACTGCTGATACAGGTCATACTGCGCCCGTCGCTCACCCTGTTGGCAGCGTTTGACCAGTTCAGCATGACGGTCTGGGTATGGCGGTCCGCCCGGTGCGCCGTCCTGTCCCGGACGGGTGCGATTTCGGTTCGATTCCAAAAGGTTCAGCGTCTCGGGTGGTGGTTTTGGGTGGTTATCAGAAGAAAGATGCAGGAAAAATGAGAATGTTGCACAATAATTCAGAAAAAGTAAGCGTTCCGGTTCTTATCCCCGATTACACGCTGTTTTTTGTATCTTGTGTAAAGAATTACCGGTATGTACGAGTCAAAATACAACCCGCCTTTCATGGTTCAGGATGATGGCCCAAATTCGCCCCTCGACCACCAACGTGTCATTAGTAAGCTGACCTTTGAGTTAGGTCTGTTATATTATCAGCAAAAGAGAATTACGTTGGAACCACTCCCCGAAACACCCTTAGATGAGGGGCCTGGCCATGCCGTACCTGACATTGTTTTGTACGATAAAGCAAAGGAAGAAACGAAAGTAATTATTGAGGTTTGTCGAAATACAGGCCAACGAAATGACCTTCGGAAAATCATCTACCTCATAGAAGATAATGACTACGGCATTCTGGAAGGCTTTGTTTACAATTACAAAACCCGCGAGTGGCTTCGTTACCGCAAAGGCGACGGGGGCGCGGCTTCGGCTTCGTCGTTTTCGGACCTGATGGGCGTAGAGATGGGCGGGTTTGTGTAGCGTTTTCATATCCTATTCCTCTTCACCAATCCCCGGCCCGACCAAATTTTTTCGTACTTTTACTTGTTATAGAAGGAAGAGAAACGAGCCGAATGGTTGATTATATTTCTGGATTAAATGACCCCCAGCGCGAAGCCGTTATGCACGGCAGCGGCCCGCTGATGATTATAGCCGGTGCCGGTTCGGGAAAGACCCGCGTTCTGACGTACCGCATTGCCCACCTGATCGAAAATGGCGTTGACCCGTTCCGCATTCTGTCGCTGACGTTTACCAACAAGGCCGCCGGCGAGATGCGGAACCGGATTGAAAAGGTGGTCGGCACCGAAGCCCGTAACATCTGGATGGGCACCTTTCACTCCGTATTTGCCAAAATTCTGCGCATCGAAGCCAAAGCCATTGGCTATACCAGCAACTTCTCCATCTACGACACCGACGACTCGAAGTCATTGTTGCGGAGCATCATTAAGGAGATGGCATTGGACGATAAAGTCTACCGCGTCAACAGCGTTTTCGGGCGAATTTCGGGAGCCAAAAACCGGCTCATCGGCCCGGAAGATTACCTGAATAATGCCGTTATTCTGGCGGATGACGAAGCCGCCCGGATGCCACACATCGGTCGGATTTACAAGCAGTATGCCCTGCGTTGCTTTGCGGCAAACGCGATGGATTTCGACGATTTATTGTTCAATACAAATGTCCTCTTCCGCGACCATTTAGACATTTTGAACAAGTACCAGCACAAGTTTCAGCACGTAATGGTCGATGAGTTTCAGGATACCAACGTATCGCAATACCTCATCACGCGCAAGCTGGCGGCCGTTCACCAGAACATTTGTATTGTGGGCGACGATGCCCAGAGCATTTACGCATTTAGGGGTGCCAACATCGAAAACATCCTGAATTTCCAGCGCGATTATGGCAAGGAAAACGTCAAAATCGTAAAATTAGAGCAGAATTACCGCTCGACCAATACGATTGTACAGGCCGCTAATTCGATTATTGCCCGCAACAAAAACCAGTTGGAGAAACGGGTTTTTACGGCTAACGAAGCGGGTCCACTGATTGAAGTTATCAAGGCATCGTCGGATAATGAAGAAGGGCGGTTAGTGGCGTCGTCTATTTTTGAAGCCAAAATGAACGAGTCGCTGGTCAACAACGACTTCGCCATTTTGTACCGTACCAACGCCCAGTCGCGGGCGTTTGAAGAAGCCCTGCGGAAAGTGAGTCTCAAATACCGGATCATTGGCGGTTTGTCGTTCTACCAGCGGAAAGAAATCAAGGACCTGATTGCTTATTTGCGCTTCACGGTTAATCAGCAGGACGAAGAAGCGTTCAAGCGTATTATTAATCTGCCCAAACGCGGCATTGGCGATACGACCGTTGCCAAGATCAGCGTCATTGCGGCTGAGAAACAGGATTCGATCTGGGAAATTGTGGCCGACATTGGCAAGCACGTAGCGGGCCGGTCGTCCATCGCCATCGAAGGATTTGCCGATTTGATCAAGAGTTACAAACTCCTGCTTGATCAGAAAGATGCGTTTGAAGTGGCGTCTCACATCGCCAAATCGTCGGGTTTGCTGAAAGAACTTTACGACGATAAGACCGTTGAAGGACTGGCCCGGTACGAAAACGTACAGGAATTGCTGAACGCCATCAAGGAGTATGTCGATAACCCGGACAACGAGGAAAAAAGCCTGAGTTCGTTCCTGCAATCCGTCTCGCTGCTAACTACCGCCGACGAAAAAGAAGACGATGGCGACAACGACCGCGTGACCTTGATGACCATTCACGCGGCTAAAGGGCTGGAATTCAAGAACGTACACATTGTTGGTCTGGAAGAAGATTTGTTTCCCAGCCAGATGATGCTCGAAAGTCGCAACGATCTGGAAGAAGAGCGACGCCTGTTCTACGTAGCGATTACCCGCGCCGAAAAACGCCTGACGGTGTCGTATGCCGAAACCCGTTATCATTACGGGCGGCTGAAAATGTGCGAACCCAGCCGATTTCTGATGGAAATCGACCAGCAATACATGAAACTGTCGAAACAGCGGTCGGCACCGAGCCGGATGGATTTCGACCGGCCCGAGCGGGATAAAAGCGAAACGACCTCAACCGGTTCGATGGCGTTTGTGCGGTCGCTGGCGCAGAAAACGGCCCGCTCGCATGCACCCCAGCCCATTGTTTCGCACACGCCATCATCCGACTTCGCCCCGACGAGTACCGCAGAACTCGCAGTCGGTCAGCGCGTTGAGCACGCCAAGTTTGGTTTTGGTACGGTGAAAGCAGTAGACGTGAACGGCACCGAACGAAAAGCCACGATTGCGTTTGAGAAAGCGGGCGAGAAGGTACTATTACTGAGTTTCGCGAAGTTGCGGGTGGTAGCGTAAAGTGGTTAGGCGTTTACTTGCATACAAAACCGCGCTCTCCGGTCGTTCTTTCTGAAAGTATCCCACTATCCTTTGCGTAACTGTATGAATGCCCCCGGCACTTTTATTGCCAGTATTTCACTTCTTGCCGCCCTGACCGGGAGCGCCCAGCAAAAACCCGACTCGGCCGCAGCAGGCAATCCACGCGTCGAAAACCTCGGCAATCTTGTCAATTCGGAATACAATGAGATTAATCCGATGATTGCACCCGATGGCAAGACGCTCTTTTTTGCCCGAATCAGCCATCCAAACAATACGAACGGTACAAAAGGGAGTCAGGATATCTGGTACTCTGAACTTGATACGGCCACCGGCAAATGGGGACCCGCCCGGCGGATGGGTTTCCCGCTCAACAAGGACGAATATAACTGCGCGTATAGCATCACACCCGACGGCAATACGATGCTCATCAAGGGCCAATACACCAACGGAAACTACGAAACACGCGGATTTTCGATGAGCAAGAAAACGGCCAGCGGCTGGTCACCCCCACAAAAAGTAGACATTCCCGGTTACGTCAGTCTGAGCAAAGGGCAGTTCGACTGTGGGTTTTTGTCGGCAGATGGGAAGGTTCTGCTTATGGCCTTCAGCGAGAAAAAAAACAGCAAGGAAGATGACATCTACGTCAGTTTTCGGCAGAAAGACGGATCGTGGACAAAGCCGATGAACCTCGGCCCCGAAGTGAATACTAAATTCACGGAAACAACCCCGTTTCTGGCCCCGGATGGCGCTACGCTGTATTTTTCGAGCAACCGCGATGGTGGACTGGGCAGCAATGATATCTACGTTTGTAAGCGTGTCGATAAAACCTGGAAGCACTGGAGCAAGCCGGTCAATCTTGGTCCGAACGTGAATACGGACGGCTACGATGCCTATTATACGCTCGGTGCTTCGGGCGATTATGCGTATTTGACCACGTTCAAAAATACGCTCGGTAAAGGTGACATTGTGCGCGTGAAACTGACCGACGACCGGAGTAATCAGCCCGGCAAAGTGGGTGGAAGTGATGATGTGGCTACCAAAACCGACGTAACACGCCCCGATCCGGTCGCACTCATCAGCGGGAAAGTAATTGACCAGGTCACGGGCAAACCCATTGAGGCACGAATCATTTACCAGACCCTGCCCGACGGAGCCGAAGCGGGCGAAGCGACATCTGACCCTATTACGGGCGAGTACAAAATCGTTCTACCATACGGTCAGAAATACACCATGCGAGCGATTGCCAAAGATTTTATTGCCGAAGGTGACAACATTGACCTGACCCAACCCAAAGCGTTCCAGCAGATTACGGGCAAAGAATTAAAACTGGTTCCAATTGAGGTTGGACGAACGGTACGGCTAAACAACCTGTTTTTCGACACAGGCAAATCCGAACTCCGGCCCGAATCGGGTCCCGAACTCGACCGGTTGGTTACGACCCTGAACGAAGCTCCAAAAATGGTTGTCGAAGTGCGCGGCCACACAGATAATACCGGTTCGAACGAAATCAACGCCAAACTTTCGCAGGATCGTGCCGAGGCCGTTCGCGAATATTTTGTCAGCAAAGGCATTGAGCCTGACCGTATTGCCAGCAAAGGTTTTGGTGAGTCGAAGCCTGTTGCCACCAACGATACCGATGAAGGACGGCAGCAAAACCGGCGTGTGGAGTTCGTTATCGTAAAAAAATAATTGGTTGGTGAAAAGAGTGGAACTGAGTCAACTTTTAGTCTTTAATCGTGTTATCCCTTTTTGCCTCAACCAAAACTATTTACGTTGTTCTGACTTATGCAACTCAATGCTGGCTGCGAACTGTCTTTCGATGCCCAATCACCAACGCCGTTAATTCTGATGCTACGGCCCCGCTCGGGAGCCGGTCAATGGATTATGCGGGAAGAATACCAAATCACGCCCGCCGTTAACGTTACGGAATTTACCGATATGTATGGCAATCTCTGCCAGCGTGTCGTAGCACCGGAAGGTCCGTTCTCAATTCATTTCTCGGCTACGGTTCAAACGTCCAACCTGATCGACGTCGCGCCCGGTGCACCCTATACGCCCGTTGAAGACCTGCCCGATGATGTGCTGCATTATACACTGCCCAGCCGCTACTGCCAATCGGATCAGTTGGGTGATTTAGCCGCAGAAATTACAAAGGGAATTGACGCTGGTTACGACCAGGCCGAAGCGATCCGCAAGTGGATTCATGAAACGATCAGATACCAGTATGGGACCAGCGATGCCAGTACTTCGGCGGTCGATACAGCCGCAAGCCGGGTTGGCGTTTGCCGGGATTTTACCCACCTCGGCATCTCCCTTTGCCGTGCCCTGAACATCCCTGCCCGTATGGTAGTAGGGTATCTGTATCAGCTTGATCCAATGGATTTACACGCCTGGTTTGAGGCTTATGTCGATGGCCGCTGGTTTACCTTCGACGCTACTCAGGAGAAGCCGCGTGGCAATCGCATTACAGTCGCTTACGGACGCGATGCTGCCGATGTAGCGTTTACAACGCAATTTGGGGTAATGATGCTCAATGACATGAAAGTTTGGGTGGAGCTGGCCCAGCCGGATGCAAATGAAAGTGAAGACAAAGCAACGGATGTTCCAACCGTTTCAACATCCGTTGGGTCTAACAAGCAAATCGACCGTTCACAATGATAAAACGACTGCTTTTCTGTTCATTGGTAGGCACGTTGACCGCCTGCCAGCACGAGGCCGATATTCAGCCGAACGCGTCGTCGTTGGCGGGTGATGTAGCCGGTACGTACCATACAAACGTCTACCTCGATCCCTCCTGCGTAGCGATTCCCGCCGACAAGATGCCGTATGCCGAGCTGAAAGCAGAGTCGGATAGCAGCATAACGCTGATTTATACAACGTTATATCCGGCTAAAGCCAGCCAGTCTATCGAACATATTTCCCTGTACAGGCAACCCGATGGCGTTCAGCTTCGAGTAGCAGACCTCAATATGGGCACCTTACAAACAGACCGTATTTTTACGAATAATGGTATGGAAAAGCAGGGAAAACGCCTACAGATAAACGTGGGCAGAGATTCTGCGAATCCTGTGTATTTCTCAGGCTTTAAATAGCGAAAGCACTGGTATAGATCAAAAAAGCGCGATGGTTCTGAACCATCGCGCTTTTTTACTATCCTGTTGAATTTGAGGTGATTACCGAACGGCAAACTCGCCTGAACCAATACGGAACCCTTCCGAATAAAGTTCTACGGTGTATTTACCGGGTTTGTAGGGAATACCCCGCGTGTAAAGCAGTTCGACGTTTTGCCCGTTGCTGGTATAATTCACCGTTTGTTTGGTCGTGTAAATAGTTTCGTTGCCATCTACGGTAAACGTTCCTGAACCGTTGGCCATGTCTGACACAACAGCTCCCGATGGATCAAGTACCCGTACAAACACATCTTTGGGTTCTTCTTTGGTCAATGGATTGTCCAGAAGCGTATAAACCAGTTTGATTTTGTCTAACCGCTTTGCTTTATAGGAGTCGTCGTCCTTAACCTTGCCTTTCGCGTTTACCGCAAATATCTTCACGTTCTGCGCTTTCAAGGCGGCTGCGCGAGTCACTTTCGTGCTTAGTTCCTGATTTTGCGAGACAACCTGCGTTACAACCGTCGTTACCGAATCACGGAACTGCTGGCCTTTTACTTTCAAGCCTGTATTTTCTTCGTCAAGCACTTTAACATTGGTAGCCAATGTTACGTTTTCACGCTGCAAATTAGAAATCAACGTGTCTTTTTCGGTCAGAAACGCTTCGTATTGCTTAATCTTCGCTTCGTATTTGGCCATCGAAATGCGGGTGCCTTTCCGAAGCGATGCTTTATCCTGCTCTAATTGCACCTTCATCTTTTCCAACTCGGAAACATCGCCACCCAGTTTTTGTACTTCAGCAATTTTAGCATCCAGGGCAGTAGAGATGGAATCCAGCTTAACGCGGGTCGTTGATAATTCCTCAACGCGTTCAGAGATCGTGACCTCCTGATTTTCGGATACCTTCTTCTGATCGAAGTATAGGTAACTCGATACACCGGCAAGACCTGTCATAATAATTAAGGCCGCCAGCAGAGCACCATTTGTTTTGGGTCTGGGTCTTTGCGAATTATTTTCCATTGAAAACTAACTTTAAGTTTAACGATTAAACATGCACAAACTTTGTAAAAAGCCGCTCTCGCGGTTGTGTAGAGGTTTTTGCATCAGGGACATTTATAGTGAATGAGAAAATGGAATTCGACCGTCGGGATGGCATTTTACCAGTTAACCAATGGTATCAAAACGTTAGTTAATAGCACGCTATTGTTAATTACAACGTACTACTACCGAAAAATGTTTTCAACTGCCGGGCAGAACAGGCCTTAACGGCATATTGACTATCAAATAAATACACCGCAAAATAAACAAATCTTTCTGACAAAACTAAACGATGGTTGTAGTCGGGTTTAGTTACCCTCTTTTTTCGACCGCGCCGACTACCGATTCAACTTACCTTTTAATACAGGCTGTAAAGCTTCCAGCGAAGCCGCCAGATAAACAAGCGGGGCATTCCAGTTGATGGCAATTTCGTTGGACGCATACGAACAGTCGGCATCCAAATAGACCTCATCGGCAGACGTAGCGGTGTACCCGGCGCATTTGTCCTGGCGGGCAGCATTGGCATTCGTCCCTCCCGACAGCAAACCCGGCACAGGAGCCTCGATTCCATCTGCTACCGACGGGCGATGGTGCGGGTGCAGCGGTGTTTTGTCGCCAAAGCCGGTCACAAACGAGTAACCAACGGCATTACGACCCAGTAAATAATCCAGATTGCCGAGGGCATAGTGAAGATAGTGGTTGCGGTTGGGTGAATCGGTTAGCCGGTAAGCCTGAATGAGCGCAATGCCCTGATTAGCCGCTTCGGCACTGCTTCCCCAGATAAAGTCTCTGGCCGACTTACCCATTACGGTCTGGAATGCCTGTTGTCCGGCTCCGTTCAGTAGCGAATCGGCGAGGGCTGTCAGGTGCTGTTTCACAATGGGCAGGTCCTTTTTTCCAAGGGGTGTCAGGTTTTTGCCAGCCCGCGCCAGGGTATAATAGGCCAGTGTACGCACCTGAGGCCAGGACGGCAACGGCGTTTTAGCATCGGGGAACAGGTTGACAGCCGTGTAATATGTGTCATTTTTGGTCGTGACGTACAGTTCAGCAGCCGCCCAGATCCACTCGTCGCTGGCATCACGGTCCTCATAGCCGCCGGTCGTTACGTCGGGGTCAAACCGGGCATTCATTTCCCGCTGATTGTAGGCTGCTGCCGGATTCGCTTTTGCCCAGTTCCATGCTTTTTCAGCCGCCGATACGCAGGAATCGGCCAGACCGGGTAACTCACGGCTGTACGGCTTCAGAACCCGGCCCGCCTGTGCCATCACGGCGGCAAAGTCGAGCGTGGCCGTAATGCCTTTTGCTACCACATACCGGTCTTTGGTCGCTTTATCGGGCATGACCATTCCGTCGAAACCGGCGTTGGTCAATTTATGATAGACACCCCCATCGGCGGGGTCCTGCATGGTAAGCATCCAGCGTAGGTTCCACAGGGCTTCGTCAAGTACATCCGGCAGGCTGTTTGTGCTCTCAGGTATGTTGGTGTCCAGGTTTTTAACATAGTCGGGAAAGTCTTCGCAGAGCGAAAGTAGTGTTCCCATTGTAATCCCGGAGTTAACAATGTATTTATTGTAATCACCTGCGTCGTACCAGCCTCGGGGCGATGAAATCGCCGACCCTGCCGGACGATTGGCCGAAGCTGCCGAGGGATGAATCAGAACGCGGGTGTCGAGATGTCCGGCCGGACGCGCCCACTGACCGGCAAATCTGGGGGGCAAGTCGATAGCCGTTCGCTGGTAATAAAATCCCTTAATGGCTCCAATCGCTAAATTCCGGTGAACGTTTGGGCGAATGTCGAACGGATAGGAACGCCCCATGCCGGGGATAGCCACCACATAAGTACCGGTTCTGGTGAAGTCCGAGAAATCGGCCGTGCGGGTGATTTTACCGGAAATCGGGTTCTGCCGGGATTCGCTCATGGAACCGGTAAACACCACCTGTTTCAGGTCCGGCGTCATTATCTGAAACTTTCCGGGACTATCGCCCACGGCTATGGCCACTTTAACAGCATTCGGATAATAGCCAATCTGGTTAAGTCGGATCGCTTCGGAAAGAGGCTGGCTTTGCGCCAGAATAGTACGAGTAGGTAGTAGCAAAACCACCAGATAGGCAGTCAGCAACATGCATCGAAAAGACATAAACCGTTTGATCGTGAGTAGCCGACTAAATTGGTCAATTGTTTGTAGAAAAACTACATGAACAATGACAAATTCAGCCATTTCTCACCCACTCGCCTGACCGGTTTCAGCCTGCCGATACGCCCGATTAAAATGCCGTCAGTAGTTTATGGATGTAGTTAGGCTGCCGTATGGCCGTAAAGGAGACGAATTGGCCGGATAAACCAATCAACAAATAAGTAGCGTTTTATTTTAACAATCAGCTTACGCGGAGAACCGAAGGCTGCTGAGTTCCTGTTGCTGACGCGCCCAGATCAAATCCCGTCTTGCCTGGAAAGACAGTTCGATCTCGGCTGATTTCCGGTCTTCATCGGTGATTATTGCCTTTTGTTGACCGGGGGTAAGTGGTCCGGTCTGACGGCGGATGCGCTGATAGGTTTCCTTAACTTCGTCAAGGGCCTGACGTTCACCACTATAGTGCTGTTTCCATTCCTGAACGTGCCGTTGAAGAAGTTGTACCCATGTCGGCTTACTATCGGATTCGTTTAGACTAACCGATGCAACACTCGTTGCAACAGCCTCTTGCCGGTAAATATCGAATAACTGGTTAAACGTATGGCTCGTCATTATCGGGTTAGAACAAAGTTTACAATACGTACTCGGGTAGACGAATAAGCCTACTACTACTTTACGCTTATAGCATTGCTTTCAACAAAGTTAATAAACCGGCAAATGGTCTTCCTGTGTATTGACTAAACGGTCTTCTTTTGCATGAAACCGTACCATATTTGTTACCACATACAGGCATTATGACAAACGGGATTCTGTTTGAAAGCCAGCCAGCGGGATAACAACCCACTATAACGGATGGTTAACAGGCAAACAATAACCAGCGATGCCCGAACTTCCTGAGGTAGAAATCCGACGCCAGTATCTCGAAACATCCTCACTCCATCAACCCATCAGTCATATTGAGGTTGAAGACAAAAAACTGCTCACAACCGACTACCCTACGCTGCTAACGTTGCTCACCGGCCGACAGTTTACGGGCACGCATCGGGTTGGTAAAAATTTATTCGTTTTCACCGACGCGCCCGACGTAATCGTTCACATGCATTTCGGCATGACCGGCGATTTGCAATACTACCACTCCTCGCTTGACCGGCCTCGCTTTGCGCGAATTGTGTTTGAATTTGCCAGCGGCTTCAATCTGGGTTTTCTCTGTCCACGGAAGTTTGAGCGCGTTGGTTTGGTGGACAACATTGACGCATTTTTACTGCGAAAAAAAATTGGCAAAGACGGGCTTGACATTTCGTTAACGGAACTAAGCGAACGCGTCCGGCGGAAAAAAGCGTTTGTCAAACCGGTTCTGCTCGACCAGAGCGTAGTGGCCGGACTGGGTAACTGGATTGTGGATGAGGTTCTGTTTCAGGCTCGCATTCACCCCGAACAACGCGCCGATACGCTCTCGGATGAGCAGATGAATCACCTTCACCACGCCATTCGCCTTGTGCTCGAAACAGCCATCCGTTATGAAGCTACCTACCGCGATTTCCCGAATAGTTTCCTGATCCACGTTCGCGAATGGGACGACTCGCCCTACGATGACGTAGAAGCACACAAATTCTGCCCGCGTTGTAAAACCCGCATCGAACGCGCTACGGTGGGTGGCCGCACCACCTTCTTTTGCCCAAATGAGCAAACGTTGTCGCGTGGTGCTTCAGCATGAAAGTAATTGCTGTTGAACTTGTCAGGCAAAACCAATGTTTCTGTATTAAATGTATCTACATGAATTATGGCAACAAATCGAACAATTTCTGACATACGTACTGCAACACCTAACAGCGTGGGCGATGGTTTCATTGGCCTGAACGCGTTTCATCCGCAGGGGTCGCGTCCGTTCAATCCGTTTTTGTTATTAGATCATCATGGCCCCATGCAGGTTCAGCCGTCCGACCAGCCCAAGGGCGTTGATGAGCATCCGCACCGGGGTTTTGAAACGGTAACCATCGTTTATGAAGGGGCACTCGAACACCGTGATTCAGCCGGAAACCGGGGCAAACTCTTTGCCGGTGATGTGCAGTGGATGACAGCCGCATCGGGCATTATACACGAAGAAAAGCACGAACGCGAGTTTTCGCGCCGGGGTGGTCAGCTTGATTTTGTGCAGTTATGGGTCAATCTGCCCGCTAAAGACAAAATGAGTCCACCTGCTTATCAGGACATTGCGTCGTCGCGGATACCGTCGGAGACGTTGCCCGGTGGTAGTCAATTGCGCGTCATTGCGGGCGAACTGGCTGGTTTGCGTGGCCCTGCTCACACGTTCAGTCCGGTAGTCGTTGCCGATTTGACTCTTTCTGATGGACAGTCGGAAACCCTTACCGTTACTCCTGATTATTCGCTGATGGTTTACGTACTGAGCGGCTCCGCCGTTCTTAATAATGAGCCAATCGAACGGGGTCAAATTGCGCTGATGAACGCCGATGGCGATACAATCACACTGGCCGCTCCAGACACGGCGAAGGTACTTATTCTGGCGGGTGAGCCTATCCGGGAGCCGCTGGCTGTGTACGGACCCTTCGTCATGAACACCCGCGAGGAGATTCTGGCCGCATTCGACGATTTTCAAAATGGCCGCATGGGTACATTGTAATGGCCCAAACAGCCTCTGGCTGTTTGTTTATATCAGTTCCAAAGCAAACAGCCAGAGGCTATTTGAGTCAATTATAAGTCTTTAATATTTCCAAACCCGATTACATCTTTATAGATCGGGTTGTCGCGCAGTTCGGTGGCGCGAATTAGTTTGTCGGCTCCGAATTTGTCTTTCAGGTCGTATAATGTTTGGCGAAACTTATCTTTTCGGGCTTCGTTGCTGAACAGACTTAACGGCACCACCTCAGCCGGTATGAACCGAAAAACAGCCACGCACATACTTCGCAGGTGTTCGTTCAGCACGGGTTCGCACCGGTGGGCAACCTGAAATTTTTCCAGCCGCTCCCGAATAATCTGGTACAGTTCGGGGCCGTCCTGCTTCGGTTCCGAAAACCGCGCTTCATAGTTATAGGTCTTGCCATTCTGATAGCGGCAGGAAAACGACATATCCTGACAAAATACCCCTTGCCGAACCATGCGCCGTTCAAGCGTCAGGCAGAGCGATTGCAATAGCTCATCCAGGCGTTCGGGCGTACTGCGCTGCTCCGGGGAGATCGTCCGCATAGCCGACATGCTTTTATTACCAGCATTTGTTTCTAAATCTACTTCGCCCCCGAAATTCAGCCGCAGGTGCCAGTGCCAGCCAATAATACTCTTGCAAACAGCCCGCAAATGCTCCGGCGAGGCATACCGTAAATCTAATGGCGTGTGTACGCCACCCGCCACCAGCCGGTCGGCCATGCGATGCCCAATGCCCGGCAAGTCAGTAAGGGTCAAGGTTCGTAACACCTCATCTATCGTATCGGGCGTGATCATCGTCAGGCCGTCGGGCTTTTGTATGTCAGAAGCTAATTTTGCCAGAAATACATTCGGCGCAATACCAATGGAACACCGAAGCCAGTCGCCTACCGTTTGCCGAATGGTCTGCTTGATGGTGCGGGCTACCTGCGTCATGTCTTTATAAACCAACTGGTAATTCGTCAAATTAACGACCGCTTCGTCAATGCTTTTAGGAAAAACGTCATCCGAGAAGGTACGTAACACGTCGATTATCTTAACGTGGTACTCCCGATAGCGAGCCGGGTGCGTTTCGATGGGAACCAGTTCGGGGCAAAGTGCCATGGCCTCATCTAACCGCATTCCCGTTTTCACACCCCGCAGTTTAGCCTCTACCGATGGAGCAATTACGCACCCCTGCCGACCCGTATATACGCATACCCCAACCGGACGACCGCGCAGCCAGTAATTGTCCTGTTGCTCACAGGAAGCAAAGAAACTGTTCATATCCACAAACAGGACCGTTGGCAATATATGATCGGTTAATCGGTTCCGGTTCATCAATTTTCGGCGAATAAAGTGGCTTTTAACGCAAGGACTCGTCTATATTTTGACTATGTTTGCTCTAATACAAGCGCAATATATTTTACTTGTATTATAATTACCAGTTATTCATACGACAATGGCCGAAATTTGTTCAAAAAAAATTTCAAACCCCGTGACTATCCAGGACCGACTAAAAAACGTTTTCGATGCATTAGGCATAACTATTTATCAGATTGCCAAAGAGTTAGGTGAAAATCCATCGAAATTTTATAACATCCTGAACGGTCGTGCCAAGCCCTCATACGATACAATTATGAGCTTGCTGGCCTGCTACCCGCAAATCAGTGCCGACTACCTGATTCGGGGAAATATGCCCGTGCTGAACTCGCCCGAAGCCAATGCCCGGATGATGCCCATCGACGATGACACGGTCGAAGTGCTGTTTGTGCCGGTAAAGTTTTACGCCAGCTTTGTCGAAAGTTTTGGGGAAAATATCAGCCTGGCCGATGCTGAATCCTTTCGGGTTCGGAAACCCATTATGAAGGGGCATAAAAGCGGGGTCGTACTGGAAATTTCGGGTAATAGTATGAGTCCGCAATTGGCTCACGGGGCTAAAGTGTTGGCAATACCCGTTGGTGAGAACAATTGGGAATACCAGTCTGGCGGGGTTTATGCCGTTATGTACCGGGATTATTTTGTGGTAAAGCGCATCCGCGACAACGAACTCCTGACGCGCAAATACCTCACGCTCCACTCCGACAATCCCAACGGCGGTAACGTAACGGTGCCGTTGCAGGACATTCGGGGATTGTGGAAGATCGTGTCTATAGTCGAAGCTCCGGTCGAGTAATTTACTTTAGATAGAGCCACTTACACGACAACAATGAAAAAATACATCAGCCTACTGTTTCTTAAGCTCTTGTCATTCTTCGGAGAAAGCTACTTCCTTCCATTCCGAACAGAAGTATAGACATCCGTTATTCAAAGGGGGTTATGAAACCATTCACTTTAAACCCGATGGAAAAGTGTATGTGGAGTTGGTAGAAAATGGCGTGACTATAAAAGCAAATGGAAATTATCAACGAGATAAGAATCGAATTAATCTTGCTTTGCTAACTGGTCCACGAAGAAGCATTTCATTTTGGCAATTACCCAGTGCCGAACTACTTGATTCAGGCAAGAACAATAGATGGCAAAATTTCTAACTTTTCCCATCTATATATTTCAGTTAAACAACTGTCTGCATTACTCTGAAACAGCTTCTTAACAATTCAGTGGTGGGTGAAAGTCTTCAAGCAAAACAAGCATCAAGCCACTACACCATCCAATACTGTTGTTTCTTTTTGGTGTGACCACATCGCATCGAAAATAAGGCTGTGCTCGCGCAAGTACACGAAGGTTCCTTCATCGACAATTTTACCATCCTGCATAATATAGATGTAATCGAACAGGGGTAATAAATGAAGTCGATGCAGCGTTGAGACGACAGCTTTATCAGCAAATTCACGTAGTAACTCCCGGTAAATAGCCAGTTCCGTTTTAGGGTCTACGCTACTCGTTGGCTCGTCCAGCAACACAATATCGCTGGTGCGGGCGGCCAGAATCCCCCTTGCCAGTGCTAAGCGTTGCCGCTGCCCACCCGACAGATTCACGCCCTTTTCCTGAATGTTCGTCTCCAGCCCATTTGGCAATTGCTTCACGACGTCGTCGAAACGGGCGAGTTGGCAAACTTCATGTACATCTTTATCGCTAAAGGGCAGGCCAAGCGTGATGTTGTAGGCTATTGTGCTCTCGAAAATCTCCGGCTCCTGCGGAAATAGCGTTACGGTATTGGCAACGGCGTTCAGATCGGAAAATACCTGACCAGCTACCTGAACGGATATACCGGACTCGGGCTGATATAGCCCACGCAAAAGAGAGAAAAGCGTACTTTTACCGGAGCCACTCTCACCAATAAAGGCTACCCGTTTACCCCGACTCAGGCTAATTTTTAATTCATGTAGGTTCGCAGCTTTACGCGAGGTACCCATTACTCGGCCATGGGAGAAATTGAGTCCGGCAATGTCGATGGTTTGCCAATTATCAGGCAGCGTTTCGTGTTCGGGCCGCTCGTGCCGGGCATAAGCCTCACTAATACTCCGGGCCGTTTGCACGTCGGTATTGTACTTCACAATTTCTGTGTATTGGTAGGCTACGTCATGAAAAACGCTTGTGAACTGATTTACATAACCCAGCAGCGTTACTAACCCTCCAACCAGGAAAACCTGACCGGGAACGTAGTGCTGGTAAACATAACCCGTTGCCATAACGATATAAATTAAACTTACCAGTATACTGGCCGCAAACCATTTCCATTCGTTGATCTTCACTTGCCGCATAAACGGCGGAAAAACAGCCGCCACTTTAGCACCCAGACTCACTTGAATACGTTCTTCTAACCGGAGCGTGATCACTGTAATAATGTTAGACAAGCTGTCGAAAAGGGTAGCCGAAACAACGTGTTCACCCTCATTGGTTTCGTCCAGTGCTTTGATAAAGGGCCGGTCGAAACGCAGAATCACCCACACGGTGAGCGCGCCTAACGCCACACCGACCAAGCCGAAAGCTGGTGAGAAATAAAGCATTGCGCCGAACGAGAGCACGAATTTTGACAGCGTCTGGATGTAAATAAAGCCATCCTGAAAAAACGTTTTCAAGGCATCATAGGCTTTGCGAATTCGGTTGATCGTAACCCCGCTGTGGTGATCGTTATGCCAGCCGACGGGCAAATGCAGCGTCTGATGAAACAGTTCATCCAGAAAATTACGACTCAGGTTAAACGCCAGTCGTCGCTCCAGTATGCGGGCAGGTCCATGAAACGCCCACTCCATCAATTCCAGACCTACATAGCCTGCGGCATACTGCCAAACTAAATGACTAATGGCCATATCCTGTTGCTGTAATTTACCAACGAACCAACCAAACAGCAACGGACGTAGTGCCGCAACCAGATTAGCCAGAGCAAACAGGAAATAGACAACTACATACTGCCGTTTTTCGTGCCGGGCATACGTCCATGCCGTCCGTAGCAGCGCAATATATGGATTATGCATAAATCAGGTTACGGTAGCGATTCGGGAGAGAAATCGTATAGCAAAGTAGACAAAAAGGCAACTCAATAGCGCGCATAATCAACTCTTTATTTTTAGTAAGCGGAGTCGTTTACACTGGATTTTTCGTGAACCTGTTGCGATACGCTGCGTAGCTGCTCAACTGGCTGAGTAATAACAAAAACCGGCCTATAGATTGCTTTTCCGGTTGAGTTTCAGTAATTTTGCGACCTGATTTGGAGAGGTGCCGTTCTATCGAACTTACCGGGGCCTTTTGCCTGTTATTGAATTACATAACTTTCTGTATAAAATAAACTAATGGCTCGCGATTTAAATTTCACGAGGAACATCGGTATCGCTGCTCACATTGATGCGGGCAAGACGACCACAACCGAACGCATTCTCTATTACGCCGGAGTAAGCCACAAAATTGGAGAGGTACACGATGGTGCCGCTACGATGGACTGGATGGAACAGGAACAGGAACGTGGCATCACGATTACGTCGGCTGCGACAACTGTTGACTGGACCTACCGGGAACAAAAGTATCACATCAACATTATCGATACACCCGGCCACGTTGACTTCACCGTTGAAGTGAACCGTTCGCTGCGTGTACTCGATGGTCTGGTGTTTCTGTTTAGTGCCGTTGATGGCGTTGAACCACAGTCAGAAACCAACTGGCGTCTGGCGAACAATTACAACGTGGCTCGTTTAGGCTTCGTCAATAAAATGGACCGCTCCGGCGCCGATTTCCTGAACGTGTGCAAGCAGGTGAAGGAAATGCTGGGTAGCTACGCCGTTCCGCTTCAGTTGCCCATTGGCGAAGAAGAGAATTTCAAAGGTGTGGTTGACCTCGTCAATTTCCGGGGTATCCAGTGGAATGAAGACGACAAAGGTATGACGTTCCAGGAAGTTCCTATTCCTGCCGACATGCTGGAAGAAGCGAAAGAATGGCGCGAGAAACTCCTCGAAGCCGTTGCCGAATTCGACGATACGCTGATGGAGAAATACTTCGAAGATCCGGCTTCTATCTCGGAAGACGAGATTTTGGCGGCTCTTCGTAAAGCAACCATCGCCATGAAGATCGTGCCGATGCTTTGCGGTTCGTCGTTCAAAAACAAAGGTGTACAAACCATGCTCGATTATGTGATGGCTCTGTTGCCTTCACCAATGGATAAGGAAAGCATCTTTGGTACGAACCCCGACACAGGCGAAGAAATTTCGCGCAAGCCGTCATCGTTGGAGCCGTTCTCAGGTTTGGCGTTCAAAATCGCAACCGATCCTTACGTTGGTCGCCTGTGCTTTGTTCGGTCGTATTCGGGCGTACTGGAGTCAGGTTCGTATATCCTCAACAACCGTTCGGGAAATAAAGAGCGGATTTCGCGGATCTTCCAGATGCACGCCAACAAGCAGAATCAGATTGACCGGCTTGAAGCGGGTGACATCGGTGCCGTTGTTGGCTTTAAAGACATCAAAACCGGCGATACGCTGTCGGATGAGAAGCACCCGATTATTCTGGAATCGATGGTGTTTCCTGAACCCGTTATCGGCTACGCCATCGAACCGAAAAAATCGGCCGATCAGGATAACTTCTCGAAAGCTATCGGTAAACTCATCGAAGAAGATCCAACCCTTAAAGTTGAGTCTAACGAAGAAACCGGCCAAACCATCATTCGTGGTATGGGTGAGCTTCACCTCGAAATCATCATTGACCGGATGCGTCGTGAGTTCAAGGTAGAAGTAAATCAGGGTGCGCCACAGGTGGCGTATAAAGAGAAGCTTACCAAGAACGTCGAACACCGCGAAGTATACAAGAAACAAACGGGTGGTCGCGGTAAGTTTGCCGACATCGTGTTTGAACTTGGGCCACGCAGCGAAGATGAAACGGGCATTGTTCAACCGGGTCTGGAATTTGTGAATGGCATTGTGGGTGGTGTAATTCCCCGCGAATTTATCCCCGCTGTTCAGAAAGGATTCGACGAATCGCTGAAAAACGGTCCGTTAGCTGGCTTCCCGCTTCAGGGCATGAAAGTTCGGTTGGTCCACGGTTCGTACCACGACGTTGACTCCGACTCACTGTCGTTTGAGATGGCGGCTCGTCTGGGCTTCCGCGAAGCAGCCCGTCAGGCTGGCCCGAAATTGCTCGAACCGATCATGGCTGTTGAAGTATTGACGCCGGAAGAGTACACCGGTCCGATTACGGGTGATTTGAACCGCCGTCGTGGTGTGATGAAAGGTATGGATACCAAAGCCGGATCGCAGGTGATCAAGGCTGACGTTCCCCTGTCTGAACTGTTTGGTTACGTAACGGACCTTCGGACAATGTCGTCGGGCCGGGCAACGGCTAACCTGACGTTCGCTCACTACGAAATTGTACCGCAAAACATTGCCGATACAGTTGTAGCGAAGGAAAAAGGATCAAGCAAATAGTAATTGCCTGATTTCAATAGATAATACACACAATGGACGTTCGGGCAACCGGGCGTCCATTGCTGTTTTTGGTTACTTGAACTTTCGGGATAATTTTTATAGTTTAGCCGAATAGATACTGATAAAACGAACATGAACGTCCAGTATATTTCTGATCGTAAAGGCAGGCGCACAGGGGTTTATATTCCGATTAAGGAATGGGAAAAGATAAAGAAACGGTATGACCTGCCAACTGGCGAAGAGGATGAGCCTGCACTGACAAAGGAGCAGTTAATAGCCGATGTGAAAGAAGCACTTGAAGAGGTCAAGCTATACAAACAGGGGAAAGTTCAACTTCAATCCGCGAGGGATTTCTTAAATGAATTATGAAGTAGTCCTATCCGCTTCTTTTAAGCGTAGCTCCAAAAAATTAGCTAAAAAGTACAGGTCATACAAAGACGACTTAGCTTATATAATTAGTTCTCTTGAGATAAATCCTAAACAGGGTGTATCCTTGGGCCAAAGTTGCTATAAGTTGCGGATGGCTATCAGTAGCAAAGGGACTGGCAAACGGGGTGGAGCACGGGTCGTAACCTACGTCGTAACAGAGGACGAAAAAGTTATCCTGCTTACCATCTATGACAAAAAAGACAAAGCTGACCTGCAATCAGGCGAACTGGATGAGCTACTGGCCGATGCTACGTAATAATGTTTTCAAAATCACAGCCATAGCTTTTCTCTCCATATAACTTTCCGTACCTTTGCACCCGCATTTATTCGCCCGACCGGAGTAAATGGTTCTTTCGGCGGGCCTTTTCACATAACGAACCACAACACAATGAGTCAGAAAATTCGCATTAAGCTGAAATCGTTCGACCACATGCTGGTTGACAAGTCGGCAGAGAAAATCGTGAAAGCGGTTAAATCGACGGGTGCTATCGTAAGCGGCCCTATCCCACTGCCAACCGACAAAGAAATCTACACCGTACTGCGGTCGCCCCACGTCAATAAAAAGGCGCGGGAACAGTTTCAACTCTGCACCTACAAGCGGTTGGTGGACATCTACAGCAGCAGCGCGAAAACTGTTGATGCCCTGATGAAACTCGAACTGCCCAGTGGCGTTGATGTAGAAATCAAAGTCTAACTTTTTTTGCTAAAGGCTAAAATGCCGCCCATGCGAGACTTCAGTGTTTCGTGTCGGCGGCATTTTTCGTACAACATCATTTCCCTATAATTCAACGGAATTATACCAGCATCCTGCGGGTTATTTTGTATATTGTACCTGACGACCAATTGCCGTCCCGGGAGATTTTATCCATTATGTTAAACGTCATTCAGCTACTGCCCGACTCAATTGCCAACCAGATTGCCGCCGGTGAGGTTGTGCAACGGCCAGCATCGGTCGTGAAAGAGCTGCTTGAAAACTCGGTCGATGCGAAAGCCAAATCCGTGCAGGTTATCATTCGCGAAGCAGGCCGAAATCTGATTCAGATTGTGGATGATGGCGTTGGCATGACCGAGACCGACGCCCGGATGAGCTTTGAACGCCATGCGACATCCAAAATTCGTACGTCCGATGATTTATTTCGCATCCGTACAATGGGTTTTCGGGGTGAAGCATTAGCGTCTATTGCGGCTGTAGCGCAGATTGAAATGCGAACCCGCCGTGCTGAAGATGAACTGGGAACGCTCATTCGGATTGAGGGGTCCGACATTAAGGCGCAGGAATCCATTTCCTGCCTGCCCGGTACGAACCTGCTCATCAAAAACCTGTTTTTTAACGTACCAGCCCGGCGCAATTTCCTGAAATCAAATTCGGTGGAGATGCGCCATATCCTCGATGAATTTCAGCGGGTGGCTTTGGCAAACCCTGAAGTCGCTTTTTCGCTGTTCCATAACGACCAGGAAATTTATAATCTGCCTGCCGGAAAACTCAGCCGCCGAATTGTCGATATGTTCGGCAAAAACTACCGCGAGCAGTTAAATTCCTGTGAGGAGCAAACGCCTTACGTAACCGTACATGGGTACATTGGCAAGCCTGAATCGGCGAAGAAGGCCCGCAATGAACAGTTTTTCTTTGTCAATAACCGCTATATCAAACATAATTACCTGCATCACGCCGTTGTAGGAGCTTACGAAGGCACGTTACCCGAAAACAGTCATCCTTTCTATGTGCTGTTTATAGACATCGACCCGTCGCACATTGACATTAATATTCACCCGACTAAAACTGAGATAAAATTCGATGATGAGCGATCCGTATATGCCATCATGATGGCCGCTGTTCGGAAAGCGGTTGGCGTTTATAACCTGTCGCCCTCCCTTGACTTCGAGTCAGACGTCAATTTTTTGACTGGTTCCCGGCCGGGCCTGTCACATTCGGCGACGGTGAACAGCAAGTCAGATCGAGCTACCCACGAAAACGGGTCAGGTTCAGGTACGTCTGAGCGCAATTCGGCGCGGCCCATTACCCCTTCATGGGCATCGGCAGCAGGTACACAGCCAGTTAATGAGCGCGTAGGATCGCGTACCGATTCATTGGATAAAGCTACGGGCGGCAGTTTTGATCTGCGCAAAAAGCCGTCGGTAAACAATTGGCAAACGTTGCAGGAAAGCGTGGCCGGAACGGGCAACCCCGTTCAACCGGCAGACCCATCCACCGAAGAGAAGGGTGACTGGTTAGGGCCTGTCAATCCGGCATCGTTACCAACGGACGCCCATTCGACGGATAGCGAACCAATCACGCTGGGAAGTCGTGCGAATCAGTTGCAGGTAAGTTTAGCAGCCGACGAGCAGCCTCTCCCCGTGCTGGTTGACGACGACACTATTGTTCAGTTGCAGAACCGTTACTTATTGGCTCCGATCAAGTCTGGAATGTTGCTCATTGATCAACGGCGGGCTTATGAGCGAATCATGTACGATCAGTTCTACGCGGCTCTGACCAAACGGAATGGCACTTCGCAGCAACTTCTGTTTCCGAAAACGATTACGCTGACGCCCGTCGATTATCAACTGGCCCTCGACCTGCGCGAAGACCTGACTAACCTCGGGTTCGAGTTTGATGAACTGGGCACAAACACGTTCGTTATTCGGGGCGTTCCGGCACTGATTATGGGCGAAAATGAAGAAGAACTGTTCGCTAACCTGCTTGCCCAACTCCGAGCCGATACGGGTCGGTTGAAGTTGGACAAAATCGAGTCGATGGCACGGTCACTGGCCCGCCGGTCGGCAATGCGCTATGTAAACCGCCTGAGCGCAACCGAACGCAAGGCATTAGTCAATCAATTATTTGCTTCGGCGAATCCAAGCTATACACCGACTGGCGAGCCGGTAACCGTTGTCTTGTCACTTGATAAAATTGCGGGACTTTTTCGCTGATAATTAGGTTAATCAGCATAACTTAGTCAACTATTATGTTTTCTCTTTCTCCGGTAGTTCGCGTTCTGTTAATAATTAACGTGCTGGTGTATTTGGTTACGAATGAGGCTATTATCGAGCAGTTTGGCCTGCACTCGTTTTTATCCGATAAATTCAACCCCATACAGTTATTGACGCATATGTTTTTGCATGGTGGCCTGAACCACATTTTCAGTAATATGCTCGGGTTAATTGTGTTTGGGCCAATGTTGGAGCAATTCTGGGGGCCAAAACGGTTTACGTTCTTTTACTTTTTTTGCGGTTTAGGCGCTGCGTTATTGTTTTCGGGGATAAACTATTTTGAGCTTCACGACGTATATGAAACAGTTCAGGATTACCGGCTAAACCCGGGATTTGACAGCTTTTCTGCTTTTGTCGATCAGCACGCCGGTTCTTATTACGAACGACTGGCCCCGTTTATCGACAAGTTTAAAAGTTTTCCGAACGACAGTAAAAACATACAGGACAGCCTAACGATTGTCAATCGGATCTTCACGAATCAGGTCGATGAACCAATGGTAGGCGCGTCGGGAGCGATTTTTGGCGTAATAATGGGATTCGGCTTGTTGTTTCCGAACACTCAGCTATTTTTATTGTTTCCACCTATACCGGTTAAGGCAAAATATCTCGTTATCTTTTACGGAGCATTAGAGCTTTATTCGGGTGTTTATCGGGCGCAGGCCGACAACGTTGCTCACTTCGCCCATATAGGCGGCATGTTGTTTGCATTTATACTGGTGAAATTCTGGGCTTCACAACGGAAAACATTTTATTAGGGATGAGCGGCTTGTTTGATGATTTCAGAAGCGAATTCAATAAGCCCAACAATACGTTGGTGCAGTTAATATTGATTAATGTCGTCGTGTTTTTGGTGCTGTTGCTGGCAAAAGTAGGCCTGACAATGGCGTCGAAATCAGGGGTCTATGACATTATGCTGTATCAGTTAATGATGCCGGGCGAGGTGACTGCTTTTCTGCATAGGCCCTGGACATTGTTTACGTACTTCTTCACGCATGAAGAAATATTTCACATCCTGTTTAATATGTTGTTTTTATACTGGTTCGGTCGACTGATTGACGAGTATTTAGGCAACCGACGACTGATTGGTCTATATATTCTGGGTGGCATTGCGGGCGGACTGCTGTTTCTGGCTATGTACAATTTGGTGCCTTACTTTCAACATCAGGCAACACGCCCAATGCTTGGAGCCTCGGCGGCTGCATTTTCAGTCGCTGTAGGAGCCGCAACGTTATTACCAAACTATACGTTTCACCTGCTCTTTTTCGGGCCGGTTCGAATTAAGTACATCGTTTTCTTTTTTATAGTCCTGTCCATTGCCCAATCGGCGGGAGAAAATGCGGGGGGGCATTTAGCGCATCTGGGCGGTGCGTTGATGGGCTTCTTTTACGTGAAGTTACTTCAGAACGGTACGGATCTGGGCCGTCCAATTTATTGGCTTGCCGATGGATGGAGTAATCTACTCAAACCAAAACCAGCCGTTAAAGTGTCGTATCGGCAACGGAGTAACGCCAATACACAAGCCAGTTCGTTTATACCATCGTCAGGAACAGCATCGTCCATCTCAACACCTGATCAGGATGAAGTTGATATGATTCTGGACAAAATTTCCCGTTCTGGCTACGAGAGTCTGACCCGTGAAGAAAAACAGAAACTTTTCCGGGCCAGTCAGCGGAATTGAGCAACACGGTTTATTCCCATGATGCTTTGCCCGATGGGTGCTGAAAAATTAGCGGGTTCTTTATAAAATCTAAGCCTTTGCTGCCCACGTATGTATCTGGGCAACGAAGGCTTGGATTTTTTATAATTAGTAAAAAATGTAGTAGCTTCGTCGTGCAAATGCTATCGGCAAGCCGTCCATAGAACATTAGGTTCTGTACGTGTGTTGTTGTAAGACAGACGCTTATCTGCTACCACCATGCTGATTACCCCTGGCAGTCTTCTTGCCACTATCAATACCCCCGAAGACCTCCGTAAACTCGATAAATCCCGTCTGCCCCAGGTTGCTGATGAATTACGTCAGTTTATAATCGACGATGTTTCCGTTTATGGCGGCCATTTTGGTGCCAGCCTGGGCGTCGTTGAATTAACGGTTGCTCTTCATTATGTCTTTAATACACCCGATGATCAGTTAGTTTGGGATGTAGGTCATCAGGCATATGGCCATAAAATTTTGACGGGTCGGCGAAATCGTTTTCATACAAACCGGTTTTATAAAGGCCTGTCCGGCTTTCCAAAACGGAAAGAAAGCGAATACGATTCGTTCGGTGTAGGGCACTCATCTACGTCCATCTCAGCCGCATTGGGCATGGCCGTAGCCTCACAATTGCAGGGCAATACACAGCGCAATCACATCGCTGTTATTGGGGATGGCGCATTGACAGCAGGCGAGGCTTTTGAAGGTATGAATCATGCCGGTGCCACAGACAGTAACCTGCTTATTGTGCTGAATGACAATTGCATGAGCATCGACCCAAATGTGGGTGCCCTGCGCGAATACCTGACCGACATCACGACTTCGCAGACCTACAACAGGGTGAAAGATGAAGTCTGGAATCTGCTCGGCAAAATGGACAAACTGGGCAAAACGGCTCAGGAATTAGTCTCTCAGGTTCAGTCGGGTATAAAGAGTTCACTGCTTGAGCAAAGCAACCTGTTTGAGTCACTGCACCTGCGTTATTTCGGGCCTATTGACGGGCATGACATCGACCATTTAGTTAGTGTTTTAGACGATCTTAAAAATATTCCCGGCCCTAAATTACTGCACGTTCTGACGGTGAAGGGCAAGGGATACGGCCCTGCCGAGAAAGATCAGACGAAGTGGCACGCACCCGGTCTGTTCGACAAGGTGACCGGCGTAATCCAGAAAAAAATCTACGATTCGCCCCAACCGCCTAAATATCAGGATGTTTTTGGGAATACATTAGTTGAACTGGCCGAGCAAAATCCCCGCATTGTGGGCGTTACACCCGCCATGCCGTCCGGCTCGTCGATGAACATAATGATGAAAGCCATGCCAAAGCGGGCTTTCGATGTGGGCATAGCCGAACAACATGCCGTAACGTTCTCGGCCGGAATGGCTACGCAGGGCGAAGTCGTTTTCTGCAACATCTATTCGACCTTTATGCAACGGGCCTACGATCAGGTTATTCATGACGTTTGCATTCAGGAACTGCCCGTTATATTTTGCCTCGACCGGGCCGGTTTTGCCGGTGCCGACGGCCCGACGCATCATGGTGCCTACGATTTAGCCTTCATGCGGTGCATTCCGAACATGATTGTGGCGGCCCCGATGAACGAGCAGGAACTCCGAAACATGATGTTTACGGCCCAGTCAGACGAGGTGCAGCAGGGCAAACGTGCTTTCACCATTCGGTATCCACGAGGTGAGGGCGTGATGCCCGTCTGGCATACGCCATTTGAAAAACAGCCTATTGGCAAAGGTCGGATGATTGCCGATGGCGAAAACGTAGCGATTCTGACCATCGGCCACATTGGCAATTATGCCGTTGAGGCTACACGAATGTTGGCAAAAGAAGGCATCCGCCCCGCTCATTTCGATATGCGGTATGTGAAGCCATTGGATGAAGAACTTCTCCACCAGGTTTTCAATCGTTTCGACCGAGTACTGACCGTTGAGGACGGTTGCGTAATGGGCGGTTTCGGCAGCGCGGTGCTTGAATTCATGGCGAATCATGGCTACATGGCCCGCGTCAAACGCTTAGGTATTCCCGATGCGGTTATCGAGCACGGCGAACAAATTGAGTTGCACCGTGAGTGCGGTTTCGACCCACAGGGAATTGCCGAAGCTGTTCGCGAGTTATTGTTCACAGGCCGCGAAATAACGGTTTGACTTTATAATGAGTAATGTAAAATGAAGAATGGGAGCCCCCATTGTGCATTCTACGTTATTCATTTTACATTACTCATTCCTTTTAAGTGAAAGTTTTCAAATTTGGCGGTGCCTCCGTAAAAGACGCGGCTGGTGTCCGTAATCTGGCCGAAATTGTCAGCACGCAGGGGCAGGATGCAGTCGTCGTGGTGTCGGCGATGGGGAAAACGACCAACGCGCTGGAAGACATCGTCCGGGCGTATGTTCATCAACAGCTTGAGGACGTACAAAGTCATCTGAAGGCTGTTCTAACCTATCACACAGGCATTATGGCTGAGTTGACGGGCGACTTTACCGCTGTTAATCAGACGCTCTCCTATCTTGAAAATGCCCTCAACCAACCGCCCACCGGCACGTTTGATGAAATTTACGACCGGTTCGTTTCGCTGGGCGAAGTGCTTTCTACCCAAATTATAGCCGCCTACTTGCAAACCAGCCCGCTGTCGGTGCAATGGGTAGATGCCCGCCAGTTGATTCGTACGGATATGACTTTCCGGGAAGGGCGGGTCGATTGGGACGAAACAAATCGGCGGATAAACGAAGCGGTAACGAGCCATAGGGTGACAATTACGCAGGGATTTATTGGCCAGACGGCCGATGGCCGGACAACGACCCTCGGCCGCGAAGGGTCCGATTATACAGCCGCCATTTTTGCGTATTGCTTGAATGCCGAAAGCGTGACGATCTGGAAAGATGTGCCGGGCGTGCTCAATGCTGATCCTAAATGGTTCGACGAAACGGTGCTTCTGGAGAAACTGACGTATCAGGATGCCATCGAACTGGCGTATTATGGCGCAACGGTCATTCACCCAAAAACCATCAAACCATTGCAAAACAAAGGCATACCGCTCTATGTACGGTCATTTCTAAAGCCCAACGCGCCGGGAACCGTGATTGGTCATTATGAGCGGCACCTACAGACTGCGTCGTTCATCTTCAAAGTCAATCAGGTACTGATTTCCCTGCATCCAAACGACTTTTCGTTTATCGCTGAAGATAATTTAAGCCGGATTTTTGGCCGGTTTGCCCAAGCTGGCGTCAAGATTAATCTTATGCAAAACACGGCTATCAGTTTCTCGGTGGCCGTCGATAATAACCCCGACCGGGTGCCTGCTCTACTTAATTTATTGAAACAGGACTTTCGGGTCAGCTACAATGATGGCCTGGAATTGATTACAATTCGCTATTACGATCAGGGCACTATTGACCGTGTGCTGGTCAACAAAAAGCTGCTGCTGGAACAAAAAAGCCGCTATACCGTACAGCTTATCGTTAAAGATTTGGGCTAAGAATGTAACGGCCAATACCGGATGCATTACGTCCATTTGCCGTATCTTTGGCCGAGAGCATTACCAGCGCGTTTATGTACTACGGCTATTTCAACGGCACAATTGCCCCTACAGACCAACTTGCGGTTGGCATTACGGACCTCGGCCTGCTTCGGGGCTACGGCCTGTTCGATTACTTTCTGACGTATAATGGCCGTCCCTTTCAATGGGACTGGTATTGGGAGCGTTTTCAGAATTCAGCCTCGCGGATGCATCTATCATTGCCGCTCGGCAAATCGGAAACCTACGCGGTAGTGATGAACTTGGTTGAGCGGCATAACGAGTTGGCGGGGGGAGTGGGTGATATAGCGTTCCGGTTTGTGCTAACGGGCGGCTACTCGACCGACAGCATCGGTATCGAACGACCTAATCTGCTCATCCTGACCGAACCGATTCATCCCGTTCCGCCCATTCAGTATGAACAGGGAATTAAGGTTATTCTGGATGAGTATGTTCGCGAAATGGCCGAGGTAAAAAGTACCGATTATAAGCGGGTTATTCTGATGGCCGAAGCGATTCGGGCAGCCAGAGCCTCGGACTTATTGTATCAGAAAGGGGGCGAAATCAGTGAATTGAGCCGGAGTAACTTCTTCATCGTCAAAGGCAATCGGCTCATTACGCCTGATCGGCACATTTTACACGGCATCACTCGAAAAACGGTAATGCAACTAGCTCAGGCTGATTTTAAGGTTGAAGAACGTCAGGTACTTCTCTCCGAACTCTACGATGCCGACGAAGCTTTTACAACCAGTTCGACCAAGAAGGTGCTGCCCATTACGCAAATCGGTGAACTGACCATCGGCAATGGACACGTTGGGCCAACGTCCAAATTTTTGTTAGAGCGATTCGATGAGTTGGTGAAAGCCTGGTGAAAGCGAGTACGCGTATTTTTTGATTGTCTCCCTCGTTATCTGCTCTTCCTGACCAATCCGGCCTAAGCAGGGCAAGCCCGTATAGTTAAGAATAAAACGCTCTGTAGCCAGAACAGTCGGGCCATTGAAAAGAATGCCAACAATCGGAATTGCCCGACTGCGGCAAACCTCAACCGACAGCAGCGTATGGTTGATGCTTCCCAAATAATTTCGGGAAACCAGTACCACCGGCAAGCCAAGTCGCTGCACCAAATCGATGTTCAGGTCGTGATTATTGAGCGGAACCATCAGGCCTCCAGCCAGTTCAATAATGAGCGAATTTTGCGTTTTGGGCAGAACAAACGCGTCCAGATCAATAGTGACACCATCAATTTCGGCAGCCGCATGGGGCGACAGCGGCTGCGTTAGTCGGTACGCTTCCGGGTGAAACTGCGACGTCGGATTGCTAACCAGCCGACGAACCGTATCGGTATCCGAATCGGTCAATGCTCCCGATTGAACAGGTTTCCAATAATCGGCCTGCAACATTTCGACCAAAACCGCCGACGCAACGGTTTTGCCGATTTCGGTGCCAATTCCGGCAACGATAAATTGGTGAGGAATAACATTCATAAAGCAGGTATAGTACTCAGGGCTTTTTGTAGAACAAGTAATAGGGAGTCAATCTCGTCGGTTGTATTGAACGCATGAATACAGAGCCGCAACCGTTCCTGCCCGGCCGGAACGGTAGGCGAAAGAATGGCCCGCACATCAAAACCGGCCCGCTGCCCTTCGCTGGCAACATAGCGGGCCAACTCATTTCCCGGCAGAATTAAACACTGAATGGGTGACTGGCTATCGGTCCAGGTCATACCCGGCAGGAGGTGTTTAACTCGTTTACGAAAGTAAGCAAGTTGTTCATAAAGAGCCGTCTGAGCGTTCGGTTTGCTCCGAATTTGCTCATGAGCACAGCGAATGGCCAGCAAACTATGCGGTGGCAAAGCTGTCGTATAAATGAATGGCCGGGCAAAATTGATTAGATAATTCCGCAGCACAGCCGAACCAACGACAGTGGCTCCATGTACGCCCAACGCCTTTCCGAAGGTATGTACCCGAGCCAGCACCCGCTCCTGCAAACCCAAAGCAGCCACCAATCCATCGCCATTCTGCCCGTTTGGCCCAGAGCCATAGACACCCGTTGCATGGGCTTCGTCCACAATCAGGGCTGCGCCATACAAGTCGCAGAGGTCAGCCAGTTCCGGCAGCGGAGCCAGATCACCATCCATTGAATACACCGATTCGACGGCCACAAATATTTGTCCTCCCTGCTGCGAAGCCTGCCGTAATAGGCGGGTAAGGTCGTCTAAATCATTGTGGCGGAACCGATGGCGGGTAGCATAACTAAGCCGCGCTCCGTCAATCATACTGGCGTGAATCAACTCGTCGGTCAGGAGGGTATCGCCCAGCCGGGGCAGGCAGGCCAGCAAGCCAATGTTAGCATCATAACCAGAGTTGAAAATGAGGGCGGACTCAGTTTGGTAAAAGCGGGCCAGTTCCTGCTCTACCTCATCGGCTAACGTTGTCTGACCGGCCAGAAGCCGGGAGCCTGTTGCGCCAGTCCGGCCAGAAATGTGGTTGGCATCGGCGTGTCTGATCGCGGTTTTTAATTCGGCAGAGCGGGCAAATCCAAGGTAATCATTCGATGAAAAGTCGATGAACTCGTCGGCTACGCGCAGTTGGCGCAGCAAACCATTCTGCTCGTAGACAGCCAATCTCGCCGATAATGTAGGAAAAATAAAGTGCGTTGTCAGGTGCATTTTGCAAAGGTAAAACGCAGGTAGTAAACGATTATCGGTTTTAAACCATCAATCGCTTAAATGTGTGTAAGTAGGCAGTTATCCACAATTCAATTGTGGATAACTGCCGTAAACTGACCGAATTAGCGCAAATAAAGTAAAGTAGGGCTTTAAATGATGTCGAAAAGGAAACTACAGAAGCCGTTATTGACTGATTTCAAGAATTAATTTACCGAACTGCTTGCCTTCATTCATCTTCTGCATAGCCATTTCTATAGCCGCTAATGCGAACGTCTCATCCACAATAGGTATTAGCTGATGAGTTGTGACAAACGCAAGCATGTCAGAGAATTCGCTTTCTGTACCCATTGTTGAACCGAAGATAGATAGCTGTTTGAAAAATACTTTTGGCGGAATAATGTCGGTGATGTTTCCCGTTGTTCCGCCAAAAAAAGCAATTCGTCCGCCGGGTGCGGCTACGTCAATGAGTTTGGCAAAGTCCGGTCCGCCCGCGCTGTCGATAATTACGTCAAAGTAGCCCGCTCGTCCGCCCCCGGTTTGGGTCATGAGGGTTTTGGCCCAATCCGGTTCGCGGTAATTAACCCCTGCCGTTGCACCCAGCTTTTTTGCCTTTTCCAATTTCTCATCGGAGCCAGACGTTACCCAAACCTCAGCACCGGCAGCCACGGCAAACTGTAAAGCAAACAAAGCAGCTCCGCCACCAATGCCCGTAATCAACACTTTTTCGGTCGTGCCGGACGTATGCAACCCCGCCCGCGACATAAGTGCCCGCCAGGCCGTCAGTCCTGCCAGCGGGAGCGCGGCTGCCTGCTCAAACGACAGATGCGTGGGCTTAGCGTGAATATACTTTGCTCCAACAGCTATGTATTCGGCAAAGGTGCCATTGTCGGGCATACCCAAAATTCGGAAGTCGGGCCCGTAAAATTTCGGGTTGTCACCCCAATTTATAGCCGGATTGATAATAATAGCCCGCTCCCGCCACGAACCATCGACACCAGCCCCTACTTCGGCCACTATACCTGCCCCATCAGAGCCTAAAATAACGGGCAACTTAATACCTGGATATAAACCCTGCTGAACGAACACATCGCGATGATTAAGAGCCGCAGCCCTGAGTTTTATGAGCACCTCGCCCGGTCCGGCAATGGGAATCGGTGCGTCGATAAGCTGTACAGGCTGGTTTTTTTCGGCGAGACGGATGGCATTCATAGCGTATATTTGCCTTAAAAAAAGGTAGATGATTCGGTTCTTCAACGAGAATATTTCCTATAAACTTACGCAGAAACAAGTTACCCGTCAGTGGCTGAAGCAGCAGGCCGAGCGCGAAGGATACGCTATTGGCGATTTAAATTATATATTCTGCTCCGACGAACACGTGTTGCAGGTCAATCGGGATTACCTTCAGCACGACTACTATACCGACATCATTACGTTCGATCAAAGCGAGGAAGACGGTAAAATTGACGGTGATATTTTTGTCAGTGTCGAGCGCGTAGCCGACAATGCAACGCAGGTAGGCGTTTCGGCGGAGCAGGAAATGCGTCGGGTGCTGGCTCATGGTCTGCTGCACCTCTGCGGCTATGGCGATAAAACCGACGACGAAGTGGCTACCATGCGGGCCAAAGAAGACGAATGGTTAGCAAACCTTCCGTAGTTATCCGGCTGTCATACCGCCATCTAACTGGAGTGCCTGTCCGGTACAGAATGCGTTTTCATCGGAGCAGAGCCATAGAATGGCCTGGGCAATTTCTTCGGGCTGACCGAAACGGCCAAGCGGAATCATCCGGCGCATCCGGTCCTCTATGCCAGGGGCCGTGCTAATCAATTCATCGACCATAGTTGAGTGGGTATAAACCGGGCAAACGGCATTGATTCGGATATTCTGCCGAACATATTCCAGCGCAGCCGTTTTGGTTAACCCAATTACCGCGTGCTTCGATGCACTGTAAGGAGCACCCATGGGCATACCGCGAACGCCCGCAATGCTCGACACATTCACAATTTTGCCCCCGGATGGAGGTCCCCCGGATGGATGGCCCCCGCCGGGCCGACGTTCGGCTGGAGAATTGTCCGATAAATACCCATCGGTCGCTAATGGCTCTTTCTGCTGGGCCATCATCTGGCGTAGCTGGGCCTGCATTCCATAAAAAACCCCGCCAACATTTACGGCCATCATCTGGTCGAAATCTTGCTTTGTCTGCTCAATGAACCGGCCATATTTTCCACCAATACCAGCGTTATTAATACCAATATCCAACCGGCCATATGCATCGACCGTCTGCTGAACAGCCGCATCAATTTGCGCCGGGCTGGCTACATCACAGCGGATAAACAGAGCCTCACCGCCCAATTCCCGGATTTGCGCAGCGACTTCCTGACCATTTTCCTCGTTAATGTCGGCAATGGCTACCTGAGCGCCCTCCTTTGCAAAGGCCAGCGCAGTTGCCCGCCCAATGCCCGATCCGGCACCCGTGATGAAGACACTCTGATTGATAAAATTCGGCATATGGTTTCAGAAGACAAGGTGTGTTTAGACAGAGTCGCTATTGGTCAGGGCCTTACGATAGGAAAGACGCTATTATCCTATTAATACCAGACAACGCTCGTTTTAAAGGGATAGTAACCGGAAATCGAAAATAGAGTTATTTTGTGAGTTAATAGCCGTTTTTATGGAAATCAATTTCAGGCAGCGCAAGCTATTTATCCCAATAGGAAAAATTTTACTGGGCTTCTCTATTGTACTTGTCTGGTATCTATGGCATACGACGAGTTCGCCTAACAAGCCAAATCGGCCAGTTATCAGTACGTCGATTGGCCGAATTGACAGAATAGGAGCCGATGCGGGTCGAGGCAATCTACTGGGCATTCAACCCTGGATGACCCCCGATGATTACCGATCCGAAGAAACCTTTCGGCAGAAATTAAACGCTTATCTGCAAACGGCGAAAGACAGTGGCCTGATTAGCCCGCTAAAGACAATTGTCATTTTGCCCGAATACCTCGGTACCTGGCTGGTGGCAGCGGACGAAAGTCAAAAAGTGTATGCCGCCGAAACCGTTCAGAGTGCGTTGACCCTAATGGTGCTCACGAACCCCGTTACGTTTACAAAAGCTTACTGGAACGCACCAGAATCGGTTACCGACAAAGCGAAGTACGCGGTTTTCGCTATGAAAGGCCAGGAGATGGCCGATGTCTATACAAAAACATTCGATCATTTGGCCGCTAAATATGAAGTAACCATTGTAGCTGGATCTATTTTATTGCCCGCTCCCCATGTCGAAAATCACCACATCGTCGTTAAAAATGGCCCGCTGTATAACATCTCAGCGGTGTTCCATCCTGACGGGAGACTTGACCCGCAGTTAGTCAAAAAAGTTTTCCCAGTTGCCGACGAACTGCCCTTTGTTTGCCCTACAAACGCTGCGAATGTGCCCGTATTCAATACGCCCGTCGGTCGGCTGGGGGTGTTGGTCTGCGCAGACTCCTGGAATTCGGCCGTTTATAGAACGCTGAAACAGAAAGGAGCAACACTACTGGCCGTTCCCTCGTTTTCGGCGGGCAATGGTATCTGGAAAACAACCTGGAAAGGCTACAGTGGCACTATAACGCCAGCCGACGCCCGCGCCGATATAGGGCAGATGACCGAAGGTAAAGCCTGGCTGACGCACGCTATGGCAGGCAGGGCCGCTCCCGAAGCGGGTATCACCAAAGGGTTAAATGTGTTTTTACGTGGCAAACTGTGGGATTTAGGCAGCGATGGCACTACAATTATCCTGAATAAAACTCTGGACAAACCTTCACCCGATTTAAAACCGGCTCACCGTGTCGATGGGGCTTTGCTGACGTGCCTGTGGCTATAAGGTAATCTATGCGAGTGGCCGCTGCCGTTACGGGCAGTATACTGACAGCCTGCTCTACGTACTCCGATCGGCTATGTTTGTTAACCAAAAACCATTTTCATCAAATTAAAATCACCAAAATTAAAATTTTAATACAAATTAAATGTCTGATTATCAGATACTTAACTATTTTTACAACTATTTATTCTATAATATTTTATTTCCACAAATCCAAACGCACACATCGAACGTAAAAATGAAGCCTACTCAATAACGAGCAGAGACCAAAACTTAATTTTTTACTCGATGAAAAACGTTACAAATCGACCCGGAACGACAATTTCGGAGGCCGAAGCCAGCCGTCGGTCGTTTCTGCGAGTAGCGGGGGCCGCAGCCTTAACAGGCGGCCTGCTAACAGCCTGCTCTAACGCAGATGAAACTTCTGTTGCACCTACTGGCAGTGCTCGTGCTGCCGGTGACATGATCTCCCTGCCAACCGGCGATTTAGGTATTCTGTCTTTTGCATATGTACTGGAACAACTCGAAGCTGCTTTCTACGAAATGGTTGTAACAAAGCCTTTCGCAAACATGACTTCGGGCCAAAAGCAGATCCTTACTGATATTGGCGGCCATGAAATTATTCACCGCGAATTTTTCAGAGCTGTTGTGGGTAGTTATGTGCCAAACCTGACATTCGACTTCACAGGCATTGATTTCAATGATAAAGGTTCTGTATTACAGGCAGCAGCAGACTTTGAGCTGACGGGTGTAGGTGCATACAACGGTGCTGGTAAGTATTTAAAAAACGCTGATTATCTGACGTTGGCCGGTAAAATTGTATCGGTTGAAACCCGTCACCATTCTATCCTGCGCGAATTACAATACCCTCGTTCAGACGCGTTTGCCGGACCAACCATCGTTACCAGTGACACTGGGTTGCACAAAGCTTTCGAGCCTACGTACGTATTACCAATTGCACAGAAATTCATCAAAGAAAAAATCGACGCAAGCGCATTAGTAGGCAGCCTGTCCGTATAAACCACTCGACTCCAATGAACTTACAAAACTTATTTAGCGAAATTGAGAAAGTGGATGGCGAAATCTTTGATCGCTTAGCACACGTCTCGCGTCGGAGCTTATTTAGCTCGCTGACCAAAAAAACGATTGCCGTGGCCGCGCCAGCTATCATGGCTTCAGCCTTGACGACTGCTTACGGGCAGGCAAGTGGGTTGCCACAAAACGTAAAGGATGTGCTCAACTTTGCACTCGCTTTAGAATACTTAGAGTTCGAATTTTATGACATCGGCAACAACCTGACGATGATTCCGAGTGCTTACAAGGATGCATTCGAGATTATACGCCGTCACGAACAGGTACACGTTCGGTTGCTCAAATCGGTACTTGGTTCAGATGCCATTGCAAAACCTAAGTTTGACTTCTCGGCCAAAGGTACGTTTAATGACACGTTCAGCAACTTCGCAACGTTCTCGGCGGTTGCCCAGACGTTTGAAGATACGGGTGTTCGGGCCTATAAAGGTCAGGCGGGTAACCTGCTGAATGCCAAGCCAATTTTACAGGTAGCGTTGCAAATCCACGCTGTTGAGGCTGCCCATGCCGCCAATGTACGTTACATGCGGGGTCAGAAAGGTTGGATCACAGGCGGTACGGCCGCTATGCAGGGCCTTCCCTCGGTTTTGAATGGCAACTACGCTGGTGAGGATAACGTAACGCAGGGTGGTGTAAACTTAGCCAGTGCGCTGGTAGGAAACGCGTCGTTGAAAATTCCGATAACGATGGATATGATTACAGAATCGTTCGATGAGCCATTGACAAAAGAGCAAGTCCTGGCTCTTGTAGCACCTTTCTTTGCTTAATTAGTACGCTTATATTGTAGGGAGTAGGGTGAGTACAAAATCGCCGGTTCATCAGTTAGATGACCGGCGATTTTTTGTGTAGATTATACTATGTGATTCTTACAAACCGAAAGCAGACAGCGTTACAAACTCGTTTACCCGCGCCTGAATTTCATCCTGCGTTAAATTCATAATGCGCTCGGCACCAAATTTTTCAACGCAAAACGACGCCATTGCCGAGCCGTAAATAATGGCCCGTTTCATATTATCGAACGAGATATCATCAGTTTTGGCTAAGTGGCCAATGAATCCGCCCGCAAACGTATCGCCCGCGCCCGTTGGGTCAAACACCGATTCGAGGGGCAGGGCTGGCGCAAAGAAGATCTGGTTCTCGCTGAAAAGCAGCGCACCGTGTTCCCCTTTTTTGATGATGACTGTTTTTGGTCCCATCGACTGAATTTTAGCGGCTGCTTTTACCAACGCGTATTCGTGGGTTAACTGCCGGGCCTCCTCGTCGTTCAATACGAGCACATCAACCAGTTTGAGCACACTCATCAGGTCTGCATTGGCAATGTTAATCCAGAGATTCATCGTGTCCAGAACGATGAGTTTCGGGCGGGTGTGCAACCGTTCGATAACCAACTGCTGCGTCGAAGGCAGCGTATTTCCCAGCATCAGGTACCGGCAATTCTGGTACGATTCAGGAATGATCGGGTCAAAATGTTCCATCACATTCAACTGCGTTTCCAGCGTATCGCGGGTGTTCATATCGTTATGGTATTTCCCCGACCAGAAAAACGTCTTTTCCCCTACCCGAACCTGTAGACCCTCTGTATCAATACCGTGTTGATTGAAATCGGCAATAACGGCTTGCGGAAAATCATCGCCAACAACGGCAACCAGATTGTTTTCTTTCGTGAAATACGACGCCGAGAGCGTGATATAGGTGCCGGAACCGCCAATAATTTTGTCGGTCTTGCCAAATGGGGTTTCCAGCGCATCGAATGCTACGGAACCAACGGTAAGTAAGCTCATTATTTGGGCTGGGCCAAGCTCCCGCTTGGCCCGTCTTGTTTATAAGTACTACATGGCCAAGCGGGAGCTTGGCCCAGCCTTTATTTCCTCCGCCCAATGACCGGGCAGCGTTTAAATGGTTTGGTTTCGTCGAACAGTTTGCGGTACGTAACGTGTGTTTTAACGATGCGCGACCCCAACTGACTCACAAATCGCACCATAATCGGGTTGAAATCCCCGACCCAGTTCATTTCCAGCTCGGTATATTGAAAGTTGGGGTTATTATCTGCTTCGTGCGGCATTCGGAGGGCAATGGCCGCTTCAACGCCTTTTCCCTGGTGTTCAGGAGCCACACCAAACACAACGCCAAACGCTTTACGGTTGGTTTTCAGCAGCATATGCCACAAAAATTTGAGTTTGCCGATCAGGTCGAGTTTGCCATTGACATGCTTAAACACCTGATTTAATTCGGGCAGGCAAACAAAAAAAGCAATCGGTTCACCCTGATAATAAGCGAAATAGATTATTTTTTCATCGATAACGGGCTTTAATTTCTGCATCAACACCTGTGCCTGTGCCGCTGTCATTTCCTTAACGCCACTGTGCCCGGCCCAGGCCGCGTTGTATATATGCCGGAACTGCTCGGCAGCAGCAGGCAATTGCTTTTTATCAATCGTCCGAAAGGTGTATTCCGGGTTTTGGTAGATTCGTTGCGCACGCCCTTTCACTGCCTGCGACATATCGACTAATTTGGCCCAGGTTGTCGGAATGCCAAACGTGAACTGTTTGAAATAGTCCTTAAACCCGTAATTTTCGAAAAACGGAATGTAGTACGGCTTGGTGTAGGGCATGCAATAGTTCGGTTCCCGGTCGAATCCATCGACCAGCAAGCCCCACCAGCGGTCGCGGTCGCCGAAGTTTATAGGGCCGTCCATCGCTTCCATACCCCGATTTTGCAGCCACGCCTTGCCCGCGTCGAACAGCGCGAAAGCCACCGACTGGTCGTTTATGCACTCAAAAAAACCCAGTCCGCCGGTTGGCTGGTCGTTATCGAGATTGGCAATTTGATGGTCGACAAAAGCGGCCACCCGCCCAACGGTTTCGGCTTTGTCGTTCAAGAGTAAATATCGGATGCACTCGCCATGCTCAAACCGCTTGTTGCGGACTGGGTCGAAGATTTCCTCTACGTCGGTATCCAAGGGACGAATCCAGCATGAATCACCGCGATATAACCGCACGGGAAACTGGATAAATTCTTTCTGGTATTGGGCATTACTGCCTACCTCAATTAGCTGCATTTTTTATTTTTCTAACCACAGAGCCACAGAGAAAACAACATTTAGGGCTGATACTTGCCGGATTTCCGTGTTCTTTGCGGCTCTGTGGTTAACCGTTTAGGCATCTACCCGGCAAAGATAGCGAACTTGAACGTGTCCGTCGTTTTCCGGGTAACAATGCGTAGCTTTGCTTATTGTTTAACCGCCCATTTTAGCAGGTCAACGAAGCCGGGTTACCTGAATGTTTGCCTGATAAGCACCGGAAAATCGACGAATGCAACCACTTCATATTCACAATACGCTTGCCCGCAAAAAAGAACTGTTTGAGCCGCTCAACCCGCCGTATGTTGGCATGTATGTGTGCGGCCCAACGGTCTATAATTACGTTCACCTCGGCAACGTCCGCACGTTTCTGACCTTCGATACGCTCTATCGCTACCTGACATTTATCGGCTATAAAGTTCGCTACGTCCGCAACCTGACCGACGTTGGGCACTTGGTGGGCGATGGCGATGAGGGCGAAGATAAAATTGGCCGAATGGCGAAGTTGGAAAAGGTGGAACCAATGGAAATTGTGCAACGCTTCACGAACGATTTTCATACCGTGATGGCGCAGTTCAACACCTTTCCGCCCAGCATCGAACCGACCGCAACGGGCCACATGGTCGAGCAGATTGAAGCTGTTCAGGCACTGTTGGCCAAAGAGTTGGCATATGAATCGAACGGTTCTGTTTATTTCGACATCGAAACGTATAACAAACGGGGCGGCAATTACGGCAAATTATCCGGCCGTATTCTGGACGATCTCCTGAACGAAACCCGCGAACTGGACGGACAGTCGGAAAAGCGCAGCCCACTCGATTTCGCTATCTGGAAACGGGCCGCTCCCGAGCATTTGATGCGCTGGAACTCACCCTGGGGCGAAGGCTTTCCCGGCTGGCACCTGGAATGTACCTGCATGAGTACCAAATACTTAGGTAAGCAATTTGACATTCACGGGGGCGGAATGGATTTGAAATTCCCGCACCACGAATGCGAAATTGCGCAGGGTGATGGGCTGAGTGGTATTGACCCCGTTCGGTACTGGATGCACTCGAACATGCTGACCGTTAACGGCCAGAAAATGTCGAAGTCGCTGGGCAACTCATTCCTGCCAGCCGAACTGTTTTCGGGAAGTCACTACTTACTCGAACAGGCCTACAGTCCCATGACGGTCCGGTTTTTTATGCTGCAATCCCACTACCGCAGCACGCTCGACTTCTCGAACGAAGCACTCAAAGCGGCTCAAAAAGGCTACAGACGATTGGCCAATGGGTTGCGCGTGGTCAAACTGATGACGTATCAGCCGGACGAAAACACCGGAGAGAATGCGGAGAAACAACAGGATATTCGGCAGGCGGTCCAGCAGTTTTACGACGCCATGAACGACGACCTCAACACCGCCGTTGGGATCGCGCAGTTGTTTACATTGCTGAAATACATTAATATGCTTTACCTGCGTCAGCTTCCCGCATCGGCACTGGGCGAAGAGATTTTTGATTTATTGAAGACATCGTTTATCTCGTTCATGCAGGATGTACTTGGCTTGCTGGAGGAAGGCAATGATAATCAACCGGTTCTGGAGGGATTATTAACGCTTTACCGGGAATACAAAGAGCAGCGGCAATACGACAAGGTGGATCAGATTCGTTCGTATTTTAAAGCGCAGGGTCTGGCCATAAAAGACATGAAGCACCAGATCGACTGGGCCTATGAAGAGTAATTGTCCCGGTTAGCATCTGCTGGCCGCTTACCATGAAAAACGCTCAACAAAATGCTGAGCGAGACCATTTACCATGACCAAATCCACTTTTTTCCTGCTTGTTTTTGCGCTCGCTCTTACTTCCTGCAAAGAGAAGCCGAAGCAGAGCGATACGGCCCAAAATACCCAACCGGTTGCGGTGTCGGCACCGGCTTTCAATGCCGACTCGGCTTATGCTTATGTTGACCAGCAGGTAAAGTTCGGACCGCGCGTTCCCAACACACCAGCACATGTTCAGTCAGGTAACTATTTGGCGGCCAAGCTGAAACAGTTTGGTTGTGCGGTAATAGAACAACCTTTTGTTGCGACGACATGGGACGGCAAAAAAATTAATGCCCGTAATATTATTGGTAGTATTAATCCCAAGGCAGCTAAACGCATTTTCATTTCTTCGCACTGGGATTCACGTCCTATTGCCGATTCAGACAGTTTGCCTGCAAACAGAACAAAGCCTGTGCCAGCCGCTAATGATGGGGCCAGTGGAGTTGCTGTTATGCTTGAACTGGCACGCACGATTCAACAGGCTACCGTAAAGCCAACCATTGGTATTGATTTTATCTGCTTCGATGTTGAAGATTTAGGGGATGGCGCAAAGGCAGGAAAAGACTTTGAAAAAGAAAGTGGTGATATTGATTATGTAGGATTCGGCCTTGGGTCTCGCTATTGGGCCAAAAATCTACATAAACCGGGATACACCGCCTATTATGGCGTTCTCCTGGACATGGTTGGTGCCAGAGGAGCTACTTTCCCCAAAGAAGGGTACTCTATGCAGTTTGCCCCAACCATTGTTAATAATGTGTGGCAAACGGCAAGTCGGTTAGGCTACAGTCAGTATTTTGTTGATACTCCAGGCGGGCAGATTACTGATGACCATGTAGCACCTAACTTGATTGCGAAAATTCCTACCATTGATATTATTCAACTCAACACGATTACAGGCAGTTTTTTTGCCGCTCATCATACCATTGCCGACGATATGCGCTACATTGACCGGAGAACACTCAAAGCCGTTGGACAGACGCTCTTGCAGGTACTTTATAATGAGCAATAATTTTAAAACACAGAGCCACAAAGAACACGGAGATTATCAACGGCCTCTGTGTTCTTCGTGTCTCTGTGTTTAACTAAATATATGAAGAAGCATTTATACGTACTTTTGCTTTTCGGTACACTTTCCGGTTGCGGCTCGGCACCGGATCAGTTTGGCAAACTTGATTTGAAAAAATGGCGCGGAGATCGGGGTGGATGCAATGGCGTCCGGGCCACCTTGGTGCCGGGTTTCAAAGCGGAAACCCAAAACCTGAAAGGCAAAACAGCCAACACCATCGGCGAATTATTGGGCCGCCCGGATGTAAACCAAATCGCCGACCGCAACCAGAAATTTTACATCTATTTTCTGGAGAAAGGTCCTCAGTGCGATCAGGCAGGCGGCAAATCAACCAGTCGTTCCGTGGCTATTCGAATGAGTGCCATCGGTTTAGCAACGGAGATTACGTTTCAGAACGGGATTCCGTGAGTAACGCGGCTGGGAAGCCGCAGGTGATAGAAAACAGCGGCTTCCCAGCCGCGTTACAGTTACACGTAAAATTTCTTCCTGACAATCATCTCCTCCACTACCTCCGGCACCATATAACGAATGGACCGATTGGCGCGGATACTGTCACGTATAAACGTTGCCGAAATGTCAAGCAATGGCGCGTTAACTAAGCGAACATTTGCGTGCGTTTTAAAGTCGCTTTCTTTACTTCGGGGGCGTTCGTACACATAGAGGCCGTAGTATTCCAGAATCTTATCGTAATTCTTCCAGTTAGCAAACTGCTCCAGATTATCTTCACCCATAATCAGCCGGAAGGTATGCTGCGGGTATTTTTCGCTCAACCGCGTTAACGTATCAATTGTGTAACTGGGTTTGGACATCGAGAACTCGATGTTTGTCGCCCTCAAACGGCTGTTGTCGGCGATGGCCCGCTCAACCATATCGAGCCTATCGAATTCATGCAGGAGGCTTTTGGTCTTTTTAAACGGATTTTGGGGCGATACCACAAACCACACCTGTTCCAGATCAGTCGTGGTAGCCATCGTATTCGCTATAATAAGATGGCCGATGTGAATAGGATTGAACGAGCCAAAGAATAGACCTATTTGCATTAACGTTGTAAAGTTATTGAGTTGTAAAGTTATTGAGTTGTGATGAAACTCACTTTACAACCGCACAACGCTACGACTTTATAGCTCAGATTATAGTCGCTTTTGGTGGCATTTCCTTGCCTTCTATAAAATCATCGACTAATTGCTGCGCTTTCTGGAGAGACGTTTCCAGATCGTCATTAACCAGAATCACGTCGAAACGATTCTGGAAACTCATCTCAAAGTGAACTTTAAATAACCGTTTTGATAGGGTTTCTTCGGTTTCAGAACCACGACCAATCAGGCGTTGGCGCAGCGTTTCCTCATCGGGTACTTTCACGAAAACGGCCAACGCTTTATCACCGTAAAATTCTTTCAATTTCAATCCGCCCTGCACATCCACATCAAACAAAACGTGTTTGCCGCTATCCCAAAGTCGCTGAATCTCCGACTTTAGCGTGCCGTAAAATGCCCCAACATAAACCTCTTCCCACTCCACAAACTCGTCGTTATCAATTTTTTGCTTGAACTCTTCGGGCGTCAGAAAATAATAATCTTTTCCGTTCTGTTCGCTCCGGCCCCGACGGTCGCGGGTGCAGGCTGAAATAGAAAAGCCGAGATTCGCGTTCTCGGCCAGCAAATGCCTGACAATCGTTGTTTTGCCCGAACCAGACGGGGCAGAAAAAATAATTAATTTACCGTCCACGGTAGCTGATAGGTTGGTTTGGCTATAATAAAATTGGGGTAATTAAGGTTGCTCAACGAGCACCACCCTAATTACCCCAATTACGTTTGTTTGAATTAGCTAAAACTCAGAATTCGGGCTTTAATTGTTGCTACCAGTTCATCCGGGCAACACCGTTTATCCATCCGTTTCGTCAACAATTCTTTTACTTCTTTTTCGAGGTGATACATCCGAATACAGGGCTGGCAACTCTCAAGATTGATTTTAAGCTTGGCAAGTTGCTGTTCTGTGGCTTCCCCATCCAGAATCAACTGTATCATCTTCAAGCAATCCGCCTGATGACTGCAATGTTCTTTGATCACAGGCTGTTGGCTGGAGGTAGATGACGACGATGGCAAGGACGTTTGCATTGGAAAAGTTTAATTTATTCCAAGAATAATAATACCGTTAAGTTATCAGGAGAACCAATTTACTGTTAGAAAAAGTTCGGATCATTCCTCATTTTCTTCTTTATAACCCATTGATGATGCGTAATCGCGCAATTTTTCTTTCAACAGATTACGGGCACGGTGCAAACGAGACCGCACGGTTCCAATCGGTATATCCAGAATCTTAGCCATTTCCTCATACGTAAATCCTTCGATGTCGCAGAGAATAATAACCGTCCGAAAATCAACCGGCAACGAGTTAAGAGCCGTTGCTACTTCATCGCCAATTAAGTCGGAAACGGACTCGGCCCGTAGGTCAACCGTATGTTCAGATTCAGCATCTTCGGAGTTATAGGTCGTTTCAACGTCCTGATAATCTACTTTTGCCGGCTCCTTACTTTTCTTCCGATAGTCGTTAATGAAGCTGTTCTTCAATATCCGAAACAGCCACGCTTTTGCGTTAGTTCCTTGCTCAAACGACGAAATAAACCGGAATGCCTTCAAATAGGTATCCTGCACGAGGTCATTTGCATCGTCCTCGTCTGTTGTCAGGCGAAAGGCAAAGTTGTACATGGAGTCTATGTGGGGCATGAACTCCTTATTGAAAACCTGATATTTCTGCTCGTCGGTATACCGGCGGGCAGGCGTGTCAGCCGAGGGCTGTTCAACGGGGTCTCCGTCGGGTAGCAATTGGTCCGGTCCTGCGTCCTGGTCGTCGCGAGTTGGCGTATCTGACATAACTTGGTGTATGGTCGCCATAAAAGTAAGGGTAAATTGCCGTTTACTATCGGCAAGACTCAACGAATTCATTAATTTGACAAACTGAATCCGCCGGTCGTTATCAAGGTCTCTACTGCAAAAACTAATCCTTTGTTTCAAAAACGGCTAAAAATCAGGCTACTATGACGATTTGGCAGTGAACGTTTCATTTATCACCAACGTTAGAGCCGGTCGATTGCCATCAGAACGGACAGCAATCAACCGGCTTATAGCTTATAACGGCCTGTTTTAAACAGATTTGACCCTGAAATACCGTTTTAACCAAGAGTCTTCAGCCCGAATCTGCCAGTCTGCCAAAAACTCTGCTTTTGTTTTCACTAAGGTATTAAAGACCGTTGTATCAGGGGTTACCGTTCCATCTGTAACGGCAGATTTCAGCGTCGGTAAGGCAAACGTCCTGACCGTTCCATCGGCCAGCCGAACAGCCGCCGAACGATCGAAGAAATCCGCGCCCACTTCCTGACCAATTTTCTGCAACGTACGCATCGATGCATCGATGGAGCAGCCACTGGGCAGGTTATACCCTTCATCGACGCCAACGACGACAAAGCGATTGTCAATAACTTTGGCCGATGCCAGCAACGGCTGACCGTGTGCAGCCCATTGACTTAGAGCCGGTTGCAAAGCCTCTTCAATCATTGCGGTCTCACCGTCTGCCAATGGTCGGTTGGCCTGATAGACCCAAACGCGGGCACTATCGGGCAGTTTATCAAAGTCGGTGTACATAATTAGTGAAGAATGTAGCGTGAAGAATGCAGAATAGAGATCATGAAGCAATCTATTCTTCACGCTGCATTCTTCATTAGAATTATAACCCTTGCCCCTGCGCGATGAGTTCCGAGATGTCATAGACTCGAACGGAATCCTCTTTATTCTTATTTTTTACCCCATCCGACATCATCGTCATGCAGAACGGGCAGGCTACAGCAATGGTGTCGGCACCTGTGCTAAGGGCTTCCTCGACGCGCTCGACGTTGACATCTTTTTTGCCCGGCTCCGGTTCTTTAAAATACTGACCGCCACCTGCCCCGCAACACAAACCATTGGCCCGTACGCGCTTCATTTCAACCAGATCGGCGTCAAGGGCCGCTAATACATCACGTGGGGCTTCATAAATCTTATTAGCCCTGCCCAGGTAGCACGAGTCATGAAACGTTATCCGACGGCCTTTAAATGACTCACCGTCCTTAACCCGAACCCGGCCTTCGTTGATAAGTCCCTGTAAAAACTGCGAATGGTGAATAACTTCGTAGTTGCCACCCAGTTCGGGGTACTCGTTCTTCAGTGTATTGAAACAGTGCGGACAGGCCGTCACAATTTTCTTTACGTTATAGCCATTCAGCACCTGAATGTTTGACATCGCCTGCATCTGAAACAAAAATTCGTTTCCTGCCCGACGCGCCGGGTCGCCGGTACAGCCTTCCTCCGGCCCCAACACGGCGAACTTGATACCTACGTGGTTCAGAATACGAACGAAGGCAATCGTAACGCGTTTATAGCGGTCATCGAACGACCCGGCGCAACCGACCCAAAATAGAATTTCCGGCTCCTCACCCGATGCCGTCATATCGGCCATGGTGGGAACGGTGTATGTTTTTTCCGTTGTCATAATCTTAGTTTGTCGTTTGTGGTTTGTGGTTCGTCGGCAGCTAACAACGAACCACAAACCACAAACTTAGTTGACTTCGTTTACCTGCTCGGCCCAGTTGAAACGGTCGCTCGGCGAAAATTTCCAGGGGGCCATGTTGTTTTCAATGTTACTGAACATGGCATTCCACGATGCCGGTGCCTGCGACTCTTCCATAACCCGATAGCGACGTAATTGCAGGATGATGTCCAGCGGATTGATATTAATTGGACACGCATTTATGCACGCCTGGCAGGTAGTGCAGGCATTGATTTCTTCGGGGGTGATATAATCGTTCAGAAGCGATTTGTCGTCCTTGTAGTCAGGACCGTTGGTTTGCCAGCCACGCTGAATCTCTTCGAGCCGGTCGCGGGTGTCCATCATGATTTTGCGGGGCGACAATTTTTTGCCGGTAATATTGGCCGGACAAGCCGCCGTGCAACGCCCGCACTCGGTACAGCTATAGGCGTTCATCAGGTTTATCCACTTCAAATCCTGCACGTCTTTAGCCCCGAACCGGCCTACCTCGGCCGGTTGCTCACCATTGTCGTTGGGTTGCGACCCGTCCGTTTCTGTTGTGATCGGCAGCCCCAGCGCGAGTTGCACTTCTTTCGTGATTTCGGGCATATTCTGCATTTCGCCCTTTGGTTGCAGGTCGGAGAAATACACATTCGGGAAGCCGAGGGCAATGTGCAGGTGCTTCGAGTACGTTACGTAAACCGCGAAGGCCAGAATGCCCAGGATGTGGAGCCACCAGGCAATTCGCTCATAAGCGACCAGAGCTGTGTCGCTGAAATTTGTAAAGAGTGGTTTCAGATACTGGCTAATCAGGAAATCGGGTACCAGTCCCTGTAATTCCGCATAGTGTCCAACCCCCCGGTCGCGCAGAACGCTGTCTGAGGCATTCCAAGTCAGAAACGCAATCATCAGCAGAATTTCGGCGGTGAGGATTATGGTCGCATCGGGAATGGACCAGCCCAACAGTTCGCGGTGCCGCTCGGCCTGCAAACGCTCTACTTTTGCCACGAATCGGCGAAGTAAAAACACCACACAAACGGCCAGAACGCCAAAGGCCAGTAGTTCGAAGACGTCAATCAGGATTGGGTAAACGGGCGTAATGTACGGAGCAAACAAACGGTGCGTACCCAGAATACCGTCCAGAATAATTTCGAGAACTTCAATGTTAACGATCAGAAAACCAGCGTAGATGATAAAGTGCATAACGCCAACCAGCAGATTGGTAAACATTTTTTTCTGCCCGAAAGCGACCAATAACATCGTCTTCAACCGTTCGTCGGCATAGTCGGTCCGGTCCTCCGGGCGACCCAAATTAATCGCACGGGCAATTAACTTGACCCGTTTTGTTATAAACCAGATTGTTACGGCCAACGCTGCAACGAATAGAATTTGTTGAATAATTGTCATAAGTTATTAGGCTCTTTTCGGCTGACAGTCAACTCAATGACCATTCAGGCGCATCTCATTCAAAAAATATTTTCTTCAACAAATTGTAAAATCAACAAATCAATCTACTTTTGCACCCACGTTTCAGGGTGATGTAGCTCAGTTGGTAGAGCAAAGGACTGAAAATCCTTGTGTCGGCGGTTCGATTCCGTCCATCACCACCACCCTAACGTTAAAGCCTTCCCACTTGGGGAGGCTTTTTTTATTGGCCAAAAGCAGGTTTGGGGAAATCATCAGGTGAATTGGGCAAGTTAGGAGCAATAACAGTATGCAAGCATACTATTTTTTCGATAGCAAATATACTGCTTTCGATACATCTAACAAGTGCCAAAACAGGTTGTTTTTAGTTGTCAGAAGACTTTCCGTTTCAAACACCAGCCCTTGCCGGGTAAGTGGATTTATTTCTGAACCAGGTCCATCTCAATACCTATGGCCTGCATGAGTTGGCTCGCATTGAAACTCTGGCAAATACCATCACGAAGTTTATAATCGAACTGGAGTTCGCTATTGTGCAGGTCGGACTGGAAATGGTAATTGCGAACAAACCCGTCAGCATCGGTAAGCTGGCCTAATTCGAGGTCATGAGTCGAAACGAAACCCGATGCCGTTGTCTGGTGTAGTTGACGAATCAGGGCTTCGGCACCCCTGTGGCGATCAGCGGAGTTGGTTCCTTTCAGAATTTCATCCAAGAAATAAAGAACCGGTATTGGCTGCTTTCCCGCTTGTTTCGACAGGCCGATAAGCGTTTGAAGCCGCTTGAGTTCAGCATAAAACGACGATGTACTTTCTTCCAGCGAGTCCTGCGTACGCATACTGGTAAAGACGCGAACGGGCGAACACCAGAATCGCTCGGCACTCACTACCGCCCCCGCCAATGCCAGCACGACATTAGCACCCACTGTGCGTAAAAATGTACTTTTCCCGGACATATTGGAGCCGGTAATCAGCATGGTTTTCCCGGAACCTTCCAGTTTAAGCGAGTTAGCCACGCTCCGTTCAGGAGGCAATAACGGATGAACGGCTGAAGTAATATCGAGAAGCAACTGCTCGTCCGTGATGTCTGGTGTAGCATACGATGGATGCGCATAAGCGAAGCCTGACAGGCTATTGAGTGCTTCCAGTTCGCCGAGAGCTTCAAACCAGCGACCAATCGTTGCTCCGTGGTGCTGACGCCAGCGTTCGAGCCGAAATAGATAATGAATATCCCACAGGGTTGCAATCCCGAAAAGCAGCGCGAAATACGGGTTTCGTCGGTAATTCAGCCCTTCCGTTAACCGGCTAAGCTGACCGATAGCGTCGGAAGCCCCCATTCTGTCGGTGGTCAGTGTCTCGCGGATAGCCCGCAACCGAATGGTGTTTCCTTTCACCTGTTCGGCCTCTTTAAACAATTCCCGAAAAGCCCGTAGCGCAGCCGAAATCTCGAAAGTTTGTTCACTGAGTTCTTTCGCCCGTCCGGCAGTCTGGCTAAGTACCATCCCATGAACGGCCAACGCCAGCAGAACAATTACACCGGGTACATAACCCAGTAGCCAGGCTATAAATATACCCAGCGTGATGACCGGAAACAGAAACCGAATGATGTTCAGATACGCGGGCAGGGGCGAAACGTCGGCGGTAGCCCAGTTGACGAGCACATCGGGCGAGCGGCCAACGGTTTCCTCTACGTAAGCCAATGCTTCAACCCGTTGTCGCCACTCGATTTGCGGATTTAACTCAGCAGCGGCCTCTTGCCGGAGCCGGACGGCATCGGGGCCAGATGGCGCACTTAGCCAGCCAGCCAGCCGTTTCTGACCCTCGTAAGTATGCGTACGGTTGAGCAGTCGGAAGAGCGAGTGTTTGCCAAATACGTCTAAATCACCAGCGTAGTAATGCGTTGGATTAGCGAACAGTTCGCCCGTTTCGGGGCGTAGATACTGGCGTTTTAGCCGGGCCGCTTCGTCCTGATTAATAAAGGCCAGTTGATGCGCTACATCGCGTTCGCGCCGGACAGACTGGTGTTTTTTCAGCAGAATAAGAAACCCGGTTACGCCCGCCAACACAGCCGCTACCGCACCTAACTGATAATCGAGCCGGATGAGCAGCCAACTGGCAGCAACAGCCCCAAGAAACCAGATAAGCCGCCAGAACGCCAGTTGGTTGTATCGACGTTGGGCGACCTTTTCGTGGTTAATAAACTGTTCTTGACGCTGAGTGAAGATCGTTTCGGTGGGCATTTTGCGTTTTGTCATGCTGACGAAGGAAGCATCCTCAATGTAGAAAGCCCGAACTACACACTACCGAAGATGCTTCCTTCGTCAGCATGACAAACACAAGGACTACCCTTTGTTACACTCCTGGCAAACGCCCTGAATCAGCAGGTTCATTTCTTTACGGTTGTAGCCTTCGGGCAGGGCAATCGCGGGAATGCTTACTTTCTCAAGGCAGGTTGTTTGTCCACAATTTTCGCATTTAAAATGAACATGGTCATGGTGATGATGGCCTTCTGAGCAGGTTTCCCGGCAGAGGGCGTATTTCGTACCACCCTCATCATCAAGCACTTTGTGTAGCAGGCCTTTATCCAGAAATGTTCGCAGGGTTCGGTAAATCGTTACACGGTCATGGTCGGGGCCAAGGCCATTTTCGACATCGTTGTGTGCCAGCGCATGACCGGCGTTCAGAAACAAATCCAGCACCTCCTCGCGGCCATGCGTATGCCGAAGATTAAAGTCTTTCAACGTTTTGGAAGCGGCTGTCATAATTTGTTTGTGGTTGTGGTTAGTCGTTTGTCGTGGCAGTTTCCCACCGGAACGACAAACAACTAACCACAAACTGATTAGTCTATCGTTTCAAATTGCAATTTGACCAGATTCGCATAAATACCATCTTCCTGATTAGCTAATTGGTCGTGCGTACCAATCTCGGCAATCTGCCCCTCGCGCATCACATAAATCATATCTACTTTTCGGATCGTAGCCAGCCGGTGAGCAATGATAATGGTCGTGCGGTTTTGCATCAGTACGTCCAACGCTTCCTGTACTAACCGCTCCGACTCGGCATCCAGCGAACTCGTCGCTTCATCCAGAATCAGAATGGCCGGGTCTTTCAAAATGGCGCGGGCGATGGCAATCCGCTGCCGCTGCCCACCCGATAATTTAACGCCCCGCTCGCCCACAATGGTCTGTAACCCTTCGGGAAACGAGTCGATGAACTGAAGCGCGTTGGCTTTGCGGGCCGCTTCGCGTACTTCGGTTTCTGTTGCCGTGGGTTTGCCGTAGAGAATATTTTCGAGAATTGTTCCTCCGAAAAGCATCACTTCCTGCGGCACTACGGCAATGTTCTTCCGCAGTTCTGTTACGTTGAAACCCGCCAAATCGCGACCATCGACCGTAATCTTACCGCCAGCAATGGGGTAATACCGCATCAGCAACTGCACAATCGTAGACTTTCCGGCTCCACTCTGGCCCACAAGTGCAATTTTTCGGCCTGCCGCTACGTCTAATGAAATACCCTTCAGTACCGCAATATCCGGACGCGACGGGTAGGAAAACCGAACATCATCGAATTGAACATGCCCATGAACCGGCACGAATAACGGAAGAGACTCAACGGCATTTACTTCGGATGGCTCTTCGAGAATTTCCAGAATCCGCTCCGACGAGCCGATGGTTTTTTGCAACTGTGCATACAGGTCGCCCATGCCGGCAACAGAACCGCCAATGAATGTGGTGTACACAATAAACGTCAGCAAATCGGCGAAGGGCATTTCGTTGGCCATAACCAGCGAACCGCCATACCAAACAACACCAATAATACCCCCGAAAAGCGCAAAAATCACGAACGACACGAATACGCCCCGGAATTTAGCGGCCCGCAAGGCCGTACCGACAACCCGTTGCAGGGCCGTTCCATAGCGGTTAATTTCCAGCCCCTCATTGGTAAACGCCTTGACAACATTAACCGATTGAAGCGTTTCTTCGACAATTACGTTTGCCTCGGCCAGTAAATCCTGCGCCTGTTTCGATAGTTTGCGAATGAAGCGACCGAAGAACATAGCCGCTACAATGATTACCGGAAATGTTGCCAGCATGAAAAGGGTGAGTTTCCAGGAGACGTAAAAAATGATGGCCGTGCCGATGGTCAGCGTGCCGATTTGCCGGAATAACTCGGCTACGGTAAGTGTCAGTACGTCCTGAAGCTGCGAAATGTCGGAGGAGATACGGCTGGTCAATTCGCCTACGCGCCGTTTCTCGAAAAACGAAATCGGCAGGGTAATGATTTTACTGTAGGTTGCCCGACGCACATCGGCCATAGCCCGTTCGCTTACTTGCGAGAAAAAGTAGATGCGAAAGAAGGAAAAAATAGCCTGCGCGATTAATACGCCCACAAAAAACAGCGTCACCTGGTTGAGTGTAAACGCCGATTTCCCCTGGATGACGCTGGTAATCTGCCCAATGAGCAACCCGAAACTCATGGTCGTTCCTGTGGATAATATCAGGAAAACAAAGCCAATGATGTACTGAACGCGGTATGGCTTCACAAACCGCAGAATACTCAGCGTTTTTTTTAGCCCATCCCGGCTAAACTTCTTTTTATCTTCCTGACTGGCTTCCTCGCCAAAATTTCGTCCTCGTTTTGCCATTGTTTTTGGTGAAGTGGGTGAAATAAGTGCAGTGAGTAGAATACGTGTAGTAGTTTTCAGCTACTCACTACACCCACTTCACTAATTCACTATTCTTTCTGTCCTTTATACCCCGACTGCTCAAAAATCTGCCGGGCGTCGGCGTTGTGCATTAGTTCCGAAATAGATACGTTACTGTGTTGGTCGTGATACCGCCCAACAATACGCCAGCCAACCCAACGACCGATAGCACCGGGGCAAGCCTGACCAATTTCGGCGGTGAAAGGCCGTTCGTTCAAATATCGCTGTTTTATTGCCGGACTTGTCTGATACAGCAACTGATTGTCGATAAAATGGCCCCAAACAACATCCTGTGCATTAAACGTTTGTGTAAGTTGTTTGTCTGAATAACCGATAATCAGACTGTCGGCAACGCTGGGTATCATAGCTTTTGTAAACACATAGCCTTTGCCATAATAGACCATATCGGCCAGCATAGTTTGGTCGGCGCGGTTCGTGGCATTGTATTTGTCAGAGATAGCAAAAACGATGGCGGGAACAATATATTCTTTCTGGTAGCGACGCAGAATGTATTGGGGATATTCCGGTCCCTGCGGGCGGAATTTCGCGTTGGGTCCGGCAAAATAGTCAAGACCGATGATGATAAGACTATCGGTTACGACCAAATCAGGACCAAGAAAGCCCGTGACGACCGTAACAATTTTAGGCGAATGGAAGTCCGGGAAGTCTTTTTTGATTGCTGTGAAGGCGTCGGCAAACTGCTTTTTCAAGTCGGCCATATCACCAAAATCGGTCTGAATCTGGGCGTTGAGTTCGTTGAGCGCGGGGTTGCTGACCCGGTTGGTCAATTCCCGAACGAGGGCTGTATCATTTCCGGCTCCGTTCGCGTTAAAGTACAATTGAGAGACCGACGGGTTTTGGTTAAGCAAAGCCCGAACGTTGTCGGGTGACTTACCGGAAAAGAGTTTTTGGTCAAGCCGAATCAGTGAAACGTCTTCGTTTTTAGTACAGGAAGCTAATAAAAGTAAGCAAAAAAGGCCCAAAACGGCCGACTGTATTCGCATGAAAATCAGGTGTTTTCAATATAGAAAACGTGCAAAATTATGAAAAAAGTTGCAGGGTTCGGATTGATTTTAACCCTATTGGCTCTTAGCGGTAGCTGGGCGCAGTCCACCTCGCCCGCGCTCTACCGGCTTCGAACCAAAGAATCGAACGTAACGGAAAAGCGATTTCGCAAAATTCTGGGCGATAATTACGATGGTCAGGACAAGAACCGTCAGGATTATGATGATGACCGTAAACGTCGGCGTCGTCAGCAAAACACAGATTCTGATGGCAGCGGCCCCGATTATGCCCGTCCAACACACCTGATTGAGATGGGTATCCGGTTTGCGCCCTCGCTCGACATAAACACGGCGGAGGGGGTTGGAACGTATGCGGGCTTTCGCAGCAATGGCGCGGGCGTTCGGATGAGCGTTGGCCCAACGCTGGACTATTTCTTCTTCAAGGACCGGTATTCATTCAGCACAGGCCTGTGGTACACCATTAAACGGTCGGGGTTTCAGATGCCCGGCTCTTTTGGCGAAACGCGCTGGAATCCGGGTGCGCCCGAAAAAGAGTCTATCTACAATTTGCAATACCTGCAAATCCCGGCTACGGTGAAGTTGTTTGCCAACAATATTGCGCCAAATCTGCGGCTGTATGTGCAAACGGGTGGGCTGTTGAGCCTGAAATTAGCCGAAAGAGCGTTGGACGAAGCTCGAAATGGTTTGTATAAAGCTGAGAGCGGGGGCGGCAGGCGGCAATATGGATTTGGGGATATTGAACTGCTTCTCGGAACAGGGGTTCAGTATAAAATTAACCAGACAAACGCGGTCAACATTGGCCTGAGTTACCAGCGTGGCTTACTAAACGTTGTGCGGGCGAACGAACTGACGTCTAAAAACCGGGTTGTCTCGCTGGAGTTAGGGTTTAAGTTTTAAAACGGCCTAAACAGGTTCCGGCTGTTTGATTAATTCTATACTATAGGCAAACAGCCGGAGCCTGTTTGAGCCAGTCAAATCCGCATTTCAATTCCCTGTTCGCGCAGGTAGCTTTTCAGGGCTGGAATCTCGATTTCTTTGAAGTGAAAAATACTGGCGGCCAGCCCCGCATCCGCTTTTCCGGTTGTGAACACATCGACGAAATGGGCCATCGTACCCGCCCCACCCGACGCAATGACAGGAATGTTAGCCGCCCCCGAAATTTGGGCGGTTAATTCCAGCGCGAAGCCCGCTTTTGTGCCGTCGGTATCCATTGATGTCAGCAGAATTTCGCCAGCCCCCCGGTTTTCCAACTCATTCGCCCAGACAATTGTGCGGAGTTCAGTAGGCTTACGTCCGCCATGCGTATGAACGATGTGTTCACCATTAATGTACCGCGTGTCAATAGCCACAACAACGCACTGACTACCAAATTCAAGGGCCAATTCATTGATTAGATCGGGATTGCGAACGGCCGATGAGTTGATCGAAATCTTGTCCGCACCCGCATTGAGCAACGCAGAAACATCGGCAACCGACGAAATACCACCGCCAACTGTGAAGGGAATATTGATGGTATGCGCCACATTCCGAACCAGTTCAATAAGGGTTTTGCGTTCATCGACGGTAGCGGTGATGTCTAAGAAAACCAGTTCGTCGGCTCCCTGTTCAGCGTAGATGGCGGCCAGAGAAACGGGGTCGCCAGCGTCGCGCAGGTTGATGAAATTGGTGCCTTTCACGGTGCGACCGTCTTTAATATCGAGGCAGGGAATAATGCGTTTTGTGAGCATAAATCAGTATTTGTCGATGAGTTTGCGCTGCATGAACATCTCCGGTTTGTCTAATGCCGTAAAGCCGAATTGTGCGTAAAGCGTATGCGCGTCTTGTGTGGCTAATACCCACCGGCGCAGGCCCTGCAAGGCTGGGTATGTCGAAATCGTCTCCACCAACTGCTTCGATACCCCTTTCCCCCGATGTTCATGCACCACGAACACATCAGCCAGGTAGGCGAACGTTGCCTGATCGGTGATGACCCGCGCGAAGCCCACCTGTTTACCCTGACAATAAACACCAAAGCATAATGAGTTTTCTATGGACCGCTGAACAATGTCGAGTGGAACATTTTGCGCCCAATATGACTCCTGACTCAGAAATTGATGAATCAGGGAAATATCCAGTTTAGCCTTGTCCGTGCTGATTGTGTACTCGCTGCTCATCACGCATTAAAGAGTTGTAATTCTTTCAGTGTCACCCGCCCTTCATAAATCGCTTTGCCAACGATAACGCCGTACATATCCATATCGGCCAGCATTTCAATATCAGACATATCGCTGACGCCCCCGCTGGCAATCACGTTAAGCTTCGGAAATTGATCCTGCATATTGCGGTACAAGTCAAACGATGGGCCTTGCAGCAACCCATCCTTTGCCACATCGGTGCTGATTACGTATTGAACACCTTTTTCGGTCCACTTCTCGACAAAATCATAAATCCAGACGTCGGTGCCTTCTTCCCAGCCACTCACGGCAATTTTTTCGTTTTTGGCATCGGCACCCAGAATAATCTTCTCCGAACCGTACTGCGAAAGCCACCGTTCCAGTACGTCGGGCTGCTTCACGGCAATGCTTCCCCCGGTAACCTGTTTGGCTCCACACTCGAACACCATCCGTAAATCGTCGTCGGACTGAACGCCCCCGCCGAAGTCAACGTGGAGTGTGGTTTTCGACGCAATCAGTTCGAGCACTTTCCAGTTGATCACGCGCTTTTCTTTTGCTCCGTCCAGATCGACTAAGTGCAAACGCGTCAGACCGGCCCCTTCAAATTGCTGGGCGACTTCCAGCGGTCGGGCGTTGTATTCCTTCTTCTGATTATAATCGCCCTGGGTGAGCCGAACGGCTTTTCCGTCGATGAGGTCAATTGCGGGTATGATATGCATATTTTCTAAACACAGAGTAAACGGAGGGTTCACGGAGCGCACAAAGAATCTGTGTTCTCTGTGTTTAACTCCATGCTCTCCGTGTTTACATTATAGTTTCAAAAAATTTTCCAGAATTCGCTGTCCAATATCTCCGCTGATTTCGGTATGAAACTGAGCGGCATAGAAATTGTCGTGGTGCAGCATCGCACTAAAGGGCCGGATGTAGTCGCAAATAGCGGTTGTTTCAGGGCAAACATCGGCAGCATAACTATGCACGAAATAGACGTAAGCATTTTCGGAAATTCCGTCTGTTAGTGGCCCACGTAGCGAATGGATGTTATTCCAGCCCGTATGCGGCACTTTAAAATCCGGCTGCTTTGGAAACCGCCGAACGTCAATGTCGAAGATGCCCATGCAGGTTGTGTCGTTCTCTTCCGAATGTCGGCACATCAATTGCATCCCGACGCAGGTTCCCAGAACGGGCTGTTTCAGCGAAGGGATCAGCTTGTCCAGGCCGCGTTCGCGCAGGTAGGCCATCGCGGTACTTGCTTCGCCCACGCCGGGAAAAATGACTTTATCGGCAGAACGAATTTCGGCTTCATCGTCGGTAAGCAGGTACGGCGCACCCAACCGCTCCAGCGCGTACATAACCGACTGCACGTTACCCGCGTTGTATTTGATAATAACGGTTTTCATAAAGCAAAAGCCCGGCTTCTTGGCAGAACCGGGCTTTGTATATTGTGGAAATCAGAATTGTTGCTCCGAACTCACAAACACGCGCATCTCGTTCTGCTGCGTTACCGCCCAGAGTGATGATGCCGATAGGTGTTTGTGGGTAAACTCATGAAACAAAGGTAAAGGCTTAGGGCTGCAAATCAAAACAAACTTCCCTGCACCACTTTGGGCTGCAAAACGGGTTCACGCAAATTCAGGCCGCAGTGTTTATTCAACTGACGAGTCCAGTACAGAATCAGTTCGGGAGCGGTGTCATTGTCACCCCCACCGTGAATGAACAGGTAAGCCGTCTGCAATCCCTTTTCAAACCACGTTTTCAGTCGTTGTACCCAGGCGTCAACGCGGGTATAATCGGTTGGATGGCCCTCGTTGGCAATGAACCGGAGTGTTAATACGGGGCTGCTCAGGCCCATGTGCAGCACATCGCGCCGACCCGCTACATCTGTTATGACAACGTGCCGGTGAAGCGCATACAGGCGTTCGAGGGTTTGCTGCCAGACCGATGCCTTACTGAACCAGTCGGGATGCCGAAACTCCACTGCTACGTCGAGTTCGTCAGGTAAATGTTTAAGATACGTTTCCAGAACGGGCCACTTGTCGGGGCCGAACGTGGGCGGTAATTGCAGAAATGTCATGCCCAGAAACTGCTCCAAACTCAGCACGGCATTGATAAACTCCTCCGTCAGGCTTTCCGAAGCAATCAACTGTCGTTCGTGGCTGATAATCTGCGGAAACTTGGGGCAGTACGTGAACCCGGCACGGTCCGGCGATCCGGTGGCCTCGGTTTTCCATTTTTCAATCATGCCCGCCGTCGGAATCTGATAATGGGTCAGATTCAGTTCGATGGTGTTGAACTGTCGGGTATAATAATGCAGAAAATCGCGCTCTTTTGCATTCGTCGGATAGACTTTTCCGACATAATCTTTGTTCGCCCAGATAGGCCCGCCGATAAACACGGTTGGCGGGCAATTTTTGCTGCGGTATGATGGCTCGACGGCGGCCCAGATTCGGGAATTGAACGCCGAACCGGGTGGCAACGCGAAATTTACGACATCGAGGTTCTGTATTTTCCCGAATTCCATTGCTTTGTTGACGAAGTATAGCGGTAAAACTGGTAAAGGTGCCCTTTCGTTTTTTCGCCCTACCCAATTTAGCTAATTTTGCTTTTTGTCCGTATTACCTATCGCTGTTTCATGCTCATACGGTTGATGAAAATAACAACGCAGCGTTTCCATCGATTATGATTTCAAAGACATACGCCCCCCAGGAAATAGAAACAAAATGGTATCAATATTGGCTTGATAACCAGTTTTTTAAGTCCACACCCGACGAACGCGAGCCGTATACCATTGTCATTCCGCCCCCAAACGTAACGGGTGTATTGCATATGGGCCACATGCTCAACAATACGATTCAGGACGTGCTGATTCGGAAAGCCCGCATGGAAGGCAAAAACGCCTGCTGGGTGCCCGGAACGGATCATGCCAGCATTGCTACCGAAGCAAAAGTAGTGGCCATGCTTAAGGAACGGGGCATCAGTAAAAAGGACCTCACCCGCGACGAATTTCTGGAGTATGCCTGGGAATGGACGCATAAATATGGCGGCATTATCTTGTCGCAACTTCGTAAACTCGGTGCATCCTGCGATTGGGACCGCACGCGTTTTACGATGGAACCGGCTCTCCACGATTCGGTTATTGACGTATTTGTTGACCTCTACAACAAAGGCCAGATTTACCGGGGCGTTCGCATGGTAAACTGGGACCCGCAGGGCCGCACCGCCGTATCGGATGAGGAGGTTATCACGAAAGAGATTCAGCAGAAACTAGTTTACATTCGGTACGAAATTGCCGGGAGCGCGGGACAGGAACACATCACGATTGCGACTGTTCGGCCCGAAACGATCATGGCCGATGCGGCCATTGCGGTTAATCCGAACGATGAGCGGTACAAGCATCTACATGGCAAAAAAGCCCTTATCCCGCTCATAAACCGCGAAATCCCCATCATCACGGACGAATACGTAACGATGGATTTTGGTACGGGTGGGCTTAAAGTTACGCCCGCCCACGACCCGAACGACTACGCGCTGGGCATCACCCACAACCTGCCCGTACTCGACATTCTCAACGACGACGGCACACTGAACGAGAAGGCACAGATTCTGGTCGGAATGGACCGTTTTGCGGCCCGGAAAGCCATTATTAAACTGCTGGAAGAATCCGGCAATCTGGTCAAGACGGAAGACTATAAATCAAATGTTGGCACGTCGGAACGAACGGGGGCTGTTATCGAGCCGAAGCTTTCCTTGCAGTGGTTCCTGAAAATGGATGAACTGTCGAAACCCGCATTAACGAACGTAATGGACGACACGATTCAGCTTGTGCCGCCCAAGTTCAAGAATATGTACCGAGCCTGGATGGAGAACGTACACGACTGGTGCATCAGCCGCCAACTGTGGTGGGGACAGCGGATTCCAGCGTTTTACATGCAGGATGGAACCATCATTGTTGCCAAGAATAAGCACGAGGCTTTAGAGAAAGTACAGCACGAAAAGCTGCTCTTCGCCATGACTGAAGCCGACCTCACGCAGGATGAAGATGTGTTTGACACGTGGTTCTCGGCATGGCTGTGGCCGATGTCGGTGTTCAACGGACTGAAAGAACCGAACAACGCTGACATTAACTACTATTATCCAACAAATGACCTCGTTACCGCTCCCGAAATTCTGTTTTTCTGGGTTGCCCGAATGATCATTGCCGGGTATGAATACCGGGGCGAAGCACCTTTCAAAAATGTGTATCTGACGGGTATTGTTCGCGATAAACTGGGCCGAAAAATGTCGAAATCGCTCGGTAATTCGCCCGACCCGCTCGACCTCATTGACCAATACGGAGCCGATGGCGTTCGGACGGGGATGCTGTTCAGTTCGGCGGCTGGTAATGACCTGATGTTCGACGAAAAGCTGGTTGAACAGGGCCGGAATTTTAGCAACAAAATCTGGAATGCATTCCGGTTGGTAAAAGGCTGGACGGTTAGTGATGTAGAGACGCAACACTTTGCGTCTCCTGACCGGATGGTTCTAACTAACACAGAGCAGACGCAAAGTGCTGCGTCTCTACCGATTCAATGGTTTGAGTCGAAACTGAATGCAACGCTTCTGGAAATAGAAGATCTGTTCAGCAAATTCCGCATTTCGGATGCGTTGCAGGCGATTTATACGCTCATCTGGGATGACTTTTGTTCACAATATCTGGAGCTAATCAAACCGGCTTTCGATGCCGGTGTCGCGCAACCCATCGACCGCGCTACGTATGAGGCCACCATTACTTTCTTTGAGCGTCTAATGGGTTTGGCGCATCCGTTTATGCCGTTCATTACCGAGGAAATCTGGCAGGATATTCGCGAACGCAAACCCGGTGACAGCATCTGCATCTCCCCTTTCCCGAAAGCCGGACCCGTTGATAACCAGATATTAACCGATTTTGATACGTTATTTGAAGTCATTTCCAACGTTCGGAATATTCGGAACGCCAAGCATATTTCGCCAAAAACAGCTCTGCCGCTGGCCATTAAAACGACGTCACCGGACCGCTTTCAGGGTCTCGAATCAATGATTCGTAAAATGGCTAATGTCTCCGTCATTAGCTATGTCAATGAAAAAGCAGACGGTTTATCCTTTCTGATAAAAGGGGATGAATTTTTTGTCAATATCGCGGGAGAAATTGATCTGGAACAGGAAATTGACAGCACCCGTAAGGAGTTGGACTACAATCTCGGTTTCCGGGACTCAACGCTGAAGAAATTGTCAAACGAAAAATTTGTAGCCAACGCCAAACCAGACGTGGTTGAACGCGAACGTCAGAAACTGGCTGATGCTGACGCTAAAATTCAGGCATTAACCCAGCGGCTGCAGGATTTGGGCGCGTAGGCGATCAGCCGTTTTCACGCTGCTATTGACTGATTATGATAGCTTTCTATTCATTTTTGTAAAAATTAACAATAATTTATAAAGTAATAATGCAATTATTTGAGCAAATAATTGCATTATTGCTTATTATATCGTCCTATTTCATCAATGAACAAGTGTATTTTTCTGGACCGCGACGGCGTGTTGAACGAGGACCGAACGGACTACGTATACCGGATTGAGGATTTTATTATTCCCGACGGTGTACCCGAAGCACTACGTTTATTCAAAGAAGCCGGGTATTTACTAATCGTTATCACTAATCAGGCAGGTATTGCCCGAGGTCTCTACACCCGCGACGACGTGATGACCTGTTACAACTACCTACAGGCCCAATGTGGTCAACTCATTGATGATATTTATTACTGCCCGCATCATCCTAAATACGACACCGAGTCGTTAACACGCAAGCCTGGCTCACTAATGCTCGAAAAGGCGATGGCGAAATACAACATCGAACCCGACGAATCCTGGATGATTGGCGACGCGCTGCGTGATATGCAGGCGGGTAAGCGGGCAGGCGTAAGAACAGTACGTATCGCATCCGAACCTCAACCGGTTACTGACTGCGACGGCCACGCGCCCAATTTATTGGAAGCTTCGCGTTTTGTGCTGGAATACGCCTGATAAACAGCGGGATGTAACACAAAAAAGCCCATCGCTTAACGGAAGCGATGGGCTTTTTTGTTACGTAGATTGCCTTTGTCTTATACCCGAACCTGCGTCGGTGCAGTTTTCTGTAGGCTGCCATAAGCCGGGCAATTCGCCTTACGGGCACATGACCCAAGCGACAACGTCGCCAGTACAGCACCCAAAATCAGTAGTTTTTTCATGAAATATCCTGCGTTTTACTCTAACCTTCAGATTGTTAAACGAATATACTACCAAAAACTTACGGCTTGCCGCTTATAAAGACTAATTTTCGTCTTTTACCAGTTCCGCTTCTTCCTCGCGTTCTTCAGCAGCTTCCGTAGCTTCGAGTTCAGTCATGCCGGGTTCTGCATCGCCATAGCCCAGAATTTTGAGCATTACCTCACTGTTCTGTTCAGGGGCAAACAGGCGTGTCCGCAGATTACCGTTTTCGTCTTTGTCTACAATGACATGCTGTGGAGCCGGAATAAGGCAGTGTTGAATACCGCCATAACCGCCCAATGACTCTTGGTAAGCACCCGTATGGAATAAGCCAATGTACTGATCTTCAGTCTCCTGATCGAAAATTGGCAGATACAAATCAGCACTGTGCGCTTCGGTGTTATAGAAGTCGTGTGAATCGCATGTCAAGCCGCCCAAGTTTACCTTTTGGTAAGGGTTGTCCCAGTTATTGACTGACAGCATAATGTATTTTTGCCCCAAACCCCACGAATCGGGAAGTTGTGTAATGAACGAGCCGTCGATCATGTACCATAACTCCTTGTCGTTCTGTAGTTTCTGATCAATTACCTTGTAGATCACCGCACCACTTTCGCCTACCGTATACGATCCGAACTCAGTGAAGATATGCGGTACGGGTACGTTATTTTTATTGCAAATCCACTGAATACTTTCTACGATCTGGTCAATCATGGCCTGGTAGTCGTATGTGAACTGGAACGACGTTTGAATGGGCATTCCGCCCCCAATATCAATCGAATCGAGGTCAGGGCACAGTTTACGCAGTTCGCAGTATTTATACATAAACCGGCTCAATTCGCTCCAGTAATAGGCACTGTCTTTAATGCCCGTATTGATAAAGAAGTGCAGCATTTTAAGCTTAAACTTCTCATTGGGAGCGATTTTGCTTCTGTATAACTCGTTCACATCGCTGTAGCGTATGCCAAGTCGGGAGGTATAAAAGGCAAAGTTTGGCTCTTCATCCGTAGCGATGCGAATTCCAAAATTGACCGTATCGGTGGTTATGGAGTTTTCGTAAGCCTCTATTTCCTTAAGATTGTCGAGTACCGGAATACAGTTCGTAAATCCTTCATTCAGGAGTTCGCTAATGTACTGCGTGTACAGAGGCCGTTTATAGCCATTACAGATAATGTACGTACTCTTATTGACCTTACCTGCTTTGTATAATTCCCGTAAAATTTGAATATCGTAGGCCGACGATGTTTCAAGATGTACGTTGTTTTTAAGAACCTCGTCGAGCACAAACCGAAAGTGCGATGATTTGGTACAATAGCAATACGTATAATTGCCTTTGTAGTTATACCGCTTTATCGCGTTTTTGAACAGTAATTTAGCATGTTCAATATGCTCCGTAATTTTCGGCAAATACGTCAGTTTCAAGGGAGTACCGTATTCCTTAACAATGTCCATCAGCGGTACATTGTTGAACATCAGTTCGTTATTCTCGACATTGAATTCCCGTGTGGGGAATTCAAAGGTCTGGTCAATCAGGTCATAATATGTCTTCATCCCTACGTTTGGCGCATAAAAAGGGCGATACCGGTTTTGGCAATTTATGTTCTAAAAACTGACGCGAATTTGGCCCCGAAAATTAAGGTTTCCAAGTACAATTTGTACGTACGATTACCAACGAAAAAACACGGAGTTTGATTCGGGATTGATCTAAATTTAATACTGGAGAAATATGCTTTTCTACCTATAAAGGCATCTTCTTTCGGCAAACCGAAAAGAACGTCTACTTTTGTTTCTCGACACTGATTAGATTTACCGAATGTCTCAGGCTATTCATTTCATTTCTATTGGCGGCAGTGCAATGCACAATCTCGCCCTGACACTCCAACAACAAGGCTATGTCATTACTGGCTCCGATGATGAAATTTACGAACCATCACGTAGACGCTTACGGCAAAATGGGTTGCTCCCTACCGAAATGGGATGGTTTCCCGAAAAAATCCACCCGGATTTAAATGCCATTATCGTTGGAATGCATGCCCGTAACGACAATCCTGAATTAATCAGAGCACTGGATTTAGGGTTACCGATTTATTCGTATCCCGAATTTATGTACCAGCAAAGCCAGCAAAAGCAGCGCGTAGTTATTGCGGGTAGTCATGGGAAAACAACGATTACCGCCATGATTTTACATGTCCTGAGCCATCACAAACGTAAGTTCGATTATCTCGTTGGCGAGCAAATCGACGGCTTTGAAACAATGGCTAAGCTTACGCCTGATGCGCCGGTTATTATTCTTGAAGGGGACGAATACCCATCATCACCCCTTGACTCCCGGCCAAAGTTTCTACATTATCAACCTCATATTGCGCTTATCAGCGGTATTGCCTGGGATCACGTCACTATTTATCCTACCTGGGACGAGTATGTCGATGCGTTTGAATTATTAGCGGAGGCCATGCCCAAAGCCGGTATTCTTATTTTCGACGAATCAGATGATATGCTTGACGTAATTGGTCAGAAGGAACGCACCGATATTACTAAGATTCCCTATTTGCCTCACCCAAGCCAGTTAATTAACGGTCAGACGTTTTTGCTCACCAAACAAGGTTCGAAAATTCCCGTACTGATATTTGGGCAGCATAATTTGAAGAACCTTGCCGGAGCCATGACCGTGTGCGACCGAATTGGCATTACAGAAGAGCAATTTTACGAAGCGATTCCGACGTTTAAGCCAGTATTGATGCGGTTAGAGAAAGTTGCTGAAAGCAAAAAGCGGATTTTGTACCGTGATTTCGCTCATTCTCCGGCTAAAGTGGAGGCCACCGTTGAAGCGGTACAGCAACAGCATGCCGGACAAAAAATAGTAGCGGTTGTCGAACTCTATACCGTCAGTAGCCAGAACATAGCCTTTCTTAAACAGTATAAAGACACATTGGATAGTGCCGATCAGGCTATCGTTTATTACGACAGAAACAAGTCGAATAACGCGGGTAATTTAATTACAGCTAATGATATAAAAGCAGCTTTTGATCGGAATGATCTTCAGGTTTTTACCGACAGAGTTCAGTTGGAGGCTTACCTTATCCAACAACGTAATGAGGTTGAAATCTTCTTATTGATGAGTTCAGGCATGTTTGGTGGTCTGGATATAAACGCATTGGCTACCAAGTTAATGTAATAATTTACTCTTTAACTATAAACAGGCTTTACCCTGTACCAGGTATGCAAAGCATTGTCGTTTACTGTGCGTCGAGTCTTGGTACGAACCCGATTTACAATGATGTAGCCGTTGAACTTGGCGAAAAAATGGCAGATCGTGGCATCCGGCTTATTTACGGTGGGGGCGGATTTGGTTTAATGGGCAACGTGGCTAACGCCGTATTACAAAACGGGGGTGAAGTAACGGGCGTAATTCCAAATTTCCTTGCTGAACTTGAAGTAGCTCATAATACGCTCACAGAACTCCATTTTGTTGAAACGATGCACGAACGTAAGTTTAAAATGGTGCAACTGGCAAAAGGCGTCATCGCTTTACCGGGCGGATACGGAACACTGGATGAATTATTCGAAATTTTAACCTGGCGTCAGCTCAAACTCTATGATGGCCCTATTGCCATTGTGAACACGAACGGTTATTATGATCTCATTTTGCAGCAACTTGACCGTATGGTAGCTGATGGATTTCTTAAAGCCGAGAACCGTAATTTCTTGTTGATAGCAAAGACCGTAGATGAAGTCCTTAAAATGATAAGTGATTTTTGGGAAACTGTATAAAGCTTTCTTTAACCTCAAAAGCTGTTGACGCAAAAAAGCCGTTGTCCCATGGGAGAACGGCTTTTTCAATTTCAGTCAGGTG
>CAXTKE010000014.1:0-193145 GCA_964244845.1 uncultured Spirosoma sp.
GGGCAGACCGAAAAGTCGCGGTAGGCATGAAATGGCTTATTAAGTATGCTCGTTCACGGGGTGAGAAAACAATGGTAGACCGTTTGGCAGCCGAAATCGTTGCAGCCGCAAAAGGCGAAGGCGCGGCTGTGAAAAAGAAGGATGATACGCACCGTATGGCCGAAGCCAACAAAGCGTTCTCGCACTTCCGGTTCTAAATCAATTTTACCGGCCAAAATCCCGATGGCCGTTACCTTTGCAAAAGCTATCCAACATTGGGTAGCTTTTGTTGTTTTACACCGACATGACAACCCTCGAAAACGACTATCTTCGCGTTTCCATCCGGCCCAAAGGTGCCGAACTGACGTCAATTTTTCATAAGTCAAGTGGCATTGAACACTTGTGGCAGGCCGACCCGACCGTTTGGGGCTGGCACGCGCCCAACCTGTTTCCGGTGGTGGGCGGTTGCCTGAACAATCAACTGCTGATTGATGGCAAAACGTATCCCATCGAACGCCACGGATTCGCCCGACAATCAACATTTGAAACAACGGAATCGACCGGAACGCACGCTATTTTTTCGCTGCGGTCGAACGAGGATACGCGCGTACATTTTCCGTATGAATTTGAGTTTCAGCTTATTTATGAACTCGACGGCCCCCGCCTGACCATTACGTATCGTGTTGTCAATCAGGATGATAAAACAGTTTTTTTCTCGGTAGGCGCACACCCGGCCTTTGCCGTGCCGTTCTTGTCCGGTGAAGCGTATGAGGATTATTTTATCGAGTTTGAAAAGTCAGAAATGTTGGAAACACACATGCTTTCGGAGGGCGGTTACTTCACCGGCGAAACAAAACCGGTTCCAACCGATTCGTTGGGCTGTCGGCTTCCGTTAACGAAGCATTTGTTCGATAACGACGCGCTGGTCTTTAAAAACCTGAACTCCCGGCGTGTCGCTATCCGCAGCGATAAACACAATCATGCCGTGATGGTTGCGTATCCAGCTTTTCCGTACCTGGGCCTGTGGGCCAAACCCGGTGCGCCGTTTGTATGCATCGAACCCTGGTTAGGTTGTGCGGATAGTGAAGGACAACCCAAACCCATTGACCAGAAAGAAGCCATTCAGCGGGTAGGCGTGGGGGCGGTGTTTGAGGCTGCGTTTACGGTTGAAATTGAGTGACAAAAAGTGTGTAGTTTGTGGTTTGTAGTTAGCTGACGCACGCATATGCGTGCGTCAGCTAACTACAAACCACAAACTAACTATTACTGCGTCTCTTCCAACGGTGTGAAGTCCTTGAATGTCTTTTTAAGTGCTTTGTCGGAAGCTTCTTTTTTACTTTGCCAGTTGGCGTCTAATTCCAGCGCGACCAGACCATTCAGACTCATAGCACTGCGGAATTCATCTAACTTTCGGACAAACTCACCGTTTCGGCGGGTCGATTTCAGCGCAAATTCGCGGGCAAATACGTCGCCTTTGTTTTGCAGTTCACTCCGTTTGCCCAGTACGTAATTGTAGCGGTCGAGCAAATCTTTCATCGACTTGCCAATAACTTCCGTTGCTTCAAGCGTTCCCATCGTCAACACGGCCGTACCACCAATGGCCGAAATCAGGCGACCATTTTTCTGAGCATCTGGTGTAGCACTCGCTCCTGTTACGGCGGGCGTAACGCCCGTCACGGCTCCCAGCGACGCGTTTGCTACCGACCGGTTGCGTTTGCCACCCTTTGCCCGTTTGTAATCGTGTTTGAGTTGCTCTTCCTTGTCACCCAACTGCTCCACCAAACCCCAGGCCTGCACCAGCAACTGTCGGTATTGATTGTAATAATAGCGGTCCTTTTCGCCTTCGTTAATGGTATTCAAAACGGTGAAGGTTATCCGGCGTTCCTCGCGGTTCTGCGCTTTATCCAGTACATAAAACGTAATCTGAACATTAAGCGAATCATACGGGTCTTTCACGAAATCATAGCCGGGCTGCCAGATGAATTCGTACTGATTGTCCGTGTTTTTTATTAATGCTGTTTTCGGAATCTGTTGGTTATCTGACAGAAAGCCAAATGCCGCTACGTCGTCTTCGCCGTTCGGATCGGATAGGTAAAACTTGAGGTTGACGGTTGCATTTTCGCGCAGTTTATAATGCGTTTCTTTCGGAATAACCGCAATGTCGGGGGGCAGGTCCATCTGTGTGACTTCAACTTTCAACCGGCCTTTTGTGCGGGTTTTAGCGGGCTGATCCTCGACCCAGAACTCAATGTATTGGGGTGCCTGCTTTAGTCGATTGAACTGATTCAGCGACAGCGTCCAGCTTAGTTCGCCCTGTGACGAGAGTTTACTACCTTCGGGCATCTGATCGGCAATGGGTATGAACACAATCGGGTCGCCATCGTCGTCGCGCACCGTCTGAGCATCCATCTTGTAGGTGTTCTGCGTCCGGTAGCTGACATAAAACGGCCGAAGTTCGCCAATGATGGGGGGGCGATTTACGTGCAATACGTTAAGATCAATTGTTTGCGAAGCCGTTTGACCATGCTTACTCCGTATATCAAAACTGACCGGGTATGTTTTTGTCGTTTGAATTCGGTCGGCGAGGTCAAAGCCAGGTGTCCAGCTAAAATGACCCAACGAATCGAGATGCATGCCTTCCTGTTTATCCTGTCCGAAACTAAACGTGAGTGTGTCGTTTGAGCTGCCAGTAGCTTTCAGGTCTAACCGAATAGTAGTTCCTTCGGAAACAACGTTCCAGTTGGGTTGCGTTGGCAGTTGTACTTGTAACGGTTTGGACTCCTGCGCGTGGCTGCTGCCAATCGTAATGATGAGCAGGAGCCACACCAATATACCGGCAGTTCGGTTCATAGTGAGGTTGAGAATGGTCTGTTTTGAAAAACGTAAAAGTAAGCCGAAGATTTTATCCCGGTGGCTTTATCTCCTGCATTTAAGACTTTTCTTAGCCAATAAGTCGCTTTAGCCAATAATAATTATATTTTTCCAAGAAAAAATAATAGGTGGTCAAAATAAAATAATCAAAAGATAGTCAGGTAATCCAACTAAACATGGATGTTCTTTGTCATTCCGACGATAGGAGGAATCTCAAGTTTCCGAGCCAGTCAAGCTTGAGATTCCTCCTATTGTCGGAATGACAAAAACCGGACCAGTTTACGCTAATTTTGAAAGGTCCTGCCAATAAAAAAGTCGCCCTCTGACTGCCAGGGGCGACTTTTTACGCAGTGATGTCGAGTTTGAGAACCCGACATAATTACTTAGTTTTTCTTCGGTGTTGCCGCCGAGCCAGTTGCCGGAGCAGGCTTGTTGGCAGGTGTGCCGCCACCCGTTGAAGCTGGTTTCGAGGCAGCGGCAGCTTTAGCTGGGTCGATGCCTAATTTCCGCAGAACCAGTTCCGTGATGTTATTTTCTTCGGGAGCTACCAGCAAAATAGGAATGGTATTCGCGCCAGCATCCAGATTGAAAACGTACTGATAACCCGTTTCTTTGGCAACAGCATCAATGGCTTTCTGAATCTTCTGTACAACCGGATTTACCAACTGCTGGTATTTGGTTTGCAGTGATTGCTCAGCCGTACGGCCAAACTCCTGAATGCGGGCCTGAAGACCCTGCAATTCGGTTTCCCGGTCTTTTTTAATGACATCCGACATCTGAGCCGCGCCTTTTTCGTAGGCACCGTATTTGTCTTCCAGTTCTTTCTGCATCCGCTTCAATTCGTTTTCCGACTGCGTCCGCTGAATGGTCAACTGGTTTTGAATATCTTTTGCTTCGGGTGTCTGCGACAACACGTAATCAATGTTGGTATAGCCTAACTTCAGCGGACCGGCTGAAGCTGTCGTCGTCGGCGTTATTGTGGGGGCTTGTGCCTGTGCGTTTAAACCGCCCATCAGAAGGGCTGCTGCAAACGCCATCACGAGGTTTTTCTTCATTTCAAATTAGTTGTTTGTATTACTTAGGTTTTGTGATTGTTTTTATTGTTGGAGTGCTATTGGTTGCTGTTGGTTTAATGTCCAACCCCAGTTCTTCCATTACGTAGTCGGAATAGTCATGCCGGGGGTTTGTGTAAAGCATCACAAAGTCGGAGGCTTTGTCGAAAATGAAATCTAATTTTTTCTGCAAACATACCTTTTCAACGGCCCGGTTCACTAACTCCATCGGTGCTTTCATCAGTTCCTTTTTCTTCTCGAAAAGAAGTCCCTGATAGCCAAACACTTTGTTATTGTACTCTCTGGCTTCGCGCTCTTTATCGCTAATCAGGCGTTGCCGGTCACGCTTCATGTCCTCCGTCAACAGGATTTCTTCCGCCTGATACGCTTTTTGCAGCTTGTCGATTTCAACATATTTGTCCTGAATATCTTTCGACCATTTATCGGCGAATTTGTCAATTTCGCCCAGAGCTTTCTGGTATTCAGGCATCTTGCCAAATATAAACTCGGTGTCCACATAACCGAACTTCTGTGCCTGAGCAGGGGTAGCCGCACAAACGGTTGACAAAAGTACGAAAAATAGGGCTTTTTTCATTAGGAGCACATCAAATTTTGCGGGAAGTGATTGATTGTCAAGGAAACTGCATCGGTTTTGAAAACCGATGCAGTTTGTATTAAAAACGGTTAACCCGCCCGAATCTTATCTAATCTGTTGACCAATCGTGAAGTGAAACTGCCCCGCTGCTTTGTCTTTCACGCCCGGAATCTTGTCGAATCCATAGCCGTAGTCGATGCCAATTAACCCGAAGGCAGGCATGAAAATACGAGCACCAAAGCCAATTGACCGCTTCAGGTCGAACGGATTATATTGCTTGTAACTGCCCCAGTTATTACCGGCTTCCATAAAGGCGAGTACGAAAATCGTGGCCGACGGATTGAGCGAAACCGGGTACCGCAACTCAGCAACGAATTTGTTGTATACAACACCGCCCTGACTACGGGAAGTAGCATCGACAGCCCGATCATAATCGGCCGTATAAACGCTGCGGTCATCGTAGCCACGCAAACCGATAATGTCCTGAGCCAGTGCAAATTGCCCCTGACCTGCCAGTCCCGAACCACCCAGCACGAACCGCTCAAACGGCCCAATGGAGGTGCGTTTGTTGTAACTGCCCAGAAAACCGAGGTGAGCGCGGGTATTCAACACCAATTTGCCGAATACAGTCTGGAACCAACTGGCGTCGAACATCCATTTGTGGTATTCTACAAACTTGTACTTGTCCTCTGGTTTCTCTAAGGTTGTTGTCGTGCGGAAAGCCGAATAAGGGGGCGTAAACGAACCACTCAGCGTAAACGACGAACCGTTGCGCGGAAACTGGGGGCTGTCGATGCTGTTTCGCGAGATGGTCGTGTTGAACGTAAAGTTGTTGGAAATACCATTTTTGTAGCCGATGTAGAACAAATCGAGATTGTTCAAATCGTACCGCTGGAACGAAATCGAATTGCTTAGGCTGAAATAGTCATCGGGCACTTTCAACTGCCGCCCCAGACCGACTGTAAGGGCCGTATTGGTGTAAGAACCCGTTGGTTTACGACCTTTTAGGCTTTGGTAAATACTGGCTGGGTTTAATGGATCGTAAAAAGTCTGATAGACGGTATGGCTGGCACTAACCGACAGGGCATTCGGCTTGCGGCCACCCAGCCAGGGTTCGGTAAACGACAGCGAATACACCTGATACTGCGAACCATTGGCCTGAAAACGCAACTGCACCCGTTGTCCATCGCCAGCCGGTAGAGGCCGCCATGCTTTCAGGTTCGGAATGTTACGAGCCGAGAAATTATTGAACGTCAGGCCCAGTGTGCCCACAAAGCCCACATAGCCGCCCCAACCACCCGACAGTTCAATCTGGTCAGACGGTTTTTCTTCCACCGTATATTCAATATCAACGGTTCCGTCGCTTTGCGGAACGGGGTTGATGCCAATTTTTTCGGGGTCAAAATAGCCAAGCGTCGATAGTTCGCGCTGGGTACGAATGAGTGCTGTTTTCGAGAATTTCTGACCGGGCAGCGTCCGAATGGTACGCATCACAACGTGATCGCTGGTTTTGGTATTGCCGTTCAGAATAACCTTGTTGATGGTTGCCTGCTTGCCTTCAAAAATGCGGATTTCGAGGTCAATGGAATCGCCGTCGATGGATTTTTCGATGGGCTGCGCGTTATAATACAGGTAGCCGAGGTCCATGTACTGCGAACTCAAATCCTGCCCCGGATTGCCGTTCAGCCGTTTATCCAGGTCTTCCGGGTTGTATACGTCGCCTTTAGTCAGCCCCAGAACCGAACGAAGCTGAGTGGCGGTATAAAGGTAGTTACCCGAAAAATCAATGTTGCGGTAATAATACTGATGGCCTTCGTTCAGCTTGATGTTGATGCTGATGGCGTTGCCGCCTTTATTCACAATCGTGTCGTGCTCGATGGTTGCATCGCGGTAGCCCAGTTTGTTGTAATACTCAAGCAACTTCTTCTTGTCTTCCTCGTATTTTTTCGGAACGAATTTCGAGGGCGTAAACACCCGCCCAAACCGCTGTTCCTTGGTGCTTTTCATCTTCATCCGCACCGCCGACTCATCTAACTGGTCGAGGCCCTCGAAGTTGATTTTAGCGATTTTTACCTTCTGTCCTTTGTCTACCAGCACCCGCATGGTGGCGTTGTTGCGTGTACTGTCAGGAATGGTTGTAATTTTGACTTTCGTATTCAGATAGCCCTTGTCGATGAAGTACTTACGGACGGCCAACTGGGTATTTTTGGTAATCGTGTTACTCACGATTTTACCCAGATTGAGTTTGATTTTATCTTTCAGATTGTCCTGTTCGCCTTTTTTGACGCCCATAAAACTAACCCGGTAGAGCCGGGGGCGTTCCTGCACCCGAAACATCAACGACACTTTGTTGTCTGCTACGCTGGTGGCAAATAACTCAACGTTGTCTAACAGGCCGGACTCCATCAGTTTGCGAACCGACGAACCGACAGCTTCGCCCGGAATGCGAATTTTATCGCCAACTTTCAATCCGCCCAGCGAAACCAGCGAATTAGGGTCGAGGTAGCGGGTACCCGTTACGGAAAGCCCGGCAATCTCATACTCTTTCGGACTGGCATAGTTAAGCAGGTCATTACTCTCGACGGGGGCAGTGCTGGGTAGTCCGGCACCAACGCGTACCTGCGCCCGAACCTGAGCAGGCAACAGCGTAATGAGCAGGCAAACGGCTCCCAATATGACTTTTATAGCGTGTTTCAAGTTGTTAGTATGTCTTATCGTGTTGATTGACAGGATTCTATTTAAGAGAATACGGTTGTAACGACCTCTGCGTATATTCTTTTCAGCGTGTCCCTTTTGCCGAACTGACTGTATTATTTAACCAGTTGTTCGCTGGTTTTGCCGAACCGGCGTTCGCGCTGCTGATAACTTAAGATAGCGTTATAGAGATGCTCTTTGCGGAAATCGGGCCAGAGAACATCGGGCATATAGAGTTCAGAATAAGCCAGTTGCCAGAGCATAAAATTGCTGATTCGCATTTCGCCACTGGTGCGGATCATTAGTTCAGGGTCGGGCATGCCACGCGTGGTCAGGTGTTGGCCAAACGTGGTTTCGTCGATTTGATCGGGGGTCAGTTTACCATCGCGCACGTCGGCCGCCAGTTGCCGGGCTGCTTCCAGAATTTCCCACCGGCCGCTATAACTAAGGGCCAGCACTAAGGTCATTCCATCATTCTGGCTTGTTTCCCGAATGGCCTCGGCCAACTCCCGCTGGCAATCGGCAGGGAGACTTTCGGTATGACCAATGGTGGCCAGTTTTACGTTATTATCCATTAATGTCTTAATCTCTCCCCGAATGGTATGCACCAGCAGAGTCATCAATGCATCGACCTCGAATTTTGGACGATTCCAGTTTTCGGTCGAAAAGGCATAAAGCGTTAAATAGTTGATGCCTAATTCGGCACATCCTTCGGTTGCTTCGCGCACGGCCTTGATGGCATTGCGGTGGCCGAATACTCTGGCCGCACCCTGTCGCTTCGCCCAGCGTCCATTTCCGTCCATGATAACGGCTATATGCCGGGGCAGATTGCTCGGGTCAATGTGTTCCTTCATCCCAATGGGGGAGTTTTAACATAAGTTAACAAGACCGCGAAGATACGGAATTTTAACCAGTAAATTCCTCGGCAAGCTATATAGAGAAAGCCGGGTTTACCTTTTTTAGACAGGCCCAACCGACTGACTAACTAATGAACTCTCCGTATCTTTGTTCCCGAAGACTATAAACCGGGAACAGGCGTTTGTATAGACAGATTCCCGCTAACCCGTTTCATTTGCCTATGAACCCCTTTTTTTTGATCCACATCCGTCGAATCGCTGTGGTTGTATGTCTGCCGCTGCTGTTGCTGAACTGCAAAAAGACAGAGGATGCGGTAGCCGTTCCCCAAACCATTACCGACCGGATTCTGGAAGACAGTCAGTTCAGTTTGCTGGCTACCGCCGTTGCGTATTCAGAAGTTGGCGATGCATTGAAAGGTGGTAACCTCACTCTTTTCGCGCCGAACAATACGGCTTTTCAGGCTTCGGGACTTTCCACGCCAGCCGCCATTTTCGCCCTCCCCAAAGAGCAGGTACGGGCTATCGTGCTGAACCATGTGTTGTACGGGCCGGTGTCGGCATCCATGATTCCGGCAGGTTTAAACCCGGTGGCAACGGCCAGCAAAGGAGTTGTGTTCGTGAATAAAACGTCGAACGGCCCGGTCTTTATTAACAGTGCACAGATTATTCAGGCCGATATTACCGTTGCCAACGGCTTTATTCACAGCATTGATCGGGTCCTGACGCCTTCATCGGGTAGTCTGCTGACCCTCATCCAGAACAACCCATCCTTAACATTTCTGTCGGCGGCTGTGAAGCGAATCGGGACCGCCAACCCAACGCTGCTGGCAACGCTGACCAATGAGTCATCAACAAATCTGGTCACGGTGTTTGCTCCGACCGATGCTGCATTTCAGTCGGGGGGATATAAGGATCTGGCGGCTATCAATTCGGTCAATCTTCAAATTCTGACCAACACGTTATTATACCATGTGGTATCGGGTGTGGTGTTTTCCAATCAGTTACAAACGGGTACGGTCAATACACTGCTCACTGGCAACAAACTGACGGTTACCGCCACAGCCAATCAGATTACGTTAAAGGGCAATAAAAATACAACAGCGGCCACGATCAAACAGGCCGACCTGCCCGCTACAAATGGGGTCGTTCATACGATTGACCAGTTGCTGCAACCGTAATGAATAAAAATGAACGGCATACAACCCTTTGCCACGTTAAGGGGTCTGTACACGTACTATTTACTGGTTTCTATTAGTTTAGTATTCATGCGCAAACTTCTTTTTGCTGTTTTCCTTCCCCTGCTGATAGGCGGTTTCACGGCCTGTAAACAACAGGATATTGACGCCAGTAGTAATGCGGCCGCTACGTTTAAGGCTAATTCAGATGATATTGAAACCTACCGGGTTAGTAAAGGATTATCGGGAACGCTCACCAGTTCCGGGCTTTATTTTGTAACGACTCAACCGGGTACAACAACAGTCGTAGCGGCTTATCAGCAGGAACTTGAATTTAATTACCAACTGAGTGTGCTTTCGCGAAGTACCAGCAATACGGCCGTTGTAACACAGAAATTAGTGGATTCGGCTTTTGCCGTGACGCCTACGTTCATCCCTTTCTTTGCCGGTGCGTTAAAGGCGGGGCTGGAGGAAGGATTGCTGAAGATGCACGAAGGTGAAAAGGCCACGCTATTGATGCCGTCTATTCTGGCATTTGGCGATGTAATTTCCGCCGATAAGACCGTTCCGCCTAACTCGCCGGTGCGTTTTGATGTGACTCTGCGACGCGTACGCACTGAAGACCAGCAGATTAATGAATACATAGCAGCCAATAAACTGGTGGTAACAGAAACGACAAAGAGCGGTTTGCGGTTTATTAAAACGAAAGTAAACCCCGCCGGCGATTCAATCGTTACTGGCAGAACAATAACGCTGAACTTTGCCGGTAAGCTCCTTCGGGCCACTACCGGGTTTGCCGGTGGTACGGGAACCGACACCAAAACGGCTGGAACACCCAAGTACATTACCGGTATTGAAGAAGGATTGGCCAAACTTAGAGCGGGCGAGAAAGCAACCATTATCTTTCCATCATCGCTGGGCTACGAAAGTGTAGGCTTGTCGCAGGAAAAGAAATACGTCGTTCCGCCCTATTCGCCACTTCGATACGATATCGAAGTTGTTTCGGTTAAGTAAAATCAATAATAAACGTTTCTGTTACTTTACTTTTGTTACCTCATTTTCATGCGCAAATTCCATTTATCCATTTTAAGTCTCCTGCTCGTTGGCGGGTTAGTTTCCTGCAACAAAGCAGACGTTGGTCCTACCGACGAATCTATTTTGCAGACGAACAAAGACGACATTCTGAGCTATGCCAGCAGCAAAGGGCTGATGGGTACTCCAACCTCTACGGGTGTATATTTTGCGTTGACCAAGCCCGGTTCATCGTCGGTAGCCCCCGAAAATGGGCAGGAAATTGAATTCAATTACAAACTGTACGCGCTCTCTCGTGCTGCCGGTGCATCGGTTGTAACCGATAAACTTGTTGATTCGTCCTACGCCACCAAGTCCAGTTATACTACCCTCGTGGCAACCAATCCGGGGTTGACGGAAGGACTGTTGAAAATGCATGAAGGCGATCAGGCTGCAATTATATTGCCTTCTTTATATGCCTTCGGTACGAAAGGATCTGATGATGGCGCAGTACCCCCAAATGCGCCCATACGCCTTGACGTAACCCTGAAACGGGCACGGAGCGAGGATCAGCAGATCAACGAATACCTGACGGCCAACAAACTGACACCGACGGAAGTGACTATCAGCGGGCTGCGTTTTATCAAAACGCTGGCCAACTCCAACGGTATTGCCCCAACGCCTACGCAAACACTCACCATTAAATATAGAGGTCAATTATTGAGAAGTTCATCGGCCTTCGATAGCACCGGTACCGGAACGTATTCGGGGCTGGTAACGCAGTTCGTACCCGGATTTTCGGAGGGATTATCCAAACTTAAAGTCGGCGAAAAAGCCACGATTGTGTTCCCATCCAAAATAGGTTATGGTACTACCGGCTATCAGGTAATCCCGCCTTATGCACCCATGCGCTTCGACATAGAACTGGTTTCTGCCCAATAACACATACGTTTTTTAAGTGGTATGGCCCGTGTTTATCAAACACGGGCCTTTTTTTATGTCCAACTGAAATGCATAGCACGCCGATGACATGGATTGAGAGAATTCAAACAGGTTTTTATCAGCATGCCATTTTTAGCCAAAAAACTACCCTGGCTCATGAAAAAATCATGTATTAAATACAGATATTTAAAATAATAGTTTGAAAAAAGCAATTTTATGTATGTATTATTTGCTTATACGTGAATAAGACAAAATACTATATGGTCCTTTTTACAACTTACAGTTTTTTACCTTAAATTGCGCATTATTTAACATTTATACCTATGAAAAGACGAGTTACATTGACTGATTTTTTGCTGAGCATAGCCGGTTGGCTCATGACACTCACTATCACATCAGCTCAGGGTGTTCAGGGCCGCGTGACGGATGCTAATACAAAATCGGGCATTCCGGGCGCAACAATCGTAGTTGTCAACACCAATGTCGGGGCAACCACCGATGCCAATGGGGACTACAGCCTGAAAGTGGGTGCTGGCTCGTATAAGGTAGCGGTTAGTTTTGTTGGCTACCAAACGCAAACGGTTACTGTAAATGTGAATGCTACGGGCAATGAAACCGTAAACGTTGCGCTTACAGAATCAATCGCTTCATTGTCGGAAGTGGTTGTAACGGGAACCAGAAGCGGAGGGCGTGTGAAAACCGAAAGCCCTGTTCCGGTTGATATTATTGGTATACAGCAGCTAACGACGCAGGCTCCGCAGAACAACCTAAACCAGATTTTGAACGTAGTAGCCCCTTCGTTCACCTCCAACACAACGACCGTAGCCGACGGTACTGACCACATTGACCCGGCTCAGTTGCGCGGTTTGGGTCCTGACCAGGTGCTGGTCTTGTTGAACGGCAAACGTCGGCACACCTCTTCGTTAGTTAACGTGAACGGTACGCCCGGTCGTGGTTCTGTCGGGACGGATTTAAACGCCATTCCGGCTTATGCCATTGACCGGATCGAAGTGTTGCGGGATGGAGCTGCCGCACAGTATGGCTCCGATGCTATTGCGGGGATTATCAATGTGAAGATGAAAGAAGCGACCGGCAAATTAGCCTTGTCGGTATATGGGGGAGGAAATTTCTCGAAGGGGTCAAACAACTTCAAGGGCGGCATGGACGGCGGAAATGTCCAGATCGATGCCAACTATGGCGTTCGCATTGGTAAAGCGGGGTTTATTAACCTGACCGGTTCGGCCCAGATGCGGAACTACACAAGCCGTGCCATGCCAACAACATCAACGCTGTTCAACCGCTATAACGCCATTGAATACCGGACGTTGCAGGCCGGTGGAAATGTGAACACGCTGCCCACCAATATTGACGCCATCAAGAAAGGGGCGTTGGGCGTCAATTATTTCGATGCGGCTACACAGGCGGGCATTGCCGGAGCGGGCACCCTGGCAGACCTGCGGACGATTCTGTCTACCGACGTAACCGACAGTGAATTATCGGCTCGTGGCTTGCAGCGGAGCGATTTCAACATGCGCGTTGGCCAGTCTAACCTGCAAAGCATTCAGCTTTTCGCTAATTCGGCCATTCCAATTAACGAGAATCACGAATTCTACGCCTTTGGTGGTTATGGTAAACGGACCGGTGATGCCGCTGGTTTCTACCGGAATCCGAATCAGGCCCGTGCTTACACAGGAATTTTCATCGATGGCTTCTTACCAGAAATTCATTCCGAAATTATTGACGGTTCGTTTGCCGCCGGTTTTCGTGGCAAACTGGGTTCATTTACGTATGACCTGAGCAACACCTTTGGCTCCAACACCTTCAATTACGGCGTGGAGAACACGGTGAATGCTACGTTGTTGGATAAGTCGCCAACGGTGTTCAAAGCGGGTGGATTGAACTTCAAGCAGAACACTATCAACCTCGATCTGAGCCGTAAGTTCGATGTACTGGCTGGCCTGAACTTCGCCTTTGGGGCCGAAGGTCGGTTTGAAAGCTACCGGATTAAAGCGGGTGACCAAAACTCGTGGGCGCGTTACGATGTCAACGGAAACGTAATTACCACATCGACACAGGTTGCTCCGTCTGATTTCTTCGGGAATGCACGTCCGGGTGGTTCGCAGGTATTTCCGGGTTTCAGACCCGAGAACGAGACGGCCACAAAAGACGCCAATCGCCAGAGTATGGCCGTGTATGCCGACGCTGAATTAGATGTGACTACCAGATGGCTGCTGAATGGGGCTGTTCGTTTCGAGAATTATTCGGATTTCGGCAGCACGACCAATTTCAAACTGGCCACCCGCTATAAACTCACGAATAACATCAATATTCGTGGAGCAGTTTCAACCGGGTTCCGTGCGCCTTCGCTGGCTCAGATCTATTTCAACTCAACGTCTACCCAATTTGTGGGTGGTGTGCCGTTTGAAGTGGGAACATTCAGCAACACGTCGCGTCCTGCTGAGCTACTGGGTATTCCGAAGCTGAAACAGGAAGAATCCCAAAGCGTAAGTGCGGGTTTCACGGCAAAATTACCTGCGGCACGGTTAACCATTACGGCGGATGCGTATTATGTGAAAATTAAAGACAGAGTGGTCTTGACGGACCAGTTCGCCCGGCCGGGTGGCACGGTGACCGGTTCGGCTCTTGCCCTCCAGCAATTATTCGATCAGGCCAATGCAACGGCCGCTACGTTCTTTGCCAATGCCATTGACACGCAGTCGAAAGGCATTGATCTGGTTATTTCGCACCAGGCCAGGTTCGGCAATGGAATGTCTTTGAAGAGCGATTTAGCCGGTACGGTTTCCCAAACCAAGCAGGTTGGCGATATTAAAGCGTCGAAAATTCTGGCAGATAATGGTCAAGTCAACCGGTACTATTCGGAAATGTCCAGAGTGTATCTGCAGGAAGCAGTGCCCCGCGTTAAGTTCAACCTAAGCCATACGCTGACCGTGAATAAGTTTGACTTTTTCCTCAGAAACGTGTATTTCGGTAAAGTAACCGACCCCAATACCGTTGATGTCAATGGCGACGGAATCATTGGGGCCATTGTTGTGAATGGACAGGCGGTTGAGAACGAACACCCAACCTGGGGAGCGCGGGTCATCACCGATTTAACCGTTGGGTACCAGCTTAATAACATACTCAAAGTAGTTGTTGGTGCCAATAATCTCTTCGATATCTACCCCGACAAAAACTACGGTCCTATATCGGCAAAAAGACCAACGGGTGTCGATGCCAGTGGAAACGTTGTTTACGGAGCCGCAGCATCAACGGTTGATCTGTCTAACGCCAATCAATTCGTATATTCAAGAAATACGTCTCAGTTTGGGCAGAATGGCCGGTTCCTGTTTGCCCGCCTGAACTTTACGTTTTAATTGATTGACCTAAGTCGTTGACGCAAACAAGAAGCATCACGGCGTTTGTAAACCAAAAAAGAGTCGCTCCATCGGGCGGCTCTTTTTAGTGAATGACTACTTAACGGGAGACGGTCTAATTTCTAAAATTTACTGACGCTTCCCGTTGCCACCTACGCGTTCTGGTGCGTTGCTCTCTGGCGAAAGCCCAACGATATAGTTGATCACTAAGACGAACGGATAAACTGACTATCTTTGTTATGGGTCAAGCTAATTATCTAACCATGACTTACCTTCAACTATATCAAAAATATCAGACTTTACCGCCTGTATATCAAGCGGAAGTAGCTGATTTTGTTGAGTTTCTGGCTGCTCGGAAAGTAACGGACAAGCCTCTCAAACGAATAACACCCGTATTTGGTAGTGCTAAAGGCCTGTTTCAAATGAGTCCTGATTTTGATGCACCACTTGATGATTTTGCTGAATATCAATAATGAATTTACTGCTTGACACCCACACACTGATTTGGTTTCTCAACGGTAATGAAACAGACCTTTCGGTAAAAGCTAAACGGCTTATCGCTGATTCAGCTAACGTCTCTTATGTGAGCATCGCATCAATTTGGGAAATGGCTATCAAAATCCGGCTTGGGAGCCTATCCTTCGAACCGGGCTATGACAACTTGCTTACGTTACTTGCCCAGAATGGTTTCGAGTTGTTACCGATAACGTTTCAACACACGCGCCACCTGCTCACTTTACCCATGCATCATCGTGACCCATTTGACCGGCTTTTAATCGCCCAAAGTATGATCGAAAGCCTGCTATTCGTTACTGCTGATAGCCATATTCATCAATATGACGTTGATTGGACTTGGTAAGCTGATCGGTTGACGCAAACAGAAGCATCAGGGCGTTTGTAGAAAAGAGTCGCTCCACCGGGCGACTCTTTTTTATAATAGTTCGTAACAATGAATCTGCCCTACTTTGGTCCCATACGGATAGCCCCGTCGAGCCGGATGACCTCGCCGTTGAGCATTGGGTTTTCGATGATGCTTTTGACCAGCAGCGCGTACTCGGCGGGCCTACCCAGCCGCGATGGAAACGGCACCTGCTGCCCCAGCGACAGCCGTGCTTCTTCGGGTAAACTGGCCAGCAACGGCGTCTCGAACAGGCCCGGCGCGATGGTCATAACCCGAATTCCCGACCGGGCCAGGTCCCGCGCAATAGGCAGTGTCATGCCCACAATACCGCCTTTCGATGCCGAATAAGCAGCCTGACCCATTTGCCCGTCGTAAGCCGCCACCGAAGCCGTGTTGACAATCACCCCGCGTTCCCCTTCCTCGTTGGGCGAATTCGCTTCCATAGCCAGAGCCGCCAGCCGAATGACGTTGAAGGTGCCGATGAGGTTGATGGCAATGACTTTCTGGAAAGCCGCCAGCGAGTGCGCTCCATAAACACCATCGACTTTCCCAAGCGTTTTACGGGCTTCGGCTACGCCCGCACAGTTGACGGCAAGATGCAAACCGCCAAACGTGTCAACGGCCAGATTGATGGCTGCCTGAACATCGCTTTCGTCGGTCACGTTGGTTTTGTGGAACCGGACCGTTGCGCCTAACTCGTGAGCGAGGGCATGGCCAAGGGCATCGTTCAGGTCCAAAATAACCACGTTGGCCCCGTTTTCGACCAGTAAACGAGTTGTGGCTTCGCCCAGACCCGAGGCTCCTCCGGTAACGATGGCGGTTGCGTTGGTGAGTTGCATGGATGTCTATAAAATGGCCATTAGTTCTTTCCAGTGACGTATATCGTAGGTCGGTGGGTCGGCAACCTGCTGGCCAAACAGGTTATAAAATACGGTATCTAACCCCACACCTTTCGCCCCCATAATATCAGCTTCGTAATTATCACCAATCATCAGGCTTTCCGATGCGTTTGTGCCGCTTATCTCCATTGCATACTGAAACACGAGCGGGTCCGGCTTTTTCGCGTTGGCGTTTTCACTCGTCACAACGTGCGTAAAGTAGTGCGCGATTTCGGAACTGTCCATTTTTATTGCCTGAATTTCAGCAAATCCGTTGGTAATGATGTGCATCGTATAGCGACCATGCAAATAATCCAGCAACTCTCTGGCCGAATCCAGCAAATGCGGTTTTCGGGGCAGCAAGCGCAGGTATTCTGCATTCAGATCGGCATTAATGGCGGACTCATCAACACCTAACGACTTGAACACCAGCGGAAACCGATGTTGCCGAATATAGCTGTGCTCGATTAGGTTTTTGTCGTAGTCAGCCCACAATTGCCGGTTAATCGCGATAAAATGCCGGCTGAATTCATCGGCGGAGGCAATGCCCGCGTCGGCCAGCCGGAACGTGTCGAACAACTCGGCAATGGACTCGCTGGAGTTGCGGTCAAAGTCCCACAGCGTATGATCGAGGTCGAAAAACAGGTGTTTGTACTTCATAAAGTTACAGAGTTGTACAGTTATAGAGTCATAGAGTTGGGGTGGAGAAACTGTACAACTCTATAACTTTATAACTCCAACCTGAGCCGTTCAACGGGTTGATCGTTAACCAAGTGACTGTCAATGATTTCGGCTACATCTGAGAGTTGAACATTGCCGTAATACGTTCCTTCGGGATAAACGACTAACGTTGGGCCAAAGGCACAGGCGTCGAGGCAACCTGTTCGCTGTGCCCGCATTTCTTTCAACAGGCCCCGCTCGGCAAGGGCTGCTTTGAAGGCATCGACCAATTCATTACCATGCGCTTCACCACAGGATTTTTTGGGTGCTGCTTTCTGGTTGTTACAAATAAAAACGTGCTTTTTATATTTCATAAACTTGGTTAGAATCAATAAGCAAAGGTACATAAGGAACCAACGCGCCCGCCATCAAGGGCAAATCCTCATTAGTATACTGAACCTACCGAATAAAAAATTTACTAAACTAATCCGTGAACATTCTGTTAATTGGTAGGTACATGAATTAGCAAAAGGGCTGATAAACCTGCTCATTATCTGTTATGTACCTGCTCAATCACCTCCCTCCCTATGATGAAACCGTATTCAATTACACAACCATGAGCCGCCAGACAGATTTACATCGGCAATCTGACGTTTCTGGCGAGCGCACCGTTACGAGTCAAGTTGATTTTTCCACGCTATACGACCGATATGCCCCGGCCCTTCTGGGCATCATCACAAAAATTATTTCCGACGAAAAAGAAGCAGTTAACGTACTGGAAGCGACGTTTACAAAGGTTTGGTCGGAAATTGACCAGTTTAAACCCGAAAAACAGCCCATTTTTACCTGGCTCTTACTAATTGCCCGCACTACCGCTCTGGATGCTCTGGCTAACCGTCGGCAGATAGAAAAGACCGTCTTTCAACTTACGGAAACGGGTAAAGTAGTACCCTTACAAAAAGACAGTACACCCGCGCCAGCCGGATTTAGCAGCGACTCGACCGAACCACGCCTGACAGAGTTGTTTAATTCCGTTCTCTTTAAAAATTGTGTGCCCGGTGAAGCGGCTGGTTCAATGGGCGTATCCGTCGAATTGGCACGGCAAGATTTACGAAGGGCCATGCAGCAGCTACGGGTCTCGTCGGGAAGGTGAGCGTTGAACGGCCTGATGAAGTGATTTCCAGGCTTTACCTAACTCGGTTTCAATACGTTGCCAGTTCGCTTCGGTTGTGCCACCGGACTGTCGGCTCGATTCGTCGCGCAGGCGCATGGCATCGGCCCGGAGTTGTCCGTATACTACGAACGCAGAAACAGGCTGGTTGTATTGAACCGCTGCCGTTTGGCTAAGCGCATTGGCCAAATCACCATACGAATAGCGTTCGCGCTGTCGGTGAATGACCCACCACTCCAGTTCCAGTTCAGCCAGTTTTTTTACGTCGAATGGGTCAGTGCTCAGTGCCTGAATGGATTCATAATACGTAGTCAGGCCGGGTAGTGCTCTTTGGTACTCAGCCCGTGATTTGCCCTTCTTGAAATCGAAAGCAGCTTTTGATGCCTGAAATCCTAATTTGAACGACCGCCAGAAGGGCGCGTGGAACTGCTGCCGAAGCCCGGTTGCCAATTGCCAGAAGAGCAGCACCGGCTTTTTCTCATAGTACGACCGCCACATCGCTGTTTCCAGTTTGGCTACTGCGGTTGGGTCAAACTGCCGGATGCTATGCTGAACCGGCACGAATAAATCAACGCTAATCCAAAGCAGTAAAGCCAGCAGAGCAAACTTCCAGCGTTGGCGGGATGATTTGCGAATCGGTTTTACAGCAGGGGTTTCCATCTTGTATACATCTATTCGTACGATTCGGTGGTGTTCGGCCGGTCCGCCGGTGCGGTAGTTTTAGCTGATGTTCGGCGTAGTCTCAGACTACGCCGGAGCGTTATCCGCCGGGCCGACGCTTCGGTCTCCGACCGGGGTAAAACAACTAAAACCGGTCAGAGACCGGATAACACCGGAGCGTAGTCGGAGACTACGCTCAACAGCCCTACGCAGTTTTTTGGATAAACTAAATCCCTCAAGACAGCCTGTATTGAATAGACTATTTTGAGGGATTTGGCCGGTAATCAGTTGAATAGTAAAGCGTCAAAATTGCCTACGCTTTTTTGGCTATGCTTTTACCCGGCATGAGTGGCTTCTTCTTAGGCGACGGTTTGCTGGCTGGAGTCGGGTCCTTCTGCGTCATTGTGATGGGGTCCCAATGCACGATCTTCTGCTCGAAATAGCTTTCATTGCTTGCCAGAACCGGGGCCGCGGCCCGGAAACCAAACACGGGATCTTCAATCGTTCCCTGACTACCCTTGCGAACATTGTCGAAGAAGTCGGCAAAGTGCCGGGCGTGGGCATCCTCATTTTTCGGACTCTCGAATTTTACTTCTTTAACGGGTTCCGCTTTACGCATTTCGGGTGGATACAGGGCGTCGTACTGCTTCACAAATTCCTGCTGCACCGGCTCGGTAAACGTAAAGAAACTGTCGTAGCCGCCGTAGCCGGGTGCTGCCGGGAGTTTCTTTTTGGTCATAATCAGGTTCTCTTCCGAAAACTCAATCTGCCCTTCATTGCCAATAATCCGGGTCACGTTGCTGATCTTACCCGCGTTGGCGAAATTCACCCGAAGCACCATCTGGAACGCATCGTGCTGGTCGGTTTTTGGGTAATCCATCACACTTGTCATTACATCGGGCACATCGCGGCCATCTTTCCAGTACGCCAGATTTCCCGACGAATAGATGCGCGTTGGCCCCAGCGTATTCGTAACAAAGTGAACCCCCGTAATCAGGTGAATGAACAGGTCGCCCGCAACGCCCGTGCCGTAATCTTTGTAATTGCGCCACCGGAAAAACCGTTTGGCATCGAACGGATGTTTAGGTGCATCGCCCAGAAACCGGTCCCAGTCGACGGTTTGCGTGGAGGCATCGGGCGGTACGGAGTAGTTCCAGGCACCAATTGAATTGAACCGGTCATTGTTGGATTCGATGTAGTTGATGGTGCCAATTTCGCCCGCCTGTACCAGCCGTTTGGCTTCCTGAAACGCTGAACTGCTAATCCGCTGGCTGCCTACCTGCATGGTTTTGCCCGACTTTTTCCAGGCGTCGATTACCGCTTTGCCTTCGTTAAGGTGCTGAACCATTGGCTTTTCGCAGTAGACGTGCTTGCCCGCTTTGAGGGCCGCAATGGTAATGTGATCGTGCCAGTGATCGGGCGTAACGACCAGAACGGCGTCTACATCGGGGCGGGCCAGAATTTCGCGGTGGTCGCGGGTGGTGAACAGGTTTTTATCTTTTCCGAATGCTGTTTTGGCGTGCTCCAGCCGACCATCATATAAATCGGCCACCGCCACCAGTTCTACGTCGGGGCTTCGCAAAGCAGCCTGCGTATCGAAATTGCCCTGAATCCCCATGCCGATGGTAGCGATACGAATTTTATCGTTCGGACTCACCTTCATCAAATTCGGGATATAAGCCGGAGCACCAAATGGCCGGGCAATGCCCTCCGTAGCCACCACTGCCGAAGCCGCCGACAGGCTTTTAATAAATGTGCGTCGATTGGATTGCATAAGCTGAAAACGTTTGGTCAACAAAGCAGTTTTCCCCGCCAATTTACCCATAGCCAGTACATAGTCCGGTGTTGAGCGTAATCTCAGACTACGCTCCAGTGTTATCCGGTCTCCGACCGGAGTACCAATTCAGGCAACGCACCAACTATGGCAGAGCGGTTTTTAAAAAACAAAAAAGGCCTGTGTACGCACACAGGCCATAAAGAGGAAGGTATGGTATGAAACAGAAAAGAATTCGGCGCAGAGAACGGTTACTTTTTATCAAATTGTACGGCTACCCATTGACGGTCTGTGGGCACCTGATGGGTGGCCTTCCAGACAAACATAGCCTGATCCAATGCGCTGTTTAACTGGCGTTTAGTTTGTCGGCGCGTAATGTTCAGGCAGCGATTCATTGTCTCCTCGTAAATCAGTTTTCGGTCATTTGTGTAAAAACGTACCGTACACTCGCGGCTTTTGGCTGGAGTTTCAACGACCCAGAAACCATCGAGGGCAACGGGGGGGGCATTTTTCGTTTGCGCTTTTGTGGCAAAAGACGCGCTGAAAAGCAGAAGGGCAACAAGGAGCGGGCGGAATTGGAGGAAGTGATTCATTGAGTTTCTATTTAGTGTGTGAGTCTTAGTCGCGAAGGGCACGGCAAGCGGAAACACAACGACCGAAAAAAAAGAACATCGTTAACCGCTGATACTTCTGTTTGTAGCCAAGCAAATTTTAATGGAGAAGTAGGTGAACAGAGCACAGCACTTTAGTATCGGAAAAGCTGCCGGAGCGAATTTTTACAGGCCTGATAATCAAAATTTTAGGTGCCGGTGATCCAACGTTTCTGTCGAATATTCATCTTAGAAATAACCAATAACTAATTAAAACGACTCATGAAAATCAAAGCCCTGTTCCTGTCAATTGGTATAATTATGGCCTCTTTATCTGCCGTGAACGCGCAAACCACAACAAGCGATACGCTGACGGCCATTGTTGGCAAGTGGGCGGGCACGTTCGAGGGTGCTTCGGCGGGGAAATTCGAGTTGGTTCTCAATCAGGACAGTAACCGGAAACTGACTGGACAAGTCATTATGCTGCCGGATGATGGTAATCGTTATCCCATTGAGTTGAAAACGGTTGTCTGGCAGAATGGTCAGCTACGGGCGACCTACAATGACCCAGGCGACGGCGATGAGGTGAGTTTTATGGGCAGTTACACCAGCCCTACCTTAAAAGGAACCTGGAAATCCGACGAAGGGCAATCGACCGGAACCTGGCAGGTTTCCCGTTTGGGCCGATAATCAACTCAGTACTAAATCCATAGACCCCGTGCCAGTCAGCACGGGGTCTATCGGTTTATGGCTGAATGCGGGATAGCACCGGCTGTTGAGGTTGAGGAAAAGTGCGAAAAATGTGCGTTTTCGAAGCGAACTGCACGCTGAATCCTATCCGGGTAGTTTATAACGTAGGCTGACTTTTGACCTAACTGCATGGTCCGTTTTCGCAGGTTCATGCTGAACAGAAAACTCTTTCCTTAACTCACCCGCTCAACTGTGTTTTCCATGATTTGGTTACCAACCCTGACTAAGCATACGCTGCGTTTACTGGCCGTTTCCGGGGCTATCCTTAGCCTGTACGCCTGTTTGAACAACCAGAAAACCGTTACACAAACGGCGACGACCGTGTCGGAAACGGCTGCTTCAACCGTTTCGGCTGTACCGGCTGCTCCGGTTCGGGCAAACCGGGTGCTGGTCTTCTCCAAAACAAAAGGCTGGAAGCATACGTCCATTCCGTTTGGTATAGCGGCTATTCAGAAGCTTGGCCGCGAGAACAGTTTTCGGGTCGATACCACAAAAAACGCCGATTATTTTACGGACGACAGTCTGCGAAATTATAGTGCCGTCGTCTTTTTAAGCACAACGGGTAATGTGCTGAACCAAACGCAACAAGCTGCTTTTGAGCGGTATATACAGGCTGGGGGTGGCTATATGGGCATCCACGCGGCCGCTGATACCGAGTATGACTGGCCGTGGTATAATAAACTTGTTGGTGCGTATTTCGCCAGCCATCCCAATCAATCCAACGTTCGCAAAGCCACCGTCGATGTGCTCGATAAAAAACACCCGTCAACCACGCACCTGCCCGACCATTGGGAACGTACCGACGAATGGTACAACTACCGCTCGTTCTACGCCGACCTCAACGTGCTGGCTAACTTAGACGAAAATACGTATGACGGCGGCACCAACGGCAGCAACCACCCCATTGCCTGGTATCACGAATTCGATGGGGGAAGGGCATTTTATACGGGCGGTGGGCATGAAGATTCCAGCTTCAGCGAACCCCTGTTTGTGCAGCATTTGCTGGGCGGTCTGAACTGGACAATGGGCAGTGATAAGCCGCTGGATTACAGCAAGTCGTACGCCGTGGTGATGCCCGAAGAGAACCGTTTTGTCAAGACCGTACTGGTCAATGACCTCAACGAACCGATGGAACTGGCCGTTTCGGATGATGGCCGGGGCAACGCAGGCCGGGGCAATCCAGCCCGGGTGTTTTTCACGGAACGAAGCGGCAATCTGTCTGTGTATGATACCCGCACAAATGCCTATAAAGTGATGCATAAGTTTGCGGTATCGACAAAGCAGGGCTTTGGCGTTCAGGGTATTACGCTCGATCCGAATTTTTCGACCAATCACTGGCTGTATGTTTATTACGCGCCGGTGGTTGACAAAGACCCGACGTATCATCTGGCGCGGTTTGTGGTCAATGATGACAATACACTCGATCTGGCATCGGAGAAAGTCGTGTTGAAAATTCCGGGAGAGTTTGAAGCCAGTGCGCACCACGGCGGCTCGCTGGCATGGGACAAAAACGGAAATCTGTTTCTGTCAACCGGCGACAATACCAACCCGTTTCCATCGAACGGCTACGCACCCATCGACGAACGCCCGGATCACCTGACTCTCGACGCCCAACGCTCTGCCGCCAACACAAACGATTTGCGGGGTAAAGTGTTACGCATTCACCCCCAGCCAGACGGAACCTATACTGTTCCCGATGGCAATCTTTTTCCAAAAGGTACCGCCCAGACCCGCCCGGAAATTTACACAATGGGCTTGCGAAACCCATACCGGATTGCTGTTAACCCTAAATCGTCGGTATTGTATTGGGGCGAAATCGGGCCGGATGCCGGAAAGGACAGCACCATCGGGCCGCGTGGCTACGACGAGTTTAACCAGGCCAAAAAGCCGGGTAATTATGGCTGGCCCTACTTCATTGGCAACAGCCAGCCGTATCCCGATCTGGATTTCGCGACAAACGCCATCGGGCCGACGTTTGATCCGAAGGCACCGGTAAACAACTCCGTCAATAACACGGGACTGAAAAACCTGCCCCCCGTTAATTCGGCTATGATCTGGTATCCGTATGCGGCATCCAAAGAGTTTCCTGAACTGGGCTTGGGCGGTCGCAGTGCCATGGCAGGCGAATTTTATACCTATGATAAAAATTCACCGTCCAAAAACAAATTCCCGGAATACTACGATGGTGCCCTGTTTATCTTCGACTGGATGCGCAACTGGGTCCTTGCCGTGCGGCTCGACAAAGACGATAACTACATTCGGAATGAGCCGTTTATGGCCGCAAACGGCGATTTTCGTCGCCCGATTGATCTGGCTTTTAGCAAAGACGGTGTTATGTATATGCTTGAATACGGCTCGGTCTATGGAGCCGACAATGACGATGCACGCTTAGTGAAAATCGAGTACAATACGGGCAACAGGGCACCCGTTGCCCGCGCCAGCGTGGTCGATTCCGTGGCGACGGCGGAGCGCAACGCCCGCTCGTACCTGACCTCCGACGGACGTAATGCCCCCGTGTTGCGCGAAGCCATCGGGCAGGCACCGTTGCGCGTGAAATTCAGTGGTCGCGGCACAGACTTAGACGAGGAGGATAAGTTGACGTATCAGTGGTTGTTCGATGGAAAAACCGTTGGTGCCACGCAACCCAACGCGACCTATACGTATACCCAACCGGGCGTGTACAATGCCATTCTGAAAGTGACCGACCAGACCGGTCTGGTCGGGATGGATACCATCGCCGTAAAAGTCGGGAATGCCAAGCCGGAGGTCACCATTACGACCCCGGATAACAAATCGTTTTTCTGGGAAAACAAGCCGTTTACCTACGCCGTGAAGGTGAGTGATAAAGAAGATAAAACCATTGATGCTAAGCGGATTAAAGTTTATTATGAGTACAGCCCGCAGCCGAATGGCGCACCGGTCGCCGGGCCGCAGCAGGGCCACCAGGATTTAGCCGCCATCGGGAACGGTTCGCTCGGTAAAACATTAATTGCCGGCAGCGATTGTAAAGCCTGCCATACCCTTGATAAACCATCCGTCGGGCCAACATTTGTGGCTGTTGCCGGGCGGTATAAAGGGGAATCCGGTAGTGTGGAACGGCTGGCCCGGAAAATTATAGAAGGCGGGGGCGGCAACTGGAGTAAAGACCACTTGATGAGTGCCCACCCGCAAATTCCGGTTCAGGATGCTCAGGAAATGGTGAAGTATATTTTCTCACTCACCGACGCGCGAAAGCAAAAGACAGTTCCGTTGCAGGGTAATCTTGTGCTGAACGAGCATAAACCCGAAGAAGCACGCGGGCAGTATAGCCTGCTGGCGACCTACACCGACCGGGGTGGAAAAGTAGTCGGGCCGCTCACCGGTACCGACGTGGTTACGCTGCGTAATTCCACCGTAAAAACGCTGAACGCCGACGCGTATGTAGGTTTCCCGCGCTGGGGAAATCGGCTGAGTGCGGGTAGTCACAAAGCGTACGTTTTGCTGAAAGGCATTGATTTGACGACGATCAAATCGCTTACGTACGATTATTCGTCGGTAGACAAGGCTGGTGAAATCGAGGTGCGGTTGGATTCGTATGCCGGGCCGGTCGTTAGTCGAACGCCCTACAAAGCTACCGGCGACTGGAAAACAGCCAATCAGGTAACCGGCGCGTTCGACAAGCCCTTTACGGGCAGGCACGATGTGTATGTCATCGTCGTGAAGCGCGACAAGCCCAACAACGACATTATTCAATTGAACAGCATTCAGTTCAATCAGTAATGGTTGTAATGCGGGCGGTCCGCCGTAGCGGTGGGAATCTGCAATTATTCATCAGAAATTGCGGGTTCCCACCGCTACGGCGGACCGCCCGCTTTACAACCTGTCAACTAATTAGCCCGCCCAGTTCTCGCGGTCAAGACTCCGGTACTGAATGGCTTCGGCGAGGTGCTCGATCCGAATGTCGTCGGTACCGGATAAGTCGGCAATCGTGCGCGACACTTTCAGGATGCGGTCGTAGGCACGGGCCGACAGGCCCAGTCGTTCCATCGCCGTTTTGAGTAAGGCACGGCCCGCATCGCTGATAACGCAGATTTCTTTCACCATCTGCGACGGCATCATGGCGTTGGAATACACGCCCGGACTCTCCGCAAATCGGGCCGTTTGAATTTCCCGTGCCCGAATCACCCGCAGGCGAATGGTTTCGCTGGTTTCCGATGGGCGATTAGCGGTCATCTGGTCGAACGAAACAGGCGTTACTTCAACGTGCAGATCAATACGGTCGAGGAGGGGGCCACTGATTTTGGCTAAGTATTTCTGGACGACGCCCGGCCCGCAAACGCATTCTTTTTCGGGGTGATTATAATACCCGCAGGGGCAGGGGTTCATGCTGGCGATGAGCATAAAGCTGGCCGGAAATTCGACCGCCCATTTCGCCCGCGAGATGCTCACTTTCCGGTCTTCGAGCGGCTGGCGCATCACCTCCAGGGCGGACCGTTTGAACTCCGGCAATTCGTCTAAAAACAACACGCCATTATGGGCCAGTGAGATTTCGCCGGGTTGTGGAAAGCTGCCACCACCAACCAGGGCTGCGTCCGAAATTGTATGGTGAGGGGAGCGATACGGTCGGGTTGCGATAAGCGTAGCGCGGGTTCCGAGTTTACCCGCTACGGAATGAATCTTTGTTGTCTCCAACGCTTCCTGCAATGTCAATGGCGGCAGGATACTCGGCAAACGCTTGGCTAACATGGTTTTTCCTGCCCCCGGCGGCCCAATCATAATGACATTATGACCTCCGGCAGCGGCAATTTCCATCGCCCGTTTTATGTTTTCCTGACCCTGCACGTGCGAAAAATCAGCGTCGTACGCATTGACCTGGCTCATGAACAAATCGCGTGTGTCGGTCTCCAACGGGACAATGTCTTTCTTGCCTTCAAAAAAGTCGATGGCTTCCTGAATGGTCGTTACGCCGATAACGTCCAACTGATTGACGATGGATGCTTCCTGCGCATTTTCGACGGGTAATATAAAACCTTTATAGCCCTGCTTGCGGGCTTCGATGGCAATGGGCAACACGCCTTTAATGGGCCGCAACGTACCATCGAGGGCAAGTTCGCCCATAATCACGTAATCTTCGAGGTTGCGGGTCGTGGTAATTTGTTCGGATGCCTGCAACACACAAAGCCCGATGGGCAGGTCATAGGCCGAGCCTTCCTTGCGAACGTCGGCAGGGGCGAGGTTGACCACCACTTTCTGGCGGGGCATCCGGTAACCGAAGAATTTCAGGGAGGCTTCTACGCGCTGTTCGCTTTCTTTTACGGCACTATCGGGCAAACCAACCAAATGAAAATGCAACCCCTGAGCCACCACAACTTCAATGGTAATAATACTGGCATTGACACCATACACGGCCGCGCCGGAGGTTTTTGCTAACATACTACGTTACGGTAAACGATTTTCGGTAATAGGTATCAAAAATACAGCGCACCCGGCCAATAAAAAACCAAACGCTCAAATCTTCTCGGCAATGCGCAGTTTGGCACTTCGGGCGCGGGGATTGCGGGCGGTCTCATCGGGCGTGGCTTCGATGGGTTTGCGCGTTACCGATTGCAGGGGTTTCAGGTCATTTCCGAACAGGTCTTTTTCTACATCGCCCTGAAATTTGCCTTTGCTAATGAAGTTCTTCACCAACCGGTCTTCGAGCGAATGATATGACATGACAACGAGTCGTCCGCCGGGTTTCAGGATATCAGGCACCTGCTCCAGAAACTCTTCCAATGCCTGTAATTCCTCGTTTACCTCGATGCGTAATGCCTGAAATACCTGCGCGAAAAATTTGTTTTCCTTACCACGTGGGGCGAACCGCTGAAGTGCATTTTTAAGGTCCCTGACCGTGTTAATAGGCTGATTGGCGCGGGCCGACACAAGGGCTGCCGCTGCGGTTCGGGCGTTGGTGATTTCGCCGTACATACCCAGAATCCGGTGCAAATCGCTTTCTGAATACTCATTGACAACCTGCCGGGCGGTGCGGTCGGCCTGCTGGTTCATGCGCATGTCGAGGTCGGCGTCGAAGCGGGTCGAGAAACCGCGTTCGGGCGTGTCGATCTGATGCGAAGAAATACCCAGATCGGCCAGAATTCCGTCTACCTGCTCGGCTTTGTAGAGCCGCAAATACCGCTTGATATTGCGAAAGTTGGATGCTATAAATGTCAGTCGCGGGTCGCCGATGGCCTGTGCGTTGGCGCGGGCATCCGCGTCCTGATCGAAGGCAAAGAGCCGCCCGCCCTCCAGTTGATTCAGCATGGCGCGGCTGTGGCCTCCACCGCCAAACGTAATATCAACGTAGGTGCCGCCGGGTTGCAGATTCAGCCCGTCAATGCAGGCTTGTAACATAACAGGTTCGTGGTAATCGCTCATTCAGAAACTAACCGTCTTTAGTGGTCGTTAAATTAGACATTGACGCTCAGCTATAGTATCGACAACCTGCATTCAATATCTATCGTAAAAACATGAAAAAAACACTTTCCTTTACTGCCATTGCGCTGCTATCATTGCCGTGGGCCTGCACCGGACAGCCAACATCGCCCACGGTCAAATCCGGTCTGTACCGGGCCGTTCTGAAAACGCGTGGGGGCGATTTACCCTTCGGACTGGATATTCAGCCAACGGCAACCGACCCCAAAACGTACACGGTCTTTGCGCTGAACGGCACCGAACGGCTCCCAATGGACCCCGCCACCGTGCAGGGTGACTCGCTGCGGATTCCAATGGCTTTGTTTGAGTCAGAATTAATTGCAAAGATAGACGGTAATACGCTTCGGGGCGTATGGCGCCGGCGAAGAGCCGCCCAACAGTACCAGACGCTGCCGTTCCGTGCAGACTATGGACAGAATTACCGGTTCGTCAAAGACGAGGCACAGGCATCAACCAATCTGAGTGGCAAGTGGGCGACGGATTTTGGCAGCAAAACTGGCAAAGTCGATACGGTGAATGCCGTGGGCGTATTTGAGCAGAAAGGCAACCGCGTGGCCGGAACCTTCCTGACCCCCACCGGCGATTACCGCTACCTTGATGGCAACGTTGTGGGCGATAGTCTGTTTCTGTCCTGCTTCGATGGGTCGCATCTGTATTTATTCAAAGCCAAACATGACCCGGCCACAAAAACCCTCATGGGTGGGCATTGGGCCGGTGTTGCGGGCTACGAAGCGTGGGTGGCCCGCTTAGACGCCAATGCCGAACTACCCGACCCCGCTAAACTCACGTTTCTGAAACCGGGCGCAAAAACGCTTACGTTCTCGTTTCCCGAACCCACTGGTAAACTCGTTTCGCTGACCGATCCGCGTTTTAAAAACAAAGTGACAATCGTACAAATAATGGGTTCGTGGTGCCCTAACTGCATGGATGAAACCAACTTCCTGAGTCCCTGGTATAAGCGCAATAAACAGCGGGGCGTTGAGGTAGTTGGACTGGCCTTTGAGCGGTCGGCGGAGATGGCCGAGTCGGGGCCGAAGATTGAACGGATGAAACAACGCTTCAAGATTGATTACCCCGTTGTGCTGGCCGGAACAAATGATAAAGCCCAGGCTTCCAGAGCATTGCCCAACCTAAACGCCGTTGTGGCGTTCCCAACAACGCTTTTCATCGACAAAAAAGGACAGGTGCGCTATATCCATACGGGTTTCTCTGGCCCCGGCACGGGTAAGTACTACGATCAATACGTGGAAGAATTTAATAGACTGGTGGATAAGTTGGTGGCGGAATAAGTGAAGTGGGTAAACTGGCGAAATGAGTGGAGTAAGTCAATTGGTATGTACTGATGAACTGACTCCACCCACTTTACTCATTTAACCAGTTTACTTACTTCACCAATCTACCATTCCACGAAAACCGTATGCACGCATACTATTATTCAAAAAAACTTGTAGATTTACATCCATAAGCCGGACAGGGCGACACCTACTATGAAAAAGGAAAAAACCGTTGATTTTCATATAAAATGGGGTTGGCATGCCATTTCACGCATGTACAATGTCTATGCCGCGCGTTTCGATATTACGATGGCGATTGGGTATGTGCTGCTCAACATCGACCTTGAAGAGGGTACGCCCGCGACCAAAATAGGGCCATTGCTGGGTATGGAGCCGCGCTCTTTGGTCAGAATGCTGAAAAGCTTGGAGGAGCGCGCCCTGATCCGGCGCGAAGCCGATGACCACGATAAGCGGTTTGTCAGAATTTATTTGACGGACGAAGGAAAAGCAAAACGCGAGATGGCCCGCGAAGGGGTCATTCAGTTCAATAACATGATACGCGAAAAAATTCCGCTCGACAAGCTGGTTGTCTTTTTCGAGGTGATGAAGGACATAAACCGAATTGTTGAAGAGGAAAACGCGAAAATTAAAGCCAACGAACCCGAAGAACTGACACTGGAATAATCGTTCATAACCGATGGCTGCTATCCTCTATAATCCTGCTGAACGTGGTTTTCACCGGAATGAACCCGTTTAACAGAGATTTGCCTTTGCTATTAATACCTGTTCCTATTACGTTAAACACATGGAAGCTACCTTAGAAAAACCCAGGAATCAAACTAAAAATCGGACCATTCGGCGGGTTGCCGTATTGGGATCGGGCATTATGGGATCGCGGATTGCGGCCCACTTCGCTAATATTGGCACCGACGTACTGTTATTGGATATTGTTCCAAAAGAGCCAAACCCGGCTGAACAGGCCAAAGGCTTAACAACCGACAGCCCCGCCGTACGAAACCGGATTGTTAACGACGCCTTTCAGACCATGCTGAAAGCCAGCCCGGCGTCGCTATACAGCCCTAAATTTGCCGAGCGTATCAAACTGGGTAACTTTGACGATAACCTGAAAGATATAGCCACTTACGACTGGATCATTGAGGTTGTGGTGGAACGGTTGGATATAAAACGGTCTGTTTATGAGCGTGTTGAGCAATTCCGTAAGCCCGGTACGCTCATTACGTCCAACACGTCGGGGATTCCCATGCACCTGCTCGCCGAAGGTCGGAGTGAGGATTTTCGGCGCAACTTCTGCGGAACACACTTCTTTAATCCACCGCGTTATTTGCGTCTGCTCGAAATCATTCCTGGTCCTGATACGGATGCATCTGTAGTCGATTTCCTGATGAATTATGGCGATTTGTATCTGGGTAAAACAACCGTTTTGTGCAAAGACACGCCCGGTTTTATCGCTAACCGGCTCGGTATTCAGTCGCTGATTCAGACCATCCGCGTAGCCGAAGAACTGGGCCTGACGGTAGAAGAAGTCGATAAACTGACCGGTCCGGTAGTGGGTCGGCCAAAGTCCGGTACGTTCCGGCTGTCGGATGTGGTAGGATTGGATACGACCGTTAATGTGGCTGGTAACCTCGTCAAAATGGAGCATGACGAGTCGCGGGCGAGTTTCGAGCTACCGGCTTCCGTGCAGAAATTGATGGAGAATAAGTGGCTCGGCGACAAAACCGGTCAGGGATATTACAAGAAAACAAAGGGTGATAAAGGACAGACCCAGATTCTGGCTCTCGACCTGAAAACGTTTGACTATAAGCCATCGCAAAAGGTCAAATTTGCCACGCTGGAAAGCACAAAGGCGATTGACAACCTCAAAAAACGGTTTCCGGTGCTGGTGGCCGGTCAGGATAAGGCGGGCGAATTTTACCGCAAAACCTTTGCCGATGGATTTCAATACGCTACGCACCGCATTCCCGAAATTTCGGACGAATTATACCGGATTGATGCGGCTATCTCGGCGGGGTTTGGCTGGCAATTGGGCCTGTTTGAGACCTGGGACGCCATCGGTGTGAAAAAAGGTCTCGAAATCATTGAAGCGCAGGGCCAAAAACCGGCTCAATGGGTGTACGACATGCTCGACGCCGGTTTCGATAGTTTCTATAAAGTTGAAAACGGCAAGCGGAAATACTACGACATTCCGACAAAAAGCTATAAAGTTATTCCGGGTGCGGAAACGTTCACGATTCTCGAAAATTTAAGCAACAACATTGTCTGGAAAAACGCAGATGCGAACATTTACGACATTGGTGACGGCATCCTGAATGTGGAGTTTCGTAGCAAAATGAATACGTTTGGGCAGGGCGTATCGGAAGCACTCAATAAAGGCATTACGCTGGCTGAAAAGGACTTCCGGGGCCTGGTTGTTGGTAATGACTCGACCGAAGCGTTTTCGGCGGGAGCGAATTTAGCCATGCTGTTCATGTTTGCCGTTGAGCAGGAGTTCGACGAGGTGAACCTGATGATCGCCCAATTTCAGAAACTCATCACGCGGCTGCGCTACTCATCCATACCCGTTATTGTGGCTCCGCATACGCTTACCCTGGGGGGCGGTTGCGAGGCTGTGCTCCATGCCGACCGGGCCGTGGCCCATACCGAAAGCTATATCGGTCTGGTCGAAGTTGGGGTGGGTTTGATTCCGGCGGGTGGTGGCACGAAAGAAATGGCCGCCCGCGCATCGGACCTGTATCAATCCGGCGACCCGGAATTGAATATCCTGCAAAACGTGTTCATGAACATCGCTACCGCGAAGGTGTCAACGTCGGCGCAGGAAGCCCGCGAGATGAACTACCTGCGTTCGACCGATCAGATTGTGCTGAACCGGAGCCGGTTACTGGCCGAAGCCAAACAAGCCGCCATCGAACTTGCCGATAATGGCTATACGCAGCCCAAACCACGCGCCGACATTAAGGTGCAGGGCAAAACGGGGATCGCGTTGTTTAAAGCCGGGCTAACCGCCATGCGCATGGGACGCTACATTTCGGACCATGATATGAAAATTGCCGACAAATTAGCCTACGTAATATGCGGGGGTGATTTGAGCGCACCGCAGGTTGTCTCGGAGCAGTATCTGCTTGATTTAGAGCGGGAAGCATTCCTGTCGCTAACGGGTGAGAAGAAAACACTGGAGCGGATTCAGAGTTTGCTGACGGGTGGCAAACCGCTTCGCAATTAAGTACGAGCCGCAACTATACGTTTATTTTTTACCAAAAACACCCGCAGATGTCTGCGGGTGTTTTTGGTACTGCCCTATGCGTAGTACCTTTCAGATCGTCGCCAGATCACCAGTATCGGAATGAGTCAACTCGTTATCCATACACCCGACAGCAGGCAGGATTATCTGGATGCGCGTACCAATACCGGGTTGGCTGAAGGCTCTGATTGTTCCCCCATTTCGCTCGGCCAACTGGCGGCTTAACCGCAATCCTAAGCCCGTACCCCGTTCGCCCGCTGTACCCGATGAGGACTGAATATCAGAAAAAATAAGGGCCATTCGTTTAGCAGAGATGCCTACTCCCTCGTCAATAATTGAAATGACAACCCGGCCCTCATCCAGACAAGTCTTTATATAAACGGAGCTGCCCGGCAATGAAAATTTCAATGCATTGTCTACCATATTGTACAGGATAATTCGCAGTTGAAACTCGTCGGCCAGTACCATTAAGTAGTCCGGTACGTCAACATGAATGACGATCTTTTTATGGCGGGCCATTTCGTGGGCCAGTTCCAGCACATCATTAACCATTTCATTAATTGATTGTGGTGCTGGCCGTGAGTGGAGTTCATTCATTTGGTCCAGCGACCAGTAGAGCAGGTTGTCAAGGTTTTTGTAAACACGGTCAACATGTTGCGTCAGGCGTTGCATCAGGGGTTGAAACCTGGCCGGACTTAGTTGCTCTTTCTGCACCAGCATAAGTGAATCTTTCAGGGCAGCGATTGGACTGCGAAGGTCGTGGCTGATAACTGAAAAAAGTCGGGATTTGACGGCGTTAGCGATGCGCAGTTCATTTGTTCGCTTAGCTACTTCCTCTTCAAGCTGCTCATTCTGGTGTTCAAGCAGCAACCTTTTCTCATTGGATATAATCCTTAACTCATCCTGTTTCTGGCTGAGTTGTTGTTTGGTATTCGTGTTATAACGAGCCAGCATAAAAACCGGCATAATAATATAGATGAGCCGACTGGTCACCATTATCCAGAGGGGAAATTTAAAATATACGCCATATTCAGATTGCTCAAAAAGGCCATAAGCGATCAGACTTGACATTATTAACGCAATAAAAAGGCCACAGGCCAGAAAAAATGCGCCTGTGCACGCACGCCTGTAGGCCACAGCCAGCGTATTAAGGGTTGAATAGAAAAGTATGAGTGCTGAGAACGAATTACCAACACTTGTCAACACCTGATTCCCAGTCCAGACAGAGGCTATACTAATCAGGACGCCGATAATGCCGAAGCCAACAATAACGATAAACTGGTGGGGTCTTTTCTGTTCCAAAAACGAATAAACGCTCCCAGCCAGCCCAATTACCAGTACCTTCTCGCCTATTAACAGCAATAGGTCATCGGTTGGGCCATGAGTCCAGGCTGGCAAAACAACGAAGAACCACTTCAATGTCCAGAAGCTGACCATGCCTATACTCGCGACACTTATCCATCGATAAAAAATATCCCGTTGATTAAGAACACTGTAGGATTGAAAGAGGAAAAAGAGCGTCCAGGCTACCCCCACAAAAAAAGAGTAGGTCGACTTTTCGATTATACCTGCCGTAACGGAACTTTGGGCCGGGTTGAACAGCAGAAACATCTGTTGAGCCGATGCCAACTGCATATACACGTAGAAATCACAAAGCATACGATTCAACGAGATGGATATAGCGTTTGCCGGGTTAATCAGGCCATTAGCTAATTGTTGCCGGGTACATTCAAAAAACTCTCAAATTTTGACCGGTAGGATGCACCCATCGGAACACGTGAACCATGTATGACCAGATTCGTATGGCCATAACTGCTGATGCTGTCTAAATTGACAATATAGGATTTATGAACCCGCATAAACTGCTTATTTGGCAGGCGGGCCTCCAGCGATGAAATCGTTTCGTTAACAAGCGTAACCCGCTGGTTATGAAAAACTTTTGAATAAATACCAGACGCTTCAACATAATTGATTTCACTATACGTAAAGCGGTGCATGGAGCGGCTTACTTTAATGAAAATCGACTTGGGTTCAGTCATGCCGTTTGTCGTGAACTGCACATTGAGGGTACGGCCAACAGCCTTTAGAAAACGTTGATAGGTGTAAGGTTTCAGTAAATAGTCAATGATGTTGAGGTCGTAGCAGTCAACAGCGTAATTAGGATGGGCCGTTGTAACAATAATGGCAGGATGTGTGGGAAGGGCTTTTATTAATTCTGTACCGCTGAGGTCTGGTAATCCCATATCCAGAAAAACCATGTCATACGTGTTTCGGGATAAGTAATCAAAGGCCGCACCCGCTGTTTGGCACACATCTGCTGAACTAATAAATGGTAAACGTGTCAGATACTCCTTCAAAATGTCTACATAGCATTCTTCATCTTCAACAATAAGTATTCGATAAATTTTCATGGTGGTATGCAGTTAAAGTACGGGGGCAGTGGTTGTATCCTTATGTATGGCTTAGCGTGAATAAGATAAATATGTTTAATTTGGTTGCTTACATCAATGTAAGTAAGTACAAATATGAACTGTTTGGGAAAATAATAAGCAATATTCGTATTAAAGTTTACCGAAAAAAAATAATAATGGCCTGCTAAATAGTTGATTGCAACTAATCAATTGTCACATTGGTACAATTTAAAGCTTATTACATAGCTGTATAGCCTATTATAGAGAAACATATAAAATGATATAATTATGTGTATTTAGGTATAGTATAAGTTCTTCTTTTTTGGTGACTTATACTTGTGGGTTGTCCACCAAAATCTTGTTAATAAAACAAAGGCTAATTGGCTGTGTTTATTTCATGATCAGAAACCATCGTGTTATCAAATGATGAGATCAGGCTAATGTTTATACATAACCTCATCATTTGATAACACATTGGCATCGTTACAAGCCAATGGAAATGGCAAGAGTAGACTTACTGTAATAGGGTTGGGAAACTATTTTTACTTGAGTTTAGCCAGTAGGGTCAGGCTATTGGCTACCAGGCCAGTGCTGCGCAGGTAATGCCCATACCGTAGTTCGACACTTTGCCACTGGCGAATCCCGGCCAGGCCGCCGGGCGGTGCCAATCGCAGTCCGGCACCCAGAAATTGGCTGTTAAATCCCGAAATGTCGTAATCGCTGGTGTAGTACCGATCTGTCGGCGCGTGTTGTCCGTAGGCCGCAAAATAACGAACGGCGGTTTGATGACTAAACCGGTAGAACGGGCTGATGGCAATAAACGACGTAAGTTTTATGGGTGTTTCGAGGTTGACCGTATGCGCCTGCATACCCCAATCGTCGATGTAGTAGCGGTAAAACGTTCGCAGAATAACATGATCGCCCATGAAATAATGCAAACGAACCCCAATAGGTAATTTTAAGCGGCTACCCGGTAGCCGCTCCACCGTTTCGGCCCCATCGGTAAAATAAATACGATGAAAAGGCGTACTCAGCAACCCCTGCTGAAAGGCGGGTTCAAGAGTGAAAAATACCTGTAGCCGCTTATTGATAATTTGGGATAGCGACAGGCCCGCATTATAAGAATTACGCGGCTTATGAGCTACGGGATCGAGGTCGCCCTGTGCGCCCGACCCGTAGCCCTCGGGTCGGAGTTCGGGCGGGAGAATGACCGTCCAGGTATCAAAAAAAGCCCCCGCCTTCAGGCTCACTTCCCGGTTGTTGTCGGCCGATGATTTGCTGAAATTCAAACTGACGCCATACGACTTATAATCGTATTCGGTTGAGTAAGCAAGCGAAATACCCCGCGTGGTGCGCCGGACCTCGTCCCGAACATTCCAGGAAACGGACGGATAAATGTGCGTGTCACTCCGCGAAGCCGACGAAACGGTCAGCGGGTCGATCCGGTCCGACGAGGCCGAGGTATAATGGTCGATATTTAAATCAAAAGCGAGCGTATGCTGGCGGTTCCGGCGGTCGGTCGTTTTCAGAATCAGATCAATAGACTGGGCAAAATCGTTTAGTTGCTCCGTGCCGATGCCGCCCGTAACCGCCGAATTGTTCCCATCCTGCTGGTAATAACTCGATACTAAATTGATCTCCTCCAGTTTGAGTTTTCGTTTCTCATACGTCGGCGTCTGGGCATAGCCCATACGCAGGAGACTGACTAATAAGCCAACGGATATACAGATTTTCTTCATTTGTTTATCCGCTTAATTGCAGCCGCAGCCGCCCCCGCTTTTACCGCCATTGGCTCCGGCCGCTCCTTCGCGGTAGAGGTAAAAATTCTGCTCGAACTTTTCTGATTTCCGGGCCGATAACTCCATATCAGCATCGTTAATGCGGCTTTTCTGGTACTCTTTTACCGATACGCAGGCCGATGTGCCAAGCCCGGCGAGGGCAATGGACAAAGCGGTGACAGCAGTGATTGGTTTCTTCATGATTAGGTCGTCTTATCAGTTTATGGAAGGTTATCCGGCAACTTCTGCTGCCCTGAGCCGAATGTTGGCCGATGTGTGTACCTGATCGGCGTCGTCGATGATGATGACCGCAAGGTGACTCATCTGGTTGATCAGATCCAGCCCGACGCCAACGCCCATCACCATAACGGGCGTGGCTAAGGCATCGGCTAATTCGGCGTTGGGGGCAATGATCGTCACGCTTTTTATACCCGCTACCGGATAACCCGTTTTAGGGTCGATGGTGTGCGAATAGCGTTTGCCGTCAATCAGGGCGTATTTTTCGTAGTTACCCGATGTGGCAACGGCTCTATTGCTGATAGCGAGATACGAGAAGGCCTGCCCGGCTGCGTTTGGGTCGGCAATGCCAATGGTCCAGGGTTGGCCGTTGGGTTGCGTACCCCAGGTTGTCAGGTCGCCGGCCGCATTGACAACACCGCTTTCGACGCCAAGTTGCTGCAACAACCGTTTTGCCTGTTCGGCTGCGTAGCCTTTCCCGATGCCGCCAAACCCAATTCGCATTCCTTTTTCCTTCAGAAATACGCTGCTGTTGACTGAATCAAGCACAACGTTCCGGTAGTTGATTAGCCGAATCATGCGCCGGGCCGTTTGCGGGTCGGGGAGGGCGGTCATCGTTGTATCGAAGTTCCAGAGACGCTTGTCAATTGACCCGTACGTAATGTCGAACGCGCCCTGCGTCAGTTCTGACAGGCGTAGTGATCGCTGAACCAGGGCGAATACGTCCGGGTCGACCGATACGGGCCGAATGCCTGCGTTTGCGTTAATAAAATTGGTTTGACTCTGGTCGTTATACGTCGTCAGCAGGCGTTCAATACGGCTGATTTTAGCAATGGCATCCTCAATTCGGGCGTTGGCCCAATCGGCATCCGTACTCACAACGCTGATCTCGAATCGGTTGCCCATGAGCCGTTGCACCCGTTGATGAATACGGTTTTCAGGACTCATTTTGTGGCGGTCGTTTTCTGAATTGTTTCAATAAACGAGGCTACCGTCATTGATTTCGGGTAACCGTCCCATTCCTGTACTACGCGTCCGGTGTCATCGAGCAGCACGGTAAACGGAAACTTACCCTGCCGGTTATACGTCTCTGCCAGGGCTTCGTTATGGGCTATTTGGCGGGCATCTAATTGATTCCTGGCCAGACGCGGGAAATCGGCCCGTACCAGTACCAGCGTGGTGGCCGCAACCTGTTGAAAATCGGACGATTCAAATACCTCCTTTTTCAATCGGATGCACGGCCCGCACCAGTCGGAACCTGAGAAGTTGAGCAGAATGAATTTGTGGTTTTGCCGCGCTTCTGCTTTGGCCTGGTCAAAGTTGAGTTGCCAGACGGGTGCGCTAAGCAGTAAACCGGCAATTAATGAAATGAGCAGAAATTTCATCGGTCAGTAGTCAAAAGGTTGGTTATCATACGGTCAATAGACGTGTTGTAAGGCTGGCTGATTAACTATAAACGACCAGCGTTTTGCCGTCGGTGGCTGTTTTATAGGCCATAATGCCCCGACTGCCGAAACTGTTCTTGCCTTTGCCGGTCAGATCGAAGCGGGCACCGTGAACTGTACAGTAAAATTCGGTTTTGTTGAAAATGATGTTCTTTCTCGGCTCGTGGCTACATGTTTGTGTAACGGCGGCATAGACGCCCGCGCTAACCTGTGCGACAACAATGCCGCTTTGAACGATGTAGCCACCAACGGTTTTCAACGCCGTAGCTGCCGAACCGCTCAGGTCGATAGTTAGCAGCCGGTTTTTTATCGTACTCAAATCGATACCACCTGCCGTGGTGCCCGCAGAAGGTGTTGTGGTTGTGCCGGACGTGGGCATAGTGGCCGTTCCGCTTTGTGGTCCGGCAAGGGTCAACGCATCCACAACGGTGTCACTTTCATGAACACAGGCGGTCATGGCGGCCATCAAAGCAGCCCCCGTGAAACCGATGGATTTCAAAAAATCGTAGCGTGTCATTCGCTGAATACCAACGGAGTTAATTATAGAATCAATACGTTTTTTTTAGAATAAACGTGGCAGTGGCCGATCTTTATTTCGGCGCAACAGGCAACTCGACCAGCAGCAGAATTGCCTCATTCGACAGGGCTTCAAAGTTCAATGTGGTATCCTGCCGGTATTGCAGCGATAAGCTGTCTTTTTCGTGGAGCAGCCGATTGGCAACTTCAAACACACCCTTCAGCACAAAGACGAAGAGTTCTTTTGGCTGCGTACTGCCCTCCAATCGCTTTACCGGAAAAATGCCTTCCTGTCGCCCGTCGTATTTGCCGATAAATCCGCTGCTGCCTACGTTGTTAGCCGTTTCGGCATCTGTGGACCCAAAGAGTGGCAGGAGTGTATTTTTACGGCTCAGGTCAAAATCAGTCCGGCGAAATCCGGGAGCGAATAGACCCGGTTTCGGTGCCAGCCAAAGCTGGATAAACTGAATCGTTTCTGTCTCATACGGATTACTGATAGTGTAGCACATACCCCCTGTCAGCGACAAAAGGCCTGCCTGTCCGGGTTCCAGAAAATCCGCCGTTTGCGGCCCGGTCGTCAGGGCGCGCTTATATTCCAGACCACCCACTACCGGAAGTAGAACGACATGCATAGCCTGTTCAACGGACATAGTCAGGCTGGCTCCGGCTCGCAGGGCGTCATCGTTCAGGAGGTGCAGCGCACCAAATGGCTTCCGGCTTTCTGCGCTGTACCGACCAAAATTAAATGTGTGGTAACTGCAAAGCCAATCGGTTTGCGAACAGCCGCGCTGATCGGCTAAATAAAGTTGGGCCTGTGTATCCATGATCGGTTGAGTCACCGAATAAGACCTTTCAGTCAATCATTCTTTTTTATGACGTTGTTCGACTATGCACTAACCACAATTGCGTGTGTTAGTGTGTACCCAGTCGAAAGACTGCCCGAAACAGTCGCTAATTCATCCGTGACCCCATCGCTGAAGACATTGTCGCGCTCGTTCCGCGTATCCTGTGCGCCTTTGGTATAGCCATAAGACTGCGCCGTTGTGTAAACCGTATTAGAAACGTCGTAGGGAAAGGCGATCTGGGTAACCAGCAGCGATTTACCGGCAGCGTTATACACATGGACGTGAACGTGCGGTGCCCGCCCCGAATACCAGCCGGGGAAGATGGACGTGAAACTGACCAGACCATTGGCATCGGTCGTTTGGCGGCCCCGCAGAAAATCAACCGTCGTCAAATTAACCGATTGCATTCCCGAACCGCCATATTCTGAATAATAACCGTCTTTGTCGCAATGCCAGATATCGACAATCGCGCCCGCCAGTGCTGCACAACTGTTACTGCTGTTTTTAATCGTGATATTCATGGTAAAGGCTACGCCGGTCCGATCATCACGAATGTCCTTTCGAACGAACTTAGCGGGAACTTTGGTTGGGAATGGTCCCTCCGTTTCCGACGCGGTAACAGCACAGTTACTCGATGAAGACCCATTTGTTGAGCCAGTCGATGTGCCGCTCGCTGTTGTACTGGTTGGGTCGACAGACGTTGTCGAACAGGCACCCAGCATAGGAATTACGGCAACCATACCCAAAAGACTGCTAAATCCCCGTTTCAAAAATTCGTTACGCTCCATATTAATTGACGTATAAATGACTTAGAATCAGATAGGTGTCAGGTATGACCAGCCTTATTCGCCATTTCTTATTTGCTGGCTAACTACAGCCGCTACCCTCCATCAACTGACCGTAGAAATATGTCTACAATCGCTGTTTCTTTCCTATATCGCAAAAAGGATGTGTTTCGTTGCGTCAGAAGATTACTTATGGTGAAAAGGGGAAATATGAGGGGCACTAAACGCTACTTGTTGATTTACAATATGTATAGACCAGTTGTAACCTTATTTGTAATGATTGAACACGGTGAAACTTAGTTGGCTATTAATTAGACTAATTCATGATACATATGTAACAAAACGGGTTATGTGACAAATATTATGCCACTTAATATATTTTGACGAAAAAGTAAAACCAACACGTATGTACTACACGTAAATTGAGTCAAAGTTGAACCAACCTATAAATAAGATAACCCATCATGTTAATGACTGTTCCACTAAGCGATGAAGAAACGATTCGCCAGTACCTGTCCAGTCAGCCTTCCCAGTGCTTTGAGACACTCTACAATCGCTATGTCAACAAGGTTTATCGGCGATGCCTGTCAATGACCAAAGACCCACTAAAGGCTGAAGATTTTACACACGATATTTTTCTGAAAGTGTTCCATAAACTGGATGCTTTTCAGGAACGGTCGAGCTTTTCTACCTGGCTCTATTCAATTGCCTATAACTATTGTTCCGACCAGATTCGCTTATCCCGGCGGCTCAATGTAACAGGAATGGATGATGACTTTAGCCACGACATACCGGAAGTGAAAGAGGGCCATTTGCACGAGGAAAGCCTTCAGTTGGTTAACCAGGCCATGGAAACGCTCTCCATAAATGAACAGAGCATACTACGTCTTAAATACGAAGATGGATTGAGTATTGCTGCCATCGCGCAGACCTGTAATTTAAAGGAAAGCACCGTAAAAATGCGGTTGAAACGGAGCCGCGATAAAGTCCATAAACTTTGCGAAAAAATGTATGCAGCATAATGTACGTTCTCTTTTCAGGTATTAATAGATGTCGATACAGGAAACCGTAGACCGTTATGCGATTTACGGTTTTACCAATTCCAGCTTGTGAGCGGGTTGAATCAGGCCGATAAAAACTATGTATGGGCCTACTTCGTAAAATTCATAAACTGATCCAGTGCCGCCGGATTACGAAGAATGTCTTTGCTGGTAGCCAGCGATACATCGACGCCGGATAAGATTTTCTTGACGGGCGTTTCGAGTTTTTTGCCGCTGATCGTGTAAGGAACCTCCGAAATCGAATAGATCGCGTCGGGCACGTGTCGAGGGCTGAACTGGCTGCGCAGGGCCTGCTTGATGCGGTTGACCAACTCATCTGTCAACGAAAACCCTGGGTTCAGCACCACAAACAACGGCATAAAATACTGACCGCCGGGTTGTTCTAAACCCACTATCAGACTGTCGGCAATATCGGGCAGGCTCTCCACCGCACTATAAATCTCACTCGTGCCAATCCGAACGCCGTCGCGGTTGAGCGTTGCGTCGGAGCGTCCGTAGATGATAACTCCGTTGCGCTCCGTAATGCGGATGTAGTCGCCATGCCGCCAAACGCCGGGATACTCATCGAAATAGCTTTTTCGATACCGTTCATTGTTTGGGTCATTCCAGAAATAAATGGGCATTGAAGGCATCGGCTCCAGAATGACCATCTCGCCCAATTCGCCCCGAACAGGACTGCCGTTCTCATCGAAGGCGTCAACCTTACAGCCCAGCAATCGGCACTGAATTTCCTCTTCGTAAACCGGCAGCAACGGATTACCACCCACAAAACCGCTGCACACATCGGTGCCACCACTAAAGGAAATTAGCCAGACGTTCGTTTTCACGGATTCGTAAATCCACCGAAAGCCCTCCGACGGAAGGGGCGATCCGGTCGAGCCAATCGTTCGCAGGTGGGTCAGTCGGGCCGAGTCAATTGGCTTCAGGCCGGCCCGTAAACAGGCGACGTAATAAGCTGCTCCACCCCCGAAATGGGTGATCCGGGCCTCGTCGGCCAGTGTCCACAGCGCATTCAGGTCAGGATAACCAGCCGACCCATCATAGAGTACGAGCGTAGCACCGAGCAGCATTGAGCCAATGGCGAAGTTCCACATCATCCAGCCCGTTGTTGAATACCAGAAATACCGCTCGCCGGGCCGAACATCCTGATGCAGCCCCAGTACCTTCAGGTGTTCCAGCAAACAACCGCCCACGCTATGCGTGATGGCTTTGGGTTTGCCCGTCGTGCCGGACGAATACAACACCCAGATCGGGTGGTCGAACGGTACGGGTTCAAACATCAGTCCATTGGGGGCGGGTGTTTTCAGCACATCATCCCAGTGCGTTGTGCGTTCCAGCGAACTGGCCGGGTTTAAATACGGTACCCAGATAACCTGCTGAAGCGTTGGCAATCTGGTACGTAGTTCACGGACAGCCTCGGTTTTGTCAATTGCTTTTCCATTATAGGTATAGCCGTCAGCCGCAATCAGAATTTTTGGGCTTATCTGTTGAAAGCGGTCCACCACACTGGCCGTACCAAAATCGGGCGAGCAACTCGACCAGACCGCACCAATGGCGTTCGTTGCCAGAAAGGCCACTACCGCTTCGGGTCCGTTGGGCAGCAACGCCACAACCCGGTCGCCGATGCCTACGTTCTGCCCGCGTAAATACATCGTCATGGCGGCCACCTGCTGCTCCAGCGTATCCCACGACAGACTCATTAGCGGACGTTGCTCCGACGCGAACAGGATGGCGGGTCGCTGGGCAGTGCGATGCCGAAAAATATGCTCCGCATAATTGAGCGTTGCTTCCGAAAACCAGCTCGTGCCAATCATGTCCTGCGCACTTGGCCTGAACAGCACCTGATGGTAAGGCGTTTGGCTCTGCACATCGAAAAATTGCCAGATGCTCTCCCAGAAATGATCCAGATCCGTTACCGACCAATCCCATAAATCGTCATAATTCCGAAAATAAAGGCCCTTCTTGACAAACAGCCAATCCATGTATCGTTTCAACAGCGACTGTTCGGTAACGTTTCGGGGGGGTGTATAAAGGGGTAGTAGACCTGGACGCGGCATAGTCAGTTCGTGGGTGGTCAATTGTCGTGGGTGAGTGAAAGAAAAAACAATAACTGTACGACTATTGACTAACGACTAATGGCTTCTGCGGATTGTTTTTTGAATAAAAAGCGTTTGACTAAAACGGGTGTAGCCGGGTTATCCTGAAAAGCCCTAACTTTGTAGCCCATTTGTACTTGCCCTAACCTGGCAAGCTGATAATCAGTTATATTATTTACTAAAAAAGCCTGATTTACTGTATTTTTCCATGAGTCAAGATTCAGAAAAGAACGACCAAAACGCCGGGCGAAGCCGGGATGGTGAGCCAAAACGGCGCGATGATCGTTCAACGGGCCGTCGGGATGACGCCCCCAATAGCAGACCCCGCCCTAACGCGGATTCAGACCGTCCGCGTTTTAGCCGGGATACCGACCGCCCTAAATTTAGCCGCCCCGCCGATGGCGACCGGCCCCGTTTTAACCGCGACGACCGCAAATCCGGCTCGCCGGAACGCAAACCATTCGACCGATCCAACCGCCCCACCGGGGGATCACCGGATCGCAGTTCGCGGGATTCTAATTCCGATTCGCGCCCCCGCTTTAACCGCCCCGACGACCGACGCTCGGATAGCAACAGCCGCCCACCGCGTTTCGAGCGTGGGTCGAGCGACCGCCCCGATTTTAACCGCGATAACCGTTCGCGCGACGACAAACCGCGTTTCGATAGCGACCGCCCTAAATTTAATCGACCTGCCGATGGCGACCGACCCCGCTTCAACCGCGACGACCGTAAGCCCGGATCAGGAAGTTCGGATAGGCCAAATCGTCCGTTTCGGCCAGACGATAAACCCCGTTTTGAGCGGAACGACCGCACTACTGAGCGGCCAGACCGTCGGGAAAGTAGCTCGCCCCGCTCTACAGATGACCGCCGTAGCGACCGGCCAAACCGTGAGGAACGTCCCCGTGTTAACCGGGATGACCGCCCGCGCGATGGCCGATCAGGCGGGCCATCCCGTTTTGACCGGAGTGATGCATCCGGCAATAAAAACCGGTTTAACAGCACCGGCAAACCCAGTCCATCGCGTTTTTCGCGCGATGATAAGCCAGGATTTAAGCGCGTAGGCGGTTTCAGCCGCGAAGCCGATGAGCGGAATAACCGGTCGGGTACAGACGATCAGCGGAGTACCGACCGGGCTACCCCCCGCGACCAGGAATCCCGTTTTACGAGCAAGCAGCGCAAAGATTCCGGCGACCGGCGCACGGGCGACTTTACCAAAGCCCCAAACTATAATCTGGAGCAAACTCGCGCGACGGACTCCTTTAAACGCGGTCGGAGCGAAAGCCCTCGCCGGGGTAACTCCGACGGATCGGATAGCCCGAAACGCACATCGCATGAGCGCAACGACGGTCCAGAAACAACGCGGCTGAACCGCTATATCGCCAATTCGGGCGTGTGCTCGCGCCGGGAAGCCGACGAACTCATTGCTCAGGGCGACATTTCGGTGAACGGCAAAGTCGTGACCGAAATGGGGTATAAAGTGAAAGATGGCGACACGGTCAAATATGGTACAAAAGTGCTGAACCCGGAGAAATTCGTGTACGTGCTGCTCAACAAACCGAAAGATTACATCACCACGACCGAAGACCCCAACGAGCGCAAAACCGTAATGGAACTGGTAGCCGATGCGGGTAATTTTCGGATGTATCCGGTGGGTCGTTTAGACCGCAACACAACCGGATTGCTGCTGGTAACCAACGATGGTGAACTGGCCGATAAGCTAACGCACCCGTCGAACAACATCCGCAAAATCTATCAGGTCGAACTGGATAAGCCTATTACCGACGAGCATTTCGAAGCTATTAAAAACGGCATCGAACTCGAAGATGGCCCCATAAAGCCCGACGCAATCAGCATTGTAACCCCCGATGCGTATGTTGTTGGTGTCGAAATTCACTCGGGCCGCAACCGCATCGTGCGCCGGATGTTTGAGAATTTCGGCTATGAGGTAACGAAGCTTGACCGCACTACCTACGCTGGTCTGACCAAGAAAGAACTGCCTCGCGGCAAGTGGCGTTTCCTTGACCCGAAAGAGGTCGTGAAACTGAAGTATTTCAATTCGTAGTGATTGAATGACAGAATGATTGAGTGATTGAATAGCTGGCGCATAACCTATTCAATCACTCAATCATTCTATAATTCAATCATTGATTTCATGAACCACCTTTTTCCCTACATCGAGCGGACGCTGTTGCACCCCGACGTGACCATCAACGAGCAGTATGACGCGCTCGATGAGGTGACACAGTTGGGATTTGCGGGGCTTACCGTTGCTCCGTTTTGGGTGAAGAAATTCCGGCGTGAACTGGGCGATACCCATCCGGCTGTACTGGCAACGGTGATTGGCTTTCCGTTCGGGTACCAGCGTACGGAAGCGAAACAAACCGAAATCGAATATGCTCTGCGCGACGGAGCCAGCGAAATAGAGGTCGTTCTGAATACCTCAGCCCTATTCTCGCCAACGTCGGTCTGGTTGAAAATCGAACTGGCGAAAGTAGTGGCGATGGTTCATGCACCCGAAAAATTGGTCACGGTAATTCTGGAGTCTTCCCTGCTCGACTCGGAACAACTGTCCAGAATGATAAAGGTAGCTGCTGATGCTGGTGCTGATTTTATTAAAAACTCAACTGGCTTTTCCCCTGACTCCGCCGGGTGGCGCTACGACCATGCCGCAGCATTGGCGTTTCGGCAACTCGTGCCGCGCTCAGTGGGCGTCAAAATTGTGGCCGACGGAGCCACGGAATCCCAACTTGAAGAATTAGTTGCCGCTGGTGTGGAGCGGCTGTCTTTACGGCACATTCCTCTTTGAAACGTTGCTAAATTTGGCCTTAAAAAGTCGTTTTCATAACTTACGCCCGATTCACATAACGTTCGATTATGAAAACTTGTCTATTCGCCTTTCTGCTTTTATTGAGTTTATCGGCCGTTTCTCAACCGGCTGTTTATCAAGGATTTGAAGCAGACAGTGCTGCCGAACCTCGTGGTGGCATGGCTTTTCTGACGCTATTCCTCCAGAATAATCTTCGCAAACCCATACAGGCTGAAGCGGCTGGTATAGGTGGCCGCGTCATCATGGGGGGTGTTGTTGAAACTGACGGCCGCATAACGGCGGTGAACGTGATGAGGAGCCTTCGCCCCGACTGTGACCGGGAGGCAATGCGCGTTTTTAGCCTGTTCAACGCCTGGAAACCTGCGCAGAAAGCTGGAAAACCTGTTCGTCAGCAGGTGGTCATACCCGTTACATTTAGTCCGAACACGCCGTTTACCTTCGAACAAGGCGCACGAATCAATTACTATAATGCTGAAAATAAACCTCTCGTTGATAGTAGTGCGGCTCGTTATAAACAAGTTGCGCCCCTGGATTCCAGCGGATTTCCCTCGGGGGATATTGTGCTTTATAAACTAAAAGGTAAGTCCTGGAAAGAGGATGCCCGTATGCCCCTTGTCCGCAAAAAAGTTGCATCTCAAACTGATCCGGCTAAATCAATCTATTGGGTTGGGTTTCAGAATGGCGACAAACAGTGGGACGGCCGGGTGGTTGGTTTTACAGAGTCAGGGTCGCTCATCAATCAGACGTATTATGCGAACGGTGGCCATCGCGGTTCCACACAGACCTATCATGCAAACGGAGCCACTAACGAGAAAAGCGAGGATTTAGATGATGCGTTTCGTAGTACATTCTGGTATCCAACCGGGCAAGTTAAACAGGTTAGGACCGTCTATAAACCTAAGCCGCTGGTACAGACCAATCCAGAGCAGGTTACGGCATTCTGGGATAGTACAGGTCGCCTGGAAGTAAATGACGGAAATGGACAGGCTACGTATCAGACGAGCGTCCATTCCAAGAGCGACACAACCCGGCAAACGCTTTTTGTTGAGCAGGGCAATTACACTAATGGCTTTAAACAGGGAATCTGGACCGGTCGTTATGCCGACGGTTCTTATGGGTATCAGGAGCAATACGACAGAGGCATTTGTCAGTCGGGTATGGCGTATAAAAACGGCGGAGATACGATACGGTATACGGCTGTTGAGCAACAAGCCGAATTTTCGGGCGGTATGCCCGGACTTGGGCAGTTTTTAAGTCAGAACCTGCGTTACCCGGCAGATGCTCAGCGGGCCAGAGCGCAAGGCAAAGTGTTTATCAGTTTCACCGTTTGTACGGACGGCACTTTATGTGATTATGAAGTGCTGAAGGGTGTTTATCCTGATTTAGACCGGGAGGCCCTGCGCGTGGTAAAAGAGATGAGTGGCCGCTGGAAACCCGGTGTTCAACGCGGGGAAAAAGTACGGGTGAAATATAACCTGCCAATTAACTTCACGCTGAATTAATGCCAATTTTTAGACAGAATTACAGGATTGACAGGATTTAAAAAGTATATGAATCCTGTAATCCTGTCTAAACACCTGACCTACACCCCTGCGGGTTTCACCGCGTTTTTCGGTAAATTTGCCCCATAACCCCCGCGTTCATGTCGCTTAAACAGGTCCCCCTTCATCACATTCATCAGCAGTTAGGCGCGAAAATCGTGCCGTTTGCAGGCTTCGAAATGCCCGTTCGCTACTCTTCCGACCTCGACGAACACAACACCGTTCGCAATAGCGTTGGCATTTTCGATGTCTCGCACATGGGCGAATTCGTCCTTAAAGGCGAGGGTGCGCTGGACCTCATTCAGCGCGTATCGGCTAATGACGCCAGTATCTTGTTCGATGGTAAAGTGCAGTATAGTTACCTGCCCAATGGCCGGGGCGGCATTGTGGATGACCTGCTGGTGTACCGGATTAGTGAGCTGGAATACATGCTCGTCGTCAACGCGTCGAACATCGAAAAAGACTGGAACTGGATTAGTCAATATGTGGCCGATTACAACCGCAACGGCGAACCCCTAACGATGGTCAACGTATCGGACGGTATGTGCCTCTTTGCCGTTCAGGGGCCGTTGGCCGCCAAAGCCTTGCAGTCGCTCACCAACGCCGACCTCGATGCGATGGAATATTACACGTTCGAGAAAACCGACTTTGCCGGGTACGCCAACGTCATTGTATCGGCAACAGGCTATACCGGCGCGGGTGGTTTCGAGATTTACGTGTCGAATCATCAGGCCGAGGGCGTCTGGAATGCCATCATGAAAGCGGGCGAACCGTTTGGTATTAAGCCCATTGGCCTCGGTGCACGCGATACACTCCGGCTCGAAATGGGCTACAACCTCTACGGCAACGACATCACCGACGAGACATCGCCTATTGAAGCGGGCTTGGGCTGGGTCACCAAATTCACCCACGATTTCATTGATGCCGATGTCTTGAAAGTCCAAAAAACACAGGGCGTCCCGCGCAAATTAGTTGGTTTTGAATTAGTTGACCGGGGCATTCCGCGCGGCCATTATGAACTGACCGATGCCGACGGCAACACGATTGGCGAAGTGACATCCGGCACCCAATCGCCCACGCTGGGCAAAGGCGTTGGGTTGGGTTACGTACAAACGACATTCAGCAAGCCGGGTTCCGAAATCTTCGTTAAGGTCCGCGACCGGCTGCTGAAGGCGCAGGTTGTAAAACTCCCTTTCGTGAAAAAATGATACAATAATTGGAACGCAGATGACGCAGATTGTTATGATTGAGGCAGATAAAAAAATCTTTTTAAATCATAACAATCTGCGTCATCTGCGTTCCAATCTCTAAGTATGAAACAAATTGACGTTTGCTTAACGCCTGATTTACTGCATCTTCACGATGTTGAAAATACAATTGTCGTGGTTGCGGATGTGTTCCGGGCCACTTCGTGCATGGTAACAGCTTTTGCCTATGGCGTGAACAGCATCACGCCCGTTGCCACCATTGATGAGTGCCGATTGTTGCAGGAGCGCGGGTATCTGGCAGCCGCCGAACGCAACGCCCGCAAGGTTGATGGGTTTGAATTGGATAATTCGCCGTTCACGTATATGGATGAGCGGATTCGGGGCGCAGACGTGGGTATGACAACAACCAACGGTACGCTGGCAATCACCAAGTCGCGGTCGGCGGTGAAAGTGCTGGTGGGTTCGTTCCTGAATTTAGAGGCCATTACGCGCTACCTCAAAACCGAGCGATACGACGTCATGGTGCTTTGCGCGGGCTGGAAAGGCCGTCCCAATCTGGAAGATACGCTCTTTGCCGGTGCGCTGGTCGAGCGGTTGAAAGACAACTACGCCATAGCCGAAGACAGTGCGCTGATGGCATGGCGGCTGTATTGTCAGGGAAAAGATAACCTGCCGAGCTATCTGTCCACGTCTTCGCACGTTCGGCGGTTGCAGCGGTTAGGCATTCAAAAAGACATCACCTACTGCCTGCAACACGACCTGTACGACGTTATTCCGGTGTTGCGCGGAAGTGCATTGGTGAGTATGTAACGCTACGTTGTTTTGCCGGTTTCGGTCATCGCTACGGGTTGAATATACGCGTGTTTGACGGCGGGGAAGGCTTGATAAACAGACGCGTGGATGCGTACGATGGCTTTGTTGATGGTATCCGTTGTAAGGTCTGCCTGAAACGCAACGCCCTGCACGAGCGTAATTTCTTCCGGTCCTAAGTAAATGGTGGCAATCTGAACCGACTTCAGAACAGCCGGGTCCGCTTCGGTCAGGGCCACCAACTGCCGTGCCGTATCGGCATCGACGCCCTCGCCCAGGAGCAGGCTCTTGCTCTCGCGGGCCAGCACCACCGCCACCGCCACCAGCAGCAGGCCAATCAGGATAGACGCAAGGCCATCGAGATACGGGTTATTTAACTGATGGCCCAGAAATACGCCCAAAAAAGCAATAATTAGCCCCAGCACATCGGAAGCATCTTCAAACAATACGGTAAATGTAGCCGAATCTTTACTGTCTTTTACAGCCGCCCAGAAGGACTGTTTCCCGCGCTGTGCATCGAAAGCCCGCCAGGCCGTAATCAGCGAATAGCCGTCTAACACGAACGCAATTCCCAGCACGATATAATTCCAGAAAGGGTCTTTAATTGGTTCCGGGTGCTGTAGATGCGTCACTCCTTCGTAGAAAGAAACGCCACCACCCACCGCAAAAATCAGCAGAGCCACAACGTATGACCAGAAATACTGCTCCCGGCCATAGCCAAAAGGCCGTTTTGCGTCGGGCGGGCGTTGACTCCGACTGATGCCCAGCAGGAGCAGTAACTCATTCAGTGTATCGACCAGCGAGTGAATTCCCTCCGACAGCATCGCGGAACTGCCCGTAATGCCGGATGCGATAAACTTGGTGGCCGCAATGCCGAGATTCGCTGCCAGTGCTGTGTAAAGTGCTGTTTTAGAAGAAGCCATACCGTAGCAACGGTTTCGCACGGACAGAGGTTCGACCGGGATGACTCGCGGGAATTTATGTTTGTTTTGTACAACGACTGTAAACCAGAGGAATACGAATCGGATAAACAACTAAACCGTATCAATGGATACTCACTGGTTTCCATTGATACGGTTTGGTCAATCAGCATTCTTTATTCGGGTGCTGTGCGTACTCAATACACTTAAGCCACCGCCTGTTCAGCTTGCAGGTAATCAAGTACGCCCTGCATGGTAGTCAGCTTATCGTAATCTTCGTCGGGAATGCGGATGCCGAATTCCTGTTCGAGTTGCATAATCAAATCAACCGTATCGAGACTATCCAGCCCTAAATCGCGCGAGAAATGAGTCTGGTCAGTGATGGCAGACGCCTGCACACCAAATCCGGTTAGAATGTCAATTACCTGCTTTTTCATATCGCGCTCTTTAGTTTACAACCTGTAGTCTCTACCTATAGAATTGATTTGAGCGCGATTTAGTATGTCCGTTATGATGTTTTTAACATTCTTTAATGTCAGAGTAACGTCTCGCCCAGTAGTCTTTTTAGCTCTAACTGATTGAGCATTAGCTGGTACTGGAAGTTCAGGCGGCCTAATTCAGCTTCTTCAACGCCTGTTTCGGCACTTTGGAGTTCAACGTTCGTAATGACGCCGTTGCGGAGCCGGGTGTTAGCAATCTGAAGGGCTTTCTGCGATTGGAGCACCTGTGTTTCGAGGTTGGCCAAACGGCTTTGATTGCTGCGGATGTCGGCGTTGAGCAGGGCAATACTTTGCCGAACCTGCGCACTGGCATTTTCAACCCCATAGCGGCTGGCATTCAGATTTAACTGTGCGGCCTGGTTCTGCAAGGCATGACGCTTGCCCGAATAAATAGGAACGGTAAGCGATACGCCAGCCGCGACGTTGAATTTTGGGGTATTGATTTCGGGCAGATACCCATTCCGAAACCCTGCCGAACCGGCAAAACTAAGGCTTGGCCGATTGCCCAAATCATTCACTACAATATCGGTTTCGGCCTGACGAACGCGATCCTGCGCCAGTTGGACATCTTTATTTCCGGTAAAAGCGGCCTGACCATCGTTGGCCAGTACGAACGGTTGCGTAACCGCACGACCGCCAATTGCCTCCAGTGTAAACTGCTCAACGGCCCGGCTAACATCTGGACTTGGATTGCCAGTCAGGTAGGTCAGCACGGCTAATTGTCGCTCTAACTGGTTCTGAATCTCGATCTTACGGTTCTGAGCCGTTTTCACCCTGACCTGTTGCGTCAGTACGTCGTACTCCAGCGCATCGCCGTTTTGCAGACGTGTCGCCAGCAGCCGAACATTGGCACCAGCCGTTCGGATCACCGAGTCCTGAACAGATAAACTCCGTTGCAGAAAACCAACCCCGTAATAGGCTGCGGCCACCTGATAGGCCAACGTTTGCTGCGTAATTTCCAGACTCCGTTGCAGAACCTGCACATTATCCGTTGCCTGCCGCACAGCCGCATTGGTCCGACCCCAGTCGTAAATCGTCTGTCCAACGCCCAGATTAGCATTGACGTTATGATTCGGCTGAAACTGAATCGTTCGGTTCACCCCGTCGACGGGCAGCGTGGCCTTTGCAACCGGCGTTACATATTGATACGAAGCAGTGCCACTGACAGTGGGTTTCATGGCCGTGCGGGCAATATCGACCCGTAAGGCATTGGCCTGAATTTGTTGCTGTTGCTGTTTCAGCGTCGGGAAATTCGTGTTGGCCTGCTGAACCAGTACCCGCAAATCGTCGGGGAGTTGCGCAGGTTGACTTTGCGCCTGAACTGCCGAAGCAGCGAACAGGGTGATTAGTATGAAAAGTTTGGAATTCATGTTTGGAGAAGTTTACCGGTTTACGGTTTGTGGTGTTTCGTTGATACGCTATTTTCTCGCGTCAGCTAACCGAAAACTACAAACCGTAAACCAAATTAGTGTGCTGCATCGGCTATGGCTTTGGCGGCTGCCGCGTCTACTTTTTTGCGTTTAAGTAAGAAAAGCAGGGGGAACGAGACAACAAAAAACAGCCCCGCCAGCCGAAACGTATCTAAATACGACAGCATCAGGGCCTGCCGGGAAACGATCAGATCGAGGTTTTTGTAAGCTCCCGTTACCGCATCGAAGGAATTGACGCCCCGTGCAATCAGGCCCTGCGTAATGGTATTTATCCGCTCGGTGGTAATCATGTCGCCCGGTTGCAGGTTCGATACCAAATCGCCCCGGTGAACGGCCGTGCGCTGCGTTACATACGTGTTCGTGATGGCCACGCCAAAGGCTCCGCCAATCTGCCGCATCATATTCACAATGGCAATGCCAGTGGGCAGTTGACGCAACTCCAGCGTTGATACCGACTGATTAATGAGGGGCACGTTGACTAAAGCCAGCCCGATGCCCCGGATGATGAGTGCTTCGATAAGGTCACCGTTCGACGCGTCGGCATTGAACGTCGACATGGTGAAGCAAAACGTAGCGAAAGCGATATACCCGAAAACAACGATGAGTCTGGGCGAAACACCTTTGGCCAGTAGCCGCCCCGTGAGAGCAAACATCGGCAGGGTAATTAAGCCACCCGGAATCAGTAGTTTACCCGTCTGCGTAGCTGTCATCCCGATAATACGCTGAGCGAACAACGGATATAGTAGTACGGACGTGAACAGGCCGTACCCGACAATAACAACCAGAATGGAGCCGATGGTTAAGTTGCGATTTTTGAATACCCGCAAATCCACTACCGGCGACTTCGTACCGCGCAACTCCCACCACACGAACAGCGGCAGACAAATGGCCGCTGCAATCGACAGCCAGCGAATGACTGAGTCGTCGAACCAGTCATCGGACTCGCCCCGTTCCAGCACGTACTGTAAGCTACCAACGCCCACCGCCAGCAGCAGAATGCCGAACTGGTCAATCTTGATGGCACGCCGGTCAATGTCATACTCTTCCGGTTTTTTTTCAATGAAGGCCGAACTCAGGAAAATGGCGGCTATTCCAATCGGCACATTGATATAGAACATCCAGCTCCAGTGGAAATTGTCGATAATATAGCCGCCGAGGGTAGGGCCAAGCGTGGGGCCAAGCACAATGCCTGCGCCGAACAGTGCCGATGCTACGGCCCGCTGCGAAGGCGGAAATGCGTCGTAGATCAGACCCTGCGAGGTCGACAGCAGTGCCCCTCCGCCAATGCCCTGCAAAAAGCGAAATCCCACCAGCATCCACAGATTATCGGACAGACCGCAACCGTAAGATGCGAGGGTGAACAGGGCAATGGAAACGATAAAATAGTTTTTACGACCGAAGTAGCCCTGCAAAAAACCCGTCATCGGAATCACGATCACGTTGGCGATGGCGTAGGACGTTACCACCCACGCCACGTCCTCGATGGTAACGCCGAGATTCCCGGCAATGTCGGTCAGCCCGACGTTCACAATCGAGATGTCGATCAGTTCGATGATGGCTGCCGAGATGGCGGTCAGGACAATAATCCAGCGTTTAAATCCGGTAGGTAATGCCGGTTGCGCAGGCAGGGCCAAAGTTTGAGTTGCCATTTTTATAGGTTTACGGTTTTCAGTTTACGGTTTGTGGTTGGCTGACACACCAGTATTGGTTTCGCGTCAGCCGACCACAAATCGTAAACCGTAAACTTTTTAGTTCGCTACGCGTACTTCGGCATCTACGCTCAGACCCGCCCGCAGTTGATTCTTGTATTTCTCCGGGTTCTGAATCTCGATTTTTACCGGAACTCGCTGGGTGATCTTCACGAAGTTACCCGACGCATTATCCGCAGGCAACAGGGCAAACCGCGCTCCGGTAGCGTCCGACAGCGATGCAACCCGGCCCTTAATATCAAGGTCTGGATAAGCATCCAGCTTAATATCAACGGGTTGTCCCAACTGCATTTTTTCTAACTGGGTTTCTTTGAAGTTAGCCACAACCCAGAAGGTTGAATCGGCAACGATGGTGAACAGGTTCTGGCCGGGTTGTACATACTGACCAACGACCACGTTCTTACGACCAATTTTACCGGCAATTGGCGCAGCAAGACGTGCATAGCCTACCCGCAGTTTGGCGTTGTCGATAGCGGCCTGCTTTACTTTCAAAACGGCCTGAATCTTCTGAATATTCGCCTGAGCTTTCGCAATGCCGGCCTGCGCTACACCCTGCGAGGTTTTAGCCAGATTGATTTGCTCAACGTTGGCCTCGTACTGACGACCCTGAATCTCGACATTGTTCTGCGTATCTTCCAGTTGCTTTTTCGTCAGCGACTGTTCTTTATACAGATTCTGGTCGCGCTGTAAATCCTGACGCGATTTATCCCGACGGGCTGCTTGTACCTGTGCGTTTGACTGGGCTACACGGGCATTCTGCACGACGTTGCGGGCGTTGGCCTGAGCGTTCTGTAGGTCGGCGCGGGCGTTGGCGAGGTCCGCTACTGTTTGCTGATAGTCCGCTTCGGCTTGTGCGAGTGCTACATCATACTCTTGGGGATCAATGGTAATTAGAGGCTGACCCCGCTTGACGACGGCATAATCATCGACGTTGACCGATGTAACATAGCCTGCCACGCGAGCCAGTACCGGGGCCGAATTGCCCTCGATCTGGGCATTGTCGGTCGTTTCGTACTGTCGGCTGTGTACGTAGGCCTGATAACCAAAGTACCCACCAACCAATACGATAAGGGCAATAATAATGCGGGGTAGATACGCCCTAATTCCGCTTTTTTCTTCGGTAGTTGTTTCTTCTGTTAAGGTTGCCATTTTTGAGTGAAGTTTTACTGGTCCTGACGTTTCATGTATAGAACCAATTTTATAGTCAACTGGTTTGACTATTGATTGACAAAAGTAAACCAAGTTGACTATAAAGTCAAGCAGGTTGACTATATTTGTACACAATTTTTCTGCGTTTTGTTCAGAATTTGTTATTTTTCCTTTATGATGGTGGAAACAGACAATAAAACCTTTGATTTTAACCAATATCAGCTTATTCGTGATCGTTCGATTGGTCGTTTATTATGGCGGCTCAAGCGGTATATGGATGGTTTCATGGAGCCACGTTTGCATGCGCTCGGATATACGGATTTCAAGATGAGCTACCTGATGTTTCTGGCAAACATTGGTGAGCACGGGACAACAAATAATGAGTTGGCGAAACGGGCCTGCGTAACGAAACAAATGATGAGCAAGATCGTTGGTCTGCTCGAAAGCGAAGGCTATATCTATTCGCAGAAAAACCCGGTTGATTCTCGCTCCAGCATCATTTTCCTGAACGACCGGGGCAAAGAACTCTTCGTCGCGCTGCGGGATTCAATTCAGGAAGTACGCAATAAATTCGATAGTATAGTGGGTCATGACCAGATGGAACAGGTAATCGATACGATGTTCCTCCTGGCTAATACGCTGGAAAAAGACGAACAGTAAGGGTTGGTTTGTCGTTTGTGATTTTACCGTTTGTTGTTTGTCCACCGGGTCGGTAAACTACGGACTACAAACTGTATACCACAAACCATAAACCGTATGTTCACCTCCATCAATCCCTACAACCAGCATAAACTAAACACCTATCGCGCCGATAGCCCGACGGTCATTGAGCGAAAACTGAAACAAGCCGACCGGGCCTTTGCCGACTGGTCGGGGTTGTCATTGGCCGAACGCACGGAGTACATGCGTAAAGTTGGGGCCTATCTGATTGCCAATAAACAACGCTACGCCGAATTGATGACCGCCGAGATGGGCAAAACCATTCGCGAAGCCGTTGCCGAAGTGGAGAAATGCGCCACCACCTGCACCTTTTACGCCGATCATGCGCCGGCTTTTCTGGCCGATCAACGCATCGAAACAGACGCGGTCCAGAGCTATGTTACGTACCAGCCGTTCGGACCCGTACTGGCCATTATGCCCTGGAATTTCCCGTTCTGGCAGGTCATGCGTTTTGCCATTCCTGGCCTGATTGCCGGTAATGTCGGGTTGCTTAAACACGCGCCCAATGTGTTTGGCTGTGCATTGGCCATTGAAGAAGCCTTTCGGGAAGCGGGTCTGCCGCCCGCCGTTTTTCAGTCGTTGCTGGTCGATGTGCCCGTTGTTGAACATTTGCTGAAAGATAAACGTGTGAAAGCCGTTACGCTCACGGGCAGCGGACGGGCGGGGGCCTCCGTAGCCAGTATAGCCGGTCGCGAAATCAAAAAATCCGTACTTGAACTGGGCGGCTCCGACGCACTCATTGTGCTGGCCGACGCCGACTTGGATAAAGCCGCCGAAGTAGCCGTAAAATCCAGAATGCAGAACGCGGGCCAGAGTTGCATTGCAGCCAAGCGATTCATTGTCGAGAAATCGGTGAAAAAGCAATTCACAGAGCGGGTCATGCATCATATCCGGCAAATTCAACAGGGCGACCCAACCGACAAGGCGACCACAATGGGACCGATGGCCCGGCTCGACCTTGCCGATGCTATCGAACGGCAGTGCCACAATACGCTGGCAAAAGGAGCCAAACTATTAACGGGTGGTCACGGTTCGGCCGGTCCGCCGTTGCGTCGGAACCGCAACGGGTGTAATATTCAGCCGATGCTGCTGGATAAGGTAAAACCCGGCATGGCTGCTTTTGATGAAGAAACGTTTGGGCCGCTGGCCGTTCTTATCGAAGCCAAAAACGAAGCCGATGCCATTCGGTTGGCCAACCAGTCTGATTTTGGGCTTGGTTCGGCCATCTGGACACAGGATTTAGACAAAGCGGATCGACTTGCTCGCCAGATTCAGGCCGGGTCCGTATTTATAAACGGGCTGATGCGCTCCGATGCACGGGTGCCGTTTGGCGGCATTAAAACCTCCGGCTTCGGGCGCGAACTATCGGAAATTGGCCTAAAAGAGTTTGTCAACGTGAAGACCGTGTGGATAGAGAAGACCTGAGTTATTCACTAATCTTCTCAGCTTTTCTATCTCTTCGGGCGTTCAAATAGCCTTTAACCACAGTGAAGGTCGTAATGGCTAAGAAGAAGAGAATAATGTATTGAACGTAGTCAACAATCCAGGGAAAGCGTTCGCCGAAGTAAAATCCGCCACCAACAAGCGTGAGTACCCAAATGGCTCCACCAATGACGTTGTAAAGCATAAAAAACTGAAACGGCATGTGAATCAGGCCAGCCAGCAAGGGCGCGAACGTGCGGACAATCGGCAAAAACCGGGAAATAATCAGTGCGCCATTGCCATATTTAAGAAAGGCCTCCCGCGTGTTGTCGATGTATTTCTGCTTGAAAAACAGCGAATCAGGCCGGTTTTTAATTTTGCCACCGAAATAATAGCCGGTCAGATAGCCCGTTAGCGAACCCAGCACGGCAGCCCCGAAAATGCATGTCAGCAGCAACCACAGCGGCACGTTCAGTAGCTTTATACCGGCAAAAACGCCCGATAAAAACAGCAAGTAATCGCCCGGCAGGAAAAAGCCAAAGAAAATACCATTTTCGACAAACACAATCAGCGTAATCAGCACCAGCCCCCCCGTTCGGATAATCTCCTCGGAGTTAAGCAGGTACTGGAAAAAATCAACGATCTGGTCCATAGTTAAAGAGCGAAAGAGTGAAAGAGTGAAAGAGTGAAAAGGCTTGCGTTAATAATTCGCTCTTTCACTCCTTCGCTCTTTCGCTCTTTAAATGTAGTCCGCCAACTCAAGCCAGCGATCCGATTTTTCGGCAATGTTTTGGTCAATCTGCTCGATTTCGCGTGCCCAGGCAATCAATTGCTCATGATGCCCACCCGCATTAAGCAAATTTACAACCTCCTCCTTACGCTGTTCCAGCGACTCAATCTCTTTTTCGAGCGTTTCGTATTCACGAATTTCTTTAAATGATGCCTTTTTCTTTGTGCCGTTCGCCGTGCCATTTGCCGTCGCGGGAGAAACGTCCGGGTCGGGTGTTTTGTTCTTTGGAACGTCGGACGCGGGTTTACCATTTTGCGACGTCACTTTCTTTGGCTGTGCATCCCGCCACTCGCGGTAGTCGGTGTAGTTGCCCGGAAAGTCGCGCACTTTGCCCTCGCCTTCCATCACAAAAACGTGTTCCACCAGCCGGTCCATGAAGTACCGGTCGTGGGTAACGATCAGTACGCAGCCCGAAAAATTCAGCAGAAAATCCTCCAGAACGTTTAGCGTGGTGATGTCCAAATCGTTGGTTGGCTCATCTAAGATCAGAAAGTTTGGGTTTTGCACGAGCACCAGCAACAGTTGCAATCGCCGTTTTTCGCCCCCGCTCAACTTTGCCACAAAGTCGTATTGCTTGGGGCGGTCGAACAGAAACCGGCTGAGTAATTGCGTGGCTGTAATAGTGTCGCCGTTGGCTAATTTCATCACTTCGGCCACATCCTGAACCACGTCGATTACCCGCTGATTTTCGGGCAGATCCAGTTCCGTTTGGGTATAGTAGCCAAATTTTACGGTGCCGCCAGTCGATATTTTCCCTGAATCGGGGCGAAGCTGCCCGGTGAGCATGTTCATGAGCGTGGTCTTGCCCATGCCGTTTTTTCCGATTAGCCCCACGCGGTCGGGCCGTTTGAAGGTATAGTTGAAATGATCGAGCAAAACTTTGTCGCCGAAACGTTTGCTCAGGTTTTCGACTTCCAGAATCTTACTGCCCAACCGCGCCATGCGGAGGTTCAGGTCCAGTTCGCCATCGCTCTTTTTGCCGCTGGTTTTTTCCTTCAGTTCTTCGTAGGCATCAATCCGATACTGCGCTTTGGTGCCCCGCGCTTTGGGTTGCCGACGCATCCATTCCAGTTCGCGCCGGAACGTGTTGCGATCTTTGGTCAACTCCGACGCTGCCGCCGTTTCGCGCTCGTCTTTTTTCTCCAGAAAATACGCGTAATTGCCTTTGTAGGTATACAGTTGCCCGTTGTCCATCTCGGCAATCTGATTGCAGACCCGATCCAGAAAATACCGGTCGTGCGATACCATCAGCAACGTCCCGTTGTTGGTGTTCAGGAAACTTTCGAGGTATTCGATGGCTTCAAGATCGAGGTGGTTGGTCGGCTCATCGAGGATAATCAGATCGGGGCTTTGAATGAGCACCCGCGCCAGCGCGACCCGTTTGCGCTGCCCACCCGACAGCGACCCGACCATTTGCTCCACATCCTGAATACCCAACTCGCCCAGAATCTGCCGGATCTGGGCTTCATAATCCCAGGCTTCGAGCTTTTCCATATCCGCCATAGCCTGTTCCAGACCCGCATGATTTTCGTGGGCCAGCGCGTGTTCGTAGGCCCGAACAGCGTCGAGTTGCGCACTTTCACCCGCCAGTACTACGTCCATTACGGTCAGCGCATCGTTGAGGTCGGGCTGCTGATCGAGGTAACCGATGCTGATGTTTTTGCGGTGGCTGACAATCCCCGAATCGGGCGGCATAGCCCCGGCCAGAATGGACAGCAATGTGGTTTTGCCGGAGCCATTGGCTCCAACAATGGCAACCTTATCGCCCCGGTTGATGCCGAAGGTCAGGTTTTTAAACAACGTACGGTCGCCGTATGATTTAGTTAAATTTTCGGCTGATAGATAGTTCATTACTGAAAAATGGCACGCGGATAACGCGGATTTGACGGATTAACGCGAATACATCAGTGGTCATCTGCCCAATCTGCGTTTTCTGCGTTCAATTAGTTTACAAAGGTACAACAAAGGAAATCGTTCGTACTTTTACTACTCAATGCTATTTCTGATGAATGATTATTAAGAGACAGACGCTATGGAGTCTACGCAAAGCACCAAACTCAATGACATGCAACTGTTTATGATTAAGCAGTTTGATCGTCCACTTACATCCAAACAGCAAACGGAAATTAAACAGTTACTGTCAGATTATTTCGCTCACTTAGTTGACGAAGAGATTGATCGAATCTGGGAAGAGCGTGGTATGACCCAAAAAGATTTAGACGAAGCCCTTAAGACGCACCGTCGTACGCCTTACCACAGATGATTGTTGTTATTGATACTAATTGCCTGTTGGTTGCGCTACCTCGTCGGGCAGAGGCACGTTGGTTGATCGATGCATTTCTGAACACTGAATTTCAAATCGGTATATCTACCGAAGTCTTAGAGGAGTATGAAGAACTGATTGGTAGCTTTTTTACGCCGGAAATAGGTGAAAATGTCGTTAACATGTTGAATGATCGACCTAATTCTATTCAGACTGTTCCTTACTACAGATGGAATTTGATTGTAACAGACCTCGATGACAATAAGTTTGTTGATTGCGCTATCGCCTGTGGTGCAGATTATATCGTTACTGAAGACCGTCATTTTAGAATCCTGGACAGCGTGACTTTCCCCCAGAGTCGTAGCAGTCAACCTCTTACAGTTTAGAAAAATTCTTGATGAACATCTGGATAGGGTTTAATCCTAATGCCACCTTATTGTATTGAATCGTTTGAACAGATTGGAATGAATGCTACTATAAACGTATTTGCCCTTGGTTTGCTCATGGCAGGAAGTATCCGCACAGCAGCCCAAACCACTACCGGCTTTACATCGTATACACAAACCATTCCGGGAAGCAACCAAACCTACGCGATGGTCGCTATTCCGGGCGGTACGTATCTGATGGGTAGCCCGGCCACGGAGAAAGGACGTAACGCCGACGAAGGGCCGCAGCATAAGGTGCAGATCGAGCCGTTTTACATGGGTAAATACGAGGTGACGTGGGATTTGTACGACCTGTTTGCCTTCACGAATATGGAGAAGGAAATGGCCGCTAAATACACCGAAAAAGATGCTAATCTGACCAAAACCGACGCGACCACGCGCCCCAGTCCGCCTTATGTGGATATGTCGTTCGGGATGGGCCGGGAAGGGCATCCAGCCATTAACATGACTCAATATGCGGCCATTAAATTCTGCGCATGGCTGTATGCCAAAACGGGCGTTTTCTACCGATTGCCCACCGAAGCCGAATGGGAATATGCCTGCCGCGCCAATACCGTCACGCCCTATTCATTCGGCAACGACGTAAAGAAACTCGGTGAATATGCTGTTTTCACGGGCAATAGCGACGGGGGGTACAAGAAGGTTGGCACAAAAAAGCCAAACGCTTTTGGTCTGTACGACATGCACGGCAACGTAATGGAATGGACTAAGGATCAATATATTGAAGACTATTATAAGCAGGTAGCCGGTGGAAAAACGAAGGAACCCTACGCACCAACCACTACGCTCTACCCAAACTCGGTTCGGGGTGGCTCATGGGACGACGGCCCGGAAGTGCTGCGCTCTGCCGCCCGAACGCCTTCGGCTCCAGCCTGGAAAGTACTGGACCCGCAAAGCCCCAAATCGGACTGGTGGCTAACCTCGGCTTCATTCGTTGGTTTCCGCATCGTTCGCCCCGCCAAAACACCCGGCGAAGAAGAAATCAAAGCGTATTACGACATCAAACCGATCAAGGATTATTAATGGTGAAAGAGCGAGAGAGCTAAAAGCCATCCGGCAGCATCTTCGCTCTTTCGCTCTTTCGCTATGATGTATCTCCTCCTCGGCGCAAACCTCGGCGACCGCATTCATACACTACGAAGAGCAGTTGATTTGATTGCGGAGCGCGTCGGTGCAATAACTAATGCATCAGGTTTATATGAAACCGCGCCCTGGGGCGTTGCCGATCAACCTACGTATCTGAATCAGGTGCTGATGGTTGATACAGAGTTGAAGCCGGAGGATGTGCTTACTCGAACGCAGGCAATTGAACAGGAATTAGGGCGCGTTCGGTTGGAGAAGTGGGGAGCGCGGGTAATCGATATTGATATCCTGTATTACGATCAGCTTATTCTCCAAACCGAAACGCTCACCATTCCGCACCCGTATCTGCACCAGCGACGGTTCACGCTCGTGCCGCTGGCCGACATAGCCCCGGATTTTGTGCATCCCGTTTTGCAGAAAACGACAATAGAGTTGCTGGCAGAGTGCGAGGATGAAGGAGACGTAATTCCAGTCCCGTTTGATAAGACGTTCTAACAGAAATTATTTACAGTAGTAAAGAGACTACAAAATATAAAAATCTCTGTGAATCTCTTTTGACTCTGTGCATCTCTGTGTCACAACCCTCATTTTTAATTCCTAATCAATATCGCCCCTCCGCTGAAAACGTAGTACCTTTGCCCTCAGTTTGTTGTCATTTTCATAAAAACATGACCGTTATGTCTGCCACGCTTGACACCGTAAGTTTGTTAGCCGACCGCATCAACGCGCTGGAGGAATCGTCCACGCTGGCGATGACCAAAAAAGCCCGCGAATTGGCCGCTCTGGGCCACAAAGTGATTAGCCTGAGCGTTGGGGAGCCGGATTTTAAAACCCCCGCCCACATCTGCGAAGCCGCCAAAAAAGCCATCGACGATGGTTTTCATGGCTATTCGCCCGTTGCCGGGTATCCCGATCTCCGCAAAGCCATTGCCGATAAATTCAAGCGTGATAATAACATCGACTGGAAGCCCGAAAACATCGTTGTCTCGACAGGTGCCAAACATTCGCTTGCCAACGTCATTCAGGTGCTGATAAACCCTGGCGATGAGGTACTTATCTTCTCGCCCTACTGGGTTAGTTACTCCGAAATGGTGAAGCTTGCCGAAGGAAAAGCGGTTGTGGTTGATGGCTCATTCGAGAATAATTTTAAAGTGACGCCGGAGCAATTTGAAGCCGCCATTACGGACCGGACCAAAATTGTGATGTACGCGTCGCCGAACAACCCGACCGGTTCGATCTATTCAGAAGCTGAACTCCGCGCCATTGCCGACGTAGTGGCCCGGCATGAAAATATTTATGTGCTGGCCGATGAAATCTACGAATACATCAACTTCACACCCGAAGGACACTTCAGCATCGGGTCGATCCCCGAAATTGCCGAGCGCGTCATTACCGTAAATGGCGTAGCAAAAGGCTATGCCATGACCGGCTGGCGGGTTGGCTACATCGGTGCCGCCAAATGGATTGCCGAGGGCGTTGAGAAATTACAGGGACAGGTTACCTCAGGAACAAACTCCATTGCGCAGAAAGCAACCGTTGCCGCCCTGAACGGCCCAATGGAGCCGTCGCTGGAGATGGCGAAAGCCTATCACCGTCGGCGCGATTTGGTAGTAAAATTGCTGAAAGACGTACCGCACTTTCGCACCAATGTGCCCGAAGGTGCTTTTTACGCCTTTCCCGACATCAGCTATTATTACGGCAAATCGGACGGTACGACGCGTATCGAAAATTCCGATGATTTCGCCGGGTGGTTACTCAATACGGCTTATGTGGCAACGGTTGCCGGTTCAGGCTTCGGTGCGCCCGATTGCCTGCGTATCTCAACAGCCGCATCCGACGAATCCCTTGTCGAAGCCATACAACGGATTAAGGACGCGGTGGCAACGTTGAAATAGTTCAAGTAGCCTGGACGTCCACGTCCGGGTAGCTGAAGGCTAAGTTGTAAGCAAAATACGTAACATAATTAGCCTTCAGCTACCCGGACGTGGACGTCCAGGCTACTTCCCTCCAAACGGCACCACCACTTTTACGCTCACATTCCGGCCCATATTAAATACCCCGGCCCGACCTGTTGATTCGTTGACGCCGAAATACTTGAGTCGGTTCTGGTGGCTCTGATACGCAACATCAAACAGGTTTTGCACCGTCAGATAGAGCGAAAAAAGCGTTCGACCCGCTCCGTCCTTTGCGTTCCCACGGGCTACGTCCGTACCGGCACCGAGGTTGATTAGCGTATAGCCGGGTGTAATCGTTTCCGTTCCGTAGGCCAATAGGGCTTCGTTTTGTTGCGAATTGTGTTCAACTTCCAGCAGTGCATACAGATTCCGCCAGTGGTTTCCGGCTTCGGCTTTTGTAAATTTTACCTGCCCAATTACGCGGGGTGGGGGTAAAAACGGCAGATAACGCGCCGAATCGGACGTGGCCGAAAGATTGCGGGAGCGCACAAGTGAGTAAGATGTTGTCAGGTGAAACCATCGCGCCGAACGCGGATTGAAACTTACCTGAGCCTCACCACCGAACAGAACAGCGTTCCCCTGCCTGTAGCGATACGTCAGAATGGGCCGGGTTGGGTCAACGATGGAATCCCGTCCGAAGCGGTCGAAAACCTTTTCCGAATACGTGTAATTGTTGATCCGGTTCTGAAACAGACTGGCCGTAACCGACACGTCGGGCGAGTCATAATTAATGCCCAAATCGCTCTGCCATGACGTTTCGGAGAGCAGATTCGGACTTCCGATTTCGTATCGGAACGTGCCCGCGTGTTCGCCGTTGGCTGATAGCTCGGGCGTTGAGGGTGCGCGGAAACCCCGGCCAATGTTCACTTTTACTGTCCAGCGATTTGACAGCGAATAGGTTGCACCAAAACTGGCTGTTGGGTTGGCGTAGTTCTTGTCTAACCCATCGAAGCGCACCTGCCCACCATCAATTGGTTTTTCGCTGAACGTTCCCTTTGTATCGGCGTAGAGCCGGTTGATGCGCATGTGCCGAACATCCATCCGCAAGCCGCCATTGATCGTCAGGCGGTCGGTTTTCTTTTGGGCAAACAGAAAAAGTCCGTTATCCCACGACCGGTAGCCGGGGTAAAGTACCTGCAACCCTTTGTTTTGGTTGTATTGCCACAGACCATTTCCGCCTATGGTGAAGTCCCAGCCGTTACGCCCGCCAAAATAGTATTTAAGGTCGTAGAAAACGTTTTGCAGGTAGAAGTACAGCGCAGGCTGGCCGGGTGTGAGCGTACTCGCAAACTCCTGCCGACGGTTCTGACTGTAGCTGACGATGGCCGAAATATTGCCGCTGCCTACCTTCGCAAAGGTGTTCCAGGAAGTCTTTAAATTGTTAAGATTCTGATAGTTCGCTGGCTCAATAGCCCGCCCGTGCAGGGTTTCGTCCGAAACGGGTCGTAACGCTTCGGTGTTGCTCGATAGCCGAACCAATTCCAGGAAACGGCCGCTGCGGTCGCGTTCGCCTGTTACAATGTTAATGTCCTCGTGCCAATTGGAGAAATAAAGTTGCGAGTAACCCCATTTGCGATTGATACCCAAGGTTCCGTTTATATCGAACTCACGATAAGCCGAACCATAAACCCGTCCGTCGTATTGGTTCCGGTAATTCCCCGCGCTTTTGGTACTCATCCGTATCCGGCCAAACAACCCTTTTTGGGTTGTCCCTTCCAATACGCCCGATAGGCCAATCATACCATTATTGCTCTGGTAGTTCGTCAGAATTTGGCCTTTCAACACGCCCGCTTCGGGCGGGCGGGCCGAAATCAGGCTCATTACGCCCCCCAGTCCATCCGAACCATAGAGCAAACTGCCCGACCCTTTGATGATTTCGTACCGCTCAATGCTGTATTCATCGACCTGTAAAGCATGTTCTTCGCCCCACTGGTTATCCTCCTGCCGAACGCCGTCGTGAACCGTAATAACCCGGTTAAACCCCAACCCCCGAATGACCGGTTTCGACAGTCCTACGCCGGTGGTAATCTGCGACATACCGGGTAGTTTGCCAACGGCATCGACCAGATTGGTTGAACTGGTTTGCAGCCATTGGATTTTGTTATAGGTCATAATGGGCACGGGGCTGTCTTTTACCGTCGAGCCAGTAGTCAGGCCTGTCACCACAACTTCCTGAAGCTGAGCAGCTTCAGGGTCGAGCATGAAATTAACGGTCGTTTCTGCGGTCAGCAGGCGCACCGTTCGGGTCTGGGTTTTGTAGCTTAGCAGGCGTCCTTCAAGCTTATGCGTACCCGCCGGAAGATCCGCGATTCGATAGCGGCCGAGCGTGTCTGTGAGGCCGCCTTTTTGTAGACCAGGGAAGTAGATAGTCACTCCAATGAGTGGCTCACGGGTCGTTTTATCACTAACTGTACCGGTAATAATGGACTGTGCAGATGCCAGATTTGGCAGCAACAGAAAAATAAGGAGTAGTCGAATCATGGAACAGAGGATCGTGTTTTTGGAAAATAAACCAGTCGTATACGTTCACGATCATCCCAGACAGCAAACTCCTGACAGAGCCAGCCGGTGGGTCGTTCGATACGAAAACAGGGATTATGCCAAAAACACGGGCGGGCCTCGATGCCTGAACGCAACGTGTGAAGCGGTAAAAAACGAGCGTACTGACGCTACGGGGCCAACAGCAACAGCTAAACAAATGGCCAGAATAGCTACCCAAATGACTGCATCGGGGTTTGCATAGAGCGCATTGGCGAAAGTATCGAGCCAGATGAGTTCATCGCGGCTGTGGGCGTGCGTAGGGAACTGCGTACCCGGCGATCCACTGTATGGGTGTGCGTGGCAGATGATGGTTCCATCGGCTAAGCGGTGGGCATGGCGAAACACGACTCCGTTGATCAGTACAGCGATGTACAGACCAAGTAAGAAACGGGCTATCCCAAACCGGCAACGCTCTTCGCGAAACACTTTGATTATCAGTAATTAATTGATAGTTTGTAAAAGTACCAAATAGAAACTAAAACCTGATTTTATTCGCCAGGATCTTGATTTAATGCAGTTAATTCTTGGCACGCTAATTGATAACAGTTAATCAGGGCAGACGAAGTGACAATAAATTACCAGTTATAGGGTAGTTAGTAGAACGGAAACTGTCAAACTTTTTTTAAAGTACCCTTGTTTTTGTATTAAGTCAAGGTTAACTTTGAATATCAACAGAAAGATCTGACCCGCCTGTTTCTAATTTGCTTCATCCGTTAATTTGCCGTATACTTAACTTTAAAATGTTCCCCTGAAACCGATGAGAAATTTTCGCGTGTACATGATCTTCCAGTGGGTTTTCTTTTTGCCTATCATCCTGCCACTCTGCATAATTTTCGGTGCCCTGCGCGGGATTGTACAGATGCTTGAGCGGGTGATGGATCAAATTATTGCTGATGTAGCCCCTTCAGAACAGACCTCGTCAACGTCGTTGACGGAGCGTTGATATATACGCTGTTTTTTGTTGAAACGATTTAGAGCCGCATTCTCTGGGGAACAGATAGCGCGGCTCTTTACGTTTTTAGCAGAAATGCCCAGCCATAGAGATGACATCTTTTACATAACCAATTATAGGAAAGATGTCATCTCTAATGACGGGCATTTTCTTATCCTACAGAGACTATTCAAAGATGAAATCCATATTCTTGTCTTTATAATTCTCATCGTCTAAGCTCAGAAATTCTTCCCAGAATGGATCATTGGGCAATCCAGCCTTGCAGATGATCGGCTTATCCGGTGCGCCAACCTGCTTTACAGGATGAATAAAATAGAGTCGGCGGGCATGTAAGTAGATTTTTTTATCGGATACCGCCCGGTCATACCCATATTTGATATCGCCCCGAATGGGAGAACCCATGTGCGATAACTGCGCCCGAATTTGATGAGGTCGCCCCGTTATTGGGTTCACTTCCAGCAGATAATGCTCGTTAATCCGGCCCAGCACCCGATAGGAAAGTTCAGCTTTCTGCGAACCGGGCGCGTCGTAATCGTAGACCGTTACCTGATTTTTCTGTTCATCTTTGATGAGCCAGTTGACAAGTTTGTCGGTATCCTTTGGCGGCTTCTGCCGAACAACGGCCCAGTATGTTTTCTGAACCTGCCGTTTCCTGAAAATTTCGTTCATGCGCTCCAGTGCTTTCGAGGTTCGGGCAAACACGACTAACCCACTCACGGGCCGGTCGAGCCGGTGAACTAACCCCAAAAATACCTCGCCGGGCTTATCGTACTTTTCCTTAACGTAGTCCTTCAGTACATCCAGCAGGGTCGTATCGCCGGTACGGTCGCCCTGAACCAGAATGCCCGGATCTTTATTGACAATGAGCAGGTGGTTATCTTCGTAAACTACCTGAAATGGTTTCTTTTTCATACATGTTCCCAAACCCCAACGGGGATTTTGCTGACGTGAAAGCAAGAATACGGCAGCAGTGCCCCCTTTTGGGTTAGAGGGCTTTATATAACTCAATACGCTTCTTTCTCGTTCGGGAAGTCGTTGGTTTTCACATCGTCCACATAATGGGCAATGGCTTCCAGCATGATTTTGTGCAGGTCGGCGTACCGGCGCAGGAAACGCGGTTTGAACTCGTTTGTAATGCCCAGCAGGTCATGAATAACCAGAATCTGCCCGTCGGCGTCCGGCCCGGCCCCAATGCCAATAGTCGGAATGGTGAGGCTTGTGGAAACGGTTTTAGTCAGCGCAGCCGGAATTTTTTCGAGTACCAGACCGAAACAGCCAATATCCTGAAGCATGTGCGCATCGTCGATTAACTTTTGCGCTTCGGCTTCTTCTTTCGCCCGCACGGCGTAGGTGCCAAACTTATAAATAGACTGGGGCGTCAAACCAAGATGGCCCATGACCGGCACGCCCGCGCTCAGAATACGCACGATAGAGTCTTTGATTTCAAGGCCGCCCTCCATTTTTACGGCATGAGCACCTGACTCTTTCATAATCCGAATGGCCGACCGCAGGGCTTCCGTTGAATTGCCCTGATACGAACCGAACGGCAAATCGACCACAACTAAGGCCCGCTTAACGCCCCTCACCACCGAACAGGCGTGATAAATCATCTGATCGAGCGTTATAGGCAGCGTCGTCTGGTGACCCGCCATCACGTTTGAGGCTGAGTCACCCACTAAGATTACTTCGACACCGGCGGCATCGACTACCTGCGCCATCGAGTAATCGTAGGCGGTCAGGGCCGAAATTTTCTCGCCTTTGTTTTTGAGTTCCTGAATGGTATGCGTCGTAACTCGCTTAATATCGGGATTATGAACAGACATTTTTGCAGGTAAATAGTTGTACGGTTGTAAAGTTATAAAGTTAAGGCCGGGGTAAAGCAACTTTACAACTTTACAACCGTACAACTATTTAACGCACATCTATCGGGGTGCTAACCACGATTCGGGGTTGAGTTTAGTGAACTCCTTCCAGATTTGAAACTGTATTTCGGAGACACCGCTTTTGTCGGTTGCCACTGTGCCGATGGATTCGCGTGCTTTTACCCGTTGCCCGACCCGCACCGATACGCTTCTGAGTTTGGCATACACCGTGAAGTAATCGCCGTGCTGAATGGCTACGACATTGTTCATGCCGGGCATGTTGGCAACGTCCTGCACAATGCCATCGTATACAGATCGAACACCTTCACCCGCATTGGTTTGAATATCAACGCCCTGATTTTCAACGAAGATGCCTTTCAGAACCGGGTGTGCTTTGCGGCCAAAATGGTCTGATATAAACCCCTTTGTGACCGGCCAGGGAAGCCGCGCCCGCGAGGCCGTAAATGACGAGGCCAGGGCGGTTTCTTCGTCATTGAGGTTATTGTTGCGCCGTTCATCGGCCTTTTTGGGCGCGGGTTCCGGTTCGGCAGCGCGTTCTACACGGGCCACGTCGGCGGGGGCGGGTTTTTCACCGGCTTTCTCGGCGGCCGCAATGGCATCTTCGGCCCGTTTGCGTTCGGCGGCTTTGCGGGCGGTTTCCAGTCGGGCAAGGCGTTCCCGTTCGGCGCGTTCGCGGACTTCGCGGTCGGCCCGTTCTTTGGCTTCGCGCAGGACCAGCCGCCGGATTAAGGCTTCAAGCTGCGCAACGGACCGGCGGCTCTCGGCCAGTTCAGTTCGGAGTTCGGTTTCTTTTTGGCTCAGTTCTTTCACGACCTGATTCTTCACAACTTTAAGCGTTTCGAGGCTTTTGGTCTCGTTTACTTTTGCGCCAATGGTACTCTTCTGCTCCTGCCGTTTGCGCTGGGTAGCCACCTGCTTGCCCTGAATCATTGTTTTTACGTTGGTCATTTGCCGCACCTGGCTTTGGCGGGCATCGGAATACTGGCGCAGGTATTTGTAGCGGGCAACGAGTTGGTTGAAATTATCGGCTGCGAACAAAAAGCCCAGCGGATTCACCTGCTGCCGTCGTTTGTCGGCTGCGTAAATCATGGAGCCATATTCGGCCCGGAGTTTATTGAGGTCTTTGGTGAGGGTGGTGCTGGCCTTTCGAAGTTCGCCAATTTCGGCCTCGGTCAATTTCAGGTCTTTATTCAGCAATCCAATCTGTTTCGACTGGGTCTGAATCTGCTGGTCAAGGGCTTTCAACTGGCCAAGTCCGGCTTGCTTTTCCGATGCTGTTTGTTTCAAAATCGTCCGAATCTGGTTCATCTTCTCCAGATTCTGCTTCTTTTCCCTCTCCAGAACCTGCCGGTTGCGCGCGGTTTGCTGAGCCTGAGTAGAGAGTACAGGCCATAGTAAACCAAGCAGAATCAGGCATATAACCGACCAGTGAGCAGTGCAGAAAGAATGAAGGAATTTAGCGTACATAAGCGGGTAAACCAACGAATAAACTTACGGCCTGCGGGTGTAATTAGCCGGAATGGTAAATGGAAATCCTGGGTTTTTCTCGACCAGTTCAACTTTATTATGTTTTATACGCAGTAAAGTCTGGTAAAACTGCCCATCCGTCTGCGACTTATAATCGACCGTGACTAAACTGGTGTAAGGAAACAGGAAGTTATTGAGCGAGGTAAAATCCTCATAGTCCAGCCGTAAGGTGTTTTTGGTTGGCTGTTCGGTAAGCATCAGTTTTTTCAGTTTACGGTCCTGCTCGCCAATGTAATTTTCGACCATTACTTTGCCTTCGCTCTGGCGCAGGAGAAGGTAATCGCGCTCGTTCTTGATTTTTTGCGCCGGGCGTTTAGGCAGGGGCAGGTTGCCAACGATCAGGGCCTGAAGGAGCGCAAAGTTCATCTCAAAATTGAACTGTTTGCTGAGTGTCGGGAAATCGTAGACGGAATACTCCCGGTGTATTTTGTCAATAATGGTAATCGAATCGCGGGTAATCAATCCCCGAACAGCCTCAATGCCTATTTTGGAAACCGACAGCCAGATTAAACTATCTTTCCGAACCCGGATGCTAACGCTGGCATTGTCAATATCCTGCAAATGGCTTTTAAATGATATTTTCGACTTGGCGGTAAGGTAACGAAAATCAATTTCAGCTACGTTGGCGCGGGCTTCTTCAATACCTGGCCGGATGGGCGTACGCGGAGCCGTAATCGAATCGGTGGGTGATTTAGGAACAGGCCGGTCAGCAATGGACGAGTCGGGCGAAGTGGCAGCAGGCGAAACTGGAGCCGGTCTGGTGCTATGCGACATGTGAGGCCGCCGACAACTTGCTGAACTGATTAGAACGCCCACCAGGAGGGCAAGGAATAGGGATTTATTCATTTGGGGTAATTTCAGTCTTCGCCGTACGGGTGTGGCTGTCAGAACAAACGGAGCTAATAACAGGCAACCGCTGGAACTGGTAAACCGCGCGTTGAAAACTTTTTACAACTTGCCAGACACTATTTTTTTGTCTATATCGGGGCTGGCTCCGCCTTTGGCTTTCGCCTGTTTCCACTGCTCAATCGCTTTATCGTGCTGGCCAAGCTGATAAAGAACATCGCCATAGTGTTCGATAATCGTACCGCTCACGTTGGCCGGGTCGGCTAACGCTTTTTCTAAATATTGTTGCGCTTTGGCGTAATCTTTCGATACATACAGCACCCAGGCATAGGTGTCTAAATACGTTGCGTTGGTTGGATTGCGTTCAACGAGTTTCTGGGCGAGTTGTATGGCGCGGGGCAGATTTTCCTTCCGCAACGACAGAAAATAACTGTAATTGTTGAGTACGTGGTCGTTGAGCGGGTCCACTTTCAGAACGGCTTCGTACGACTCATCGGATTTAGTGTGATCGCCCAAACCGTTATACGCATCGCCTAACTGGGCGTAAATTCCTTTCTTTAACTCATTATTTGAACCGCCAGCCAGCAGTTTCTGGCTCTCTTCCAGCGCGTCGACTGCCTGCTGATATTTTCGTTTGTACAGATTAGCCGACCCGTTGGAGTACCAGAACAGGCCCTGCGTGGGGAATACTTCCAGTGCTTTTTCCGAATGAGCCAGCAAACTATCGACCTGATTCAACTCGCCGTCTAATTGCAGCAGCGCACCCCAGACTTCGTAAACCGAACCATCTAAGCGGGCGGCTTTCGCGTAGGCATCGCGGGCTTCCGTTTTCTTGCCTTGCTGCATCAGCAAATCAGCCAGCATCACCTGCGATTTGGGGTCGTTAGGCGATGTTTTAGCTAAATTCTGGGCCATGTTCAAGGCATCCTGCCGACCGGCTGGGTTTTCGGCGGTCATGCCTACATAACTCGACAGAATACGGGCTTTCAGACCCGCTTCGAGGTTCGGGTTAGCCAGTACCTGATTCAACTCTTTGCTGACACGGGCCATATCACCTTTTTTGCGGTAAATATCGGCCAGCAAAACGTGGGCCTGTGGCAGGTCCGTACTAAGTTTTAGTGCCCGGTCAATCCAGCCGATGGCCTGATCGGTGCGGTCGTTGGCAATGAGCAGTTCGGCTCCTTCCAGCAGGTAGTCAGGGTCCGACGGTTCCGATGCCACTAATTTTTCGGCTTCTTCAATGGCCTTGTCTATCTTGTTCTGTTTGAGGTAGATACGTTGTTTCTGGCGGGTAATTTCTTCATTCAGCCCTAATTCGCGTTCTACTTTATTGTAGGTATCGAGGGCTTTGTCGGGCTTGTCGTTGAACAGATAGATAGCGGCTAACTCAACGCCATATTCTGCATTTTCAGGGCCTTTTTTCAGCAACCCTTCATACAGGGCTTCTGCTTCGCCATACCGCTTTTGCTTCACATACAATTCGGCCAGCAGCAGGGCATAAAATTTGTTGTCGGACTCCAGCGAATACGCCTTCGATGCATAGGGAATGGCTTCGGCAATTTTACCGGTTTTAAGCAGGGCGTTCGCTGTCGAATACTGAGCGGCTGCGTTATTGGGGTCTTTTTGCAGCACTTTGGCGAACTGAGCAATGGCCTTTGCCGGCTCATCCGTCATCATATACCGGATGCCCTCTGTAAACTGCGTTTCGGCTTCCATCCGAACCGTCGTTGTGGAGCCGGAAACCGGTTTTGCCAGTGGGGCCTCTACTTTCTCGCGCTTACGCTGAGCCAGCGCGGGCGTGAAGGCAAGCAAAAACACTAATCCTATGCCACTCACTGTGCCAATGAGTAGCCGACGGTTTCGCTGTATACTATATAATGAAGTCATGTTGGTCGGCGTGTCGTGATGCATACGTACGAAAAACGCGGCTCAACCCGGTCTATTGCGGCTTCGTTTTAAATAAACCGCTCAGACAAAGGTAATTTAAAATAGTGGTAAGTGGAGTGAGTGATAAGTTAGTAAGTAATAAGTGGTAAGTGGCTGACGCATGTGATACTCGTGCGTCAGTCACTTACCACTTATTACTTACCACTAACTCACTGCATCATAAATCTGCACACGCTCCCACAGGTGGGCGCATTTGTCTACGAAGGCCAGATGCACCGGGTGTGTCTGGTACACATCATGCGCGGCTTTATCCGCAAAAACCAATGTTAACGAAAAATCGTAGGTATGGTCGATGACGGGTCGGCGGGTTTCGGCGGGCGTACCGATATACACGACCGATATGTCGGTAACCTGCCTGAGCGACTCAAGACCAGCACGAAGGGCCGTGTGGTCGTCCTGGTTTTCGGGGTGCCGAAGCCAGAAAAAAACGGTATGAACGAACATGAATGTAGCGGGCAGCGGCTTTAAATACTGCTCCGTAAAAGTAACATTACTTTCTGGTACGCGCCGGTGATGATGGACAGAAATGGTAGTCAGATTTGCCGGAACAGATGTCATCTTTTCGGAAATAGTTAGGAGAAAGATGACATCTGTTCCGGCAAATTGCAAGGCACCAACTCTATTGCCGTTTTTTTTATAGCACTAACCGGTTTCCGGTAAACATTTCGCTACCTTCAAAACGTTATGTGAGTAGAGACGATACCTGCTAAGAAATTGACGAATGGAGGAGATAAACAACGGGGCAAATGAGCCAGCCGGTCATGGACCGGCAGTGCCAAAGAACAAAATACAGAACGATAGGGCAACGGTTCGGCTACCCATGTTGCTGGGCATTACGCTGGCCGGAGGCATGCTCATTGGCGCCACATTCTTTGGCGGCACGAAAAGCCTGAATACTATTGGTCGTGGTTACATGAAGTACAAGGAGATTTTGCAATTGATCGAAAATAACTATGTCGATACGGTCAATACCGACGAGTTAGTTGACTATTCAATTGAGAAAATGCTTGAAAAACTCGACCCGCATACGGTCTATATCAATCCGCAGGATGCCGTTGCGGCCCGGGATCAGCTTGGCGGGGGATTCGATGGCATCGGTGTGGAGTTTAACATCTATAAAGACACCGTTTATGTCGTCACGCCCTTAGCCGGTGGTCCGTCGGAAGCGGTTGGCATTCAGAGCGGGGATAAAATTATTAAGGTAGATGACAAGCCGTTGAGCGGGCCTAAGCTCGAAAATAGTGCTGTTTTTAAGGCACTTCGGGGAAAGCGGAATACGGATGTGAAGCTGACCATTCTGCGAAAAGGCGATAAACAACCCAAAGAATTCACCGTCACCCGCGACCGCATTCCGACCTATTCTGTCGATGCGGCTTACATGATCGACGCTAAAACGGGCTATATCAAAGTCAACCGATTCTCGGAAACAACGTACGACGAGTTCAAAACGGCACTGGCATCGCTCAAAGCGAAGGGCATGACCCAACTGATGATGGACCTGCGCAATAATCCCGGTGGTTACATGGACCGAGCCACGAACATTGCCGACGAGTTCATTTCGGGAAACAAACTGCTGGTTTATACCGACGGGAAAGACAATCGCTATGACCGAAAAACCTTTGCCCGCCTTACCGGCCAGTTTGAAGAAGGACCGCTTGTGGTGCTGGTTGACGAAGGCAGCGCATCGGCGTCGGAAATTGTGGCCGGGGCTTTACAGGACCACGACCGCGCCCTGATTGCGGGTCGACGGTCGTTTGGTAAAGGGCTGGTACAGATGCCCGTAACGCTTTCTGACGGCTCTGAATTACGGCTGACCATCTCGCGGTATTATACGCCCAGCGGTCGGAGCATTCAGAAGCCTTATATACACGGGCAGGAAGGCGACTACGAAAAAGACCTTGAGCAACGCTCGAAACGGGGCGAATACTACATTGCTGATTCCATTAAAAATGACCCAAAGCTGAAGTTTAGAACCGACGGGGGACGGGTTGTTTATGGTGGTGGCGGCATCACGCCCGATTACTTCATTCCGCGCGATTCGACCTGGCAGACGCCGTATCTGATAAAACTGTACGGCAAAAATATCATCCGCGAATTTGCCATGGAATACGGGAATGATAACCGGAAAAAGCTGGAGAAAATGTCCTTCGATGAGTTCGACCGGACAGTTACACTAAGCGACGAACAGTTGAATCGCTTAGTGAAAAACGCATCGGATGAGGGCATTAAGTTTAACGAGAAGGAATATGCCCGCTCGAAAAACTACATCCGCAACCAGATTAAGGCATTAGTGGCTCGGTCACTCTATCAGAAAAACAACAAATCCGGTCAGAATAACGAATTCTTCAGGGTCATTGGCCAAACCGACGATACGTATCAGAAAGCACTGAAACTTTTCGACCGGGCCGACAAACTCGAACACGGTGCCATGTCGTATAATGAGAAATAGAGAATGGTGTAGTGAGTGAATTAGTGGAGTAGGTGGAGTGAGTAAATCGATTTGACTACTCACTCCACCTACTCCACTAATTTTACGGCCTCACTGTTTTTTACTAAACTGATATACAAGCCCCAGCGACGATTGCAGGTTGCCCGTTTTGAAATCCTTGCGGGAGTAAGGCGCAATCTCGAAGGCCACGCGCAGGTTCGGTATCATAAGCAGCGGCTTTATCCGAACGCCGATGTGCAGCGAATACCCTTCCAGAATATCGCGATTGTCGATGCCGTTCAGCGCGTTGAAACGAATGCCCAGCCCGGTATAGTAATTTACCTGTGCTTTGCGAGCCACATTAATCATAGGGCAGATGGTGGTACTCAGCGAGCCAAAAACCGTGTTGGTTTGCACACGGGCATCGAGCCAGAACGGTTTGTCGGCGTTGGTGCTCACGGTAATGAAATTGTTCGCACTGAATGGATAATAGCCCACCGATGCCTGACCGAAGGCAGAGACGGTAAGACTCAAAAGAAGAAAAGTTAATACTTGTTTCATGAGCGCAAATCAACAACTTTCTGAATCATAAAAAAACCGGGTCAGCCCTAAACTGACTGTCTGGTTTTTTAGAAAGCAACAGCACTACTTCCTCATGACTCACGAATGGGCTGCCCGTGAGTGCACCGATGTGATAATTGATCCTGCATTTCTTCGTACCTTCGTGGCTTCTTTCCTGATAATTACTTACTGAAGATGTCCTGGTTCGTCCGAAAAGATAAGGGTATTCAGACCCCAACCGAAATGAAACGGGAGGCTCCCGATGGGTTGTGGTACCAGTGCCCGAATTGCAAAAAAGTAATGAACACGCGGGAGCATAAACTTAATGCCTATACCTGCGTTCATTGCAATTACCACGAAAAAATTGGCTCAGAAGCCTATTTCTCCTTATTATTTGATGAGGGCGAGTTTGTTGAACTCGATGCCAATATGGTGTCGGCGGATCCGCTGAAATTTGTTGACACAAAGCCTTATCCCGCTCGGGTTAAAGCAACCATCGACAAGACGGGTTTGAAAGATGCCGTTCGGACAGCGCATGGCCCTATGAATGGCCTGACCGTAACGTTAGCCGTAATGGACTTTAACTTCATTGGTGGGTCGATGGGGTCCGTTGTGGGCGAAAAAATAGCCCGTGCCATCGACTATGCTATCGCCAACCGGACGCCCTTTATGATGATTTCCCGGTCGGGGGGGGCGCGGATGATGGAAGCCGGTTTCTCGCTGATGCAAATGGCGAAAACCTCAGCCAAACTTGCTCTCTTAGACAAAGTCAAACTTCCTTACGTGTCGCTTTTGACGGACCCGACAACGGGCGGTGTTACGGCGTCCTATGCCATGCTCGGCGATTTTAATATTGCCGAACCCGAAGCCCTGATTGGGTTTGCGGGGCCGCGCGTTATCCGCGAAACCATCGGCAAAGACTTACCCAAAGGTTTCCAGAGTGCCGAATTTGTGCTCGATCACGGCTTCCTCGATTTCATCGTCGACCGGAAAGATCTGAAAGATAAAGTGGTGAGTTTGTTCAAGATGTTGTTGTAATGCGCCTTGTCTCCCATCCGGTTCTTTGCAACTACTACCTCACCTATCGCTGCAATGCGAGTTGTGGTTTTTGCGACATCTGGGAGCGGCCTTCTCCATACATAACCCTCGAAAACGCCCGAGCCAACCTGCGCGACCTCAAAAAATTAGGCGTTCGCGTTGTCGATTTTACCGGGGGCGAACCGCTGCTGCATCGCCAACTGCCCGAACTACTACAGGAAGCCAAACAACTTGGCCTTATCACGACCGTTACAACCAACGCCCTGCTCTACCCCAAACAGGCCGAACGGTTGCGGGGACTGGTCGATATGCTCCACTTCTCACTCGATTCGCCGGTGGCCGACGAGCACGATAAATCGCGGGGCGTTAAGTGTTTCGACAAGGTGATGGAATCCATTGCCATTGCCCGAAGGCTGGGCGAACGACCCGATATCTTGTTTACGGTTTTTGAACACAATGTTCATCAAATCAGGCAGATGCACGAAGAAATTTGCCTGCCGAACGACCTTGTGCTGATTTTGAATCCGGTATTTGAATACAACACAGTCCATACCGGCGACCGCCTTTCCGATGACGCACTGCGGCAAATGTCGTGGTGGGGAAAGCAGAAAAATGTCTATCTCAACGATGCATTTATTCAGCTTCGGCGCGACGGCGGGAACCACATCGAAGACCCCATTTGCCGGGCGGCAAGCACGACCATCGTTATCTCCCCCGAAAACAAATTAGTGCTGCCCTGCTACCATCTGGGCCTGAAAGATTATGCCATCAACGACAATCTGTATGACCTTTACCACTCCGACGAGGTACAGAAATTAGTCGCACTCGAAGGGCGTTTACCCGCCTGCGAAGGCTGCGCAATCAACTGCTACATGCAACCCTCATTTGCCGTTGAAGTAAGCAAATACTTCTGGCGGGCACTGCCCAGCACGCTCAAATACAACTGGGTGAAAGGCACCTGGAAACAGTTGCTGTGACGGGTGGTTTTGAGTCTGTGGGGCCGAACAGATGTCATCTTTTTGGGGTCATCGAAATGTAAAGATGACATCTGTTCGGCCCCACAAGCGCAAATCCTCAGCGTTTCACAATCTTTCGCACCAGCGAGATACCCCGAATATCGGCCCGAAGCAGATAAATGCCCGGCGTCAGGCTGTCCATGCTGATGAGTTGCTCATGCTGTCGGGCGGCTTTGCTGAACGCCAATTCATGCAGTTTACGCCCATTCAGATCAGTTAAAATGACCGTTGCCGTAACGGGATTACTGCTTTGAATAACGACCTGCAAGCGGTCATCGACCGGGCCTGGAAAAACGGAAAGGACAACATCTGAGTCGGGATAGGAAGTTATTCCGGTCACGATAGCCGACCCTTCAATAGCGGGTTCGTAGGGCGGAATGGGTCCGGGCGTGCCGGGTAAGTCGCTCACAACCAGCACAATTTCCTGCGTCGTCTGGCTAATGAGCAGGCCGTTCCGATATTCGCTGATGTTGATAGCAATGCTGTAGTAGCCCGATTGAGTAGGGGCGTCCCAAACCAGATCGCCGTTGCGGTTACCGAGTTTGAACGTGCCCTGTCGGGTCAGGTCGTTTGGAAACTGATACGACGAAACGACCTGACGACTGCATGATTCAATGCTATTGCTGGTGAGCGGCTTTGCCAAACTATATACTAAGCTATCTCCTTCACTATCAACGGCTTTTAGTAATAGCAGTGTCCGTAGGTTAACGCTGGCATTAAAACCTGTTGGCGGAAAACCGGGCGTTGGTGTTTGGTTTAACCCCGTTGTATTAGTTGAAAATGTCGTGCTAAGGGTAAACAACAAGCCGTCGGCATTGGTGATATTCTGAACCGTTGTTCGGTTTGCTATCGAACTGGTGAGGGTGTACGTTCCGGGTCCGGTATAGGTATGAACGATGCGGTAATTGTTGATACTCATACTTTTATCTGCTATTAACAGCCGACTCGTACGGTATGCCGTTGCACTTGTACCATCGCCAAAACAGATTGTATACGAATCTGCCTGATCAGCCGCTGCACTGCCCCGGATTTCGTCCAGATAAAGGGTTAACGTCACTTCGTAGGTTAGGGATGAACCCGAAACGGCTTTGGCCTGAATAAATCCGCCCTTTAAGTGCGTGGCCGTTACTATCTGAATGCTCAACAGCGCCAGGAGAAGATGGAGAAGCGTTTTCATAGCTGAGGGCGAATACAGTCCGGATTTATTCACCTAACTCCAAATCAACAACTACCCATATACCTAACTCCAAACATTTCGTAAACGGTATTTCTGTATCTTTCCTCCATGCTTTACACCGCCGAACAAGCCGCCAATTTACCTATTGAGGGCTTCCGTTTCCTGCTTACGTCGCTCAATGACCATGTGCTGACGATAACCCTGAACCGCCCCGAAAAAAAGAACGCGCTCCATCCGCCGATGCTGGCCGAATTGGCTTTTGCACTGGCTTATGGGCATTATGCAGCCGATGTTTGGGTAGTTGTGCTGGCGGCTTCGGGCGATACGTTCTGCGCCGGAATGGATCTGAAAAGTTTATCGGTGGGCGATACTGAAAAGCCGACGGTCCCTGAATCATTGGAGCCGGTGCGGCTGGGCGAGTTGATGGCGGGACTGCACAAACCATGCGTGGCGCAGGTGCAGGGGCCGGTCTATGCGGGTGGATTCTTGCTGGTTGGTGGCAGCACGTACGTCGTGGCGGCAGCATCGGCCACGTTCAGTTTGCCGGAGGTAAAACGCGGTCTGTTTCCATTTCAGGTCTTAGCTGTTCTGCTCGACATCATGCCCGCCCGCACGGCTCTCGATCTGTGCCTTCGCGCCCGAACCCTCACCGCAACGGATGCCCAGACTATTAATTTGGTGACCACTGTTGTGCCTGCAACGGAATTGGACGATGCCGTTACACACCTCACGGACGAACTGAAGCAGTTTTCGCCCACCGCTATGCAGTATGGATTGCGGGCGCGTCAGCAACTGAAAAGCCTGTCACCAGAACAGCAACAGGCTTTTTTGTACGAACAATTTCAGCAACTCCAGCAAACCCCCGATGCGAGGGAGGGCATGGCTGCTTTTCTGGAGAAGCGACCGCCGAAGTGGGGAGGGTAAACTATAAACCGACTACCGTCATGGCTTCGGTAAGTCCGGGCAGTTGTCTTTCCGGCGCGTATCGATAATGTTCTGGATTTTCCAGTTGCCGCTTACCTTCACGAGCGTGAACGCGTTGACACCGCAGTGGCTTTTCTTCTCCTGATAATAAAAAACATAGGGTGTCCAGGCCGTAGCTAGTTCAGCATCAATTCTCACGTCGATGCCCGATAGTCGTTCATCAAGCGCGAAGGTCGGGGCTTTAACCACCGATGCGGCAAACTTACCGATGTCATCGGTGCGCACCGAAACATCTCCTTCCTTATTCTTCGCAATCGTTTGCAACGTAGCACCGGGCGCAAACGTATTTTTTATCTGCGTCGAATCGCCCTTCCGCATTCCGTCGAACATCAGTTTGATGGTGGTTTTAATGGCGGCTTCGTCCGTGCTGGTTTGCGCGAAAGCCGGGAGGCAGATAAGAATAAAGAAGAGAGCTTTCATAAAAAGGATGGAACGCAGATTATTATGATTTCTAAGGTTAGTTATGATTTTATCTGCGTAAATCATAGAAATCATAAGAATCTGCGTTCCATAAAATTAAATATACTGATTGACAATCATTTCGTACAATTCCTGCTTGCCGCTCAGTTGTTTCGGTTCGCCGTTGGTCATGGCGTACTGGCGCAGATCTTCGAGGGTTAGCTCGCCCTTCTCAAACCGTGCACCGTCGCCCGAGTTATAGCTGGTGTACCGGTCGGCGCGTAGTTTTTTATACTGCGATTTGTCCAGAATGGCTTCGGCTGCAATGGCTGCGCGGGCAAACGTGTCCATACCGCCAATGTGGGCAATGAAAATATCGTCGAGGTCGGTGGAGTTCCGGCGCGTTTTGGCATCGAAATTGACCCCGCCCGATTTCAGTCCACCCGCTTCCAGAATCACGAGCATGGCTTCGGTTAGTTCATATACATCCACCGGAAACTGGTCGGTATCCCACCCATTCTGATAATCGCCCCGGTTGGCGTCGATACTGCCGAGCATGTTGTTATCGGCGGCAACCTGCAATTCGTGGGCAAATGTGTGGTTCGCTAACGTAGCATGGTTGGTTTCAATGTTCAGTTCAAAATCGTCCTGCAAGCCGTAGCGATTCAGGAAACCGATTACCGTAGCGGCATCGAAATCGTACTGGTGCTTGGTTGGCTCCATCGGTTTTGGCTCGATGTAGAACGCCCCTTTGAACCCCTGCTTGCGGGCATAATCGCGGCTGATTTGCAGGAACTTGCCCAAGTGTTCAGTTTCGCGCTTCATGTTGGTGTTCAGCAGCGACATATACCCCTCGCGACCTCCCCAGAATGTGTAGCCCGAACCACCCAGCTCAATTGTGGCGTCGATGGCGTTTTTTACCTGCCAGCCGCCGTGCGCCAATACGTGGAAATCGGGGTTGGTACTCGCTCCGTTCATGTAGCGTTCGTGCGAGAACAGGTTGGCCGTTCCCCATAGGAGTTTTACGCCACTCGCGGCCTGTTTTTGTTTGGCATAATCCACAATGGCGCGAAAATTTTTCTCAAACTCAGCGTTCGAGTTGCCTTCCGGTGCCACGTCAATATCATGAAAGCAATAAAATTCCATGCCTATTTTCGTGATAAACTCGAAAGCCGCATCCATTTTGTCGTGGGCGGCTGCGAGTCGGTCTGTGTTGGTATCCCACGGAAAATGCTTGACACCGGGGCCAAATGGGTCATTGCCGGTTCCGCAGAAGGTATGCCAGTAGGCCGTTGCAAACCGGAACAGGTCTTTCATGGGCTTGCCCAGAATGAGCCGGTTGGCATCGTAGAACTTAAACGCCAGCGGGTTATCGGACTCGCGACCTTCGTACTGAATCGGCTTCTCGACAAACGGGAAATACGTTTTTTCGCCGAGAGTTAGTTTAACGTCAGACATGAAAACAAAAATTGAGGTAATACTTGATTGAATAAGAAAGCCAAAGGTAGCTGCTCCCTACTTTTCGGCAACGCCATTAAATAGCTTCCGGTTGCGATTTAGCTTTTCCTGCTTCGGTAAGGGCATGGCTGCTCCGGCGCGTCATTTTTTTGATGTAGTCAACGCGCCGAAACCGTAACGCGCTCCAGTCTTCGTCGATAGCGACCATCCTGACGGGTTCAAATCCGAGCTTGCCCAGAACGGACCAGCCGGTATCGCGGTTGAAGTCGCAGGTGTATTTTTTGGAACTGCCTTTTGGGTAAGCCAGCCACAACACGCCATCGCCCTTTAGTTGATCGCCCAAAAGTTGACTCACAGCATCCACTTCCTGCTGCGTTTTTACGAAGGCAACGGCAAATGTAATGGGGTCAATCGGGTGTGGGTCAGTCACGATGGTTGCCAGCGAACGTATTTCCTCAACAACGGGCAAAAACGCGTCCGGCGCGTTGATGACTACGATTTCGGACTGGGCTTTGTAATTAAGTTTAGCGAAGATGGGATTCATAATTTTACAAGTTTTGTCGCCTGATGATGGGTAACTCCCGGATACGAAACTTATCCTCTTCAAAAATAATCAAAGCCCCGTCTTCCAAAGGCTTACCAATGACTGACCAGTTATCGCTTAACAGGGTGAAAAAAAGAGAGGCATTGACTTTGTCAATCCGAAATAGAACGACTGATGGTTTAGTCGTGCTGAAAAATGAGAGTAGCGTGCCAAAATCGGTGTCGTGCGTTAAAATAACTTCGCCGGTACTGACAGCCTCCTGAATAATAACCAAGTCACTGGTCATTGGGTCCATGCAATCAGGTACCCAGCGGTAGGTGTGTCCAAGTGCGTTTAGCCTTTCTCCCAGCGAAGGAGGCATATTGACATCAAGCAAAAATTTCATTATTAAGCGGCTTTCTGGAGCGGAAAGAAATTTTCGTGGAGCATTTCAGATGAGAATGATAAAGCTTCCAGGATGTCTTCCCGTTCCAGGAAAGGAAACTCATTCAGCAATTCTTCGTACGTCATGCCGCTGCTTAAATAGGCTAACAACGACGTTACTGGAAACCGAATGCCGCGTATGCAGGGTTTTCCGGTGCATACATCAGGGTCAATTGTGATACGTGTGTATCGAGGATGGACGTATTTCATATCAATTCATTTCATCAAATTTAACCACAAATTACTGGTTTGCTTCCAACACCGTCAGCCACCGCCCATACGCGTCCCGGTAGGCTTGTTGTGCCCGCATATCAGGCTCAATGGATTTCGTAACGTGCAGACTGCTAAAGGCTTCCTGTGCGTTTTTGTAATGACCCAGCCCCAGCCCGGCTCCGCGAGCGGCTCCCTGCGCACCGTCGGTATTGTAGAGTTCGATAGTGGCACCGGTGAGGTTGGCGAGGGTATCGCGGAAGAGCGGACTCAGGAACATATTGGCCTCGCCCGCCCGGATGGTCTGCACACCCACGCCCACGCTTTCCATAATCTGAATGCCGTAGTAAAGTGCGAAAACGATGCCTTCCTGTGCGGCCCGAATCAGGTGCGGCAGGCCATGCCGGTTCAGTTGCAGACCCTGAAACGACGCCCCCAGATCGGCATTTTCGAGCATCCGTTCGGCCCCGTTTCCGAAGGGCAGACACACCAGGCCGTCGGCTCCAATGGGCGCTTCGTGGGCCATCACGTTCATTTCGGGGTAGCTAACCGACCGTTGCAGAGCCTGATTTCGCAACCAGCTATTTAAAATTCCCGTGCCGTTCACACACAATAAAACCCCATAACGCGGAGCCTCAACCGTATGGCTAACGTGCAAAAATGTATTTACCCGTGATTTTGGGTCATACTGCGCTTTGTCGCTTACGCCATACACGACCCCCGATGTTCCGGCCGTGGCGGCAATCTGACCCGGCTCCAACACGTTCAGCGACAGGGCGTTATTGGGTTGATCGCCTGCGCGGTACGTAACGGGTGTTCCGGCCGCAAGGCCCAGTTCGGCGGCTGCGGCTGTGGTGAGTTCGCCCTGTGGCGCAAACGTTGGCTTGATGGCGGGAATCAGGGCCGGGTCGAAACCGAAATAGTCGAGCAGGAACTGAGCGGGCTGGTTCGCCTGAAAATCCCAGAACGCGCCCTCCGACAGGCCCGATGCCGTTGTCACAATCTCGCCGGTCATGCGGGCCGCAAGGTAATCGCCGGGGAGCATGAAGTGGGTTGCCTGCGCATAAATTTCGGGTTCGTTGGCCTTCACCCAGGCAAGTTTGGCGGCTGTGAAATTGCCCGGCGAGTTAAGCAAATGATGTAACGTACGGTCGTGGCCGAGGGCATCGAAAGCGGCATTGCCATACGGAACGGCCCGGCTGTCGCACCAGATAATGGACGGACGCAGCACGTTGAAATTTTTATCGACAACCACCAAGCCGTGCATCTGATACGAAATGCCAATGGCTTTGACGTCGCCGGGGTGAATGTTGGCCTGTTGCAGAACGGCTTTGCTGGCTAAGCAGGCATTTTTCCACCAGTTTTCAGGCTGTTGTTCGGCAAACCCTGCCTGTGGCGACTCGATAGCCATTTCCGTTTCGGGAAAAAATGCCGACGCAACGGCTTTGCCACTGTCGGCATCAATTAAACACGCTTTGACGGACGAACTGCCGAGGTCAAATCCAAGAAAATACATGTGGTTGAGGAGTTAAGGAATCCGTTACGAAAGTACAACGGGAAACGGATAATCAGTAAATGCAGTAGAAACAGCCGTGAAGACAGGTTTTCTGACAGGATTACAGGATTAGTATGGCCCATATGCCGTTAATCCTATGATCCTGTCCAGAAAATGTTGCTTATTTTGCCTATTATTTCGCCTATATGAAACACGCCCTGTGCCTTTTTCTCCTCTGTTTAATAACGTTGTCAATAAGCTTTGGACAAGATCAGTCCTCGAAAGCAACCGACTGGACGGCCCAATACTGGCCCGCCCGCTGGATTCTGCATCCCACCGCACCCGCCCGGCAATACGGCATTTATCACGTCCGAAAAACCATTGATCTGCCGCAAAAGCCCGCCCGTTTTGTGGTGCATATGTCGGCAGATAACCGCTACCGGCTGTTTGTCAATGGTAAATCGGTGGCGATGGGACCGGCCCGCAGCGATACGCAAAACTGGAATTACGAAACCCTTGACCTCGCACCGTATTTGCAACTGGGACGAAACGTGCTGGCCGCGCAGGTGTGGTACATGGGCGAGGGCGCACCCTTCGCGCAGATGAGCTACCAACTCGGTTTTCTGCTCCAGGGCGATGGCGAAACCGAGAAAATAGCAAACACCGACGCGAGCTGGAAAATATACCAGAATCCGGCTTATTCGCCCATCAAAAACGACATTCCCAAACTCAGAACCTACATTGTGGCCGGGGATGGCGACCGGGTCGATGCGGCCAAATATCCCTGGGGATGGGAGCAACCGAACTTCGACGATAAAGCCTGGGTGTCGGCCAAACCGCTTGGGTTTCCAACCAAACCGCGCGGTTTAGGCACCGACGGTAACTGGGGACTTGTGCCGCGAACGATTCCGATGATGCAGGAAAGTGTCGTCCGGCTGGCAACGGTTCGGCGGAGCGAGAACGGCAAAATGGACAACGCATTTCTACAGGGGAAATCGCCCGTAACGGTTCCGGCCAATACGAAATCGGTGTTTTTGCTCGATAATAGTGTGCTGACCAATGCCTATCCCGAACTGACCGTGAGCCAGGGAAAAGGCGCGGTTATTACGCTGGCTTATGCCGAAGCCCTGATTGACGCCAAAGGTAAGAAAGGCAACCGGAATGACATCGACAGTCGAACGATGCTTGGTTTTGATGACCAGTTTGTGTCCGACGGAACCAGCAAACGCACCTTCCGCCCGCTCTGGTTTCGGACGTACCGGTATCTGCAACTAACCGTCGAGACGAAAGACGAACCGCTTGTTTTGGAGGACCTGATTGGGAAATTTACGGCCTATCCGTTTGAGGAGAAAGCGCAGTTTGCCACTAACGATACGACCCTGAAAAGCATCTGGAACGTTGGCTGGCGAACGGCGCGGCTTTGTGCGGGCGAAACCTACTACGACTGCCCGTATTATGAGCAATTGCAATACACCGGCGACACACGGATTCAGGCTATGATTTCACTCTATGTGGCGGGCGACGACCGGCTGATGCGCAAAGCCATTATGGATTATGACCACAGCCGGTTCAACGACGGGCTGACGCAAAGCCGCTACCCATCGGCTGATTTTCAGGTGATTCCAACGTTTTCGCTGTTCTGGGTTTGTATGGTGCATGATTACTGGATGCATCGGCAGGATGACGTGTTTGTGAAATCCATGCTGCCCGGAATCCTGAGCGTGTTGAACTGGCACGAACAGCGCATTGCCAAAACCGGACTCAACGGGCCACTCGAATGGTGGAACTTTGTGGACTGGTCGGACTGGAAAAACGCGAAAGACGAAATTGCCGGGGGCGTTCCGGCGGGAGCACGAAAGGGCGGGTCGAGCATCCTGTCGCTGCAACAGGCCTATACGTATTTCCGGGCGGGTGATTTGTTGGCGCATTACGGGCAGAACGAACGCGCCGAACACTACCGCGAACTGGCCCGCAAACTCAATAAAGCTGTTTATACCCAATGCTGGGATGCCGGGCGTGGCCTCTTTGCCGATACGCCGGACAAGACCAGTTTCAGTCAGCACGCCAACATTCTGGCTGTGCTGACTAATGCTGTTCCCGTTGAACAGCAAGCCGCGTTGCTACAGAAAACGATGACGGATGTATCGCTGACGCAGGCTACGTTTTACTTCAAATTCTATTTATTCGAGGCTCTCAAAAAAACCGGCCTTGGCGACCAACTTATTCCCCAACTAAAACCCTGGCGCGATATGCTGGCGATTGGCCTGACCACCTTCGCCGAAAACCCAGAGCCTACGCGCTCCGATTGCCACGCCTGGAGTGCCTCGCCTTTATACGAATTTCTGTCCACAACCTGCGGCATTCGACCCGCCGAGCCGGGTTTCAAATCTGTGCGTATCGAGCCATTTCTGGGCGACCTGACAACTGTTGACGGAAAAGTGCCACACCCATTGGGTGAGATTGCCGTTCAGTTTCAGAAAACTCCATCGGGGGGTCTTACGGGCAATGTCACCCTCCCCGCCAACCTGACCGGCACGCTGCGCTGGAAGGGGAAAACAATGATTTTAAAGTCGGGAGCGCAGCCGGTGAGTATGTAATTTGTTTATTTTCACTGTAATGTGTAATATTACGCATTACAGTGAAAATTATGATTGTAAATTTTCGACACAAAGGTTTGCAACAATATTATGAAGCAGGTAACGGTTCGAAGCTGCCTGCTCAATATCTGCGGAAGATAAACCGACTCTTTGACCAGTTAGATGCTATAACAGCCGTGAGCGATATTCAACAAATGGGGTCGGGTATTCACAAATTAACTGGCGATATGGCTGATTTTTGGTCAATTATCGTCACGCCCAATTATCGGATTATTTTTCGTTTTGAAGCCGGAGACATTTACGATGTGGATTACATCGACTATCATTAAAAAACAACTCGAATGATGAAGCGAAACTTGGCTCCAGTACATCCCGGCGAGATTTTGCGGGAAGATTATATTAACGAACGTGGGCTGACGATTACCGAAGTGGCAAAAGGGTTAGGTATTGCCCGGGCGAATCTATCAGCTATTGTAAATGAACGGGCAGGTATTAGCCCTGAATTGGCCGTGAAATTATCGGAAGCCTTCGGTAATACAGCGCAGTTTTGGGTAAATCTGCAGAAGAACTATGAGTTGTGGCACGCGGAGAAGAAAGTAAATCGGGCTGTAATTCAGCATTTCTGGACCGCTCAGAATACTCAATTGAAATCGGCTTGAAGAATTAGCAGACTCCGCTTTGGCTTGATCTTGAAAGTTTCCGGAGCATTCGGTGCTAAACAGCGCAGCTTTGATAGGAATTCGTAAACGGCTTGTAAGCGGTGCTTAAAGCAGGGATAGAAAAGCCTTATACACTCCTTATTTATTACTCTAATGTCCGTTATTCGATACACACACAGCTTTGATTTGCTATATCAGGTTGTTGTTATTGTCGTTACCGTAAACCTCGTGTATATCACTTTCGAGGTATTATCATTAATTCCATTGGTAAAGTGGCTCACTATGGTAGGGTTACCAGAATGGATTTATGGGGTGTTACAAGTGGTTGCTCTCTTATTATTAATGCCCTTTTGGGCAATAATTCTTTTTTCGATTTCTGCTCCTCTACCAACATATTTGTACCTGCGTTTCACATTGTCTGTGCCAGTAACTTGGCGTGAAGCAAAAGCAGTTTCGTTCCTTTTTGAAAAAGACTTAAATGGTAAATGGTATCCTTTAAAGGATTTAAAGAAAGCCCCAAAAGAAGCGCGAAAAATGATACTCTTTGATTTCGCGGAGAGAAAGCGTCAAGGGTTACGATGAAGCATTCGGTACTTTACGATTTTGTAGCTACTTTGAATTCACATTTTTAATTGATTAATGTGATTAATGAACGCATTAGTGGTTTATGCTAATTGTACTGTTATATCCAGTCATTTGTATAATATCAAGATAACTTCACATATTATCTCACAACATCTTCGCGCCAACAACCTGTCCGTTATCCGTGCGCTGAACATAAACCAGAACCGCCGTTTGGGCCGTAGTCAGGCCGGCAGGAATGGGAAGCGATACATTGCCTGACGTTCCGGTTTCATCAACGGTTTTAAATTGCCGGACAACGTTCGCATTGACTAAGGTGCGGCCTCCGTTTTCGCCATTCTGTACGGCGGTGCGGGCTTCTTTTTGTACCAATGCCACATTCACGCGGTAGGGTCCGGCGGCTGATAATTCGTAACTGACGGTTACCTGTTTGGCGTCGCGGATGAGGCTGCCGTCAACGCCCACAAAGGCCGTTGCAGACTGTTTCTGAATCGTTTGAATGGCCTGCTCGATGCGGCCCCGCTGTCCACCAACCACATCCTGCCGCCCATTAATGACGAGTTGGGGCGTGTAGGTTTGCGTGTTCAGGGCGCGGTCGTACTGGCGTTGGCGGTCGGTAAATTGCTTTGCGCTAAACGGGTCCTGCCAGCCTAAGCGGTTCCAGTAATCGACATGAAAAGACAACGCATACACCGCCTGACCTGAGCGGGCAGCCTGTTGAGCTACTTCCTGCAAGGCTTTATCGGCAGGTGGGCAACTGGAGCAACCCTGCGACGTGAATAATTCCAAAACCACAACCGGTTGAGCCACAGGCGTTACTGCATGTTTATTGGGTTGATTTTGGGGAGTCGATGCGGCCATGCCCAGCATAGCTGCAAGGAGAATGAGTAGTTTCATAATTTTGTTTGTCGATGATTGAGTAATTGATCGCACGCAGCGAATGCGGGTTTATTCAACAAACGTACTGTATTGCGCAGTAGCCAACTGTCGGGCAGCCGACCAAACGGGCAAGATGAGTATTTAGTGAAGTGGGTGAAGTAGTCAATGAACTTACTTCACCCACTTCACCCATTTTACTAACTTCACTAAATCACAATCCAACATAATAATCATAACCCCGTTCGGCCCAGAAATCGCGCGGGCGGGTGTCGGAAAAGAAAATCCGGCCAATGCGTTTCAGGTTTTTGACGCCGTACTTGACCGGAATAATCAGTCGGACAGGCGCACCGTGCGGAGCCGAAATAGGCTGCCCGTTCAGTTCGTAGGCCAGCAGCGTTTGCGGGTGCATCGCGCTCTCTATGTCGATACCTACGTAGTATTCTTTATCGGGCGTTTCCATACCAACGTATTTATATAAATCGTCGGTGTTGTTGGCGTCGGGGCCATGGCCGCTCTTGCTGCCGACTTTGTACTTTTCCAGGAAATCCGACAGCCGCGCCCCGCCCCAGTGCTGCACCTGACTCCAGCCCTCCACACACTTGAAATCGTAGACCAACTCATGCTTGGGCAGAGATTTAATATCGTCCATCGTCAGCATCAGCGGTTCACCGTTCGGTACGTCGATCTGTAATTTCCAGTCTTCGGGAATTGGCGTTTTGATGCCGTAGAAGCTGTTGATCCTGGCATTTTTCACGGCAGCTTCGACCGGAAATGTTTTTACCAGATTAGTGTTGCCAAAATAAGTCCGGGCGATGGCTTCATTGGCGTCGAGCACCCGGCGCAGTGGTTTTTTTGTGCCCAGCAGTTTCGGGCTGTGCGTAATCCATTCGTAGACGCCCACGGGCACGGCTGCTGCCAGCGCGAACCAGCCAAACGATTTAATCATTCGTCGACGAACAACTGATTCGGGAATGTCGCTTTCGGGGAGTTTCGGTTCTGTCGACTGGCTCATGACAAAGCGGGAGTAGAGGTAAGCGTAGGTTCGCTGGGTTCGACAGGTTGGTCGTTGAGCGGCTCGGATGGGCTTTCCAGCGAGCTAAGGGTGTTGTCGACGGGGTTAATTACTTCAAATCCCGTTATCATCGACTGAAAATTGCGCCATCCGGCCAGAATGACCTGAACGATGTGAATGATAAAGAACAGAACGTAGCCAATGGTTAGGGCAAAATGAATAAGCCGGGCCGTTTCGTAACCGCCGGTGAGGGTCGTTAGCCAGTAAAACTGCGTGGGTTTATAAATGGCGTATCCGGTTAATACCGAGCCAGCCCCCATGACCATAATGGAAAAATAAGCAATCTTTTGCGCCCCATTGTATTTAATAAACGGCGGTTGGGTTTTTCGCAGTTTCAGGTCGTAAAGGGTGACCTGAATAGCCTCCCGGAACGAATTTCGGTCGGGCACTAAATGCCGCCACTCGCCCGAAATAAAGGTGTAGGCCACATAGAGCAACCCGTTCAGCAAAAACACCCACATGAACACAAAGTGCCACGCCATTCCCTCGGCCAGTCGACGCGATACGTTCAGAAATGCGTAAAAGCCATCGGGAAAAAAGGAGAGGACCGTGTAACTGCCAATCTGAATTTTATACGGGTCGTAGGCCCAGTAAATCAGCAACCCGCTCCAGATCATGACGAACAAAATCGGGAAGTTGATCCAGTGAAACCACCGGATAGCCAGCGGGTGTTTGTGAACGATACGTTTCATAAGGCCTGATTTTCAGTGGCAAAGTACCGATGTTTTACGCGCGTATTATGTCGTCTACACGACAAGTTACCGCTATTAATCGCTTCGTAATTCAGGGGTAGCACCAATTAGCGACAAATCTCATAGTATACGGTAGGGAGATGCGGTTTGGTTTTTACCTTTATCAACTAATGTACACCCTTTTTATGTCTCTTCAAACGCTCGATACCGGTCTTTTTAAACTCGATGGCGGGGCCATGTTTGGCGTCGTACCCAAGCCGCTCTGGAACAAAATTAACCCCGCCGATGAGCAGAATCGCTGTACGTGGGCCATGCGCTGCCTGCTCTATGAACAGGGCAACCGGCTCCTGTTGGTTGATACTGGTATTGGCGACAAACAGGACGCTAAATTCTTCGGTCATTACGATTTGCATGGCGATGCTGCATTGCTCAGTTCCATTCATAAAGCCGGGTATTCGGAGACGGACGTAACCGATGTTTTATTGACTCATCTTCATTTCGACCATGTGGGCGGGGCCGTTCGGCGCGACGGCGACCGGTTAACACCCGTCTTTCCAAATGCCGTTTACTGGACGCATCCTGATCACTGGAACTGGGCCATAAACCCCAACCCGCGCGAAAAAGCGTCTTTTCTGCGGGAGAATATAGGGCCGTTACAGGAAAGCGGCCAACTCAATTTCCTGACCGAAACACCATTTCCTTTTTCGGCTATAGAGTTTCTGTACGTGGATGGGCATACCGAAAAAATGGCTCTGCCGCTTTTCCAGATCAATGGCCGGACGGTGGCGTATATGGCCGACCTGATTCCGTCGTCGGGGCATGTGCCGCTGCCCTACGTGATGAGCTACGACGTGCGGCCTCTGCTCACGATGGACGAGAAAACACGGATTCTCCAACGGGCCGCCGATGAAAACTGGATACTGGTTTTTGAACATGACCCCGTAACCGAAGCCGCCACCGTTGAGCAAACTGAAAAAGGCATTCGCATTCGGGAGAAAGGCAAACTGGTGGAGTTCATGTAATGCAGACAGTAACGCGGGTGGGAACCCGCACTGGCAAGATAACAGTGCGGGTTCCCACCCGCGTTACTGTCTGCATTATACAAACCAAAATCCTGAACCCACCGTTATGAAACCGTCAATTTGTACGGAGTTATGAAAATTGGGTTGGTCTTATCAGGGGGCGGGGCGCGGGGTATTGCGCATCTGGGCATTATCAAAGCACTACAGGAAATGGGCATTGGTTTCGATCAGATTGCCGGAACCAGTGCGGGTGCCATTGCCGGGGCATTGCTCTCACAGGGCTACACCCCCGACGAGAGTTTGAAAATCATTGAGTCGTCATCCTTTATGCGCCATATGCGGCCCGCCTGGAGTCGGATGGGTTTGCTGCGGCTCGATATGGTTGTCGATCTCTATCGAAAATATATTCCGCACGACTCGTTCGAAGGACTGGAAATTCCCCTGCACGTAGTGGCGGTTGACCTGAACGCGGGTGAGCAGGTTGTCTTTGAGCAGGGCGAACTGATCCGGCCTGTGCTGGCATCCTGCTGTTTGCCGGGCATCTTTGAACCCATGCTCATCCATAAGCGGCAGTTTGTCGATGGGGGCGTATTGAACAACCTGCCCGTCGATGTCATTGAAAACAAAGTTGATTTTCTGATTGGCTCCCACTGCAACGTGCTGGGTGCCCGCCGTCCCATCACGTCCATGCGGGGGGTTATCGAGCGGAGTTTGGTGCTGGCGGTGCAGAGCAAGACAAAAGATCGCTTTGCGCGGTGCAACGTTCTGATCGAACCTCCGCAACTGGCGCAGTATACCACTACCGACATTGGTAAAGCCCGTGATTTGTTCCGGGCCGGATATCAGCATACGCGTTCTATGACAGATACGATTCATAAAACACTTGAACTGGTAGCACAAAGCGCATCCTGACCCGATTTACTGTCTGCTGAATTTTGTATTGTCATAAAGCCGGGGGTGTACTCCGGCTTTTTCTATAGGGCCTCATTTCGAAAACCCGGTTTTCGACCATCGTACATAAACTGCTCACCGGTTGATCGGTTGTTTTAATAGGCTGGACACTTTCCTAAAAAAATCATATTACTCATTCATGATAGTAAGCGTCTATGCGTATTTGTAACTAAGTAATGACAAAATAGGATTCAGAAGAAAATTTTGTCTTTTGAATCAATTAACCAATATAGATTGGCATAACTATTTATGCTAAAAACTTTGTGTTAACTTTTTTTGATATTATTTTTGTCAATAGTGATACGTTTCTTAACCAAACTAAAAAACTTTCATGAGTAGAATTCTATTATTGAGTTTCCTGTTGGCAAGCTCATTCTGGTCCACGGCGTGGGCGCAGGAAAAAAGAATCATCGGCAAGGTTACCTCCGCCGAAGATAACTCGCCCCTCCCGGGTGTGTCGGTTGTATTGAAGGGGACAACAAAAGGAACGTCGACTGATGCGAATGGTATCTATGACATTTCGCTGCCATCGGGAAAAGGAGTCACGCTGATATTTAGTTTTGTAGGCGTTGCCACCCAGGAGATTAAAATTGGCAACGAATCAGAATTGAACGTAAGCATGGTGTCGGATTCGCGCCTGCTTACCGAAGTCGTTGTGACGGGTAGCGGGGTGGAGACAAGCAAAGCCAAATTAGGGATTGCCGTCGAGAGTATCTCGTCTAAAAACCTGCCGCAAACGCCCAGTGCCTCCATTGACCAGGCATTAGTCGGCAAAATTCCGGGAGCGCAGATCTCGTCAGTTTCCGGTAACCCCGGCGACCCGGTCAACATCGTACTGCGGGGTATTAACTCGGTACAAAACGGTACCAAGCCTATGATTCTGGTTGATGGGTTACAAGTAGCGGCTACCGACATCAACTCGCTCGATTTGAGCAACGTCGACAGAATCGAGGTGGCCCAGGGTGCGGCTTCAGCCTCTATTTATGGCGCACAGGGTGCCAACGGGGTTATGCAGGTATTTACCCGGAAAGGTAAGAAAGGCAAAATGGCCGTTAACCTGTCGTCAAGTTTCGCGACCAATGAGTTCCTTAACGTGGGAAATGTTCATAAGGCTGAACTGCACCCCTACCTGACCGATGCCAATAACAACATCGTTGATTCGAAAGGAAACATTCTGAGTGTTAATGACGTAGGGTCTCTCGTTGGGATTTCGTATCAGTATGGTGGTGCTACGCGCTATGCCATTCAGGACATTCGGAACGTAGCCGACAAAGCCTACAACGCCAACCTGAAATACTACGATCAGTTTAAGCAGGTGTTTCAGACTGGCACCACCAGCAACAACACCATCAACCTGTCGGGCGCGTCGGATAAAAGCGACTTTAGTCTGGCTTTCGCCAACAACCATACGGTCAGCCCGATTTTGAAAAACGGTTATGTAGACCGCAGCAACCTGACAATCAACGTCGGCACCGAACTGTTCAAAGGGTTCACCATTCGCTCCACTACGCAACTGATCTACACCAAGAACACGCTTAAGCCTGGTTTAGGTGGCCCCGGTGGCATCGGCTACGGACTGGGTAACGTGCGGGGTGTTACAACCAGTGCCTATGGCGCTTCGCCTTATGGCTTCCTGAACACCTCTCCGTTTTTTGATCTGACTGCCAAACTGGCCGACGGTAATTACCCGCTGTTCCAGGGGGCAGACTTTTTGAGCGTAAACGCTGCCAATCCGTATTACCAGAACCAATACACGGACCAGTTGGACAACAAAATCGATCTGGTGCAGAGCCTGAACGCGAACTACAAAGTGAATAAGTTTGTGGAACTCGACGCCAAATACGGCCTGAACTACCGGAATGAAAACTCCCGCTGGACGTTCTACAACCAGACACAAAATGCCAACGCTGATTTTTATCAGTCGAAATCGGCCAACTATGCCCCGGATCTTGGTGGTGAAATTGACGACTGGCGCTATAACACGACATTCCAGAACTTTCTGGCGACGGCTTTCATCCGCACCGATTTTCAGAACGATTTTCACATCAACCTGCCCATCCAAACCAGCACGCAGGTGTCGTTCGATTATCGCAAGCGCAAGTACACCGAATATGATACGTACGGTGTGGGTCTGAGCTTAGCTCCCCCAATCAACGTTGCATCGACCAGCAAGCAGGCGGTTGGGTTCGACTATGTGGAGCCGTTCATTACCTATGGTTACTTGGTTAATCAGCAGATTAACTTCGGCGATTACGGCGGGGTAACGGCCGGGTTCCGCAGCGATTATTCGTCGGCATTCGGCGGTGGTTCTACCCCCTTCACCTTTCCGCACTTCGACGGTCATATTGCGCCCCTTTCCTTCTTTAAAGGGAGTGGCCTGAACAATTACATACCGTATTTCAAACTGCGGGCGGCATACGGCGAGGCCGGTATTCAGCCGGGCGCGTTTGACCGCTACCCGGTGCTGGGCCAGCAAAACCTCGGTTCGGGTCTGGTATACACCATTCCCGGAACCAGCAACAATGCCAACCTGAAAGTAGAGGTATCGAAAGAACTTGAAGTCGGTACCGATTTCACCGTTAGTGCCGGTTCGGGCAGTACGTGGTTCCGCGCTATTAACGGATCGTTTACCTACTGGAAGCGGAGCAGCGCGAACGTAATCTATACGGTTAGCGTACCGCCTTCGCAGGGGTCGAACGGGCAATTGACCAACGCCATCGATATGTCGTCGAACGGGGTACAGTTCGCACTGAATATTCCCGTTTACTCATCGAGAAACCTCAAATGGGATTTCACGACCAACTTTGGCCATCAGATTTCCAAAATCGACGCGGTGGCGGGCGGGAACGACATCATCCTGACCACGTCTGCCGGCAGCACGGCTCTGGTACTGACTCCGGGTCAGGTAATTGGACAGATATTCGGATATAAAGCCCTGACCAGCCTCGACTATACCCGGCAGGACGGTACGCGTTATATTAAGCCGGGCGATGAAAATCAGTATACCATCGTAGATGGTCGGGTGGTGAACAAGGCGAACTACCAGATGCAGTTTACCGACGAGAAGTACGCGCTGGCGAACCCAAACCCAAAGTTCAATATGTCGTTTATCAACGGCGTTACCTTCCGGGATTTCCTGACGCTGAGCTTCCAGTTCGACTGGACGTATGGCAGCCACCTTTATAACCAGACGAAAGAATGGATGTACCGCGACGGCATTAGCGGAGACTTTGCCAAGCCGGTAACCATCGACGGCAAAACCGGTGCCTACACCGCCTACTGGTCCAGTGCCTATTATAACCTGTGGGGCAGTACGCGCGGAGCCGGTAACAATGCCACCAAGGATTTCTTCATAGAAGATGCCTCATTTGTGCGGCTGCGGAATATATCGTTGTCCTTCGATCTGGCTAAATTAGTTAAACTGCCCTATTTCAACCGTTGCCAGTTGGTGCTCACGGGCCGGAACATTGCAACGTGGACCAAGTACACGGGTTTCGATCCTGAAATCAGTTCGGGTACGGCCAACTCGTCGTTCGACCGGGGTATCGACCACAGCACACTGCCGAATACAAAATCGTATCAGGTAGGGCTAAACTTCGGTTTTTAATTCTTAAATCAATCGTCTGATTATGAAACTTCTGACCAATAATAAATTTTTCACGGCAGCCTGCTTTACAGCTATGATGCTGGGGGGCGTTTCCTGCAAGGACCAATTAGACGTAGGCAACCCCAACTCGCCTACGCTGGCAGCCAATGTCAATACCGAATCCGGCCTTATCTCATTGGCACAGGGAGCGGTTTACGTCAACGGCTTCCAGAACGGCAACGGCTGGCTCGGCGACAGTTACTTCTCGCTGCCTTTCGGCTACCTCGAAGTAATGGCCGACCATGTGGGTGCCGATGCCTCCAACAACCAGATCAGCACAATGGGTGTGCCAGACTACTTTATCCTGGACGACGGCACCAAACAGACCAATACGGCTCCGCAAATCGGTATTATCCGGTCGTATAATAACCGGGCTTCGTCGGGTGCGGGCAACAACGCGCTGGTTTACCAATGGCAGAGTATGTATGCCATGAACAATGCCTGCAATGCGGTGCTGGAACTGGTTGACGGGATCAAATTTGCGACGGGCGATGCCGCATCGAAGAAAAATACGATCAAAGCCTGGTGCTACTTCTGGAAGGGCTATGCCTATGCTTCCATCGGTTCGCTGTATTATGCAGGACTGATCGTTGACAAGTCGGCTTCGACCAACGCCAATTATGTACTGCATGATGCCATCATTACGGAGTCGAACAAAAACTTCAATCTGGCGGCTACTACGCTGGGCAGTATTACAGCGGCAGCGGATTATCAGACGGTATTGACTGCCCTTATTCCGGCGTTCAATCAGGTCGGGCTGGGTATGGTGCCAACCACCGATATGTGGAAACGGAACATCAACACCATGCTGGCCCGCAACATTGTGGCCAACAAACTATCGCCGTTTGTGAAAGGCAACCCCAGTGCGGTTATTGCCAAGTCGTCAACTTCAGTAATGACAGCCGCCGACTGGAGCAGCGTACTTACGCTGGCCAACAACGGCGTTAAAAAAGGTGATTACGTATTCACCGGCCGGACAACGGATACCAACCCGTTTTTTAGTGCCACGGGTGGTACCGTAGCCGCCCTGACGTCGGGAACGAACAGTTCGACTACATTTAAAATTACCGAGCGGTTTGTTCAGAACTATAATCCTGGTGATCAACGGTTTGCGAATAACTTCAACACGAAAAATTCCTACAAAAACAATTACAACTACACAACCCGGTACAACGTCATCAATGGCGGTGCGAGTATGACCGGGGTTGCGGTGTTGGGAACGAAAGTGGTGGGTGCCTACGAACTCTACATTGCGGGCAGCTATGAAGAAAACGCACTCATGCTGGCCGAAGCCAGCATACGGACGGGTGCTATCGAAGCGGGTTTAGGATTCATCGATGCCGTACGGACGTATCAGGGGGCGGGTGTTCCGGCTGTGGCTGGAACCGGATTGACGCTGCCACTTGCGCTTACTGAGTTGACCAAAGAGCGGCAGGTGGCCCTCTTCAACCGGGGGGTAGCCTATTATGACGTTCGGCGGTGGGGCTGGACGTACGACATCGCCAACGGGGGCGGTAGCTACGGTAATACCCTCGTTACGTTCGCTGGTGTAGTGAATAAAAACGTTACCATCAACTACAACTTCCTGGATTACTGGGATGTACCGGCCGATGAATCGGTCTTAAATCCATCGGCCGGAGGTGTAGCGACGAAAAACCCCAATTTTTAATTTGTCGCTGGTTTAGTGAAATGCGGAACGGACTGTGTAGGTGTCCGTTCCGCATTTTTTTTGACTATAGGTGAGCCGCCGGTTTGCAAGGCTATGTCTGATACAAAAGGGGTAGAAACCCCGTAATGCGCCAATGAAAACCCAACGAGGGTATTTGGTTGCTTAATGCAAAAAGCCCCTATCTTACTAAACAGGGGCTTTTTTTGTCTATATTTTATAAGATAAATCTACATAGACAGACAAGTGGTCTTTAAGGATTGTTCAAAATGACCAATTTTTTGGATATTTTGTTGTCACTTTTTCTTAACCAAATATTAAGGGTTAATTTAGCAAATTCACAGACGTAAAATACTTACTTATGAGACGTTTTCTACTGTTTATAGCTGTGCTTTTGTGCGCTATGACAACAAATTCAGTGTTGGCACAGGAGCGACGGGTGACCGGAAAAGTCACCTCCGCCGAAGATGGAACTCCATTGCCGGGCGTATCCATTCTTGCTAAAGGGACAACCAAAGGCACGCAGACCGATGCCACAGGAGCCTATTTCTTAGACTTACCCGCCAACACCGGTACACTGGTATTTAGCTTCGTAGGTGTAACAACCCAGGAGGTGAGCGTCGGTAACCGCTCGGTGGTTAACGTGAGCCTGAGCAATGATACCCGTTCGCTCGATGAAGTGATCGTGACGGGCTACGGTGCCCAATCGAAGCGCAACCTGACCGGCAACATCGCCAAGGTAGGCTCGCGCGATATTGAAAACATTCCGGTGCCCAGCGTAGAGCAGGCCCTTCAGGGTAAGGTGGCCGGTGTGCAGATCACGGCATTAAATGGTAAAGTAGGGCAGGGATTGCAGATTCGGGTGCGGGGTTCGTCGTCGCTGACGGCCAGCAGCCAGCCGCTCTACGTAATCGACGGTATTCCGATGACCTCAGCCGACCAGTCGTCGACAACAGCCCCAACCAACCCCATCGCCGATTTGAACCCCAACGATATCGAGTCGATGGAAATTCTGAAAGATGCCTCATCGGCAGCGATTTACGGCTCGCGGGCATCGAACGGCGTTGTGCTGATTACCACCAAAAAAGGGCGGGCCGCTAAAACGACGTTCGACGTGTCGGCTCAGGTCGGCGCGAGTACACCCACGCACCTGCGTACATGGCTCAACACCCAGCAGTACGTTGAACTGTTTCAGGAAGCACGGGAAAACTCGGCCGCGTTGGGCATTCCGGTCTATTCCGCTACGTCGCTGACGAACCGCTTTACGCGTTATGCCGCTGGTGATGCGGCTGGCTGGCAGGGTGCAAACCCTAAATACAATACGGACTGGCAGCAGGAAGCGTTTCAGAAAGCACCCTCGCAGCAGTACGACGTAAGCGCACGCGGTGGCGATGCCAAAACAACCTTCTTTATTTCAGGTCAATACTTCGACCAGAGCGGTATTATCATCAAAAACCGCTTTCGCCGGTTGAGTGGTCGGATCAACCTGACCCACAAAGCAACGGACAAGCTGACGCTGGGCGTGAACATGAACATATCGCACTCGATCAACGACCGCGTGTCAAATGATAACGCCTTCTCGACACCGATGCAGATTGTGGCCCTGCCACCCATGACGCCGGTCATTGACCCGCGCACGAATCAACTCAGTGGCGACTACACCCTGTATTACAACCCGTTGCTCAACCGCGATTTTGCTGCGTTGCAGGCGCGTGTGTACCGCGTGATCGGTAATGTTTATGCCGATTATAAACTGATGCCGGGCCTGGCGTTCCGCACCGAATTTGGCACTGACCTATTGAGCCAGCAGGAAGAAGAATACTATGGTCAGGAAACACAACGGAATACAGGTGCTCCCAACGGCTTAGGTGCCAATAGTTTCCGGCAGGTAGCCAATTATACAACGAACAACTATTTTTCGTTTGGGCAGACCTTTGCCGAAAAACACGACGTCGATGCAACGCTGGGTATGTCGTATCAGGAGTCACGCAATAATTTCAACTCCGTAACCGGTCAGCAGTTTCCGAGTAGTGCCTACAAACAAATCACATCGGCCGCTAAAATTACCGCAGGTGATGGCCAGGATACACGCTTCAGCTTTCTGTCTTATTTTGCCCGTGTAAACTACCGTTTCAATAATCGTTATTTGTTGGGTGTGTCGGGCCGGGTTGATGGTTCGTCCCGCTTCGGTGCGAATAATAAATACGGGTTCTTCCCGGCGGTATCGGCAGGCTGGATTCTGACCGAAGAGTCGTTCCTAAAGAACATCCGCTCGCTGAGTCTGCTGAAAGTACGGGCCAGCTATGGTCTGACGGGGAATGCTGAAATTGGTAATTTCAGTTCGCTGGCTTTGTATGCGGCAACCAACAATGCGGGTACATCGGCGGGTTATGCGGGCGTGCCGGGACAAGCTCCTGCGCAGATTCCGAACCCGGACCTGACCTGGGAAAAAACGCTTCAAACCGATGTTGGACTGGAGTTTGGTTTCTTAGACAACCGCTTTTCGGGCGAAATCGACTATTACCAGAAAAACACGAGCGGCTTGCTGCTGAATGTTAACGTGCCGGGTTCGTCGGGTTTCCGTACGCAATTGCGTAACGTGGGTAAATTGCAGAACAAAGGTGTTGAATTTGTTTTCAACTCGAAAAACATAACGGGGGCCTTCAACTGGAGTACATCGCTGAACATCGCTTATAATAAAAACGTCGTGACCGATTTGGGGGGAACCACCATTACGGGGAGTTTTCTGAACCGGGCGCAGGAAGGCCAGCCGCTGGGCGTGTTTTTTGGCCCTGAATACGCAGGCGTCGATGTACAAAACGGCGATGCGCTGTTTTATAAAAACACCAAAAATGCGGATGGCAGCCTCGACCGCACCACAACGAATGACTACAACAGTGCTCAGTATACGGCATTGGGTAGCCCTTCGCCCAAATTTCTGGGTGGTATCACGAATACGTTTGGGTATAAGGGCATCGACCTGAGTGTGCTTTTCAGCGGTCAGGCTGGTAACTACATCTACAATGGTGGGGGTAAATTCCAGTCGGCTAATGGCGATTTCTTCGATAATCAGTCTGTCGATCAATTGGACCGCTGGAAAAAACCGGGTGATGTAACAAAGGTGCCACAAGCCCGTTTGCTGGGTGGAAACGGAACGGGCGAATCGTCACGCTATCTGCAAAAAGGCGATTACCTGCGTATGCGGACCGTAACGCTGGGCTACACCCTGCCGAAAGAGCTGATGAACCGGATTCACCTGAACCGGGTCAGAATTTACGCAACCGGCCAGAACCTGCTCACGTTTACAAACTATACGGGCTGGGACCCGGAGGTAAACTCAGATGCCTACGCGGGTAACCCGGTTAACCTCGGTGTTGATTTCTACTCGGCTCCGCAGCCGCGCACCATCATCGGTGGGATACAAATTGGTTTCTAATCGACGAAAAAGACCTAATTATGAAAACAACTAAATCAATCATACTGGCGTCGGCGATGTCGGTTGGCCTGTGGCTGACCTCATGCAACAGCCAATTGGATATTAAGCCGCTTAACTCGGTCGCTACCAGTCAGGCATTGGGCACAGCCGCCGATTTGAACGCCCTGTTAGTGGGCGCCTACGATGGCCTGAGTGGTGTTAACCTCTATGGGGGCAGTCTGATTCGAGATGGCGAACTGTTTGGTACGGTAGCCTCAACCGGCGATGTACTCTGGACAGGAACGTTTGCAGCCCCCCAGCAGATTTATACCAAAAATATTCTGGTCAATAACGATCAGGCCGATGTTACCTGGACGAACGCTTACCGCACCATCAACATCTGCAACACAGTACTGGCAAATCTGAAACTGGCGGTCACCGCCGATCAGGCCCGGATTGAAGGCGAAGCGAAGTTCATTCGGGGGTCACTGTATTTTGAACTGGTTCGGTTTTATGCCAAAACCTGGGGCGATGGCGACCCAAATGCCAACCTCGGTGTGCCCATCGTAACAACGCCAACGGCCAACCTCGATGCCAGTTCAAACGTGCCGCGCAGTACGGTAGCGGCTGTGTATACGCAGGTGCTTACAGACCTGACCGATGCCGAAGCGAAACTGCCCGCGTCGAATAGTTTCTTCGCCACAAAAGGAGCCGCCGGTGCGCAACTGTCGCGGGTGTATCTGCAAAAAGCCGATTACCCAAATGCCGCCAATGCTGCCAACCGGGTAATCACCGGCAAAGCGTATCAGTTGGCCACTATCGAAAACGTATTTGACCTGCGTGAGTTTCAGAACGGAGCAAACACACCTGAAACGATTTTCGCGGTTCAAATCACCGATCAGGATGGTATCAATGACCTGAATACCTTCTACGGCTCGACCGACGAAGGTGGCCGGGGTGATATTGAGGTTACAGAAGCGTTTATTAGCCAGTTTGCCGCCGATGATGTTCGGGCGCAGTTGTTTTATGAAGATGGTGTTGGAGCCATTCGTACACTCAAATTCGTGAACCAGTACGGTAACATTCAGGTGTTGCGCTTAGCCGAAATGTACCTCACCCGCGCCGAAGCCAATTTCCGGGCCGGTACGTCGGTAGGCGATACGCCCTTAAACGACATCAATTTGATTCGTGCTCGCGCCGGTACAACGGCTTTAACAGCGGCTCAACTGACGCTGGCGAATATCCTTAAAGAGCGTCGGCTGGAACTGGCTTTTGAAGGAACGTTTATTCACGACATCAAGCGCACAAAAGGGACCGTTGGCGCATTGCCTTACAACAGCCCTAAACTGATTTACCCCATTCCCTTGCGAGAGATAACCACCAACCCCGCGCTGGTACAAAACGCAGGATACTAAATGTTAATAGCCCGGACGCAAACGTTCGGGCTATTTTATGCAACACCGGGTTGATTGAGCTGTATGAATTAACCGATGAATTGACATATCAGCCCACCGCTTTAGCTGTGGGTTTACAGAAAAGAACCGCGTCCAATCAACCGTTTCAGCCCTGGTAAACCGTTGAAACGGTTATGGGTATATAAGGTTGATTATTTGCGACCCACAGCTAAAGCAGTGGGCTAATCAATTTATTTCGCTCTCTTCTTATTTCCAATAAGAAATTTTCAGTCGCTACAGTCATACTGCCGATATAAACGCTGAATTGTTCATCTCTAAAATTAAGCTTCTTCAAAAAAGAAGGGGACATGCCACCCGTTGCAGGTTTCCAGGCTCTACGAATAATGAGTTGATTACCTCTCCTTTGTACTTTTAAGGCTGCAATGGATTGATCTGAAATATCAAATGGTAGAAAAGTTACATCGTTATCCTGAAGATTCTCTACGGCCTGTTCCCAGTCTTCTAATAAATTTCTTAATATAATTTTCACTTTTTCTTCACTAAACTCGTTTGGCAATATACCATTGTCGTCAGCGAAGTAGTAGGTATCGCCGTAGCTGTTAATACCCAGTTCAGGTATGGAAATATGCAGGTCATCGTGAAATAAACAACCTTCATCGCGTCCAAATATAAATGTAATTGTCATAATAGATTATCTACTGTCCCAGATTGATTAATCCGGGACAGTAAAATTAATTATCGCTTTGGATAAGCAGTGACTAAAATGGCTTCGTTGTTGGGTTTTGTAATTATATGCAACTTCTGGAGAGATTGTTTAGAACCAATAGTGTCCCCTTCCCAACATGCTCAAGCTATTTCCCTTTATCTCATTGCTGCTCTACATTGCCTGTACGTCATCGCAGCCGACGCCTAATCAAACACCCGTTCAGCCTGAACCCGATCCAGTCTATACCTCATGGATTGTGGGCGATACGGCCGATGCGAAGGTCCGGCCGCTGGGGGGCGTGGTGCTGGCGGGTGGCAGTACGGATGTCGACGCGGCCATGCGGTGGCTATTGCGCCGGTCGAGTGGGGGCGATGTGCTTATTCTGCGGTCGTCGGGCAGCGATGGCTACAACGAGTACCTGTACAAAACCCTCGGCGAAACCGTGAATTCGGTCGAAACGCTTCTGCTCGATTCGCGGAATTTATCGACAAACCCGCTCATCATCCGAAAAATACGTACTGCCGAAGCCATTTTTTTTGCGGGGGGCGATCAGGCCAACTACGTGAATTTCTGGCAGGGAACGCCCCTTGCCGATGCCCTGAACGAGCGTATTCAGCAGGGGGTTGTTCTGGGTGGTACGAGCGCAGGCTGTGCCATTCTGGGACAGCTTTATTTTGCCGCCGGAGAAGGCTCTGTCACGTCCGACGAAGCCCTGACAAATCCCTATGACAAACGGGTTGATCTTCGGCAGAATGACTTTATCAACCAACCGCTCCTGGCAAATACCATTACCGACCAGCATTACGCGGCCCGCGACCGGCAGGGGCGACACCTTGCGTTTCTGGCCCGTGCTGTAACGGACTGGAACCTACAGCCGCGTGGCATCGGCGTCGACGAAAAAACGGCCGTTTGCGCCACCCCCGACGGAGCCACAACTGTGTTTGGACAGGGAAATGCGTATTTTTTGCAAGCGATGGGTACCAAACCCGAACGCTGTGAGACTAATCAGCCGCTCACGTGGAAAGGCGATGGCAAGCCCGTGCGGGTAACGATCATTGCCGGTTCAGTTTCGGGCACACCCGGTGTCAATTTGCTATCGTTTCAAGCTGGAACCGGTGCAAAAGTCGAGTATTGGTATGCCGAGAACGGCGTAAGGAAGTAGTGTATTGAAGCCTCTTTTTTACTAAGATGAGCGAGTTTTCAATTGCTTTAGACCATAATCCATTAAACCCTAAACTACCCGGCATAGTCAAACGTTTATAGAGCAAATGCTTTGTTCAAACCGACCATGAACCGTTTATTACTTGCCTGTCTGTTTTTACTGCTGTTGGCCCCCAGCCTGCACGCGCAGGTACAGTTTACTACTGAAACCCCCCGCGTCGATGACGTTAATGATGCCGACGTGACCATCCAGCGCGTTGAATTAACCGAGCAGTACACCATTATTTACATGAAGTTTGAGGCCCCAAAGCGACCCCGTTCGCAGGGTCGCTCGTGGCCGTTTCCGATTCCGCTGCCCGATGGGGGGAGCCAGGGCGGGCAGACAGGGACCAACAACATTGGGTTTCAGCCATCCTCTCGCCTATATGTAAATCAGGGGGAGCGGTCCTACAAATTCATCCGCGCCGAAAACATTCCCCTCGAAGTGCGTCGGCAGGTTCAGCCCGGCGAACGGGTCGATTTTGTGGCTTATTTTGAGCGCATAACACCCGGTTATACGGTGTTCGATTTATTTGAATGCAAAGACGGAAACGGGTTTATCTGCTTTAACTTCTGGGGCGTACACATCATCAATCCGGTTCGGAAAGAGACTTATTCGCAGCGCACACCGAAGGCAATGCCACCCGCTCAGTCGAAACCACAGCAACCTCGTTATACGCCCCGCACAAGCCCCGGCGTTGGTACGCCCGATGCGCCTAAAGCCCCGGCACCCGCCCAGCCGCAGGAAACACCGACTCCGGTAAGCGTTTCGATCAACGGTATCACACGCGATGCGAAAACCAAACAGCCCATTGTGGCAACGGTAACGTACCGCCTGCTGTCGGGGGCCGAAGCGTCGGGCGATGACCCCGCCGATTCGGTGCGGAGTGTCAGCCCAACGGGAAAATATAAAATTGGTATTGACCGGCGGGGCGTTTATGCCGTAACAGCCTCAGCCAAAGGGTATTTCAGCCAAAGCGATACGCTGGCAACGAACCGCGTCGACGTAACCCGCGATTTCAACTTGGTGCCGATTGAAGCAGGGGCCAAAATCACGCTGAGGAATATCTATTTCAGCGTCTCAAAATTTGACCTCAAACCCGAATCGTTCCCCGAACTGGATCGGTTGGTAACGGTCATGCAGTCGAACCCAACGATGCAAATCCGGCTCGAAGGACATACCGATACCGTTGGCGAGTTCGATGCCAACGTCGAACTGTCGCGCAACCGGGTCAATGAAGTAAGGCGGTATTTAGTCGGTAAAGGCATCAGTGCCAGCCGAATCGAAACCGTTGGCTATGGGCCATCCCGGCCCATCAACACCAACAAAAGCCTGAAGGAACGACCCGAAAACCGGCGGGTGGAGATGGTGATTGTGAACGTGTAGCGATTCGTTAAAACACAGAGCGAACGGAGATGTCACAGAGCACACAGAGAAAATCTTTGTGAACTCCGTGACATCTCCGTTCGCTCTGTGTTTAGATGATATGAAACCCAACTTCGACCTTAGCGTTGTTCTGGCCCGTATTGAAGACGCCATCAAGCCCTATCCCAAAGCGGCTATGTTCGACCTGTACGAGCGCGGCTATACGAGTTTGTTCGAGCAACTGATTTCGTGCATCATATCCATCCGCACCCTCGACGAAACGACCATGCCGGTATCGCTGCGGCTGTTTGAACGCGCACGAACCCCCGAACAACTCCTCGCCCTCGACATCCCGACGCTCACCCAACTGCTCTACGGCACGACCTACCCCGATCAGAAAGCCTATACCATGCGGGGTATTGCCGAGCGCATTGTCAATGAATTTGGGGGAGAGTTACCGGCTACCTTCGAGGTGCTGACTTCCCTGAAAGGCGTGGGACCGAAGTGCGCTAATTTAGCCCTCGGCGTGGCAACGGGCGAAGCAGTCATCAGCGTCGATATTCACGTGCATCGGGTGGTGAACCGCTGGGGATACGTGCAAACGAAACAGCCTGAACAAACGCTTAAGGTGCTGGAAAACCTGGTCCCGAATGAGCAGCGGATACATATCAATCGGTTACTGATGCCGTTTGGCAAACACATATGCACGGGAACGCTGCCGCACTGCTCCACCTGCCCCGTGCTGGCGTACTGCGAGCAGGTCGGGGTGGAGCGGCACCGATAAACGCACTATTTCTGGCCCCCGGTGAGCGATTGTTTCAGACTGGCTAATGTATCCCGGCACGACTTATCGATTTGCCGATAGAGATTCGCCTGTTGATTTGCCGTTTGCTCGATTAGCTGTTTGTTCGTGATTTTGCTGCCCGCCACCCGGTCCAGTTCGTTAACCGTGCCACTGCTTGCCCGAACCGGTACGGTCAATCCGTTGCTTTCGGCAATCATATCGGTGATGGTTGCCCGATACCGGCCAAATTTGGCTTCGACGGTAAGCGTATAGCGAATGAGTTGATTATCAATTGGGTAGGCTGATTTAACAAAGAGAATATTCCGTTCGAGATCAGGCTGTTGTTCGGCGGTTGATTCATTGGCGTAGTGCTCATCAGCCCACGTACGGATTTGCTGCATGAGTTGGCGAGCGGGTAGCTTGGCGTCGGGTACACGCACAATTTCCTGGTACTGCACCTGTCCCACTTCGTTAGTAGGCAACCGAACCTGTCCGAACGCATTGATTGACAGGAGAAAAAAGAATAGCACTGCGTATTTCATGTTGAGTGGGCCTATCGTTTAACGGGTGGGGTAACGGCCCGCCCTGAAAGCCAACACGAAGATAGAGCCTATTCGCGGTTTGGTGAAAATCAGGGTCCTAAATAAGATCAACGGGAAGAGGTTTTTGGGGTGGTGTCAGTTTCTCAAAACTGACACCACCCCAAAAACCTCTTAACAATGCCTGACAATTACCTGACAATCTATCTTATACCAGCGCATCTTCCAGCGACTCCTTTGCTTTCTTTACTGAATCGGTTACCACGTTGTCGGCCATTTCAGAGGTATTTTTGGCTTTTTTGATGGCTTTACCCACCTGATACCTGTACTTGGCCTGATCGTAGGGGTTGCTCTGACGATAAGCCAGATACAGCCCGGCCACAACGCCCGCCACAATACCCACGCCTACCGCAAGGCCAGCCAACTGCGATTTCTGGCCGTCTTCCGCTTCATCTCGGGGCATCATGTCTTTCCGGGCATTAGCCGCCAGCAACGGGTCGGGCAATACGTGCGCCATTGCCACCCGCGCTTTGTTCATCCAGCCCGCTACCACATGGTCTTTGCCCTTCATAAGCGCGTCGTAACCTTCTTTGGCTACATCGGCGGGGTTGGCCGTTTTTGCCGGATCGGCCCCTTTCACGTGAGCAGCCCCTGCTTTGTTGAAAAAGTCGGTATTGGTAGCACCCGGCATCAAAACCGTAATGGTTATGCTGGTGTCGTTCAGTTCGTTGCGGATGGCTTCCGAAAAAGACTTGATAAAGGCTTTCGTTGCCCCATAAACGGCCATCATTGGGTTCGGCACAACCGAAACTTCGGAACCAAGCATCAGAATTTTCCCTTCATTGCGGCTTACCATGTCTTTCAGATACAACTTGGTCAGGTGCATCAGCGAAACGGCATTGATCTGCACGATGGCCAGTTCTTTCTGCAAATCGGTTTCGGTGGCAAATTTTCCGTACTCACCCATTCCCGCATCGTTCACCAGAACATTCACCGTAATGCCTTGTTGCTGAGTCTGTTCGTAGATAGCGTCGGCGGCTTTCGGGTCCGCCAGGTCCTGCGCTATTGTCGTCGCTTTAATGCCAAACTGCTGTTCGTATTCATTGGCAATCTGCCGGAGGCTATCCCCCGAACGGGCTACCAACACTAAGTTGTAGCCATCTTTGGCAAATAGCGTTGTCAGTTCGCGGCCGATACCGCTGGTCGCGCCCGTAATCAGGGCTGTTTTTCCGCTTGTGTTTTCCATTGTTGAGTTGATTGATTTTTACAGGTTGACGTTGTTTTTGTTTTATAAAATCAACGCTGATTTGTCATCTTATGTTGAGCGTAGTCTTCGACTACGCTCGGGTGTTATCCGGTCTCTGACCGGCGGTTGGCAATACCGGTCAGAGACCGGATAACACTGCGACGTAGTGAATACTACGCCGAACATCAGTCCGTAGTTTTCAACTACGTCGAACATCATGAGAATGCAAACGGTCTTTTATGGTTTGAGAATCACTTTGGTGCAGTCGTCTTCTTTCTTTTTGAACATATCATACGCCCGCGAGGCTTCCGACAAGGGCAGCGTGTGCGATACGATGTCGTCCAGAACGACCTTACCGTCCACCACCAAGTCCAGCAAATGGCTCATGTTCTTGTGAACAAACGACTGTCCAAAGCGAACCGTAATGCCTTTGTCGAACATCCGGTGAACCGGGAAATTATCGTACGGACTGCCATACACACCCACCACCGACACAATACCACCCCGCCGAACAGCCTGAAAACAGAGTTCCAGGACTTTGGATGTGCCTTTTTCAAAATTAATAACTGCTTTGGCTCTTTCCAGAATAGACCGGTCGGCTTCCATCCCGACGGCATCTACACACAGGTCAGCCCCGCGCCCGCCGGTCATCTGCCGGATCGCTTCCACGACGTCAACCTCGTCTGGATTGAGTGTTTCAACTTTGTTGACCTGTTTGGCCCGCGCCAGCCGGTAATTCACCGGGTCGATGGCAATGACACGGGCGGCTCCCTGTATCCAGGCAGCTTTCTGAGCCATCAGACCAACCGGGCCTGACCCGAAAATAGCTACGGTCTCGCCCCCGCGCAGTTCACCCCATTCGATGGCACTCCAGCCGGTCGGGAAAATATCGGTCAGAAATAGTACTTGCTCGTCTTTGAGGGTTTCGGGTACATGATGCAGGCCATAATCGGCGAAGGGAACGCGAACGTATTCGGCCTGCCCGCCATTGTAGCCGCCGTAGAGGTCGGTGTACCCGAATAGTCCCCCGCCTTTTTCGGTGAGCAATCCGCCATCGGGACCATAATGGTCGGGATTGGAGTTTTCGCAGTGCATTTGCAGATTTTGCTGGCAGAAATAGCACTTGCCACAGGCGACGGTGAACGGCACCACGACCCGGTCGCCCTTTTTGAGGTTGGTTACCTCAGAGCCAACCTCTTCAACGATGCCCATGAATTCGTGGCCGAGCACTTCATTTTTTAATTGGGGAATAAACCCATCGTAAATGTGCAGGTCGGAGCCGCAGATGGCTGTTGACGTAACCCGGATGATGGCGTCTCGCGCCTGTTCGATGCGTGGATCATCGACGGTATCGACCTTAATGTCTCCGATTTTGTGGAATACGGCTGCTTTCATACTAGAGTTGAGTTGTAGAAAAATGATGTTACGACATCATTTTTCTACAACTCAACTCTATAAAATTAGTTTGTTATATCCGGTGAACGGCCCGCTTTCTAATTCCACGTTTTCACAGTAGTTGCTGAAGGCCCGGAATGTTATAGATAGCGAGGGTAATGATGGTTCCCCAGAACAGGGCGAAGGCAACCATCCAGGCAATAATTTTGACAGGTGGTATTTTAAACGAAGTAGCAATCAGCGTTCCGCCAATGGGGGTGAAAAGCAGGGGAGTCAGGCAGGCAATACCCGCCATGCCGAATCGGCGGTACACGTTTACGGCCCGACGGCTGCTTTTGGAGAAGCGTTTCGGCGTTGTTTTTTGCCATTTTTGCCACCTATCCTGTAGCACTTTGCCCAGAAATGTAAAGACAATGACGCTGACCATCATGCCAATCGTGGTGCAAAACATGGTCTCCCACCAGGTTAGTTTCAGGGCAACACCCGCCAGAGGACCCAGGAAAAACTTGAGCATGGAGGGCAAAATCACCGCAATGTATTTTTCAAGGTCGTTCATGGATAGAGGATAAAGTCCTGTTCTGTAGCATCATAGTACGTACCTCTGTCCCGATAGGGCGTCATTTACCCGTGTCGCGCCCAGACAATAAAGTCAGTGACCGGTGCTTCGGACAGCAGGGGCCGAATGAACTGCACGACCTGCCCCCGGTGGTAAGCCGCATGGTGGCTCATGTGGGTCAGAATGGCCGTTAATGAGTTTTCGTAGGCAATACCCTGTGAGTTCGTATAGCTAACAGGCTCAGCTAACTCCGGTTCAGATAATGCCTCTACATAACTGAGTAGCTGCCGGTGCTGCCGTTCGGCGGTTTCGATCATCCAGCTAACCGGAATGTCCTCCCAGATAGCGACGAAGGCTGTTTTGTGAATAATTCGGCTAAACCAAACGTGCTGCGTCGATAAAATATGGCCCATCACGGCAATTGCCCGCGCCGGTGGGTTTTTGACCGTTTCGAGGGAGTCGATGACGCGCCGGTTGGCCCAGAGTTCGTAATCGATAAGTTGAATCAGATGGTCTTTCATTGCAGTCCACGTTTTGTTGCCTGATACAATGCTTCGACAATGTTGGTGCGGGTGTTCAGATTGCCAAGTTTAGGATTATTCCGGGTTGGATAAACGCGGTTACACAAAAATACATACGTCAGGTTATAGGCCGGATCGGGTTCAACCCAGACAAATGTACCCGTATAGCCCGAATGCCCGTAACTGGCTTTGGTGGCCGACCGGGGCGCATTGCCCGAATACGTAAACGACGGTTTGTCGAAGCCCAGCCCGCGCCGGTTGCCCAGGTCCGGGAACTGATAACGCGTGAATTCGGCAATAGTTTTGGCCGAGATAAACTGCTGCCCGCCGTAGCTTCCCTTTTGCCGGTACATCTCGTATACTTTCATTAAATCATTGGCCGATCCAAACAGGCCCGCGTGTCCCGACAGTCCGTTGAGCATAGCCCCGCCCTCGTCATGCACGCGCCCCCAGATGAGTGTTTTGCGAAACAGCGAGTCGTATTCTGTTGGGACGATACGGTCGAGGGAGTAGTACCGGCGGGGTAAATACGTGAGCGTCGAGGCTCCAAGTGGCTTATAAAACGTTGTTTTGAGGTAGTCTTCAAAGTTCTCCCCGGTCAGTCGTTTCACAACTAAGGGGTAGAGGATGAAAGATAAATCAGAATATACGTACTCCTTTTTCTCGTTCAGGGGTGAGTCTTTAATCTGCTTGTAAATCGTTCGCGGGTAGCGTCTGAACTCGTATAAACTGTCGGTTACTTCAATCGGATACCGCGCGGAGCGTTTCGACGCGAAGGTTTTGGGTTTCCAGGAGCCATCTGGATTTTTGGTGTCCATCCAGAACGGAATCCACGCTTTCAGCCGGGCCTGATGGGTCAGCACATCGCGCCAGAGCAAATCGGCTTTGTTGGATTTTTTGAGGAAGGGCAGATAATCCACCATTTTGCCGTTCAGGTTAAACTTGCCTTCGTCTACCAAACGCATCAGGGCGGGGGTCGAAGTGCTTACCTTCGTTACGGAAGCCATATCATACAGGTCGTCCAATTGCACCGGTTTTGGTTCGGCACCCAGTGACGCGTCGTACGTGTGTTTACCATAGGCTTTGCGGAAAATTACTTTGCCATCTTTCGCCATTTGCACCACACAACCCGGAAATGCCCGCTCGTTCAGCCCGACATTCACCAATGAATCAATCTGCTGAGTCAGAAAGCGGCTGTCGATACCTACTTCTTCGGGAATGGTGTATTTGAGTCGGCCAATGGGTTGAACCAGTAGCCCGTCGCCCACCCGGAAACGTTGGTTGACCGTAACGGGCAATTTCCCGGATGCACCAATAGCCCCGAAAATCAACTGTGCCGATAGCTCCTCGGTGTACGTCGTTAGCTGATACGGCATGATAATGGCCCGCGCCTGTTCGATGTTGCGGCTGGGCTGGGCGGTGTCCATCGGGAACGTCAGTTTGTCCAATGCATACACATTGCCAAACACCGTTACAATGGCTTTGCCGGTAGCCACAAGTTCGCCCACAATAGCCGCTGTTTTCGCCTGAAGACCGTATTTCGCTCCCGGACGGATGTTGTTTAGATGCACATCTACCAGAATCAGGTTGTAGTTTTTCAGCGAATCGCGCACGACGGCCAGTGTCGAGTCGGGCGTTTTGGAGGTAACAGTAAAGTGCTCAATGTGTGTGTAATTGCCCGCCATCTGCTGAAATGCCGTGATTTTCTCGCTCTCGACCGCCACCGATGCAATCCGCAGGGTGTCCAATCCCTGCAACGGCAACAGGTTCCGGCCCTGCGCCACCCGGTCGTTTTTGAGAACGGTCAGGCTGGCTTCGGTAAATTTCCGGTTGAGCAGTTCGTCGCGCACGGGGTTGAGGTCGCTGACGAGATTTTCCAGCGCAACAGGTTTATTTTGGTCTAAACCAACCCACGCTTTGGCTCGCAGCACTTTCAGGCAGCGGGCATCCAGCGACGCCTGCGAAATTCGCCCATCGACCACCGCCTGCTTGATGAGCGAGAGGGCGGCAGGCACGTCTTCCGTAAATTCAAGCACATCCATCCCCGCTTCCAAACCCAACTCATCGGCCCGGCCCGACGGAAAATATTTCGTAACGCCTTTCATGTTCATGGCGTCGGAAAAAATCAATCCCTGGAAACCCAATTCGTTTTTGAGCAGGTTCGTAACAATGGCGGGCGAGAGCGTCGAGGGGCGGTTTCGGGTCGTATCTAAGGCCGGAATATTCAAATGGGCGATCATCACACCGGCGGCTCCGGCCTTAATCAACTCCCGAAACGGATAAAGTTCGAGCGAATCGAGCTGGGCGCGGCTTTTGCTAATCAGCGGCAAATCGTAGTGCGAATCGGTGCCGGTATCGCCATGACCAGGAAAGTGTTTGATGCTGGTTAACAGGTGGTTATCCTGCATTCCGCGCATGTAGGCAATGGCTTTACGCGCCACCTCGTATTTGTTTTCGCCGAACGACCGGAAGTTAATGACCGGGTTATTCGGGTTGTTGTTGACATCGACGGACGGCGCGAAATTGACGTGAACGCCCAACCGGCGCGACTGCCGGGCGAGGTTCGCGCCCATCTGGTAAATAAGCGAATCGGAACCCGCACCCTGCATGGCACCAAGCGTCATCTGATACGGATACCGGACCGTGCTGTCGAGCCGCATGGCTAACCCCCATTCGGAATCCATCGCAATCAGCAGCGGCACAGCCGAATTGGCCTGTAGTCGATTCGTAAGCCGGGCCTGCCGAACGGGACCGCCTTGGAACATAACCACTCCACCGAGTTTATTGGTTTTTACGAGTCGCGCCAATGAATCTTCGTAGGCCGGCTTGCGGTTCGAGTAGCCCGCTACCATAATCAACTGCGCAATGCGGTCGTCGGGAGCCATGTTGGTGAACACCGAATCGACCCAGCAATTTTGTTGGGCGTTGAGTTGAAGAAATGCGGGCGACGTTGTCTGGGCGAAAGAGGTTACCGAAACAAACGTGCAGAAAAAGCCAAGCAGAGCAGACCGGCAGAAGGGCATGAGTTAATAAATTGAGTAGTAAACCGTCAAAAATACGAAATGTAGACTTGTAAGTGAGATGTCTGCTTTTTGAAAGATGACATCTCTGTGGACAGGCATAAAAAATCCCCGCCATTTCGGTAAATAGCGGGGGTTGGGGTGGTGCACCAGGTTGAAGACCGGCGATTTGCTGGATTACACCGGGCTTCAGCCCGGTGCAAATCATTATTCACTGCACCAATCACTTGCGCCGGGTTTCAACCCGGTGTAACAAACTATTAATTACTAATCACTTACTTCCTGAAGCGGCTACGGTATTCTGGACCAACGCCGAAGCCGTATCCGAGCGTTAGGGTAATGGTTGAATTGTTGACGGTCGCATTATCGTCAATGCTGATGTCGGTCAGGCCGTAGCGATAGCGGGCGTCGATCAGGAAACGCTCCCGTTCGCCTAACCCTTTGAAATTGAGTTGAAAGCCTGCTACCAGACCCAGGTCCAGCGGACGAAAATTATTGCTATTGTCGAAATCTGGTTTAGCAATGTTATTCTCTATCAGATTAGTGCGTTTTGCGTTGAGCTTCACCCCCAGCGATGGGCCAAAGAACACATTAGGCCGGAAGTTGCCTTTCAACGTTAGAAAATAACGCAGTGCCACCGGAATTTCGAGATAGTTAACCCGCTCTTTAAAGGAAACATTCGGTTGTGAATACGTGCCGCCCATTTGCGAAAAGAGCACGTCGCCTGAGATGCCGAAATGATTCAGCGAACTGTACATTAAAAAAGCACCGGCTGTTACACCCGGTCTCAGGCTGTATCCGGGCGTACCGGCAAATGTGGATAAATTCAAGCCAATGCGTGGTCCGGCACTGAAGCGTTGTTGGGCGAAACTGGCTGATAAACAGGTACTAACAAAGAGAAGTGAGAGGAGGGTAGTGCGTAGCGAATTTGGGCGAAACATAGGACATATACTAAGTTGATATGTCCCGTTAACGTTGGACGTTTTGCAAATGTTTTATTGACCGCGAAGAATATCCAGTAGTTTTTAGGAAGCTACCCCGAAAAATGAGTTGAAAACAAACCAGATTTCTGGTCTGTCAGGGCTGTTGACTGGTCATTTCCTGCGTGGGCGGGAGCTACACGCATGGTGGTGTGCGTGGGTTGCGGCTTTGGTTTCGCCGGTCGGTTGGGCGCGAAGAAAATAAAGTAGATGGCCATCGCCAGCATGAACAGAATGGCGGCTGTAGTCGTTGCAATCCAGAGAGGCCAGAGCCGTTTGCGGCTGGCCGATGCATGAATGCGTTCGTGTAATGTGTTTCGCAGGTCGGCGAGTTGCTCGGTTGTTGGGCGCGAGGTATCCGTTGCCGCCTGCTGCATGGCTTCCAGTCCCGCCAGCGCGTCGGCATAGAATGGGTTTTCCAGCAAAAGCCGCTCCACACGATACCGCGCCGGACCGCTCAGTTTGCCGGACTGGTATGCCTGTAAGTCAGTAAATGTCAGTTGTTCGTTCATAGTGGTAATGCGGGTGGAAACCCACACGTAATCGCGGCAGCGGACAGAAGTCCACGTTACTTCTGCATACAAATTTTCAAATTCCGGCGACCATTTTGCAAATAACTTTTCACCTGTTTCAGGTCATAGCCCGTTTGGTCGGCTACTTCGGTATAGGTTTTTCGCTCCAGATAAAACAGCGTCAGGCAGGTCCGTTGCTCCATAGGCAATGTTTGTAAACAGGCTTCCATCAGCGTCAGGTCTGCTTCGAGGTCTGGCTCATCGGCGTCATCATCGGCCAGGTTCAGCGTCGGTTCGTCGTCCAGGTCGGCTCCGGTTCCGGTTACTAATTCGGCTTTCGGATGCGCCTGATTCTTACGCAGTTGCATCAGGCAGTAATTGCGGGCCACGCTGTGCAGCCAGGGACCGAACTGCTGTATGTCGTGTCGGCGCAGGTCAGTTATCAACTGCTCAAATAAACTCATTACGGCATCTTTGGCTTCTTCCTCGTCGCGCAGGTAGTTGAAACAAACGGCATAGACCAGTTCCATGTGCTGTTCGTAGAGTTCACCCAGCACGGCCAGATCGCCCGTTGCGCGGTAGGCCGCAACGTAGTCGGCCGCGTCGTTGCGGGAGCCGTCCGTAGTGGATTTGGACTTACGAAACCGTTTTAGAAACATACAGGAACCAACTGCTTTTATACACGATGCACGGGCGGGCTAAATTCCATATAGTAATCAACTTTTGTCATCATCATTCGCTGGAATAAGTAGCCACCAGTCGATTAACTTGCCGTAGCCAGAATCGTTTGCCGTTTTTGTTCCAATGACCATCGCCGAGGTGATACCAATCCGGGTGTTGACGCAAGGTATCAATCATTGACAAGACGGGGGGCTGCAACTGCGGATGGGCTTCGATGCGCTCAATCTGATGGTTATATACACCGTAAGTTGGCTCCTGAACGGTTACCTTATTCGGTATCAAACATAGATAAACTTCATCGAAACCCATCTCCATATAGTTTCGGCGTATGGTGTTCAAGTTTGTTACCAACGTGTCGATTCTCTGGTTTGGAATCGGGCGGAACGCGCTAAGGGCATACGCGGTGTCGACTTCGAGTTGGTAAAATAAGTGGCGTTTGTTGTGAGAAATAATACTTCCTGGTGTGCGGCCAAAAGCATTAAGAATCAATAGTGCCTTGGTTTCTTTAAGCCAGGTGAAGGGCCAGGTATTAAAGAGCAAAAACTCCAGCCGCTGGTTAATTTCGCGGCCAAAACGAGCCAAAATCCACTTTGTTACTTCATTTTGTTTGGGCATTTGTTGTTCGGGGTTGTATTGATGTCCCGGCTCAACAAAGCCTCCTTTAATATAGATCGTCTCATAATCAGGGTAATACAACCGCTCCTGAAGCACCCGCTCGATACATTGAACGACCAGAATATTCTTTTTCGTCTTATCCAGCACGGTCTCAACACCTGAACTTCCACCTATCCAGACATGGCTATTACGGCCACCGGCGTAATAGGCGGTGTCGATATCCGTAAAGCTATCGCCAATGGTATATAAATGAACATCGCGGTATTTTTTGCGGGGTTTGTCCGTGTCGGTAAGGCTGGTGTTGACCGTGAAGTCGGTTTCCTTAAAAGCCCGAAGATTCGTTACATTATATAAATCGCCATAAATGTACTGGTTTGGGATAAAGCCATGTCTGTCTAACCAGCGTTGTGAACGAGTCGATAACGACACCAACAGTAATCCTCCTGATGCCATAAGAAAGCACCACTTTACTAACTTACGAAGCATTCTTTTAGACTAAAACTGAAAGTAGATGAATTGATTGGCCGTGAAGACGCCAAGAAAATAGCAGACTGCAATAACAATCGGGACCGTTAACCAAAACGTCTGATTGCTTGCCTTTCGGATGAAAAGGAGCCAGCGGCTTTCTGCTAATAAGCTGATTATAAGAATGATACAGAGCGTTAGCTCCATTGGCTGAATAGGTAATTGAGAAATGTCAATTTTATCCAGATGTATAATTTTGGATAAAACAAGCAGGGCATCACCTGTCGATTCGGCCCGGAAAAATACCCATGTCAGCGTAACCAGCGAAAATGTCAATAGCTGGTTCATTCGACGTCCGAAAAAACTATTCAACTGAAGTTTTCTGGAAACGTCAGGTTCTTTCTGGCTCGGCCACGCTTGGCCCACAATTAAATAAAAGCCATGCAAAAGGCCCCAGATTATAAATTTCCAGTCAGCACCGTGCCATAGACCGCTCAGCCCAAAAACGGCCAGTGTGTTTGCGTATGTGCGGGCGGTTGACCGACGGTTGCCACCCAAAGGTATGTACACGTAATCGCGGAACCACGTCGACAGGGAGATATGCCAGCGACGCCAGAAGTCAGCGATTGACGTGGCTAAATAAGGCGTATCAAAGTTTTTCATCATTCTGATACCCAATACATTACCGGCTCCAATGGCTATATCGGTATACCCCGAAAAGTCGCAGTATATTTGAATGGAGTAAAATAAAGTGGCTAAGAGAAGGGTAGAGCCGCTGGCAGTGGCAACATGGCTATAGGCCGGATCGACAACCAAAGCCATCCGGTCGGCAATGACGACTTTCTTGATAAAACCGCCCCCCATCATCAACAAACCATAGCGAACCCGCGTCCAGTCGAATGGATGAAATTTCCGGAACTGGTGGAGCATAGCCTGTGGTCGCTCAATTGGCCCAGCGACTAACTGTGGATAAAACAGCACATATAGTGAATAGATACCAAGATTCTGCTCGGCAGGCTGTTTGCCTCGATATACTTCAATGGTGTAGCTAATGGATTGAAAGGTATGGAATGATAAACCGATGGGCAACACGATGCCCGGCAGCAAATCGCCAAGCATAGGAGCCGGGTTAGCCAAGCCAATGTTGGCTAAGAGTGCTGTAATCTGGCTATTGAAGAAGTCATAATACTTGAAAAATGACAGGATACCAATATTGGCTACTAAACTGATTATGAGCAATAACCGTCTATAACCACCCTGCGATTTTTCGATGTAAATACCTGCGGTATAATCAACCAGAATGACGATGCCAAGAATAAGTAAATAAACGGGAATAAAGGCCATGTAGAAGTAGCAACTGGCAACCAGCAACAACACCCATCGACCTTTTAAGGGTAAACTAAAATAAGCCAGTGTCGTGAACAGAAAGAATAAAAGGAAATGCAGCGAGTTGAAAAGCATTTTGTGTGATAAAGCGAATGTATTAATACACTAGTAAATTGCTTTACGGTTACATGAATATCTTTAAAGATGTGCTAAATACGGAATAAAATAGACTTAGTGCAATTAAATAGAGAGAAACCGTATTAATTAAGCGGTCCGATTTTACGAAATGAATCTTTTTTAACTTTCAGTAGCATTAGGTCGTTTGATAGTAAACCACTCAACAAGACTATGAAACGATTCCTGTTCATCGGCAGTATAATAGGTGTTTTTCTCAGCCTGAATAACGCATTCGGTCAAAGCAATCAGTCGCCCGTTATTCAGCAATCTACTTCCACAACCGACACGCGCCAGGCTCAACCGGCCCGTCCGAAGCTGAAGAAAGTAAGTCGGCAGGAGCAGCGCAGACTGGAGTCTGGACTGGACTCGACGTTACCCAGAAATCGCAAACAGCCGCGTTTAAGGCCCGATTCGCTGCGTCGGGGTGGGGCCACACGCGTTGATAGTGTCCGACGGTAAGTTTATTTTTATCGAACAAAACTCAACGAAAACATGCTAATCAAAGTGCTTATTGGTGCTATGCTGGTCGCTACAACAACCGTAGCCCAGACAACCACCCAGTCAACAAAGCAGGCGAGCACGGCAGACCGCCCATCCGGCTCTACCGAATCGACAATGCGGTCTAAAGCAAAGGCGTCTAAAGAGCCAGCGCGCCCTTTACCGCAGCCGCCACTAAAGGAAAAACTGCAAAGTAAGAACACGAACAATCCTAATTATCAGCGGGAGAAAAGTGGACAGAGTGGCTCTAAACGCGAATATGCCCCACGCCGGACGGCATCGGGTGCCCGCAAAGACACGCTGATCGAGCGAAGAAAAAAACAGTAAAATAGTACGTACCCATGGGCTTCAGCCCGTGTTTTTTCAACTCATCTACAATCTGAAAAAACACGGGCTGAAGCCCATGGGTACGTAACGGGTAAGTATCAATCCTTTTTGCGTTCGGCTTTGCGTTTCGCGCGTTTTTCCTGCCGGGCGGCTTTTCGTTCGGCCCGTTTTTCTTTACGTTCCTCTTTTCGCTCGGCGCGTTTCTCCTTGAAATCATCTTTAAAGGTTTTCAAGGCATCTTTCAGCGTGATATTATTGTCGAATTCGCCCCGAAACGCTTCGATATAGGCGTTGCGTAGTATCCCGAAAATGGTTGGCCAGGTAAATGTCTCGATGTTATCGACTGTACCGCTCAGGGGTATGCGGGTCGCTACCTGATCGCGCTTTTGGTTTTTCAGCACAGCCGTTCCGACTTGAGCCAGTAATTCCGTAAAGAATTTGCCCACCGACCGACCTTCGTGTTCGTTCAGTTTAAAAATTTTCATGCCCTTCGTAAGCGGTTTGAGGTAACCGTTCAGCTTGCCGTCGAGCATGGCCATCTCACTGTAAACACTCATGGTGCCGCGCTCAAAGTCGATGTTGGCATATTCGCGGGCAAGTGGGTTGACTTTAACTAACTGAACGTCAGTGAATTGAAGGTTATAATCGAAATCCGGCGTCTGTTTCAGCAGGTTCATATTGGCCGAAAAATTCATCGTGCCCCCATAACCGGGTACATCGCCCGACGCGACTACAGGCGAAGGTAGTTTTTTGCCCGTATCGTCCACATTGCGGATGTTGCGAATTTCAGCCTGAAACTTTTGCAGGGATAAATCAGCGCGGGGCTGTGTGACTAAGTTGGTCAGGTCGACTTTGCCATTGATGACGGCGAATCGGTTGATGCTGATGGGCAGCATCTTTTTCAGGTAAGCCGTCCAGTCGACATCGGCCCCGGTTTGGCTACTGGCTTCGTTCTCGCTGAACGCAAAGTTGATTTCGGGTTCGTAGCACTCCACCTCACTCACTAACTTGCCCTTAAACAGCGATTTCCACTCAACGGAAAGGTCAGTTTTGGGAAGGAATAGAAACGGCTTTTTGATGTTGCCGTTAACTTTGCGGATTCGCAGATTATCGAGCTGATAGGCTCCCCGAATGAGTTGAATATCAATGTCTTCGACGTGGCCCGTGTAATCGCCCATGTCGGCCAGCGTCTTGTTAACATACCGCAGTACAAAATAGGGAAGTAGCAGCCGGGCAATGACCAGCAGCATGACGACGGCAATCAGAATTTTAGTTGTGCGTTTCAAAACGTTGATTATCTTGGTGTAACGTCTTATAAACGCAAAAACAGCACTTGGGTTTTTAGGCAGACAGCGGAGTGAGTGAAGTGGGTAAAGTAAGCCAAGAGTGGAGTAGGTTAAGTAGGTGAAGTGAGTACAGACCTTGCTTCACCTACTCTACTCTTGGCTTACTTCACCCACTTCACTCACTCCACTAATTATTGCCGGGAGAAAACTTCCGACCGTCGAGTTTGGTGTATTTGAAGTCGGTGGAGCCGGTAAAACGCGTACCGTCGAAGTTGGTGCCGCGTGGCAGTTGCGTGTATTTGAAATCGGCGGTGCTGGTAAAGCGAGCCTGACTAAAATCGACGCGCTCATCGAATTTCGTGTATTTAAAATCGGCGTAGCGTTCAAATGCTGCTTTCTGAAAAGACGACGACTCATCGAACTTCGTGTATTTGAAGTCGGCATAATCGCGGAACGAAGAGCCACTGAAATCAGCGTCGTTTCGGAATTTGGCATACTTGAACAGGGCAACATCCTGGAATGTATTGCCTGTGAAAATGGCCCGCTGGCTAAACGTCGAATATTTGAAAGCGGCATCGTCGGCAAACTGACAGGCCTCGATGGTTACAGCTTCCGTAAAATCGGTATTGTAAACCGTGTTACTGTTATTTATAAGTTTACGTTCATCCGGCTCCTCCGAGCGATAGGCCAGAAATTTGCCTCTGAAGGTGCAGTTTTTGAACGATAGCGGCACCTCGACAACGCTTAAAAACTCATGCGCATTGCCATTCCATAATCCATCGCCCCGTTTTTCTTTCCGGTTCGCTAAATTGGTCAGGTCGAGGTCGCCGTTGATAACCGTGTTTTGGTAGGAAACGGCTTCTTTGCGGTTAATTTTGGCAATAATCTCTTTGGCATCAACGGTCGTTTGGGCCAGTGCGGGAACCAGGGCCACAAGGGCGAGCAGGAGGGAGGTAAGAATGAGTTTCATGAGCGATGTTTGACGTTCGTTTGCCTAAAGATGCAAACCAACCGGCCAAGGTTGCGTAAGGCCCAAAAACAAATGGGTCAGACCCGAAAATGAGCCTGACCCGTTGCGTCGCTAAACGACAGGTATCGCCTATTTTGTGAAATCAATCTTTGGCTGAACAACAATGGAAACCTCGGCTTTATCGCGCATGGGTACGGCTGAATTAAAAGGGAATTTGGTGGTCGTCACATCATTTTCGACGTAAAATTCGCGCGGTCCTACGGTAACCCCTTCCGACTTCTCGTAGAGCCACGAGACCGTAAAGGGAATTTCAATGGTGCCTTTGGCCGACGCCGGGCTAGAAAAACCTGTTACGTGAGTAGTTAGCGGGTCGGACTGGAGCGCGAAGCTTACGAACGCACTGCGGACCATATAACCGGCTTTCGGTGTGAACGAAGGCGGATTTGCCCGAATCATTACGGCCCGCACGTTGTAAACGACCTGGCCCTTTGCGCCGTTGGCCGGGGCCGACTTTGCTTTGGAGAGCGGAAGCGTAAACGCTGGTTTCGCTTTTGTGGCTTGGCCAATTACGTTGCCGTTGTTATCGTAAAAGACCAGTTTGAGCAGGGCAAACTCGCAGGGAAACGGGCGCATCTGGCCGTTGTTTAGTTTACAGGGAGCCAGCTTGATTGGCGGAAACTTGCCGTTCGTGACAATTAAGGTCGGGTTTTTAGGCGTCGTTACGACGGGAGGAGCCGCCGGGTTTGGTTTTTGGGCCTGAGCCATCAGGCTCCAGCATAGAAGAATGAACAGATGGAATGCTTTCACGTTTTTTTGATTTGGTTTTTGAGGAGGTTAAGCCGTAAAATAGCCGGTTTGCTCAGAATGTATGCATGAACAATTGAGTAATCGGTCAACAAATCAGTTAGTCGTGATGATCAGACTGTCCGTAAACAAACCGGCCGGACTTTATAAAGCCCGGCCGGTTTACTGGTAATTATAGTTGAAGGACTTAGTCCAGCCACATCACTTTGTCATAGGCCAGTTCATAATCCATCTCTTCAAGCGGAACGAGGTTAGCAAAGTGGCCGGTTTCGTCTGTCCGAACGGCGTTCCAGCGGCCCGACGCGTCGCGCAGCAACAGCCGGTAGCCGTAGAGCGGGTGCAGCGTGTCACTATCCGTGCGGTGGTCCCAGCCGGTTTGCAGTTCAATGGCAAACGCAATGCGGTCCATTACCTCGCTCATCTGATTCGACAGGCTGTCGGCACCATCCAATTCCTCAATCCACAACACCAGCCCATCTGTACCCCAATCGAAGTGAAGATCGCTGGGGGTGAGGGTAATAATCGACGCGTTCATAACGTGTTTGTTGTTTGTGGTTTGTTGGTTTGTCGTTAACGCAGAACATCAAACGACAAACAACAAACTATTTATGCACTCATGCTCCAGGCCGGAATCAGTTGGGTTTGAGGCTCCTGTTCCTCACGCCATTTGCGAAGCCAGAAACGGTATTTCTTCCGGCCATAGTCCATAAATCCCGGAATCGACGTCGCATCGACAGCAAACAGCCGGTAGGGCCGTTGTTTCATAACGCCGATGAACACAAACCGAAACTGCTTCGTTGTGGCCCATTCCTGACCATCGGCATAGCGGAGGCTGTCAATATAAAAAGCGGCCTGCCGGTCGTAATCATAGGTGTAACATGATTCCAGAAACTGCGCCTGTGTGCGGGCCGATGTGGTTTTAAGGTCAATGACCATCGCATTCCGGCGTTTTGGGCTGGTATAGACCATGTCGAGCCGGGCTTTACAGGGAACGCCGGTAGTTGGTTCGGTCGATAAAATAATCCGTTCCCGCTCCGACAGTCGCAGATACCGCCGACAAAAACCGTCCTGCCGAATGGTCTGCATGAGGGCCTGCAATTGCTTTGTTTGGGTCGGAGCCAGCGCGTTGGTATCGGGCTGAATCAACGGGTCGACCAGGTCGGGAAGGAACTGCGACAGTACCGTGCCGACCGTTTCGGGTTCGAGCAGGTGCTGGTGAAAAGCCCGGCCAAACACTTTCGTTTTTTCGGGGATAAACCGCGCCGAGGGCACCGACCAATAGCCCAGATGCTCTTCTTTGAGCCGGGTCAGGTCAGAATTGGAAACGCGCGACAAGGCACGGTACTCGTCGCCGGGGTTAAAAAGCGGCTGGTAAGACGGTATCAGACGTTGAGAAACCATAAGAGATTAGTGGAATAGGTAAAATGAGTGAAGTGAGTGTAACGGGTGACGCGTACGCATTGTACTTACTTCACCTATTACACTCACGCTACTATTCTCTGATTACCCGGCGGCCAGTAACGCTGGCTCGTCGATGGGGATAGCGAACGGATTGTAATAGTTCATTGCCGTTTTGATGTTGGCAATGTCCGTCAGGGTTTCCTGCCGGAAAACTTTCACGTCCTGCGCAAACTGCTTCAACTCCTTCGTTTGCTCAACATCAGCCATTTTGTAGGAGAAGTTAGCGATGTAATACACGCCCTTCGGCTGAATCTTCGTGTTTTCCTTCTTTTCGGCAACGGCTGTAATCACCACATCGGCCAGCGTCAGGTCGTCGTAATACAGCGGTTCGATGAGCCGGAAAATATTGTCTACCGAATACCCATGAAACAGCACGGCGGATACGCAGTTTTTCTCGTCGATGAAGAAGATCTCCGCCCAGTTTTTGGTGCCCATATTCAGGATGTTATCCGTAAAAATGCGCCACGCAATCGGCTGGAACGTAAGGGTGCGGCCCAGTTTCTCGCTGCCGTTGATATTGAACACACCTTCCTTCGCATCGAACCGGTACTGGCGGGGGTGCCCCTCCAAATACTTGTATTTGTTAACCACCTCGCCGGTCAACTCATGAATCTTTTGATAAGGTTTCAGGGCGTTGCCGCTTTGAATTGTCTCGATTTGGGTTTTGTTTTGTGTGTTCATTAGTATTTGTTGTTTACTGTTCAAGCAGGGGACCCATTTTGAGGTCCCTTTTGCCTTTTTTAAGGGTCGTGTTTACTGACTTAAAATTACATAGTTTTGTGTAAAAAAGCAAGCCTGAATCCTGCCTATTTTTGGGCTGTCTAAAGGTTTTGAACAGACGACATAATCAACAACGTATTTCTCTAAAAGAACACATCTGGACCAGTTATAGTGCCTCTTTCTGATCGAATTAATGCGTTTTTAGGAGAGAACTTAGCCACTGGTACGGGCGTCTGATGCAGCCAATATAGACCGTTCGCTTTTTTATCAGTTTTTACATAAATAAATGTAAATTATGACTATCCACTTTCGCCTTCAGCAACTCATCGACTCGCTCGACATCAGCGTGCTCGAATTCTCCCGACAGTTGGGTGAACACCGGGGCGAAAAAGTTTATCATATTTTACATGGTCGCCTAAAGCCCCGCTACGATACGCTCGAAAAAATTTTAGCGGCCTATCCGCAGGTGAACGGCGACTGGCTGCTGCGGGGCGAAGGGCTGATGTTTAAAGTACTTAACTCGCCCTCCGCAGCCATCACCACCGAGGAACGATTGCGAAATGTGGAGTTCCTGCTTTTTCAACTCAACGAGCGCGTAGCCCTGCTCCAGCAAACTAATGACCAGCTTTTGGCGGAGTTGAGGGAAGGGAAGTGAGTGGATTGGGTGTAGTAAGTGCAGTGGGTTTCAGGTGCAGTAGTTTCAGTGAGTGGAGTAGGTGAAGTCGACTTGCGTATTACACCCACTCCACCCATTTGACTTACTCCACTTACTTCAACCACTCCACTCACTTCACCTACTTCCAAAACAACCCTCTCTCTTTCCGGGTTATAGTCTGAAAAACACGTAACGCTATGGCAACGACATCACCATTCGACCCCGATAAAGTTGATCCTGAGTTTTATTCCAACGACCCGAACCAGCACGGCAACTCCGATTATGGGCGTGAGTCGGAAGGCGTTGGCACCAACGCCTACAAAGATTCAACATCGGGCATGGACATGGATACCGAGAACCGAAACAGTACCCACGATACCCGCGAAGCGAACCTCGGCGAAGGCCGCGTTGGTGAGCCACAGGGCGAAAGCCTTGGTACTACGAAGGAGTGGGACATTGACCCCAAGCTCGTTTCAGACCAGTCTGAAGGCCGGATGATGAGCGATGAGGCAGCCCGGAAACTGAGCGAGGTGGCCGAAAATCCGTCTGATGATGCGCTTCTGCACCGGGCCGACGCTACCTATCTTGAAGAGGGTGATAACCCGAATGCCGGGTATGACCCTCATGACAAAGGGTACACTGGAGCGAACAAAACGGATGTACAGAAAAATGAAGGGTAAATAGCCCGATAACAGGTAACAGGCGACTGGAGTAAGTACTCCGGTCGCTTTTTTTAGTTAACAGCCGAAGCCGAATCGGTTTATGCGCTGATTTCTTTCGTAAACTTGTCGTTTCATTTGTACTGCTTTGCTCATCGAGACCCGCGCCTATGCCCGGGCGGGCCTGCTTGGCAACCCGTCCGACGGCTTTTTTGGTAAAACAATTGCCATCTCCGTTCGCAACTTTGGGGCGTCGGTCACGCTTTACCCCTCGCCCGAACTACACATTGAACCCCAGTTGCAGGATACCAATGTGTTCAGAAGTTTACATCACCTGCGCGATGCCGTCAGTATGCTCGGGTATCATGGGGGTGTGCCGCTGCTGAAAGCTTCCATCAAGAAATTTGCTGAATACTGCGAAACCGAGCAGATCCGGCTACCTAATCAGAATTTCTCGATTCGGTACAGCACGTCCATTCCCCGTCAGGTTGGTTTGTCGGGGTCGAGTGCCATCATTGTGGCTACGTTTCGTGCGCTGATGCAATTTTATGGCGTTGAGATTCCGCAGCCGATATTACCCAATTTAGTGTTGGCTACCGAAGCCGATGAACTGGGCATTACGGCCGGATTGCAGGATCGTGTCATTCAGTGCTACGAAGGCTGCGTTTACATGGATTTCGACCGCGCCACAATGGAAAATCAAGGCTACGGACAGTACGAACCGCTCGATTCGCGGCTGCTGCCGAAGTTATACATCGCCTACAACACCGACCTCGGCAAACAATCGGGGCGGGTGCATAACGACGTTCGGGCGCGGTGGCTCAAAGGCGAACCCGACGTAGTGGACACGATGAGCGCGATTGCCGATGTGGCCCGCGAAGGGCGTGAAGCCATGCTCCGGCAGGACACGCCCGCACTGAATGAACTCATCAACCGAAATTTCGATCTGCGTGCCCGGATTTATACCATCAGCGACATGAATCTGAACCTGATTGACACCGCCCGCTCCTGCGGGGCCTCGGCTTCGTTTACCGGTTCCGGCGGCTCCATCATCGGTCTCTACCGCGACGATGCCATGCTGAACCGGCTCTTCGTCAGTCTAAAGAAACGCAATGCCCGCGTTATAAAACCGTATGTTGTTTAATTTTGAATGATTGAATGATTGACTGATCGAATAGCTGACGCATGTGATTAATTCAATCATTCAATCATTCAATCATTCAAAAATGATCAAAAAAGCTGTTATTCCCGCTGCCGGACTTGGAACCCGGTTTTTGCCTGCTACCAAAGCACAGCCCAAAGAAATGCTGCCCATTATCGACCGGCCCACGATTCAATACGTGGTGCAGGAGGCCGTTGATTCGGGTATCGAAGATATTCTGATTATTACCGGCAAAGGTAAGCGGGCTATCGAAGACCATTTCGACCGAAATTACGAACTCGAAACCCGGCTCGAAGAAAAAGAAGACCAGTTATTGCTCGACGAAATGCGCCGACTGTCGGACATGGCTAACCTGCATTACGTTCGTCAGCGCGAGTTGAACGGACTCGGCGATGCCATCCGGTACGCCCGGCATCATGTTGGTAATGAGCCATTTGCGGTGCTTTTGGGCGATACCATCATGGATTCGGTTATTCCCGTAACGCAGCAACTGATTGACACCTTTGCGCAGTATGGCGGCTCGGTAATTGCGGTAGAAGAGGTGCCGCACGATAAGGTGAACCGTTACGGAATTGTGGGTGGACAGTCGCTGAGTGATCGCATTTATGAACTGACCACATTGGTTGAAAAGCCATCCATCAGCGAAGCCCCCTCGAATCTGGCCATTGCCGGGCGGTACATATTGACCCCCGAAATCTTCGATATATTGGAGAATACGCCGGTCGGGAAAAACAACGAAATTCAATTGACCGATGCCCTGCTGTTACTGCTCCGGCGTGAGAATCTGTACGCTCACCGCATCGAAGGCAAACGGCACGACATCGGCAATAAACTCGATTTCCTGAAAACAACCGTTGAATTTGCGCTCAAACGCCCCGAATTTGCCGATAAGTTCAGGGAGTTTCTGGAAGAAATAGTCAGGAAATAAGTGTAGTCAGGGAATGGTCAAGTAGTCAGAAATAGTCAACTTGACCACTCCTGACTATTTCCTGACTACACTTACACCTGACCATTATCTTGTTCGCAAACTTACCGTGGCTTCGTCATCTTCGCCGTTGGTAAACCCGTTGCCCGGTGTCGAGTCGGAGTCGGCAGGCGAGACGCTGAACACCTGCGAACGGACTGTGCCCGCGTTTGGCACCTGCACAAGTAATACCATCGACCCTGTACTGCCCGCCGGAACCGAACCAATGTTGCCCGTTACGGTTTGGCCGTTGATCGTTAGGCCCGTCGTTACGGTCAGTTGCCAGCCCGTGGGCAGCAGGGCTTGTAGGGTTACGTTATTGGCGGTAATTCCTCCCCGGTTAAAAACGGTAAGCGTAACATTGACGACCTGATTGGGAGCAACAACCATGTTATTGGTACTCATAGACAGGCTCAAATCGGCTTTGGCAGGGTCGGTAGGGGGCTGACTCGATTGAATAGCGGGCAGGGCTACCTGATTGGGGTTCGGCGACACGTTAACGGAGCCGCTGGCATCGGGCGTTCGCATGTCGACCGTGGCTTCGTCGTCCTGTCCGTCGCCGGTTCCCGAGTTGGGCTGGCTATCGGGGTCGGTTTGGTTACTGGCCATAATCTGGGCCGATGTGGCAAAACTACCCGGCTGGCTGGCTCTTACCCGAAACACAAAAGGGCGGCTCTCTCCACTCAGAACGGTGCCCGCATTGATACTGACCGCATTGGCCGATGCGCTGACAACGGGCGAGGACGTATCAATGAATTCCATACCGGCCGGTAATAAACTTCGGGCGGTAACACTGCTCGCATCCTGTGGTCCGCTGTTTGTGAGCACCACCGTGAGCGTAACAGGCTGATTTGTAATGGCTATTCGGTTGCTAACAAGCATATTCATTGACAGGTCGGCTCCACCGGCACAGATAGAAAACGGCTGGCTCGGTGCGCTGGCTACAGCAGGATTACTCGCCACGACCCGAATGCGGTAGTTGGTTCCCACCGGCAGCGACGGCGACAGTGTGATGCTGATGGGACTGGTTGCGCTGCTGCCAATGGTTGTTTCATTTGCGAACGAGCCGCTGGCGTCGGACAGCCTGACGCTGAACACATTGCCGCTGTTCACTGCGCTTTCCGACACATCGACGGCTATATTGAGCGTTCCACTCAGGCAGGATGAACCGGAAAGTCCGGTGAGGGTTAGTACGGGCGGAACGGGTCCGATTGGCTCCATCAGGTAATAAAGAATATTCCGGCCGAAAAGCAGCACCATTTCATACGACAAACCGGCTCCGGTGTCGCCCTGCCGACGTACCGAAAAGCGGTATCGTCCTGGCGGAACACCTCCAACACCGCCCGATATGGGTGGATAATTGCGGAGGTAATTGAAGTCAGCAAATTGCTCATAATCAGGTTCCTGTGAGCTGGGCGAGGCTACATGCCAGTCTGAATCTGTGAATCCGCTTCCATCTAAGCTCTCCAGCTTCACCTCAACGGCTGCTGTAGCAACGACCATGGCGTAGAACGAATGGGAACCCGGTTCATACCGGTACGCCAGGCGTCGAATGGATGTATCGGCGGTGCCGCTGCTAATGGGTGGCCGAATGACGGGCAGTGGAATACTGGGCGTTGCATCCTGCTGTACGTTGAACGGTTCACCCAGCGTACCCGGAATAACCGGATGGGTCGAGCGTGTGCGCAGGCGGTACTGGCCATTTGCCAGGGTAAACGGCAACGAAATCAGAATAGGATTATCCGTAGTGGGTGCTGATTCATAAACAGTTGACCCATCACTAACCTTAATGATCTGAGCAACATACTGATTGTCGGCTTCGTGCGGATCGCTGCGAAGCGAGGCAACAGCCACCGTTTCGCCGGGTCGGCGGGTAAGCGGTAATGTATACCCACTGGTGATGAGTGCCGCTGAATCCGTTGGCATAAACGGGATAGCATTCTGAAAGAAAGCCGTCGTCAGACTTTGATCCCAGGCGTTTGTAAACCGGAAAAGGCCTGCTCCCTGAAGATGCACATTGTCTGCCCGGTTATCTGGTCCGGTGAGGCTGTCGGTAGCGGGTCCGGCAAAGACATTGGGTACATTGCTGATAAGTTGATTTTGAGCCGCAATAACCAGCGGATTTGTCTGACCACTAATGTAACTCACCCGCGATACAACCCAGGGCAACGTGCCTGAACCTACCTGCTGCCGACTCTTCTCAATCACGTATTTAATGTTGTTGAAATACGTTTGCGTCGTTGTTGACAGGTCGCTTTCGCCCTGATGCCAGAGAACGGCGCGTGCTCCCGTTCGGACAATATAATGCAGCAACGCAGCTCCCAGCCGTCGATAAACCGCCGGATTCTGTGTTGTACCGATGTTGCCCGCTGCCGATTGATACCACTGATCACTGCTGGTGCCGCCCAAAGCTGCGCCCAGAAACAAAACGGGGACATTGAGCCGTTGAACGAGTTTATCGCCCAGAATGCCGTACAGGTGAGGAGGCTGGCTGGGGCCAATGCTTGAGCCGTAACTGATATGGCTAAACCGGAGAGGCAGCAGTTGTTCGCTCAAACTATCCTGTCGGAAATCGACGCACATCACCCGGTCTTCAGCCGCACTGGGCACCCGCTCGAACCCGCCAAATGCATTTGACTGCCCGGCAACGACAAATACTTCGCCAACCCCCACTCGATTGACCGGCGTTTGGGCCAGCACGGTAGTGCCCGCCTTTGCCCGGACATCCAACCGATACCAACCCGCCGATACCGTCACTTTACCCCGAAAAGCCAGTGAGTTCGGTAGAAAACGCAGGGGTGTCCAGGCCGTAACGGCTCCCTGTCCAACGGCCATTGGCACAAAACGGGCTTCGACCGTAGTGGACGTGGATGGTGCCATGCCCGTTACGGTTACGACTGCCTCATTGTTTAAATTGCGTTGGAAAACCATCCGGGGAACCGGGCTGGTAATGGTCAGTTGGGCGACTGCCAATGTAGGCATTAAGTATCCTACAAGTGCCCCGAGCCAGCGGAGAGGTAAAGCCATAAAAAATTTAATAGTTGAATAAAGCCATTAGTAGGTGAGCAAATAGTATGCCTAATGATGTTTTCTAAGCTATATTTTTGATTAAAAATTGTTTCTTATATAATGTTTATAGTAACATTAATATGAACAAAGTTGCCTAAATAGTAAGAGTATAAGAAAAAATATAGATTTAGTAGATTATTAAATAATTACCGTCAATTATTACCTTATGTGGTGACATAAACAGGCCTCAACAGTAACTAAGTAAATCGGTTACTGTTAAGGCCTGTTTCTTAAAGAAGAGAAATGATTAAACGCAAAAGAGGTGTCAGTTTTGAGAAACTGACACCTCTTTTGCGCTTTGACCGGCGTTCGTTTATTTGGCTACCGTCATAATTCGGAGTTCATTCAGTTGCGCTTGCGAAATAGGTGACGGCGAATCAATCATGACATCGCGGCCCGAATTGTTTTTCGGGAAGGCGATGAAATCCCGAATCGAATCGGCCCCGCCGAAGAGCGAGCACAGCCGGTCGAAACCGAACGCGATGCCGCCGTGCGGGGGTGCGCCAAACTCGAACGCGTCCATCAGGAACCCGAACTGGGCTTTGGCTTCTTCATCCGAAAAACCCAGAATGCTGAACATCCGCGCCTGCAAATCGCGGTTGAAAATCCGAATCGAGCCACCGCCCACTTCGGTTCCGTTGATGACTAAGTCATAGGCATTGGCCCGAACGGCGCCTAAGTCTGTGTCTAATAGGGGAATGTCTTCCGGCTTTGGCGACGTGAACGGGTGGTGCATGGCAAACCAGCGTTGGTCTTCTTCGCCGTATTCGAGCAGCGGGAAATCGAGCACCCACAACGTACTGAACACGTTCGGGTCGCGCAGACCAAGCCGACTGCCCATTTCTAAGCGCAATTCGCTCAGTTGCTTGCGGGCTTTACCGGCATCGCCCGACATAATGAGCATCAAATCGCCGGGTTTCGAGCCGAAATGAACGGCCCACGCTCTCAAATCGGCCTCCGAATAAAACTTGTCGACGGACGATTTGAGCGTATTGTCTTCGTTATGCCGAACATAAATCAGCCCTTTTCCGCCAATCTGCGGGCGTTTGATCCAGTCTGTCAGTTCGTCCAACTGCTTGCGGGTGTAATGCGCACAGCCCGGCACGTTGATACCCACGACCAACTCCGCCGAATCGAACACGCCAAACCCTTTGCCGGAGGTCATGTCGATGGTGTCGAAACTGCCCTTTAGCTCCACAAATTCCATACCGAAACGCGTGTCGGGTTTGTCGGAGCCGTAGCGTTGCATGGCGTCGGCATAGGTCATGCGCGGCACCTCGGCCATCTCGTAATTCTTCACGGCTTTGAATAAATGCCGCACTAGACCCTCAAACATATTCAGGATATCTTCCTGCTCCACAAACGACATTTCGCAGTCGATCTGTGTGAACTCCGGCTGGCGGTCGGCGCGGAGATCTTCATCCCGGAAACACTTGACAATCTGGTAGTACCGGTCAAATCCCGACACCATCAGCAGTTGCTTGAACGTTTGGGGTGACTGCGGCAGGGCGTAAAACTCGCCCGGATTCATGCGGCTTGGCACCACAAAATCCCGTGCGCCTTCGGGCGTCGATTTGATCAGAACAGGTGTTTCGACCTCAATAAAATTCTGACCGTCCATGTACAGTCGCGTTTGCTGCGCCATCCGGTGCCGCAGTTCGAGGCTCCGCCGAACGGGATTTCGCCGAAGGTCAAGATACCGGTATTTCATACGCAGGTCGTCGCCCCCGTCGGTCTCATCTTCGATCAGAAACGGCGGCAGTTTGGCCGCATTTAATATGGACAACTCCGTGACTTTCAGTTCGATATCACCGGTTGGGATGTTCGGGTTTTTCGATTTTCGTTCGATGACCGTACCCGTTGCTTTCAGCACGAACTCGCGCCCCAGCGAACGGGCAACGGCGAAGAGTTCGGGTGGAGTTTGGCCGTCTTCGAGCAAAATTTGGGTGATGCCGTAGCGGTCGCGGAGGTCAATCCAGAGCACACCGCCCTTGTCGCGGATGGTCTGTACCCAACCGCAAAGGGTGGCTGTGGTGTTGTGGTCGGCAAGGCGGAGTTCACCGCAGGTATGTGTACGAAGCATTCGTTAAAGAGCGAAAGAGTGAATGAGTGAAAGAGCGAAAGGCTGACGCGAGATATTTTGCTGGAACGCCAGCCCGCTCTTTCGCTTTTTAAATTCTGCTGCAAAGGTAGGTACTTTGCCGAAACTCAGTTGTTCGCTCTTTCACTCTTTCGCTCTTTCACCTTTACTTCCGGTAATCCAATGCTGGTTTCCGGTCGCCGAGGAGGGCTTCGTATTTAAAATCTGCCCCGCGTTTCTGCATCCATTCGGCAGTGGCTTTTTCGATCAGAGCGGGTGTTTTATATAAATCCAGGGCGGTCAGAGCCAGCGTTTTGGCCGCTACAATCATGCCTTTCTGCCCGATGCCCATACCACTGGCCGCTGTCGATTGCCAGCTATGCGCCGATGAACCCGGCACCCACGTAGCGGTTTGCAAGCCTACTGTCGGCACCGTCCAGCTTACATCACCCACGTCGGTGGAGCCGCCACTGGTCGCACTTGCCGACGCATCGCGGAAGTCTTTTACGAGAGCTGCATTGGTAATCGGCACTTTCTGTTCGCCGAATGTCTCGCTGATTTTTTGGGCGAAAGCCGTTTCGTCGGGTGTATACTTCACACCACCAACGGTTGTTAAATTCTGGTGCATCACCTCGGCCAGCGTTACGTTGGGCAGAATATCATACACACCGCCCAGCACTTCCCAGGTTACCTGCGTGCCAGTGCCTTTGGCGGCTCCTTCGGCGGCATTTTCGATGCGTTTCCAGACACTCTGCACCACCGCCCGGTCTTTATGGCGGGCGTAATAATAGACCTCAGCATTGGCCGGAACTACGTTGGGCGCGTCGCCCCCTTTGGTGATGACATAGTGAATGCGCGTATCCTGCGGCACGTGTTCGCGCATCATGTTGACCATATAATCCATCGCTTCGACCCCGTCTAATGCCGACCGACCCCGTTCGGGTGAAGCTGCTGCATGGGCCGCGATGCCCTTGAACCGGAATTTGGCGTTCTTATTTGCCAGCGACGTACCGGCATCGGCCGCGTTCTTATCGCCGGGATGCCAGTGCAGCACCACATCCACATCGTTGAACAGTCCTTCGCGCACCATGTACACTTTTCCCGAACCGCCTTCTTCAGCCGGGCATCCATAAATCTTCACTGTCCCGGCATGACCCGACGACTTAAGCCAGTTTTTCACCTCGACCGCTGCCGCTACCGACGCCGTTCCGAACAGGTTATGGCCGCAGCCGTGCCCGCCTTTCTGCCCGGCAATGGGCGTGAATTCGGGTTTGGCTTCGGTCGCTAATCCCGGCAGCGCGTCATACTCGCCGAGGATGCCGATCACGGGTTTGCCCGACCCATACGTAGCGACAAATGCCGTTGGAATGCCTGCCACGCCCGTTTTCACGTCGAACCCTTCCCGCCGAAGTTGCTCTTCCAGCAGGTTCGCGCTTTTCTCTTCCATGTAGCCCAGTTCGGCAAAATCCCAGATTTGCTTCGAGATACCGCCGTATTCAGCCGCCCGTTTGTCTAAGTCGGCAAGGATGGTTTGCTTGTCACGGTCTGTTGTTCCGGTTGAGGCAGCGGTCTTTTTTGGTTTCGGCTGGGCGAATGTGAGCAGGGGCAACAGGAGTGCCGTCGTGAGGAATTGTGTTTTCATATGCAGGTTGTATCGGCGATGATTGGCGTTGGGAAACGTTAAAAATAAGAGAAAAAGGGGAGAAGGCAATTTGAGTAAGGCTACACTATATTTACTTATTCAATTCTCTCTGTATGACGACAAGCGTTGACCAAAACCGATTAGCTATTTACACTCGAAAATTTACCAAACTCAAACAGGGTGGCACGAAATATGGGAAAGCTCCTCACAAACCCGTTTTCCTGCTTACCATTCTCGAACTGATTGATAAGCAGATTATAGTAGAAAATCGGGTAACGATTACGCCCGAACTGGTTGCTACATTCAAAGAGAATTTCGCCTTGTTAGTGAATGCGGCCAACAAAGATGATTTTACGCAACCTTTCTTCTACCTGAAAAACGAAGGCTTCTGGTTCCTTCAGCCTAAATCCGGTTTTCTGCTCGATGTGTATATCCGCAACGTTCAAACCCTTAGCGACCGATTGGATTACGCTTATTTCATTGACGATTTGTACGGTCTGTTATTGAATCCGCCGAGTCGGTTGCATCTGAGAAATATCTTGCTCAATACGTATTTTTCAACGACTCAGGCAGCATACTGGCAAGTGAAAAATGCCGGACACAGCTATGTGCAGGATTTGAAGAACTATTTGCTGAACGAGAAAGAATTGCCCTATCAAACGAACATACAGCCAGCCGATGATGAAGAAATACGTTTTGTACGGGGTGGCTTATTCAAAAAATTAGTCCCGAAGGTATACGATTTTACCTGTGCCATTTCCGGCATGAAAGTGATTTCGGTTGACGGTTCTTCATTGGTCGAAGCTTGTCACATCGTTCCTATCAGCGTATTGGGCGATGATAAGGTTACAAATGGTATTGCTCTTTGCCCAAATCTGCATACTGCATTCGACCGGGGCATGATTGGTGTAGATGAGCAATTTCGCGTCGTTGTCTCGCCCGCTTTAGCCGACAACGTTTCAAGTTCCTATAACCTGACCCAGTTTCATGGCCAACCACTCCGGTTGCCATTTGGAGAAGTGCATTATCCGATAATAGAGCGTTTTCGGTGGCATCTGCGCGAGCGGTTCAAAGGATGAATGTAGAGAATTAGAGTCCTAAACGCATATCAATACACCGCTGGGGCCACATAGCCCTGATGCAGTTGCGAAGAGGGAAAAATTAGATCCCACTCTTTTCCCCAAACGAGATTACCCCGCTCAATGCGGAAGCGTTTGAAATTGGCCAACTGACGCTACGTGTTGTTGGGGGTGAGGGTAGTTTTGTAGAAACGGCCCAAAGTCAACTACCTGAGATGTACCATCAGAAAAGCGTAGCTGTAAGCGATGTTTACCAGCGTATTCAGCTTCAGTTACAGCAAACGTTCTCACAGTTTTTTATGAAATTGGTTATTCCACCAGCGCTCGCAGCTCTTCCACAACGCCCTTAATAGCGGCAACCGTCACTACATCGGTTTCGGTCAGGCCCGTTACCAACAGTACGTACGATGGGTCAATCGAAGCCGCTAAATTTTATCAAGCACAGCGCGGGTAAACCATTGAGGGATTAAGTCTGTCTTGAGCTCGATGTCAACGCCGTCAGTAATTTCGGCAATCCAGACCTTAGTTTCGCCTGAGTTATCAAAAATATAGGCTCGGTTGGTAAGCCGCACCGCATCAAGTAGCAGATCCAATGAACGGTAGTAGCGTTCAGTCACTTTCTGATCTGGTACGTTATGTCCACCCATTCTAACGCGGTGCTTGATCCGGCTAATGTTAATGAGCGGGTCTTCTGTAGCAACGTAATACAGGTAATTACGAAAACTGGCATCGCGGGCTTTTTGTAGTGTTTGTACCTTATCGGCTGACGACATTACGGTCTCGAACGTAAAGGAGCGCCCTGCTTCAATCAACTTGTGCCGTAAGAAATCTGTCAGGATAGCACTCAGGTATGAGCTAAAGCCAACATTGGCGAAATCTATAAACTCATCCTGTACAAACCGGATTTCCTGCACAAAATCGGCTTCATCGGCGCGGCTAAGCAGCGGGTGATGCTCGAAAAAGTCAATAATTTCTAACTCAGACATCTGTAGATTGAGACCACGCACATCGAAATAGCCATCATGCTTAACGGCCTTCTCAATGTCGTCGGGATTAAGATAGTAACCCAACATATTGGCTTCAATTACTGACTTTACCGTACTCTTTCCTGAACCGTTCGGCCCAGCAAACACCCGCATTCGTTTAATCATGCTTTCGGTATGCGAAAATGCTTTTGGGTAATGGCTTTGGGCTTGTCAACGGTTTTCACATACGTACGTGAACCATCGGGTTTTACTTCTACGATTTGCCCGTTCTCGGCAACCAGTACACTATCGCCGGAAGCCAGCGTTTGCCAATAGGCCTGCCGCGTAGCAATGGAAGCCAGTTCAGGAATCTGCTGTTCTAAATAATCAACTGCCTTATCAGAAAGTACCATCGTCTACTCGTTTGTATAAAAGTAAAGTTACTATATTAAACTACACCAACGCCCGCAACTCCTCCACAACGCCTTTAATCGCGGCAACCGTTGCCACTGCATCAGCTTCGGTGTTGAACCGACCCAGGCTGAACCGCAGACAGGAGAAGGCTTCTGTCTCGTTCAGGCCCATAGCGAGTAACACATGCGACGGGTCAATGGAAGCTGCTGTACAAGCTGAACCATTGGAGACAGCGATGCCTTCCAGACCCATAATGAGCGCATCCGAATCGCAGTTTTCGAAATAGATGTTTGTGGTATTGTAAAGCCGGTGTTCCCGATTGCCGTCTCCACGGGGGCCGTTGACGCGGGTTCCCGGAATTGTCAACAATGCAGTTTCTAACTGATCCCGCAGAGATGAAATACGTTTTGTCTCTTTTGCCATTTCCAGCCGGGCCAATTCAGCAGCTTTGCCCATGCCCACAATGCCCGGCACGTTGAGTGTGCCACTGCGTAAGCCGCGCTCGTGACCGCCCCCGTGCAACAGGGCTTTTACTTTCACTTTGTTCGGCAGTCCCGCCTGGAGCCGTCGCTGTCGCACGAACAAGCCACCAACACCTTTTGGACCATAGAATTTATGCGCCGAAAAAGCCAGTAAATCAATTTCGTCTTTATCCACATCAACAGGCAGTTTACCCACAGCCTGCGTCGCATCGGTCATAAACAGCGCACCAGCTTCGTGGGCCAGTTGGGCAATCTCCCGAATAGGCTGAATAACGCCCGTTTCGTTGTTGACCCACATGACCGACACCAGCATCGTGTCGGGACGAATGGCCGCTTTTACAACGTCCAAATCCAGTAACCCCGCGCCAGCGTCCCGGTCGGCCTGAATGGGTAAATACGTCACCTCGAAACCGCGCGTTTCTAAATAGCCGCATACATCCAGCACAGCTTTGTGTTCGGTTTATACCGTAACGATATGCCCTTTGGTACTGCCATACGTTTCGGCAACACCTTTGATTGCCAGATTGATAGCCTCCGTCGCGCCCGATGTAAAGACTAACTCATGCGGTTCGCAGCTTAACAAATCCGCCATTTGCTGCCGGGCCGTTTTTACCGCTTCGTGGGCCGATACGCCGAATGGGTGCGTACTGGCCGCATTGGCATACGTATCCGTCAGAAACGGCATCATCGCGTCCAGTACGCGCGGGTCGAGTCGGGTTGTGGCGTTGTTGTCGAGGTAAATCATCTGGGTAAAGATAAGCAGGGGAGCGTCGGTAGAAAAGCAGGCCTGAAATTTAAGCAAAGACCGTTTGTAGGTATACTCACTAAATTTTGCCGTTGGTCAATTACTTTTTCCGTATGTTTGAGCCATCTAAAACGGACTATGTTTACACGTAAAATCGCATCGCTTGCAGCCGCTGCCTGTCTGGCTGTTCTACTCACTAATAGCTTAACCGGATGCCAGTCGAAAGGCTCTGATACCACTGAAACGGAGAAATCCAGCACAGCTACAGACGTTGCCATGGCTGAAAAACCCGTTGGCAAAGCGGCTGAAACAACCACCGCAGCCCCTGATCCAACCGCTATTCCGGCCGGAAAGATTGCCGATGCTGCGACCATTCTATCCCGCCCGCAGGTGCCCATTCTGTGCTATCACCAGATTCGCGACTGGCGGGCCAAAGACTCTAAAAGTGCCAAAGACTACATCATTCCAACACAAGCGTTCACCGAGCAGATGCAGATGCTGGCCGACAGCGGCTACCATACCGTTCTGCCCGATCAGGTGTATGCCTACCTGACAACTGGTGCGCCGTTGCCCAAAAAACCCATCATGCTCACCTTCGACGATGGCGACCTCGACCAGTACGAAACGGCCCTGCCTATTCTGGAAAAACATGGGTTCAAAGGGGCGTTTTTCATCATGACCGTTGCCATTGGCCGGCGGGGGAAGCAACCGTATATGGACAAAGCACAGATAAAAGATTTGTCGGATAAAGGGCACACGGTTGGCGCACATACCTGGGATCACCATAACGTGAAAAAATACCAGGGCGACGACTGGAAAATTCAGGTTGAAGAGCCGAAAGCCAAGTTAGAAGCCATCATTGGCAAGCCCGTAAACTACTTTGCCTATCCGTTCGGGCTATGGAACAAAGAAGCCCTGCCCGAAATTCAGAAACGTGGATACGCTGCCGCCTTCACACTGGCCGATAAACGCGATGAACAGATGCCGCTTTATACCGTCCGGCGCATCATTGCCGGGGGGCAGTGGAGTGCCAAAACCCTGCACCGAAATTTGGTTCAAAGCTTTGATTAGTAGTTCTTTAAGTTTAGGTCAGTTATGGTTTCATCAACAGTTGGTGAGGCTGCAACTGACCTAAATTAGCTTCAGGGAAGAATACGAAAAACTTTCCCATGAATCAATAGTTAATCAAACCGTAACATTGCCGCACCGTATGAATACGCGCATTCGTTTAGCCCTCGACCGGACCCCAAACACCAACCATACCGGTTTTTATGTTGCCCTTGCCAAAGGAGCGTATGAACAGGTCGGTCTCGACGTAGAAATTATCTCTCCCGATACGGATAACTACCAGCGAACGCCCGCCCGACGTGTGTTGCAGGGGAACGCCGAACTGGCCATAACACCGTCTGAAAGCGTGGTGAGTTACCAGACAAACGGAACGCCCTTACTGGCTGTAGCTACCGTTCTGGCCCGCGATACCAGTGCTATTGTCACGCTGAAGGAGAGTGGCATCGACAGCCCGAAAGAACTGGATGGTAAAGTGTATGCCTCGTATGGTGCCCGGTATGAAGACGATATTATCCGACAACTGATTCAGAACGCCGACGGTCGCGGACAGTTTGTAGCCCATAAAGTAGGCTCACCGAGTTTATGGCGTGCGCTAACCACCCGCGAGGTGGATGCGGCCTGGTGCTGGCTGACCTGGGAGGGTGTTCAGGCCGATATTGAGGGCATTGACCTGAACCAGTTTCTGTTCGATGAGTACGAAATTCCGTATGGCTATAACCCCGTTCTGACAGGGCACAGTAACTGGATAGCAGAAAACGGGGATGCCCTTCGCCGGTTTCTGGAGGAAACAGCCGCTGGCTACCGGCTGGCGGTGAAAAATCCCGATGAGGCAGCGCGGCTGCTCATGAAAACAGCGAATCATCCGATGCTGACCAAACGAAATTTTGTGGAGCAAAGCCAGCAAATGGTGTCGGGCTATTACTTGGATGGCGAAGGCCACTGGGGATTTATGCACCGCAACGTTTGGGTATCATTCGTGAACTGGATGATTCGTAATCACCTGCTGACCAACCCCGACGGCGAGTTAATTCAACGCATGGACGTCGATACGCTGTTCACCAATAAGTATTTGGAGGGCGTTCCGGCCATGATGCGGTAAGCGTATTTGTTCAATAGTTAGTCTACCCGCCAATTGTCGCCATTGACTCACTGACGGTTTTTCGACCCTTTTCAGCCTCAAACCCATTGGCCGGACGATGGGCAAAAGCCTGCAAAAAGGCGGCTGTCAATTCCTCATCCGACGCACCCGATCTAAGCAACGCCCGAACATCGAGAACGCCATCGTCGTACAGGCAGGTTTTAAGTGTACCCTGAGCGGTGAGCCGAATGCGGTTACAAGTGCCGCAGAACGTCCGGCTGAAAGCAGCAATAATGCCAATTGTTCCCTGGTGGCCCGGAATCTGATATGTTGCCGAGGTCGAAAACGGTGGGTCAGGTAGTTTTTGCAGATCGGGGAAATGCGCCCGGATCTCGTCCACAATTCGTTTATGGGTCCAGTGGAGCACCGGATAGTGGCTTCCTTCACCATTGAAGGGCATTTCTTCAATAAACCGCACATCAACGGGTAAGGTACGGGTCAGGTCGGCCAGCGGAATCAGGTCCCGTATGTTCTGACCATCCATCACAACCGCATTGATTTTTGTCTGAATACCGGCTGACAGCAAGGCGTCGAGGGTTTTCAGCACGGCGGGTAGTTCGTCGCGCCGGGTAATCTGCCGGAACCGTTCGCGGTCGAGCGTATCCAAGCTCAGGTTTACGGATTTGACGCCTAATGCGGCCAGGTCAGCTACATGCGGAAATGTCAGAACGCCATTGGTTGTCAGCGAGATATCGTTTAATCCGTCAACAGCCGCCAGCCGATGCAGAAAATCCATCAGCCCCGCCCGCACAAACGGTTCTCCGCCCGTAATGCGCACTTTCTGAACGCCTAATCGGGCCAGCACCCGCACAACCCGCTCCATTTCCTCATAGGTCAGTACCTGATGTTTGGGCAGGTATTTGATGCCTTCTTCGGGCATGCAGTAAAAGCACCGCAGGTTGCAGCGGTCCGTCACGGCCAGCCGAAGGTAGGTAATGGGGCGATTGTGGTTGTCGTAAATCATGCGGTATTGGTCAAATCCTGTCACCGGGAAACAAGAGATGTCATCTTTAGAAAGACTGTCAATAAAAAGATGACATCTCTTGTTTCCCGGTGACAGGATTTGTGACTCAATGGTCTAACACAAAAGTACAATTTTTGATTGCATCGGCCAATCCATTCGGTGGGGAGGTACGGGCTATGTAGGCCGGTCTGAACTACCGTCGGGAAAGAAAATTGAGTAAAAATACGGACATACTGGGGTTGAGTAGATTTTGTTTAAAAATTAGTATTATTTTTGTGAAAAGTTTCCTTAATAACAGTTGTGAAAAAAGCGGTTTCCATCGGTCTCTTTGGCCTCTTCCTCTACCATACGCTGGCTTATGTGCTGGTGTTTATCGGTACGTGGTGGCAGGCGGAACACGACCTGTCGGAGCGGCTTCTGGTCTACCGCTCGGTGGATAGTATCGTTGAGTTCCAAATTCCTCTGAAAGACAAGCCCGATGCCAGTGCCATGACCCGCACAACATCCGACGGATTCAGCTACCGGGGTCAGTACTTCAGTGTGGTAAGCGTTGAGGTTCGGGGTGATACGCTGCATATTGCCGGGCTACAGTCAGAAAACCCTTCATTCTGGAGGAGCGACCTGCTTTCGTTCCTGAACGATCATATTACGGGCACGACCGATTCGCACCAGAAGGCGAATAAACTGCTTAAGTTTCTGCTTAAAGAATACTCCCCCAATCCCCGGGCGGTTTTCGATTTTCTTCCCCCCAACTGGCGCGAAAGTGTCCGCATTCCCAACATTTTGTTTGTGTTTGCCGCCCGCGCCCTGCCCGTTCATTCGCCCCCTCCCGAAGCCTGAGGTACGTAGCCTATCGTGCCGCGATTGGTTCGGCGAATTCACTTTCTTATTCCTGATTAACCGGAGCAGCGGCTTGTTAAAGCCACGCTCAACGCGTTAATTATCGGCTTTCTTACCCGTGGTCTGTGGCTTGAGTGCCTGTCTGACCGGGTTGGATTGCTGCTGTTGCTGTCATTACTGCGTTCGTGGTAATACGATGCAACAGGGTGTTCTACGTGAATTCTCCTGATTTATCGCTGCCCGAAAGCCACCGGAGACTTGTATCGTTACAAGTCAGTTAACCGGTCAATTTTCAGCCAATGCATGTATTTCCTGTGATTTCACAGGTCTAAGGGCATCGACTTAGTCGGGCCTGCTGCACGGCATTACGTATTTTATTTTCTCAGACTTTTCAAGTATGAAATCGATTTATACCATCGTACTGGCTTTTGCCTGTATTCTATTTTCTAATGCGCTCGTATCGGCGCAGGGTTGCGTAGCGGTTCGGCACATGAGTTGCACGGCTCCGGCGGGTTCTGCCGATTATTTCAAGCAGCGCACGGGCCACTGGCAGGTGTCGGCAGGCTACCGTTTCTACCGGTCATATAAACACTTTGTGGGCGATGTGGAGCAGAAACAACGCGTTGAGCAGGGCACACAGGTTATCAACGTGTCGCACGCCATTGATTTAGGGATTACGTATATGGTCAATCAGCGACTTTCGTTTTCGGTCAATTTGCCACTTCAGGATAACGACCGCTCGTCGCTTTACGAACATTACGGCAACACGGCTGCACAGAATCCCGCCCAGAAACGGTTTCATACCGGCTCACAGGGTATTGGCGATCTGCGTATTTCGGGCAGCTACTGGCTGGTCAACCCCGCCAAACTGCCCAAAGCAAATCTATCGGCCGGGCTGGGTGTCAAACTGCCGACCGGTAACTATGGCGTAACCGACGATTTTCATAAACTGACCAAGGATGGGGTCGATTACACCATCAATCAGCCTGTCGATCAGTCGATTCAGCTTGGCGATGGCGGTGTGGGCGTGAGCGTCGAACTTCAGGGATATGCGCAGATTACGAAAACGTTAACGGCCTATGCCAATGGGTTTTACCTCTTCAACCCCCGTGAAACGAATAGCACCGTCCGTAATCCGTCAGCCACAACGATTGACCTGGTAACGGGCAAATTCTCGGTGGCCGATCAGTTTGCGGCCCGCATCGGATTGAGTCAGTCTATTAAAGCGATTCCGGGTTTGGCCATCATGCTTGGCGGCCGGGTCGAAGGTGTTCCGGCTATTGATGCGTTCGGTGGGAGCCAGGGTTTCCGTCGTCCGGGGTACATCGTTTCGGTTGAGCCGGGCCTGTCGTACATGCGCCACAAAACAGCTATTGCCGCAACAGTGCCGGTGGCTGTTTATCGGAACCGCATTACAAGCTACGCCGACCGGCTCGATCCGCTGGGCCTCAAACATGGCGACGCTGCTTTCGCCGATTACTTAGTTTCGGTCAACGTATCGCGCTGGTTTTAAGTGATAAGTAATACAGAACGCTCACAGGCAGGGCGGTTGACTTTTATGCTCTGCCTGTGTAGCACAGTTCATTTAGCAGGCTACTCAACCATGAAATTAGTTGGTAATCAGTTCAGTAAATGGCTACTCAAATGCTTAGTAATTGCCTTGCTTAGTCAGTTTATCCTGAATCAAACCGTCATGGCACATTCGTTTACATTACCCATAATAACCGATTCTCTTCCGACGCGGACCCTCAACCAGGTTACGGTAAAGGGTGTCCGCTTGACGGTTGTTGAGTCATTGCCCGATGTGCATGGTACGTATTTGATGGGCGGAAAGCGAAGTGAAGCCATTCAACTGTCGGAGATGGATGTGAACGTGGCTGAAAAAACGCCCCGGCAGGTATTCGCGCGGATTCCCGGCGTATTTGTTTATGACATGGATGGCACTGGAAATCAGATAAATATAGCAACGAGAGGCCTTGATCCACACCGGTCCTGGGAGAATAACGTTCGCCAGAACGGGGTCATTACCAACTCCGATATGTATGGTTATCCGGCCAGTCATTACTCGCCCCCGATGGAGAGCATAAGCCGGATCGAACTGGTTCGTGGCACGGCCTCGCTGCAATACGGAGCGCAGTTTGGGGGTATGCTCAATTACGTCACCAAAGGAGCCGACACCACGCGCCAGATTGGTTTCGAGACGGTGAATTCGGTTGGTTCGTATGGGTTAAGAAGCGCTTACAACGCCCTTGGCGGACGCATCGGGAAATGGACGTATTATGCGTATTACTACCGTCGGCATTCGGATGGGTATCGGGAAAATAGCCAGTCGAATGCCGAAGCCCAGTTTGGACGGTTGCAGTATCAGGCAACGCAGCGGCTGGGAATAACGGCAGAGTTTGGCCGATCAACCTACACCTACCAGATTCCCGGTCAATTAACGGATGCAATGTTCGCCCAGAATCCGCGTCAATCGACCCGAAGCCGCAATTACTTTAACCCTGATATTTACATTCCGTCGGTAAAATTTGATTGGAAACATTCAGACCGGACGCGCTTTTTGTGGACGACATCGGCGGTTTTGGGTGCCCGAAACAGCGTGTTGTTCGACCGGTTGGCCAACGTACCCGACACCATTAGCCGGATCACGAAGCAGTACGCCCCCCGGCAGGTCGACATTGATAATTTCCATAGTTACACCACTGAATTTCGGGTACTGCACCGCTATACGCTGGGGAATATTGGTGCGACCATTGCGACCGGTGTCCAGTTAATCAGCACCGATCTGCACCGTCGGCAGTTAGGGGGCGGCACAACGGGTACGGATTTTGATTTATCATTGATTACTCCATTCCGGCGCGATATGCATTTTCGGAGCAGGAACGTTGCTTTGTTTGCCGAGAGCCAGTTCTCGCTTACCGACCGGCTGACCCTTTCGCCGGGTATTCGGGTCGAAAATGGGAAAACAGAATTTCGGGGCGCAATCGACTATTACGATCCCATCAATCTGCCAACGGACATCAACCACAAATTTGCGTTGTTGGGTATCAACGGTCAGTACCGGTTCAACGAGGCTGTTAAAGTGTATGGCGGCTGGTCGCAGGCGTACCGTCCGGTTATTTTCAAGGATATCATTCCGACGTCGGTTTACGAACGGATCGACAAGAATCTGAAAGACGCCTATGGCTATAATGCCGAAATCGGTGTCGATGGCCGCTGGCAGGGATTGCATCTGAACATCACGGCGTTTGATTTGCTCTACCGAAATCGCTTAGGTACGCTGCTGCTGACCAATACCGACGGAACGAACTACGTTTTTCGCACCAACATCGGCGACAGCCGAAGCACGGGTGTCGAAGCACTTATCGAAGGTCAACTGATGCGCACCGCACGGGTTTCAATCAGCGGCTTTACCTCAACGGCCTACAACAACGCCCGTTACCTGAATGGGCGTGTGTCTGCCGGAACGGAAAACCGAATGGTTGCGGGCAATCAGGTGGAGTCGGCCCCGCGCTGGACCACCCGCAATGGCCTGACGGCCCGCTACGGAACGACCAGCCTGACGCTGCAATACAGCTATGTAAGCGAAACCTTTTCCGACGCGCTGAATACGCCCGTTGCTTCGGCCAATGGTGCCGTTGGGCCGGTACCGGCCTATAGCCTGTGGGACCTGAACGGCACCTGGCACAGTAAACGCGGGCTAACCATTCGCGGTAGTATCAACAACCTGCTGAACCAGCAATACTTTACCAAACGCCCGACATTTTATCCGGGGCCGGGTGTGTGGCCGTCCGATGGCCGCAGTGCCGTATTGACTGTTGGGCTTATTATTTAACATTCCATCGTACTATTAATTAAATACCAACCAATGAAAACAAGTTTAAACTATCTGCTCTTTGCATCCCTGCTGACGCCTTTGGTGGCTCAGGCGCAGATGCCACACGATGCGATTTACATGCGTAAAGGCTCGGTGTGTATCGCGGCCATGTACGGGCATAGTTCCTGGAATCAATACTGGGAAAACACGCTAAAACGCGAGAATTTCAACATCGGTACGCACACGACCCAAAGCGCGATGCTGATGCCCGCCATCGGGATTAGCAATCGGGTGAACGTTATTCTGAGCCTGCCCTACGTCTGGACCAGCACCAGCGCGGGTAACCTCATGGGGCAGAAGGGCGTGCAGGACCTGTCGGCCTGGCTGAAAGTGAAAGCTGTGCAGACTGGCGGGTTTTCGCTCAACGCCATCGTGGGCGGGTCAATTCCGGTGGGTAACTACGTGCCGGATTTTCTGCCTATGTCTATCGGGTTGCAGTGCCGCACCTTTACCGGACGACTGTTGGCTAATTATAGAGAACCCAAAACGGGCCTGTACGTGACCGCGCATGGCAGCTACGGCTGGCGGAGTAACATCAAAGTTGACCGGGATGCGTATCAGGCCAACGACCGGGTTTATAACACGAATGTAGTAGGTGTTCCGAATGTGTATGATGCGGCAGTTCGGTTGGGTGTTTTGCGTAAAGGGTGGCAAACCGAAGTGTGGGCTGAACGGTCGGCCTGCCTTAATGGAGACAACATTCGCCGGAACGATATGCCATTCCCAACCAACAACATGCAGGCCACATCAGTGGGCTGGTATGGCAAAGTGCAGCCCCGCAACGTTGGCGTTAATGCCCGCGTCGGGTATGTGGTCGATGGGTTGAACGTTGGGCAGAGCACCAGCTATATGGTGGGGGTTTTATATCAAATCAATTTTAAGAAATAAGCGCAGCAGCCGTAATATCATGAAAAAATATAGTCAACTACTTACCATTAGCTGTTTCACCCTTGCGTTGTCGGCTGCGGTTATATCCTGCGACAAAAGCATTTCGGAACCGCAGCGCGTGGGCTATACGCCCGCCAGTGTCGACGATAAAGCCGGTGCGTGGAAAACCTACGTGATCACCGCCCCTACCGACGTAACGGTGGCTTCACCAACGGCCGTCACATCGGCCGAATACATAGCTGAACTGGCTGATCTTAAGTCGAAATCGGCCAGTTTAACGCAGGAACAGCAGGAAGCCGTTGTGTATTGGGGAGCGGGTGCGGTTTATCGCTGGAATGAAATTGCCCGCGAATTAGCCGCCCGCTATAACGTGCCACCCGCATCGAACGCCGACGGAAAATACCCGGTACCCGATGCCGCTAACCCACTGGCCGACCCCCGGTTTCCGTTCGCCAATCCGCCGTACACGGCCCGCGCGTTTGCCTATTTGAGCGTGGCTCAGTACGACGCATTAGTGGCTGCGTGGAACTATAAATATACCTTCAAACGGTCGGCCCCCTCGAAGGTCGATGCTACAATCCGGGTCGCTTTGCCCGCGTCGTCATTGCCGTCGTATCCGTCGGAAGATGCCGTTGTGGCGGCTGCTTCGTACACCGTATTGAAAGCGATGTTTCCCGGCGAAGTGCCTTTTCTGGACGCCAAACTGGCTGAGCATAAAAACAGTCGGTTGTGGGCGGGCATGAACGTAGCAAGTGATTTAACCGCCGGGGCCGATTTGGGCAGTCAGGTGGCCGCTAAAGTGATGGGACGCGCCAAAACCGACGGCATGAGCACAGCTAATAACCAAACCCTTACGGCTGGAATGATCGAAGCCGCCAAAGGTCGCGGTCAGACCGAGGTATGGGTAAGTCAGGAAAGTCCCGCCCGTCCGCCAATGCTCCCGAATTACGGAGCCGTGGGACTCTGGAATTTTGACCGGGCTACATTGGTAAAACTTCGTCCGGGTCCGGCTCCACTGCCGGGCAGCGCGGAGTTTACCAAAGAATTGGATGAGCTGAAAGCCATCAACAAAAACCAGACCCGTGAGCAGGCACGTATCGCCAACTACTGGGCCGATGGAGCCGGTAGTTACACGCCCCCCGGCCACTGGAGCCGCACGGCCGCCAATGCCGCCCACGAAGCCCGGTACAGTGAGGTTCGTATGGCCCGAACAATGGCCTTACTCAGCACGACAATGATGGACGCAGGCGTGTGTTGCTGGGAAACCAAATTCTATTATTACACACCTCGTCCGCAGCAGTTTAATGTGAAAACATCGGTCGGCTTACCCAACTTTCCGTCCTATACATCGGGCCACTCGACGTTTTCGGGCGCAGCCGCTGCGGTGCTCGGCTACGTGTTCCCGGATCGGGCGGGCGAGTTCGACGCGCTGGCTAAAGAGGCCTCAGAGTCAAGGGTTTATGGCATGATTCACTTCCGGTCCGATTGCGAATCGGGTCTTGTATGCGGTAAAAATATCGGTTCATACGCCATAGCACGCGGCAAAGCCGACGGGTCGGGACTGTAAATTAATGGTTGAGTGGTTGACTGGTTAATTGGTTGAATAGACTCTTGTGCCAACCAGTCAACCAATTAACCAGTCAACCACTCAAAAAAGCCATGCCACATATACCACTACCAGAGCAGCTACCCGGCATTACGGGCCTGCTCGAATATCGGTTGGATACGGCTGCGCCGATCCGCGAACTGACGCAGATTTTGTTGCGGGGCGAATCGACGCTGACCGAAGGAGAACGTGAATTGATTGCGGCTTTAGTGTCGGCGCGAAACTGCACGAACTTCTGCGAAGCGGCCCATACCAAAGCCGCCGACCTGCTGTTGGGTGAGGATGAAACCGCCCGTGCGGTGAAACGGGATATTGAAACGGCACCCGTCAGCGAGAAAATGAAGGCACTGCTTCAGATTGCGGCTTTTACGCAGGAGAGCGGTAAGGCCGTTACGCCCGAAGCCGTTGCCCGCGCTCACGAAGCCGGTGCCACCGACCGTGAGATTCATGACACGGTGCTGATTGCGGCCCTGTTTTGTCTGTACAACAAGTACGTGGATGGTCTGGCAACGGTAGCCCCTGCCGACCCGGCGTTTTACCAGATGCTCGGCGAACGGATAACAGGTCGGGGCTACGTTCGGCCACCGGGCGGTTATTCAACAACCAAAAACTAACGGATTATTCGTGACGTATAGGCTGCCTTTACGCTGTAAAACAATCCGTCGACACAGACAAAAAATAAGCTGATTACCTCATTTATTGGAATTTATTAACTGACCGAAAACAGGCTCGTTTTCGGTCAGCCCACCCATCATTTGCTTTTTTTCAAGAAAGACATGAAAATCAGACCAATCTTTTCTGCACTGGTGATGCTATTTTTCGTTTCTCTATCCGCCTTCGCGCAGTCGCGCCGGGTGTCGGGTACAGTGCGCGATGCCGAGACCGGTCAGCCATTGGCCGGTGCTACGGTACTTCTGCGTGGGCAATCGCTTGGAACAACCACTGATGCGACCGGGCACTTTTCGCTAACGACCACCAAACAGGGTAAGTTGACCCTGGCCGTTTCGATGGTGGGGCAGGAGCCACAAACTCTCGCTGTGTCAACCGACGACAGACCCGTTGTGGTTTCACTTGGCCGGGCCGATAACCAGTTGCAGGACGTAGTCGTAGCCGCGTCGCGGGTAGAGGAGAGCATTCTGCGGTCGCCGGTAAGCGTTGAAAAACTCGACGCCAGGGCTGTGCAACGGTCTGCGTCGCCCAATTATTTCGAGGCTCTCAACAACGTGAAGGGCGTCGATATGGTCACCAGTGGATTGACGTATCGACAGATTAATACGCGTGGTTTTAACTCGACGGGGAACACGCGCTTTCTGCAATTGGTCGATGGCATGGATAACCAGTCGCCGGGTTTGGGCTGGGCGGTAGCGAATCAAAACGGTACGTCCGACCTCGATCTCGAATCGGCGGAGTTGATTCCGGGGGCAGCTTCGGCTCTGTATGGACCGGTGGCGTTTAACGGTCTGCTCTACATCCGCACAAAAAGCCCGTTCACCTATCAGGGTCTTAGTGTACAGCAAAAAGTAGGGGTCAATCACATCGGTGATCCAACCGGCGACGGCCCGAAACCGTATAGCGAATCGGCAATACGGTATGCGAAAGCCATTGGCAGTCGGTTTGCGTTCAAAATCAATGCGTCGTATCTGAAAGGGCGCGACTGGTACGCTGCCGACTACACCGACATCGATCCGAACACGGCTCCCGAAGGACGCGGCTCCGCTAATCCCGGACGGAACGCGCTTAACATTTATGGCGACGAAGTGGCTCAGTCGCTGCCGGGTATCGGACGGGTGTCGCGCACGGGCTATACCGAAACCGACCTGACCAACTACAACGTGTATAGTTTGAAACTGGGCGGGTCGGCTCACTACCGAATCAACCCGAACACCGAACTTATCTACGCCCTGAATTTCGGGCAGGGAACAGTCAATTATACGGGCAGCAGTCGGTTTATGCTCAACGATTTCCAGCTAACGCAGCACCGGCTTGAACTGCGCGGCAAAAACTTTTTTGTGCGGGCTTATTCTACTGCCGAAAACTCGCAGAACTCTTACAATACCCGTTCGCTCGGCCAGCTTATCAACCGAACTTGGGTGCGCGATTTGTCGGGTAACGTAGTTTCGCCCGCTCAGGCCGATGCCACCTGGTTTACCCGCTACAGCACGGCGTTTAACGGACAGGCAACGGGCGTTACGGCCCGCGATAACGAGGCCGCGCGTGCTTTCGCCGATCACGGACGATTTGCGCCCGGTTCATCGGATTTCGACCGTGAGAAACAAAAATACATTGGCATCGCGGGTCTGCAAGGGGCCGGTGTGCTGAGTAAGAGCAAGTTATACCACATCGAAGGGTTGTATGATTTCACATCGGCGGTGAAGGTGGTCAGTGTTCAGGTGGGCGGAAACCTGCGCTATTTCGACATGAATTCAGAGGGAACGCTGTTCGATGATAAGGTGAATAAAATTCGGGTATCGGAAGTAGGGGCGTTTGTTCAGGCATCGAAAACGCTGTTGCAGGATAAGTTAAAGTTCACCTTATCAGGTCGGTACGATAAGAATCAGAATTTCGTGGGCAATTTTACACCCCGTGCGTCAGCGGTTTTTTCGCCTTCCGATGCGCACCATTTTCGGGCCAGTTACCAGACCGGTTTTCGCAATCCAACTGTGCCCGATCAGTTTATCAAACTCAACGTAGGACCCATCATTATTCTGGGGTCAGCCCCGTCGAACACAGCCGGATTGGGTGCCTACGAAAACTCATTTACGGCGGCTTCGGTGGGCGCGTTTGGTGCGGCTTTTGGTCAGGCAGTGGGCAGTGGTGTTGCTTTTCCACAGGCGGTGGCCGCCAATAAGGATAAATTGGTGAAGTCGAACGTGCCCCGCATCAAGGCCGAACAGTTGCAGACGGTGGAAGTCGGTTATAAAGGTTTGCTGACGCCCCGGTTGTTGTTCGATGTAAGTTATTACCACGGCCAGTACCGTGATTTTCTGGTCAATCAGGTGGTTATCGCGCCCCAAAATTCGGTGCTGCTTCCCGATGGCAGCGTCAATCCAGCGGCTGCCGCCGATATTCTGACAGCCGGTAACCGCCAGGCGTTTCAGCTTTACACCAACGCGCCCGACCGGGTTTCGACCGATGGGGCCAGTGCGGGGCTGACGGCTCTGCTCAACCGGGGTTACCGCGTTGAAGCCAATGGAACCTGGGCACAATTCAACATTCTGAACGCCGACCCGAATAACATTCCAGCCTTTAATACGCCCCGTTTTAAATCCAATGTACTGCTCAGCAATGACCGTTTGACAGACCGTTTAGGCTTCAGCCTTGCCTGGCATTGGCAGGAAGCGTTCGACTGGTACAGCACCTTCAATGAAAATCGCCCCGGTCGTGTTCCGGCTTATTCGCTCGTCGATGCGCAGATAAGTTACCGGATGCCCGTGCTGAAAACAATCCTGAAAGTGGGGGGCAGCAATCTTCTCAATAACTACGTTGTGCAGGCATATGGCTCTCCGGCGGTGGGCGGTTTGTATTACGTATCGCTCACGTTTGATCAGGGCATGTTGCGCTAAATAATAGATTTGCCAACCCAAACCAGAATTATGGAAACCATACAAGTGCCTGTTAATCAGACTGTAAAATTACCCTGGACGAGCTTCGTTCTGTGTGTCGTCGCGTATCTGTTTGGCGGCACGGCCAGTACACTCATGGCGACGTATCTGCCGGTAGCGGTGCCGCAGCTACTTGGTGGCGGCACGTCGGCGGAGCAGGTGGGCGCGGTTGGTTCATGGATTGGCGCGGCTTTTCTGTACGGATGGATGGTTGGCGGACTGCTGTTCGGGCCGCTGGCCGACAGGTTCGGGCGGGTTCGCGCACTGGCTTTTGCAACGGGTTTGTGTGGCGCAAGTATGCTGGCAACGGCGATTGTGCCGGATGTCAATACGCTATTGGTCGTTCGGGCGTTGACGGGTGCCGGTGTTGGCGGCATTTTGTTGGTGTCAACCGTGTATTTGTCCGAAACATGGCCTACCGCGTCGAGGGCGGTCGCGCTGGGTGTTCTGGCTACGGCTTTTCCGGTCGGGATTGTGGCAACAGGTGGTCTGGCAAGCGGTTTCGGCGATTGGCGCACTGCTTTTGATGTTGGGCTGGTGCCGCTGGTTGTAGCGGTTTTGATCTGGATTTTTCTGCCCGAATCCGGTAGCTGGCAACAGGGTCGTACGGAAGCCGCAGCCATAAAATCTAATTTGTTCGACATCGAAAATCGGTCTAATCTATTTAGTGGAGCCATCATTTTCGGCTCCGTGCTGATTGGCCTGTGGGGAATTTTCTCGTGGATACCAACGTGGGTGCAGTCGTTGTTGCCAGTGGGACAATCGGGACAGACGGAGCGCGGTATTACGATGGTGCTGCTCGGCGTGGGCGGAGTTCTGGGCGGAGTGGCGTCAGGTTTTCTGGTCAATCGACTGGGTTCGCGTCAGACATTGTTGCTGACGTTCATGGGCTGCATCGTTGCCTGCGGACTGCTCTTTCTGACAAATCGCGTGTTCTCGCCCGTCATTTATGGCGAAGTGGCTCTTCTGTCCCTGTTTTTTGGGATCAGCCAGGGGTCATTGTCGAGTTACGTACCAACTCTGTTTCCGGCTTCAATTCGGGGTACGGCAACGGGATTCTGCTTTAACGTAGGCCGGTTATTTACGGCAACGGCGGTGCTGTTCGTCGGGAGCCTGACAACCGTTCTGGGTGGTTTCGGGAATGCCTTAGTCGTTTTCTCGGCTGCTTTCATGATCGCTTTTGTGGCTATCTGGATACGAAAATGACCCCATCTATTCGCTCATTCACTCATTCGTAATTCACTCATTGTTTATGTCACATATCACCCTTCCCGATGGAGTTCCCGGAATTCGGAGCTTAGTCATGTACCGGCCCGAAACGGGTCAGCCGCTGTACGCACTGGCGCAGACGTTGCTCCGTGCCGGTTCGCCCGACAGTACGCTTGCGGATGCTGAGCGCGAACTGATTGCTGCCTTCGTGTCAAAGCAAAATCAGACGGATTTCTGCATGAATAGCCACGCAGCCGCAGCCCGTTATCTTTTTGCCGATCAGCGCGATCTTGTCGATCAGGCATTGGAAAACACAGCCACAGCCCCGATTTCAGCGAAACTGAAAGCGTTGCTGGCTATTGCCGATCATGTTCGGGCCGATGCACGTACCGTTTCTGATGATTTGGTCGCAACGGCTCATGATGAAGGAGCTACCGAAGGCGATGTTCACGATACGGTGCTGATTGCGGCTGCATTTTGTATGTATAACCGCTACGTGGATGGGCTGGCAACGCTCACACCCACCGACCCGGCTGCGTATGACGCGATGGGTGAACGCATGGGCACTATCGGTTATCAGGTGCCAAACACGAAAAATTAAACACATTAAGCAGGTGATATCTTCACCTTACTCTACTCATTTATCATAGGTTGGTTACGTAGCCCCCGGTTGCCTTGCGGCCGGGGGACTATTGTCTCTGCTAAACGAACAACGTATATGCCCCATATCGAACTACCCGCCGGTTTGCCCGGCATTCGCGGACCGATGGCGTTCAGCCCCGAAACCGCCCGCCCGCTCAATGACCTGGTCAATACACTGTTGCGAGCCAACGCCCACCGCCCCGATTCGGGCCTGACCGAGGGCGAACGTGAACTGATTGCTACCTACGTATCGTCGCTGAACGACTGCTTTTTCTGCCAGACCATTCACGGCGCCATTGCCAGCCATCACCTCGGCGACACGGACTGGAGATTGGTCGAATCGGTAAAGTGTGATTACCAGCAAGCCGCGATCTCGCCTAAAGTAAAGACGCTTCTGACCATTGCCGGGAGTGTGCAACAGGGTGGAAAATCAGTTACGTCGGAGCAGGTCGAAACCGCCCGCGCCGAGGGAGCCACCGACCACGACATTCACGATACGGTATTGATTGCAGCAGCGTTCTGTATGTTCAACCGCTACGTTGACGGGTTGGCAACGTGGGCACCGCAGGACATGGATTTGTATCGGTATCGCGCCCAAAGAGTTGCCGAAAACGGCTACACCCACGACGATCACTACATGCCGAAGTAAGTAAAATTGACAATAGCTCAGGTAACCACAGAGGCACAAAGCGCACAGAAAAATCTTCGTGTGCTCTGTGCCTCTGTGATTAGCTGAGTTATTGAGTTAACAGTAGTTGATTGCCGAACCACAAACGCTTGACAATTTCTGACCATCCATGACCATAACCTGACGATTTCAGCGTTGACCACTTACAAGGAAAACGCCCGTTGATAGCAGATGCTGGGGTCGAACGCCTACTTTTGCATAACCCACAACGGACCGTATGCGATTAACAGCTTATTCACTTCTTGTTCTTAGCCTTTGGTGTCTGGCTCCCGAAACCCATGCACAGGGATTGATTGACGGGTTTATGCGGGGTCAGCGCAAGGGAAGTTTCGCCGTTATCGGTTCGCAGAACACGTATGATACGTATTACGTGAACAAGACCGAAACGCAAAACCCGAACATCGGCACGGTTACTACCCAGACTCTGACACTCGTCGGAACGTATGGTTTGGGTTATGATTTGGACCTGATTGTGGCCGCTCCCTACGTGCGTACCGAAGCCAGCGCGGGCTACTCGCCGAAGCAGGAAGGCTTTCAGGATGCATCGGCTACGTTGCGATGGGAAGCGTTCGATTATAAATTGGGCACCAGCCGACTTTCGTGGCAATTTGCCGTGGGCTACTCTGTGCCGATACAGAATTATGTGAACGACGCGCTCGTGGCGATTGGGCGCGGATCGAAAAATCTGGATGGCCGGACGCTGTTGCACTTTAAAGCCCGTTCGTTTTTCCTGACCGGTCAGTACGGCTACATCCGGCGCGGGCAGGTCTCGCTCGACCACATCGTGAATACCTATGACCCCGGCCAGCTTAATCCAAACAGTGGTTCAAAAGTCAACGTACCCGACGTTACCGAACTTATTGTCCGGGGTGGCTACGTCAATAAATGGCTGAATCTGGATGTGTGGGGCCAGCGGCAAACACCCCACAGCACGGGAACAAACATTGGCCCCGGTATTCCTTTCCCGACAAATGCGGTTGGTTTTACACGGGTTGGCGCAACGGCCTATCTGCGGCTGTTGAAGCAGTTTGGACTGACGGCAGGCTACAGCACCACGCTCGATGGCCGGAATGTGGGGAAAAGCACACAAATCAATGGCGGGGTAATCATCGGTCACTGGACCGCCAATAATTAGGAATGGGTATTGGCAAATCCTCTGATTATAAGTTGTTTGAACGACTCTAATTTTATGAAAATACATTCGTTAAGTAGGCTGCTGACTGCGTTGCTGCTCGGAGTGATCGCTTGCAAAGAACCCATCATCGACGAGGGTATTCTGCCTTTTGCGGTGCCCACGACAGTCGATGCCGATGGGGGAACCTGGCGGACTGTCATGCTGAAATCGGCAACCGACATAGCCGTGCCGCAACCCAACGCCATGACTTCGGATGCGTATCAGCGGGAACTGAGCGATCTGAAAAACGGATTATTGGCAACTACGCCCGAACAGAACACGGCCGTGAATTACTGGGCTGCCGGGGGCGTTCTTCGCTGGAATCAAATTGCCCGGCAACTGGTGGCGAAATACAACAACCTGCCCGGTTATGACCCCGCAACGGGACAGATTATTGCGGCAGAGATTGCCAATCCGAACGCGGGTGCTCCGTATGCCGCCCGTGTTTACGCGCTTCTGAGCGTGGCGCAATACGATGCATTGGTGGTGGCCTGGCGGGCAAAATACCAGTATAATCGGGCATCGCTCGAACGGCAGGGAGTTATCTCGCGCGTTCCGGTACTCGATGTGCCGTCGTACCCGTCGGAAGATGCCGCCATTGCCGAGGCCTCATGTCAGGTGCTGGCTTATTTCTTTCCGAACGAAACGGGCTGGCTCAAAACGAAAGCGGCTGAACATAAACAAAGCCGGGTTTGGGCCGGGGCCAACGTAGGCAGCGACCTGAAAGCCGGTGAAGACCTGGCCGCAACGCTGGCTGCGAAAGTCATTGACCGGGCCAAAACGGACAAGTTTAGTGGTGCCAGCGATCCCGCTAACACCTGGCAGACGAAACTTGCTGCTGCGCCATACGACCAGAAATGGACCAGTCTGGGCATTCCGGCCCGTGCGCCCGTGTTGCCGCTGGCTGGTAGCGTGAAAACCTGGTTCGATTCAACAGCAATTTTTCGTTCGGCTCCCGCTGCGCCCCTGGCCACCACATCGACCGAGTTTCAGAAAGCACTGGCCGAGGTGCGCGACATTGCCGATACCCGAACCCGCGACCAATGGCGTATTGCCAATTATTGGGATAATGGGTCCAATACGTATTCGCTGTCGGGGCAGTGGAATTTTCTGGTCGAAGACCTTGTCCGGCAGGCGGGCCAGAACGAACTGCGGACGGCCCGTACCTACGCGCTTCTGAACCGGGCTATGCAGGATGCAACAACGGCCAGTTGGCACACCATGTACACCTACTTTGTGCCGCGACCCCCGCAAATTGATCCGTCGATAAAAACCGCCGTGACTATCCCAAACACACCTGGCTATGTATCGGCCCACGCTGCTGCATCGACCGCAGCCGGGGCGGTGCTGGCCTACCTGTTTCCTGCCGAAGCGACCAGCCTCAATGCTCAGGCTACCGAAGCGGGGCTGTCGGGGTTATATGGCGGAACGCATTTTCGATTTGACATAGAAGAAGGAGCGAAGTTGGGCGGTATCATGGGGCAATTGGCGGTGACTGAAGCGAAAGCTGATGGGGCGAAATAAGCTTTACGTATAATCTTTTGCCCTATTTTTTGTATTATTGTTAGTCTAAATAATTTTGAATATCGATGCTCCGCTATACACGTCTACAGGTAGTTTGGTAAGTGAGTAAATGAACTAGTTTACCGCTTGAGTGCGCCGGGTGAACAAAGCCGTAATCGATTCCTAACCGACTGAGAATGAAGATTAACCGATGGAGAATGGCCCTGCTTGTATGGGCTGCTATGTTTCCTTTCAGCACATTCCTGAATTATAGTTTCTCGCAGCTTTCGTTCACGGCAAACTGCTCATTAATTACACGGACGTTTTTGCTGACCTGTCTGCTGGTGCCGTACATGGTTTTCGGCGCGTTTCCATTCCTGAATCGACGGTTTAAGAAATGGCTGGAAGCAACGCCCGCTAATGCTGAAATTCGCGAAACAGCTTATCCGCAAGGTCAGCCCCACGATAGCCAAAAAGGCTGATAGTCAGACAACTATCAGCCTTTTTCATTGCAGATACGGAATAGATTAGGCGTCTCCGGCTAATTTCTTCAGGATAGAAAGCATGGTAGCCTGATTCTCCAGAATTGAATCCAAGCTCGTCTGATTGCTTAAAATAGACTCCTGGTTTTTGATAATCGTCTCCTGATTGCTTAAAATAGATTCCTGATTTTTAACAATCGAATCCTGATTGCTTAGAATGGATTCCTGATTTTTCAGAACCTCTTCGTTCGTCTCAGCCATAATTTATACGTTTTATGAATGGTAAATAGTTACGACTGCAAGATAGTAATGTTCCTGTTCTGATGAAAAATGAATGACCCATCAGCAACTTTATTCAGTCCTGATTATCTGTTTGTTTTTCACCCCACCGCTATGTACACGCCCAACCGATGAATGAGCCTTCCAAAAATGTCCGACGAATACCTGTTCTATACATTATTTTTTTAGTTAGTGTGCTGGTCGGCTGGTGCTGGTACGTATCGTTACTGCCCGATTTGAGTTTTCTGTTACGCCGTTGGCCCGCCACCCTCACTATGGTGTTTGGGTCGTTCATTGCCGGGTCAAGCCCCGAAGGCAGCGCGGCTATTTCGTATCCGGTATTCACCCTGCTGCTCGACATTCCGCCACCCATCGCCCGCAACTTCTCGTTTGCCATTCAGAGCATCGGCATGACGTCGGCCTCGCTGCTGATTCTTGGATTGCGGGTGAAGGTGGAGTGGAATTACATTCGGTTTGTCACGATAGGCGGCATTGTTGGGTTGGTTTTTGGTACGTATTACGTGGTTCCGCTGATTTCGCCCGTGCTGGCGAAATTATTTTTTGTGTCGTTATGGCTAAGTTTTGGCATCACGCTCTGGCGGGAAAACCAGAAGCCACAACGCGTGGTTTTCGATCAGATTCAGAACCTGCAGGCACCCGACAAACGGCGTCTGATTCTGTTCGGGTTGATTGGCGGTGTTATCTCGTCAATTTTTGGTACGGGTATCAATATCTTCACCTTCTGTCTGGTCACGATTTACTACCGGCTTAACGAAAAAGTAGCTACCCCCTCGTCGGTTATTATTATGACCATTGAGACACTGCTCGGCTTTTTCCTGCACGCCCGGGTGCTGCACGATTTCAGCCCGCAGTCGTTTGAATTGTGGCTGGCCTGCGTTCCGGTCGTTGTTTTTTTCGCTCCGCTGGGTGCCTTTGTGATTACCAAACTGCCTCGTCAGGGCATTGCCCGCATTCTCTACGTCATTCTCGTTGTTCAGTTCGTTGGTGCTATGGTCGTGATTCGGCCAAACTTGAACCAGATACTGCTGTGTCTGGCAACGCTGGTGGTGGGGTTAGGTACGTTTACGTACCTCGCTCATTTGAAGAGAAGTTCAACCGACCAAACTGTCGGGTTATAATCCGAACAGCAAAAAGATGACTAAAACCGGATAGATAAAGGCTGGTATTGTATTTCCGTAAACAGTTTCAGTATCAATCGGCTTATAAGGTAAAGACGTATATTTGTTAAAATCAGCAGGTATTCACTCATGACCGATTCAACCGTTGACCTTCTTCGTAAAAAGAAAAAACAGATTTTAACCACCTGGATGAAAGCGCAGTTGGGCGACACCGGACTGCGGGACGATTTGATGAGTAATACTGACCTCCGCGCCCAGTCGGAAGGTCTTTTAGATATACTTTTTCGGGTAGTGAACGAGGCTAATCTGACGGTGGCAAACGCGCCTGAACAGGAGCCGCTCATTAGTTTATTGTCAGACATCTCCATGTCACGTGCCCGGCAGGGCTACACCCCCCGCGAAACGGCGTTATACATCTTCAGCCTGAAAGACGCGCTGCTCGAAACCATACAGGCCGAATTGACCGATGACCCCCAGCGGCTGGCCCGCGAAACACTGAGAATCAGTAAGTTCGTTGATAGTCTGGGCATCGTTACCGTTGAGACATTTATTCAGGGCCGCGAGGAAACCATTCTGCGTCAGGCCGACGAAATGACCGAAACAGCGACGCCGGTGGTGCAGATTTGGGATGGTATTCTGGCCATGCCGCTGATTGGCACACTGGACAGCTCCCGCGCTCTGATTGTGATGGAGAGCCTGTTGCAGGAAATTGTCAATACCGGCAGCAGCATTGCTATTCTGGATATTTCCGGTGTGCCGATGGTCGATTCGCTGGTGGCTCAGCATCTCATCAAAACCGTCAATGCGACCCGCCTGATGGGTGCCGAATGCATCATCAGCGGTATCCGGCCTGAAATTGCCCAGACCATTGTCCACTTGGGCATCGACCTGTCGAATGTTATCACGAAGGCAACGCTGGCCAGTGCGCTCAAACATGCCTTCCGGTTACTGCGTTTGGAGGTGCGAAAAGTGCAGCACAGCCCGTCGGCAGTGGATGGGTCGATTTCATTTTAACGCCAGTCTGCTATGGAACGAATTCCTATCCTGAAGTTAGGCCAATACCTGCTGGTAACGATTCAGGTCGATTTATACGACCGGCTGGCCCTCGACCTGGAAGCCAATATCATTAGTGCCATCACGAAGCACAAAGCGCAGGGCGTTATGATTGATATTTCGGCAGTGTCGATTGTCGATTCATTTATGGGGCGTATTTTGAGTAATATCGCCAGTATGGCCCGCATTCTCGACGCCGAAACGGTGGTAGTGGGTATGCAGCCCGCCGTTGCCATTACGCTGGTTGAACTGGGACTACCGCTAACGGGCGTTTATACGGCATTGAATGTGGAAAAAGGCATGGAACTTCTGCGCAGCAAGACCGTGTCCGACGATGATGCCGACTTCGATAATTAATGTTGCCGCCACAGACGAACACGTTATCCGGCGCGAACAGGATGTTAATCTGCTAATCAACCGTCTTCGTTTGCAGGCCATACAGATGGGTATGAGCCTGCTGAATCAAACCAAACTCATCACAGCCGCCAGCGAACTGGTTCGTAATATGCTCAACTATGCCAATGGAGGAGACGTTACGATAGAGCATATTTATCAGGGCAACAAAACCGGTATCCGTCTGACTTTTACCGATAAAGGTCCTGGAATTGCCAATGTTGAACAGGCCATGCAGGATGGGTTTTCGACAGGAACGGGGCTGGGTCTGGGGTTACCGGGTGCCAAACGACTGTCGAATCAGTTTTCCATCGACAGTACCGTCGGGCAGGGAACAACCGTAACCCTAATCAAGTGGACGCATGGATAATAATTACCACCAGTCATTTGTCATGACGGACCGTAGTTACGGGGCGGCTATCAAACGGGAAGTGCGTCTGCTGGCTGGAACACTCCGGTTCAGCGATAAAAAAAAAGGTGAACTCGATATTATCGTTGCCGAATTGCTCTCCAATTTAGTTAAGTATGCTCGTGAAGGTGAACTGCTGGTTCGGCCCGGCAACATTGCCGGAACGGGCAGCATCGAACTGATTAGTGTGGACAGCGGCCCCGGCATGGCCGACCCCCGGCAGATGATGACGGACGGCATGTCGACGGGGGGGTCGCTGGGGCAGGGGTTAGGTGCTATTCAGCGGCTGGCCGACGAGTTTCAGTTGTATTCGCATCCGGGTCACGGCACGGTGGTGCTGGTCCGGGTTCACCAAAAAACCGTGCCCGCAGCCAAACGGTCTTCTCTGGCTGAGGTGCGCTGGATAATAGTCCCCAAGCCGGGCGAAACAGTCTGTGGCGATGCGTGTTACACTACTTTAACAAGTTCGTCGCTTCTATTATTTCTGGGCGACGGGCTGGGGCACGGTCAGTTTGCACATGCGGCTGTTGAGAAAGCGATCCAAACGCTGGAACAACTGCCCATCGACAGTCCGGCCAGTCTGCTGGGGGCTGTTCATGAAGCCATTACCGGAACGAGGGGCCTGGTGGGCACCTGCGCCGTCTTCGATTTTTCCACCCGCAAATGGAGTCTCTGCGGAGTTGGCAACATTGTGACAAAAGTGAGCGGGGCAACAGAAGTAAAAAATTATATGCCCCACAATGGCATATTGGGCCACAGCATACCCCGGAAACTGCTTGATGCAGATATGCCTTATGCGCGTGGTCAGGTGGTTGTTATGACGTCCGACGGGTTGCAGTCACGCTGGAACCCGGCGCGTTATCCGGGCATCGGCAGTTATGATTTATCCGTGCTGGCGGCCATGATCTATAAAGAATGTGCCCGCCGTACCGATGATATGTCGGTGCTGGTGAGCAAGTTATATTAACGTTATGAATGAGTTAACGAAACTGATGCTGGACAATGATATGGACCTGATTCTGGTTCATAAACGCAGCATGAAACTGGCTGAACTGGTGGGTCTGTCGCTGGCGGCCCAAACAACGTTCGCAACGGCCGTGTCGGAAGTGGCCCGGCTGGCGGTGGGGAACAACAGTCATGCCGTTCTTAAACTGGGCATTAGTATTGACAATAATAAGGGCTGGTCTATTATGGCCCTGTTGCAGGACCCCGGCCCGTATCATCCCGGCACGTTCGAAAAGCCGCTGATGCACGCACGCCGGTTAGTCGATGAACTACTCATTGAAACAACGGAGCAGGGAACCACTATTCGGCTCTATTGCCATGTTGCCGAGTTGAAATCGGTTAGTTCGGAACGGATCGATGGGTGGAAACGCCAGTTCGTTCGGGAGCCGCCCGCATCACCCTACGACGATATTAAACGAAAAAATAGCCAGTTACAGGAACTGGCTGAACGGCTCCGGCAGAGCGAGCAAAAGTATAAACAGGTAACGAATTCGCTGCCTCTGCTTATTTTTTCGATGACTTCCGGCGGTCAGATAACCTATGCTAATCAGGGGTTTACAACGTTTCTGGGCAAGGAGCCGGACATACTGAATGAAACGGGCTGGTTCCGCTTTTTCCACGAGGATGACTATAGCGGTATTCGCATGGCCTGGGCCGATAGTGTATCGTCTGGTTTGCCGTTCAAAGGCGAGGGTCGCCTGCGAAACAGCCTCACAGGTGAGTATATCTGGCACATCGTTTCGGCCACGCCCCTGCGAAACACGGAGCAGGAAGTGATGCACTGGAACGGATTTCTGGCCGATATTCACACCCAGAAGGTAGTTGAACAGGCTCTACGGGATAATGAGGAATTGCGGCAGAATAAAAGTCAGTTGGAAAGCAGTCAGCAGCAACTTACCCACAATATTGGCGAACTAAACCGAAGCAACATCGAACTCTCTCAGTTTGCGTACGTAGCCAGCCATGATTTGCAGGAACCACTCCGAAAAATTCAGGCGTTCAGCACGATGCTGACCGAGCAGTACAGCCCCGCCCTCGATGCCAATGCGCAGGATATTATCCGCCGGATGCAGTCGGCTACGGGTCGAATGCAGGACCTGATTCGGGGTCTTTTAGCCTTCTCGCGCCTGAACACCGAGAAACCTTCGTTCAATAAAGTGTCTCTGTCGGTATTGTTGAGCGAAGTACAAAGCGACCTCGAAACAGCCATTCGGGGGCGGTCAGCGCAGATTCAGGTCGATACGCTGCCGGTCATTCAGGGAAATAGCCTTCAATTGCGGCAACTGTTTCAGAACCTGCTCAGCAATGCCCTTAAATTTACACCCACCGACCGTACGCCGATTGTATTCGTTCGTACGCGGGTGGTTTCCGCCAATCAACTGCCTGTACCAAAGGCGTCAGGCAACTACCTCGAAATCAGTATAATAGACAACGGGATTGGGTTCGATGATAAGTATGTTGACCGGATTTTCAACCTCTTTCAACGGCTGCACGGACGGGCTGAATATGCGGGGACAGGGATTGGGCTGGCTATCTGCAAAAAAGTTGTCGACAACCACGGCGGATACCTTACGGCCCGAAGCCGCCCCGGTGAAGGGGCTACCTTTCTGGCGTACCTACCCACAAACGGACAGGAGCAGGCTGTAGCGGCATAAGACAGGTTTTTTGGTCAGGAGGAGACATGCTGGTTTCGGACAGAATTACAGTTTTTTGGACAGGATTACAGGATTAGACAGGATTTTATCTGACTATCAATCCTGTCTAATCCTGTAATCCTGTCCAAAAAACCTTACCAAAAACCTGTAATCCTGTCTAATTTGTCAGCAGTGCGGGCTAAGACAGTTTATGTAATGAAGTCGGTTTTTTTGTAACATTGCTCAACCGTTTACGAATAATCCAACAACCGATTCAGCAATGAGCATTTCCCTATCAGGCCAGTCCCGCGTCGTGATCGAACACGTAAGCCCCGAACTCGACGGCGGGCAGTTCCCAATAAAAGCCATTCCCGGCGATGTGATAGCGGTTGAAGCCGATATTTTTGCCGACGGGCATGACTACCTCACGGCTGTTCTGCTCTATAAACATACCGACGACACGACCTGGACCGAAACCGCCATGGCCCTGCTGAACAATGACCGTTGGGGTGCTTCGTTCATCGCCGAAAAGCAGGGTCGCTATCTCTACACGATTGAATCTTGGGTTAATCACCCGGCTTCATGGCAGCACGAAATTCATTTGAAAGTGGCTGACGGTCAGCACATCACGAGCGAACTGCTGGCCGGTGCTCAGTATCTGGATGGGATGCTGGAGAGGGCAGGGGGAGGAAAGGAAGAGAAAGGAGGAAAGGGAGAGAAGGAAGAAAAGAAGAAAGTAGGAAAGGGAAAAAAGAGGGTTGAATCGGTAGACGAACCGGCGGATGTGAAGGCATTGCGCGACATGGCCAACTTATTTCGAGACGAAACCCGCTACGACGAGGCCGTTTCCGTTGCCGAAAGTGACCAGTTTACCTTCTACGCAAACCGCTATCCCGAACGTCCTCATCCCACGCGCTATGGTCATGAGTTGGGTGTAGAGGTAGACCGCGCCCGTGCCGGATTCAGTACGTGGTATTGCCTGTTCCCGCGTTCCGCTTCCCGTCAGGAGGGTCGTCACGGAACCTTTCAGGATGTCGAAGCTTTATTGCCGCGCATTTCGGGCATGGGGTTCGATGTGCTTTATCTGCCGCCCATTCACCCCATTGGAACAGCGCACCGCAAAGGCAAAAACAACTCCGTAATCTGCCAGCCGGGTGAGCCGGGTGTTCCCTATGGCATTGGTTCGGCAGCGGGCGGGCACGATGCCATTCATGCTGAACTGGGCACGGTGGAGGATTTCAAACACCTCATCGCCATTGCCGGAAACTACGGTATGGAAGTGGCAATGGATCTCGCTATCCAGTGCTCGCCCGATCATCCCTGGGCGAAAGACCATCCCGAATGGTTCAAAAAACGACCCGACGGTACGATTCAATACGCCGAAAATCCGCCCAAGAAATACCAGGATATTTATCCGGTTAATTTCGAGACGGAAGACTGGCAGAATCTCTGGGACGAATTAAAGCGAGTGTTACTCGTGTGGGCATCGTGGGGCGTTCGCATTGTTCGGGTCGATAATCCGCACACCAAGCCGTTTGGTTTTTGGGAGTGGGTCATTGCCGAAGTAAAGCGTGAATTCCCGGATATGCTGTTCCTGGCTGAAGCCTTTACCCGTCCCAAAGTGATGCAGGAACTGGCTAAGCGGGGCTTTGGGCACTCGTATACGTACTACACCTGGCGCAACACGCGGGCCGAACTTCAGGACTACATGACGGAACTGACGCAGACGGAAATGAAGTATTACTTCCGCCCTAACTTCTGGCCCACTACGCACGATATCAACCCCTACAGTTTGCAATCGGGTCACGAGCCGCAGTTCCTGATTCGCTATTTCATGGCCGCCACGCTGTCGAGTAACTACGGTATTTACGGCCCGTCGTTCGAGTTGATGGAGCACGTTCCCTTCCCGAATAAGGAAGAGTACCTGAACTCTGAAAAGTACGAAATACGGCTTTGGGATTGGGAAAAAACCAACAGATTAACCTACCTGATTACGCTGGTCAACCGCATTCGGCACGAGAATGCGGCTCTGCAAACGACCAACAACATCACCTTCTGCTCGGTTAGCGACGATGCGATTATGGCGTATCTGAAACTATCGGGTAACAACCGGCTTCTCATTGTTGTCAACACGGATGCTTACAACCGTCGGGCCGGTATCGTGCAGGTGCCCATCTGGCAATTGGGTATTGGACAAGACCAAACGTATACGGTCCACGATCTGCTCACCGAGGCCTATTATACCTGGCAGGGCGACCGAAATTACGTTGAACTGGACCCGTACATATTGCCGATGCACCTGTTCCGAATCGAGGTGTAGACGGGTTTGGTTTAGACAGGATTAAATAAAATGCTAATTAATCCTGTCTAAAAAACTACGTAAGACGGACAAGCGTATTGATGTAGGAGAGCGTTGTTTCGGTTATGTCTGTTGTGCCCGAAACGGGGGCGGCTCCAGCAGGGTCGGGGGTGCAGGCGAGTGGGATATGGCCTTCGGTAGCCAGCATTCCCGATGTAGGGTCAAGGCCAATCCAGCCCGCACCGGGAATGTAGACTTCGGCCCAGGCATGAAGGGCAAGTGAATTGACGATGGGATTATCGACATCGGCTGGTGCCTGCACATCGGGAGCAACCTGAGCCAGATAACCCGAAACGAAACGGGAAGCCAGCCCGAAATGCCGGAGAATCTGAACGAGTAGCCAACCCGAATCCCGGCAGGAACCGATGGCCAGTTCCAGCGTTTCTTCAGCCGTTTGTACGCCCGGCTCCATCCGGGTTGTGTACGCAATGTCCTGATTAAGACGCCTGTTGAGGTTAATCAGGAAATCGACGGTGCCCTGTTCGGTTTGGTCTACCTGTTGTAGCCAGTCGTTCAGTCGGGGGCCATTCTCGACAATCGCCAAATAGGGCGAAAGGTCTTTCGTTAGCTGGGCATCATACACAAAGGGAAACGATTGCGCATACGTATCGAGGAAAAAATCAAACGGGTTGACCGGAACCAGACTGGCCGTAATGTCTACGTCGATGCTCATCATCTGCATGGATTCCCAGAAATCGACCCGCGCTATGAAGTTACCGAATGGGTCCTGCTGCCAGTGAACGACGTGGTTTTCGGGCTTGATCGTCAATGCGTAAGACTCAATAATTGCCCGGCTATGCGCTACGGGCTTAAGTCGAATCAGGTGGGGGGACACGAAAACCGTCCGGTCGTATTCGTATTGGGTATGGTGGTGAATAGCAACGCGGTTGGCCATAAGTGGATAAGTAGTAAGGTGGTAAACTATACTTTTTCAAAAACCAGTCGATAGTGCTCCATGGTTTCCTGCTCGAAACATACCCGGTTAGGACTAACTCTGAACACAGCAATCAGGTCCTGAAAGGCCTTATTTGTCAGTAGTTTAGGTAGCAGCGATGCGTAGAGCAAATACTTTTGCAGGTTGAAGGTCCGGAACCGCTTCCGCCACTGGCCGATGGTTTCGATATAATCCAGCCGCCCGCTGCTTTGGGAGATGAGTTTGAAACGCGGCTGTGCATTCCGAATCACCTGCTCGGCTCCATACGGGAGCCACGACCCCGGAAATTGAGCAATCATGAGGGCCAGCGCGTACGAAGGAGAATCTTTAGGGGCGTTTACACTGATTTCCTCTAACGGAATCATGTTTTTACCGAACACCATTGTCTGCATGTAAAACCGGCCACCAACGGGCAGCAGCTCGTACAGGTTTTTAAAGAAATCGGCATACACCTGATCCTGCTGACCGGCCTTATACTGTTCAATCGAACAGAAATGCTCCATGCCGCCAATGCAACTCACGGCATCGAACGTGCCATAGTCGGCGGGTGTAATCAGGCGGCAGTCTTTTATATCGACCACTAACCCGTTTGCCCGACAGGCCTCGGCCTGCCCCCGCGACAAGGTTACTCCACGTCCGTTAGCTCCGCGCCCTTTGATAAACTGGAGGAAAGGCCCCCAGCCACAACCCATATCAAGTACTTTCGATCCTTTACCTATCCGCAAGCTATCCGCAATAAATGTATGTTTCTGACGCTGAGCCTGTTCCAGTGTCAGCGAGAAATCACCATTATACATGGCACCGCTGTAGTCGCCGGTTTGCCCCATGCTCAGGCGAAAAATTTTGTCAATTGTCGTGTACGTAAAATCCAGGTCTTGCTGTGAGGCCATGAACAGGGTAAGGATAGTGAATAATGAATTTGATTAGCTATGCGGCTACCGCTTCCTTGACCTGTTTGGGCAAGGCGTTGCCAGCAGCAACAGGCAAAACGGCAGATGGACGCCCTAATTTCCGCAAAAGACGGAAGTGAGACAACAAGGCCGAGCCGAAACTTTCATTTTCCAGATACGGTAAGCCGAATTCGTGGGCTGTGCTTTTGACAATAGCGGTAATGGCCGGGTAGTGAATATGGCAGACTTTAGGAAACAGGTGGTGCTCAATCTGGCGGTTCAAACCACCGCAGAAAAAAGCAGCCACTGCGCTGTCAGGGGCAAAATTGGCCGTAGTATGCATCTGATGGATGGCCCAGGCTTCATGAATATCACCCCGGTCATCGGGAACGGGAAATGTGGTTCCCTCAACGGCATGAGCCAGTTGGAAAACAAGGCCCAGTACTAACCCCTCCGCTATATGCATCAGAACGAAGCCGGTCATTAATTGCCACCACGTCAGGTCGAGGACTAAATAGGGGAGTACCAGAAAGAAGAAATAATAGACCGCTTTGGAAACGAACAGGTTAATGTACTCCTGCTTCGGGTGCGATGAGTTGTCATGATGACCGATCCGGGCCTTGAAAAATTTCACATAATCTTTACGAAACACCCACGAAAGCGAAGCCAGCGCGTAGAGCGGAAAGGTGTACCATTGCTGATACCGGTGCCAGGGGTGCAGCGTATCATCAGGGTCTAAGCGAACCAGCCCCGGAGCCAGTTCGATATCTTCATCATGACCCGGAATATTCGTATAGGTATGGTGAACAATGTTGTGCGTAATCTTCCAGATGTATGGATTAGCCCCCAGCAGATAGAAGCTGTTGCCCGTTAGCCGGTTAACCCAGCTTTTCGACGAAAACGCACCGTGAAGCCCATCGTGAGAGACATTGAAGCCAATAAAAGCGGCAAACATGCCCAGCACAAGTGCAAGCCCCAGCATACCCCAATGGGAAAACTGGTTTGATAAAATCAGGCCATAAAGCACGACATAACCAATGAGAAAGAAACTGGCTTTTCGCCACATAGCCCCGTTAGCATGGGGCGAAATAGCCTGTTCGCTAAAATAAGCATCGACTCGTTTACGGACCGTAACAAAAAATTGTGAGCGGTGAGCATCTTTAAATTTTACCTGTGTTGACATAATTAGTTGAAAATCAGGCCGATGTTTTGTATCTGCCTTAGAATGGGTAGGGCCAGCAGGCCCCGTTCGGTTAATGTATATTCCACACGGGGAGGAATTTCAGGATAGGGGGTGCGTGTCATAACCCCCAGGGCAACTAATGCCCGCAACTCGCTGGCTAATACTTTTTTACTAACGAGCGGCAGTAGTTCACTGAGTTGCCCATACCGGAGGGTTTGCTCGCCTAACACAAGAATGATATACAGCCGCCATTTGCCGCCGACTACCACCAACGCGTTGTTAATCAAGAGTAAAGCAGGCTCAAAGGGTACTTCGTCTGGTTCTGTCATGGTGGTTAAAAAAACCGAACCGAATCGGGGCACTTACCCAAGCCGAAGCAGTTGTGTAGCGAAGTTGTTTGGCCGACTCATTCAGGCCGACCGTTTCCGGCAAATAGCTCCTATGTACGGGAACGACTCGCTCACAGATTGTTGCGTTTAAATAGCGAATTTCTTTGACCGTGCCGGATAACATTAGTAGGTGAAAGAAAAATGTTTAATGGCTATTCGTTAAGAGAAATCCGGGCAAATTAACTGGTGAATCGCAAACTAACAAGTACAGGTAGTGCTTACGGCAGAAGCAGTTAACTAAACAAAAGAGGAGAGTAGACCTTTGTTACGGGACTTTCGCTTCGAGCCGTGCCACGGTTCCTAAGTGCGTTCAACGTAACCGTGGCACGGCTCGAAGCGAAAGTCCTGTGGTATAAAGTAATTTGCTAACATATAGGTAACTTAGTTACGTACAGGTAAGTTTATTACATAAGTATAACGAAAAAATTAGCTATTGTGTATGGTTTATGTAAAATATAATACCTGTTCATGCGTGGAATGGGTCAGGAATGGTCAGGAAATAGTCAAAAGGGTCAGGAGTAGTCAGACTGACAATGTGCCACCTGACTACTCCTGACCCTTTTGACTATTTCCTGACTACCTCTAACTACTTCGCCCGAATGGCGATAACCGGGTCGAGACGGGCGGCTGAGAAAGCCGGAATAATACCCGATACAATGCCGATGATGCTCGAAACGCCCAGCCCCAGAATAATATTTCCTGCCGAGAGTTGAAGGTCAAGACTACCTAAATTCATGAACGACAGCAGGTAAACCAGAAAAATCCCCGCCAGCCCGCCCACTAAACTCAGCAGGATGGCCTCAAATAGAAATTGAAAGAGAATGACGTAATTTTTGGCACCCAGCGATTTTTGAATACCGATGATGTTTGTACGCTCTTTCACACTGACGAACATAATGTTTGCAATGCCGAAGCCGCCAATCAGAATGGAAAACCCGCCGATTACCCAACCCGCCACCGTGAGCACTGAAAAAATGCCGCCAATAGCCTGTGCGAGGGCTTCGGGTCTGTTGATCGCAAAATTATCGTCCTGTAGGGGGCGCACACCACGACGGGTACGCATCAGGCCCCGAATTTCACTCTCCAACTCGATCAATCCCTCATCGGTGTCGTAGCCTTTAATGGCGATGCTGATGCTGGGTTGCATGGAGTGAAACATTTTGGCAAAAGCCCCATACGGAATGATGCATTTTGTGTCGGGGTTGCCGCCTACGTTGATAATGCTTTCGCCTTTCCGGGTCTGAACACCGATTACCGTAAAATTCAGGCCGTTTATTTTGAATGTCTTACCAACCGGCTCCTGACCGGGGTACAGGTTATCGGCAACATCGGAACCGATGATCGCCACATTTCGGGCTACGTCGACTTCCTGCTGGGTGAAATAACGGCCTTTTTCAACCGGAACGTCCGAAATTTTATTGTAGTCAATCGTAGTTCCCTGAATCAGAGCGGCCATGCTGTTATTGCCGTTTTTGACCGTTACGCGCCCCTTAAAATCCATAGCTACCACGGCTTGTGCATTTTCAAGTCGCTCGCCCAGGAACCGGTATTCATTGTAGGAGGGTTCGGGTCGCTGAAAATACTTCCACCACTGGTAATCACTCCCGAAACTCCAGGGCCATTTCTCTACGTACACGACCTTGTCGCCAATGAACGAAAGGCTGTCTTTGATGTTTCGCTCCAGCGAATCGACGAGGGTGAAAACGGCAATGATCGCAAAAATACCGATGGTCACACCCAGCAGCGAGAGCATGGTGCGGAGGAGATTCGAGCGCAGTGCCTGCCACGCGAACCGAAAGCTTTCAAAAGTCTGACGAATGAATTTCACCGGATATAGGTATAAAGAGCGAACCGGAACCGCACCGGCGGACCGGCCGGACCGAACAGCGCGTTCGTGTGGTTTTAGCGAATGAAAATACGGCGAAGGGTTTACTTTGCCAAACCCTTTCGGACAAGTACAACGCTCGGGCGGATGAGTGGCAGGCATTGTCGAGATTGAGATGTCATCTTTATAGAAATTATGTTAGGAAAGATGACATCTCAATCTCAACAATGCTTCATGCCTGATTTGGGTATCAGCAGGATACCGTTATTTTTGTAAATTATGTGAGGTTACACTGGACTGAAATCGGGTGTAAATGAAAGGCTCCAATCAATTGCGCCGGGATTTATCCCGGCGTAAATAGCACTCAATACATCAACATTACATTTCTACAACCTGACCATTCTATGAATAAACTCATCACTCATTTTACGTTAGCCCTTCTGGTTGCCGTAGCTGCCGCTTCCTGCAAAACGCAGTCGCCCGCAACCTCCACTACGAACCAGCCCGTAAGCCAAAGTCAGGGCGTTTACCAATACCGCGACGAAGACCCCGCCGTTAAACCGTTCTTCTCTGACCGGACAGGTGTGATCGGACGGAACGGCATGGTAGCCTCGGCGCATCCCGAAGCCTCAGAGGTAGGGCTGAACATCCTGAAAGCAGGCGGCAATGCGGTCGATGCGGCCGTAGCGGTTCAGTTCGCGCTGGCGGTGGTGTATCCCGGCGCGGGAAACATTGGTGGCGGGGGATTTATGGTCTACCGCGACAATGCGGGCAAAGCCTTCACCCTCGATTACCGCGAAAAAGCTCCCGGTAAGGCCACTCAGAATATGTACCTCGATTCGGTAGGTAACGTTCGGGCGGGATTAAGCCTCAGCGGGCATCTGGCGAGTGGCGTACCGGGGTCGGTTGATGGCATGGTCGAAGCCCACAAACGGTTTGGCAAACTGACTTGGGCGCAGGTGCTGCAACCCGCTATTGATCTGGCGGCCAAAGGATTTGCTCTCACCGAGCGCGACGCACTGGGACTTAACCGAATCAAACCCGACCTGAACAAAATCAATCCCGGCAAAACCTACTTCCTGAAAAGCACCGAACTGACCGATACGACAACCGGAGAGCCGGACCTCTGGCACAAAGGTGATTTACTCGTACAAACCGACTTAGCCAAAACGCTGCAACGCATTCAGGAACAGGGTCGTGCCGGATTTTACGAAGGCGAAACCGCCCGGCTACTGGCGCAGGAAATGGTACGCGGCAACGGCCTGATTACCGAAGAAGACCTGAAAAATTACCACGCGATCTGGCGCGATCCGATTCAGGCAAAATACAAGGAATATACCGTCATTACGATGCCGCCAACCTCCAGCGGGGGCGTCGCTTTAGTGCAGATGATGCGCTTCACTGAACCGTTTCCCCTCCGTAAATGGGGCTGGAACCGCGACAGCACCGTGCAGGTCATGATTGAAGCCGAACGGCGCGTCTATGCCGACCGGGCCAAGTTTCTGGGCGATCCCGATTTTGTGAAAGTGCCTGTCCCGCAACTCGTTAGCCCCGACTATCTCCGCACCCGCTGGACTGATTTTTCGTGGGCCAAAGCCACCAATAGCAAAGCACTGAAAGGCGGAGTTATTCCGGGCTACGAAAGTCTGGAAACAACGCATTTCTCGGTGGTCGATGGGGCCGGTAATGCGGTGAGCACCACCACAACGCTGAACGGCGGCTACGGAAGCCGGGTTGTGGTGGGTGGAGCCGGGTTTTTTATGAACAACGAAATGGACGATTTCAGCGTGAAACCGGGTGCTCCAAATATGTACGGGTTGATTGGGAACCAGGCCAACGCCATTGCGCCCAACAAACGGATGCTCTCGTCCATGACGCCGACCATTCTGGAGAAAGACGGAAAACTGTTCATGGTGGTGGGTACGCCCGGCGGTTCCACCATCATGACGTCGGTATATCAGACCATCCTGAACGTAATCGAGCATGGTATGACGATGCAACAAGCCGTCAACGCCCTCAAATTTCACCACCAGTGGTTGCCTGATAAAACCATTTTTGAGAACGGGGCCTTCTCCGACGCCACCATCGAATCCCTAAAAAACCGGGGCTATATTCTTGAAAAACTGACCAATACGCTGGGCCGCATGGACTGCGTACTCATCCGCCCGGACGGCTCCTACGAAGGCGCATCGGACCCCCGTGCCGACAACACCGCGCGGGGCTATTGATACATGAACCCGACCGCGTTCTCTGCTATAGAACGCGGTCGGGTCTATGCACAGGATTGGTAAAAATACATGTTTAGCTATGAGGTCGATTGGGCGGGTAAAATAGTGTTTACTTTACGTAACGTTTGATTATACAACGTCTAAACCTTTGTCAATCATGAAAATTAACTATTTATCTCTTCTTGCCCTTAGCCTCTTATGTGTGGTTATGATTGCTGTGACTGGTAATTATATATTTGCTTTCCCGGCTGACTTTTTCGTTTTATTAGCTATTTGGCAACGTCGTAGATTGAATTAATGACTAATTGAATGCCAACAACACCTGTATTTACGCTATTAGACTAACCTTATACAGCAGTAAAATAGTCATTGTCCAATCTGTTTACTGGCGGGGAAACCATTGAGTTGTAATGTACTGCTTGGGCTAGAGGCAAATACCTTTATTTCACTTAAAAGAACACGATCACTCATCTGATAACCTTTAGGTAAGAAATTAGTAGGTACAATGGGGGATACGCCTTCCCTGTAATGAGTAAAACAAAAAGCAATAGGAAGTATATAGCTTCCTGCCAAGCTATGCTTCAAGGGGGGGACATGCTTTAAGCCAGTACGTATTTCATATTCGAATCCATACAGTTTATTCATGCGGGTACTCATTTTTGGATACAGAACCGAAATATTACGGATACGTCCGGCTGAATCAATGTCGAAACCAGCATAGAAACGTCCATATATGGCATGAGAAGCCGGTTTGACAGGGTAATGAATGCGATGAGTAACTACTTGAATGAAGACAGGGTCTTGATCCAAGGCCGTCGAGGCAATCTGAGCAACGGCTAATCGGCTAAATAGCACTAAAACCAGTATGGATAAATTGAGCGTATTTTTCATAAAAGTGAATTTATTAATAATCCTTTCAAGTCTAATACTTAGTTAGTTAACCGGCGTTCTAAGTTTCTCCACATAACGTAATGGTAGTTATCAAACCAGTCTGTACTACGTACAAAAATGCTTACTACCAGTTAGCAAACGTCGATTTGTATCATTCCCTGAACTAAATTTTGCTTGGTTTACCAGTAATATTCGTCAAATTTTCCGAACCTCCTCACAACCAATACGTCTACCTTATGCGTATCCTGACGATACTGTTTTTCGCTGTTCTGATTTGTAATTTTGGTCAGGCGCAATCGGTGCAAAAGCCCAAACTTGTGGTTACGCCCCTCAATGACCGGGTCTACGTGCATACGACCTATGGCGTTTATCAGAATAACAGTATTCCATCCAATGGGTTAATTATCAAAACGAACGCCGGTATTGTGCTGGTCGATACGGGTTGGGACACCGAGGGAGATACGGACAACACCCGGCAATTGCTCCAATGGGTTGCCGATAGTTTGCGTCAACCCGTTCGGCTTTGCATTGTCACTCACGCCCACGAGGACCGGGTTGGCGGTATCAGCGAACTCCGAAAAGCGGGTGTACGGGTAATCAGTACGCCGTTGACGGCTCAAAAATCAGTTAAATTAGGCTACCCCGCTCCCGAAGGTATTTTACCAAACGATACCACCTTTACCATTGGGCAGGAGCCAATCCGTTGTTATTTTCCGGGAGAGGGGCACACGAGTGATAATATTGTCGTCTGGTTGCCTAAGCAGCAGATTCTGCACGGCGGCTGCTTTGTGAAAAGTGTAGCGGCTTTCGGTATGGGCAATCTTGCCGATGCTAATCTAAGCGAATGGGCTACTTCTGTTCGGCGAGTGATGAGCCAGTTTGGTACGGCTAAAATTGTCGTACCCGGTCATGAAGAATGGGGTGATACCAAATCACTGGAACACACCCTTCGGTTATTGGAAAAACATGCGGCTTCCAAACGTTGATTTTGTTGCTACGTTATGTGTATGTGGTAACGAGGTTGTACCTATGGGCTTTAGCCCGTAGTTTATGCTGCTGTCATAAACGGGCTAAAGCCCATAGGTACAACCTCTACACCGAATCACTCAGTTCACGTAACGTACTAAAATCAACCGCTACATAGTTGCCAGCAAGGTGAGCCACGCTTCGCGGACGTTGTTTTCGGCGAGCAGTTGCTTGGCGCGCAGATGGAGCAAATCGGGCAAATACTGACAGCCGGTTCGGGCTTCATTAACTAAATCATCCATTACGCCGGATTCCCGAAATGCTTTTACTTCGTCGGGGGTGGGCAGGGCGGTAAAACTGCCTAACTTACCCAAATCATTGCCCGATAAAATAGCACTGTTGCGGATGTCGGGCGGGATTTGGTCAACGCCCAGACCCGTTTGCGGACGAGCCACTTCAAACAGCGCATCGCCGTGAGCGCGGCAATACCAGTCGCCCCCCATCCGGCCAATGAGGTCGAGTTGGTGCGGGTCAACGGTGCCCGTTTCGGTGAAAATGGTATCGTGAAAATGCGCCATAACGACCTCACAGATAACTAAATGACCCGCACCCGGCAGGTCGCCCGTTGCGATAATCTGCTTCACCACGCACTCGAACGCGGCTGGCGATTCGGCCACTCTCGGCGGGCGGATGCGGTCAGACGGAAGGGCCGTAAACCCCGATTTGTCGAACTCATTGACGCCCCGGTCAAACTCGGCACTCGCCAGCGACATCTGCTCAACCATCGCGTAATTCACTACGTTGATGACCACTTCGCCGACTTGTTCCAGATTGAGCAACGTGTGTTTTTTATGGCCGTGCCGGTTTATGCTCGGGGCGAAAACCAACGTGGGCGGGTTGTAGCCAAAGATGTTGAAAAAGCTGAACGGACTCAGATTGACGGAACCTTCGGCATCAATCGTACTGGCAAATGCAATGGGACGCGGGCCAATGGTGCCAATCATGTATTTATAAAAGGCGTTGGGTTGTAAATCGGCAGGGTTAACGGTTCGGGTCATCAGATGAAGCAGTTCTTGACCGGGCTGCGTTTTAGCGTGTGGACCGATACAGATGTCATCTTTCCGTTTCGATAGCCCGAAAAAGATGACATCTGTATCGGTCCCACACGCTAAAACGCTCCCGTTGATCGTACAGGAAGTTGATAGAACAAATGTAACCCAAGCCCGACACTATATACCAGTGCATCGCCCGAAACCTGCCCGATACCGGGTACGAAATGGGTGGGCCGCTCATCGGCTCGCGGGCCAACCATCACGGCGGTCGTTACCCGCCCCGATACCCGCAGTGAAAGCCGGTCGGATAGCGAAAACTGATGCCCCAGAACGCCCTCAACGCCCAGCGCGAGCCGTTGCCGCTCAGGAACAGCCCCTACATAATTGCCGAATGTCGGCCCGTCGAATACGTAGGTTCCGGTTTCGTTGGATAGAGCTGCCAGCCCGTGCCAGCCCAGAACAAGCCCCCGTTTAGACTGCGTTTCTGTACCGACTTTCAGGTAATAGCCCCGGTTGTTGAGCAGCATATTCCGGTACACCAGACCGGAACGTAGTTGTCCGTAGCCAGCCACCACAGATAGGTAACGCGTTGAGAGTAAGGGGATTTTGACAGTTGCTTCGGCCAAACGAAAGGATGCCTGATTGGGGTTTACCAATAACAGAAGGGGTTTTAATACGTCAATTCCAACCAGAACGGGCGGCTTCGTTTGCCCGAAACTCATTGTGAACAGGAGCAGCAACCCGGCAGTGAGTAAAGGTCTTTTCATAGCCGGACGGACAAATAAATTCCTGCATCAGTCGCTCTGGTGAAAAACGTCCGCTGATAATTCGTTTGCAGATAGGATATAGACTGTACCGTTCCCCGCGTGACGGTTGCCTGTGTCCCCAATGGCGCAGCAAGGTCCAGCACATAACCGCATTTCGTGTTGCGATACGCATAATCTCGTTTGTAATAAACGGTCAGTGTATCTCGGCGGCCATTTCGCAGGAACACATAGCGGCTGTTGTCGGTATTCAGGTTAAGGGGTAATTCAAATCCGTTATTGTTTGTAACGCCAGTCGTTGAATAGGGCTGTGCGGGTAGGGGATTCTGGCTGTTGAGCGCGTACAGGGTGTCTACTTTTCCGGGTGTTGTCCAGGCTACAGTCAGATGGAGTAACGGCTCTGCCGAAGGGCCGCATTCTTCGCAGCTAATCAAACCAAGCAGGGAGCATAATGCGATGATTACCAGCAGGAAAAATTGGCGCATGAATTGAGTATTTGGACGATAAAGGTCTGACCCTTAAATCACTGCTTTCGTTGGAACGGCGGCAGGACTTCCCCCGAAACCGCGCCTAACTCAATCGAATTATCGCCGGTTTTAGCATTTGCCCGCAGGGTTATTACATCGCCATCCAGCAAAAACGTTCGGGTAGAACCGTCGGGTAAAGTCACTGGTCGGGTGCCGTTCCAGCTTAACTCCAGCAGCGAACCGTAGTTGCCGGGTTTGCTTTCTGACGTTTCATTATCGGGGCCTGAAATGGTTCCGGTTGCCAGCACATCGCCGATGTTTAGGTTGCAGCCACCCACGGTATGATGGGCAATCATTTGAGCGAAACTCCAGTACAAATGCCGGGTGTTGGTGCGGCAAATACAAATTTCCTGACCAGTAGTGGATTGGAGCCAGACTTCCAGATTAATGTCGAAGTGGCTGTCAGGTCTGCTGTTTTGCAGATAGGGGAGGGGCGTTGGTTCCTGCACCGGCCCCGCCACTCGAAACGGCTCCAGTTCATCGAACGGCAACACCCAGGCCGACAGGCTCGACCCAAAGTTTTTACCCAAAAACGGTCCCAGAGGCTGGTACTCCCACCGCTGAATATCCCGCGCCGACCAGTCGTTGAACAACGTAACGCCAAAAATATAGGCCTCGGCCTCGTCTACCGAAACCGGTTCGCCCAGCGGGTTGCTCTTTCCGATAATTAACCCGATCTCCAGTTCAAAATCCAGTGCCTGCGATGGCCTAAAAACGGGGTGGTTATCCGGCCCTAAAAATTGCCCGTTCGGTCTGCGGATGGGCGTGCCGGATACAACAATCGACGAAGCCCGGCCATGATAGGCCACCGGCAGGTGTTTGTAATTGGGCAGAAGTGGGTCGCCGGTGGGCCGAAACATCCGGCCTACGTTCTTGGCGTGGTGAATGCCCGCGTAAAAATCGGTGTAGTCGCCAATGCGAACCGGCAGGTGCATCTGCGCCCGTGACTCGTGAATGAACGCCTGGTCACGGAGTTTTGTCAGCCGGACCGCATCGTTGCGCAATAACTCATCAATCCGTTGACGAACAGCTTGTTGTGCGGGCTTCCCAAGCGAAATAAAGTCGTTCAGAGTAGGTTGGGCAAACACTGTAGGATCAATCGAAAGGCCATCGAAAAAGCCCAGCAACCCGATGATTTCGAGGTCAAGAATGAACTCCCCGTGTTTCCACCCTACGCGGGGCGTCGAAAAATCGTAACTGAAAATGCCGTACATAAAGTAGCCTGGACGTCCACGTCCGGGTGGGAATCGAACCAGCTTGCCCGGACGTGGACGTCCAGGCTACGTTTATTCACTTACATTCTGATAGATCGAATCCATAATTCGCACAAAATGCTGGTAATCATCGTCGCTCAGGTCGCCCCAGCCCTTGCGTCGCATGGCCGATACGATGGGCAGCACCTCGCCGTATTTGGCTTCACCGGCCTGGGTTAGGTACACCAGAAATTTGCGCCGGTCGGTGTCGTCCATGCGTCGTTCGGTCAGTCCTTTTTGGGTAAGCAGGTCGATGATGCGCGTGACCGTCGGGGCGTCTTTCGTGGTCATTTCCGAGATGGTATTCTGGCTGATGCCGGGATTGCGAAACAGGTGGTCGATAACAACCCATTGGTCGACGGTGAGGTCGAAACCCGCTTCGGTAAACTGTTTTTGAAGGGCATTACGGATCTTCTTGATTGTGGTGTCAATCTTGAAAAAATAAGCACGCGTGTCGGCGGGATGCGTCATTCGGTATATATAGAGTCAGATTTCGTCAGAAGTAGTCAGATTGTTGCCAGGTTATCAGGTGCTGACTGGGTCTGACAAGATATGACAAATGTAATCAACTGACCAGCAATCCCTCTAACGTTGCTTCGATTTCGGGCACGGAGTGAAATAATTGCTCGTACGACTCAATGACGAAATACTGCTCCTGAAAATGGTCGATGATGTAGGGCGTTTGCAGGAGCGTCGGTACGTGGTAGGGCAACCGTTTGGGAACCGGGCTTTCGAGACTGTAAATCGTTTCGCCCGGCGACGACAGAATGCCCCCGCCATAAATCCGTAGACCGGCTGCTTCCTGAATTAACCCAAATTCAACCGTGTACCAGTACAACCGCGAAATCATGGCAATCGCTTCTTCGCTCTCCACATGACGCAGGGCAATGCGGCTCAGCGCGGCCAGAAAATCGCAGAACGACTGATTGGTCAGCACCGGCACATGGCCGAACGTGTCGTGAAACATATCCGGCTCGGGCAGGTAGTCCAACTGGTCGCGGCCACGTACCCAGGTCGTGGCCGGAAACTGACGGTCGGCCATCAGTTCGAAAAATTCGCGGTTACCAATCAGCCCCGGTACGGCCACCACCCGCCAGCCCGTAATGGGCAGCAGACGCGGATTCAGGTCGCGCTCGAAATCGGGAATGCGGCTGTTCGGAAAACCCGTTGCCAGAATACCGTCCATATACGCCTGGCTGGCCCGCCCCGGCAACCGGGCCATCTGCCGCTCAAACAGCAGTTTCCAAACCGCCTGCTCATCGGGGGAGTATTTTTGATAATTCTGGTCCATGTTTAATGATAGAATGACTGAATGATTGAGTGATTGAATAGCTGACGTACACACCTATGCACAGCGGTAGCTATTCGATCATTCAATCACTCGATCATTCAAAATTAGTTAAAGCGTTCCCCTTAACGCCTGTTCGCGCTCGATGGCTTCAAACAGGGCTTTGAAATTGCCTTTCCCGAATGAGCGGGCACCTTTTCGCTGGATAATCTCGAAAAACAACGTAGGGCGCGGGCAAATGGGTTTGGTGAAAATCTGGAGTAAATAGCCTTCCTCGTCGCGGTCGACCAGAATACCCAGCGTACGCAACGTCGCTATTTCCTCGTCAATCGGCCCAATACGTTCGGCCAGATGGTCGTAATAAGCGTCGGGGACGGTCAGAAATTCAACGCCCCGGTCGCGTAGCGCGATAACGGTTTCGACAATATGATCGGTTGCCACCGCGATGTGCTGAATGCCCGGACCACCATAAAAATCAAGGTATTCTTCAATCTGCGATTTCTTTTTACCTTCGGCGGGTTCGTTAATCGGGAATTTTACGCGCCCGTTTCCGTTGCTCATCACCTTGCTCATCAGGGCCGTATAATCGGTCGAAATGTCTTTATCATCGAACGAAACAAGCTGCTGAAAGCCCATCACATCGTGGTAGAACGTCATCCACTGATTCATCTCATGCCATCCCACGTTGCCAACCATGTGATCGACGTATTTCAGGCCCGCATCGGCTGGTTGATAAGCCGGATTCCAGGGTTCGTAGCCCGGTAGAAAGACGCCCTCATAATCGGTACGTTCCACAAAAACATGCACCGTATCGCCGTAGGTTTGAATACCCGACCGCACGACGTAACCGTGCTCGTCCTGCTCGCGGGTAGGTTCCAGATACGGTTTTGCGCCCCGGCTAACGGTTTCGGCAAACGCCTGCCGGGCATCATCGACCCACAACGCCACCACCCGAACACCATCGCCGTGCTGGTCGAGGTGCCGCCCGATTTCTGATTCGCCGTGTAGCGGTGAGGTCAGCACTAATCGGATTTTTCCCTGCTGCACCACATACGATTCGCGGTCGCGCAACCCCGTCGACAAACCCGCGTGGGCGACTGGCTGAAACCCGAACGCCGTCTGGAAATAGTGCGCCGACTGCCGGGCATTGCCCACGTACAGTTCAATGTAATCTGTGCCGTTTAGCGGCAGAAAATCCTGCGTTTCTGCGTTTTTCGGTTCTAAAAGTTCGAGTGTTTCCATGTTTGTTGATGTTGCGTGTTATCTAAACACCGGGATGAATCCCGGTGCAAGTTATTCTTCACTGCGCCAATCACTTGCACCGGGATTCATCCCGGTGTTCCGACAGTATTATTCCAGCCATGATTTGTAATACGTGCCATCATCCAGCTTCATGGCCTGTTCGGTTAGCATCAGAGGCCGGAACGTATCGACCATGACGGCGTATTCCTGCGTTTCTTTTTTGCCGATACTGCGCTCCATCGCACCGGGGGCGGGTCCGTGCGGAATGCCGCCGGGGTGCAGCGTAATATGGCCGGGTGCAATGTCGTTGCGGCTCATAAAGTCGCCATCGACGTAGTAAATAACTTCGTCGGAGTCGATGTTCGAGTGGTTGTAGGGTGCCGGAATGGCCTTCGGATGGTAGTCGTACAGGCGCGGCACAAACGAGCAAACCACGAACGTATCGGTCTGGAACGTCTGATGCACCGGAGGTGGTTGATGCACACGGCCCGTGATTGGCTCGAAGTTGAAAATTGAGAACCCGTACGGAAAATTATACCCATCCCAGCCCACCACATTGAACGGATGCGACGCATAAACGAGCGAATGCAACGAGCCTTGTTTCTTGATTTTGATGAGAAAATCGCCCGTTTCGTCGTGCGTTTCCAAATCGCGCGGGCGAATGATGTCACGTTCGCAGAAGGGCGCGTGTTCGAGCAACTGCCCGAAATGATTCCGGTAGCGTTTGGGTGTATAAAGCGGTGAGTGCGATTCGACGTACAGCAATTTGTTGTCTGCCGTGTCGAACTCAATCTGGTAAATTACCCCACGCGGAATAATCAGGTAATCACCGTATTGAAATGGAATCGTGCCGAACAGCGTCCTGAGCTTACCCGACCCGCGATGCACAAAGAGCATTTCGTCCGAGTCCGCATTTTTATAGAAATAGCTCGTCAGCGATTGACGCGGGGCTGCTAAACCAAAAATCAAATCGTTATTGACTAAGAGCGGCACCCGGCTATCCAGAAAATCATCGGCGGGTTCGACACCGAAGCCGAGCAATTTCCGCGACAGCATATTTTTCTCAACCGCCAGTTTCGGCGTCATATCCACGCTCTCCAGTACGTCGCGCACCATCGTTGGCCGGTGCGTGTGGTAGAGGAGCGACGACATACCGTCAAACCCAATCGTACCGAACAACTGCTCATAATACAGCCCCGTATCGCCAGGTTTAGCGAACTGCGTGTGGCGTTTGGGCGGAATCTGACCGAGCGTATGGTAGAAAGGCATATCTGTGGTGCCGACCGCTCCCAGTCTGTTACACAGACGAGCAGGCTGGGAGGGCCGGGCTTTTTATTGATGAATTGTAATTATTGCTAAGACAACTGTTGTTTAGCGTACAATTATAACGACAACTATCGAAAATGGTATATTGTTTAGAAAGTTTTTTATTAAACGGAGTGTGTGTGGATAAAGTCGCTTTGCTATTTGTTTATATAAAAAGCACTTAATTTTGAGCGGGCAACGTTTGCCGGGCAATGTTTGTGAAACAACCTTTGCCGCAACTGACATTAACTAATCGCAATGCAACCTACCCTTTTGATTCTGGCTGCCGGTATGGGCAGCCGATACGGTGGTATCAAACAACTCGACCAGTTCGGGCCGAACGGCGAAACCATCATGGATTATTCCCTTTTCGACGCGGTCCGGGCCGGGTTTGGCAAGGTCGTCTTCATCATTCGTGAAGAACTTCGTACAGATTTCGAAGAGATTTTCGGTAAGAAATTAGCCGGAAAAATTGAGGTGGACTATGCCATTCAGGCGCTCGATTCGTACGTACCGGAAGAGTTGGGCGCGGTCACCCGGACGAAACCCTGGGGCACAGGCCATGCCATGCTTTGTGCGAAAGACCACACACATACACCCTTTGCGGTAATTAATGCCGATGATTTTTACGGTCTCGAAGCCTTTCAACTGATCAGCGATTTCCTGACGACCAATACGAACGACGAACTTCATGCGATGGTGGGTTACGAAGTTAAAAATACGTTGTCGGAGAACGGGTCGGTGTCGCGCGGGGTTTGCGAAGTAGCCGAGAATGGTAATCTCGTATCGGTCATCGAGCGCACGAAAATTTATCAGGAAACCGACGGTTCGGCGTCGCCAAAAATTGTTTTTGAAGAAGCAGACGTACTAACTCCACTTGCGCCTGATACGCCCGTTTCGATGAACTTCTGGGGTTTTAAACCGAGTGTATTCCCGCTGGTGCAGCACCAGTTTGAGAGCTACGCCATTGCCAATATCGACTCGCCCAAAGCCGAATTTTACATCCCGACCATCATGAGTAACCTGATCCAGACAGACACGGGTCACTGCAAGGTGTTCCGCAGCCGATCAGCCTGGTTTGGCGTGACCTATCCCGATGATAAACCCATGGTCCAGGCATCCCTGAAAAAACTACACGACGAAGGTGCTTATCCGGCTAAATTATGGTAGTTGACGCGGCAACATGGAAGTTGTATGACGTTTAGTATTTCAGCGAAAACGAGTGGTCTTATGCCTGTAGTACCGACCGTCCCGGTCGGGCGAGGATTACTTGACTACACGCCCGACCGGGACGGTCGGTACTACCTTGAAACGTTTAAAACCGCTTTGTGATTTAAAAACGGCACAGCCTACCCCAGTCTATGCCTAAGATGAAAAAGAAGGGGCCTTTATCAACTTGATAAAGGCCCCTTCACTGTTAACACGAACACTGTTTCCCTACATGGGTATTACTTTTTCGTTACCCGAACGGAAATCCGACGGTTCTCAGTCCGACCGGCTTCGGTATCGTTTGAGGCTACCGGAAACTCAGGGCCGTAGCCTTCAGCCGCCAACCGGGATTTAGCAATGCCTAACTTCACCAACTCCGACACAACGGTATCGGCCCGGTCCTGCGACAGTTTTTTGTTAAGGTCAGCACTACCCGTATTGTCCGTATAACCACCGATTTTGATGTCGACCGATGGGAAGGCTTTCAAAATCTCAGCTATGTTTTTCACTTCCTCTTTCGAATCTGGCTTCAGCGTTGCTTTGCCCGTATCGAATAACAGACGGCCAAAATTGAACCAGGTTGTTTTGTCAACCGGCTTGTTTTGGTCTTCAATAAACCCAACGAGTTTGTTCTCGATGCCGTTTTCGGGGATATTCAACTCATAACCCGATGGCAGCTTACGCTTGAAGAACGCGCCTAATTTATCCGTTGCATTGCCAATGGCACTACCGGCTGAGTCTATCGCTGCACCCATGCTGCTGCCTGCTGAATCGGCTGCGGCATTCACATCCGTTGCTGCGTTATTCAGGCTCGTGCTAACACTGTCGGCAGTGCTCTGTATCGTTTCTTTGCCATCATTCCGGCATGACCGCATGAAGTAAAGCAACCCGGCCACGCCTAATGCCAATAATAACCAGGGTAACCACCGGTTGCCACTTCCCGACGAACGGGTATCCTCAACGTAAGCAGGTGCCGGACGGCTCGGTGGAACAACAGGCGCAGTTACGCGAGCCGTTGTGTTGCTTACCGACGATGTTAAATCGCCAACCTTACCGGACAATCCGCTTAGGAGGTTCAGGCCGGGAATCGCACCCAGCAACGCACCGAAGCCCGATGGCAGCGCAGACTGAATACCGCTCGACTGACTGGTAAGCAACCGTGCCAGACCCGATACGCCTGTACCATCGTCGGCTAATTTTTTGCCCAGAACGCTCAATAGAACAGGACCGGCAATACTCATCAGCGACGAGGCCGATGACTGTTTAATGCCACTAAACGACGAAAGAGCACCGGCAATAGCCCCTGCTTTGCTGCCAAATAAGCTCTCAATGATGCCGCTTCCCATCGAGAGCAGACCGCTCGATTGAGTGCCGCCCGATAACAGACCGCTCAACAGGCCTGTAACACCTCCGGCTGGTGCAGTAACCTCACCGGCAGCCCGGTTAGGCGACATTACTTCGCCAATCATGTCCATAATGGCACTTGTACCACCGGGCACAGCCGACTTTTGTACCAATCCGCTTAAAATAGCGGGTAATGCGCCATCAAAGGCTTTTTGTGTGTTTTGCTGGTTTTCACCGAGCATGGTACTAACCTGACTAACGACGCCGTCGGTGAGATAGCTTTTTGCTAAATCCAATAAGTTTACTGCCATAAGAAAATGAATGTTAAACAATTAATTGAACAAATGCCTTGCCGCTCGCTTTGTAGAACCAACAACAGCATGATGGTGTCAATGTTTAAGCAGACATACGGATAGCCAGCAATTGGATTTGTGAAGACGTACAACGCCTGAAAGCCTGTAAAGTAGCTGCCTTTAATCATAGACAGGTTGTTAGACGCATCAGGCCCTTTTGGTCACGATTGAACAAACGAAATTGACTACTGATGGAAGGTTTTTAACCGCAGGTAAATGTTATTGAGTGTCAGGCCAACTCACCCGCCGATATGTTGATGCACATGACCGCTCCGGCTTCTTCAGGTTTTTTAATAACCGTAGCAGCGGTGTTTAACTATTTTTTCGTGACTACATCCCCGACGTACAGCGATACCGGAATTAAGCAGCGACTTGTCGTAGAAATTCCTCGTGGAGCCGGATAATCTGGGGAAGCACTAACTGCTGTTCGTCGTTTTCAATTACATAGTCGGCCATTTGCAACCGTTCGGCATCGCTGATTTGCCGGTCGATAATGTTGCTGATTTCGGCTTCGGAGCGGTGCGGATCACGCTTGCGAATGCGCTCGATGCGTAGGGCAAGCGGTGCCTGAACAACAATTACTTTGTCGAGCGAATTGCCCGAGCCAGCCGCGTTCATCAGGGCCGCTTCTTTAAGAACATAGGGTTTATCGGCCTGTTCATTCACCCAGGCAGCCGTATCGGTAAACACGCGCGGATGAATAACGGCATTCAGCGCGGCCAGCAACGCCGGGTCGGTAAACACCTGCGAGGCTACCCAGGCGCGGTTGTAATGACCGAGGGGCGTGTAGGCATTGGGGCCAAGAACCCGCCGGATGTCGGCTTTCAGAATAGGATCGTGTTCGGTAAGCCATTTCGCCCGCTCATCGGCTTCGTAAACGGGGATTCCCAGTGCCCGAAACACCTGACAGACAATGCTTTTGCCCGAACCGATACCACCCGTAACGCCAATCTGGAGAGTTTTCATACATGTAATTAGTGGTGTAAGTGAAGTAGGTGTAATAAGACGGGTAACCACTGCACTTTCATCACCTACTTCACTTCACCGGTGACAGTAATTCACCTACCTCAAAACTAACCGCTACGCGTTCTGTGCTGGCGTGCAGCAGGGGGTGGCGAAGTTGCGTGAGCAGCACCTCGTCGTCGTAGTTGTCGGCAATGCGTTTGCGCCCAATCTTCACCAGAATGGTATCCGGTAACCCCCGAACCAGCCGGGCCGGACCGTCTACGTCGATGGTGCGGGGCGTCAGGTTGATCACGCTCGATACCATGTATCGGGGAGCCAGGTTGATGTGCAGACTGTCGGCTACTAACCGGATCGTTTTAGTCATACGCCGGTCGAAACTCATGGCGAGCGTGTCGGCAACAACGTAGTTAACGTGCAGTTTTTTAACGTGTTCGGCCAAAGCCACCGTCAGCGTGGGCGTGTCGATGGTTGCCGTCCGCAGCGGGTCCTTCACCACATAATCCACGGGTTCGACCCGGAAGGGAAGCCACGAATGCCGCAGTAATCCCCAGCCATCGCTCGACACGTTGACCCGCACAGTATGGGGCAGGGGCGAGGTCGGTATGAAGAGCGATTCGTTATAAACAAACCGAACCGGATACTCGACATTGAGCGTGTAGCCGGGTTTGTTCAGGGCATTCAGAAACCAGAAAAGCGTGGCGGCACCTACGCAAAGCAGGGCCTTGGTCGGTTGAAACGAGCGGACATGTTGGGCGGTATTCACAGGGAAGGGTGTAGAGCATGAAATGAGTGGAGCCAGTGAATCCGTGGCGAATTAACCGCACTTACTGCACTTTCTACACTCATTTCACTCAATTGTACAAAACTACTTTTTCTCCTCGTCGGCTGGTTTCACCGTCGCTTCACGCGAGATAGAGCTTTTCTCAAAGGTCAATTTAACACCCCGGTCCACATCAAGCGTAATGGTGTTGCCTTCCACTGAGGCAATGCGGCCATGCATACCACCAATTGTTACCACACTATCGCCTTTTTTGAGGTTGTCCACAAAGCTTTTCTGGTCCTTCTGCTTTTTCTGCTGCGGACGAATCATGAAGAAATAAAACACGCCAATGATGGCTACCCAAAGCAGCACGTTATAGATCATTGAGGTGTTGCTGCCGGTTGCGGCCTGTAGTAAAATGGACAACATGTGTTGGTAAGTTTATGACGTTTTGGTCGTATCGGCTTTGGGGTTTACCAACGCCTTGAATTGCAGATCGGTCATGGCCGGGTCTGTATTGGCAAAGATGGTGATGGTTTTGCTCTGTTCACCCTGTTTACCCCGGCTATTGAAGCGCACCCGCACCGACGATTTCGCGCCGGGCGCAACGGGTTCGCGCGGCCATTCGGGGGTGGTGCAGCCGCAGGAAGCCGTAATGTTATTGATAATCAGCGGAAATTCGCCGGTGTTGGTAAACGCGAAAACGTGTTCGACCGTATCGCCCTCGGTGAGCGTTCCGAAGTCGTAAATGCCTTTTTCGGAAAAGGTTATCTTCGGCATTTTTGCCGAAGCCGTCTGCTTCGACGTTTCACCCTGCTGCCGGTTATCGCAGCTAAGCTGACCAAAACCAATGCTGGCAACAACGAACGCAAACAGCCAATTTTTAACGTGCATTTTTAACGTAGTTTGTGGTTTTTGGTTTGTAGTTCGTAGTTGGCTGACGCATTCTTAATTCCCGCGTCAGCCAACTACGAACTACAAACCAAAAACGCTTTACTTCCGCTTTATCAGGCATTTTGCTGCTTGATTTGGGCCATAAGCCGGTCCACATCTTCCAGCAGCCGTTCCGCTTTTTCGCGGGCTTCGTTAACGACGCGCTGCCCTTCATTCTTCGAGGAGTTTTCAGGCTGATCGACCGAACGACCCAGATCATCGATTAACTGATTGATCTGTTCGCGGTATTTCGATAGCCGAAACGAGAGTCGATCACGGGTAATTTTCCCTTTGTCGGGGGCATACAGCAAGCCAAACGCTGAGCCAACCGCTATGCCGGTCAGCAAAAAGGTTATATCACGTCCAATTCTGCTCATTTTAAAAAACAGTTTGTGGTTTGTAGTTTGTAGTTTACGGTTTGTGGTTGCGGTTCCCCGCCGGGACTAACCGCACCGGAACGCCGGACCACGACGGACTGGCGAAAGCAACACGCTCCTTAGCCAACCACAAACCGTAAACTACAAACTGTAAACTCCTTTATTTATTATCCAACAACCCACGCCCGCTTTTACGCAGACGGCCCGAGGTCTGTAATTTCTCGGAGAGGTTGTCTAAAATTCCATTGACAAACTTACCGCTTTTGGGCGTACTGTACGCCTTTGCCAGTTCAATATATTCATTAATCGTTACTTTGACCGGAATGTTTGGGAGATTGAGTAACTCACAAACGGCCAGTTTAAGAATGATTTTGTCGAGCATAGCCACCCGCTCAACGTCCCAGTTCTGAAGTTGGTCGGCCAGGAGTTGCTCATAATCAGCGTCATTATCAATCGACTTTTCAAACAGCGTGTTCAGAAACAGCTCATCTTCTTCCCAGTCGTCCGTAAGGGGTTCGAGCTGTAAACCCGCCGGACTTTGGGCCGATTTGAGCGTTCGGATGGCCAGTCCCCGCACCACTTCACTGTTTTCGGCCCAACTCAGGTCGATTTCCGCCAGGTGATTGCGAATCAGTTCATGCTTGAATAGCAAGCTTCTAAGCACGTACTGTGCCAATGTCTGATCCTCATCAGCGGTATGGGTCGGTTGCTCGCAGTAGGCCCGGTAGGTGTCATCGGTTTTTAAGGCTTCGTGGAGTGCTTTACGAACAAATACCAGGTCTTCAGTCCACGAGATGCCGTGCCGAAGGGCTTCGTTGCGCAGGGGCTGGTGTTCGGCCAGTGCTTTCACAACGGTATTGTCGTTCAGGGTTGACTCGAACGGAAAGGGTACTTCGTCGACGTTTCGGTGAACGCGGTCCCGGTCAATGTCGGCGGCATGACCCAGTTCGATGAGGAGCAACAGAACGCGCAGGTAATCGTCGTAAATGCCATTTACCTGTTTCAGCATCATTTGGGCCAGATGCTGCCGGTCTTTTTTCGCCCGTATCTGGTAGAACAGAAATCCGTCGTTTGCGGCTTTAAGTACATTTTTCGGGGCGTCGTCATCCTGAGCGGCCTGACTGGATTTTATGGCCTCCTCGAACAACAGACCGGCAAGTTTTCGGTAGCCTTCGAGTTGCCGTTTGTCCTGTGGCAACATCGAATTCAGATCGGGTTGGAAGAGGTCATTGATGCCATCGAGGGCTAATTGTTGATTTGAGAATTTGGCCTGCTGAAGCGCATATAACGCCTGCATGACCTTTATTCGGAGTAGTCGCCTGTTGAGCATCCCGCCTAAGTCTATTTGCTACCGGTAAGAAAAGAACTGCTTGAGAGGAATGTCTCCTCATTTGGGTGCAAAAGTACGGATTTTTCAGTGAATAGGCAAGAAGCAGGCAGTAGTGAATGGTGGTGTTGGTTACTTATAACCGACAAGCGAGGTTACTTAAAACCTCGCTTGTCAGGTTCTCAAACCATAACTGTCGGGCAAGCTTACGGGCCAGCCAAATTATC
>CAXTKE010000015.1:0-99600 GCA_964244845.1 uncultured Spirosoma sp.
AGAACTCTTTTCGATAGATAATTTGGCTGGCCCGTAAGCTTGCCCGACAGTTATGATTCTTAAATCTGACACCAGTTACCCAGTGCCATTACCATTCCTACTGCAAACTGCCGTATTTGCGGTTGATTAACTCAGCTACGAGACCCGTCCAGCCGGTTTGGTGACTGGCTCCTACCCCACGGCCAGTATCGCCGTCGAAATATTCGTAGAACAACACATAATCCCGGAAGTGCGGGTCCTGATATTTTGGGTGCTGACCGAAAACGGGACGTCTGCCGTTAGCATCGGTCGTAAACAGGCCAATCAGTCGATTTGTCAGTTCGGCGGCAACCGTTTTCAGGGTCACCTGCTGCCCTGACCCGATGGGGTACTCAACCGTAAACGCATTACCAAAATAGGCATAAAACCGCTCTAAACTCTCCACCAGCAGGTAGTTTGTGGGCATCCAGACCGGCCCGCGCCAGTTAGAGTTTCCGCCAAACATGCCGCTGTCACTTTCGGCGGGGGTATATGTCAATCGAAACGTGTTGCCCTCCAACGTAAACTCATACGGATTGTCCTGATACACTTTCGAGACGGCCCGGATGCCGTGCGGACTCAGGAACTCCCGTTCGTCGAGCAGTTTAGCCAGCAATGCTTTCAGGCGGAAGCCGCGCAGCAAACTCAGCAGTCGTTTTTCATCCTGCCCTCGCTCGGTATAGCGCGACACCTGGTTGTATAAATCCGGGCGGTGCCCCTGAAACCAGGTCATCCGCGTTACAAAGGCCGAATTTGCATTCAGGAGTTCATCGTCCAGAACCTCAACGGCAAACATCGGAATCAGGCCCACCAGCGTACGGACCCGCATCCGCCGAACGCTGCCATCGCCCATACGAAGCTGGTCATAAAAGAACGCGTCTTCTTCATCCCACAATCCTTTGTTGTTTTCACCCATACTGGTCATGGCCCCGGCGATGTACAGAAAATGGTCGAAATACTTGGTTGCCAGTTCGCCATAAACCGAGTCATGACGCGATAGTTCGAGGGCGATACGCATCATATTCAGGGCGTACATGGCCATCCAGCTTGTGCCGTCGGCCTGTTCCAGATGACTACCATCGGGAAAAACCGTATTCCGGTCAAAGACGCCGATGTTGTCAAGTCCCAGAAAACCGCCCTCAAAAATGTTGTTTCCTGCTTCGTCTTTTCGGTTGACCCACCACGTAAAGTTGAGCATCAGCTTATGAAAAATAGTCCGCAGGAACGTCAAATCTTCTTCGCCGGGTGGTTTCCGCTCCCGGTCGAGGTGATACATCCGCCACGCGGCCCATGCCTGTACGGGTGGGTTCACATCCGAGAAGTTCCACTCATAGGCAGGCAATTGCCCATTCGGGTGTATAAACCATTCGTTGGTGAGCAACATTAATTGGTGCTTGGCAAAGCCGGGATCAACGATTGACAGCGCGACACAGTGAAACGCCCAGTCCCAGGCGGCATACCACGGATATTCCCACTTGTCAGGCATAGAAATAACACCCGCATTGATGAGTTGCAGCCACGTACGATTGCGGCCTTTCGTGCGTTCGGGGGGCGGGGGCGGATTGTTGGCGTCGCCAGCCAGCCACCGCGACACATCGTAATAATAATACTGCTTGCTCCAGAGCATTCCGGCAAACGCCTGCCGCTGCACGAGCTTTTCATCGTCCGTAGCGTCGGCGGGCTGAATGGTGGCGTAAAATTCGTCGGCTTCGGCTTTTCGCTGATTGACGAGCTGGTCGAAACCGGCAAAGTGTTTATCCTGAACGGTACTGGCCTGACCGGTCGCTTTCAATCGCAACCGAACCACAGCCGATTCGCCAGCCGCTATGTTGAGCGTATAATGTGCGGCTGCTTTAGTTCCTGTATGTGCCGGATTAACCGTTTCCAACCCGTGCAGGACATGGTCATTAATACCATCTTTCGGGTATTGGGGGCCATTTTGCGCATTATACAACCGACCTCCATTGGTTTCATTATCACAGAATAGCCATTCCGGCTGACCCTCGGCATGAAGCTCGTACCGCCCCAATGCCGAATCCTCAACGGAAACGGCTCCGTCGGCTTGCAGCACCAGCGAAGGGCGGTAATTGGGTACGCCGTCGGTATCGTCGCCAAAGACCCACGTGTTCCGAAACCAGAGCGTGGGCAGCAGATGCAGGCTGGCGGCTTCGGGGCCTCGGTTATGCACCGTAACGGTCATCAGTATATCCTGCGGCCCGGCTTTGGCATACTCAACAAACACATCGAAGTAGCGGTCGTCGTCGAACAGTCCGGTGTCGAGTAGTTCAAATTCGGGGTCGAGTCGATTGCGTCGGCGGTTTTCGTCCAGCAACCATTCGTACGGATAGGCAGTCTGCGGGTACTTGTACAGCATCCGCTGGTACGAATGCGAGGGCGTGTTGTCTATATAATAATACAGTTCCTTAACGTCCTCGCCATGATTTCCCTCCGCGTTGGTCAGGCCAAAATACCGTTCTTTCAGAATGGGGTCTTTGCCGTTCCAGAGGGCGAGGGCTAAACAAAGCTGCTGCGTATCGTCGGAGAAACCCGCAATGCCCTCTTCGCCCCAGCGGTAGGTATAGCTGCGGGCCATGTCGTGGGTGGTATAGTTCCAGGCATCGCCGTTGGCACTGTAATCTTCGCGTACGGTTCCCCACTGACGGTCGGAAACGTACGGTCCCCATTGTCGCCAGGCGGGGTCGGTAAGGCGGTGTTGTTCGGTGGACATAAGTTAGTTTGTAGTGTGTAGTTCGTCGTTTGTAGTTCAGCGCGGCAAAAACCACAAACGACGAACTACAAACGTCGAACAACTCATCCTCCCGTCGAGAATCCTTCAAACACCGTCATGCCACCGTCGATGAAGATGCTGGCACCCGTAATGTAGTCGGACTGGTCGGAAGACAGGAAAACGGCGAGGTTGCCAATGTCGGCGGGTTGGCCGATTCGGTTGTAGGGAATCAGCGTCATCAGGCTGTTGAGGGCTTCGGGCGTTTCCCAGGCCGCCCGGTTGATGGGCGTTTGAATGGCTCCCGGACAAATGCTGTTGACCCGGATTTTACGGTCGCCATATTCCTGCGCCAGCGACTGCATGAGCATTTTGATACCGCCTTTCGAGGTGGCGTAGTTGGCATGTCCGGCCCAGGGAATCAATTCATGCACCGAACTCATGCAGATAATTTTACCGGTAGCGGCCGACACCTCCGGGCGTGGACCCCGGCGCAGGAACTCCCGAATGGCTTCGCGGGCGCACAGAAACTGCCCGGTCAGGTTTACGCTGATGACCGTGTTCCACTGATCGAGCGTCATTTCGTGAAATTTCGCATCGCGCTGTAAACCGGCATTGTTAATTAAAATATCGACCGTGCCGTATTGCGCCACCACATCGGCAAAGAGTTTAATTACCTGATCTTCTTTACTAACGTCACACTGGGCCACACTGCCCAAGCCACCCGCATCCGTAATTTCTTTTAATACGGCATCGGCCGCTGCTTTAGTGGCCTCAACGGGATAGTTGATAACAACGGTAGCACCGGCTTCGGCCAGGCTTTTGGCAACGCCCGATCCAATGCCGCTGCTGGCTCCGGTAATGATGGCAATCTGCCCCTGAAGTACTTTGTCCATAAGATTGCAAAAATCGTTTCAGTAGTAAGACGATTCGGTGGGTTTTGGTTTCGACAAATTTCCCGTGTATTAACGAATTTCATGAATGTTTAATCTTCGCTACACGCCTGACTTAACCGGCACGTTAGCTAATTAACCCGCTTCGACGTATGTAAAGGTTAATCGGTTAAACTGCTGTATGCCAAAAAAAACAATTCCCATCATTGACCCAACCCGATTTTCCAGAGAGTTTATCCGCTCATCTACGGAATCGGAACCGATTTTTCCGGTAGCAGAAAGCCGGACCGGGATGCATAATTTCTTTGCGGTCTGGCACCTCGAAGACTATGTTCAGCGAATCCGGTTTCCGATCCCCATAGCGCGTAATTTTCATTATGATTTCTTTTTGATCACAAAAGGGCATCTACTCCTGACCGATGGATTACAGACGTACAGGGCTGAAATGAACAGCTTAATTCTACGGGCTGCGGGCACGATTACCGGGGCGGATGAGTGCTCGCCCGAAACGGAGGGTTTTTACGGGTTGTTCGATGCCGAATACACGCTGTATAATCTCAAAAATCAGAACTCGCTGAATGAGTTGCCGTTTTTTGGGCCGGATGCTCGACCGGTAATCAGTCTGTCGGCAGAAGAACGCATTGATTTTCAGCGGCAACTCACGAAAATAGAGGCCGCTCATCTCAGCAGGCAACCCGATCAACAAGCCTACATCAGTTCGTTGCTGTATAGTTTTCTGCTCGATGCCGCCCGGATTTATGGTCAACCGACTGAAACGGGTAGGCCCTCCTCTTCGGCAAGCACACTGACCACGCAGTTCAAAAATCTGCTCAAACAGCATATTTTAAGCAAACGCGCCGTTCGCGACTACGCCGATCTCCTCAACGTAACGCCCAATCACCTGACCCGCTGCGTGAAGGATGCGACGGGAAAAACCGTTAGTGACTGGATTACCGACGCGCTCATGCTCGAAGCCAAAGTGCTGCTGCGCCAGACCGATCTCTCTATCGCCGAAATCGCTTTTCACCTAAGCATCGACGACGTATCGTATTTTGCCCGGCTCTTTAGGAAACAGACCGGCTCAAGCCCAACAGATTATCGGGCACAAGCGTGATTTGTGCGCTAATTCCCTGCATTTGTCCTACCCGCTGCCATTGTCCGGGCTGTAGTTTTGCTTTCGACTAATGGAAACGACAATGGACATAAAAACAAGTCGCCGGTTTCTCAATTTCGCCCTGTTCGGGCTACTGCTTTGGTTTTTCGGCAATCTGTATGAGGAGATCATCCTGATGCCCAACTGGTTAGCCGCTCCCATCGACGTACTCAACGCTTACAATAGATACTATACGGTTGTTATTCAATATCACTATTACGTACCGATTACCCAACTGGCCGTATTGGCACTAACGGTACTGACATTCCGCAACGACTCCGTTCTGAACGAAGTAAAACCAGCCCTGCGCCGGGCAACGTTGTGGGGTTGGCTGGGCATTGCGCTAACCGCCTGCATTGTACTGAATTTAAACCTTGACTTATTTATCGGTAAACTGGACCTGTCCGAAGCAGAAGCTCACCAGAAGGGGCTGGTCTGGATGATTGGTAACGCGGTCCGGTTGGTTTGCGTGGGACTATGCATTGGCTATACCCTGACTGTGCGTGATCGCTTACTAATCAAACAAGCCTGACAGTTTGCTGCGATTTTTCACAAAATGCGTGCTCACTAAGTCAGAAATCGTTCGGGCACGCCTGTCTGATGAGTCGCTATGTGGCTAATTCAAGACAAAAATCTCAGCAGTAGATATGCCTCAATAACTATCCGTTTTTAACAAATAGGATTATAATCAGGAGAAGTATACGTTGAAAAGTACAAAGTCCTAAAATATAAGAATATTAGAAAAATACAATTCATACGTTATTAATAGGGACTTGTTGTACTTTTCCAATAAATGCCCCACAATGCTCAGATTGAATATAACTAAAAAATGAAGTTTTCGTAAAACACTGGTTTTCAGGGATGCACCTCTTGCATTGATGTAAGGCAACACCACACCTTTGTCACGGAAAAACAAAATAATCTATCCAATGAAAAAATTCCGTTTATCAATCGCTGTACTGTTATCAGTATGGAGTCTGGCTGGTCTGGGAGAGGCCAAAGCCGACACAGGTTCAGGAATGGGTGGTGTGAAAGTTGAGAAGTCCGAGCAAAAGAAAGTACGCATTCATACACAGCCGGGGACACCCGTTGACGTGGCCATTATCGACGCCGACGGCAATGTACTCTACCGGGGAGTTATTTCAAAAAACGCAAAGCGGGCCACGTCCTTTAACCTCAACAGCCTGCCCGACGGTCAGTATTACCTGACAGCCGGTAACAACGCCTGGTGGATGTCGCAGGGGCTAACGATTAAAGGCAACGCCCTGAACGTGGACGAACGCAGCCTGCAACAATTGGCACAACCAACGCTGACGGCCTACGAGAAGAATAAAATTGAAGTGCTGCTGCCTGCGAAGAACATCGGCGAAGCGAACGTAGCCATTTACGATGCGCAGAATGTGCTGATACAGACAGACACGTTTACAGGCCCGGCCCGCCGGTTCGACTTATCGGGTTTGCCCGATGGTGCCTACACGTTCGTCGTTGGTCCTAACCAAAAGCAGTTTACAACGCGTATTGCGATCAAGCACTAAGCGCCACAGCATCCTGTAGTATAATGGCCTTCGGGCCGGTTCAGTACACTTTCTCAACAACAGGCGATCGGTCTTCTCGGACAAGTCGGTCGCTCATCCAATTCCCGCCCGCTGCTTTCGCAAGATTGCAGCGGTTTTTTTTGTGGGTAATCAGGATTGGTCAAGCATTGTCAAAGATAGTCAGGGATTGTCAGATGCCTCTTTTTCGTTTAAACTGCTTGAATCTACTTGAAATTGAGAGTATGTTTTTGTCATTCCGAGGCACGAGGAATCTTAAAATCGCTCATGGGAAAAGTTTAAGATTCCTCGTGCCTCGGAATGACAAAAACACGCTCAAAAATGAGCGTAGACCCAAAGTCTAAACAGACTCGTTAACAATGAGTGACAGATTCATCATTTTCATCACAGCCACCTCTTTCATCTTGCACTCGAACACAATGTCTACCTCTTTGCCGTAGGTATTGATAACCGGCGTATAAAGCCAGTCGGCGTGCGCTTCCCGACGGGCTTTGGGGTCTTCGTACACCTGCCGCGAATCGGAGAAGTGAAAGACCGGCCGGACATCCCAGGTGTTGTAGGCCATCAGAAACGCTTCTTCTTCGGTTTGCTGACCGGGATTGAGCGAGTGATGAAAATAATCGAACACAATAGGAATGCCAATGGCTTCGTGTACAGTGAGCAAATCTTCCACAGTGTACAGGCTTGTCCGGTCGTCATTCTCGACGGTCAGGCGGGCACGCAGGTTTGCGGAGAGCAGGCCGAAATTTTTGGTAAACCGGGCCAGCGTGGCGGTTTTGTCGCCGTAGGTTCCACCCGCATGAATGTTGATTTTGTTCCAGTGCGACGGTTTCAGGCCCATCAGGTCGAACAGTTCCGACTGGTATTCGAGGTCGATTAGGGTGTTATCCAGCACTTTACCCTGCCCGGCGAGGTGATTGAATGGGCCGGGATGGATGGTTAGCCGGATGGGTCGGCGGCCAATTTCTTCCAGCGTTGCGCGAATGTCGGAGAAGTCGGGCAGGTTGGCAAGGCGGTATTCCGACGCCCAGGGGAACATATCGGACGACATCCGAAACAGGCCGAACCCGTGTTCAATGTTCCAGTCAACGATTTTCAATAAATCCTGCACATTTTTGAGAGCCAGTTCCGACGCGTAGGCGATTCCTTTTTCGGTAAAGGTTTTTTTTATCATTCCCCGGTTGGTCGTGATTTTTTCGGCCTGCAGGTTCAGATTAATGCAGGCATAGCCTACGTTGAGCGGTGTTAATTTCATGCCGAATTAACGCAAATAGCGGGGTTGCGGTTTTGGCGTTTTGACCGTTCGTACAAAAGTCAGGCACTTTGTAGGCAAATCCGCCTTCGGTGACCTATCTTCCCCCCTAAAGTCACACATACGGCACCAAACAGGTTTCTACTGGAACCAAATCCGTTATGGAAGATTTCACACCTGAACACGTTGATGGGATTGCGGCTGGCTACTGCGCTATGGCTCGTTCGCTGAACGAGTTTCAGATGGTGCATTGGCCCGAGCTTACGCACGAACAGCAACTGGATCTAAACGCGTATCAGAACAGTCTGCTCAGCCGGGCGCAGGACATTCAATCGCGGATTGTTCGCCCGGCTTTCAGCAACGCCAATCAGGTAGCCATTCGCATTGAACAAGCCACCGAAAAAGCACGTTCTCGCTTACAGGAGCTTGATAATCTGCCCATTGCGTTAAACGTTGGTGCCATTACGGTTGCGCTTGCGGCTTACGCGGCCCGCGCCAATTCGCAGGGCATCGAGCTGGCCCTGCGCGAACTGGAGAATCTGGTAACGATGAAAGAGGAGTAATTGGTAGATTGGGTGAAGTGAGTGGAATAGGTGAAGTAGGTTAATCGGGAAGGACAGCAGCTACAGGCAGACGAATAAACAAAAAGATACCTCAGTTTTAACTGAGGTATCTTTTTGTTTATTCGTCTGTAGAGATTATAAACATAAAAAAAAAGACGGAGATATTACTGTATCTTTCTGAAATATAACCCCTAACTCGTTTTACGTGGCGAGTTCACCGGCCCGACCGCATCCAGAGCGGCCCCGCCAACATGCGTCATTATTGCGCTCAATATCTGCCGTATTTACCCTTAACTTTTACTGCTACTCATGAACACAAAACCGCTTCGTATCCTGCTTGCTGATGATGACGAAGATGATTGCCTGTTTTTCAGCGAAGCCCTGAGCGAGTCATCCATAGCGACACACCTCACAACCGTTCACGATGGTGAGCAGCTTATGCAGTGGCTAAGGGCCAATACAGGGCAACTTCCCGACGCTCTCTTTCTGGACCTCAACATGCCTCGCAAAACCGGCTTTGACTGTTTGGCAGACATAAAGTTAGACAGGAGCCTGATGCTCATTCCCATTATCATCTTATCGACTTCATTTGATCCGGATATCGCAACGTTTCTCTACCAAAACGGAGCCTACTATTGCATTCGAAAACCGGTTGATTTTTCCAAACTCAAAAACCTGATACACCAGGCCATCTCCCTGATTGCGCAGAAAACCACGGTACACCCAACAAGAGAAAATTTTATTCTTGCCGGGTGATTTTATGATAACTCAACGATATGAAAACAGACGGGAAAATATTGTCCGACAATTTATTTCCCGTAGTGGGCATTGGTGCTTCGGCTGGTGGATTGGCGGCTTTCAAAAAGTTAATTAAAGCCATTCCCGAACAGTCAGGACTGGCGTATGTGCTGGTGCAGCATTTAGACCCCACTCACGAGAGTCTGCTGACAGAAATTCTGCAGAAAATAACCCCAATACCGGTACTGGAAATCACGGATGAGGTTGTGGTGCAGCCCGACCACATTTATATTTTGCCCAGCAACAAAATGCTGGTAGCCAACGATGGCGTATTGCAACTAAGTGCCCGCACCACAAAAAAAGGGGAACTCAACCATCCCATCGACCTTTTCTTTACGTCGCTGGCCGAGGTTCATCACAGCCATGCTATTGGCGTGGTGCTGTCAGGTACGGGCAGCGACGGCACCAAAGGATTGAGAGCCATTAAGGTGAACGATGGCATCACGGTGGCTCAGGATGAAGTGTCGGCAGGTCACGCAGCCATGCCCAACAGTGCCGTGCAGGCCGGGGTCGTTGATTTTGTGCTGCCGCCCGACGAAATACCCCGGAAACTGATCGACATCACCCGCCTTGTCAGAGAACAGGGAGGTGACCAATCAGTTGTTCCAGAACTGGCACATGATGTCTTTAACCGGATACTTATGGTGCTGCGGACCCGTAAGGGCACCGATTTCATGCATTATAAACAAACAACCATCCGCCGACGAATTGCGCGCCGGATGGCTATCAGCAAAAAAGAGTCTCCAGCCGATTATCTGGCTTTTTTACAGGACGATAAACCGGAGCAGCTTGCTTTATATCAGGATTTATTGATTTCGGTGACCACGTTCTTCCGCGACCATCCGGTATTTAATAACCTGTGCGAATCCGTTTTTCCGCATATCGTAAAAAAAACTGCCGGAGAACCCATACGGATATGGGTAGCCGGGTGCAGCACCGGAGAAGAAGCGTACTCGATTGCAATGTGCTTCAGTGAATTCCTGGGCGACCGGCAGGAACGGGTGCAGATTTTTGCTACCGACTTGAGCGAACCCGCCGTAGCCAAAGCGCGTGCCGGTATCTATACCAAAGCCGATGTAGCCGATGTATCACCCCAGCGTTTACAGGCTTTCTTTTCCGAGACTAACGGCGGCTATCAGATTAATAAAGCGGTGCGAAATATGTGCGTATTCGCCGTACACAACTTCCTGAAAGACCCGCCTTTTGGTAAAATGGATTTTATCAGTTGCCGCAATGTGCTGATTTACATGGAATCTCACCTGCAAAAAAAGGCACTCAGCACGTTTCATTATGCGTTAAACCCAACCGGTTTTTTGTTGCTCGGAAAATCAGAAACCATCAGCAGTGTTCCTGACCTGTTTAAGCTTGCTCAAAAAAAGGATAAGTTATTTACCCGCCAGGATGCCCCCAGCCGGTTTATGAACGTTTCGGGCGGGCGAACCGAACCGACACTGAACCACCCCAACGCCGACCCCAAAAACGAGCGTATGCGTACTGATTTTCAAAAAACCGCCGATGATATTATTCTGAGCAAATACACCCCGGCCGGTGTGGTGGTTAATGAGGCATTGGACATCGTGCATTTTCGGGGCAGCACCGGCAATTATTTAGAGCAATCGACGGGCAAGCCCACCCATAATTTATTACTGCTGGCAAAGTACGGACTGGCTTTTGAACTGCGTAACCTGATTCATAAAGCGAAAAAAGAGAAAGCTCCGGTTGTAAAAGAAAATATTCCGTTGCAGATAAATGGCAGTCTCCATATTATTTCCATCGAAGCCATGCGCCTGCCCGATACCATTGAGCCGCATTATCTGATTCTTTTCCAGGATACCGATTCAGCGGGCAGGAAACAGGTGTCGGGTGGTAAAAAAAAGCCTGTCCTGTCGAAGAAAGATGATAAAGACCAGCGCATTCAACAGTTAGAGAAAGAACTGGCGCAGCTTCGCGACGATATGCGCGGCATTACCGAAGACCAGGAGGCCATAAATGAGGAACTGCAAAGTGCCAACGAAGAACTCCTGAGCGGCAATGAAGAATTGCAGAGCCTGAACGAAGAACTGGAAACGGGCAAAGAAGAACTGCAAAGCACCAACGAAGAGCTAACGGTGGTGAACCAGGAAATGATTGATTTGAATGAACAGGTAACAGCCGCCCGCGATTATGCCGAAGCAATCATTACCAACATGCGTGAACCGCTGGTGATATTAGACATAAATTTACGGATCACCCTGGCAAACCGGGCTTTTTATAAAACATTCCGGGCCGATAAATCGGAAACGGAAGGTATTTTAATTTATGACATTGGCAACAGGCAATGGAATAGTCCCAAACTGCGAACACTACTCGAAAAAATCCTGCCCGAAAAATTAACATTCAACGATTTTGAACTGACGCATATCTTTCCAACCATTGGGGAGCGGGTCATGCTGCTAAATGCCCGTGAGCTACTGAATGAGCATAAAGCCGAGAAATTAATTTTGCTCTCTATCGAAGATATTACGGAGCGGAAACAGCACCAGCAGAAAACGCATGAACTGTTAAACAGATTCCGAAATTTGGTTCGGCAGGCTTCGGTAGGCATCGCCATTTTCAACGGCAGCGACTTAAATGTCGATCTGGCTAATGAATTCTTTTTGCAGATTGTAGACAAGACTGAAGCTGAATTTGTAGGCACCCGCCTATTTGACGCTTTATCTGAAACAAAGGCAACGTATGAGCCAATTATGCTCGATGTGTTGAGAACGGGTACGCCCTACCACGCGAATGAGTCGGAGGTTACCATGAACCGGTTTGGCAAAACTGAAAAAGGCTATTTTAATTTCTCGTATCAGCCTCTACGCGAAATAGACGGCCATATAAGTGGGGTTATGTGCGTAACCAACGAGGTTACTGACCTGGTTACGGCCCGTAAACGAATGGAAGTACAAACAACCTTGTTTCGGGATATGCTGATGACCGCCCCCGGCTTTGTGGCTACGCTGACCGGACCGGACCATGTATATGACCTGGTAAATGAACAGTATCAGAGTTTATTTGGCAGACGCCAGATACAGGGTAAACCAATTATGGTGGCGTTGCCGGAACTGGAGGGACAGGGATTTGATACACTATTGGATACCGTGTATAACACGGGTGAACCGTACGTGGGCATTGATATTCCGATTACGCTTGCCCGCGATGAAGGGCTGGAGCCTGAAGAGATGTATTTTAATTTCAGCTACCAGCCCATGTACGATGACAACCGGCAGATTTTTTCCATTTTGGTTTTTGGCTATGAAGTGACCGAGCAGGTAATCGCTAAAAATAAAAGCCTGGAAAGCCAGCAACTACGCGGAAAAGAACTGGAGGAAAAAGTGCGTCAACGCACGGTTGAACTAAGAGACGCCAACGAGGCACTCGAAGAAACAAACGATGACCTTCAAAAAATGAACAAGGAGCTTGAAGCGTTTACCTATGTATCGAGCCACGATTTGCAGGAACCGCTGCGAAAAATACAAACGATGGCTGGTCGTCTGCTCGAAAAAGAATATGCAAACCTGACCGAAAGCGGTAAAGACACGTTCCTGCGAATGCAAAAAGCGGCTGCCAGAATGCAGGAGCTTATTCAGGATTTACTGGCCTTCTCCCGCCTGAACACCGCCGACCGGAATTTTGATGCAGCGGATCTCCGTCTGATTATGAATGAGGTAGTTGGCGAACTGAGCGAAACCATTGCCGAGAAACAGGCGGTCATTGAGGCTTCTGAACTCGGCCAGGCCCGGGTCATCGTGTTTCAATTTCGCCAGATGATGCAGAACCTTATCGGCAATGCGCTTAAATTTTCAAACCCGGCCATCCCGCCACACATCACCGTGAAGAGTCATATTGCCAAAGGAGGGGAGCTAAACAACGAGACGCTGCTGCCTGAAGTACGCTACTGCCACATCACCGTTGAAGACAATGGCATTGGCTTTGACCCGATCTACAGCGAAAAAATATTTGACGTATTTCAACGTCTGCACAGCAAGGAACAGTACAATGGAACGGGTATTGGCCTGGCTATCGTAAAAAAAATCATTGAAAACCACAATGGCGTTATTACCGCTACCGGCGAATTAATGAAAGGTGCCCGATTCGATATGTATATTCCGGCCGTCTGATTTCGTAGCGAGTGAATCAAGTGAAGTGCGTGAAGTAAGTGCAGTAGGTCAATTCAGAACGACCTACTACACTCATTTCACCTACTTCACCCATTCTACTTACTTCACTCACTCCACTGCTTCTACAAAATCAATCCCGAAGGTGATTTCACGCCAACCAGTTCGATGGCAAACGTCAGGTCCTGCCCGGCCAGCGGATGGTTGGCGTCGAGGGTAACGTTTGTATCGGTCAGGGAGCGGATAATAACCGGAATGGGCCGGGGATTGCCGTCTTCGTGCATATTGAGCGTCATGCCTTCTTCGAGCGGAATATCATCCGGGATTTCGGTACGCTCAAGCGTAAAAATCATGTCTTCATTAACGGGTCCGTACGCATCTTCTACCAGTATATCGATGGTTTTCCTTTCGCCCTGATTCATGCCCGTTACGCCATCATCGAACCCTTTAATAACCTGTCCACTGCCTACAGTGAACTCCAGCGGAGTGCGGCCTTCTGAAGAATCGAATACGGTTCCGTCGCTCAGGGTTCCGGTATAATGCACCTGAACGGTATCGCCAGATTTTACTTGTGCCATATTGCTATGTGGTTTGTTGTCGGATGTCGCCATAAAAATACCGGAACTTCCGGCAGAGGTTGGGCTACACGCTAACTTTTGACCAACTCCCGACTACGAGCAAAAGTTCATAAAATCTTCCGGCAACTGCTCAATGTGCTGCCGTTTTCGCCCTCAAAAAGACAATTAGCCAGAAGCAAATGATACTGATAATCAATTAGTTGTTTGCGCAAATTTGCTATTTGCCAGCTATTTCTGCCCAATCAGCAAATTCAGTACTGTAGCCAGGCATTAACGAACCGTGGCAAATTCAATAGCCTCCTTAGACCAGACCGGCGCGTTTTTCAGCGCGTCGATAACCTGTTCCGGCTCGTCGACAAACGTCCACATAGCCCGGTGCTCAGGAGCCATAAAATTTTCAGTTACGCAACGTTCGAGCATTTCCTGCAATGGCGAGTAATAATTCCGGGTATTCAGGATAACGATTGGTTTTGTAAACAGGCCAAGCCGTTTGAGCGTGATGGCTTCAAACAGTTCTTCCAGGGTTCCGCTTCCACCGGCAAGCGTCACCAAACCGTCGATGTTTTCCAGAAATTTCTGTTTGCGTTCATGCATGGTTTCGGTAAAAACAAAGTCGGTAACCCGCTGGTGCGCCCACTCAACATCACGCATGAAATTGGGCATAATGCCCGTAATGCGACCGCCTTTTTCAATAACCGTATCGGCCAGTTGGCCCATCAAACCAATACCTCCTCCGCCATACACCACCTCAATTCTGTTCTCAACAAACAACGAAGCCAACTGCTTCGTAGCGTCAAAATAAGCGGTGTCTATCCGGGCACTCGATGCACAATAGACGCAGACACGTTTGATTGAATCCATTTTTTTGAATCTATTAGGGCCTGTAAATTGATTGCAAAATTAACGCTTGCCGCCCGACCTACTCCAGCCGTGCGGCAGGCGTTGCCTGACATCTTCCTAACTAAACGCAATCAATACGCCCGCGCAAACACGACGCGGCCTTTCGAGGGTTTACCCGAAAAGATGCAGACGCCTTCTTCCGACTCCTGATCGAGCGGGATGCAGCGGATCGTGGCTTTCGTCGCTTCCTTAATGGCCTCTTCCGTTTCGGCTGTTCCGTCCCAGTGCGCCATCAGGAAACCGCCTTTTTCAAGTTGCTCCTCAAACTGCTCCATCGTATCGACCCGGAAGGTGTTCGACTGCCGGAATGCCCGCGCTTTTTCGTAGATCGTATTCTGAATGTCGTCCAGCAGGTTTTTGATGTGGTCGGTCAAACCCTCGAACGGTACGGTTTCTTTGGTTTTCAGGTCACGCCGGGCAATTTCGACAGTTCCGTTTTCCAGATCACGACCGCCCATTGCCAACCGGACCGGTACGCCCCGGAGTTCATACTCGGCAAATTTCCAGCCGGGTTTGTTGGCGTCATCGTCGTCGTATTTCACCGATATACCGGCTTTTTTCAGTTCCTGTATCAACGGCTTAATCTTTGCGGAAAGCAACTCTAATTGTTCTTCGGTTCGGTAAATCGGCACGATAACAACCTGAATCGGAGCCAGTTTGGGCGGCAGCACCAGCCCATCATCGTCGGAGTGGGCCATGATGAGCGCACCCATCAACCGCGTCGACGATCCCCACGATGTACCCCAGACGTATTCCAGCGTATTTTGTTTGTTCAGGAACTGCACATCAAACGCTTTGGCAAAGTTCTGTCCCAGAAAGTGCGACGTTCCGGCCTGCAACGCCTTTCCATCCTGCATCATCGCTTCGATGCACAGCGTATCGTCGGCCCCGGCGAAGCGTTCGCTGGCCGTTTTGGTGCCTTTAATGACGGGCATCGCCATCCATTCTTCGGCAAATCGGGCATATACCTCCAGCATCTGACGGGTTTCGGCTACGGCTTCGTCGGCGGTGGCATGGGCAGTATGGCCCTCCTGCCACAGAAACTCGGTGGTGCGCAGAAAAATCCGGGTCCGCATTTCCCAGCGCACCACGTTGGCCCACTGGTTGATGAGTAGCGGCAGGTCGCGATACGACTGAATCCAGTTTTTGTAGGTACTCCAGATTACCGTTTCCGACGTTGGCCGGACAATCAGTTCTTCTTCGAGTTTCGCATCCGGGTCAACGATAACGCCCGAACCATCCTCCGCATTTTTGAGTCGGTAGTGCGTCACAACGGCACATTCCTTGGCAAATCCTGCCACGTGAGAAGCCTCTTTGCTCAGGAATGACTTGGGGATAAACAGCGGAAAATAGGCATTTTGATGGCCGGTTTCCTTGAACATATCATCTAAGGCCCGCTGCATTTTTTCCCAGATGGCAAAGCCATAGGGTTTGATGACCATGCAGCCCCGAACGGCTGAATTTTCGGCCAGGTCGGCCCGCTTCACTAATTCATTATACCACTCGGAGTAGTTTTCACTACGGGACGGAATTGCTTTTGCCATGCGTACGGTTTTAGTCAGTTAATGTCAGGGGCGGTCAGGAATTGTCAGAATTAGTCAAGCGTGGTCAGGCGTAGTCAGGCAGGTCATAAATTACCAATACGGGCAATTCCGACCCGCTCTAACAACGTCTGACTAATCTTGACTACTCTTGACAATTCCTGACTTTACTGACCAAACGTGACTTTTTTTTAAGACGGATTAAACCTTTATTAACAAATTGGAATCTAATACAGGAGAACTTGCAAAGATAGGTTTTTAGTCTATTTTTGTAATCAAACAGGTCGTTCCTGTGTTATATATTGAAAGAGTTCTGACAATGACCCTTTATTACTCCAATTTCCTGGCCAAATGAAAACGCAACCCTTATATCGCTACCTGTCGCTGGCCGCGCTGATGGGCATCTGGAGTTGTAGCTCCAGCCGTCAAACGGCACAAAATACGGGCGAAATGGATGATTTGTATGGCAGTTCCGGCAACGCAGCCGTGTATGCCAGCAACTCGTCCGACTATTCGTCGGTTGCTCCGCAAACAGCGCGGCAGCAACGCAATGACCGCCAGCAGCAGCGGTCGCTCCGCAACGCAAACCCGGATTATAACGACGACCGGCAGTACAGTTCCGATGGATCGACCAACACCGATGAGTATTATACCGAACTAAGTGCCCGCAAGCTAAACCGGGGCCTCTCGGCTGATCCGGGCTGGGGCGACGATGGCACGAATGCCTACAACTCCGGTTTTGCGAACGGTTATAATGCCGCGTCGACGTCGGCGTATAGCTGGAACCGCTGGGGCTTTAACAACACCGGATTCTACAACGGACTGGGCCTTGGCCTGGGTCTGGGTGCGTATGGTGGATTTGGCGGATACAGCCGGTTTGGCATGGGCTTCGGCAGTCCATTCTACTCACCCTTCTACGGTAACTCATTTGCCTATTCGCCATTCGGTGGGTATGGGTACGATCCGTTCTACAGTTCCTATGCCTACTCACCATTCGGGTATGGCTATGGTGGTTACGGGAACTCATTCTACTCGCCCTTCTATGGCAGTTCATACTACGGTGGCGGTGGATATTACGGAAGCCCTGTATACGTGAACAACGCGTATATATCCGGTGCTGACCCCTACCGGAATCGAACTTACGGACCTACTTCCAGTCGCACGGGTCGTTACAATGATGCATTTGTCAATACTCCACGTGCAGCAAACACCAATAACGGCGGTCGCACAAATGCCTATAGTTCACCGGGCAACGGCAGCAACAATGGCTACTATTCAAGTCCCCGTTCCAATAATCGGGGTAACTACTATTATGATAATGGTTCAGGTTCGGGTGGACGGTCCAGCGGTAATACAGCCGGAAACTACACAAACCCTGCACCCGCTTATAATAGTGGCTCGAACAACGGCTATTATGCCAGCCCTCGCCAGAATAGCCGGGGGAGCTATACACCCACAGACGGCGGCAGCGGTGGCCGGAGCGGCTACAGCCAACCCAATTATCAGCAACCCACTCAAAGCCAAAACCGTAGTTATAGCCAGCCAAACTACAGTCAGCCCAGTTATAGCGCACCCAGCCGAAGCTACAGTGCACCCAGCTATAGCGGTGGTGGCGGAGGAGCTTCTTCTGGCGGTGGTGGTCATTCCGGTGGTGGCGGTCGCGGTCCCCGTTAAATGAAACTTAACTTTTCATTAAAATTAAATCTCGCTGATAGGACAATCGGCGAGATTTTTTGTTTTAAAAAGCAGGCTCCATTAAACGCCTGTAGTTCTGAATTGTCTTATTGATAAGGCACACCTTTTACCACTTTCATAGAATGAACACACGCATAGGTATAATGGCCGGTCTGTTGCTAATAACAGTGGCTTCTTACGGACAGGATTTATCGGGCGATGCCTTCCGGTATTCAGAACAGCCCATTACGGGTACAGCCCGATTTCAGGGATTGGGCGGAAATCATGCCGCCATTGGGGGCGACGCCAGCAACGCCTGGGGCAACGCGGCTGGTCTGGCTTTTTACAACCGCTCGGAAATAAGCATAAGTCCGTCGGTAAGATTATTAAACAGCAGTGCCAATTATCTTGGTCAGAATACCAGTGCAAGCAAAGCGTATCCCTTTATCGGGTCGGCATCAGCAATCTTTGCTGGGCAGGCCCGGAATAATGGTGCAATGCGACGTAGTGTGTGGGGCATCAGTTATTCGCGGCAGGCCAGTTTAGGTAATATTTTTGTAGCTCAGGGTCAAAATAATCGCAGTTCGGTGGCTGATGCTTATGTACAGAATGCGAACGGAATCGGCTCTGGGGCTATCGACCAGCAGTATGATAGCCAAAATAATGTGGCCTATTCCCAAGGATATGCCAATGGGCCCGATGTTGATGGCTTGACGGCAGCCGCCTATCAGCTTTATGTGGTGAACCCTCAGCGTGATTCAACACAGTATTTCCGTTACGATAGTGGTGTTCCCGTCAGCCAACGCGCCAGTTTTTCGGCAACCGGAGCTGTATCGCAGTGGGCCTTATCGGTAGCCAGTAATTTTAGTGACAAGTTTTATGTGGGTGGAACGCTTGGCTTGTCGCACACAAAATATGATTACTCACAAGTTATTCAGGAGCGATACATTGGGGGTAAAGTGTTTAATGGCCTAACTGAAAATACGGACTATACCGTAACGGGAAATGGTATTAATCTATCTGTGGGAGCGATTTACCGGATAGAGAGGAATATTCAGTTGGGCGCAACGATTATTACGCCAACCTGGACAACCCGTTCGTATCAGGAAACAACGAATCAGTCGCTTACCATTGACCCTATTGGCATTCCAACCATACAGAATGGAAAACCGGCGACATTTATACCTGATATCAAAACAATTCCGGTAGCACCCAACGATTTTGACTTTATGGTTTCCACGCCCCTGCGCTTATCAGGTGGTATCACCTATTTCTTGGGAAAAAGTGGTTTTCTGACGGCTACTGCTGAGTATGTCAATTATGCCGGTATGCGGGTGGGCACCAGTGGTTTCTCGTCGGCCGCCGACAATCAGGCGTTTAAGCAGGACCAGACCAGCTATGTCCAGAGCATTTACCAGAACACCGTTAATTTTCGGGTTGGGGGTGAGTTCCGGAGTGGCATCTTCCGGGCGCGGGTTGGTGGCGCTTACCTGCCCAGTTCCTACAAATCGACATTCGACGCGCTGGCTCGAAATGGTGATCGGAACACCCTGCTGTATTCGGCTGGTTTAGGCGTTCGCAACGACCGGTTCTTTGCCGATATAGCGGGCGTCTTCTATTCAACCAAAACGTCTTATACACCTTATTATCTGAATAGCCCTACGGACTACGCGTCGGCACAATTAACCAATAAGAACACCAATTTAACGCTTTCGGTAGGCGCGTTTTTTTAATTAACAAATCGGAACTTTCCGCTTCAATTACCAACGATGCATACAAAAAATCGTGGCGTCAGGTTCAAACCTGACGCCACGATTTTTTGCTTTTTTATAACCACGCGCCTATTTGTTGCAGCACATCGTCGGCGGTGGTTTCGCCCGGAATGCTAATGTTTGCCTGCGAATAGATCGGCTGTCGGGTTTCGTAGCGTTTCTGCAAAACAGTTGGCAGGTTCGGGTCAGCCGCATTGTTTAGCGGCCGGTCTTCCTGCGCATGACCCACGATTCGCTTTACCAACACCTCTACCGGCACATCCAGAAAAACCGATATACCCGTTGCATTGATATACGCCATGTTGTCATGGAAGCAGGGCATTCCGCCCCCGGTCGAAACAACCAAACTCGCGCCGGGCCGGATAGTCCGCAAAACACGCCGTTCGGCTTCGCGAAAATAATCCTCCCCCGATTGCGCGAAAATGTCGGCAATGGAGCGGCCCTCCTCCCGAACAATGAGTTTATCGGTGTCAACGAAGCGGTAATGCAACGCGTCGGCAATGCGCTTTCCCAGCGTACTCTTGCCGGACGACGGCATACCTATCAGGAAGATGTTTTTCATTCACAATGATTGAATGATTGAATGATTGAATGATTGAATGGAGTAAATGCCAGTTATTCAATCATTCAATCACTCTATCATTCAACATTTTTTAGGACTTCAGCCGCATCCGGCGTGGTGTTATAATGCCATTTCCCCTTTACGACGCCGTTGCTAAGCAGCCACGTACCGGGATTAGCTCGCATGATAGTCTTCAGAACGGTAGCATCGGCTTTGTAATACGGCACATTATCTAACTGAAACTCCTTACGAAAGGCCTTAATCTCGTCGTCGCTGGTCGAGGTCAGAATATACGGCGAAACGGTTGACCCCTGCAATCCCTCAACCAATGCCCGAATGGCAGGCAGGCTACCGGCATCAATGTCTTTTATGTTCTTAACGATGATAAAAAGTTTGTTGCCCGCGAAGGTTTCCTGCGTGAAATCACCGGCATCGTTCCAGACGCGGTAATCGGTAATTTTCGGTTTGGCTTTTTCATTCACCAGCACCATTTCTTTGAATTTATAACTCGGGTCGGCGGGGTACTGCTCAAACTCGGTCGTCTTGCCCCCTTTTTCCATGATGTATTTGTACCGGAGCGGTTCAGACGGTTTCATCTGCGCCGGAATGCTCTTGCCAACGGCATACGGCAGCATGTCGATTGGCGGCAGAAACTGAACGGCATAAATCCCAAGTGCCATTGTCAGCGCGATGGTAAGGCCTACTAACCAGCCCGTATTCCGCGAACGCAGACGATTGCGGTGGCCAATGATGAACAAAATCAACACCATCAGCACAATGTCTTTCGTGAACGAAGTCCAGGGTTTGAGCTTGATGGCATCACCAAAGCAACCGCAGTCTGTTACGCGGTCGAAATAAGCCGAATAGAAGGTCAGGAACGTGAAGAACGTAATCAGGAAAAACAGGAGCCAAACTGTAACTTTGGGTTTATAAGAAGCAAGCAGAGCCACGCCGAGGATAACTTCTGCCGCGCAAAACAGCACCGACATCGCCAGTGTAAAAGGCACTAAAGCCATGAAAAAATTATGCAGAAAGGGCAAATCCTGCGCGAAGACTTCAAAATATTCTTCAAACTTAATTTGGGTGCCAACGGGATCATTGAGTTTAATGAGTCCCGAAAAAATAAAGACGATACCGACCAGAATGCGGGCGATTCGGGCGGCAATCAGCATGGGTGGCGTGCCGGTTTTAATATTGGGTTGTGTGGTCGCTGGGTTCATGTCTTTATGACAGGATTATAGGATTAACAGGATTTTATTCGTCGTCATCCTGTTAATCCTGTAATCCTGTCTAATTACTTTTCAACTTTATCAAACAAAAAACGGCATAATTAATCATGTCCATATAATTGGCATCGACGCCCTCCGACACCAGCGTATTACCCCGGTTGTCTTCGATTTGTTTTGTTCGCAGCAACTTCATCAGGATAATATCGGTCATCGAACTGACACGCATTTCGCGCCAGGCTTCGCCGTAATCATGATTTTTGGCGAAGAGCAACTCAATAACCCGGCCTATTTCGCCGTCATACAAGTGTTCGAGTTCATCCGCCGGAATATCCGTCCGCTCATCGCCAGCCAGTTTCAACTGAATCAGGGCCATTATGCAGTAATTAATGATGCCAACAAACTCTGGCTCGATGCCCTCTCCTACCCGGCTAACGCCCGTTTCCTGCAACGTTCGGATACGCTGAGCCTTAATATAAATCTGGTCTGTAATGCTCGGCAAGCGTAAAATGCGCCAGGCCGTACCGTAATCGTAATTCTTTTTCAGGAACAGTTCTTTGCAGCGTTGGATAACCTGCCGATATTCGGGTTCGGTTTGAGACATTTAGTTCGTGGTATGTCGTTCGTCGTTTGTCGTTCGCAGTCAACCACAAACGACAAACCACAAACTAAAACGATGCCGAAAGTTACGAAAAAAACGCTGAATTGCCGGGGGCACTTGGTTGATTTGACCCGGCCCGCCGTAATGGGAATCCTGAACATCACCCCCGATTCCTTCTTCGCAGGAAGCCGAATACCGCTCGAACAGACGGTTGGTGTTGCCGAAAAAATGCTGACGGAAGGAGCCACCTTTCTCGACATTGGCGGCTACTCGACCCGACCCGGTGCCGCTGATGTCAGCCCCACCGAAGAGGCCGACCGGGCGCTGCCCGTGATCGAAGCCATTTTAGACAGTTTCCCCAACGCGCTCATTTCCATTGATACGTTCCGGGCGTCGGTAGCCCAACAGGCGGTCGAATCGGGAGCCGCGCTCATCAACGACGTATCGGGCGGCACCCTCGACGCAGATATGTTCAGCACCGCCGTTGACCTGTCGCGCACGTGGGGGGGCGTTCCGTATATCCTTATGCACCTGCGCGGCACACCCCAAACCATGCAGTCATTGGCGACGTACACGAACGTAGTTACCGAAGTGATTGACGAATTGGCCGCCCGGCTGGCCGAATTACGGGCGTTGGGTGCAACCGATGTTATTCTGGACCCCGGATTTGGCTTTGCCAAGACTACTGCGCAAAATTTTGAGTTATTGAGTCAATTAGATGCCTTTCAACTGTTCGATGAGCCGTTGCTGGTCGGTATTTCGCGCAAAGCAACCATCTGGAAAACACTGACTATCAAGGCGGAAGATGCCCTTAACGGCACCACTGTACTCAACACGGCAGCCCTGCTGAAAGGAGCCTCAATCCTGCGCGTTCACGACGTACGCGAGGCTATCGAAGCAGTAAAACTTATTCAAAACTTAAGTTTTTTTTAGGTTACACTTGCGTTTGCAAACCATAAGCCGTACTTTTGCATTCCCAAACGGCACCGACTCGGTATTTAATGGGAAAAACGATCTGGTAGCTCAGCTGGTAGAGCAATACACTTTTAATGTATGGGTCCTGGGTTCGAATCCCAGCCGGATCACCAAAACGCCAAAAGCTACTCAGTTGAGTGGCTTTTGGCGTTTTGGTCTTATCCTATCCAGTTCATTAAATTAGCTCTGCAGGTTGACAGATATTCACTTTTCAAGAAGATTTATAATCAAATTCACAATTGGTACCGTTACCTATTAAATTCTGACAAAAGCTGTTTTTGCCAAATTTTTTTGGTAGTATATTGCGTGACTTTGTCACAAACTCCCGTCAGTCCGGCTGCTATCTTCTGATTGATTCATACCGTCGGACTACCCATTAATTTATATTTTCTCAATAATAGCCTCTGTTTTTTGCGATTTTCTTAATTGACATCGGCAAAACGACGGCTTTATCCAACACTGTTACGACCATGTCTGATCAGGTTGACCAACCGGCGGGCCTTTATCGCCCCGAGTTTGAACACGATAATTGCGGCATCGGCTTTGTGGCCCATATTAAAGGCCGCAAGTCCCACAAAATTGTATCGGATGCGCTCCAGATGCTTCGGCGCATGGAGCACCGGGGAGCCGTTGGGTCTGAACCCAATTCGGGCGATGGCGCGGGGCTGCTCATCCAGATTCCGCACGAATTTTTCGTGGACGAAACCCGCAAATTAGGCGTTCACCTGCCCCCCGCGCTCGAATATGGCGTGGGCATGGTGTATTTTCCCAAAGATGTATGGCTGCGCGAAGAGTGCCGCGCCGTGCTGAACCGGAAGATGAAAATGCTCAGTCTGGAATTGTTGTGTTACCGCATCGTGCCGGTCAATAACAGCGACCTCGGCAACGGATCGCGCTCCTGCGAACCCCAGATGGAGCAGGTGTTTATTAAACGCCCTGCCGACATAACCAACCCCGAAGACTTTGAGCGTAAACTTTACATTCTGCGTAATTACAGCACCCGCATCATCAACGAGACCATTGCGGGCGTTGACACCTTCTATTTTTCGTCGCTTTCCTGCCGAACCATTACGTATAAAGGGCAACTGACAACGCTCCAGTTGGAGCCGTATTTCCCTGACCTCCAGAACGAAGAAGTTGTTTCCGCGCTTGGCGTTGTCCATTCGCGTTTCTCGACCAACACCTTCCCGTCGTGGAAACTGGCCCAACCGTTCCGCTACATTGCCCACAACGGCGAAATCAACACCGTTCGTGGTAACGTAAACTGGATGAAAGCAGCCGAAGGGCTGCTCGAATCGGCGAAGTTTACCAAAGACGAGATGGATATGCTGCTGCCCATCTGCGACCAGCGTCAGTCCGATTCGGCTAACCTCGACAACGCCATCGAACTGTTGGTCATGAGCGGACGGTCGCTGCCGCACGTCATGATGATGCTCATTCCCGAAGCCTGGGACGGCAACCAGCACATGGACCCCGTTCGCAAGGCGTTTTACGAATACCACGCGGCCCTGATCGAACCCTGGGATGGTCCGGCTTCGATTTCGTTCACGGACGGACGTATCGTTGGCGCAACTCTTGACCGGAACGGCCTGCGGCCATCGCGTTTCTGGGTTACCAACGACGATATCGTTATCATGGCATCGGAAGTGGGTGTGCTCGATATCGACCCTGCTAAAGTAGTATCCAAAGGTCGTTTGCAGCCCGGCAAAATGTTCCTGGTGGACATGGAACAGGGACGTATCGTATCCGATGAAGAGATCAAAGCGGAGATGAGTTCGCGTCAGCCGTATCAGCAGTGGCTCGACGAGAATAAAATCAAGATTCAGGATTTAGAAGCACCGATTCGGTCATACAATAATTACGATCCGGCCAAGTTGCTACGGATGCAGCAGGCCTTTGGGTTTACGTCCGAAGATTTGCGGATGATTCTGGCCCCAATGGTCGAGACGGGCAAAGAAGCCCTCGGCTCGATGGGAACTGACGTACCGCTGGCGGTGCTGTCGGAGCAGAGTCAGCACATGAGCCATTACTTCAAGCAGTTGTTCGCGCAGGTGACCAACCCGCCAATTGACTCCATCCGTGAGCGGTCGATTATGTCGCTCATTTCGTTTGTTGGCGCAACGTATAACCTGCTTAGTGAATCGCCCGAACACTGCCGTCAGGTCGAACTTGAACAACCCGTTCTGACCACGCCGGAGTTTGATAAACTGCGCTTTATCGACCGGCCAAAGTTTCAGGCGAAAACCATTAACTGCCTGTTTACGGCGGATGGTCAGGGAAAATCGCTCGAACGCGCCCTCGACCGGATTTGCCGCTACGCCGAAGATGCGATTCAGGATGGCTATTCGATTCTCGTGCTTTCAGACCGAGCCATCGACTCCAGCCACGCACCCATTCCATCACTGCTATCCACCTCGGCCATTCACCACTACCTGATTCGTCAGGGATTGCGCGGCAAAGTCGGGATTGTGGTCGAAGCGGGTGATGTTTGGGAAACGCACCACGTAGCAACGCTTATCGGCTATGGCGCGTCGGGTGTGAACCCGTATATGGCGTTTGAAACCATTGCCAACATGAAGGAAAAAGGCTTGCTGGCGGTGGATTACGATGTCGATAAACTTTACAAAAATTACGTAAAAGCGGTCAACGGCGAGTTGCTCAAAATCTTCTCGAAGATGGGTATCTCTACGCTGCAATCGTATCAGGGAGCCATGATTTTCGAGTGCCTCGGCCTGAATGACGACGTGGTAAGCCGGTACTTTACGGGGACGGTTTCGCGCATTGGCGGCATGAGTCTGGACGAGGTTGCCCGCGAAATTCTGGTGCGGCACTGCGTGGCGTTTCCGGCCATGCCCGTATCGGCACCCCGGCTCGAAGTGGGCGGTATTTATCAGTGGAAACAGCGGGGCGAACGACATATTTTCAACCCCGATACGATTCACCTGCTCCAACAGTCCACGAAAAAGAACGATTACTCAATTTTCAAGAAATACTCGAAACTCATTGACGATCAGACGCAAAAGGCCATTACGTTACGCGGTCTGCTGAGGTTCAAGAAGGGGGCTTCCGTGCCCATTGATGAAGTTGAACCCATCGAAAGCATTTTCAAACGCTTTGCTACGGGAGCTATGTCGTTTGGGTCGATTTCATGGGAAGCGCATACCACGCTCGCCATTGCCATGAACCGCATTGGCGGTAAAAGCAACTCGGGCGAGGGTGGTGAAGACGAACTCCGCTACACGCCACTCGAAAACGGCGACAGCATGAATTCGGGCATTAAGCAGGTAGCCTCGGGCCGTTTCGGCGTAACGAGTTATTACCTGACCAACGCCCGCGAGTTGCAGATCAAAATGGCGCAGGGGGCCAAACCCGGCGAAGGTGGTCAGTTGCCCGGCTTTAAGGTTGACGACTGGATTGGCCGGACACGCCACAGCACGCCCGGTGTGGGCCTGATTTCGCCCCCGCCCCACCATGACATTTATTCGATTGAAGATTTGGCCCAGCTCATTTCCGACCTCAAGAACGCCAACCGGGCCGCCCGCATCAGCGTGAAATTAGTGTCGGAAGCGGGTGTCGGCACCATTGCCGCCGGGGTTGCCAAAGCCCACGCCGACCACATCCTGATTTCGGGGCACGATGGCGGCACAGGAGCTTCTCCCCTGTCGAGCATCCGCCACGCGGGTCTGCCGTGGGAGTTGGGTCTGGCCGAAGCGCACCAGACGCTGGTTCGGAACAAGCTGCGCGGTCGCGTGACGGTGCAGGCCGATGGGCAGATGCGTACCGGTCGCGACCTGGCGATTGCTGCCCTGCTCGGTGCTGAAGAGTTCGGCGTTGCTACGGCTGCACTGGTCGCTACGGGCTGTATCATGATGCGGAAATGTCACCTGAACACCTGCCCGGTGGGCGTGGCTACGCAAAACAAGGAACTCCGTGCGCTGTTTACGGGTAAGCCCGAACACGTTGTCAATATGTTCACGTTCCTGGCGATGGAACTGCGCGAGATCATGGCTGAACTGGGTTTCCGCACCATAAACGAAATGGTTGGACAGGCCCAGATGCTCGAACTTCGCGAGAACCTTCCCCACTGGAAATACAAAAAAGTCAATCTCGATGCCCTGCTCTACAAACAGCCTACAAACCTCGATGTGGCCCTGTATAAGCAGGAAGAGCAGAATCATGAACTGGAGCACGTTCTCGACCGCAAACTGATCGAGCTGGCCCGGCCCGCGCTGGCTTCCGCCGAATCGGTCTATGGCGAGTTTCCGGTGCAGAACATCGACCGGAGCATCGGCACGATGCTGTCCAACGAAATCTCCAAAGTGTACGGCGGTCCGGGTCTGCCCGACAGCACGATTCACGTTAAACTGCGGGGAACAGCCGGACAAAGTTTCGGGGCCTTCGCCACGGCGGGTATCAAACTCGAACTCGAAGGCGACGCCAACGATTACTTCGGGAAAGGCCTTTGCGGAGCGCAACTGATTGTGTATCCCGACCGGACAGCGCAGTTCAAGCCTGAAGAAAACAGCATCGTCGGCAACGTATCGTTCTACGGTGCTACGTCGGGCGAAGCCTTCATTCGGGGCATGGCGGGCGAGCGGTTCGGCGTTCGGAACTCCGGTGCCAAAGTTGTTGTCGAAGGCGTGGGCGATCACGGGCTGGAGTACATGACGGGCGGTCTGGCGATTATTCTGGGCCTAACCGGGCGCAACTTCGCAGCCGGGATGTCGGGTGGCGTGGCCTATGTGTACGACCAGGACGGTACGTTCGCGGCCAAAGTGAACCCCGAAATGGTGAACCTCGAAACCCTCACCGACGAAGATCAGAGCATTATCCGGGAATACGTCGACAAGCATTTTCAATACACGACGAGCAACGTAGCCCTCTCGCTGATTCAGGATTGGGACAACCTGATTGGCCGTTTTGTGAAGGTTATGCCGGGCGATTTCCAGAAAGCATTAGCCGGACGGGGCATCGCGCTGGCCGACCAGATTCGCGACAAAAACGTTGTTTATCAGGATATAACTGTAGATGTGTCGCACTCTTAATATTTCTTTATTTCTCGTATCTTTAGCTTAGACAAACGTGCTATGCTATGAAAAACTGGGGAGAAATTGCATCAACCTCCGAACTACTGGCTGCTCAGGAAATTAAACAATCCTTTGATGAAGGTAATCTGGCCGATGTGGAAGAGGGATTGACGCAGTTAATTGAAACGATGGCGCGTTCGGAAAAGCGAGCATTGCAGAGTCAGCTTATTCGCTTGATGATGCACGTTCTAAAATGGCATGTTCAGCCTGACAAGCGCTCACGTAGCTGGCTAATCACTATAAAAAATGCTCGCTACGAGATAGATGGTCTGCGGGAGTATACGCCTTCCCTGAATGAAGAGTTCATTCGGAGTATATGGGAGAAAGCACTGGTGGAAGCCATTGATGAGGCTGAAACAGAAACAGGCGTATCGGTTGCCGATATTAATCTAACATGGGAAGACGTGTTTGACAAAAAATACAATTTGTAGAGTACCGATGGGAAAACCTACCGGATTTTTAGAATTCACGCGCGAACTACCCAAAAAGCGCGACCCGCAGCAGCGGATTCACGACTTAGCGTATTATTTTTAATGCCTGTAGTTTTAACGATTGACGGATATAAGTTCAAGTTTTACAGCAATGAAAATGATGAACCACCGCACATTCATATTGTCAAAGCTGGCGGTCAGGCTAAATATTGGTTAGTGCCAGCAGTTGAGGAAGAATATAGCTACGGTTTTACCGTTCGTGAACGGCGTGACATACGAGCGTTGGTTCTGGCCAACAGCACCCTGTTAACTGATAAATGGAATGCTTACTTCGGACAATGAACTGGTTAACAAGCCCGCAAAAGACCCCCTCGACAAACTAATTTTCGAGCAGGGCTTATGTATCAAAAAACTATTTTTCGATACTGAACTGGACTTGATGCTTGTTCTGCTTACCAATGGCCGGGTGCTGAACCTGAAGTTATCCGGCTTTGCCCGGCTCAAAAACGCAACGTTAGACCAGCTTGCCAACTATGAACTGGAAAATAACGGTACGGCAGTAAGTTGGGAATCGTTAGACGAAGACCTCTCTGTTCGTGGCTTCATTAAACAGGCTGCTTTGGAAGAAACCTTATATCATTTAGCAAAAGTCGTTTGAGTACCGGCCTAACCGCACAGCATACCACCAATGGGAAAACCTACCGGATTTTTAGAATTCACGCGCGAACTACCCAAAAAGCGCGACCCGCAGCAGCGGATTCATGATTATAAGGAAATTGAAGTCCCGTTTTCGGAACAGGATTCGGGGCGGCAGGCTGCGCGTTGCATGGACTGCGGTACGCCGTTCTGCCACAGCGGTTGCCCACTCGGTAACATCATTCCTGAGTTCAACGACGCGGTCTACGAACAGAACTGGGCCTACGCCTACGAGATTCTGGCGAGTACCAACAATTTCCCGGAGTTTACGGGCCGCATCTGCCCCGCACCCTGCGAAGCTTCGTGCGTGCTGGGCATTAACAAGCCGCCCGTTGCCATTGAGTTTATTGAGAAATCAATTGCCGAAGTGGCGTTTGAGCGCGGCTATGTAACGCCCAAACTGCCCAAAGAACGTACCGGCAAACAGGTTGCTGTGGTGGGTTCGGGTCCGGCGGGGCTGGCCGCTGCCGCTCAGTTGAACAAAGCGGGTCATACCGTAACCGTGTTTGAACGGGCCGACCAAATTGGTGGATTGCTCCGCTACGGCATTCCCGATTTCAAACTCGAAAAGTGGACCATCGACCGGCGTCTGGCTGTCATGGAAGCCGAAGGCATTACGTTCAAAACGGGCGTTAACGTGGGGAAAGACCTGAAAGCGAAAGACTTGCTGGAGCAATTCGATCTGGTCATGCTCACGGGTGGCTCAACCGTTCCGCGCGATTTACCGATTCCGGGCCGTGACCTGAAGGGAGTATACCCGGCGATGGAATTCCTGAGTCAGCAGAACAAGCGCAACGCCAACCTGCCGGTAGAAGTCGATCACCAGGGTGCCGAGTATGGCGATGGTGAACTGCTGGCAACGGATAAGAACGTAGTGGTCATTGGCGGGGGCGACACGGGTTCCGACTGCGTGGGCACCTCGAACCGGCACGGTGCCGCGAGCGTAACACAAATTGAGCTGATGCCGATGCCGCCCAAAGACCGGGCTGAAAATACGCCCTGGCCCAACTGGCCGATGATGCTCCGCACCAGCACCTCGCATGAGGAAGGCTGCGACCGACACTGGTCCATCAACACCAAAGAATTTATTGGCGACGGGAACGGCAACCTGAAAGCGTTACGTATCGTTGACCTGACCTGGAAAAACGAAAATGGGCGGATGCAGATGGTTGAACTGCCCGGCTCCGAGCGCGACGTCCCCTGCGAACTGGCACTGCTGGCCGCTGGTTTCCTGCACCCGCAACACAACGGCCTGCTCGATGACCTCGGCGTAGAGTATGACGAGCGCGGCAACGTAAAAGCTATCAATTACCAGACAACGACCAACCCGAAAGTATTCTCGGCGGGCGACATGCGCCGGGGACAATCCTTGGTGGTGTGGGCTATCTCGGAAGGCCGCGAAGCCGCCCGTGCCGCCGACTGTTACCTCATGGGCACAAGCATCCTCGAAGCCAAAGCCGTTTCGATGATCGCAGTCGAATAGTTTTTTTACTTTATAAATAGAGCCGTCCGGCAGTTGGTCTTATGGCCGATTGCCGGACGGCTTTTTATTTTTAGCGAAATCACATCACTAAACTAACAAATTTGAATAAAAAATAAGTTTATAAATAGAACATACAAATAATTGAATAAGTACAATTAAAAAACAGAAATATTTACAAAAAGTACGGTAAATCTTTCGTATATTTAGAAGTCGTGTGCTATTCTATTAAGAACCCGTTTCCATTGACAAATGACAGGGCAGAAACCTCATAATTTTGAATTCCACAAGTACCTTCAAAAAATTTTGGGTGCTGACCACACTGACACATCCTTCTTTATAGCTACAGAAAAGGATTTTGCCAAAGGTGGCAATATTAATTATCCATACAGGAGCTATTTCTACGCTGTTGGACTTATGCACAAGGGGGACTGTAAAATAAAAATTGGCATCAACGACTACGAAATCAAAAATAAGACACTATCGCTTGTTGGACCTGGCATTGTAAGACAGTGGACAAACAATGATTGGAAAGCTACTAACCATACAATTTTTTTTAAGGCAGATTTCTTTCAGCAGCCGTTTTATAACAATTTTCTAATAGACTACCCTTTTTTCAAAGCGGGTGCAAACCATTGCCTAAGCCTTTTAGAAACCGATTATTTAAAAGCTTGCGAGATTATTGAATTATTACAAACTCTTTCCGAAAACAAAAAAGCAACACAAGGGCTATTCTTTGCTTACTTAGAGTTTATCGCTAACATATATTCTGTAGTTTCAAAAGGCATTAGTAACAGTACAAGAACACAAAAAATCAATAATCTGTTTAGCCATCTTTTGCACACACATTATCAATCAGAAAAAGATGTTACGTTCTATGCTGACAAACTAAATCTATCTGCCAAAAATTTATCAGAAATTTTAAAAAAAGAAACAGGGCATTCCGCAAAACCAATTATAGATGAGTTTATAATTTTTGAAGCCAAAAGCTTATTAAAGCAAACTCAAATGAGCATTAAGGAAGTAGTTTATTGGCTTGGCTATGAAGACCCTTCCTATTTTACTAAATTTTTTAAAACCAAAGTAGGCGTAACGCCTTTAGAATACAGAAATCACTGAAGAAAAAACTACCATTCTTTCTGACTTTTGTTCTATAAGTCAGAGTATTAGCAAGAGTAATTTTGAATCGTCAAAAGAAATCAATCTGCGACACAAAAAGTTACTAAAATGATAACAAAAAATTTAAGAGTTAATCAACTCACCGCGAAAGCCTACGAAAGTTATTTGGATTATCTAAATGCCATTGATACAAAAGATGTTGAAGCGTATGGCAAATTTCTTACAGACAACATCACAGTTCAATTTAACAACGATGATCCAATGAATGGTAAAGCGACAGTACTGCAAGGGCTTGGTTATTATTGGCAATCGTTTGGCAGTGTAGAACACGATTTGACAAATATTTACGGCACAGACAAGACTTATGTGCTTGAAGCATTAAACCATTATGTTCGTAAAGACGCAAAGAAAGTAACAATCAAAGCCGTAGCATTTACAGACCTTGACGAAAGCGGACTTGTAAAATCTGTAAGAATATATCAAGACGTTTCGCCTGTTTTCTCATAATCTCTTGGGTGGACACAGAAGAATAGCACACAACAAAAGTATTCGCAAAAGCAGGGCTGGACATGGCAACATCAGCTATATACTACTATCAGCAGTAGTTCGGGCTCGACGTTCAATGTTCAGCTTTTGTTCTCAACTTCAACACCATATTTTTAAATGGACATTTGTATCGGGCTGGACAGCCAATGAATTCCTTGCCTTCGCCAAGCCCCAAACCGTTAAAACCCATATAGACTACATCACTCAGCGCAATTGATAAATTAGCCGCCCCAATCTCACAACGTCACCGGCTCTTCTTTCTCATCGAAGAACAGGTAATTCAGTAGATCGCAATAGGGTTTGATGATGCGGCAGCCGCGAATGATCTCCTCGGCGAAGTTGGGCTTAAGCACGGCTGCGTCGGTGTAGCGGTGCAGGAAAAACAACTCTTTCCGACGGAGTAAATCAATGTCGGGGTGGTCGGCGGGGTAGCCTTTGGGGCTTTAGGGACAAACACTTACCTTTATTCGATGAAAATTTCTGACAATGACGTAAACGTAATAAAAGACTATTTTCGGGATAAGCCTGTCCTGCGGGCATTTCTGTTTGGTTCTTTTTCACGGAATGAAGCATCCGAGGAAAGCGACGTTGACATTTTAGTTGAACTGGATTATTCCAAACACATTGGCCTGGGGTTTATTGATATGAAGTTTGACCTTGAAGAGAAGCTTCATAAAAAAGTCGATTTGGTTTCCAGCAATGCTGTGTCTAAACACATTCTGCCCTTTGTAAACAGGGACAAAAAACTTATCTATGAAAGGTAAGATTAGCGATAAGCAACGATTGCTTCATATCCTCGATTCAATTGGTGAAATTGAAAAATACACATCAGATGTTGATGTAGAGAGTTTTCTCGAAAACTCCATGATGCGGTTTGCCTCCATAAAGCAAATCGAGATTATTGGAGAAGCCGCTAATTACATTTCCGAAGAGATCAAAAATAAGTTTACAGATATACAATGGCGGCAAATCATCGGAATGCGCCACATCTTAGTGCATGAATACTTTGGCATTGACAGCCAGCTTATCTGGCAAATCATAGTCAATGACATACCGAAATTAAAAGAAGCTATACAATTCGTTATTACATCAGAAAACTCTGAGTAGCTCTACTCATCTACAAACTCACCGGCTCTTCTTTCTCATCGAAAAACAGGTAATTCAGCAAATCGCAGTACGGTTTGATGATGCGGCAGCCGCGAATGATCTCCTCGGCGAAGTTGGGCTTAAGCACGGCTGCGTCGGTGTAGCGGTGCAGGAAAAACAACTCTTTCCGACGGAGTAAGTCAATGTCGGGGTGGTCGGCAGGGTAGCCTTTGGGAGAGGTTTTCATCACCTCGCCCGATGCCTCCGGGAAATACGCTTTGAATTCATCGGCCTCGATGATGTTCTTTAACTCCTCCACATTGTAATCAACTTCCTGCCGAAACTTGGCTAAGTTGGCGGGTGTCGGTTGCCACATGCCTGCGCCCAGAAACGACTGATTGCCGGGCTGAATATGCACGTAGTAATCAATCCGGCCCGAATGCCGACCGCCGGGACCAACGGCAAACGCCAGATTGGATTTGTACGGAGCTTTGTCTTTAGCAAAACGAATGTCGCGGTTGATGCGGAAGATGCAGTCTTTTACGGCGGTATTTGCCAGCGGTTCAAACGGCGCGAGTCCGGTTAAAACCCGTTCGACTACGCTACAGAGTTCGGCTTTGGCGGCATCGTAGCGGGGTCGGTTTGCGTGAAACCAGTCGCGGTTGTTGTTTTGGACGAGTTCGCGCATGAACTCCAGCGTGGGGGCGGTAAACACCGCTTTCGAGGCAGATTTTGTTGGCATAACTACTCAAAGATAAGCAATCATGACCGGAGTCGGGCAAGACCGGAACGCCTTTTTCAGCTAAAAATAATACGTCAGGATGGAATCGTCTGTTTGCGGTACTGCGTGGGCGAGAACCCGATTTCGCGCCGGAATAGCTTCATAAAATACGTCAGGTTATTGAAACCGCACGCCATACTGATATCGTCCAGACAACGGTTGGTTGTACGGAGCAACTGCGATGCCAGCGCGATGCGTTGCTGGTTGATGTATTCGAGGGGCGTCATGCCGAATGTACTCTTGAAGGTCCGGTAAAAATTGGGTTCGCTCATGCAGGCTTCATCGGCCAACTCCCTGATTTGCAGACTCCTATGCAAATGTTTGTTGATGTATTGGGCCACATGGGCCAGCCGATTCACGCTGGCAACCGCCGTTGTGGGGCTGAGCAGCAACGTGCGAGCCTGCGTTTGCATGAGCCGCACGACCAATTCCTGAATGACTAAGTTGGCGAAGACCTCTTTCGCCCGGTTATTCTCGGTGAAAATATAGACCAGCCGGGCAATGAGCTGGTGAATCGGTACGTCGTTGGTCAGGAAAAAATTGTGCTGTCCAAACTGCCAGCCCTGTTCCGTATCGACCAAGGGCGTGCGGTCGTTGAGCAAGTCGGTTACCTGCCGAACCCGGTCGGGCGCGATAGACAAAGCAAGGCACTGCGTCGGGTTCTGGACTTGGGCTTCGGGAAAGTCGATTCGCATCATCTGGTCGCCGGGCACGATGACGGATTCTCCCGGCAGAAAATCGAACGAGGGCGTACCGGCCAGATGCATTATTTTTTTGCCCCGAATCATGCTGGCCAGCACCGGGCTGGTAAACGTCAGTTCCACCTTTTCGGCGATGTGCTGGGTTTCGTAAATGTTCAGTTCGGCGGTGTCGATGGTGTAGGCCGTGCGGTTTTCGACCTCCTGCTCCAGACGGCGGGATGTCAAGTGGCGGGACACATCGAAAGCAACTATCGATTCACGTTTCATGCTAAACGATACGGGTCTGCGTTAGAACGCGGTAGGCTTCTACCGATTTGTAAGGTAATCAATTTATCGTTGCCCCATTTTTTTAAACGCCAGTTTTTAGACAGGATTACAGGATGAACAGGATTCTTTGTTCGACTAAAATCCTGTTCATCCTGTAATCCTGTCAATTAAATAAACTTGTCCAATGCTCGTGTAGCGCATATAATCGATAAAATCTAATTTTTTGATAGGATTGTGCAGGAACGCGATATGATTGCTTACCTTTCATAGAATAATTCAGGCAAAATTTGTAACGATTTAATTAATCAATAACTCGCTCATTTCTGTATGGAAACGCTTGAACTCGTAGAAACCCACGTTAACCGGCCTAAATTCCGGGATCATTACGACAATTACATCGGTGGCAAATGGGTGCCGCCCGTTGGTGGTGAGTATTTCGACAACGAATCGCCGGTAGATGGCAGCCTGATTGCCAAGATGCCGCGTTCCAAAGCTGCCGATGTCGATCTGGCTGTTGAAGCCGCTCACAAAGCGTTTGAAACCTGGGGCAAAACATCGGCTACGGAGCGTAGTAAAGTGCTGCTTCAGATTGCCGATGTGATCGAAAAAAATCTGGAGTTTCTGGCCCGCGTCGAAACGGTTGAGAACGGCAAAGCCCTGCGCGAAACGATGGCTGCCGATATGCCGCTCGTGGTCGATCACTTCCGCTATTTTGCGGGCGTAATCCGGGCCGAAGAAGGCTCCGCAACGGAACTCAATGCCGAAACGCTTTCGCTGATTATTAAAGAGCCAATTGGTGTGGTGGGCCAGATTATTCCGTGGAATTTCCCGCTGCTGATGGCTACCTGGAAACTGGCTCCGGCCTTAGCAGCCGGTTGCTGCGTGGTGCTCAAACCCGCCGAACAAACACCAACGTCTATCGCCATTCTGTTCGAGTTACTGGAAGGCGTTGTGCCGCCGGGCGTGGTCAACATCATTCACGGTTTCGGACCCGAAGCAGGCAAACCGCTGGCCCAACATAAGCGTATCAACAAGGTTGCGTTTACGGGCGAAACCACCACGGGGCGGCTGATTATGCAGTACGCATCGGAAAACCTGATTCCCGTTACGATGGAATTGGGTGGCAAATCCCCGAATATCTTCATGAAATCCGTTGCCGACCATGACGATGAGTTTTTTGACAAGTGCATCGAAGGGGCCGTCATGTTTGCGCTCAATCAGGGCGAAATATGCACCTGTCCGTCGCGGTTACTGGTTCACGAAGACATCTACGACAAGTTCATTGAGCGCGTTATTCAGCGTACCGAAGCCATCAAACTCGGTCACCCGCTCGATGCCGACACCATGATGGGCGCACAGGCCAGCAACGACCAGTACGAAAAAATCCTGTCGTACATCGACATTGGCAAGCAGGAAGGTGCTGAAGTGCTGACCGGTGGCGGACCGGCCCACAGCGTAGAAGGCGGCTATTACATTCAGCCGACGATTTTCAAAGGCCACAACAAAATGCGGATTTTTCAGGAAGAAATCTTCGGTCCGGTGCTGTCGGTAACGACGTTTAAAGATGCCGACGAAGCCGTTGCCATTGCCAACGATACGCTCTACGGCCTGGGAGCGGGCTTCTGGTCGCGCGATGCCCACGAACTGTACACCGTTCCGCGTCAGATTCAGGCGGGCCGCGTGTGGGTCAACTGCTACCACGATTACCCGGCTCACGCGCCGTTTGGCGGCTACAAAAAGTCGGGTTTCGGACGCGAGAATCATCTGATGATGTTGAACCATTACCGCCAGGTGAAAAACCTGCTGATCTCCTACAGCAAAAATAAGCTGGGATTCTTTTGAATGATTGAATGATAGAGTGGTTGAATGATTGAATAGGTTTATGTTCCAGCTATTCAATCATTCAACCACTCTATCATTCAATCATTTAACTATTCAATCACCTATGACCACTCAAACCATTTCCCGCGTCGATGTAACGCCGGCGGCTTCCGACATTATCAGCAAAGTCCGGGCCGAGCATGGGCCGCTGATGTTTCACCAGAGCGGGGGTTGCTGTGATGGCTCGTCGCCGATGTGTTTCCCGAAAGGCGATTTCATCATTGGAGAATCCGACATTTTGCTGGGGCAGATAGACGGTTGTAATTTCTGGATGTCGAGCGATCAGTTCGAGTACTGGCAGCATACGCACCTGACCATCGACGTAACGCCGGGGCGGGGGGCCAGTTTCTCCCTCGAAATTCCGATGGGCGTCCGGTTTCTGATCCGGTCCCGTATGTTTGAGCCGGAGGAAGTCGCTCTGCTCGAACCCGTACACCGGGGGCCGCTTAACGAGATGTAACGGTTTATAGTATCCGGTTTGCAACTGCGCCAGCCACTATCGTGACGGAACACGGCAAACCGTAAACCGAACCCCACAAACCATCAATAACTATCTGAAAATCAACTTGCTTTGTATTGTTCATGCGTGTATATTCGGTTAGTTTTCACTAAACCGCTTACACGTATGAACATGTTACATCGCGTTGAACATTGGGGCGACACGCATCACCCCGCGTGGACCGACGCCCTGCGGATTACACTGGGTATTATTCTGGTGCTGAAAGGGATCAGTTTCATTAGCGACACGGCTTACTTGGGTCGGCTGATGGGTGGGCTTCATTTTGAGCTTTTCCCCGTGATAGCAGTTCATTACGTCGCCTTCGCTCATTTGGTAGGCGGTATATTGATTGCGCTGGGTTGCCTCACCCGGCTGATGTGCATCCTGCAACTACCGATTCTGATAGCTGCCGTTTTCTTCGTCAATATCAGTCAGGGGTTTTCCCCCCTTAATGCTGAACTCTGGCTCTCTCTGATCGTACTTATCTTATTGATGACTTTTCTGGTAATCGGGTCCGGTCGGTTTTCAATGGACGAATACGTCAAACAAAACGCGAAGTAGACCGGGATTTAGCAGATTTTTGGATTAAACTGATTTGTTACCGCCCTGTTGAGCGTAGTATGAGACTACGCTCAACAGGGTATAGGATAATCTTGAAAATCCTTTAAATCGTGTTAAAATCCTGGTTCAGAACATATACCGAATCTCACACCACGGAATCTCTTCCTGCAATAATCGCCCGAACACGTCGACCATTTTCGATTTTAGCTGGTGGGCGTAGCGGATGTTCCAGCCACCAAACTGGCTTACTTTACTTTCCTGCAATTCGGGCACCCAAAGCAGTTCTTCGGCTTTTGGGTTGATGGCTAAATTGGCCTGATGCTGCCGCTGGTTGTGCGTCAGAAAAATAACTTCGCACTTGAGCTGCGCCTTCACTTCGGGGCGAAGGGCCGCGTCGAGTTGGCGGAATAGGTCGCGGTAGTCGTTCCGCCAGGCTTTCCGGTCGCCATCGGGGCCAGTATAAACAATGACCGGCGAAAAGTTGACGTGTACCTCATAGCCCGCATCGTAAAAATCGTTGATGGCCGCAATCCGCTTTTCAATACTGTCGGTGCGAACATCCACCAACTTACTAACATGGCTGGGCATGAGGCTGAACCGGATGCGAATCTTGCGTTTTGGATCGAAGTCCAGCATGGCGCGGTTCACGAATTTGGTCGCAAACGTAGCTTTGGCGCGGGGATGGCCGCTATAGAACGCAAACACCTGCCGAATGCCATCGGTCAGGTCATAATCCACCGAAATATCGGAGTTACAGCCAATGTCGTACGTCCAGAAAATGGGGTCCGTCTGGTTAGCGGGTTTGGGCCAGGCCAGCGACTGAACATGCGCATCGACACTGGCCATATTTTCCTCGACGTTCGTAAAAAGCGTGATGGGATTTACGTTTTTATGCCGGTCAACGTAGCAATACGTGCAGGCACCGAAGCACCCATTCGCCAGACTCGGCGCAATGTAATCGGAACTCCGACCGCTCCATTTGATCTCCTGCGTTTTCAGTTTTCCCAGCACCAGCACGTCGGACTTCACCTTAAAATGGTTCATGCCCAACTCCGGCAATCGGTTGTGCTGCTTCACTTCGAGCGTCTCGGCGTTGGGGAATCGGGCCATCACGGCTGCGCCCCGGTCGGTGAGTGCGTCGGCGGTATAAAAGATGATATTCGGATTGAAATCCGGCATAAAATGAGCGTTGAGTCCTGCTATTATCTAAACGTCATACAGTCCATCAAGGTTCAGCAAAAATATAGAATAACAAACTGATAGTCAGACTTTTGCAATAAAAAAATACCCAACACAGAGTCACGGAGAACACAAAGTTCAACAGATAGGAAGTTTTGTGACTCTGTGTTAAACTCTGTGTTCTCCGTGGCTCTGTGTTGAAACAAAAAAGCGTACATTCGCACCGTTATATTCTCTTAGATACAACGTATGCTTTCTGGTCGAACTATCTTCCTCACCGGCTGTTTCGCAGCTTTTTTCGTTACCCGAAGTCAGGCGCAGACGGCCCCGACCGACCTACGGATTGTCAACTCATCGGGTACGTCGGTCACGATAACCGCCACCGAATTCGGCAAACTCCCGCGTAGTGAACACCGGGCCAAAGATCATGACGGTCAGGAACATACGTATACGGGTGTATCGCTGGCTACGCTGCTTCAGCGGGTTGGCGCACCGCTGGGCGGGCAACTTCGCGGCAAAGCATTGGCGAGTTATCTGCTCGTTGAAGCGACCGATGGCTACCGCGTTGTTTTCGCGCTGCCCGAACTGGACTCATTGTTTACAAAACAGGTTATTTTTCTGGCCGACCGGCGCGACGGGCAACCGCTCCCACCCGAACAGGCTCCCTACCGGATTGTGGTGCCGCAGGAAACCAAACAGGCCCGCTGGGTCCGGCAGGTGAAAACGCTGACTGTGCAAAGCGCGAAAGAGTGATATCAACTAATAGAACGCAGATGATTATGGTTTTTATGATTTAAGATGATTTTTTTATCTGCGTGAGTCATAAAAATCATAATCATCTGCGTTCTATTCTTTATGCAAACTCAATCCGAAACTCCGTCCACCCATTCTCATTGGTTTTGAGCGAAAACGAAAACTGGTGATTAAGTAAGATTTCCCGGGCGAGGGTCAGGCCAATGCCCTGCCCGGTGGGTTTGGTACTGTAAAAAGGATTGAAGAGTTGGGCCGCTATGTCGTTGGGAATGGGCTGGCCGTTGTTGCGGATGAGCAGCGAGTGAGCACTGCAGACAACCACCTGCTGTCCTGATTCGCAGGCTTCGATAGCATTTTTTACGATGTTGACCAGTACCTGTTCCAGTTGGTCAGCATCCACCAACTGCCAGTTCGGTTTGTCGGCAATGCAGGTGAGCAGTACCCCCCGACCCTCGGCAAAGGCCTGCATAAGTTGTGTTACGTTACGGCCAAGTTCGCTCACATCCATTGGCTTTTTCTGGGGCAGGGGCAGGCGCACGACATCGGCAAACCGGCGCATAAAGCGATTCAGGCGGTCGTTCCGTTCAATGGCTACCCGAACGGCATGTTTCACATCCGGCTCATTTACATAGGTTTGCGTAACGTCGAGGATGGAATTTACGGCCCCAATTGAGTTATTGACCTCGTGGGCCATCATCCGAATAACTTTGCTATACGCTTTCTTTTCGGTAGCCAGAATTTCCGGTGTCAGTTCCTCAATCATCAGAAACGACCGCCGAAATCCACGATCCATAAAGGTAGCCCGCAGCACTTTATAGGTTTCGATGCCGTTGGGCTTCATCACCCTCGACTCGCCGTCGGCAAGGTCGGCCAGTTGAGCAAGCAGTGAATAGCCAAGTTCGGCTAACGATTTTCCAACTACTTCATCGGATTTCACAGCCAGCAGTTCACTCGCTCTTGGGTTAACGGATGCGATACGATCATCGAAATCAAAAATGAGAATGGCAATGGGAGCCGCTTCGATAAGTTTGTTCAGGAAAAACTGCTGTTCCACCTGCCGGGTTCGCTCCTGCCGAAGCTGGTCGATCATGAGGTTATAAACGGTTATCAGTTCATCGACTTCCCGATTGCCTGTCGGCACGAATTTGACGGTAAAGTCTTTATCGCGAATGGCTTCGATGCCCGACGCGATAAATTCCGACGGCTGCTGAAACTGCCGGTAAATGCTGATAGCAACGTAAATAGACAGCAATAGCCCAATTTCGCTGGCAATAAACCAAGGCTTGTTCTGTTGCAGTACCAAAAATAGCAACCCGCCAATGGCTGCGTGAACAGCTATGATGTAGAGGAGATAACGGGTGCGGAAGTTGAGATGCATGGTTTTTAAACACAGAGGTAACAGAGAAATTACACAGAGATAACAGAGTGATTTTCTTTGTGTTCTCTGTGTCAATCCTCTGTTACCTCTGTGTTTACTCTTCAGTATACGGAATGCCAAATTTCTCCAATCGGCGGTAAAGCGCAAAACGCGTGATGCCCAATGCCCGCGCTACCCGCGCCACCCGATTCTGATGAAAGGTCATTGCCCGCTGAATCATCTGGTATTCCATTTCTTCCAGCGTCATGCTGCCCACGTCGGGCAGGGACGGTCCGGCGTTCCGGCCGGGAACTGGTGGCGCAGGGCTTGCGGTCAGGTTTCGCATAAAATCATCGGCCTGTAATTCATCGTTGGGCGAGAGCAGGACGGTACGTTCGACGCCGTTTTTCAACTGTCGGATGTTGCCGGGCAAGGGCAGGGTTTTCAGCCACTTCTGCGCCGATGCAGTGACGTGCAAATCAGGCCGGTTGTAAATGATTTTCAGGTTATTGACGAAGTAGTTGACCAACAGCGGAATGTCGCCGGGACGTTCGCGCAGGGCGGGCAACCGGACGGTAATGAGGTTGATTCGGTAGAACAAATCTTCGCGAAACTGACCTTTGCTGACCATCTCTTCCAGGTTCCGGTTGGTGGCGCAGATCACCCGCACATCGACCGTTCGGGATTTGCTGCTGCCCAGCGGCTCGAACGTCCGGTCCTGCAACACGCGCAGGAGCTTAACCTGACTGGACAGGTCGAGGTCACCAATTTCGTCTAAGAAAATAGAGCCTTTGTGGGCCAGTTCAAAGCGGCCTGTGCGGTCGGTTTTGGCATCGGTGAAGGCTCCGCGCACATGTCCGAACAGCTCACTCTCGAACAGCGTACTGGAAATACCGCCGAGGTTGACCTTTACGAACGGCTGGCGTTTGCGCTGGCTGTTCTGGTGAATGGCTTCGGCAATAAGTTCCTTGCCCGTACCGCTCTCGCCCGTAATGAGCACGGGCGCGTCGGTGGGAGCCACGCGCCCGATGGTGGTCAGGATGGCCAGCAAATTGGGGTCTTCGCCCACGATGTTATCGAACCGAAACTGCTGGTCGAGTTTCCGGCGGCCGGGGGATACCGGTTCGGGCTGTGCCAGATTCAGGGCGGTACGCACCGACTGTAGAAGGTGGTCGTTTTGCCAAGGTTTGGTAATGAAATCTTTGGCCCCAGCCTTCATGCCCTCCACAGCGAGGTCGATGCTGCCCCAGCCGGTAATCAGAATGACCGGTACGTTCGGCAATCGTTCCCGCAACCGACGCAGCAGCCGCAGGCCATCATCGCCGGAGGTATCGACCGAGAAATTCATATCGAGCAGAATCAGGGCCGGCGTTTCTTCGGCCAGCACCTCAAACGTATCGAATGGCCCATCGGCCACGCGCACGGTGAAGCCTTCTTTCCTGAACAGCAGGGAGAGGGAGGTTTGAATGGCGATATCGTCGTCGATGATGAGGAGCATGGGATGGGCAAAAATAGACCTATAAGGTTTTAGAAACCTTATAGGTCTGGTACTGATTATTCTTCATGCAACGCCGTAGCCGGTTGAATCTGCGCGGCTTGCCGACTGGGAAATAAGGCGCAGAGCGTGACAATCAGGTAAATAAGTACCACTGAAATCAGGATTGCCGCTAAGTAAATGTTGGCCTGTAAATCGAATACATTCAATAACGGAAACTGGACGGCAAACAGGAGTCCGATTAGCATGGCAAACGTTGCCAGCACCCAGATTTCGCCGATGAACTGAGTAGAAATGCCATTCCCCGTAGCCCCCAACGCCCGACGAAGCCCAATTTCGCCCCGGCGTCTGGCAATGCTCAGGTTCAGAACCCCGAACAGGCCGAGTGCTACATTGATGAGCAGAAATCCACTGATAATCAGGAAGATAATAACCGGAACGAGGGTCAGATTATGCTGATTTTTTCGGCCATCGGTCAGGTGACTGACCTCAACGCTCCATCCTTTAAGGGTTGATGTGATATCTTTGACCAATTTAGCTTCAAACACCGCATCGGTGCCGGGTTTTACGCGAACAAGCATCGTTCTATTCCAGTCACTATTCTCGTCCAGTAATTCAAAAAAAGCCGGGTTGTTGCTCATAAACTCGCCTTTCCCTTTGAAATTACCCACTACCCCTACTACTTTCCAGCTTTTATTAATGATTTTCCCTAATGGATTTTCGTCCCCAAAGAGTTCTTTACGGGTTTGCTGATTGATAACCGCAGGCTTGAATTTACTACCAACGCTGTCTACACCCCGGTACCAGTTGCCATAGAGCAACGGTATGTCGAGCGTTTGGGCGAAATTCTCATCGGTTACATAAAAATCAGCCTGTGCATGGCGTTTATTGTGGTCTATCCCATTATTCATGGTACTCGATGAAAACGGAAAGTTGTTGCTGGCGCGCGACACCGACGCAACGTCAGCGTAGCTTTTCAGCCGCCGGAAAATGGTCCGCGCTTTTTGCGCTACTTCTGTTGTATCCTGATTATTGTTTAAGTCGATTGCCCAAACGTTTTCATACGAAAAGCCAAGCGGCTCCCGATAATTACCGACGTTGAATACAATCAGCGTGACCAGTCCGAAGAGTACCATAAACGAAGCCCAAATCTCCACGATCAGCAGCGCGTGGGTCTTCTTCTTATTCCAGATGAGTTTAAACAGATGTTGTAGCATGGTTGACTGGTTGATTAGTTGATTAGTTGATTGGTTGATTAGTTGATATGCGAGCTATTAACTAATCAACCAATTACCCAATCAACCAATTATGCTTTGAGTGCTTCGGCAATATTGAGTTTCGACATACGCAGGGCAGGCAACACGCCCGATAACAATCCGAAGAGCAGGCATACCAACAGGCTGATTAAGAACACGTTCAGGTTGATGGTTAGGTCGGCATAGGCGATCCAGCCGCTGGTATTGATTATATAAATGACAATCAGCGTCAGCACTAAGGCAATGGCACCGCCAATGAACGTAATAAAAATATTCTCGACAATGAACTGCCACACCAGCGTTTTAACCGGCGCGCCAAAGGCTTTTCGGATGCCAATTTCCGAGGCCCGTTCCATAATTCGGCTGACATTCACATTCACTAAGTTGATGGCGGGCAGCCCAAGCAGCATGAACAGAACAAAGCCGATTACACCCAGAAAAATGATTTTCATGCCCGGTTTTCCGTCCATAATGATGCCGATAAAATTCTGTGCATACGGCTCACTCGGCACGGTTAATACCGAAAATTTCTGTCCGTACAAGAGCAAAGGCAGCGGAATCCGGCTTATCCGATCCTGAAACTCAGCCGCAATGGCGTCTAAATCGCCTTCGTTTTTGGCGAGCATAATGGCAACGTAATTGCCCCGCATTTCGGGTTGCTGGTAATTGCTTTTGGGAGCCGTGTAGGGAAAATACACGTCGGCATAAGTAAACAGCCTCGTAAACGGACTGCCTTTCACTACGCCAATTACCTTATACTGAATGTTTTCTATTTCGATGTTTTTGCCAACAACGGATTCCGCAGCGTTTTCAAAATACTGTCGTTTCAGATCGTCGGTAATAACCGCCACATGATCGCCATTGGCAATATTTTGTTCAGTATAAGGCTTGCCTTCCAGAAAATCAAATTGCATAACCTGCCAGAAATCAGCATCGGTAAACTTGGTATTGAGTTTGATTTTCTGCGACCCAACATAGGCGTTCGAGCTGCCAAAAAACGAACAAATCGTAACCCGTTCGGGTGTTTTGAGCGATTTGGCGTGCTCTGTCAGAAATTTGAAACTCATAGGCCCGCCATTGCGGGAAGTTCGGGCGGAGTCTTCCATCGTCATAAATTGCGTATAGAGCGACCGATACCGGTTTGTTTCGGGATAATGACTACCGATTAAATGGTCCAGAAACGAGGTCAAAACCATCAACACGGTGAGTGTGAGGCTGATGCCGAAGAGCGTAATGAAGGTATAGAACGGATGCCGCAGCAACACCTTCCAGGCGATTTTTATGTAGTTGAATAGCATAATGTTGAATAGTTGATTGGTTGAATAGTTGATTGGTTGAATAGTTGTTTGTAGACGATGTTATCCGCTAACCAGTTAACTATTCAACCATTCAACCATTTACAGCACCTGACTCCCGTCAAAAAGCCTCACTAACCGATGCGTGCGTTTGGCCATTTGCTCGTCGTGCGTGACCATCACAATGGTCGTTCCAGCGTCGTTGAGTTGTTGCAGAATGGTCATGATTTCGTTGCCCATCGCGCTGTCGAGGTTGCCTGTCGGTTCATCGGCCAGAATGATGTCGGGGTTACCCACGATGGCGCGGGCAATGGCAACGCGCTGCTTCTGCCCGCCCGAAAGCTGTTTCGGAAAATGCTTCATGCGGTTGCTCAGACCCACTTTTGTTAGTGCCTCTTTGGCGTACTCCTGACGCGGTTTGCCATTTTGCGATCTGTATAACAACGGAATCTCGACGTTATCAATTACCGTCAGGTCATTAATCAGATGAAAACTCTGGAAAATAAACCCGATTTTCTGGTTTCGCAGCCGGGCCAATTCTTTGTCGCGGTACTGCGTTACAGCCTGACCATCAAGCTGAACAGTGCCTTTCGAGGGTTCATCGAGCAGGCCCATTACGTTCAGCAGGGTGCTTTTTCCACAACCGCTCGGCCCCATAATAGAAACGAACTCGCCTTTCCTGATGTCCAGATTGATGTTGTTCAAAGCCAGCGTTTCGATGGTGCTGGTGCGGTACACTTTTTCGATGTTTTGGAGAGTGATCATGGTTAGTAGGGATAATGAATAAATGGATAGAACACGGGTCGTTATGATTTCTATGATTAATCATGTTTGATCTTACAAATCATACAAATCAGCGTGCTATTGATCAGCCAGTCCGCCGGTGCGGTTCTATCAAATTTTCTGGTTTGTTTCAAAATCGTATAATGTCAAGAGTCGAAGCGTGTAAAACGCCTGCCAGTAGTCGCGCAGGGCGAGAATCGCATCCCGACGGGCGCGGTCTTTTTCCTGCGTAGCAATGCCTAAATCCGTGACGCTCAGGTCGCTGAGTTTAAAGCGATCCTGCGCAATCTGGTAGCGGCTCTGGCCAATTTGATCCGCTTTTTCGGTCAGCGTCACCTGTTGCCGGAGCATCTGGAGAAGCGTTACCTGCGTAAAAATCTCCTGCTCGAACGTCCGTTTGTCCTGCTCTACCGATTGCCGGGTCAGTTCGCGGTTCGCCTTCGCCGTTTCGACCAGTGCCTGCGCCCGGCCCCAGGTCATGATGGGCAGCGTAAACTGTAGCGAAAGGTACTCCCGGTTTTGCGGACGAATGTACACATCGACGAGGTTCGGCCCCTGATTTGACAGCCCATACCCTGCCGTCAGCGTAGCGTTGAGTCCATTGTTTTTACGGGCCTTCTCCAGATCACGTTCGGCTTCCAGAATGCGTCGGCGGAAAGCGATGGCCCCGGCGCGGTTCGCAACGGCCTGATTCAGTGCCTGTTTCACGTCTACTATCAGCACCGGAATCTGATTAGGAATGGCCAACTCAAGCGGCATCGACTGGTCGGAGCGCGGCTGACCCGTAGCCGTTTGGTCGAAGCTGTCATCGCGTGAACCAATAAAACTTTTCAATCTCAGCGATGCCACCACTGCTGTTTGCCGGGCCGAAGCGAGGTCTTTTTCGGCATTCAGTACGCTGAGTTGGAGTTGCAGCAGGTCATTTTGCGAAATTTTACCAAGTGCTACTTTGTGCAGGGCAATTTGGTAGAGCGTATCGTTATTGACGCGGTTTGTCCGGGCAATCTGCAAATTTACCTGCGCCACCAGCAAGTCAAAATACAGCGTTGTGGCCGTGAGGGAAACCTGTTCGAGCGATTCGATTAGCTGCTGGTTTCCTTCAGCAAACTGCACGGGCTGAATTCGCCGGTCCCAGCGCATTGGGTTAAACTGAAACAGCGGCTGGCTTAGGCCAATACCAAACGGAATGCCGTTGTAGAGCGTATTATTCTGAATGAAATTATCGAACCGCTGGAGTTGCTTTTGCACGAAAATCGTTCCGCCCGTTGGTGCAATCGTCTGACTAAGAGACAGATTTAACACTGAATTATTGTAGGATACCGGTTCAAACCGGATGTTGCCATCGGGCTGCGTGACCTGCACATACGACCGGGTGAAATTGGGCAGCGAGCCATCTAAACTTAATTGCGGCTTAAACTGGGCCTGAAAAGAACGGTATTGCCAAACGTTGGTACGTTGCTGTGTATTGGCCCGTTTGGCCGCCACCGACTGTGTATGAGCCAGTTGCACCACCTCATATAACGTAGTGGGCTGGGTTTGGGCTGACACTCGACTCATTAGCAACAAACTAAGTATGTATAGACAGAAGCGGTTCATGGGTTCTCTGTTGTAGTGACGTTGAGCGTAGTCTCCAGACTACGCTCTGGCGTTATCCGGTCTCCAGACCGGCGTAAAAGTTAAGTCTGCCATACCGGTCAGAGACCGGATAACACCCCGGCGTAGTCTGGAGACTACGCCGAACATCGGAGCGACTACACCAAACGTCAGTTCGTTTTAGGCTCAATCGTAATCTGCTCCAGATGCTCATACTGGCTCAGGTCGGTCTGAATGATTTGTTCGCCCGCCCGAAGCCCGCTTTTTATCTCCACGAAATCGAAATTCGATAGCCCAATGGCCACTTCCCTACGCTGCGCCACGTTACCCTCTTTGGGCAACACATAAATAAACTGCTTTCGTTTTCCTTTGAAAGCGGGTCCATTCGCCACCCGAACGGCCCGCGCTACCCGGTCGGTAATGATGAATACGTCGGTTTTCATGTTCGGGCGCAGCGACGCGTGGCGACTGTTTTCCAACTGAATCACGAACTGCACCACCCCGTTTTTTACCGTTGGTTTTACCTGCGTAATCAGGCCGCGCAGGGCTGTTTCATTTACTTTCACAATAACGGGCAACCCTGTTTTTACCTGGTCGGTATACACGTCGGAACAGGACCCTTCGACCCGAAAGCTGGCCAGATCAGCCAGTTTTGCCAGCATTTCGCCCTCGTTTACCGACGAGCCAATGTTCTCATTTACCCAGGTCAATACGCCCGCCCGGTCGGCAATGACGTTGGCCTGTTTTAATTTATGCGTCAGTTCTTTCCCATTTTTTTCTTCAATCTGCGCCTGTAAGGTTGTTTCGCGCAGACTGGCACGCATGGACTGGCGGTTGTAGGCGAGGTCATTCTCTAACTGTTTCTTCTCTAATTCGGCCACACGCAGCGCATTTTCGGCGCGGGTAACCTCTTCGCCGGTGCTTCCGCCTACTTTCTGGAGCCGTTTTGCCGCGTCGAGATCGGCGCGTAACCGATTGATAGACAGAAGCTTGATTTGGTCATTTATTTCGGCATCGTAGAGGCTTTTGTTCAGTTTCATGCGTAGCTGATCGATGCCATTGCGCTTCAGTGCCAGTTGGTCATTCAGCTTTTCGAGTTCAATTTCGGTCAGGGATTTGTCGAGGTCCAGAATGGCCTGACCGGCCTTGACCGACGTACCGGGCGTGAGCAACACCCGGCGAATACTGGCCCGAATGGGGCTGGTATAAATCTGTTCGTAGGCCGGAATGACTTCGCCCGTTGCGCTGATCGAGTTTTCGACGGGGCCAGTCTCTGCCATTGCCAGCCGGATTTTGTCGGCTCCGATGGCCGTTTTCAGGGCATTTCGAGACCAAAGCACCACAAGCACCAAGGCAATCACGACCAACAGCCCGATGAGCCATTTTCGATTGCGAGTGCGGTTGGTTATCTCTGGAGCAAGTTCGGTATCCATCTTTTCAGGCTGTATTTCACAGATAGAAAGCCAAACAACGTGCCAGCCGACAAACTACTATCAATCAATAAGTTAGATAAATAGGCCTTCTAAAATAACGTGCGATTCCGCACCGATTACAGCAATTTCGCACGGGCGATTTAGTTTCATTGGCCAGCGTTTGACCACCCGGATGGGGACGAAACATCAACGCGGCATACGGACAGGAAGGAAATACGGAATAGTAAGAAAACAGAAGCGCGTGTCTTTCGCTAATTTAGCGTGCCCAACCCATCTCCTGCTCTCCCCGTGCGAACCTATCTATTTTTGTTCCTGCTCATGGCCTTTCAACAGGGAGCCGCGCAGACAAATCTACCTGGTGAGCGCGATGCAAAACTGCCTTATAATCAGCACCTACCGAACAGTTTTGAGCACTTGTCGGTGAAAGATGGGCTATCAAACAATTCGGTGAACTGCATTCTACAGGATCGGGAAGGGTTTATGTGGTTCGGCACCAACGATGGCCTTGATCGGTATGACGGGTACACATTTACGGCCCTGAAACCCAGCCTGAACGACCCCGCCCACGGTTTTCAAAACAATCAGGTATCGGGCTTATGCGAGGGCACCGGCAATCGGCTGTGGGTAGCCACGCTGGGGGGCTTACATGAGGTTGACAAACGGACCCACCGGGTTGTTCCCCACCTCATCCGGGCCACCAATGCCGACCGATGGAATTACCAGCACTCGGTGCTGGAAGACAGCCAGCATGTGCTGTGGGTAAGCACGCTGGGGGGCGTGGCCCGGTACGAACCCGCCCGTCATCGGTTCACGCTGTTTCCGGTGCCCTATCCGGCAGCAACCATCAAAACCGTCTTTGAAGACCCTCAGCATCGGCTCTGGGTTGGCACCTACGAGGGGTTGTATCTGCTCAACCAGACAACAGGCAAGTATACCCTACTACCAGTTCCGGTAGCGGCCCATACTGCCCAACCATCATTTATTGCCTTTTATCTGGATAAACAGCAGGTGCTCTGGATGGCTACGGCGAGCGTTGGCTTTGGGTTGTTCCGGGTGGATCTGCGCCGTCAGCCCTGGCATCTGGATCACTACAATCCGAATGGGCAAATCAATCCGTTTACGTTTTTAAACGCCCTGCATAAAGATGCGGAGGGGATGCTCTGGCTGGCAACCACCGCAGGTTTACAGCGTATCGACCCGGTCCGGCATCAGGTTTTCACGTACCATCCCAACCCGAATGAACCGAAGGGAATCAGCAGCTATACGGCCCAGACGGTTTATCATGACCGTGCCGGTACACTTTGGGTTGGAACCGATAATGGCATTGATCGACAGGCGGTTATGAACAAACCGTTCCGAACCTATCAGATACGGCCCAACCGGGGTACGGCCAACCTGCCCGAGAACAAAGTTGTTGCGCTGTTGCCCGATAAGAACGGCCATTTCTGGATTAGCAATGGCTATAACGTATATCGCCCGGCAGATAACCGTTCGGAGTTGGTGCCGCCCGAAAAACTGGGGTCCAGCGGTCAGTATAAAAACTATGTACAGGTTCTGCTGCCCGACAGCACCAATGGTATCTGGCTGGGAACCTGGGCCGGTCTGTATCACGTCGATCAGGCAACGGGCCAGTACACAAATTACCCGGCAGAAGTACCGGCAGAGTACGTAAGTCGGGCACCAACGGGCGAAATCTGGATAGGCGGAGAGATTGCCCCGGAGTCCGGCATCGCATCGTTCAATCCGCAAACTCATCGCTATACGTACTACAAATACCGCCCAAATGACCCGAATGGTCTGCCCGATAAGTACGTGTATGGATTGCTGGTCAGCCATACGGGCGATGTATGGGTGCCGTTCCGCAGAAAGGGTATCGCACGCCTGAATCCACGAACGGGTCGCTTCACTCATTACACAGCCGGGGCCGAAGGTCGCCTGAACAGCAACGACATCCAGACGATTCACGAAGACCGCGCGGGCATTATCTGGGTAGGTACGCATCAGGGCGGGGTTAACCGATTCGATCCCCGAACGGGGTTATTCTCCGCCATTACAACCCGCCATGGACTGCCCAGCAACAATATTGTCGGTATCACCAGTGACCGCACGGGCCACCTATGGCTTAGCACCGACAAAGGACTGTGCCGGTTTGACCCGCGAACCAATGAAAGCCGTAACTACCAGACAACGAACGGCTTATCCAGCAACGACTTCCTGCGAAATGCTGTATATCGACAGAAAGACCAGCTCTTTTTCGGGAGTTTGAACGGAGTCATCTATTTCAATCCCGATAGTGTTCGGGCTGATACCCGGCCTTTTCCCGTTTACATTACGGAACTCAAGGTAAGCGATCAAGTCTGGCCCCTCACGAACCGCATCGTCACACTGAACCACGATGAAAATTTTCTGTCGTTCAGTTTTGCCGCGCTCACCTACACCCAATCGGCGCAAAACCAATATGCTTATCAGCTTGTTGGCGTCGACAAAAATTGGGTTCAGAGCGAGAACCGCCATTTCGCCAACTACCCAAACCTATCGCCGGGCAACTATACATTCCGGGTGAAAGCAGCTAATGGCGATGGCGTCTGGAACACAGCAGGCGCGTCGCTACGGGTCATTATCCGGCCACCGTGGTGGGCAACCTGGTGGGCGTATGCACTTTATGCACTGCTGGCTATCGGCGCGATTTGGCTTTATATTCGGTTTTATACAAACCGAATCAGGCAGCAGCAGGAACTGGAACTCAACCGTCGGGAGGCCGAGCAGCTCAAGACCGTCGATGAATTGAAAACCCGTTTTTTCGCCAACATCACCCACGAATTCCGCACGCCCCTTTCGCTGATTATATCGCCGGTTGAGCGTCTTTTGCAGGATGGCGGCTTTGACGCGCCGGTTCGTCAGACACTCTCGCTGGTGGAGCGCAACGCCCGTCAGCTTCTGCGGCTCATTAACCAGTTGCTGGATCTGTCGAAGCTGGAGGCCAACCGGATGACCGTATTTTTGATGCAGGGCGATGTGACGGCCTTTGTGTCTCAATTAGTTGACTCGTTCCGGCAGGGAGCCGAACAAAAAGGCGTCACGCTAACCCGTTCGACAGCAGATTTGAACCATGAATACGTTTTCGATGCCGATAGCTGGGAGAAAATCCTGACCAATCTGCTGTCGAACGCGCTGAAGTTTACGAAAGCGGGTGGTCAGGTAAGTGTGACACTCAACCCGAATTATTCGGATGGAACGGGCGACATTTCTGGTGTGCTAATTCAGATTGCCGACTCCGGCATTGGTATTTCGCCCGAAAACCTACCGCATATTTTCGACCGGTTCTATCAGGTAGACAACTCAAACACAAGGGCTTACGAAGGTACAGGCATTGGTCTGGCTCTGGTCAATGAACTGATCGGAGTGGTGGGCGGCACAATCAACGTCGACAGTCAGCCGGGTGTTGGCACGACGTTCACGCTGACCCTGCCCATCCGCCTACCTGTAGCTGAATCTGAAATGCCAACCGTGAACGTGGCGGTGAGCGAGCAGCATGTTCCCGACCCGTTACCCGCATTAACTACTGATGTAGACACCGATAATCTGCCGGTTGAGGAGAAAGCTCCATTAGTGCTTATTGTCGAGGACAATGCCGATCTGCGCGGATTCCTGGCCAATTCGCTGGCGGCTACCTACCGGATACTACAGGCAGGCGATGGCGAAGCAGGCTGGCAGCTAACCCAAGCCGAACTGCCCGACATTGTGATTACGGATGTGATGATGCCCCGAATGGATGGCTACGAATTAACGCATCTCATTAAAAATCAACCTGATACCGATCACATTTCGGTCGTTATGCTCACGGCGAAAGCGTCGCACGGCAGCCGTATCGAAGGGTTGCAGGAAGGGGCAGATGCGTACCTATCCAAACCGTTTGACCTGAGCGAACTGCACCTTCACTTACGGAACCTGGTTTCTCACCGGCAAAAATTGTGCGATCAGTATCGTCAGCAGTTCATCCAACCCACTACGTCCAGCCCGATCAATGTGGTCGAAGATGCCTTCCTGCATCGGGTATATGAACTGCTGGAAAACCACCTCACTGATGCATCCCTCGATGTACACTGGCTGGCCGAACAGGTCGCGATGAGCCGCAAAACGCTTTACCGAAAAATCCACAATCTCCTTCAACTGGCTCCCAACGAACTCATCCGGCAGTACCGCCTTCGCAAAGCCGCCGACCTGCTGCGGGCGGGTTACAGTGCTTCTCAAACGGCTTATCTGGTCGGGTTCAAGACGCCCGCTTATTTCACACTCGTGTTCAAAGAGTTCTACCAGAAAACACCGACTGAATTTGTCGCATCGGGCCATAACAAGACCTGACAGCCTCAACGAATGGAGATGCTTCAGTAAGTAGTTCTACGGTGTCGGGCCTTCATGACTATCCTCAACTAAACCCCTCTTTTATAACATCGGGGACTATTTCTTTCACTTTAGGGGCAATCCGACAGGGGCCAGAATAAGTATTTGGTGAATGGTTTACCTTAGCCGCCAGTCTATATACGTTGGCGCGAACGACTACTGATTTTTACAACAAACCATAGATAAACTCAAACCCTCTACTACCATGAAAAAGCTCTTTTATCTACTTTCTCTCCTGCTGAGCGGCCCGCTGCTGGCTCAGACGAACTACGTGGCGAACACGCCCAACTCGGCAACGCCCGGCACGAATAATACTCTCGTTGGCCCCTACGCCGGGAATGCAACCATGTCGGGCAGTATTAATACGTTTATAGGTGATCAGGCGGGCGGTGCTAATACGACTGGCTCTAATAACGTCTTCATAGGCGTACAGGCTGGCTGGAAAAATACGACGGGCACCAGTAATGCCTTTATAGGTACGGGTGCCGGTGAGTATAATACGACGGGCGGGGGAAATGCCTTTATGGGTTCCGGTGCAGGCTTCAATAACACGACGGGCAGTAGCAATGCCTTTATAGGTTCCGGTGCAGGCTCCAACAATACCATTGGTTATGGCAATGCCTTTGTGGGTACGAGTGCAGGAAGTAGTAACACCACCGGCTATTATAACACCTTTATGGGCACTGCTACAGGAGGCTTTACCACAACGGGTAATTATAACGCCTTCATGGGCAACTTTGCCGGTTCCACTAACACGACGGGCAGTGGAAATGCCTTTATGGGTTCCAGTGCAGGACAGCTTAACACCACAGGCAGCAATAACACCTTCGTCGGATTTTTAGCGGGCGGTGACAATAAGACCGGCTATAGTAATGTTTATTTGGGCCTTTTGGCGGGCCGCACGAACCAAACAGGCCATAATATAGTAGCTCTCGGTGACTCAGCGGGTTATAATAATTCGATTTCCAACAACGTGTTTGTGGGTAGCAAAAGCGGCTTCTCCAACACGACCGGCTCTTTTAACGTCTTCACAGGTGCCTACGCTGGCTACGATAACACCACCGGGGGTTTCAACGTGATGAATGGGCTTGATGCAGGTCGTAGCAATACAACGGGCAGTTTCAATACGTTCATGGGGCATCAGGCAGGCAGTACAAATACGACGGGCAAAAACAACACATTTCTGGGCTTTCGGGCTGATGTGGGTTCGCCTAATCTGAGTAATGCTACCGCTATTGGCAACAACGCTAAAGTCAATATCAGTAACGCCTTAGTGCTGGGCGACGGAGCTAATGTAGGCATTGGAACGTCGTCACCTACCAGCAAACTACATCTGGTGAGCGGTACTCCGAATCAGTCAGGTCTACGATTAGAAAACCTGACCAGCAGTTCACCGGCTACGCTGTTAAATCAAACCAAGTTCCTGACAGTCAACGCGAGTGGTAATGTAGTACTGGCAAGCCTCAACAGTTCGGCGCGGGCAAGTGCGGAGTCGGCGGGATGGGCGGCCAACGGTGATAATCTCCAGAATACCAATTCGGGGGGCGTTGTGATCGGGTCGGGCGTGGGCAAAACACCGGCGGGTTACCGGCTCTACGTTGCCGATGGTATCCTGACCGAAAAGGTAAAAGTGGCGGTGAAGTCAACCAACGACTGGTCGGACCATGTATTTGAAAATGGGTATCACCTCCGCAGCTTAAGCGAAGTCGAGCGGTACATCAATCAGGAAAAACACCTTCCCGGCATACCCTCGGCGAAGGAAGTCGTTCGGGAGGGGGTCGATGTGGGCCGGATGGATGCCCGGTTGTTGGAGAAGGTCGAGGAAATGACACTCTATCTGATTAGCATCCAGAAAGAAGTCGATGCGCTTCGGCAGGAAAACCAGTCATTACGGCAGGCGTTGAAAACGGTTTCTAAAAAGAAAGGCTTGTGATATGGCAAAGCTATCAGTATTCATCTGGCTCATCCTGAGCAGCCTGCTGGCTACCGCCCAGGGAATTGAGCAGAGTCGCTGGCTGGCTGGCGACTATCAACCGCAACCCGACGAACAGGCCGTTGCTACGCTCACAGCGGGCAACACCATCGGGGCCGGGGTCCGAACGACGTATAAAGCAGGGCAATCTGTTGTGCTGAACGCCGGTTTCGAGGCTAAAGCGGGGTCGGTTTTTCTGGCCCACACGGGAGCGGTTTCAGGATTTTCGTTAACAGGGACCGACTTTGTGTCGCTCACGATTCGTGCTTACCCGAACCCCTTCGATCAGGTCACAACCATCACCTATGTGCTAACGAAACCGGGCCGAACCAGTCTGCAAATCAGCGATGCCGACGGGAAACTCATCCGTCAACTCGTCGAGGATCGCTATCAGGAAGCGGGTCGTTATTCTGTTGAGTGGAAAGCAGATGCCGTATCAGCGGGGCTTTATGTATGCACCCTGCATACTGGCTCTCAGCGCATTGCGAGCCGGATCATCCGAAAATAACTACACAGCCCGGTTGGTAAGAGCCGGGCTGTGTGCATTCAATAATCGCGCAGGATTAACTTTTATTATCCGATAGCTTAGTTTGACCCCGACGGGGTCAGATGTTTATAGAACTTGGCATCAGCTATAAATATCTGACCCCGACGGGGTCAAACCAGATAGCCTAAATTAATTCTGCGCGACTACTAATCACCGAAACTAATTTTCACATCACCACAACCGCTTTGCCGATGACCTTCCGCTCCATCATATCGGTGAGGGCCTGCGGAGCGTCTTCCAGCGAATACTGTTTGGAGATATGCGGAGAAATCTTACCCTGAACAGCCCAGTTCGCTATATCCCGCATATTTGCGGCATTGAGTCCGGGTTCCTTTTGGGTGAACATACCCCAGAAAACGCCCACAATTGAACAACCTTTGAGCAGGGCCAGATTGAGGGGAATCTTCGGAATTTCGCCCCCGGCAAACCCCACTACCAAATACCGACCCCGCCAGGCCATCGACCGGATCGCCGGTTCAGCCCACTTATCCCCAACCGGGTCATACACCACATCGACACCCTGTCCGCCCGTAATTTCTTTGATGCGTTCGCGCAGGTCGTCGGTGGAATAATTAATCAAGTGGGTCGCGCCCTTCTGGCAACAAACGGCCAGCTTTTCGTCGGTCGATGCGGCTGCAATAACGGTGGCTCCCAGTAGTTTACCCAGTTCAACGGCGGCTAATCCAACACCCCCGGCAGCCCCCAAAACGAGTAGGGTTTCTCCGGATTTAAGTTGAGCCCGGTCTTTTAGTGCGTGATACGACGTACCAAACGCATACATCGTTGAGGCTCCCGTCACGAAATCCATGCCATCAGGGATGGGAATGGTGGTGCGGGCATCCGAAATTCGTTCTTCGGCCAGCCCGCCATGCGAACCAAACGAAAACACGAGATCGCCCGGTTTGAGGTGCGTTACCCCCTCCCCCACGTCCAGCACCACCCCCGACGATTCGCTGCCCGGCGAAAACGGCAGCGGAGGTTTGAACTGGTACATATTCCGGATGGTCAGAGTATCGGGAAAGTTCAGACTACACGCTTTCACCTGAATACGTACCTCGCCGGGACCCGGTGCCGGTGAAGCAATATCGTCGAGCGTGAGCGTATCGGGTAGCCCGTAGGCATAGCAGCGAATGGCTTTCATTGGGTAAATCGGCTAAGAACATCGTCCGTGCGAGGATCGAAAAACTTCACAAAATTAGATTTAATAGGACTTTAATGCCATAGTGGGAAGTCGCTATAACCGGAGAACGTAAATTTACTCATTATTATGGGTTCAGTTTATAGAAAGAGTACGACCTTTGGTTTGTCTTCCGATTAGTCTACAGGCTGGCGTTGCACGCCCCCAGAGCCAACCGTTTTTTTAATCCCGTGAATTTAGTACCATGAGAAATTACCTGACCTTAGCCATTTTGCTGATCAGCAAGATAGCCGGGGCACAAGATACCCTGTCGCTCACGCTGCGGCAGGCAGACAGTTTATTTCTGCAACGGAATCTGCTCGCCTTAGCCGGCCGGTTCCAGATCGAAGCCGCCCAGGCCCAGGTCATACAGGCCGGACTTTTCGACAATCCAACGGTTACATTTGAAGTCAGTGCTTTTAATTCCGGCACAAAGCGGGTGCTGGATGTGGGCAGTCAGGGCCAGAAATTCCTCTCCATTCAGCAGTTGATTTATACAGCCGGGAAGCGCAACAAACGTATTGCCCTCGCGCAGGAATCCGGCCGCCTGACGGAGTTTCAGTTTCGGGATTTGCTGCGCGGACTACGTTATGAATTGCACAGCCGGTTTTACGATATTTATTTTCAGTCGAACACCGTCCGGCGGTACGACCAGCAGATTGCTACCCTCCAAACAACCGTTACGGCCTCCGAACGGGAGTATGAACGCAATAACGTCTCGCTCAAGGAGTTGCTGCGCCTTCGGTCGCTGCTGTTTCAACTCAACAACGACCGGGTCGAAATTCTGCGGCAATTAGCCGATGAGCGGCAGGTGGTCCGAACGCTGCTGTCTACCGATCAGCCCATCCGCCCGCTGGCCAATGAGGCTGAACTGGAGCGGTATCGTCTGCCGGCCCTGCCGGTTGATTCGCTGCGGGATATGGCCCTTCGCAACCGTAGCGATGTCCGAATTGCCGAATCGCTGACGAAACAGGCCGAGTTAAATTATAACCTGCAACGCGCCTTAGCCAAGCCCGATTTGCGCGTTGGCGGCTCCTACGATCAGGCCGCGAGTTACATTCCCAATTACGTTGGGGTATCCATAGCGGCCGATATTCCGGTGTTTAACCGCAATCAGGGTGCCATCCGGGCCGCTCGCAGCCAGATCAGCTACCAGCAGCAACTGCAACGCCAGAACGCCGTTCAGGTGACCAACGAAATTATTGCGGCCCTGCAAAAAGTGCGCGATGTGGAGCAGCTTTACCAGTCGGTGGGCGGGCGATTTACGGAGCAGTTTGAATTGCTGAACCGGGGCCTTATCGACAATTACCAGAAACGAAATATTTCATTGCTCGAATTTATCGACCTGTTTGAAACCTACAACGAGAACATCCGCGAACTGAACCGGCTCAAAGCCGACCGTGTCGGCGCGTATGAAGAGCTCGATTACGTAACCGGTACGACTTTATACAATTAATCATCCATGAAAATTATTCCCTGGCCCATCGCCCTGCTGATCGGCCTGACGTTGACTATTTCCTGCGAGAAGAAAAAGGAACCCGTTCAAAAACAAGCGTTTAGCCTGACCGACACCATGATGAACCGGATTCGGATGGAGCCTGTCCGAACCCAGACGGTACGGAATCAACTGCGGTTGGTGGGCAAAGTAGCCGCCGATGAAAACAAAGTAATCGAAGTGTTTCCGCTGGTGGGTGGCAATGTCGAGGATGTTTTTGTGGAGTTGGGCGATTATGTCCGGCAGGGGCAGAAATTAGCCGTGATCCGTTCGGGCGAAATTGCCGACTACGAACGGCAGATGATCGAGGCCAAAGCGAACTTGCAACTGGCCCAGAAAAACCTGCGGGTTGCCCAGGAGATGAACGAAAGCAAGCTCAACTCGCAGCGGGATGTGCTTCAGGCACAACAGCAGGTCGAGCAGGCCGAAGCCGAACTGGGCCGCGTACAGGCTGTTTTTCGGATTTACGGTGTCGGAAAATCAGCGGGTTATATCGTCAAAGCCCCCATTGCCGGGTTCGTCATCGAGAAAAAGATCAACCGCAACACCCAACTCCGCTCCGACAACGCCGAGAACCTGTTTACCATCGGGCAAATCAGCGATGTGCTGGTGCTGGCGAGTGTCAATGAAAGCGACATCAACCGGGTTCATACAGGTATGGACGCGAGCATTCAGACGCTCACCTACCCGGATGAGTTGTTTCGGGGCAAAGTCGATAAAATCTATAACGTCATTGACGCCAGTACAAAAGCCATGACGGTACGGATCAAACTGCCCAATAAAGGCCTGAAACTCAAGCCTGAAATGCACGCAACGGTCATGCTCAACTTTGATGAAGGCGGTCAAATGGCCGCTATTCCGGCCGGAGCGATCATTTTCGACAAGTCTAAAAGTTACGTCATGGTGTACCACGACCGGAAGCACATCGACACCCGCGAGGTGCAGGTGTATCGCTCACTGGGCGATGTTGCCTACGTGAGCCGGGGCATTAAACCGGGCGAGCGGGTAATCACGCAAAATCAGTTGCTGATTTATGATGCCCTCAACGATTAATGCCTCCAGAACCATCGTATGAATAGTTTTATCAAGTCGATCCTCTCTTTTTCGCTCAAGAATCCTTTTTTCACGTTTTTCATGGTTGGTATCCTCGCTGTTGCCGGGGTTATCAGTTACCTCAATACGCCCATCGAGGCTTTTCCCGACGTAACAAACACCCAGATTATTGTGGTGACGGAATGGAACGGGCGAAGTGCCGAAGAAATTGAGCGGTTCGTGACCATCCCGATTGAGGTAGCCATGAACTCGGTGCAACGCAAAACAAACGTGCGCTCCATTACCATGTTTGGCCTGTCGGTCATGAAAATCATCTTTGAAGACAACGTCGATGATTTTTTTGCCCGACAGCAGGTAAACAACCAGTTGCGAACCGTTGCGCTGCCGGAAGGCGTCGAGCCTGATATTCAGCCACCTTACGGCCCAACCGGCGAGATTTTCCGGTATACGCTGCAAAGCCCCGACCGCGACACCCGCGAACTGCTCACTATCCAGAACTGGGTGATTGACCGGCAGTTGCGGACGGTGGCGGGTGTGGCCGATATTGTGGCGTTTGGCGGTCGGGAGAAAATGTACGAAGTGAGCGTCAACCCGGTTCAGCTACAGAAATACGACATCACTCCGCTGGAAGTTTTCAAAGCCATTACCGAAAACAACCTGAACGTTGGGGGTGACGTCATCGAGAAAAACGGGCAGTCGTATGTGGTACGGGGCATCGGTCTGGTCACCAGCATTGCCGACATAGAGAACGTAATCATCGAGGATAACAACGGCGTGCCGGTGCTGGTCAAAAACGTGGCGCAGGTGCTGGAATCGCAGTTGCCGCGCGTGGGGCAGGTCGGGCTGGACAAGAGCGACGATGTGGTGGAAGGCATTATCGTGATGCGGAAGAACGAAAATCCGAGCGAAGTGCTGGCCCGCGTGAAAGACAAAATTGCCGAACTGAATGAGAAAGTGCTGCCGCCGGATGTGAAGATGGTCACCTTTTACGACCGCGACAATCTGATGAAATACTGTACCGATACGGTGCTGCATAACTTAGCCGAGGGTATTTTATTGGTAACGGTCATCGTGTTTCTGTTCATGGCCGACTGGCGCACCACACTCATCGTTTCCATCATTATCCCGCTGGCCCTGCTCTTTGCGTTTCTGTGTTTGCGCTTGCGGGGTATGTCGGCCAACCTGCTGTCGATGGGCGCCGTTGACTTTGGCATCATCATCGACGGTGCTGTTGTGATGGTGGAAGGAATTTTTGTGGCCCTCGACCATAAAGCCCATCAGGTGGGCATGGCGAAGTTCAACAAACTCTCGAAGTTGGGCCTGATTCGAAAAACCGGCACGGAAATGGGCAAGGCCGTCTTTTTCTCGAAACTCATCATCATCACTGCCCTGATTCCGATCTTCTCGTTTCAGAAAGTAGAAGGCAAAATGTTTGCTCCGCTGGCCTGGACATTGGGGTTTGCGTTGCTGGGTGCGCTGCTGTTTACGCTGACGCTGGTGCCGGTGATGTGCGCCATCCTGCTCAAGAAAAATGTGCGCGAAAAGAACAATCCGGTGGTCAGTTTCTTTGACAAAGCCGTTAGCCGGGGATTCTCGTGGACGTATAAACACCAGCGAATCAGCCTGTTAGCCGCTGTGCTATTCATGGGTGTTACCTTTGCCTCCGCCACGCTGCTCGGCACCGAATTTCTGCCCCAACTCAACGAAGGAGCCTTGTGGGTCGAAGCCAAATTGCCCATGAGCAGTTCGCTGAACGAGACGGTGAAGATGGTGAGCACACTGCGGGGTAAACTCCAGGAATTTCCCGAAGTCAACGGGGTTCTGTCGCAAACGGGCCGCTCGAACGACGGCACCGACCCGTCGGGGTTTTATTATGTGCAGATGCAGGTGAACCTCAAACCCAAAGCCGAATGGACGCGTAAAATCTCCACCGACCAGTTGATTGAGGAGATGGATGTGAAGCTGAAAAACTTCCAGGGCATCAATTACAACTATTCGCAACCCATCATCGACAACGTTGCCGAAGCCGTTGCGGGCATGAACGCCAGCAACGCAGTCAAGATTTTCGGCAGCGATTTGGGCCAGTTGGACAAATATGCCGACGCCGTTATCCGCGCCATCCGCGATGTACCGGGCGTTAAGGACGTGGGCATTCTGCGCAACATCGGCCAGCCCGAAATGAGCATTCGCGTCGATAAGCAGCGCATGGCCCTGTATGGCGTGACGGTTGGCGAAGCGCAAGCCGTTATCGAAATGGCGATTGGCGGAAAAACCGCGTCCCAGCTTTACGAAGGCGAACGCAAATTTGACATTCGGGTGCGCTACCAGCCCGAGTACCGCAAAAATGAGGAAGATATCAAACTGCTGATGGTGCCAACCATTCGGGGCAATAAAATCCCGCTCAAAGAAATTGCCACCATCGAAACCGTGACCGGACCGGCCTTTGTTTACCGCGATAAAAACAAGCGGTTCATTGGTGTGAAGTTCTCCGTTCGGGAGCGGGATTTGGGCAGCACCATTGCCGAAGCGCAGGCGCGGGTCAACGAGGTGATTAACTTAGAACGGGGCTATGAACTGGAATGGACGGGCGAGTTTGAGAACCAGATTCGGGCTACCAAGCAGTTGAGTCAGGTGGTGCCCATTTGCCTGCTGGCCGTGTTTGTGCTCTTATTTATCACCTTCGGGAATGCCAAAGATGCGGGGCTTGTTCTGCTCAATGTGCCCTTTGCGCTCATTGGCGGCATTCTCGCGCTCCACCTGACCGGCACTATTTTCGGTATTTCGGCGGGGGTTGGGTTTATCGCACTGTTGGGCATCTGCGTACAGAACGGGGTGATTCTTATATCGGTTTTCAACAAAAATCTGGCAAACCGAATGCTGCTCGACCAGGCCGTTCGAGAGGGCGTTCAGTCGCGTACACGACCCGTAATTATGACCGCGCTCATGGCAGCCATTGGCCTGTTGCCGGCAGCTATATCAACGGGCATCGGCTCCGAAACGCAGAAGCCATTAGCCATTGTGGTAATTGGCGGCTTAGTGACGGCCACCGTGCTGACGCTGCTTATTTTCCCGATTATCTACCGATTTTTCTACCGCCACAAAGTCCACCGGCTCAGCGATCTGGATGTATAATGAAAAAGCCCGCTACCATTTTGAACGGTAGCGGGCTTTTTCATTTATTATACCCTGGCTGTTACTCCGTGTCCATCGCCGTTCTGTCCGTTGGCGGGTACGGCCTGTGGAACGCCATTCACCGGCTTGTCCGGCTCGTTTTTCTTTGCCTTTTCCTTCAGCGCGGCCAGCCCTTTCTTGCCATAAGCCAGCTTGGTTATCCCGATATACAACACCGGCACCACGAAAATGGCGAGTGAGGTAGCGGCCATCATACCGCCCAGCACCGTCCGGCCGATGGTGGCACGGGCAACTCCCCCGGCTCCACTCGCCAGAGCCAGCGGGAACACACCCAGAATGAACGCCAGCGACGTCATCAGAATCGGGCGAAGGCGCAGGCGAACAGCTTCGATGGTCGATTCGAGCAAATCTTCGCCCCTATCCACCCGTTCTTTGGCGAACTCCACAATCAGGATGGCGTTTTTAGCCGCCAGACCAATCAGCGTAATCAAACCAATCTGAGCATAAATATTGTTGGTCAAATACGGGAATAAAATCAGGGCGAGAATGGCTCCCAACGCACCGATGGGCACCGACAGCAGGACCGAAAACGGCACCGACCAGCTTTCGTACAGCGCGGCTAAGAACAGGAATACGAAGCCGATACTGAGCATGAAAATGTAAATCGACGTATCGCCCGCATTGATTTCTTCGCGACTCAGGCCACCAAAATCATAGGCATACCCGGCGGGCAGTACCTTTGCCGCCACCTCACGCAGCGCGTCGTTGGCCTGACTGCTGCTATAGCCCGGTTTTGCAATACCATTTAACTCTACGGAGCGAAACAGATTAAAGTGCGAAATCAGCGGTGCATTTTCGATCACACTGGTTTTTATAACCGTACTGAGGGGAACCAACTGCCCGCTCCGATTGCGAACGTAATACTGGCCAAGTGCCTTTATGTCCGTTCGGTACATGGTATCGGCCTGAGCCACAACCCGGAATTTACGTCCATAAATAATGAAATCATTGACATATTGGCTCCCCAGCAACGTTTGCATGGTGGTGTACACATCGCTAACCGAAATACCTAATTTTTTGCACTTATCGCGGTCTACGTCGACGCGGTAGGCGGGTGATTTTGCCGTGAAATACGTGAACGCCCGGCCAATTTCGGGGCGTTTGTTAGCCTCAGCCAAAAAATTCTGCACCACCCCGTCGAAGGCCCGCACATCGTCGTTGGTTTCGCGCTGCTGAATCTCGAACGTGAACCCCGAAGACTGACCCAAACCCGGAATAGCAGGCGGCTGCAACACCTGCGGTCGGGCATCATTCAGACCGGCCAGGGCCTTCTGCAATTTGACCACCAGCGAGTCGGCCTGTAGGTTCCGCTCGGTACGTTCGTCCCAAGGCTTCAACTTCATAAAAACTGTTCCGCTGTTCGATTTCGATGCAAAGGTTACGGCGTTCAAACCACCCAACGCGGCAAAGTGATCGACGTAGGGCTGCTCTTTAAGAATAGCCATTATCTTGTTGAGTACCACCAAACTACGCGTTGTGGAGGCCGCTTCAGGAATTTCGTAGGTGACAATCAACCGCCCTTCATCTTCGGTCGGGATAAAGCCGGTTGGTTTAGCCCGGAATAACAATCCCGTTCCGATGTAGAGTGCCACGAGGCCAACAATGACTAAGGGCGTTGCTTTGATGAGCCGTTGCACTCCGTTTGAATAGGCATTCGTGACCCGCGCAAACCATTGATTGAATTTGTAAAAGAACCGGTTCAGGCCCGTCGCGTTTTCGTCGATGTGCATCGGGCGGAGCATCAACGTACAGAGTGCGGGTGTCAGCGACAGAGCCACAAACGCCGAAATCAGCACCGATACAGCAATGGTAATGGCAAATTGCTGGTATAGCCGCCCAACGATGCCGGGAATAAACCCAACCGGTACGAACACAGCCGCCAGAATAAGAGCGATGGCAATAACCGGCCCCGAAATTTCGCGCATGGCTTCCCGCGTTGCTTCTTTGGGCGTCATGCCTTTGTCGAGGTTGACCTGCACGGCTTCCACCACCACAATCGCGTCATCGACCACGATCCCGATGGCCAGTACAAACGCAAAGAGTGTCAGGGTATTAATCGTAAAACCAAGCGGTACAAACAGCGCGAACGTACCAATAATCGACACCGGAATGGCCAGCAGCGTGATGAGCGTGGCCCGCCAGCTTTGCAAAAACAGAAACACGACTAAGATAACCAGCAGCAAGGCTTCGCCCAGCGTTTTGACCACTTCCGAAATAGACACCTCGATAACCGACACCGACTCGAACGGCACGACGTATTCAATGTCTTTCGGGAAAGTCTTTTTCAGGTTATCCATAGCGGCATATACCCCTTTGGCCGTTTCCAGCGCGTTACTGCCCGGTAGCTGATAAACAAGCAGATACGACGCCCGTTTTCCATCGACAAAGGAGTTATTGGCATACGAAAATTTGCCTAATTGCACCCGAGCCACGTCTTCCAGGTACACTAATGACCCCTTCGACGGGTCGGAGCGAACGATGATTTTCCGAAATTCGTCTTCCTTGCTGAGTCGACTATTGGTAAAGACCGAGTATTCAAATGCCTGACTGGACGGCTGCGGAGACGCCCCCACCGAGCCACCCGCCACCTGCAAATTCTGCTCCTGCAACGCGGCCACAACATCACTCGGAACCATGCCTAACTGCGCCAGCCGGTCGGGTTTGAGCCAGATACGCATACTGAAATCATCGGCCCGGCTAAAAATGTCGCCCACGCCCGGCACCCGCAACAGCGCATCCCGGATGTAAATATTTGTGTAGTTATCTAAAAAGGAAACGTTGTGCGTACCCTTGGGCGAGTACATTGCCACGAGCATAAACAGCGATGGATTTCGCTTACGCACCACAACGCCAAGCCGCGTAACTTCTTGAGGCAGTTGGGGTTGTGCAATACCCACGCGGTTCTGTACGTCCAGTGCGGCAATGTTTACATCGGTGCCCACCTTGAACGTTACGTTCATGGTCATCCGGCCATCGTTGGTAGCGTTGGTCTGCACGTAGTCCATGCCGGGCGTGCCGTTCACCTGCGTTTCGATGGGCGTCGCTACCGTCTGCTCCACCGTCTGGGCATCGGCGCCGGTATACGTTCCCGTCACCTGCACCACCGGCGGGGTAATGTCGGGATATTGACTGACGGGTAAATTTAGCAACGCCAGCAAACCCAGCGCGACAATCACGATGGACGCGACAATAGCGGTAACAGGCCGATTGATGAATATTTCTGCGAACATGAGAGAGAGAATTTTGAATGATAGAGTGATTGAATGATCGAATAAGTCAGGAGACACCGGTAGGCTATTGGCCGCGTCAGCTATTCAATAATTCAATCACTCAATCATTCATTAATTTTTACCACCGCCCCTTCTTTAATTTTCTGCGTGCCTTCGGTTACGACGGCTTCGCCTTCGGTGAGGCCGTTTTTCACGATCACCTTATCGTTGATGCGGGCACCGAGCGTTACTTTCTTCTGCGTCACTTTGCTGCTGTCGCCCACCACAAACACAAAATACTCACTCATCTGCTCCGTCACGGCTTGGTACGGAATCAGCAACTCCGGCTTGTCGGTGCTGTTTCTCACCCGAACATTGACGTTCAGACCCGGTTTCAACTGCTTATCAGGATTTGGGAACGCGATCCGAACGCGCAACGTGCCGGTTTGCGGGTCAACGGCGCGATCAACAATACGCAGCGAACCGGGATATTTGTACGGGCTACCATCGGGCATCAACACCACAAGCGTTGAATCCCGGACGCTGTTCTTTTGGTTTTGCAATTTCAGGAAACGCGGAATTTCGGAAGCGTCTGCCTGCACATCGGCAGCAATGGGATTGTCGGACGAGATGGTGTTGAGCGGCACCGAACCGGGCGCCACAGCCGCACCCATCCGCACCTGCGAAATGCCAATCGTGCCATCCATCGGGGCGTAAATGGTCGTATATTTCAGGTTTGTGCCCACCTGCCGAATCGTTGCCTGGGCCGCTTCGACCTGCATTTTGGCCGCGTCGAGGGTCGCCGATGCATTGTCGACCACCTGCCGGGCAATGGCATCCTGCTGGGCCAGCGTCGTGTAGCGGTCGGCGTCTTTCTGAGCGCGATTAAGGTTGGCTTTCTGCACATTCAAATTCGCCACGGCCTGATCATATCCAGCGCGGTACTGTTGCGGGTCGATGGTGTACAGCTTCTGCCCTTTCCTGACGTGCTGCCCATCCTGAAAGAAAATGCCCGTAATATTTCCGGCTACCTGCGGCTGGATTTCCACTTCGAGCAAAGGCGTAATGGTTGCCGGAAACTGGTCGTAATAGGTCGCGTTGCCGGTTGTGGCTTTCACTACCGTAACGGGTGTTGGGGGTGGCGGGGCTTGTTGCTGCGCTTCTTTTTTGTCGCCACAGGCGGTGAGGAACAACGCGGTTGCCGCAAAAATAAAACTGGTATTTTTTTTCATTGTATTTCATTGAACCCGGACTAAAGTCCGGGGCTAAAAAACTAAATAGGCCTTTGATGTGGTGTCGGGTTTAAGAACCCGACACCACATCAAAAACTCAAAACTGAATCGCTCCCAACGCCCGCTGGACATCTAACTTGCTGATTAACACCTGATACAACGCATTAAATACGTTTAGCCGCGCCGTTCGCAGGTCGGCTTCGGCGATGGTTACGTCTAAATACGTCTTCACGCCGGAGCGGTACTGCAGGTTGATAACCCGGTACACATCTTCGGCCAATTGCTGATTCTCACGCAAGGCCAGATAAGTAGCCAGGTTGCCTTTGTAGTTGGAAAGTGCCTGCGCGTACTCAGCATCGACAGCACTGGTGAGCGCACTCAAATCCCAGTTCAATCGCTGAACCTGCAACTCGGCAATCTTCGTCTGCTGAATCCGTCGGCCGCCCTGAAAAATGGGTAATGCCACCGACAAACCCATCAGCGAATTCGGGAAACTCTGGCTGTATAATTGTCCGAAAGCGTTGTTCTGAAAGAGCAGGTTGTAATTGGCATTGGCGTTTACCGTAGGCAGATAAGCCCATCGTTGGTAGCGCACGCTGGCCGCCAGTAACTCGCCTTGTGTTTGCAAAAGTTGGTATTCGATACGACGCTGCGGATTCACCAGCAAGGTCGTGTCCAGGGCGACTTCATTAACAAGCTGAAGCGTATCATAGCTTACGCTGAGCACCGTATTTGGCGGGTACCCCATCAACTGTTTAAGCGTCTGGACTTTGGCACCCACCTGATCCCGGAATTGTTTCTGTTGAGCGCGGGAATTATTAAGCGCAATTTTCGCCCGTTGTGGGTCGGTTTTGTCGACAATACCGCCCTGATATTGATTGGTAGCATCCTGTAAACTACGTTGCAATCGGGTAATATCTTCGCTCAGGATGTCAACTTGCCGCTGTGTCAGAATGACGTCATAAAATGCTTTGCTGACATTGACCACCACGTCAATCTTGTTACGAACCGTTACCTGAGTTGCCTGCGCCCGATACGTATCAGCCGTTCGGCTCGCCAGCAACAGGTCCCGGCTGAAAATACTCTGGGTTAATGAAAGGGACGCGGTAGAGGTATTTTTCGCCCCTATTGTACGGGGAACGCTTTCACCCGTTGTTGGATCGGGGAAAATTGTGGTAGGCAATTTGAGGTTATGGATCAGATTATACCCAGCCGATAGTTGCGGATACCAGGCCGCTAGCGAGCTTTGGACAGTCCGTTCGGCAACTTCCTGATCGATAAGCGATTGACGGATAACGGGTTGATGGCTTAGTGCATACTGAACACAATCGGTCAGGTAAGCCTGTTTTGCTAATGAATCCGTCGTTTTTTGCGCAAATCCCAAATGGTCAAGTACACTAAAAATCCCAACAAGTAAAATAAACCAACTATTCTTCATAAGACAGTGAGGAGCCGTATGACACGGCGACAACGATAGTCAATAGCGTATACTATGTCACAACTCTTTCTCGTTGTCGTTTTGTTCGCCTGTCAATAAGAAATTAACGACTGGCTTTAGCTACTTAAGTATAAATGCGTTCGTTCATTCCAGAAACTAACTATATATATAGTCCTGATAGTCAGGTTTTTCCATAAATGAGTGAGTAGAACGGCCCGCTTCAATTTTTTCTGGTCCTATACCCTGATAACCGTGTATAATTTGCTTCCATACCACCGTCCACCTGCCTGTTCATGTTAAAACAACGTGCTTTTCAGTTTGCCAAACCCACCCAAAGGCCGTAATTTCGGGCTATTTATCAGCAGCATTAAGCAACATGGCCGATCTAACGAAAGACTCCAGCGAACTCATTCCCGACGCAACCCATACAACTGACCGCAGCAATGCGGGCGGCTCATTGAATTTTATTGAACAAATTGTCGAAGAAGACCTGTCTGCCGGTAAGAATGACGGGCGGATTCATACACGTTTTCCACCCGAACCGAACGGTTATCTCCACATTGGTCACGCCAAATCCATCTGCCTGAACTTCGGGCTGGCCGACAAATACAGCGGACTGACGAACCTCCGTTTCGACGACACTAACCCCGTTACGGAAGATACTGAATACGTCGATTCGATCAAGAACGACGTTCGCTGGCTGGGCTTCGAGTGGGACAATGAGTTCTATGCATCAGACTATTTCGACCAGATCTATCAATTCGCTGAAACCCTTATTCATAAGGGGTTAGCCTACGTCGATGATTCGACAGCGGAAGAAATTGCGGCCCAAAAAGGGACACCTACCGAACCCGGTCGGATGAGTCAGTACCGTGACCGGACCGTAGACGAAAACCTCGATCTGTTCCGGCGCATGAAAGCCGGGGAGTTTCCCGACGGAGCAAAAGTGCTGCGGGCAAAAGTCGATATGGCGTCGCCGAATATGCAACTCCGCGACCCGATTATTTACCGCATCAAACACGCTCATCACCACCGCACGGGCGATACGTGGTGCATTTATCCGATGTATGATTTCGCCCACGGGCAGTCGGACGCCATCGAACACATTACGCACTCGCTTTGCACGCTGGAGTTTGAAGTACACCGCCCGCTGTATGAGTGGTTTATCGAAAACCTCGACATTTTCCCTTCCCGCCAAATCGAGTTTGCGCGGCTCAACCTGACCTACACGGTTATGAGCAAGCGAAAGCTGAAACAGTTAGTGGAAGAAGGACACGTGAACGGTTGGGACGACCCCCGAATGCCAACCCTTGCGGGAATTCGGCGAAGGGGTTATACGCCCGCCAGCATCCGCGAATTTGCCGACCGGATCGGTATCGCCAAGCGTGACAACCTGATCGACGTGGGGTTGCTGGAGTTCTGCCTGCGCGAAGAACTCAACAAAACGACGCACCGCGTAATGGCCGTGCTCGATGAAAAGCCACTTCGGCTTGTTATCACCAACTATGAAGCTGGCCGTGAGGAGGTTATGCGGATTGAAAACAATCCCGAAGACCCGACGGCGGGCGAGCGCGACGTACCCTTTAGCCGGGAGGTATACATCGAACGCGACGATTTCATGGAAATTCCGCCGAAGAAATTCTTCCGGTTATTTCCGGGCGGCATGGTGCGGCTCAAAGGCGCGTACATTATCAAGTGCGATGAAGTGGTAAAAGACAACGCGGGCGAAATCATCGAACTGCGCTGCTCCTACATTCCCGAAAGCCGGAGCGGTTCCGACACGTCGGGCATCAATGTGAAGGGAACAATCCATTGGGTATCAGCCCCCCACGCGGTCGAAGCCGAGGTACGCCTGTATGACCGGCTCTTCTCAGTGGAAAACCCTGCCGCCGACGAGCGGGACTTCAAGGAGTTGCTGAACCCGAACTCATTGGCGGTCGTTCGCGCGTTTGTCGAACCGGCGTTGGTTGAAGCGGCCCGTTCCGGCTCGCAAACCAATTTCCAGTTTATGCGAAAGGGCTACTTCATCCTCGACCCCGACTCCACCGCCGACCGGCCCGTATTTAACCGGACCGTTACGTTAAAAGACGCTTGGGCGAAGGAGATGAAAAAAGGGTAATGTTTATTGTGGAAAAACGTCTGAATCTATCTGAATTACCAACCTTTACGAACGTACGGGTAGATTCAGACGAAATTATTTTTAGCCTGAGCGATAGCCGTACCGTAACGATCCCTTTGGCATGGTCTAAACTGTTGAGTGAAGCCTCTGCCAGTCAACGTACTAATTTCATTGTCAGTGACTATAACGTATTTTGGGATGATATTGACGAGATTATTGGTGTCGAGAATGTGCTGTTTGGGAAGAAATTGTATTTGTAGATAAGCCTAAACTATTGCACTGAAATACAAATATTGAGTACAGTTATTACACTCAATTTTCAAATTATAGATATGAGTATTGAATTGAGAACTCACAAAATGCTTTGGGGAAGATCAGGAAATAGATGCGCCTTCCCTGATTGTAGAAAAGAGTTGGTCATAGACGAGACTAATACAGATGATGCATCAATAATAGGCGAAGAAGCTCATATAGTTGCAAGAAAACTAGATGGACCACGAGGAAAATCATCTTTAACTTATGAAAAAAGAGATAAATATGATAATCTAATTTTACTGTGTAGTATTGATCACAAGTTAATTGATGATCAGGAAAATAATTATAGCATTGACACAATAAAGCAGTACAAAATACTTCACGAAACATGGGTAAGAGAAAATTTGCAACATGATGATAGACAACAGCGCGATGATGAAATTTATGCATCATATGTAGACAAATTAATTCTGTTAGCTAAAGTAGACAATTGGAAAGGCTGGACATCTTCAATTTTTGAAGGTGGTCAACCAAGAATGTTGAAGAGTGATTTGACAAATTTAAAATCTTTGATAGAATATATCATGTCCCGTGTATGGCCTAAGCGGTATCCAGATATAGAGAAAGCTTTTTACAATTTCAAGAATGTTGCAAATGACTTTGTAAATGTGTTTAACAAATATATGGAAGATGATAGTGATGAGTGTCAAACAAACAATGAAAAAGATGTAGATTACCCTATCACTTTGTGGACCAAGAAGATTTATCAAATTGATACATGGGATACTGAACTATACAATAGATTACTAAGTAAATACGAGTATCACTGTTTTTTGGTTGAAGATTTAGCACTAGAAATGACCAGAGCAATTAATCATTTATTTGATACTATACGCTATCATTTATTCTCTGGCTTCAGAATGAATGAAGGAGTTCTTCTAATAGAAATTGGTCCCTTTCAAGACTTTTCTTACAAAATAGTCAGAGTTGAATATGATATAATTGAGAAAGATTCATTATATCCCGGCTTACGAGAATTTATGGATGTAAGAGGTGATCGAACATACAGTAGAGGGATTGGAGTATCGAATGATTACTTTTCAAAACCATATTATTGATGTATGAATAATAGAAAACTTTCATATAACATTCCAGACGGGAACCCTTCTTTAAAGTGGAGCTTTGAAAGCTAACTCATGAATCTATATCGAGTGTGAAATTCATTCCATACGCGATATTAGCGTAATCAATATAAAATCTTCACTCATGACCCCATCCGCAAATCCAGTAATCCCGACGAGATACATGCTTACGATAAAGCGTACTGGTGGGCGAAAACCCCACAGGAGCGGTTGGCGGCCGCGCTCAAACTGATTCAGCGGGCCAAAACAATCTATTACGCAAACCCCAAAAATCCACCGTTAAGAAATGACGGACAGGTACTTAAGTCATCGACACCGATTGATCAGCGAAAACGGCACCAAATTCAAGCGCAGGACCTGCTGGATTTAGAGAATCTGCCTGACCGGGCAGATTCGTAGTTTCCACTAACCAACACCAGAATTCGGCAGAACTCTACACGACCAGCATCGCCAGAAACTCGTCTTCGCTAAGAATCGGCACGTTCAGTTTCTGCGCTTTTTCAACTTTCGACGGACCGGCGTTTTCCCCAACAATCAGGTAATTCAGCTTTTTGGAGATGCCGCTGAGCACCCGTCCGCCGTTGGCCGCAATGCGGGATTCGAGTTCGTCGCGGCTGAAATTGGCGAAGGTGCCGGTATATAGAAATGTCTTGCCTGCCAGACCATCGCCCTCGCGCTCAACTGCTTTTTTCTGCCCGGCAAACTGCAAACCTGCCGCCCGAAGCCGCTCGACAAAATCGCGGTTTTCAGGATCGGCAAACCACGCTACCACACTCTCAGCAATACGCGGACCCGTATCCGGCACGGCCAGCAGGGCTTCGGCACTGGCGTCCATAATGGCATCTATCGAACCAAAATAATCAGCAAGTTTTTCGGCGGTGGTGTTGCCTACGTATCGAATGCCCAGCCCAAACAACACGTTTGAAAAGGGCTGTGCTTTCGAGCGTTCGATGGCCGTTAAAATGTTCTCAACGGTCTTTTCGCGGAAACTGACAACGCGCTTTTTGCCGGTCTCCTCATCTAAAAAAATCTTTTCAATGCCTAACAAATTCTCGCTGGTCAGCCAATACAGATCGGCGGGGGTTTGCACGAGTCCCCGGTCGATGAGCAGTTCGATTTTCCCTTCGCCTAAGCTCTCGATGTTCATAGCCCGACGCTGAATAAAATGCTCGAACCGGGCTTGCCGCTGGGGTGGGCAACCCCGCTCATTGGGGCAATAAAAATGGGCTTCGCCTTCCTTCCGAACCAGCGGTGTTCCGCAGGCCGGGCAGGTCGTAGGGTAAATAATGGGCGCACTTCGATCGGTACGCCGATTGAGGTCGACGCCCGTAATTTTCGGAATGATTTCTCCGCCTTTTTCCACAAACACCGTGTCGTGCAGCCTCACACCCAGCCGCTCAATTTCGTTGGCATTGTGCAGCGACGCCCGCTTTACAACGGTGCCCGCCAGCAGTACGGGTGTCAGCAAAGCCACGGGCGTAACGGCTCCTGTCCGGCCCACCTGGTACTGAATACCATTCAATACCGTGCTGGCTGCCAACGCTTTATACTTAAACGCGATGGCCCAGCGCGGACTCTTGGCCGTAAAGCCCAGGTCGCGCTGCTGATCGTAGCGGTTGACTTTGATAACGATACCGTCCGTGTTGAGCGGCAGGTCGAAACGTCGGGTTTCCCACTCGTTGATATACGCCATAATCTCCCGAATGTCGGCGCATTTTCGCCAGGTTGGCGAGATGTTGAAACCCCATTGGCTCATGGCTACCAGGCTTTCCTCATGGGTTTGAAATACATCCTCATCCGACAGAAACGAGTACAGAAAACAGTCGAGCCTGCGTTTGGCTACGGCTCCCGAATCCTGCTGTTTAAAGGTGCCGGAAGCGGCATTTCTTGGGTTCGCCAACAAGGGTTCACCAATGTCGTCGCGCTCTTTGTTGATGCGCTCGAACTCGGCCAGCGGCAAAAACCCTTCCCCACGCACCTCGAACAAAGCAGGAACCGGCCTGGTTATTTGTTCTTTTTCTCCTTCCTCCTCTCCTCCTCTCCTCCCCTTTTCTCCCACCCTCAACGGCACCGTTCGGATGGTGCGAATGTTGTTGGTAATGTCGTCGCCCCGAACGCCGTCACCCCGCGTCGCGCCCTGTATAAGTACGCCGTTTTCATAGGTTAAACTCAGGGCGACGCCATCAAATTTCAGTTCGCAGATGTAGTCATACGGTTGCCCGTTCAGGCCTTTCTGTACCCGCTTGTCGAACTCAACAAGGTCCTCTTCGGAATAGGTATTTCCGAGCGAGAGCATGGGAAAGCGGTGATAAACAGTCTTGAATTCTTTGCTGATGGTTCCGCCTACGCGGGCGGTTGGCGAATCGGGCTGGCGGAACTGTGGATACTGGGTTTCGAGGGCGTTGAGTTCGGTAAGCAGTTGATCGAAGGTAAAGTCATCGACCTCCGAAACGCTGTTCTGGTAGTATTGATGATTGTAGTAGTTCAGGCGGTTAGTCAGTTCGGCAATGCGTTCCTCAGGATTCATAATGGATGCTCAATCGTTAGGTAATGGGTGCTGTCAATCGAATAAAAGCAGTCTTTTTGTCTGTGGCTCAAAACTTGCTGTATCGGTCCGGGGGCAACATCTGTATTGTTTCTTCGTTCAGCCAAAAAAAGGTACTTTTACGGGATAAACAAAGTCGGGCGTCGATAGTATTTTGTCAACAGGTATTTGTTGTGTCTATAGACTGTCTTTATCCCAATTGACTACCGCCCAATGCCAGTCGATTTAACCCTATGACACAGCCTTTTATTGCGCCGTCGTTGCTCGCGGCTGATTTTGCCAACTTGCAGCGCGACCTGGAATTAATCAACCAAAGTGAAGCCGATTACCTTCACTTCGACGTGATGGATGGCGTTTTTGTTCCGAACATCTCGTTTGGCTTTCCCCTGCTCGATGCGGCCCGCCGATACTGCCGGAAGCCGTTGGACGTTCATCTGATGATAACCGAACCAGACCGGTATATCGACCGGTTTGCCGAAGGCGGAGCCTCAGTGATCCATGTTCACTACGAGGCCTGTACGCACCTCCACCGTACCCTCACGCATATTCGTGAGCGGGGCTGCCGGGCGGGCGTAGCCCTCAATCCACACACCCCCATTTCGGGCTTAGTTGATGTGCTGGAACAGATCGACGTTATTTTAATTATGTCGGTAAATCCAGGGTTTGGGGGTCAATCGTTTATACCCCATACACTCCGAAAAATAACCACACTTAAACAACTCCTGATGGCTAACCAGTCCCCGGCTCTGATTGAGGTTGATGGGGGAGTCAGCTTGACAAACGCGCAGGCACTGCTCACGGCCGGAACCGATATTCTGGTGGCGGGGAGTTCGGTTTTTGGAGCCGCTGATCCGATCAAAGCCATTTGGCAGCTAAAAAATAGCGACCAGCCCATGCTGGCCTGACAAAAAAGCCTACCTCCGTAACGCTTATTCCTATGGCCCTGACATCAATTTCATGAAGAAATCCTATCTGACTCTCTTTTTTAGTACCCTGTTGCTCGCAACAGCCTGTCGACAAAAGCAACCGAACGAAACCGAAACGGCAACCACCGATACAACCACACGGAAGGCACCACCCGCTCCCGACTGGTCCAGAAATGCTACGATTTACGAAGTCAATACGCGTCAGTTCTCGCGCGAGGGAACGTTCAGTGCCGTTGAAGAACAGTTGCCCCGCCTGAAAGAAATGGGCGTGGATATCATCTGGCTGATGCCCATTTACCCAATCAGTCAGAAAAACAAAAAGGGAACGCTGGGAAGTCCATACGCCATTGCTGATTATAAAGCGATCAATCCGGCCTATGGAACGCTGGCCGATTTCAAATCTTTAGTGAACCGGGCACACGCGCTGGGACTTCGGGTGGTGCTGGATTGGGTAGCCAACCACACCGGCTGGGACCACGTTTGGGTCAAACAACACCCCGACTGGTACACGAGGGTGAATGGAAAAATGATTGCGCCCATCGACCCCAAAACCGGAAAACCCACCGACTGGACCGATGTGACCGACCTGAATTACGATAACCCGGACATGCGCCAGGGTATGATTGATGCCATGAAATATTGGGTAAAAGAGTGCGGCATTGATGGTTACCGCTGCGACGTGGCCGGCTTTGTACCGAACAATTTCTGGGCACAACTCCGTCCGCAGTTAGACAAAATCAAGCCGGTATTCATGCTGGCCGAGTGGGAAGACGAACCCGGCCAGTTTATGAGTTTTAACATGAACTATGGCTGGAGTATGCATACCATGATGAAAGCCGTTGCCAAAGGTGCCCGTACTGCCGACAAAATCGACTCCCTGCGCGAAGCCAATCAGGCCCGTTTTCCAGCGTGGTATTACCAGATGCTATTCACCCAGAACCATGACGAAAACTCCTGGAATGGCACCCTGAATGAATCATTTGGCCCGGCCGCCGACGCCTTTATTGTGCTGAGCAGCACCCTCGAAGGAATGCCGCTGGTTTATAACGGAATGGAATCGAACCTGAACAAACGACTGGCCTTTTTCGAGAAAGACACCATTGTGTGGGGCAATTACGCCAAGACCGATTTTTTTAAAACCCTGTTGACGCTTAAACACCGCAACAGCGCGTTATGGAATGGGCTGGCCGGTGGCAAAGCGGTGAAGATACCGACCGACCACGACGAGCAGATCTATGCGTTTTACCGGCAGCGCGACAACGACCGCGTTACGGTTGTGCTGAACCTGAGCAACCAGCCACAGACCGCCCGACTGACCGGCGACGGCTACGCTGGGACATACACCGACGTGTTTACGCATCAATCCGTTGAACTAAAGCCTGAAATGATCGTAACGCTAAAACCCTGGGAGTATCGGGTTATGACCAATTAGGCCGTTCGGATAAGGAAATTGTGACCGATAGAGATGTCATCTTTCTGCTAAAACTGCTTTAAAGATGACATCTCTATCGGCAAACGGGTAGTCGTTTTTTTCGATAGGATTTACTGCCTATAGTAGACGTTATAGCGTGTTTATTGTATGCATATACAACGTATTCTTTTCATTCTGAACCTGTTAGCCACTGCCGTTGGCAGTTGGGCGCAACCAGCCGACCGACCGGCAGCCGTGCCGCACCCCGCCGATACGCGACCTGCCAGCCCGATCCAGTGGGCGAGCCGGGTGGTGAGCGTATCGTCGGAAAAAAAAGGCGATGTGTATGGTGAACAATATAAAGCTTCCCAGGCGTTGGGGAGTCCCAGCATAATAGGCGAGAAAATCGAAACGCCCTGTGCTTGGGCACCGTTTTATGCCGACGGCACCGCCGACGAATGGATTCAGGTAAGCTTTGCGAAACCGATCATTGCCCGGCAAATCATTGTGTCCGAAAATGTGAATCCGGGAGCCGTAGTGAAAGTGATCGTTACGGATACCAAAGGCACAGAACACCTTGTTTATGAGATAACAACCATTCAGCCAAGGACTGACCCGTTGCTGCGGATCTTCGTAAAAGATGCCGATTATCTCTGCCAACAGGTGAAAGTGGTCATGAACGGCGCATCGCTAAAGGGACTCAACCAGATTGATGCCATTGGCATTTCGGAGGAGACACAGCCCGTTTCGATAAGCATCCAGATCTCAAAAGATACCCCCAAAGAAATTCAGAAAGAGAACCTCGGCAAAACAGTCAATTCGCCGGGGCAGGAAGTAGCTCCCGTTATCGCACCCGATGGCCGGACGCTGTATTTTACCCGGAATTTCAACAAAGCCAACATAGGGTCGCCCGACCGGCAGGACGTTTGGTTTTCGACGCTCGAATCCGGTGCCGGTGGCCCGCCTACCTGGAGCGAAGCCGTCAATATTGGGTCGCCCATCAACAACACGGGCGACAACGCCATTAGCGGTATGGCTACCGACGGACGAACGGCCTACCTCATCAACGTGTATCGACCCGACGGCGGGATGTCGTTCGGCATATCCAAATCGGTCCGTACCAAAGCAGGCTGGTCGCAGCCAGTCGAATGCCGCATTGCCAACAACTACAACCTGCACGAAAAAAATCAGCTTGAATTTTGTGTCTCACCCGACGGACGCGCCATTATTCTGGCCGTTCAGCGCAAAGACACGCGGGGCGACCGAGACCTGTATGTGTCGCTGCAAAAAGCAGACAATGTATGGGCAGAGCCGGTTTCGCTGGGCAAAGTTATTAACACCGCCGAATCGGAAAGTTCGCCGTTTCTGGCCGCCGATGGCCGGACGCTCTATTTCACCTCGGCGGGACATCCGGGCTATGGCAATGGCGATATTTTTGTGAGCCGTCGATTGGATGATTCGTGGAGTAGCTGGAGCGAACCGGAAAACCTCGGCCCGGCCATCAACACCGCCGAATGGGACGGGTATTTCACCATTCCGGCCTCCGGCGATTATGCGTATTTGAGTTCGCGGGCCGGTTCGCTGGGCGAAGATGATATTTTCAGACTCAAACTGTACCCTGCCATCAAACCCGATCCGGTCGCTATTATATCGGGGCAGGTGCTTGACTCGAAGACGAAAAAACCCGTTGCTTCGGAAGTCGTATCGAGCTTGTTTGGCGAACAGAAAACCTTGGCGAAAGCCGATTATGCCCCGGAAACGGGTGAGTATAAGCTCATTCTGCCTACCCAGAAGATGTATATGCTGACGGCCAGCAAAGAAGGGTATTACCCGGCCATGGAAATCGTCGATCTGAGTAAAGACAAGCGGTTTCGCGACATCCGCAAGGTTTTGTACTTAGTTAAGATTGAGCCGGGCCAGAAAATTGTGATGCGTGAAGTCCTGTTTCAGCAAAGCCAGTTTGCCCTGATGTCCGGTGCCGATGTTGAACTGGACCGCGTGGTGGACATGCTGGGAAAATACCCGGCGATGGAACTGCTCATTGAAGGCCATACCGACAACCAGGGCGACTGGGAGCCGAATATGAAGCTGGCCGAAGACCGAGTTCGGGTGGTAAAAGAGTACCTGACCGGCAAGGGCGTTGCCCTGAATCGTATCCAGACCAAAGCGTGGGGACCGAGCAAACCCATTGCCAGTAACGAAACCGAAGAAAAGCGCAAACTGAACCGGCGGGTAGAATTCACCATCCTGAAATTGTAAAACCGGTGGGTAGTGGCTTACCTTTGCGCCCAAATGCCGCATTTACTCACCACAGACCGCATGACGAACGATAGCCGTTCTGGTTTATTTGCCCAGTTAAGTTCTCCCCGCCTGCTCATTTTCCTGATTCTGCTTTTCGCGCTGGGACTGCGACTCTACAAGTCCAGCGTGCATGGCCTTTACCTCGACGAGAAGTTTACCTTAGTCAATACGCAGGGCGTATCGCTGGAAGGGTTCAACCAGCACGATGTCTTTTTCACACCCGGCAAGACGTATTTTACACCCAAAGAATTCTGGAAACAGAAGCCGCTGAGAGATTATATCCGGGCCATCGTCCAGACCGATATTGGCAACAGTCCGTCGCATTACGCGCTACTCTGGGCATGGATTGAGGTGTTCGGACTAAGCGACCTTTCGCTCCGAATGCCGTCCATTATTTTCAGCACGCTGATTGTCGGCCTGGTTTTCATGCTGACCCGCCGGTATTTGCGGTCGGAGCCACTGGCGTTGCTTTGTGCGTTTCTGGCCGCCATAGAGCCGTTTTTCATTGCCTACAGCCACATGGCCCGCAACTATTGCATGACCATTTTTGTGGCCTTGCTGGGCACCTGGCTTTTTCTGCGCATCCTCGACCGACGCGACGAAGGCAAACAACCAATTGGGCTGTACATCGCCTACGGACTGGCGTTCGCCATTGCCACGCTTGGGCATTATTTAGCCATTACCATTTTCATGTGTCACGGCATTTACCTGCTGCTCTTCAACCGCGATTTGAAAACATACATCGGACTGGGGATGAGTTATATCGGCGGTGCCGTTGGCCTGATTCTTCCCTGGTTTGTATTCGGTGGCGGAAAATACACCTTTCAAACGCTGGCGTATCAGGCCAAACTCTACGGCGGGCTGGCCCTCACCAACCCCTACAACAACGGCTTCGGCATTATTTTACCCGCCACAATCGGCAATGTGGTCAAAAAATCAATTCCCGTTCTGGCCGATTTGTTTCTGTTTTCCAATGGTCTCTCGACCGATACCCTCGCTTTTCGGAACTTAGTCCTTGCGTTTGCGTTCGGTTGTGTGGCCGTTTTTGTGGTGCACCGGTTTGGGCGCGGGCGGTCCGTTCCGACGTGGGTGAGCGCGGTTATTCCGGTACTGCTGGTGGCGGGGTTCACACTGTATTCGATTCCGTCGGCTCGGTTGGTGGTGGCGGCTGCAGTTCCTTTATTTTATTACCTTCTTTACCAGGCTTTTACGGGATATAGAAACCGCCCGGAACGACGATTTCTGTTTCTGCTTGTGTTGATGAGTAGTGTTCCAACGCTGTTTCTGATTGCGATTGCCTTTCGCAACGGGCACACGTATGGCATCACGCAGCGGTATTCGGGTTTCTCGTTTCCGTACGCGCTGATTCTGGTTGGCCTGACCGTCCGGCAGGTATTTCGGCAACCCACCTATCTCCGGCTGACGTTAGTGGCGGTACTGCTGATTCAGAGTTATTTCATTGCCGAACTGCTGTACCGGATTTACGAAGACCAGGCACCCAAGTACACCTACTACGGTCGTTATCGGATCGAAAACCCGTACAACACGGCGGCTCAGCGCATCAAAAAACTGTACGCGCCGGGCGATACGGTCCTGTATCCATCGGCGCGAACGGCCCCCCGCGATGAGGTTGAGAATACGTACACCCGCCACTCGATTATCGACGCACAATACACCAATCTGTATTTACCTAAGGACGCGACATATTACCAGCGGATGGACACGACCCAAACTGACCGGATTATTTTAGTGAAAGGAAAATCAGCGGAGCGTGTTACTATTTTTGATTTTGAAGGCACTAAATACCGCTACTAATTAAGCACTTAATATATAAATTGACTTCACAGCCATAGATAGTAACTGATAGCGAACGAAATTGGGTTGTGCTAAGAGAGCGTTCTGACTAAATAATTGCTACTTTTGATTTTCAGGGTTTGACTTCCTCTTTGTCAATCAAGCCGATACCCATAAATCAACTATGACTTCGATCGTTGACATAACCGATCTGAAGACGCTTCAGGGCCAATTAAGGCTTAACGTATTGAGTCTTTACAATCAGGCGCATGCCGGTCATATCGGTTGCTCGCTGAGTTGCATTGACCTGATGATTGCGACACTGATTCTGCGCAAACGGGACCACGATACGTTTTTGCTGTCAAAAGGACACGCGGCTGCTGCGCTGTATGCCTGTTTGAATCACCTTGGCGAGATTTCGGATGAGGTGCTGGCAACCTTTTACCTCAACGGCACTACCCTACCCGCCCACCCGGCACCCAACCAGCATTCGGGCATTCCGTTTGCCACCGGTTCGCTGGGGCACGGACTACCCATCGGTACGGGCGTGGCTATGGCGGGGAAACTACTGGCTGCTGACACCAAATCCAACGAACCGGCAGAGCAACCGGCACGAGTGTTTGTGCTGATGTCGGATGGGGAGACCAACGAGGGCACAACCTGGGAAGCCGCTCATTTTGCCGTTCAGCACCAGTTGGATAACCTGATTGTGCTGATTGATAAAAATGGATTGCAGGGCTTTGGGCAGACAGCCGACGTGATGGGCGACAGTGCGAATATACGCGTTTGGGAAGCCATCGGGTTTGACACGGCAGAAGTCGATGGGCATAACCTTGATGAGATTCTGACAACCCTTGACCGGCTCTCGGCGACGCCAAACGGCAAGCCTAAATTACTGATTGCCAGAACAGTTAAGGGCAAGGGCGTATCGTACATGGAAAATCAACTGGCCTGGCACTATCTGCCCATGACCGATGCCCAGTACCAGCAGGCCGTTGCCGATGTACAACAGCATTACCTGCCCATACCAGTCGGGCAGGAATAGCCGATGGGCGGTCCCACTGCCTATATAACTGCACCCCGGTGGGGCATATGCAAGCCTTTTGCCGTACTTTTGCGGCTTGAATAATCAGGCCTTCCTCAATTTGCTACCTTCTGCTATTACACAACTCAACGGCCCCATTGTCGTTTTTGGAGCCAGTGGCTTCATTGGGGCCAACCTGTTTGAGCAACTCTTTCGCATCCGTCAGGATGTTTACGCACTGACCCATGACGCGACCAAAGCCTGGCGGCTGAAGCTCCTGGACGTACCGGCTGAAAACATCATCCATTGCGATATTCTGTCAAATACGTCTGTAGAGGATGTTTTTGGCCGCATAAAGCCCCGGACTATTTTCAATCTGGCGGCCTACGGTGCCTACAGCAAGCAGAAAAACGTTGGGCTGACCTACGAAACCAATGTACTGGGCACAGTCAATATTCTCGAAAACTGCACAACCGATATGGTCTATATCCATGCCGGAAGCAGTTCGGAATATGGCTTCAACTGCACCGCACCGAAAGAAACGGATCGGGTAGAACCCAACAGCCATTACGCCGTCTCGAAAGTGTCGGCAGCCTATACACTCGAATACTACGCGAAAGTATATCAGTTAAATACGCTTAATCTACGGCTGTACTCGATTTACGGCGGCTGGGAAGAACCCGACCGGCTCATTCCCCGGCTCGTTGAAGAAACCCGGAAAGGGCAACTGCCCCCGCTCGTCTCACCCGATATAAGCCGCGACTTCGTTTACATTGACGATTGCGTTGCCGCGTTCGTACAGGCCGCTTTGCGGGTCAATCCCGACATTCGGGGGCGGTCGTACAACATTGCAACGGGGCAAAAAACGACCATGCGCGAGTTGGTCGAGGTGGCGCGGCAAACCTTCGGGCTGACGCAGGAACCCGTTTGGGGAAGCATGACCAACCGCAACTGGGACCTCTCCGACTGGTACGGCGACCCAACGGCTGCCCAAACCGATCTGGGCTGGAAAGCTACCACATCGCTTGGTGAGGGATTACGCCAAACCGCCGACTGGCAGATAGAGAACCAGTACGAAACCCGGTTGATACCCGCTTTTCAAACACCCACGCTCAACCCCGTTATTTCGCCCATCATTGCCTGTTACAAAGATGCTCAGGCCATTCCGTTCATGTATGAGCGGTTGGTTAAGATGTTCAACGAGCTGAAAGTCCGCTATGAAATTATTTTCGTCAACGACAATTCGCCCGATAATACCGACGAGGTACTGAACGAAATCTGCGCAAAAGACCCAAACGTAATTGCCATTAAGCACTCGCGCAACTTCGGGTCGCAATCGGCGTTTTTGAGCGGGATGGAAATTGCAACGGGCGATGCGGTCGTGCTGATGGATGGCGATTTGCAGGACCCACCCGAAATTATTCCGCAGTTTTACGCGAAATGGCGCGAGGGATTCGATGTCGTTTATGGTGTTCGGGTGCAGCGCGAAATGCCCGCACACGTTCATTTTTTTTACAAACAGTTTTACCGGCTGTTCAAACGAACGGCGTATATCAACATACCCGTCGATGCGGGCGATTTCTCGATTATCGACCGGAAAGTGGTACACGAATTGGTCAATCTACCCGAAACGGAGCAGTTTTTGCGTGGCCTTCGGGCGTGGGTTGGTTTTAAACAAACGGGTGTCGATTACGTCCGGCCCGAACGAATGTTTGGCGTATCGACCAACAACTGGACGAAGAACATCTGGTGGGCAAAAAAAGCGATATTCTCGTTCAGTTTTGCACCGTTGGAACTGATGACCTACGCGGGTTTTGTTCTTACCGGCCTGTCGATGCTGGGCGTTGTCTGGCAGATACTCTCGCGGCTCTTCAATTTCGACCCCAATACGCCGTATGGCCTATCGACCGTTATTATCTTAGTCATGTTTTTTGGTGGCATCAACTTACTGGGTATTTCGTTCCTGGGCGAGTACATCAGCAAGATATTTGAGGAGACAAAAAAACGCCCGAAATTTATCCGAACGATGATTCGCAAGGGTGAGCGGGTCTATAAAACAGCGGCAGAGATCAGTACGTTGGTTGAGCAACGGAGAAGTAAGTAACTTTGTGTAAAAATTGAGCATCAGCCTGTATGACACTACTCAATCGCATCACAATCGACCCGACTATCTGTCACGGAAAACCCTGCATTAGGGGAATGCGGTGGCCGGTTGAAGTCATTCTTGATTTACTGGGGTCCGGCATGACCATCAGTGATATTCTTGCCGATCATCCCGAACTGGAACGGGAGGACATTATCGCCTGTCTGAATTATGCACGCATTCTGTTGTCAGGGCAAATACCAGCCGCTGCTTAATGAAGTTCATCTGCGACGTCCACATGCCAATCCGTTTATCGAAATTTCTGGCGACCCAGGGAGCAGAATCCATTCACGTCAATCAGGTTTTGACTGGTTCATCTACGCCTGATGCAGTGATAAGTCAATATGCAGATCAGAACGATTACATTGTTATAACAAAAGACACTGACTTCCGAAACGCTTATTTGTTAAAGAAAACGCCCCGTAAACTGATTCGTGTTTGCTTGGGTAATATTTCCAACGACAGGTTGATCGAGCTATTCAGAAACCAGTTGGCGTTAATTAAGCGACTTGACCTGGAAGACTCATTCTATTTAGAAATCAACCCTGATACGACCCTAATCTATTGACCAAACGACCTGCCGCTTTCATTATATATTATGCGAAAAGAATTTTCAGCCGCCGTTGAGCAAATCGGTCGGGAAAACGATAAGGTTGTGTTCATCACCGGCGATCTGGGCTATAACGCGCTCGAAAGCGTTGCCGATGCGCTGGGGCCACGCTTCATCAACGCGGGCGTGGCCGAACAGAATATGGTTGGGATGGCGGCTGGAATGGCCTACAAAGGCTATAAAGTGTTCTGTTACAGCATCGCTCCATTTGTGGTGTACCGGTGTCTGGAGCAGTTTCGCAATGACGTTTGCCTGCACAATATGCCCGTTTTTCTGGTCGGCAACGGCGGGGGCTACGGCTATGGCATCATGGGCAGTACGCACCACGCCCTCGAAGATTTGGCCTGCCTGAGCAGCCTTCAAAACGTGAATACCTACATCCCGGCCTTTGCCGATGAAGTAGCCCCCATGCTCGACCAGATCGTGGCGGAAGGTCGCCCGACGTACCTGCGGCTGGGGGCTGGTCCGCACACGCCCGAAGGAGCCGAAACACAGGGGACGTTTAAGCAAATTGTGCGTAATCAGAATCCGGTGGGCACCGTGGTGGCCCTCGGCCCCGTAGCCGCCAACGTACTGGCGGCCCTTCAGGACGAGCGGCTGGCAAATCAGTTCGACGTATTTACAGTCACGAATTTACCACTCAATTTATCGGCTGAGCTGGCACATAGCTGGGCAGGAAAGCCGCTGCTGGTGGTTGAAGAGCACGTATCCATCGGGGGGCTTGCCCAGCAATTATCGCTCAAACTGCTGGAGACTGGTGCCGTACCGGGTCGTTTCGTAAGTTTGTCGGCGCAGGGCTACCCCAATGGGTTGTATGGCGATCAGAAATATCATCAGCAACTTTCGGGGCTTGATCCGGCAGGCATCGCCCGGCATCTGGTCTCTTTTCTGAATTAATCGCTTCGTTTCTTTTGCTACCAACAACCGACAAATCACAACCGGCCCATCGGCACAGCCGCCATCAGGAAGAGCTAACTTCTTCGTGGTTTGGTGGCGCGTTGGCCTGGGCACTGCTCGCGCTGCCGATAGCGGTTTTTTGGGTTGTCTGGCAACACTACGCCGTGACTATTCCCAAATGGGATGACCACGCCCTGCGGTATTTCCTGTTCAAAACGGATCAGGAACCAACCCTACCGGGGAAGATTTACCAGCTTTTCAAGCAGCACAACGAGCACCGGATCGTTTATGACCGGATCGTTTCATTGATTGATTATGAGTTGTTTGGTCAGCTAAACTACGTCCATTTGATGCTGGTTGGCAACCTGAGTCTGGTTGGCTTGCTGGCGGTTTTTATGTCAGCTTTGCGTCGGTCCGGGACAAGACAGGCCGGGCAGTCGGTGCTTTACGCGGTGCCGGTCGCCTTGCTGTTATTCAATCTGTCGCAGTGGGAAAACATGTTCTGGGGCATGGCATCTCTGCAAAATTTCTCGGTCGTTTTGTGGGTGATAGCCGCTTTTTATTTCCTGAGTTACACAAATCGGTGGGGTTTGGCGTTTGCGATGGGCCTGCTGGCAACCCTCACCAGCGGCAATGGCCTGATGGTCTGGCCTATTGGGTTTGTGCTCCTCGCGTTTCGCCCAACTCCCTATGCATCAGCCAGTAAAAAGAATTTTTATCGCCCGTTGATCGGCTGGCTGCTCGGTGCGGCTGTTGTCATTGGGTTGTACTTTACCGGTTTCGAGAAACCCGATGGCATCGCTTATGTCCGTCCGGGTGCGATTGATTTATTGAAAGGCTGGTTTGCCGTTGTTGGAGCCGCTGCCGAAGTGCTGCCAATGGGTTCACCCCTTCGCAGCAGTATGTTGCTCGGCGGAATAATGGTGCTGATAACACTGTTCATCGTTGGCTGGACTCTGTGGAGCAACCGGCTGATTATCAGCGAACAAATCAACGGTTTGCTGACACCAAAAACTGCGACAGTCAGCGCGGGCAAGTCGATTCCATCCATCACCCTGTTTTTCTGGGGATGTACGGGTTTTATTCTGGGTACAGCCGCCGTTGTGGCGTGGGCACGTACCGGATTTGGCATCGACTTACTGATTACAAGCCGCTACAAAATGTATTCGCTTACGGGCTTAGTCCTTCTGTATGTGTATGTTGCCGTGACGCTTCCCAACCGTGCGGCACGGATTTGGGTAATCAGTAGCATAGCAGGTGGGCTGGCTTTCGCCGGACTTTCGTACGGTTCGTTTCTGGACGAAACCATCTGGTGGCGGCACTGGTTAACGACAAATCAGTTTAACTGGACGCATACCACCAATCAACCCGTTGCTACGTCCGATTCGATTTCGTACCGGTACACGCCCCCTACTCCGGCCTTCTACGACAATGCCTTACCGGTCATTTACGGCCCCGCCCAACAACTTGCAATGGACGTGCAAGTGACCAAAATACCGGCTGGGTTTTCTGTTCAGAGTGCAACCGCACCTGTTCAGGGACTGGGTGATTCGGGGAATTACCTGCTGGCGCGGTCTGGCAAACGAACGTATTTATTTCCCGTCTGGCAAAATCAGCAGTCCATCCGTGCGGCTGGTTTTAACCCAAAAAAATCATTTACCACCGGATTTAAAGCCACTGTTTTATCGGCCGAACTGGATGCGGGCACGTACCAATTGTTTATCCTGACCGTTTCGGACGGGCCGAAATCCGGGTTGCACCCAACGAATCAAACCCTTATATCGACAGGACCAACCGGCAAGGAAGGCCCTAAAAACTGGTGATAATCAGGCCGTTAATTAATCATTATCCATTAAGAGAACAGACCGTTGTACAATCAAAGTCAGATGCCCGATTCATCCTCCCCTGCGCCCATGCTCACGACCGCTTCCGTCCGGCCAGCCCTGAACCACCTTCAGCAGTTGGACGGCATCCGGTTTTTTGCCGTTGGCCTGGTTTTATTTGACCACTGGATGGTGGGCCGCGTTAATGGGCTGGCTCTGGGTGCATTAGGCGTTACCGTTTTCTTTGTTCTGAGCGGCTTTCTCATTACCCGCATACTGTTATCGAGTAAAGACAAACTAAGCCATCAACCCAATGGCGGCATTGGTAAATATCTGAAAACGTTCTACATACGGCGGACGCTACGGATTTTCCCGGTCTATTACCTGACGCTCTTTATCCTTTACTTAGTCAACGAACCGCCCGTACGGCGCACATTCGGCTGGCTTGCTCTGTACGCTACCAACTTGTATATGGCCCGCCATGCTACCTGGATGGGCACGGTTGACCACCTCTGGTCATTGGCGGTGGAAGAACAGGTCTATTTATTTTTCCCGTTGCTGCTGTTTTTTCTACCCCGCCGGTGGGTGCCGTCCGTAGCCGTTCTGATGGTTATCGGGAGCGTTGGCCTGCGGTATATCCTGTTTCGGCGACATATGCCCTGGTTTATTGGGTATGTGTCCATGCCCACCTGCCTCGATTCCTTTGGCTTAGGCATGCTGATGGCGTACGGCTGGCTGTATCAGCGCGAGTGGTTTACCCGCGTGTTTCAATCATCAATCTGGGTAGTAATCAGTTTATTAGGTTTTTTGGCGGCTGTGTGGTTAACCAACTGGATTGCCGATACATCGACAATCGGTTACCACAACGTCGTCGCTGATGTGTGGGAGCGGTTAGTAGCTTCGCTGTTTGGTTTTTTCCTGATTGGTCGGGCAGTCATTGGCTTTAAAGGGCCGGTAAAATGGGCACTTGAACACCCTGTCAGTCAGTATATGGGTCGCATTAGCTACGGCCTGTACCTGTTTCACAACTTCGTTTTCAACCATTTTCATACCCAGCCAACCCATTTCACCGTACGCGCCTGGCGACGGCTTTCCGACCTGATGCCCTTTCTGAATAGCTCGTATTTCTTCCAGTTTTCGTTCTACCTGGCCCTGACTATTGCCCTGGCAACCGTTTCGTGGTTTTTGATCGAAAAGCCAATCAACAACCTGAAAGACCGATTCTCGTATTGATTGGTTAATTGGTTAATTGGTGGATGGTTGATTGGTTGATTGGTTGATTGGTGGAGTAAGTGAAATACATCCGTGACCAATCAACCAATTAACCATTCAACCAATCAACCACTCCACAAAGTCCGTTGGCTAACGTCCTGCTTGGTTTAGGCACTTCTCCGCCAACAATTTCCTATATTTGCGCGTATTTATAGAACGTAGGATGCAGCCCGTAGGCTGAACGACTGTCTGCTCATGGCTTACAGTTCGTCGCATCCGGTATACGTCAATCCGTATTCATTTTTCATCCCCGTATGAGTCTCCTGCTGTCAATTGTAATGCCGGCTTACAACGAAGAAGAAGTTATCGAAACTGTTGTTAAGCAGTGGACTGATTTGTTGACTCGCCAGTTTCCCACCGAAAATACCCGTCTAATTGTCGTTAATGACGGTTCCCGCGATAAAACAGGTGCCATTTTAGATCAGATCAAAACCCGTTACCCGAAGCTTATCGTGGTGCATCAGTCCAATGGCGGGCATGGCAATGCGGTAGTGAATGGCTACCGGCAGGCCGTTGCACTGGATTCAGAATACGTGTTTCAAACCGACAGCGACGATCAGTTTATTGCCGATGATTTTGGGAAATTATGGGCCAAACGGAGCGAATCACCGTTCATTCTGGGCTATCGCGAAGAGCGCTACGATGCGCCGGCCCGGCTCGTAATAACCCGGATTTTGCGGCTGAGTATCGCGTTCATTTACGGAACGTACATCATGGACAGCAACATACCATTCCGGCTAATCCGGGGAACGTTTCTGCGCAAATTGCTGGCCCAACTCCCAGACCCAACGCCTTTTGCACCCAATATTTTTCTGGCCGTCATGGCGAAGAAAGCGGGTTTCAACACCTTCGACATTCCCATCACGCACAAAGAACGCCTGACGGGAACGGTTTCCATCCTGAAATGGAAGCTGCTCAAAGTGTGTATCCAGAGTTTTAAGGAGCTGGCTCAATTCCGTTTTGACCTGAGCGATAAAGTCAAAGCCCTGAAAAAACCGGAGCCGGTCGTCGCCTGAAAAGTCCGCGTTTGGTTTACGTACCTTTGGTACAAAGTGGTAAGTAATAAGGCATAAGTGGCTAACGCACGTATTACTTTCGTGTCAACCTCTTATACCTTACTACTTCGACTTACCAACTTATATATGAATAAACGTCTCTGGATTGGTGTCGGTGCGGTGTTTTTGCTGATTGCTGGCTGGTTCGGGTATCAACAGTTGTTTCCGGCAGGTCGCACGGTAGGGTCATTGGTGCCGCCCGGCGCGTTATTGGTGCTCGCCAGTGACCGGTTGCAGGATACCGTTTCGGCCCGGACGCTGCGCAACCAGATGTCGCTGCGGCAGGTGCCCGTTTTTGATGAAGCCCGTCAGCGGCTCGACCGCTTTCTCTACGCCACTGCCGATTCGGCCACGGTGCTCAGGTTTGTGACGGGTCGTAACATCCGGTACTCACTCCATTCCATTTCCAAAACGACGCTTGATTTCATTTTTTACATTCCCATTACCGCCACCGACCAGGCGTTTCTACAGGGAGTGACAAACCCCGACCCACGCCAGTACCGCGTACTAAATCATACGTTTGCAGGCGAAAAAATCCTCGATCTGGTCACACGGGGCAATGATCCGGTGGGTTCGTTTATTTTAACCGATAATTTTCTGGTGGGAAGCGTGTCGGGCATTCTGATCGAGAATGTGGCCAAACGAATGCATCAGCCCCTGAAGCTGACCCAGGCCGAACCCGATTTCCGGGTCGATGCCGACCATTTGGCGGGGTTATCGGTGCGACCTGAAGTGCTCCAGTCGTTGTTTACGGATGCAGGGTCGCTGGTCCGGCTGTTTTTACCCGAAGAATTAAATTTACAGTTTCGTCAGTCGGCGTCGCGCTCCCACCTCATCGGGTATGCCGTTGACCAGATTGGTGCCCGGCGCGATGTGGCCGCTTTATTCGCCAATCAAACGCCCCAGCGTATTCGCTATGCCAACCTGATTCCGCAAACGACCGCCCTGCTATACCATATCGGCGTCAGCGATGCGCCCCGTTTTGGCCAGTCGCTGAGTAAACTGCTGGGGTCGGCTTCGAGCGATTTTCTGCGCGACCGGTTCAGCCAGATACAACCGGCAACCAAACCACTTTATCAGGCATTAGGCCCCGACATTCTGTTGTGTCGGCTGGAGTCGCCAACGGGTTCCCTGCGGCAGATTCTGATCGTAACGGCCCAGAATGGCAAACAGCTTGCCAACGCCTACCAGCAGGTGGCGTACCGGGCCGGGGCAAAAAAGTCCGACTCACCAAAGAGTTATTTAGGCCACAAGATTCTGATGCTCAACGTTCCCGAGTTACCCGCTTCACTTTTTAGCAGCCTGTTTTCGGGCTTTTCGCAAAGCTGGATAACGCAGCATGGTTCCTCATTGATCGTTGCCAACAGCGAAGATGCCCTACAGGATTATTTACAGCAGGTACAGCGGGGTGCGGTCTGGACAGCCAACGGCCGGCAGGCCGAACTGCTGAACACAACGCTCCGACCCGCTAATTTCACGGCTTTTACCCGCTTAAATCGGGGGCAAACCACCGTGCCGACAACCTGGCCGTTAGCCTGGCAGAACCTGCTCGAACAGGTTGACCCGGCTACAGGAAGTCCGGCTCTGGCCAATCTGGAAAACATGGCGTATCAGGCCAGTTACGGCAATGAAAACATTCAGTCGACCGTCATATTGGGCCGTACAACCCGCCGGGCAAGCCGGGCTATCCTCAACAAATTGCTGTTGCAGAAGAAAACCGAGTTTAACGCGCCACTGATCTCGGCCCCCATCGTAACGGGTAATCTAAGCGACAGTTCGGCGCAGTTTTACGCCCAGAATAATGCGGGTCAATTTGTGCTGGTAACCCCCGATGGCGATAAACTTGTCCAGAACAACACGGACGGGCCAATTCGCAGCAACGCGCTGGGCGTCGATTTCCTGAACAATGGCCGGTTACAATACCTGTTCATGACCGACCGGACCCTCTATGTGGCCGACCCGGTTCGTACCCGGAAAGAAGTAGCACTCCAGGCCATTCCACTGCCAGCGGGCATCGACGCATCGTTTCTGGCCCGGCCCCGTGGCAACCAGCAACGGAATATGGTGGCGTTGGTGGCGCATAAAGACGGGCACATTTTCGCCCTCGACCGCCAGCGACGGACCTTTGTGCGGCTCATGACGGCTCCCCACAAAGGCACTTTGCAACTTCCCTTTCAGGTCATTGTTACCCCAACAGGCATGGCTATTTTAGCGATACAGGCCGACGGAACCCTGAATCACTGGCGCGAAAATGGAACACAGTACCCGCACTTCCCGGCTAAAATCGAACGAACGAACGAAGAAGAACCCGAAATACGGCTTGTTGGCCCGGCTCTGTTGCCGCCCGGCCAGTCCTTTATTCAGACCATCACCGACGAAGGGCAATTGATTTCACTCAACTCGAACGGCCTGATTGCCAAGCGTATACAACTATATCGGCCCGTGCGCAGGGGATCGTTCCGGCTGCTGCCCGACGAAGACCAGACCAACTGGCTGCTGCTGCGTACCACCGATACCGAAGTGGCCGTACTGAATCAGCGCGGGGAACGGCGGTTCGATGTGCGGGCGTTACAATCGGGACGCAATAACATCCGGTATCACCGGCTTGGTGCGGGCGTGGAGTTGATTAGTATTAAATCGGGCGGGTTCACCATGCTGTATGACCTGAATGGCCACATCGTAAACGACCGGCCTATTCCGAGTGATTTTTCGGTGGCCCTACAGTTCGATGAGCGGACCAATGAGTTGTATGTTCTCAGTGGTGCCCAGCAGGCCGTGCAGTTATTTAGTATTCGATTGAGGTAAATAAGTGGAGTTGGTGATTAGTGAAGTAGGTGAAGTGAGTGCAGTGCGACCTACTCCACTCACTTCACCTACTTCACTAATCACTAACTCCACCAAAACACAGTTATGCGTTTTTTACGGTATATCGTTATCCTTGTTGCCCTCGTGCTCTGGGGCGGTGGCTTATCGGGCACCGTGTCGCACTGGCTTTACAGCATCGGTGTCATTGCCGATGATTACCGGTTTGGCGATTTGTACCGTCTCTCGGCCTTGCCGCAGTTCAAAGAAGACAAGCCGGTTTGTGTGCCCTCCAACCGGTCGAGCGACACCGCGTCCACGCACCTCTACCTCATTGGCGATAGCTTCTCGGAACCCCAGCGGCTTAGTCAGGATGATTTTCGCGTAAGCCATTTTCAGCGCGTGGCCTGGGATTTTCAGCAGCGCGTTCAGCTTGACCCGGCCAAACGAAATGTGCTGCTGATCGAATCCGTCGAACGTCACGTTCGCGAACACTTTGCCCGGCCCATCAATGAGTTTGTTGTTGACCCGGACACCAGCCGAAGCCCTACCCGGCGGCAGCCGCTGCGCCAGCGAATCAGCAACGAGTTCCACCGCAGCGACGTAGAAGAACGGCTCGAATCGACCCTGTTTAGCCACGACTGGGCGTTCTGGTTCAAGGAACTCAAAGCTGGCCTGACGCTGGCCTGGTTTGACCGCGAAAATGCGGGCGTCAGCCTGTCGAAAGACCGCCAGCATGTGTTTTTGCGCACCGACACCGACACGACCAAAACCCTGAACGCGTCGTTTGCCCAACTGACCAATGCGGAGGTTAACGCATTGGTAGACAGCATCAATATGGTAGCCAATCGCTACCACCGGCTCGGCTTCGACGCCGTTTATCTGTCCCTGATTCCGAACAAAGCGAGCATTCTGGAACCGAACCGGGGAGCCTACAATCACCTGATCGAACGGATTCAGGCGCACCCCAACTTACGCGTGCCCACCATCGACACCTACGACGCGTATGCTGACAACCCAGCTCTACACTATCTGAAAAGTGATACGCACTGGAGTTGCGAGGGCCGCACGTTGTGGCTTAATCTGGTGCGGGAGAAAATGGGGATTTAAGTCAATACAACTTAATTATCTCCAGGACATCAGGGAATTCACTGCCTGCTACTTTTTCATGCTGTTGGGTTTGGTCAGACCCACCAATAATCGAACAGCCACCGAATTACGTCTTTTACCCGACTCATCAAGCAAGTGTAGACAAGACTACGTTCAGTAAATATACCCCAGCCAACAGCCGGTTTTTCGACACTTCACTTGCAGGAATCGACGTAGCTACTTATGATTGCAGTGTAGTAGGTAATCTGTTCCTCGTTGTGAAAAAGTGGTTCACAGAAAATGAACACTTAATAGTATTTACTTGACGATCCGTCACTTACCATTAAGCGATATTACGTACTATAACCTGTTGGGTGAATCAATAAGCCGTGTGCGCTCGGCGGGTCTCCTACGACAGGTTGAACGGCTCGACAGGCAGACTTTAGGCTTCCATTTCCAGCTTCCGGCTGACAGGGCAAACGCCTGAGTTGGTGGGCTTTGACAGTCAGGCAGCTTTCTTACGACAACAGAAACGCCCCGACAAGTCTGGCCTGACAAAAGCGGTTTTAGTACGTAGTGATTGGCTTCGCGCTGGGCTGTAATCGGACTGTGCGTTGTTGTCCGCTCCGCGCGGGTGGGCCTTCTGCGACAGGACTCACGTCCCGTCGCGAAGGTCGCAGCCCAACCAAACGGGTGTGTAAAGGTGCAGGTACATGTGTTTGAGTGAGTCTTGCGCCCACCATCAACACCCGTTGGCGTTGGGTGACCCGTTTATCGAAGGGGTTGAGCGTCAGGGCAGTTTCCGCTGAAAGGCAGCACGCCCCGAAGGGCAGCGGTGGTCCGTTAGGGTAGTTTCGCGTGACATAATGAACGCCGGAGGTTGACGGGTTGTAGTTCTCCATTTCGGTGTTTCCTGCGACACAGGGTACGCCCCTCGACGGATAGTTTGTGTTTGCGGGCAGGTTGCGTCTGACAGAAGGTACGCCCCGGTAAGGATGACTAAAATTTGTCTGGGCAGATTCCAACCCTTGCCCCTTTTTGGAGTCTTGAGTAAAACCAGTTTACGCGATTCGACTATGAAACACGTTCTTTTAGCTTTGTTAGTGGCCTTTGCAATAGCTTGCAAACAGCCATCGGCCCCTCTTGCGCCAACGCCAACTTATGAGGGCTATTATCAGTTAGAGGTATCAACTCAATCGGTCTTTGATAACTACTCCGTATGGGCAACCGGTAAAGGCACTTTACAAATAACAAAGAACGCGAATGGAACCTACAGTTTTACCGAGAAATTCTCAAATTCGACTCGTTCTTATCAAGTTACTCTCACCGGCACTACATTTGAGTTACCTATTGAAACAGTTCCACTCACAGTCAGTGGTATAACTTACACGCCCCAATATACAGGTAGTGGGGAGTTTAAAACAGGTAGCGTCACCATAAATCGAAGCACATCATTTAAGGCAGGGTCAGTCCAGGTTAATCAGTATGATCGGGCATATGGGTATCGTTAAGCATCTACTCATTGGGCAACGTTTCCGCCCTGCGTGGGGTGGCCTTGTGCGACAGGCCGCACGTCCCGAAGTCGGGTGACAACCCAACCGGGCAGGTGTGCAAAGGCTCGTTCCTCGCCATCAACACCTGCGGTCGTTGGGTGTTCTGTTCCATACAAGTAGTGGTTGCAAGGCAGCGCGTCCCAGAGGTCAGGTTTAGGCTTCCATTTCGGGTTCCGTGCGACATTTTGAACGCCCCGCCAAGTCAGGCTCGAAAAAATACATCAATACAAAATGCGAACCGGGCCGCCGACGGTCGGCCGCTGCCGTGCGGTGCATATTTTGCATTTAAAATGCGGCAATTGGCAAGTTAGGCACAATTTATAATTATGAAAAATCTAATTTATTTCTATGTTCTTTTAATTCCTCTGGCATCGTTTGCTCAAGAGCGTGGTTTTCATTCGATAAACGACATGAGTGCTGACGAACCAAGATTTAGTTTTGGTGCTGAAAAACATAGAAGTGCATCAATTAGTCTGGGAGATATTAACAATGATGGAAAGATTGATGCTGTCGTAGCTAATGGACGACATTGGCCTGAAACAAATTATATCTTCTACAATTCTGGCAAAGGTTTTAATTCGATGATTGCATTAGATAATTTGAGTTCAACCAGCTATGCCGCTAAATTAGTTGACTTAGATAACGACGGTGATTTAGACATTGTCGAAATAAACGATAATGCACCTCATAGAATCTACACAAACAATGGTTCAGGAAATTTTAAATATCATTCAGAAGTTGCGGAAGTTTCGAATGCCAGAAATGTAGCATTGGGAGACTTAGACAATAATGGATTCATCGATTTTATTATTACCAATAGAGGTCAACAGAATATAATTTGCTACAATAATGGAAAACTGAATTTTGATTGCGTAAAATTACAAACTAAACAGAACTCTACCATTGATATGGCCATACAAGATTTAAATGGCGATGGCTTACCCGATTTAGTACTGGCGAATAGAGACAATGTTCCTAATGAAATTTATATTAATAAAGGCAATCGACAGTTTACAAAAAAACAAGATTTTGGTACAGGAACGTTTGAAACCCGTTCTGTTGCAATAGCCGATATGAACAATGATGGAAATTTGGATATTGTTACAGGTAATATAAATGGTTCCAACATGATATACCTGGGAAATAAAAATTTCACTTTCAACGAAACGCTACCTTTTGGCAGTAAGGATACAGATACCTATAGTATCGCTTTAGCTGATTTTAATAAAGATGGTTTTATGGATATTGTTACTGGTAATTACCTAAAACCAAATACCGTTTTTATTAACCTTGATGGAAAAACTTTTGAGGAAATCAACTTAACGGACAGGGCCTCAAGAACTTATGGTGTAACAGTAGGAGATATAAATTCTGACGGCTGGATTGATATTGCAATAGCTAATTCGGATGATTTTAATCTGTATTATCTAAACATTTTCCATAAAAAATAATTAAATGACTGTGCCTAACAAAAGTATTTACAAAAGCTTGTCGGATGGAAGATTAAGCCATTGAAAATCCCTACTATACTGCATCCGGACTCGATGGAATTCTACTTATCAGTAAAAGGTTAACTTGTACTTTTAATCATTATTCGGCATCAGTTCCGGGCTTGACAAACAACAATTCCAAGCCTTCGCAAATGCCTGATCGTTGGTTCTGGATAAAAAAGGTTTGGAGGTGCGTTGTTTTGCGCTCCACGTGGGCTAATGTAAACTCAAAACTGTCGAATGAGCATAGAATTCTCAAATGTATCCCCGCTTGCTTTCAGGCAGTCGTTCGACTAAGCCGATTGACAACGTACGTTTGGGTCCAGGCCATACCTACCGGCTGTTTTGGCTAAAACAAAAGGCATTCTCACTAAATCTGCTCCGGCCCGGATGATGACCTTTGTCCTGTCAATTACTTAACGTTATGAAAGCAGTTAGAATTCACCAGTTCGGTGGCCCGGAGGTCATGAACATTGAAGAAGTAGCGCGGCCAGTGCCTGCGCCGGATGAAATTTTGATCAAGGTGTATGCCAGTGGCGTAAACCCGACCGACTGGAGCATTCGGGAAGGCGGCAACGATGTGTTGAGGCCATATCTGACCCTGCCCATGACCTTAGGCTGGGATGCGGCCGGCATTGTCGAGGAAGTCGGCAGCGAGGTAACTACGCTCCGAAAAGGGGATGCCGTGTACGGTGAGCCTAATTTTCCCGGTGATGGCAGTTACGCCGAGTTTTGTGTGGCAAAAGCGGGTCAATTTGCCCTCAAACCCAAAAGCATCAGCTTTAACGAGGCTGCGGGAGTGCCGCTGGCCGGACTTACGGCCTGGACGGCCCTCTTTGAACACGGAAAGCTACAGCCCGGACAACGCATTCTGATTCAGGGTGCATCGGGAGGTGTCGGGAGTTTAGCGGTGCAGTTTGCTAAAGCAAAAGGAGCGTATGTCATCGGAACCGCTTCGGCCGATAACCTGGATTATGTGAAGCAACTGGGGGCCGATGAAGTAATTGATTACCGAAACCAGCCGGTCTACGAGTTGGTACACGACATGGACGTGGTGTTTGAAGCTTCGCCCCTGCGCGATAACGCGGAGCGACTGAAAGCGGTGACGGTATTGACCGACGGCGGACTATTTGTAACCGTCAACATTGATTTGCCGTTTGATGATGCCGTGTTGGCCGCACTGGACCGGAAACACGCTAAAGGCGAACTCTCGGCCAACCAACCCCGGCAGGAATGGTTAGCCGAAATGGCCGAACTGATTGATGCCGGCAAGGTGAAGGTCTTTATCAGTAAGGTATTCCCGCTGGAAGAGGTGGCCGAAGCCCACCGAGAAAGCCAAACCTGGCACGTGCGGGGCAAATTAGTGCTGGAAATCAGAAAAGAAAGCGAGCCGGTATGAGGCAGTTTAAAACGATCAGCGAATTTCATGCCTTCAGGCAGTTGCCCGCCCCGCAGCATCCGCTGATGAGCGTCATTGATGTTGGCACCGTTCCGCCACCGGGTAGCGATGAGCCAGCCAGTATGTTGCTCGATTTTTACACGATTTCGGTAAAGAGAATGCGGAACGTCAAGGTCAAATACGGGCAGCATCCGTTCGATTTCAATGAAGGCATCCTGTCGTTTATGTCGCCCGGCCAGGTGTTCAGCCTGGCGGTGGATAATAAAGACGAGGCCGTAGAAAAATCAGGATGGGTGATCAACATCCATCCTGATTTCCTATGGAATACGCCATTAGCCAAAACCATCAAGCACTACGATTTCTGGGATTATTCGCTCCATGAAGCCTTGTTTCTTTCGGCTAAAGAAGAAGCGACCCTCACAAATATCATTCTGGCTATTCAGCAGGAGTATAGTGCTACTATTGACCGATTTAGCAAGCAAATTATCGTCTCGCAGATCGAAAGTCTGCTGAATTATGCGGATCGGTTTTATCATCGCCAGTTCATTACGCGGGAAAAAGCCAACCATCAGCTACTCGACCGGTTAGAAACCCTGCTTCACGCGTATTTCAACAGCGATGATTTAATAGATCGAGGCCTGCCAACCGTTGGATACGTTGCCGACTCCCTGAATCTTTCCCCCAAGTATTTAAGTAATCTGTTGCGGGTGTTGACCGGTCAGAACGCCCAGCAACACATTCATGACAAGCTGATTGAAAAAGCCAAAGAACAACTTTCCACTACGGACTTATCGGTTGGTGAAATTGCCTGCGCTTTAGGCTTTGAGCATTTGCAATCGTTCAGTAAGTTGTTCAAGGCAAAAACGAATCAATCACCTCTGGCATTCAGGGCTTCGTTTAATTGACAAAATGGGGTTTCACTCCGCGTGGCCGGGCCTTGTGCAACAGGGTACGCGCCCCCGAAGTCAAACGTGCAGCCCGACAATAGAGCAAAATTAAACTACACCATCTGGTTTGACCCCGACGGGGTCA
>CAXTKE010000015.1:99700-185591 GCA_964244845.1 uncultured Spirosoma sp.
CCCGACAATAGAGCAAAATTAAACTACACCATCTGGTTTGACCCCGACGGGGTCAAACCAGATGACAAAAAGATTCATCTAATTCTGCGTGATTACATCCACCTTACGGCGGTTTCTGTACGGAGAACTATCCCGTTCGGGCATCAGGAAGCATACGTATTTTCCGGCGTCAGTCGAATCAACGCCAGCGCGGTGAGCGTATCCAGCAGGGGTTGTAGTTTATCAACTCTCAGGCGCGTAAACTGACCCGCAATCTGGGCAGCACCAAGCGGTTGACCGGCCTGCTGCACAACCGTACGAATTGCCTGCATCTGCCCGGACAGTTCTTTGGGCCACGCCTGCGGCCCACTCGCTGCGGTTGTAACCGGTTCGGATACGGTTGTCGGCCCTAAATCAATTCCCACCTGTTGCTGACCACCGGACCGCTGGTAGTCGGGGCGAAGGTACCGGATTTGACCCGCCTGTTCCTCGGCTGCGCGTTCGTGATTCAGACGCACCAACCGGATCAGGATTTCTGATTCGGGCAAATCGTTTGGCCAGCCGTAAGCATCGGCAACGGCGGTATCGAGTTGCTGATGCAGACTGAGCACCACCGACGCCAGCCCCTGCTGATTGATAGTCTGGTCTTTGGCGGTCAACGGCTCCCCCTTTTTCAGTTTCTCCACCACGTTGTATAAATCGGTGAGGGTCAGCGTGGCGTGTGCTGCCTGCTGGCGTTTGCGGTGGGCGTCCAACTGCTCGGCCAACGCCCGAATGCGGGCCTGTTGCGCGGGCGATGCATCAGGAAAAGGAAACGGGTCGAAGCAGCGGGTTTTATTATAAACAGGAGTAGGACCCAGTAATCCACCTGTTGCAAGAGACCATTTTTCATGAATAGAACTCGACAAAATACCGAAGAAATAATAATCATCAGAAGCAATGACAATCGCTTTGCCTTCAGCAACCCAATCACCAGGAATGAATTGAAACAATCTATATTTAGCAGTTTCACTTGTTACAATATAACGACTTAATCCTTTAACTGCTTTTCTCATACTGGGCTGATTTTCTCCAAAACGCCACCAGCGTAGGCGTTTAGCTTCACGAGGGTTAAAGTCCCTTTCCGGTTTAACATGCAAGAATAGATGATGAAGTGCATCAGGATATAATTGTGTTACTTCATTAAGTTCCAGTTCATCAGTGTCTATAACGAATAAACCACGTAATGATTTGGCAAGGTCTTGACCGCTTACGAACGGCTTAATGAGTTTCTGACTGCTCGTTTGTTTAAGCGCACTTGCTTTTTCAGACGTTAAAATGAAACCTTGTCCATAAAATTTCACTCCCAAATAGCATAGGTTGCTATTGGATTGTAAAAGTTTCGCGCTGGTAACGTCGGCCCCTAATGAAAGGTCAGCATTTATTTCGCCTATTTGTTCAGAAAATGTAACCTCAGCGGCATCTTCACCAATTAATGAAGTTTCCGTCTTCACAGTCAGTAGTACACCGGTCTATCACCGGTGTACTACTGACTGTGAAGACGGTTTGTTCTCTGCTACTGTCATCGCAATACGAACAGCAGCTCCTTCAGCCCCATCCACCCACGGATGATCTGGAATAGCAAACGTTAAGAAAATAGGTTCACTCTTATGGCTTAAGAAATCTTCTATCACACGACGGTTAAAGATCATTGTAATAGAATTGGTCGTAATAAAGCCAAATCGTTCAATCTCATTTAACTGTAACAATTTGGCTGCGTTGTACCACCAATACATCACAAGGTCAGCAGAATCAGCAACCTTGTCTTTGTAAGCTTTGCGCAAAGCTTCAGCGTAGCCATCGCCCAATGCTAAACGCATTCTTTTCATTCCCACAAATGGCGGATTACCAATGATAAAATCGGCTTGCGGCCATTCGGCGGGTTTCGGATTGGGGTAATCGAAAACGGCAGTGCGGGCGGTTTCGTCGGGCACTTGCTGGCCCGTTGCGGGGTGCGTTTTGGTCGTTACGCCATCCCACCGTGTAACGGGCTGGCCGCTGGCATCGAGTCGGGGAATGGGCGGGCCGTGTTGCAATACCGCGTCCTGCTGATGGATATTTTCGTATTCGTCCAGAAGCGGTTCGCGTAATTCGCTTTCGCCCTGGGTGCGAAGGTGCCATTGCAGGTAGCCAATTTTCAGTACCACGTCGGCAATAGCAGCCGCACGCGGGTTCAGTTCCAGCCCGAGCAACTGCCGGGGCGAAACGGTGGTGCCTCCGGTCAGGTTAAGCAAACCCGTTTGGCCGTAGGAGTTGATGGCCGCAACGACCTCCCCCTCCAGTCGTTTCAGGTGTTCCAGCGTAACGTACAGAAAATTACCCGAACCACAGGCCGGGTCCAGAATTCGGATTTTGGTTAACCGGGTCAGAAACCGGATCAGTTCGGCGCGGGCTTCTTTGGGTTTGTCTTCGTCTAATTGCCGGGCCGCAGCAGCCTGCGCGTTGGTCCACTCCCGGCGCAGCGGCTCAATGACCGTTGGCAACACCAGCCGCTCCACATACCGGCGCGGGGTGTAGTGGGCACCGAGGCTGTGGCGTTCGCGCGGGTCGAGGGCGCGTTCGAGCAGCGTTCCAAAAATGGCGGGTTCCACATCCCGCCAATCGGCTTCAGCCGCTTTGAGCAGCAAGGTCATCTGATCCGCCGTGAGCGGCAAGGCTCTGGCATCGTGAAAAAGTTTACCGTTGAACCGGCGCAGGCGGGCCTTCAAATCGGGCGAAAAACCACCCGTATCCATGGTGTGCCAAAGACTTTGCAGGGCGTCGGGCAGGTATTGGAGCAGATCGGGCCGGGCATACTGCCGCAACATGCCGGTAAACGATTCTTTGGGGATCAAACCCACATCCTCCGAAAACATGGTAAACAGACACCGCATCAGAAACTGAGCGACCAGATCGGGCGCGTGGCCTGCGCGGCCCGCGTTCGGGCGTTCCAACTGCGCCGAAACCCCCGCCAGATACCCGGCCAGTTCGCGGGTTACGCGGGCCGCCCGGCGGCTGGGGTCGAGTTCGCGCGGCTCGGTAAAAATGAGCCGCAGCAGGGTCCGCGTTTCCTCATCGGCCAGTTTCGCCAGGGGTAGCCGGTAGTGGGTTTGATCGGGAAACGGTACGAACGAATCGCCCACCCCGGCAAAATTGCTGTACACGTCGATGCAGTACCCCACATCGGCCACCAGCACAAACAGCGGGCGGGTTTCCTGAGCCGGTAGCGCACGAACGTAGTTCAGGGCCTGTTGCCGGGCGGCTTCCATCATCTGCCCCCATTTGGCCGTACCGCGCACGGCATGGCCCGTTCGGCGTTTTTCGGCTGGCAGGCCTAATTCGGCACGGTCCGTCGCACGGCGTTCAGCTTTTTTTTGCTGATCGGGACGGTGCGCCGGTGCGATGTCGCTGCCCTGTTTGGTTTCGAGCACAAAGCAGCCGCGTTTGTAGAGGTCGATACGGCCGGTGCTGGTTTTGGTGCCGTCCGAAAATTGCACGGCCCGTTCGTAGACATAGGCATCGTGGGCGGGGTTTTCGGTGGTTGGGTCAGGCCGGGCAACGCCAATGAGGTCGCACAGGTCCTGCAGAAAAGATACGTAGTTGGCCCGCTCGGCACCGCCTGATGGCTTCCAGCGGGTTTCAAAGTCAGAATAGGTCACAGAAAAGAAAAGAGAATTTAGTGAAACTTAGATTAATGAATCAAAAAATGATGATTTTCGTAGCGCGGGGCATATTAGCCCGCGTAGCCGCAGGCTAATATGCCCCGCGCTAAAAATATTCAGCAACAACTTAGCCTGCGGCTACGCGGGCTGAAGCACCACGCTACGTATAAGCATAATTGAATGACTACTCCGTGTTCTCTGTGTCTCTGTGGTCAATCAATTCCAGCCCCTTACAAATCCAGCCGTAGCTGCCCATCGGCAGGACGCTCTTTTTGCTGAAGATTCGAGAGCGAAACGCCCAGCAGCCGAACGCCCTGAGCCAGCGGCAGCAGCGCGTCGAGTAACTCCAGCGCGATGCGCGTCAGCAGGGCTTTGTCGGCCAGACTGCTGGCTACGCTGCGGCTGCGGGTAATCTGCGAGAAATCTGCGTATTTTACTTTGAGCGTAACGGTTTTGCCTTCCACACCCGTCCGTTCACAATAGGCCCATACGCTGTCGATGAGCGGATTCAGCGACTCGATCAGGGCCGAATGTTCCTGCAAATCCTGCTCGAACGTCGTTTCCGATCCAACCGATTTGCGAACCCGGTTGGGCGTAACGGGCCGCTCGTCGATGGCCCGCGCAATGCCATAGTAATAGCGGCCCACCTTGCCGAACTGCTTCGTTAGAAACGCTTCGCTCCGGCCCCGCAGGTCCTCGCCGGTGAAGATGCCCAGCCCGTTCATCTTCCGGGCCGTTACCCCACCGATGCCGTGAAACTGCCCAACCCGGAGTTGGTCCACAAAGGCCGGTCCCTGATGCGGTTTAATAACAAACAAGCCGTCCGGTTTGCGGTAGTCGGACGCCAGCTTCGCCAGAAACTTGTTGTACGACACCCCCGCCGAAGCCGTCAGGCCCGTTTCCCGGTTGATCTGGTCTTTAATGGCCCGGGCAATTTCGGTTGCCGACGTTTGAGGGGGCAAGTGATCCGTTACATCGAGGTAGGCTTCATCCAGCGAAAGCGGTTCGATCAGGGGCGTGTAGCAGGCGAATATGGCGCGTATCTGGCTTGAAACGGCTTTGTACACCTCAAAGCGCGGTTTAACAAAGAGCAGTTGGGGGCACAGCCGCAGGGCGATGGACGACGCCATGGCCGAGCGTACGCCAAACTGGCGGGCTTCGTAGCTGGCTGCGGCTACAACGCCCCGCTGCCGGGAACCGCCAACGGCGATGGGCTTTCCGCGCAGTTCGGGGTTATCCCGCTGCTCGACCGATGCGTAAAAGGCATCCATGTCGATGTGAATGATTTTTCGGGTAGCCCCCTGTTCCATATGGTGCCCGGTGGGTTCATCGCCACTCATTTAGCCGCCTGATCGGGTCGCCAGTAGGGTTCGCCTGCGGCAATGAACTCAACCGGCACTTCCGGAATGAACCCTTTTAGCCACTCCGCACAGTACTTCATACCCGCCTGCTCAGACACCACATGGCCCAGCATAATCAGGGCTTTCTTTTGACCCGACGCAATGGCGTCCTGCACATACTCCATTAATTCCCATTCGTGGGTCTCTCCTACCACCAGCACATCGGCCTGGGCCAGATAAGGAACGCCCGGCATCAGGCTGACATTGCCCCAACTGGCCATCACCCGCCGAACGGATAGGTTCGGATCACCCACGACCCGCATGGTTCGGATGTTCAGTTTAGCGGCCATCCCCTGCGCGAACCGGGCCAGCGATGTTTCGGGAAAAGTGAACAGGCGTGGGTTTTGGGGATCGTTGTTTTTCTCCCAGCCCAACGCCCGAATCATACCCGTGGCAATGCCGTCGGGTCGGCGGGCGTGCCAGTGATCGTGGAAATGAAAGACGGCCATACCCTGCTGCCGGATAAACCCGCGTTTGAGCTGATAAAGGGAGTCCTGCTCGATAGGCTCGATTCGATCCTGATGGGAGTAATAGGTTGGCTCGTGGGTGATGACCAGATTGTGGCCTTTGGCGGCTGCTTGCCTGAGCACATCGAGCGTGGCCATCATCGTCGACGCGATTCCTTTGACGGGCATCTGTGGCGTACCGGCGATTAGATTATCGACGGTTTGCTCTCGCCAGGGAATGCCCACATTGGTTTTAATGCGGTCAATGACCTGGCCAACGGTGAGCGGTTCGGGCTGGGCTGAGCGGCCCGGGCGGCTGGCGGCAAGGCTCAGGGAGGCCATCAGAAACGTGCGACGGGATAGATTGCAGGGTGTCATCAGTTGGGGGCTATCTCAACAGAAAAGTTAAGTACCGCCCCGTTTTACCTGTCTGTTTCCAAAGACAATCGAACAGGTTGTACCCGGCACATCCATACCGGTACCGGGTATGAGCGAAAGTCCTGCCTTAGTTAAAATCATCATAGAAGAACTGTTCAGCAACGATCTTGCCCTGATCCACCGTAAAGACGCCCAATTGTACTTTCTCTTTACGGCCCCGCCCTTTGAGTGTGACGTCCATTTTCGGATAGCCGTGCCACGGTTCTGAACCGTGGCACGGCTATCCGAAAACTACGACCCTCAGTAAAAAACCTGCTTTATAAGTCTCCCCGCTTCGAGGCCTTCACGGCGTAATCGACTGCCCGGGCGGTGAGGGCCATGTACGTTAAGGACGGATTCTGGCAAGCCGACGAGGTCATGCAGGACCCGTCGGTCACGAATACGTTTTTCGCCCCGTGAACCTGATTCCATTTGTTTAACACCGACGTTTTAGGATCAGTACCCATGCGGGCGGTACCCATCTCGTGGATAGCCAGACCCGGATTTTGGTGGTTATCGAACGCAGCCGTGACGCGCAACCCGGCGGCTTCCATCATCGTTTTGGCCTGCTCGATGGCGTCCTGCGTCATTTTGTCCTCATTGTCGCTCCAGCCGCAGTTGATATCGAGTGTCGGCATTCCCCACTGGTCTTTGGCAGCGGAATTGAGCGTTACATAGTTCTCGTGACGAGGCAGCATCTCGCCCATCGCCGTCATGCTGAACGACCACCCGCCGGGCTGCGTCAGCCGTTCCTTAAAATCGGCTCCGAATCCGTCCGTGCCGCTGCCCCGTCCCCAGCCTGCCCGATCGCCCCCGCAGGCATAGGCGTAGCCGCGTACGAAGTCGGATTGTTTGTCATTGAGTACATTGCGGAAGCGGGGAACATACGTGCCGGTTGGCCGACGGCCGTAGTAATAGCGGTCGTTCAGGTCGGTTTTCTCGTAAACGCCACTCACGCGGCCCCGGTAATTATGGTCCATCAGGTAATGTCCCAGTGCCCCGCTGTCATTGCCCAGACCAGTTGGAAAGCGGTTTGACGTTGAATTGAGCAGAATAAGCGTGGAGTTCAGGGTGGCTGCGTTCACGAAAATGATCCGCGCGTAGTACTCCGTCATGGCTTTCGTGTTGGTGTCGATCACCCGAACGCCGGTAGCCCGATTCGCTTTCTCATCGTAGATAATCGAATGGACGACCGAAAACGGGCGAACGGTCAGCTTACCGGTTTTGGCCGCTGCGGGGAGGGTAGCCGAGTTACTGCTGAAGTAGGCCCCATACAAACACCCCCTGGCGCACCAGTTTCGGGATTGACAGTCGGCGCGGCCTAACGCCAGATGGTGGGGTTGTGCCTTGCTCAGGTTGGCCGTTCGGCTGATAATCAGGTGGCGGTCGGCAAATTCCTTTTTCCAGACATCACGCACGCTTTTTTCAATGCAGTTCATCTCGAACGGGGGCAGAAACTCACCATCCGGCAGCGTCGACAGGCCGTCTTTATTCCCCGAAATACCCGCAAACTTCTCTACGTAGCTGTACCAGGGAGCAATGTCCGGGTAGCGAATGGGCCAGTCAACGCCGTGACCGTCTTTCAGGTTATCCTCGAAATTAAACGGTGCCCAGCGTTGCGTCCACCGTGCCCACGTCAGCGACTTCCCTCCCACCTGATACCCGCGAATCCAATCGAACGGCCGGGTTTGCTGATACGGATGGTCAACATCACGAACGAAGAAATGGCCGGAATATTCATTGAATGCATACCCGACTTTACCCTGTGTCGGGCTTTGGGCCAGCACATCGAGCGGGTAGCGGCCCCGGTGGGTCATTTCCCAGGGGCTGGACATCGTCGTCGGGTAATCGGTAACGTGCTCAACGGGACGCCCCCGTTCGAGCACGAGCGTTCGTAAACCTTTCTGCGTTAACTCTTTGGCAGCCCAGCCGCCACTGATGCCTGAGCCAATCACTATCGCGTCGTAGCTGTTTTGGTCAGTTGCTTTTCCGGTCAGATTCATCGTATTTCAGGGAGTAGCGTATAATTGTCTAAACGAATAAATGGCTTGGTTCAACAGGTATCGGCCTGGTAATTCGCTGTCTGGCAAGTTGGTTTTGGGTTGGTCAGCTTCGTTTGTTAAACGCATACAGATTCGCCGGATTCTCGATCATCAGCCGGTTCCAGTAGTCAGCCAGGCCCCGGCGGTCAAGCTCGTCGCGGAAGGTCGTGAGCAGATACGTCAGACCCGGCGAGCCACCGTACGATTGCCAGTAGGTGCTGCGGGCTGCATCCATGCCCGCCGTGATTTGCGTTGGAAAATGGGGCAGCAGGGCCTCCAGCAGCCGGTACGTCTGATTTTCCTCGCCCGTCTTCCAGCGAAACGCACTGTCGAACTCAACCCGAACGCCGGTTTGCAGCAGCGCCCGGTGGTAGTCGATATCGGGGCAGCGGTCAACGTGTGAGATAACGACATGCCGAAGATCAGCCCCGAGTTGAGCGAATCGTTCGGCCTGCGCCAGCGCATGTTGTCCGGCGTTGGTATGGGTCAGAATCGGAACACCCGTTTCGCGGTGGGTGTTGACCACCGCCCGAAAAATCATCTCCTGATGCGGGGTAAACCGTTCGTCGCCGGTTGCCAGCTTGACCAGCCCGGCTTTGTGTTCGGTACGGTCAATAACGGGTCCGTTGTAATCGTAGCGGTCAATGCCTTCGGCTACATCGGCAATGAACAGGCGCGTCAACTGGTCTTCGGAATATTGATACCGCCAGTGCGTTTTGGGGTAATAGATTTCCAGATGAATGCCCGTCGGCGCAATGATCTGAATCCCCGTCCGACGCGACACTTCGGCTAATTTCAGCACATTCCGGCCAGCATTGGCGGGCATGGTATCGACCATCGTCCGGCCGCCGACTGCATAGACGCGCGTCAGTTCGTCCGAGACTTTATCGACATCATTCAGCAAAAAATCCGGGTTGGCCTGCGTCGGAAAGCTCTCCTCGATAATCAGGTGTTCATGCGCATACGTAAGCCCAAGCTGCGATGCCGGCATATCTCCCAATACGGTTCTGACGAAAGGCGCGTTCATAGGCAGTTTACGTGTTTACCGGGTTGCCGTTCCCTGTCGAAGCCGGGACAGCGACGTTCGCCCGCCAGCCATAGCGCGACGTATCGGCGACTACATCGGGAATGTCCAGCACGGCACCCAGTTCCGATAAATCTTGCTGAAGTTGCTTCACAGTCAATTCGTTAGCCGCTTCATCGTGTTGCAAGGACTGAACAGCCGCCAGCCCGGCGGCCTGCCCCATCGACATGGTTTGCGCCATCGACCGGCACGACGCGTGGGCATCGTGGGTGGCCGAGAAACACCGGCCCGCCACCCAAACGGTTTGGCTGCCTTTGGGCACGATGGTGCCATAAGGAACGCCATATACGCCCGCCCCCGGAATGTACTCCCAGTAGGTTTCTTCGGCCCCGTTCTGGTCGTGCCGATGGTCTTCAATGGGCGCACCGCACAGAAAAATACGGTCATCGGGCAGCAGCCCGGCCATACAGTCTTCTTTCGTCAGCCGGTGTTCGCCATAGACGCGCCGGGTTTCGCGTACCCCAATCTGGTGCGACAGCCCAATGATATTGGCGTTCTGATAACCAGGCACTTCAGCCCGAAAAAAGGCTTCGTAAATAAACGCCTGCCGACGTCCTTCGATTTCGGCCAAGGTTAACTCGGCAGCGTTCAGGGCCGATAAACCAGCCACTTTAACGGCAACGGTCGAAATGCATTTGGCCGCGTTCATTTCATGGGCCGATCCTTCCCGGCGCGGCAGGGGATGCTGCCCACTGTCGACGGACCGGGCCATTTTCTGACCGAGCATTTTTTTGCCGCCTGCCCGTTCATACTCGTCCAGTTCGACGTTACTCATCCGAAAGGTTGTCGTCAGGCTTTGGGCGGGTTCGCGTTCACCGGCAATCTCACTGGCGAAACCGGCCAGATGGCAGAAGTCGGCATCGCCCGACGCGTCGATGACCCGGCGGGCCAGCACCTTGCCTAAGCCCCCTTTATTCCAGAAAACACAGGCGTGCCGGTCGCCCTCCGTTGCCACCTCGATGAGGGTTGTGTGCAGCAAATACCGGATACCCTGCGCCTGAATCAACTGATCCCAAACGAGTTTCAGCCGTTCGGGGTTGTAGTTGACGCCCGTTCCGGCTCCGTAGGTGTTGGGGCGCAGGAAAATAGCACCTGCTTTATCGAGTTCGTTAACGATGCGGTCGGGCCAGCCGCCCACTATTTTTTTTGGCGTAGCCCCCGGTGTAAAGAAGCCGTAGAACGTATCGAGCATCTGGGTCGAGGTGCCGCCCGGAAAGCCGTAGCGTTCGACCAGCATCACCGAAACGTTCGCCTTTTGCCCGGCTGCCGACAGGGCCGCCACGCAACCCGCCGACCCCGCCCCGATCACTAAAATATCGGTTTCGGCCAGCAGCGGCACCTGCGTTGTCTTGATGAATGTAGCCATATCAGATGCCAACTAAAAATTCATGACAGTTCATTATGGGTTAGCGGGACTAAGCGGGTTCGTCTGCTCACTGACGTAGGACGGTATGCCGACCTGCTGGTAAAGTTTGGCCAGCCGGTGGGCGTGTTCATCGTAGGCACTCTCGAACAGCGAAACGGCCCGTTCGGCACCGACTACGTTGGCCGCCGATAAGACTTTTGGCGGTTGACCAGCTTCCGTCAGCAAGCGGGCAACCTCCGCTTTGATGCAGTTAATCAGCACCGCGCCACCCACCGTCGAACCCGGTGCCACGGGCGTTTCCAGACCCGGCACCGTCACCATGGCATCGCCTGCGGGGGCACCCGTGTCTAAAATCAGGTCAGCAAAGTCGCTCAGCTTTTTGCCGTCGGCCCGCTTGCTCGTGCTTTTTTCGGCGTGTTGGGTCGTGATGAGGGCGACGACCCGGATACCCTGCTGCTGAAATAATTCGGCCATCTCGATGGGCACCACGTTACAGCCGCTGGACGAAATAATCAGGGCAGAGTCCTGCTCCGAGAGGTCGAAGTTGCGCAGAATCCGCCCGGCAAGACCGGGTACGTTCTCCAGAAACATGGCCTGCCGTTGGCCGTTGGCTCCCACTACCAAGTTGTGGAACGTAAGTGACAGTTCAACGATGGGGTTGAAACCGGGAAAGGAGCCGTAGCGGGGCCACATCTCCTCGACCATGATGCGGCTGTGGCCACTACCGAACAGATGCACCATACGCCCGGCCAGAATCGTCTGGCTGAACCACTGAGCCGCCTGGTGGATGGCCTCCGACTGCGCTTCGATGGCGGTCAGGATGGCTCTTGATTTTTGAATGTACTCGGTTGTCAGGTTCATGATTAACTGATTTTTATCCGTTCAGAAAGGCTGCGGCACCGATGGCCCCGGCCCAGTCGGCAAAGTGTGCTTTGTGGATGGTATTTTTTTTACCGGCGGGTCGCCATTCATATAATTCAAAAAAAGTATGCAGCGGGTCCAGCAGCGAACGGTCGGCCTGCATAATGCCGCCCCCAAGCACGATAACCTCCGGCGAAAATGCATTGGCTAATGATGCCAGCGCAACGGCCAGATGCCGTATCGACGTTAGCCAGACCAGCGTAGCCAGGGGTTCACCCTGCCGGTAACCGTCGACTAATTCGTGGGTAGTCTGGTAGCGGCCAAACGACCGCCTACCCACCGATACATTCCCGATGGCCTCTTCGAGACTACCGGGTACATTGGTCACATCGCGTTGGAGACTATCAGCGTCTACCGTGATATGACCTAAGTGACCGGCCATCTGATAAAAGCCCTGGTACAGTTGCCCGTTCATCAGCAGCCCGCCCCCCACGCCCGTACCTAACGTGAGCAGCAGGCCGTGCTGCACTCCGCGTAAGGCACCAAACCGAGCTTCGGCCATCAGGGCCGCGTGGGCATCGTTGAGCACCCGCACCGGCTCGCCTAAGTAACCGGACCAGTCGAAACCCTCTAAGCCCTGCAAACGGCCGGGCATACAGCCAATGGCTCTATTATCGGGTGTAGGGAGTCCTGGTGCAGACAGTCCCACGCCCTGAATCGGCCCGGACATCTCCTTTTTGAGTGCCTGAACGGTATCCAGCACTGCTTTTTTCCAGGGATGGCTTTCGCTATCGTCGGTGGGACTGATTAACTGATGCAGCACGACCCCCGTGGCCGTGTCGATCAGGACGCCTTTGATGCGCGTTCCGCCTAAATCTATACCGATTGCCTGATTCAATTTGGTTGATTGGTTATTGGTTATTGGTTGATTGATTATTGGTTAATTGGTTGATTATTGACTTAGTGGTGCCAACAGGGTTTTCTTATAAAAATGCAGCAATACCAGCAGAAGTGCATTGGTGTGGTGTCGGTTTCTCAAAACCGACACCACACCACTAAATCATAATTATCTGATTAATAAACGTTTAAGTTTTTATAAGAAAACTTGGTAGTGCCAATGACTAATTAACCAATTAACCAATCAACCAATGACCAATTAACCAATTAACCAATGACCAATTAACCAATCAACCAGTAACTAAAGCTGCCCTTCGCTGACGTTCCAGCCGCCATCGACCGACAGAATCTGTCCGGTGGTGAACCGGGAAAAGTCGGACATGAAATAGACAGCGGCCCCGTCCAGATCGTCGGGTTGTCCGATGCGCCCGCCCGCCAGCGGCTGTTTGGTTTTAATAAATGCCTGAATTGCATCGTCTTCGGCAGCCCGTTTGGCCATTGGCGTTTCGACCAGAGCGGGCGCGAGTACATTGATGCGGATGTCGTTTTTGGCGTAGTAAGCGGCAATGGATTTGGTGAAGCCAATGGTGGCCGACTTGGTGGCTGCGTACGCATGAGTGGCAAAGTAAACGGGTGATGGTGAATAGCCCAGCACCGACCCCATATTCAAAATTGTGCCGCTGGTTCCCTGCGCCAGAAACGCCCGCACAGCCGCCTGATTCGACAGCATCAGCGAGGTCAGGTTCAGTTGGAATGTATAGGTCCAGCCGTCGAGACTCAATTCGTGAAGCGGCCCGTCGCCAAACCGGCGGCCGCTGCCACCGGCAACATGGTAGAGGCCGTCGAAACCCCCAAACGCCTGCTGGCAACGAGCAATGGCGGTGATTGCCGTTTGGGGGTCAACGGCGTCGCCCGCGATGGCGATAGCACGGCCTTTCAATTGCCCTTCGGCCATCTGGCCCTTGTCGGCATCGCGGCCCACGACGATCAACGAGGCCCCTTCCTCAACAAAGGCTTTTGCGGCTGAGAGTCCCAGGCCGGTGGTACCCCCAATAATGACGATTTTTTTTCCCGATAACCAGGACTTCTCCATTCGGTGGTTTACGAAAGGGTTTAGTGATTCAAAGGTAGAAAAGCCCTGTCAAAATTCAAATAACTTATTATAATAAGTTCCGTGTCGTTTAGTAAACTTATTGACTGTCAACAGCCTGAATAAATAAAGCGGCTTGTGCTTCTATAATGACGGGCAGGCATTTATGATCCCATATATTTGTGCCTGTAATTTGACCCTCGTGTATGAGCGATCAGCTAACCCGTATTCCTCAGTACCAGCACCTGTACGAGATTCTTCGGCAGGACATCGCCAAAGGTGTTTTCAAGGCGGGTGACCTGCTGCCCTCCGAAAAAGTGCTTCAGAATCAGTACCGGCTAACGCAGCCGACTGTCCGGCAGGCCCTGTCTTTGCTGGTGCAGGAGGGCTATATCCGAAAACATCAGGGTAAGGGCAGCGTGGTGCAATCGTTACCGATTGGGCTGGGCGTAACCTCCATTAAAACGCATTCGATACTCGCTGATGACAAGTTCTCAACCATAGCTGATCCGGGCGTAGAGTTCATCACGACAACGATTCTGACCAAACCGTATTTGCGGTCGTTTCCCGGCGAGTTGTTGTTTTTGCCATCGGAGGGTGACCCGGAAAAAATGTATTACTATTTTGAACGGCTGCGATCCGTCAACCACGTTCCGGTTTTTTACGAGAAGCTGGTACTGCCCAACCGGTATCTGCCCAATTTTCCGCGTCAGCGGCTGGAAAACCGCTCTTTCTTCGATTTATTAAGAGGTAAGTACGGGTTGGTTGTAACCGGTGGCGAACAGAAAATCCAGGCCCTTGCTGCCGACAGCACCATAGCGAAGCAGCTTAATATCCCGGACGGAAGTCCGGTGCTACGGTTAGAAAAGCGAATCGACACCAATAAAAGTGATTTCAGTTTCTTTTCCCTGCTGTATGCGCTGACCGATACGTACCTGTTGCAGGGGCGATTTTAACCAGTCATTATCGTAACCCCTACGCTACAGGAAATTAATCCGTTCTTCTTCCAAATCCAATCGCAGTAAATGCCTGCGAACAACTTCCTCGTTCGTTGCCGGGTCTTTGTTCCACTCCCGCAGCCACTGCCGCTGTTGATCGAGCAGTTGCCGATAGATCTGTTTATGATCGGAGGTTTGCCGTTCATCGTCCAGTAACTGATTACTGTCTTCCCACTTTCTGATTAACTGCTGAAAAGCCGGATGCTCATTCACCTGAATGGCATACTGGGTTTGAAGATAAGTCAGGCTATCCTGCGCCAGCTTTCGGTACATCTGATGATAGTCCTCCTCCTGGGTCAACTGGTGATCCCTATCGGGCAAATTAAATTTGCGAATCAGATAAGGAAGCGTCAACCCCTGTAGCACCAATGTCGATAAGATCACAATAAAGGTGATGAACAGGATCAGATTGCGTTGGGGAAACGCCACGCCGTTACTGAGCTGGACAGGAATCGACAGGGCGGCAGCCAGGGAAACTACCCCTCGCATACCCGCCCAGCCTAACAGAAAAGGGCCTTTGGTACCCGGATAACGGGCGTCGGCTACGGTGATGAAGTTGCGGGCCACCATCGTCACGACGATGGCTCCATAGGCCGATAGTAATCGACTGACGATCAGCACCATTGTAATGAGTAAGCCGTACCCGATGGCCGTAAGCAGGCTTACACCATCCAAATCAGCGGTGATTTGGGGGAGATCTAACCCGATGAGCATGAACACCAGTCCATTCAGAATAAAGCTGACCGATTCCCACACGTTGACCGCCCGCAAACGGCTGGTCGCGCTTAAAAACAGATGCCCCCGCTGGGCTAAGAATAACCCCCCGCTCACCACACTCAACACGCCTGAACTATGCACCGACTCGGCAACGATGTACATGCTGTACGGAGCGACGAGGGTTAGCACCAGATCCGTATTCGTATCGCCCGGCAGTAACGTGTGCAGTTTGAAGAAAATAACGGCAATGACTACCCCAATACTCACCCCACCCAACACCATCCAGCTAAAACTAAGGCCCGCATCAGCCAGCACAAACCGGCCCGTACTAACCGCGATCAGCGCAAACCGAAAGATGATCAGGCTGGATGCATCGTTGAGCAGGCTTTCTCCCGCCAGAATGGACTCCATGCGTTTAGGCACCTTAACAAATTTCAGGATAGCCCCGGCACTCACCGCATCGGGTGGCGAAACGATGCCGCCTAACAGAAACCCCAGCGCGAGCGTAAAGCCGGGAATAAACTTGCTGGAAACCCAGGCTACCGCCAGCGAGGTCAGGAAAACAATCAGAAAAGCAAAGCTGCCGACGATGCGTCTCCATTTCCACAACTCTTTCCAGGAAATGGCCCAGGCGGCCTCGTACAATAGCGGGGGCAGGAAGATGACAAAAATAAGCTCAGGATCAATCTGGATGGTTGGCAGGCTGGGTATGAAGCTAATGGCTAAACCCGCCAGCACCAATAAAATGGGGTAAGCCACTTTAATCTTGTTGGCCAGCAAGATCAGTAACACGATGGCCACAATGAGCACTAAGTAATAAGGGAATAGATCAAGCATAGATACCAATCAAAACAAGGTTGCCTTTTAGCACTGGCAAAATAAAGAATTGATTGCATAGATTGGCTACCCGAAAGCCACCCTTATTTATACAGGACTTTCGCTTCGAGCCGTGCGGTGGCATGGCGGCTCCGCGCAACGGCGGAAGAATCAGGACATGTGTGCCAGCAGAAATAATGCAAATGAGTGTTGATGATTACAGCACTTTTTTAACCATGAGACGAAAGTTGATGGCAACTAAAATCAAAGACTACTACCTTTCACTGTGATAATTCTATTTGTTCTACGTGGGCAGGGTCTCGCAACAGGAAACACATTTCGGAGGTACGTATTATCCCCATAGACAGAAGATTCAAAAGTGTAGTTTGGTGATCTGATCGCAACAATTTGCATACCGCCAGACTTTTGGGGTATTCGTGATGGGGAAATGAAATGAGAATGAGTAATGTAAGCAAGTTTCGGTGAACACGGGCCGACCTGTACGTCAGCTTGTGGAAGACTCATCAAAAAACCGGTTAGTGTATGAGTCAGTAAACATGTAGCGTTTAATAGCTTACGCCAAATAAGGCAAATACGGCTCTAATTTGCTTGTGTCGCGGAAAGCCGTGACCTGATGCAGTTGGTTGTTGTAGGCGTCGTAGCGCAGTTCGACGTAGAAATCGCGGAGGTTGTAGAGCAGGAAAATGTTTTCGCCCTCGTAGCGGTTGGCGAGAATGTCGCCCGTGAAGTATAACGTATCGAGTTGCTGGTCGGCGGGGAGTCGGGTAAAATCGGCGGGTTGCATAAGCAGATGGGGTTGACAGGCGAAGTAAACAAAAGTCGGGCGACTCACCAAATGAGTCGCCCGACTTTATATGCCACAACAAAAACAGCATTATCGTATAACTAAAATAGCTAATCGACTAACCCATTACAGAACAGCCTGTTTACGCACCAGAAGCAATTTAGTTAACGCATAAAATTTTTTAGCTAATTTTCACTTCCCGACCCGTTCGCGCAGCTTCGTAGATCGCTTCCACAATTTTGATGTCGCGCAGTCCTTCTTCGCCCGGCGCGAGCACTGGTTTTTTGTTTATGATCGCGTCGGCATCGTCGTCCATCTGCTTTGTTTGCTGCCAGGGCACTTCGTACGTATGCTCAATTTTTCCACCACCGCTGTAACTCCCCTTTTGCCCGTTATAGGCCGAATACGGTTCCATGCGGAGGGTGCCTTTGCTGCCCGTCACGTCCAGAAAATTCATGTTCATGCCGTAACTGGTCTGAACAGCCGCCCGCGCCCCGCTCGGAAAAATGAGCTGCGCCATCGTGGTTTCGTCGAGGCCGTTTTTGTAGACATTGGGCCGGGATGTGTACTGCTGGGCCGTTACGGCAATGGGTTCCTCGCCCGTTGCCAGCCGCGCCCCCTGCAACACATACACGCCCATGTCGTACATGACGCCCCCGCCCATTTCTTTCTTCTGTTTCCAGTGATCCGTTCGCCCGTCGTAATACCCGGCCGAGCAGCTAACCATCTGAATTTTACCGATTTTCCCTTCGCGCAGCACCTTCACATATTCCTGCGTATTGGGTTCGTGGTGAAGCCGGTACCCCACCGACAGCGACACCTTATTTTTGGCGCAGGCATCGATCATGTTCTGGCATTCCTTCGCGGTAACGGCCATCGGTTTTTCAACCCACACGTGCTTGCCCGCTTTAGCCGCCCGAACAACATACTCTTCATGCATCGACGGTGGCAGCACCACGTACACCACGTCAATGTCGGGGTTGTTGGCAATCTGATCGAAGGTTTTGTACGAATAGATATTCTTATCGGGAATATTGTACTGCTTTTTCCATTTTTCGGCCTTTTCGGGCGTACCCGTCACGATACCGGCGAGGTAACAGTTTTTCGTTTTTTGAAGGGCCGGGGCCAGCAAATCGGTGCTGTAATAGCCTAAGCCCACGAGCGCAACGCCAAGCCGGTCTTTGGCGGATGGCGCGGTGGCCCAGAGAACATCGGGTGCGAGCGTTGCGGCCGCGCCGGTGAGAACTGTCGTATGCAGGAAATTTCTACGGGAGGCCATGCTTGTTTGTGATTTGTCGTTTTTGCGATTGAGGTTGTCATGCCTGGTTTCAGGTTGCGCATACAAACTACAAACCGCAAGCGACAAACTCAAGAACTTTGAGCGCAGAGATGTCATCTTTCTTCCCATTGTCTCTGAAAAGATGACATCTCTACCCGCTACCCAAACCCGCCCAATAACCTTTTTGTTAAGGATAGGGTCTATCCGTCCAGAACCCACTATTTTTGCGTCATGTCCAAAAACGTCAATATCGGTTTAGTGCAGATGAGTTGCTCGGCGGATGTCGAGGCCAATGTTCAGAAAGCCATGAGCGGTATCCGCGAAGCGGCCCAAAAAGGTGCTCAAATCGTTTGTTTACAGGAATTATTCACCTCGCTGTACTTCTGCGATGTCGAAGATCATCATAATTTCAGCCTTGCCGAAGCCATTCCCGGCCCCACCACCGACCGGTTAGGGCAGTTGGCGGGCGAGCTGGGTGTAGTCATTATTGCCTCGCTGTTCGAGAAACGGGCGCATGGCCTTTACCACAACACAACGGCGGTGCTCGACGCCGACGGTACGTATCTGGGCAAATACCGGAAGATGCACATCCCGGATGATCCCGGCTACTACGAGAAATTTTATTTCACGCCCGGCGACCTCGGCTACAAGGTTTTCGACACGAAGTTCGCCCGGATTGGGGTGCTCATCTGCTGGGATCAGTGGTATCCCGAAGCCGCCCGGATTACGTCGCTGATGGGTGCCGAAATTCTTTTTTACCCCACCGCCATCGGCTGGGATACCACCGAGCCGGACCCCAAACAGAACGAAGAGCAGTACAACGCCTGGCAAACGATTCAGCGGAGCCACGCTATCGCCAACGGGGTGCATGTGGTGGCCGTGAACCGGGTCGGGCGCGAGGCCGAGCAGCAGTTCTGGGGCGGATCGTTCGTAGCGAATCCGTTCGGGTCATTGCTTTATCTGGCCCCGCACGATGAGGAACTTGTTCACGTTCAGACGGTTGACCTGTCGCTCACCGAAAAATACCGCACCACATGGCCCTACTTCCGCGACCGGCGCATCGACTCCTACCAGCCCATCACGAAACGGTACATCGATCAGGAGTAAATATATGGTTCACCGGGATAAATCCCGGTGCAAGTAATTTGTGCAGTAAGTGAAGTGATGACTTGCACCGGGATTTATCCCGGTGAACTATAATAGCCATCTCGTTTCTCAACCTCATTTATGAAATTACTCGTTCTTGCTTTTCTATTCACAGTGGCCGGTACTGGCTACTGGTTCACGCGCCCTCCTGCGACCGCCACCGCCAACGTCGCAGCGGTGCAGCAACAGCAGGGTCCGCTTCCTGCTCAAACACCGCTTTCTGCTACGCCCCGCGCCCGGTTTACACCAACACCGAGCACGCGAAAGGGCTTTTACAGTCTGGACGTTGTGAGCGATTTTACGCTCCCCGCCACCAAAACCATCACGTTCTGCGGAGCCGGTCGAAACCTGCACGTACAACAGGACCGTACGAAAATTTTCCGGCGCGGCTTTTCGGCAGTCGACCAGAGTCGGATGGTGACGGGCGTTGAAATCTGGAAGGACGGTTTCCCAAAAAATGGCTGGAAAAGTACGCTCCAGCCAAGTCAGCGGGCGGTAATTCTCTATCAGGCGTATTTCAGAGATGCGTTTGGGCTGGCCTGGGCACAGAACAGCGAGAAAGCCGCTGAGACCATGTATCGCTCCGCCCCTACCCGAACCGGTGCGGGATCGGCGCGTCCGGCCAATCGAAATACCTTGTATCAGGCCTCAATGGAGTTGAGCGGCACTTGTCTCGGCTTCGGCGATTGCCCGAATGGTGGCATGAAAAGTACATACGGCTTCATTTTTTTGGATATAGAAAATGATGGTGCCGGGATGAGCCAGCGGCAGGAGCAGGCGAACCTGTATACGTACATGGTCAAAACGATAAAAGAGAACGGTAGCCCGCAAACGCAGGTTGGCTCCATTGCGCCGGTACTGCACAACAGCGTCGGCTACTCGCGGGCCGAAGATTACAGGGCCACTCCCGACTGGCTCTGGACAACGCCCGCCCAACACACCCAAACCAGCAAACAACGCGGTATGCCCGACGACATTCTGGGCAAATCCTATGGCGATTACGCTGATTTTCAGATGCCCGGCACGTATTATGTTTACCCTGACTTTGATTATTCGGCCCCGCACACGGGCGATAGAGACCGGCATTGGCTGGCGGCTTTACTGGGCGAACAGGAGGTCAACATGAAGCTGTCGCCCAAAAAGCGGATTGCCTGGCAATGGCTGTTCAACACACAGAGCGAGTTTCCCAACAGCAGCAAAGCCGAACACCCCGCTCCACCCGCCGTGGCCGAAGGAATGGGTATTTTTTACTGGTTTACGGGGGCATATGGCGTGTTGTTCTGGGACGATCAGGTTGACCTGACCCCCGACCTGCCCTCCCCCGCCGACCCCGGCCAGAAAGGACTGGGTAACGACCGGAACTATGCCTGTTATGAACATTACGTGCATGGCCTTTGGCGGCTTTTTAAGCATCATGGCGACCTGTTCAATGGCCGCGAAACCTACCTGAACGAAGCCACGGAGTGCTCCTACGATGGCGGCAAAACGTGGGTAAAATACAATGCCAATCAGGTAAAAACCAATGGCGTACCCTTTGTCCGGGCCATTGTTAACGGCGATCAGATTCTGATAGCGGCCACCAAAGCCTATGCCCAGCCGAACCAGACAAACCGGGTAATGATGCGCTACGTTCAGAATGGCTATAGTTTTTACACGACGATTACCCTAAAAGGCGACGAGATTTACCTCGGCAGGGCAACGATGCTACGTAGTTAAAAAATAGTTTGTTGTTTGTGGTTTGTCGTTAGCTGACGCATTAGCAGTTCTTGTGCCGGTCCGCCGGTGCGGTCAGCCAACGACAAACCACAAACAACAAACTCCAAACCTCTTTTCATGACTCTTGGAATAGAAATTGGCGGAACGAAATTGCAGTTGGTGGCGGGCGATATAACCGGTCAGATCACCCAGCGATTCCGCTATACCGTTGACCCGGCGCAGGGCGCAGAAGGCATTTTAACGCAACTGGCAACCACCATCCGGCAACTTCCTGAATCACCCCAGGCCATTGGCGTCGGCTTCGGCGGGCCGGTCGACTGGCAAACGGGACGCATTGCTACGTCGCATCAGATTGGCGGCTGGGCCGGATTTGAACTGGCCAACTGGCTTCGCGAACAGGCTCCGGGAGCGAAGGTACGAGTGGAAAACGACGCCAATGTGGCCGCTCTCGGCGAAGCCAGGCAGGGTGTTGCAACGGGTTTCGACCGCGTGTTTTACGTTACCCTCGGCAGCGGTGTTGGCGGTGGTCTGGTCATCGACCGGCAGCTTTATCATGGCGCATCGCCCGGCGAGGCCGAAATCGGGCATTTGTGGCTTGTGCCGCCCGGCGATAATACTCCCGGCCAAACCGTTGAGCAGACGGTTTCGGGCTGGGCCGTCGATCAGCAGATTCGCGATCTGCTGCCGCAACTCCCCGATGATTCGGCGTTGAAAATCGCTGTGCAACAGGCCCATACATCGGGGCAGGTGGGCAAAGAAGCGCGGTTTCTGCACCCGGCCTACGAAGCCAGCGACCCGGTTGCCCGAATGCTGATTGAGCAGGTTGGTTCGGTGCTGGCACTTGGCTTATCGCACGTTGTTCATCTGTTCCACCCGGACGCTATTGTGCTGGGCGGTGGCCTGTCGCTCATTGGGGAGCCGTTTCGGGCGGCTGTCCGGCAGGTGTTACCGCGTTTCATTATGCACTCGTTCCAACCTCCGCCGGTGGTGTTGCTCGCTAAATTGGGCGAAGATGCCGTGCCGGTCGGTGCGCTGGAGTTGGTTAACAATCGTCGAGTATAGACAAGTTTTTAGACAGGATTACAGGATTAAACAAGATTTTATCAGTCTTATCAAATCCTGTTTAATCCTGTAATCCTGTCTAAAAAACTTATCATAAACCCCAATTATATATAGTTTCCGGTTTACATGGGGGCATCAATCGCATCGATGAATTCCCGGAAACCGAATACTAAATACCTAAAACCATGAACCAGACATACTTTCAGAACTATATCGACCGGCAGAAAGCCGCCTACGACGCCATCCCGACGGAACGGGTAGAACACCTTATCAATCTGATCAAAAAATGCTGGGAAGAAGACCGGCAACTGTTCGCTTTTGGCAATGGCGGCAGCGCGTCCAACGTATCGCACTTTATCACGGACCTCGGCAAAAGTGCGTCGGATAAGATGGGCAAGCGGTTTCGGTGCCTGTCGCTCAATGAAAATGTATCGTGGATTACCGCCCTCGGCAACGATTATGCCTACGAAGATGTGTATCTGCGGCAACTCCAGAACTACGCCCGTCCCGGCGATTTAGTGCTGACGCTGAGCGTAAGCGGCAACTCGCCCAATGTTGTGAAAGCGGTGCAGTGGGCAAATGATAACGACCTGACAACCATCGCCCTTGTGGGCGGCAAACGCGGTCGGTTAGCCGACTTAGCCCATGAATCTATTGTGATTCAGGATGAGCATTATGGCCGGGTCGAAGATGCCCAAATGACCATCTGCCACATGTTGTGCTATGGGTTTATTGAATCCTAAGAAGAGTTGTATAGTTGTAGTGTTATACAGTTGTATAGTTAAGGACGCGTCAGCCAACTCTACAACTGTATAACACTACAACTATACAACTTAAGAATACCGGTCATTGCGCCAGGGGTAGGCCGTGTTGGAATAGCCGCGTTCTTCCCAGAAACCGAGTTGATTTTTGGTTAGGAATTCAATGCGCTTTATCCATTTTGACCCCTTCCAGGCGTAGAGTTGGGGCGTAATCATGCGAAGTGGACCACCATGTTCGCGGGTTAAGGGCAGTCCATCGGCGGTGTGGACGAGCAGTACGTCGGGTTTGAGGGCTTCTTCAAGCGCGACGTTCGTTGAATAACCATCGTAGCCGTAGCACATGACGTGCGTAGCCGAGCCTTTTGGATCGACCAGCGCGGCCAAATCCATAAACCGAACCCCCACCCAGGGTACGTTCAACCGCGACCAGGTCGTTACGCAGTGAAAATCGCTGGTGTCTTCTACCTGCGGAAGTGCCATCAGGTCATCCCATTTCAAGCGAACGGGGTTATTCACTTCGCCATCAATATTCAGTTGCCATTTATCGAGCGGAATGCCCGGCTGGTAGCCGAGGTCCAGCACCGGCCATTTGGTCGTAACGGTTTGTCCGATGGGAACAGCGGGCATTCCGTGCCGATTGACAGGGCCGGAACCACGCGGCTTTTCGGGTCCGTTGATATGGTCTGCCATGGACGGTGTTTGCGCCATTTTTTCCTCAAACCGACGCTTGAGTTTCAACCGGGCGTCAATGATTCTATCCGTTTTTTCGTTCGCTTCCATCGTATCATGCGAGCCTTTACGCTCCTTTTTCTATAGACGTAACAACAGATTGCATTCCGTAGTTTTGTGGAAGCAAAAAACTGACTTATTGATACCCATCAGCCTTTTTCTACCTCTTAGTCAGATATTTATAGAAAAAATGGTTCTTCGGATCATGTGCGTAGTAGTTGGCAAGGCTTGGATATGTACCATGCATGTTGTTCGCCCGGCTGACCTGAGGGTTTGAGAAGGTAACAATTACATCTCTCAGTTCGGGTGGTTTACGAATCGCCATGCCGTCGATGATTGCAACGGCGGGTGTAACCCAAGCCACGAGCAGCGCAACGGCCGGTATCGCCAGCCAGTAAACGCTCACCCGATTCTTGACCGCGTCAAACAGTGCGTTGATGGTCATCACACACAGCATCAGCAGGAACGGCATCGAACCGCGTGAAGCAAAGTCATTTCCGGTGCCCACCACCCAAAACGGGATAAACAGCAGCATACCAAAACATAACCAGAAAAGCAGTTTGTTTGATTGGTATGTTTTTTTCGATACCAAAACAATCGTAAAAAAATAAACGCCCGCTTCCAGAAAAAAGGCGACAAAGTAGAACACGATGAGTTGCAGTTTCATTCGCCGGGTGCCTTCTAAAAAGCGACTCCAGAAAAAAGAACTGGGAACAGAACTGGTGTGCGCCCCATAAAACAGAGCATACGGCAATAGCAGGCACAGCATGGCCACAATCGTCTCGACTTTGCGTAGTTCGTTAGCAATTGTCAACAGAAAATCATTAACTCGGTAGTTACTCCGTCGGAACGTATCCAGTGTGTAATAGGAATAATACAACAGAACCAGCCCGATAAAGGGAAAGGGTGCGTAAGCAAACAGGAAAGCAACCGGAAGCAGATTCAATCGTTTTGGGTTGTTGAATACCCATAACGTAATCAGCCACGTGGGAATGGCCTGATTGAAAACGTTGTACAGGTCGGAGGTAAAGGCCACATAGGAATACTTGTAGTAGGCTTCCAATTGGAAGGTCGTAAATGAATCGAGGGGGTGCATAATGAGCCGCCCCAGCACGTCGAGACCGCTCCAGCCGATAAACAGCAGGGAAACGATGAGCAAATACCGGAAGCCAGCCAGCCGATTGAGGTAATACAGAATGAGCAGAACACCCGCATACGACCAACCGAGCAGGAAACCGTTGGCTACGCCCGGCCCGCCTATTTTGCCCGCCAGAGCCGCCGGAAGCCAGAACGTAAGGTAATAGTTCAGGGCCGAATGATGGTTAGCCAGTTCAGGTTCGGGGTAGGTTGCCGGGAAGTCGTAATAAACCGGCCATTGCTGACCAATCAAGTCCCGGAACAAAGCATTCCGAAAATGATGATCCCAATCCTGATTGGCAAATCCGCCAATTCCCGAAAAAAACACCCACAGAAAAGCCAGACCGGCAATAAGCAGCCACTGTGCCCGATTAACAGCAACGGGCGCGGACGATAAATCAACACCAATCGACGGGCGTTTGAGATGGCTGACGACACCGTAAAGCAGCAACCCACCCAGCACCAGCGCGTAGCCGATGTGCAGCCAGCCGAAAAAGAAAATGAGCACCGGCAGACTTATGTACAAAAAGGCAATGTAATCGACGACGTTATTTTTTTTCATGCTCCCCTCTCCTCTTACGCAGCACCATTGTCCGCGTTGGCGGCTGATTATAATTTAGTTGCCGGTTCGGTGTGAACCGGCCATTTACACAAAAACCCGTTTACTAACCAGAATTTCAGGCCGTTTCCAGAGATACTTCCCTGACTTGTTGTATGGGCGTTCGATACAGTTGAACAGTTCCCCACAGCAATACAAACAGAAAAAGAACGGCTAATTGTCCGAGTGTTATGAAGTCATATAAACGCGGAAGATTTAACAGCAAAAGGCCTTTTTCCATCACCCAGAAATTGGCAATGGACGCCACGATGTACGGAATAAAATCACCCTTATACAGCGCGTATGCCGCCAGAAACAACACGCCCGGATGGGCATACCGTTCGTGCATCTGCGTATTGAAAAAGCAAAAGACAATGGGCGTCAACCCGAACGTCAGCAGCACAACGCCTATGTCATACTGTGTGCGCTGACGCCTGATTAATTGATATGTCTGCCGCATCATCGGAAAAAGGATGATGGCGTAACTAACTGAAAACAAGAGCAATCCCCATTGCTTATAGCTCAACCCGAACCGGACTATCTGATCGGAAACTTTATAGGGGTCTTCGGTTAAGACCAACTGCCAGATGTTGGCCGCCTTGATGGACGCCGACGGATACAGGCTGGCCGAATGCGTCAGCATCGACCAGTAGTCGATTGCCGTGCCCTCAATCAGAAAAGGAGCTAACAACAACACACCCACCAGCACGATACTCAGCAAGGCAAGGGCGGTGCGAATCAGCTTTTGTTGCAACAGAAACGGGAGCCAGAGCAGACCAAAAGCCGGAAAGAAAATAATGGGCTGCGGCTTAACGAGCATCGCAATGAGGATACAGATTCCACTCAGAGCCAGTTGTCCGCGCAGGCCATAATACACACCAATGAGCATTAGAGTGGTTATAATACTGTCGCACTGCGCCCAGCCGAGGGTATCGTAAAGCAGTCCGGCATTGAACAGCAGGAACAAGGCATAAAACGGTCGGCTGTCTTTGTGTTGCAGGAAACGCATGGCATACCAGATACCAACCAAATCGAACACCAGAACAACTGATTTGAACTGATAAATCGTTTGCCGGATAACCTCGATTGACCCCTGCCATTTCCCGTAAAAGTACAACAGGTACATGTATACAGGGCCATAAATAAAGCCGGGTTCTTCGCCGGGCGTCGGGTGCGTGTGCATGTCATATACATGGCGGATACCGTGTTGCTGCATGTAGTCGATCCAGAGTGCCCAGGTCGGCATATCCAGAAAATGCCCTTCGCGCGGCATAAATAGGGAGACGAAAACATAGAATAACACCAGCAGAACCAACAGATGTACGTCGGGATTTACGCGGGATGTTCGTTTGTCGAAAGCGTTCATGGTAAGGATGTGGGAAATTTACACGAGAGCAACGTCCCGCTTAATCAATACAGGTTTTTTGTAGAGCTGAACCACGCCCCAGACCAAGACGAACAGGAACAGGACAGCCACCAGTTCTAAGGGTATGTACACGTACAGGTCATGTAAGTCAAACAGGTTCAGGAACTTATCCATCACCCAGAAATTGGCAATAGACGCCACGATATACGGCACAAAATCGCCTTTCGACAGGCCATACGCGCCCAGCAGCAACACGCACGGATGGGCGTATCGTTCGTGCATCTGTGTGTTGAAAAGGTAAAAGATTATTGGAACGAGACCCAGAATCAACAGTATCTGAGCCGGGTCATACGCCGACCGTTTTCCCCGCACAATCAAACTAAACTGCCTGAGCATGGGAAACAGAATGATGGCGTAACTAACTGAAAATAAGACCAATCCCCACTGTTTATAGGTCAACCCGAACCGAACTATCTGATCCGATACCCGGTTGGGGTCGTCCTCTAAAAGTAAATTCCACACGTTACCTGCGTTGACAGACACAACCGGATACACACGGGCCGAATCGAGCAGCATCGCCCAGTAATCGGATAGGGTACCCGCCTGTATGAAGGGGAACAGCAGACCCATCAGGACCAGAGCGACGATTAAAAAACTCACCATCGTGTGTCTCAACGGTTTTCTTAACAGCGTAATCAGCCAGAGCAAACCCAGTACGGGCAGAAACACAATCGGCTGGGGCTTAATGAGTAACGCACCAACAAGGCTGATTACGCTCAACGCCGTTTGCCCGCGTAAGGCGCAATAGACAGACACCAGCGTCAGGCTGGCGATAGCTCCATCGAGTTGGCCCCACCACACGGTATTATACAGCAGACTGATGTTGAAAAGCAGAAATAATGCGTAAAAAGGCCGGTCGACGGCGTCGCGTACGTAGCGCAGCGCCACCCACATACTCACCACATCAAAAACCAGAATCATGTTTTTAAATTGATGAATATTCTGTGGTATCTGCGCCACCGAAGCCTGCCATTTCCCGAAAAAATACAACAGATACATACAAACCGGTCCGTACAGAAAACTCGGTTCCCGACCCGGTGCCGGATGCGTATGCAGATCGTATATATGCCGCACACCGTGCTCCTTGATGTAAATTGCCCAGGCATTCCAGAACGTCGTATCGCCCCCGCCATGCGGCATCAGGATGGACACAAAAACGTAAAACAACAGCAACAGCAGCACTACATGCCAGTCGGGATTTACCCTTGAAAGCAGACTGCAGGATGAATTCATAGATCCAGTTTTTACGCTACGACACCCGCACGTAACTCCCCAGCAATTTCACTTCGGCTGCGTGGTGATTCAGAATTTCCTGCAAATCGGGGTCGCTGGCGTGGCCTTCGCATTCGAGCAGAAACCAGTAGCGAAACGTAGCCCCGTCGCGCAGGGGTCGGCTTTCAATCTTGGTCAGGTTGATGCGTCGGGCGTTGAATTCCTGCAAAAATTCGGCCAGTACACCCGGCGATTCGGTGTTGGGCAACCGGGCAATGAGTGTGGTTTTGTCGTGACCGCTGGGCTGGTTCTCAAAATCTTTAGCCAGAATCAAAAAGCGGGTCCGGTTTAGGTCCGAGTCTTCGATGTTGTCGAACAGCACCGGTACGTCGAATAGTTTGGCGGCAATATGGGAGCACAGGGCCGCAGCATTTGGTTGCTGGGCCGCGAGTTTGGCGGCTTTCGACGTTGACTCAACCGGCACCATTTCGGCCTTCAGCCCGTCGAAGGAATCGGCCAGAAACCGGCTGCACTGTCGGAAGGCAATGTCTTTGGAATAGATGTGCGTAATATCGGCCAGATTCTCGGCCTGGGTAGCAAACGTAAAATGCACCGGAATCTGGGCTTCGGCGGCAATGCGCAGATCTTTTTCGAGCAGCAGGTCAATGGCCTCGCTCACTACGCCTTCCTGGTTATTCTCGATGGGCACCACGCCAAACCGCACCCGCCCCGTTTCGACGCTCTCGAACACCGACCGGATTGTGGGCAGGGCCACATACGCACTCATCGCACCGAAGCGGCTTTCGGCGGCCTGGTGCGTAAAACTCCCTTCCGGCCCCAAATAGGCGACCCGTTCGGGCAGTTCCAGGTTGCGCGATACGGCAAAGATTTCCAGAAAAATAGCCTCGATGGCGGAGCGGTTCAGCAGACCGTCATTTTGCCCATGCAGCCGGTCCAGAATTTGTTTTTCGCGTTCGGGCCGGTAAATAACCGTGTTGGTCGAGCGTTTCAGTTCCCCCACCCGACGCACCAGTTCCATCCGCTGATTGAGCAGCGTCAGCAGTTGATTGTCGAGAGCGTCAATGTCGTTACGGAGCGATTCGAGAGTCATTAAAAAGTGGTAAGCAGTAAGTGGGTACGTAGTAAGTAGCCGTAAAATTAGCACTTACCACGTACCCACTTACTACTTACCACCGATAACTTTACACCAACGCCACTTCGTCGACGTCTTTTTCGACGCGCAGGTTGTCGATAATGAACCGCTGACGGTCGGGCGTGTTTTTGCCCATGTAATAACTAAGGAGTTTAGGCACCGAAGTCTCCTTCTCCATAATGACGGGTTCGAGCCGCATATTTTCGCCGATAAACAGGCCGAATTCGTCCGGCGAAATCTCACCTAAGCCTTTGAATCGCGTGATTTCAACTTTTTTGCCGCCTTTCGTCAGCTTATCTATAGCCGATTGCTTTTGCTCGTCCGAATAGCAATACGCCGTTTCCTTGTGGTTTTTCGGATTCCGCACCCGGAACAACGGCGTTTCGAGAATATATAGATGACCGTTACGAACCAAGTCTGGAAAAAATTGCAGAAAGAACGTCAGCATCAACAGCCGGATGTGCATCCCGTCCACGTCGGCGTCGGTGGCAATCACAATGCGGTTGTAGCGTAATCCTTCCAACCCGTCTTCAATGTCTAAAGCGTGTTGCAGCAGGTTGAACTCCTCATTTTCATACACCACTTTTTTGGTCAGGCCAAAGCAGTTTAAAGGCTTGCCGCGCAAACTGAATACGGCCTGCGACTGCACATTGCGGGATTTGGTAATCGACCCACTGGCCGAATCGCCTTCGGTAATGAACAGCGTGGACTGATAGCGATCATCGGCTTTCAAATCGGGCAGGTGGTTGCGGCAGTCGCGCAGTTTTTTGTTATGCAGGCTGGCTTTTTTGGCACGATCATTGGCGAGTTTCTTGATCCCGGCGAGTTCTTTCCGCTCCCGCTCCGACTGCTCGATGCGCTTTTTGAGGGCGTCGCGAACGGCGGAATTCTGGTGCAGGAAATTGTCTAACCGTTCTTTCACAAAATCCTTGACAAATGAACTGACCGACTGCGCGTTTGGCTCAGGCGACATATTTTGCGAACCGAGTTTTGTTTTCGTCTGCGATTCAAATACCGGTTCCTGCACCCGGATACTGATTGCCGCAATGATGGACGACCGAATATCCGACACCTCATAATTCTTGTCGAAGTGCTTGCGTATCGTTTCAACAACGGCTTCTTTGAGCGCGTTGAGGTGGGTGCCGCCCTGGGTGGTGTATTGTCCGTTTACGAACGAGTAATATTCTTCGCCATATTGATTGCCGTGGGTCATGGCAATTTCCAGATCGTTTCCTTTCAGGTGAATGATCGGGTAGCGAAGCGAGTCTTCGTCTTTTTTGGTCTTGTCGCGCAGCAGATCGAGTAGCCCGTTTTGCGACAGGTATTTTTGTTTATTGAACGAAATGGTCAGGCCCGCATTCAGGTAGCAGTAGTTCCAGACCATGTTCTCCAGAAACTGAGGAATAAAATGAAAGTGCTTGAACACCGTATCGTCCGGCTCGAAGGTAATCAGCGTCCCGTTCCGTTCGTTGGTCATTTCATCGCCTTGCTGCCGGAGTTCACCCCGCTCAAATTCGGCCCAGACCGTGCGCCCCTCGCGGAACGACTGCACCCGAAAGTAACCGGAAAGCGCGTTGACGGCTTTGGTACCAACGCCATTCAGCCCCACCGATTTCTGGAACGCCCCGGAGTCGTACTTTCCGCCCGTATTGATTTTAGAAACCACTTCGACCACTTTACCAAGCGGAATACCCCGACCGTAGTCGCGTACCTCGACCCGGTGGTCGGTTACGCGCACGTCGATGATTTTGCCGTGGCCCATCACGTGCTCATCAATGCAGTTGTCGATGGTTTCCTTTATAAGTACGTAGATGCCATCATCGGCCGCCGAGCCGTCGCCCAGTTTGCCGATATACATACCGGGCCGCAGGCGGATGTGCTCGCGCCAATCCAGCGAGCGGATACTATCTTCATTGTATTGTACAGACTGATTCAGCAATTCTGCCATAGGTACTTCCTAACTAATAGACTAAATAACGAGTGGTTGCGTAGCGCAGCCACTTTTGCAAAACATCGGAAAAATCATAGATGAACGGATTCGGGCATGAAAACTTCCCGCACAATACGAAACTGTTTACAATCCAACAAAAGTTCGCTTACTTTGCCGACTGAACTGCACTGTGTACTACCTAACCCAATTGAGCGTTAGATACAGGTCTTCGTCTTCATCGCAGCCGAGCCGTTCGACTTCTTAAAAATATGCAAAATCTTAGAATTTTCCATCCCTTGCCACTAAATTATTTTCGTTTCGCTGCCGCCCCTGCTCAACGCAGTTTTCGTATCCGATTGGCGGTTCTATGGTTTCTGGGAATTGGCTTCGCTGCGCAGGCACAGGTTGGGATTCCATCGGGCAGTGGCGCAACAACTTCCCCCGGAAATGCACCCGGTGCGGCTACTCAGGGCACTGCCCTGCCACAAGGCGTTAACCCGGCCAATCTACCCGCCAACGTTCAGCAGCAACTGAACCGGCAGTCAAATCAACCCAACCAGGTCAACCCCAAAGGCCGCACATCGCCCGCGTCGCAGGCTACCCAGACGCAGGAATCGAATTCGAGAAACAGACAGCAGTCTCTTTCTGTGCCAACCGACACAACGAATCCGGCCCTTCAGACAGACGAAGAACTTGTTCGGGCACAGACCGAACGCACCAAACTTCGCGAACAGCAGGAGCAACGCCAGAAAGTATTTGGCTACGCGCTCTTCAACGATCCGAATTTAAAAAACCCGTTTGTCGAGAACCTGAACATTGCCACTCCCCGTAATTACATCGTTGGACCCGGCGACCAGTTGACCATTCAAATGTATGGGTTTTCGGAGGTCGATTTTAGTCAGACTGTCTCGCCCGATGGCAACGTATATTTCGGTCAGCAAACCGGCGTTGGGCCGGTATTCGTTTCAGGCCTGACTATCGAGCAGGCAAAAGCGCGGATAAGCAGCCGGTTAACCAAGCGATTTGCGGGACTGCGCAGTTCATCACTCGGCCCCCAGAACACGTTTCTGGAGGTTTCTCTGGGAGGAACGATCCGCAGCATTCGTGTAACAGTAACGGGCGATGCCGTTAAGCCGGGCACGTATACAGTTTCGTCGCTGGCAACGGTGATGAACGTTGTTTATCAGTCGGGCGGGCCAAACGACATTGGCTCTTACCGTAAAGTACAGCTTATTCGGAACAACAAAGTAGTGGCAACCCTCGACCTCTACGACTACCTGCTCAACGGTATTCAGCGGAACGACCTGCGCTTGCAGGATAACGATAACATCCGGTTCACGACCTTTATTCAACGGGTTGAAATTACGGGAACCGTGAAGCGGGCCAATATTTTTGAGATGCTGCCGGGCGAAACCCTCGAACGGCTCCTGTTCTACGCCGGTGACTTTACGGCCCTTGCGTACAAGAACATGGTGAAGATAACCCGGCTGACCGACCGCGAAGCGAAAGTAATCGACGTATCCCGGCCCGAGTTCAAAACCTTTGTCATGCAGGACGGCGACCTCGTTGCGGTTGAGCAGTTACTGAGCCGGTTTGAGAATAAGCTCACCATCGAAGGAGCTATCTACCGCCCCGGTCAGTATTCGCTCGATAAAAACCAAACACTCCGGCAACTGATCGCAACCGCCGAGGGTCTTAAAGACGATGCCTTTACCGGACGCGTTACCATTATACGGACCCGCGAAGACTTAGCCATCGAAAACCTATCAGTCAATCTGGCGAATATTCTGGCCGGTTCAGAAGCTGATATTCCCCTCAAACGCGAAGATCAGGTGATTATTCCATCCCGCTTCGATCTGGTCCAACCCGCCAACATCTCGGTGCGGGGTGAAGTCAACAGCCCCGACCCCGAACTGCCGTATATGGCCAACATGACCCTGAACGACGCCCTGCTCCGTACGGGTGGACTGAAAGAATCGGCGGCTGCTTCGCTGGTTGAAGTGATCCGGCGCAAAAAAGACGTTGATCCCCGTTCGCCCTCGGCTCAGATTGCGGAGATTTTTCGCTTCGACGTGAACCGGGACCTGTCGATCTCCAATGATGCGAACAAAAACTTCATTCTGGAGCCGTTCGACCAGGTTATCGTGCGACGGTCGCCAAATTATGCCGTGCAAACCTATGCCTTTGTTGCCGGTGAAGTAATCGTTCCGGGGTCGTATCCCATTCGGAGTAAAGACCAGAAAATATCCGATCTGGTCAGTCAGTCGGGTGGCTTGACACCGCAGGCATATGTAGAAGGCGCGACGCTGATTCGGCCAATAAAACTCAGTGCCGAAGAGTTAAGGCGCAAGCAAAAGGCGATTGATGAGGTAGCCGACAATGTCAATAAAACAACGGTAGAAACCGAGGTTCTTTCGCCTAATGTGCCCGAAGCGATTGGTATTAACCTGAAAAAGATTCTGTCAAGCCCCGGTTCATCGGAAGATATTCTGCTTCAGGAAGGCGACACCCTGCGGATTCCGAAACTCTTGGAAACAGTACGGATTCAGGGCGAGGTTCAGTTGCCCAACACCGTGAAATTCAGGAGCGGACAAACATTTCAGGATTACATCTCGCAGACGGGAGGCTTTACGTCTAAATCGCAGAAACGGCGGGCCTTTATCATTTATGCCAATGGCTCGGTTGACCGAACCCGTAAATTCATGTTTTTCAATGTGTACCCGCGTGTGGAACCAGGCTCGGAAATCGTGATCCCGAAACGAACAGCTACACCGCTAACGGCCCAGCAGGTGCTGAGTTCAACGGTTGGTGTAGCGGGTTCGATATTAACACTTATTACAACCCTCCTCCTGATCACCAAAATTAATTAAACAGGTATTTTTCAGGGTATGACTCCGACAAACACAAACGATACAAACAATCCAAATCAACTGGCGGCATCCCGCCCGTTGCCACCCGACCAAATTTCGCCGAAATCCGTTGTTCTCCGTATTTTTCAGATCAAGCACGTATTTCGCCGAAACTGGAAACTACTGCTCATTATCGTCGCGCTGGGGGCTGGTATTGGCTTCGCTTACGATCTGGCTCATAAGAAAAAAATTACGTATACCGGCACCATCATGTTCAACCTCGGTGGTGGCTCATCGGGGGGCGGTCTACCCGGCGAACTGGGTCAGTTGGCGGGTGCTTTTGGTCTGGGGTCAGGCGCACCGGATGCCAATATTTTTGTGGGCGACAACTTTATCATCTACGCCAAATCGAGGCCGGTGGTTGAGAAAACGCTGATGAAAACGGATACCATCAATGGCAAAGACACGCTGTTGGTGAATTATTATATCCGGCACAGCGGCATTCGGGACCAGGAATGGGAAGAAAATGATTCGCTGCGGGCCTTCTACTTCAAACGGGCCAAGCAGCCTAATGAATACAGCAAAACGGAGCAAATCGTGATGTCGGACATTTACGCCCGCATCGAAGGCGAAATGGCCATTAAACAGCCGGAGCGAAAGTCGTCGTTTATGGAATTGAGCTGTTTCATGCAGGATGAAAAACTGACCGCTACGTTTCTGACCAATCACCTCAAAACGATTGAGGAGGACTATCAGGGCAAGCAAACCAAAAAGACCCGCGAAATGTCAGAAATCCTTTCGTATCGGGCCGACTCCATTGCCCGAAGGCTGACAGGTACGGAAAACAAACTGGCTCAGTATATGGACCAGAATCAGCAGGTTGTGATGGCACAGGGCCGCATTACAGAGAGCAAACTGACCCGCAACTCCGGCTTCCTGACCGGGCTGTATTATCAGGCATTACAACAGGCCGATAATATGCGCATGTCGGTCATCCGCGAAACGCCGTTGTTTACCATCATCAAGCCCGTTTACTTTCCGCTTTATCGCGAGATTGTCAAGACGGCGGGTATGCAGATCGGCATTGTTCTCGGTCTTATTCTGTCCATCGTGGTTATTTTTCTGCGTGAAACATACCGCTCCGTGATGAGGGAGGAATAAACGTTTATCAGGTTGCCGAACAGTTTTCGGCACTGTACCAATCCGTTACTTGATTTTGAAAACACACGAAGTAATCATACAACCCGGCCGCTCCGAACGGCATTACTGGCGCGATTTATGGCGAAATCGCGAATTGATGTATATCCTGTCCATGCGGGATGTGTCGGTGCGCTACAAACAAACGGCCCTTGGCACGGCCTGGGGCCTCATTCGCCCGCTGACGACGATGCTGATTATGGTGTTCGTTTTCAGCAAAATTGCCAAACTACCCGCCGATCCGGGCGTACCGTATCCGCTTATGGTACTGGGCGGCATTACGGTCTGGACATTTTTTTCGACGGCGTTTACCCAAATCAGCAACAGCGTGACGATGAACTCCAACTTAGTCACGAAGGTGTATTTCCCCCGCCTGATTATGCCCATCAGTTCCGTAGCGGTCAGTTTTATCGACTTTCTGGTATCGCTGGGCCTGTTTATCGTGCTATCCATCTGGTACCGGTTCATCCCCGACTGGCATCTCTTGTTATTACCTGCCTTCATCGTGCTGGCGTTGCTGGCGTCGTTTGCGTTCGGGCTTTTCTTTGCCGCCGTAAACGTTCGTTTCCGCGATATTGGGCAGCTTATTCCGTTTATTGTACAGGTTGGTTTTTACATCTGCCCCATCGCCTACAGCAGTCGGCTCGTTGCCGAGAAAGGCGATGAGTGGTGGGCACCCTTTTACTGGATGAACCCGATGGTTGGTATAATTGACGGTTTTCGCTGGTCGTTATTGGGCGAACGGGCGTATTTCAATCCGCAGAGTCTGCTCATATCGGTCGGTATTGTTGGCATTTGCTTAGCTTTGTCGCTTTACTTTTTCCGTAAACGCGAGAACACATTTGTTGATGATATTTAATGAGTAGTAAGTTGGTAAGGGATAAGTGGTAAGGTATAAGTGGCTGACGCGTTATCATTATTCGTGCGTCAGCCGCTTACACCTTACTACTTACTCCTGATACCTTATCCCTTATGACCTACTACTTATACCTTACCGCCTGCCTTATGTCTGTTATTACTGTTGAGAATATAAGTAAACAATACATCATTGACCACAAAAAGGGCAAAGGTGCCAATACACTGCGCGATGTTATTGCCGAAAACTTCCGGTCGGTCTTTGGCGGCAAGAAAGACCAGGACACCGTTACGCATGAGGAATTCTGGGCACTTCGCGACGTAAACTTTTCCATTGAGCAGGGCGACCGGGTAGGCATCGTTGGCCACAACGGAGCCGGAAAATCGACCATGCTCAAGATTCTGAGCAAGATCATTGAACCTACCACCGGCACCGTCCGTATTCGGGGTCGGGTGGCGAGTTTGCTGGAAGTAGGCACGGGGTTTCACCCCGAACTGACAGGCCGGGAAAACATCTACCTCAACGGCTCCCTACTGGGCATGAGCCGCAGCGAAATCAGGAAACAGTTCGATGAAATTGTGGCGTTTGCCGGGGTCGAAAAATTTTTGGACACCCCCGTGAAACGGTATTCGTCGGGTATGTATGTTCGGTTGGGTTTCGCCATTTCCGCCCACCTCGACCCCGAAATCATGATTGTCGATGAGGTACTGGCCGTGGGCGATGCCGAATTTCAGAAGAAAAGCCTCGGTAAAATGCGCGATAACTCCGCCAGTGGCCGTACAATCATTTTTGTAAGCCACAACCTGACGGCCGTACAGGCACTATGCAACAAGACGTTATACTTTGAAAAGGGCCAGTTAATTGAGCAGGGCGAAACCAACCAAGTCATTGCGTCCTACCTGAGCAAAGTGTCGAAAACCCGGCTCCTGCGCGAGTGGGCCACGCCCGAAGAGGCACCCGGCAACGATTTAGTCCGTGTTCGCCGGATCGAGTTGGTGCCTGAATACCTCGAAGACCTGACCCATATCGACGTTCGGACGTCCATGAAATTCCGGTTTGAGTTCTGGAATCTGATGGACCGCGCCAACCTGAACCTGAGTTTGCACCTTAACTCGATGACGGGCGAATGTATTTTTAATATCGGCACCCAATCGCAGCCGTACGGCAAAGGACTTATTGCAGGCGAATGCACGATTCCGGGCTTTTTCCTGAACGATGGTTCGTACACCATTTCCATGATGATTGTCAAGGACACGGTTACGCCCCTCTACGTTATGGAAGAAGGTATTACCTTTGATGTGGAAGATTATCGGGAAGGCATCGCCTGGTACGGCAAATGGCCGGGTTATGTGCGCCCGCAAATTCCCTTTCAGACAAAAATGCTTTAACCGGTGAACAGTACCTGGTGAACGCTTAGTTATACTACCATTTTACACTATCGGCTCACTATTCACCGCTAACTCTTTATTACTTGATGATTAACGTCACGAAATCATACCTGCCGGACCTTGACGAGTACACGAACTACCTGAAAGGCATCTGGGAGCGCGTTCACCTGACAAACGACGGGCCGCTGCTGCGACGACTGGAAGATGAGTTGAAAGAGTTTTTGGGGGTGAAATACCTGAAATTCTGCTCCAACGGAACCATCGTCCTTCAGATGGCTCTCAAGGCGTTAAACATACATAAAGAGGTCATTACAACGCCGTTTTCGTACGTTGCCACCACCAACGCCCTGCTTTGGGAAGGCTGTACGCCCATTTTTGCCGACATCCGCCCGGACGATTTCAACATCGACCCCGACAAAATCGAGCCGCTCATCACGGAGAATACCCAGGCCATTATGGCAACGCATGTGTACGGAAATGCCTGCCGGATCGAGCAGATTCAGGCCATTGCTGATAAATATAACCTGAAAGTCATTTATGACGCGGCTCACACGTTCGGAGCAAATTATAAGGGCAAGTCGATTTTGAGTTATGGCGATTTGAGTACCTGTAGCTTCCATGCAACGAAGGTATTTCACACCGGCGAAGGCGGTTGTATCGTGACCGACGATGAGGCAATGGCTCAGAAACTGCATCATCTTCGTTCGTTCGGTCATCAAAATGATAACTATTACGGCGTCGGAATTAACGGCAAGAATTCGGAGATACACGCGGCCCTGGGCCTGTGTGTACTGCCCAAAGTGCCCGACCTGATTGCGGCCCGAAAAGTGCGGTTCGGCTATTACGATAGTCAACTCGATTTCACGAAAATTACCCGGCCAACGCTCTTGCCCGGCATGGACTACAATTATGCGTACTATCCGGTTGTTTTCGATTCGGAAGAAACGCTGCTGCGCGTGATGGAAGCTCTTAAAGCGGACGACATCATGCCCCGCCGGTATTTTTACCCATCGCTCAACACTCTGCCGTTTGCGTTTGCTCCCGGATCGACCACGGCCCAGCCCTGCCCGGTGTCGGAAGATGTGGCCCTGCGGGTGTTATGCCTGCCGCTCTATCCCGATCTGGCCGAAGCCGATATCGACCGGATTGCCACCATTGTAAACGCATCCATAGCCCTCGTTACCGAAGCCGTATAACGGCCAATTGACCGTTAGGGCGTTGAATAGCCTTGTCGCCCCATGTATTTGGGTGTCTGACTCGCCCGTTGCTGGCAGGCTGGTATCTCATTCGTTATGCAGAGTTTATACGTCTTTTTACTCCTTCTGTTCGTCGTCTATGTCGGGCGACTGGCAACACACATTTGCCGTCGGTCGCTGACGGAATGGTGGCTGACAAGCTTTTTGCTGGGTTCGGGAAGTGTTATTCTAACCGGCTTTATTCTCTCGGCCCTTTACCTGACAGCCAATACCCCGGTTTGGGCGGGTTCGGTATTTATTACAGCTACCGTACTTGGCACTGTTTTACGCCGACTGGCTCCGCATCAGGAACCCTTTTCGGTCGGGTCTCTCGTTCGGGAACGGTGGCGAACGACCCGGAACTGGTTCGGGGAGCTATCAGGCTATTCCAAATTTTTGTTCGCCAGTCTGTTCATCACACTCGCCGTTATTGCGGTCATGAATCTGCTGCTGGTGCTGTTCACCGTACCCAATGAGTGGGACAGCATGACGGGTCACCTCAACCGGGTGATGCAGTACATACAGCGTGGCACGATGCGGCACTTTGGCGGCACCAACTGGAACATCGACACGTATCCAAAAAGTGTTTGCACACTCCAGATTTATTCGTTTTTGATGACCGGTCGCTTTGAAAACGCCTTCAAGTTTATCCATCATTTGAGTTACTGGACCGCCATTGTGGCCGTGTTCGGGATTGTGCAGCGCATTGGCCAGAACCGACTTTCGGCCAGTTTTTTCTGTGCATTCGCCTATGCCCTGCTGCCCGATTTTCTGATGCAGGCCATCACCACAGAAACCGATATTGTGCTAACGGCCTACCTGAGCGTATTGCTCTACATGCTGTTTACGTACCGGACAACCACAGAAAGCCAATCCATAGCGACGAATAGTATCCCGACGAGTCGCCCGGATAGTCGCTATCTGTATCTGGCGGGTATGGCGTTCGGTATGGCATTCGGGCATAAAATCACGTTCGCGCTGTTGTTGCCCTCTGTATTTGTCATCATGATTTATACGGTCTTTCTCTCGTCCTCATGGGCCACTACGTTCGGGCGAACGTGGCGGCTGGCACTGGCAATTGGCGTCGGCGTGTGTTTGTGGACGCTACCAACGGGGTATCTCAAAAATATCGAGGTGTTCGGGCACCCCATCGGTCCGCCAACGGCCCTCAAACACCAGTCCGTAGAGCGGGCCGGGTCGCTGGGAAATCTGCTTGAACAGGGAAGCCGCAACCTGATTCGCTATGGTTTCGACCATATTAATTTAGATGGTATCCGTAATCTTACGGTTGGTGCCGAGGTGAATCACGCCATGCGCCAGCCGCTGGTTCTGGTCGAAGATAAGTTGCACATGCGTCTGGACGAAGAGACTGACTTCTCGATTCAGCCGTTTGCCTTCGACCGGAAATTCGTGTTTTATAATGCCAATCCGTACTGGGGTATTTTTGGTTTTGGGCTGATTCTGCCGCTGGTGTTTCTGGTGCTGATCGGCTACGTTCGCTCAATCCCGCATCGCTTTATTGGCGTCGCACTGCTGCTTCATTTTGCGGCCCTCTCCTATTCGGCTCCGTACGACCCGTTTAAAGGCCGGTATTTCATCGAAACGGGCCTATTTGGGATTACATTTCTGGCCCTGCTATTCCTGCATCCGCGCACTCGCGTCGATGTGCCGGGCCGATCCGTCTGGAAAGGGTACGTAGCTATTGTCACCGTATTGGGTTGTCTATCAGCCCTGTTATCCGTGTTTCTGAACACACGGGCACTGCCCTTCGCCTGGACCGCCCCCGACGGAATCGCCTTTCCATCGGCGTTTCAGTCCGACCGGATTCGGCAGATGACCATTGGCCGACCCGATACCTATATTCCCTACAAACGTTTCGATGAACTGGTGCCCGACAGCGCGACCGTCGCGCTTGCCACCATCAACGACGATTACGAATACCCACTGTACGGCCCTAAACTCTCGCGTCGGCTGATTGCCATCAACCCCTTCGAGCAGGGACTGAAACCGATTCCAAAAAATGCGGATTACCTCTTTTTCGACAAAAGCGTACTAAAACCTCAACCCGGCGATGTACGCTTAGGCACTGACACTACCCTTCGCGCGCGCATGACCGTGCCGGGCGAAGATTATTATTTACGAAAACTGAAGTAGAGACGCAATACCTTGCGTCTCATGACCGGATGGCATTGCTGACGCACAGGAGACGCAGCAAAACCATCCGGTTACAGGAGACGCAAGGTATTGCGTCTCTACAAATACAAACCACCTATGACCCTTGCTATCATGCAGCCTTATTTTCTGCCCTACATTGGCTATATGCAGCTAATGAGTGCGGTCGATACGTTTGTGCTATACGACGACGTAGCGTTTATAAACCGGGGCTGGATAAATCGCAATCGGCTGTTAATCAACGGGCAGGAGCACCTGTTTACTGTACCCTTGCGCGATGCCAGCCAGAACAAACGCATCAACGAAGTGCATCTGGCCGACGATCCGAAATGGCGCAGTAAGCTGCTGAAAACCATTGAGCAGGGCTATCGAAAAGCACCCTATTATCAAGCGGTTATGCCGATAACCGAAAAAATTGTCAATTTTGCGACCGACTCCATCGCCGATCTGGTACACGTTAGTCTGCTCGAATTGAATCAATACATAGGATTATCGACCCGGCTGATTCAGTCTTCGTCCATATACAATAATGTGGAATTGAAAGCACAAGAGCGTATACTGGACATTTGTCGGCAGGAGAACGCGACGGGCTATATCAACCCCATTGGCGGCATCGAATTATACGATAAACCAACGTTTGCGCTGGCGGGTGTCAATTTAAATTTCATTAAAGCCAAACCTGTCGAGTATCCGCAGTTCAAGGGCGACTTTATCCCCTGGTTATCCATTGTGGATGTGCTGATGTTCAACGATATAGCAACCGTCCAGGCGTTTCTGGGCGAATATGAACTTGTTTAACAAAGAGTGAAAGAGCGAAAGAGTGAAAGAGCGAAAATATACACGCGCCCTTTTCGCTCTTTCACTCTTTCGCTCTTTCACTCCTTAAAAAATGGCGAAAATTATCATTTTTGGTGTGATGGATACGGCTGAACTGGCCCACTTTTACCTCACCCACGATTCCGAACACGATGTAGTGGCCTTTACCGTCAGCCGCGAGTATTTGACCGGCACCGAGTTTCGGGGGTTGCCGGTGGTTGCCTTTGAGGATGTTGAAACGTTGTTTCCTCCGCAGGAATACAAGTTTTTCGCGCCCATGACCGGCAAAAACATGAACCGCAACCGCGAACGGATTTACCTCGAAGCGAAAGCGAAAGGCTACGAATTCATTTCGTACATCAGTTCCAAAGCGACGCTGTTCGGCAACCCCATTGGCGAAAACTGCTTTATCCTGGAAGACAACACCATTCAGCCATTTACGACGATTGGCAACAATGTTGTGCTGTGGAGCGGTAATCACATTGGGCATCACGGGCAGATCAAAGACCACGTTTTCTTTACCTCACACGTGGTCATGTCGGGGCACTGCGTCATCGAACCGTACTGCTTTTTCGGGGTCAACAGCACCATCCGCGACTATCTGCAAATTGCCCAGGGAACGCTTGTCGGTATGGCGACGGCCATTTACAAAGACACCGAAGAGTGGGGACTTTACCTCGGCAACCCCGCCAAAAAACTACCCAAACCCAGTTACGAAGCGTATTAAATTAAGTTATAAAGTTGTACGGTTATAGAGTTGTAAAGTTGTAGCCAGATAAGCACTTTACAACTCTACAACTGTACAACTAACTCTACAACTTTATAACTCTACAACCCAACTCTGAAAACGCTCCTCCTCATCGGCCACGATGCCAACCGCGCCGGAGCACAGCTTGTGCTGCTCAACCTGATGCGTCTGCTCAGGGCGGAAGGCCTGCAGATGCACCTGCTGCTGGGCGATGGCGGGCCGCTTCTGTCTGATTATCAGTCGATTTGCCCCGTTACCATCTGGCCCGCGCCCGACCGCTACGTCGTGGGCGCATTAGCCGATAAAGTGCTCGGCAAACTGGGCCTTTGGGAGCAGTTTCATGAGCGGCAGCAGAAAGCCCGCCAACAGGAAATCCGGGCGCAGTTGACTCTGGATTCGGTCGATTTGGTGCTGGTGAACACCGTTACCAGCAGCCGGTGGTTTGGGCAGTTGGGTATTCCCGAAAAAACGCCGGTCATTACGTTTGTACATGAACTGGATATGTCGGTTCGGCTCTACACGCGCCCCGACGAACTGGTTTATCTGCTGAACCGAACTACGCAATTGCTGGCCGTATCGAAGGCAACGGCCCGTTATTATGAGCAGCAGCACGGTTTCGATCCGGCCCGCATCACGCTTTACACGCTCATCGACACGCCCGCGCTGGAACGCAGTGTGCAACAGGCCTGTGAACAACCCAATATTTACACCTCGCTCGGATTACCCGATAACGCGCTGATTGTGGGCGGCTGCGGCAATGCCGAATGGCGAAAAGGCAATGATTTGTTCATTACACTGGCCCGTCAGGTTATTGGCCGGGCCACGCTTAATCAGGAAACGGCTGATAATCAACCGATTCATTTTGTTTGGGTAGGCGTGCCTGCGGGTTCCCTGCGCGACGATTTGCTGCTGGATATTCAGAAAGCTGGATTGTCTGACCGGGTGCATCTGATTCCACCGACGCCCGACGTACTGCGCTACATGAGCCGATTCGACGTGTTTGTGCTCTGTTCGCGCGAAGACCCATACCCGTTGGTGGTGTTTGAAGCGGGGTTGAGCGGGGTGCCGGTGGTCTGTTTTGCCGACGCGGGCGGCTCCCCCGAACTGGTCGAAACGGACGGCGGTTTTGTGGTCCCTTACCTCGACCTCGACGCCATGAGCAACCGGGTTCTTGACCTGCTCGACCAGCCCGAACGGCGCAAAAAAATGGGTAAGCAGCTTGGGCAAAAAATTCTGGAACGCCATCCGGCTCAGCAAAGCGTCGAAACTCTCGTAACTTTGTTCAGAAAATATAATGTCGGATATGGGATGTCGGATATGGGATGTCGGATTTCGGAAATAAAATGTAGGCTGAAGCCTGATAGCCTAAGTTGAATACCATACTTCCGACATCCTATATCCGAAATTCGACATCCCTAATGACTCTTGCATTTACGATTTGTTCTATAAATTATTTAGCCCAGGCCCGCACGCTTGGCGAGTCACTCCGGCAAACAAATCCTGATTATCAGTACGTTATTGGCTTGGTCGATAAATTAAGCGATGCCAATTTACCCGATGATCTGATGCCCGATTACCCGATGATCGAAGTGGATAAAATCGGCATTCCTGATTTCGCGGCCATGTGCGACCGCTACGACATTACGGAACTGAACACCGCCGTGAAGCCATTTTACATCGACTATCTCTACAAAACCTACCCCGACGCGACCGAAGTCATTTATTTCGACCCGGATATTATCGTTTTTCAGCCGCTGCACGATCTCAATAAAGCACTGAAAACGTATAGTATTGTGCTGACTCCGCATACCTGTTCGCCCACGCCCGACTGGGAACGCCCCAATGAGCAGCACCACCTGAACACGGGCATTTTTAACCTCGGCTTTATTGGTTTACGGAACGACGACACCGCCCGAAAATTTGTTGACTGGTGGAAAGCCCGGCTGGTGTATGAGTGTCGGATTGATTTATGTGCCGGTCTTTTCGTCGATCAGCAATGGGTAAATTTCGCCCCTGTTTACTACGATAACGTACTGATCGACCATCATTTAGGCTACAATATGGCCTACTGGAATTTGCACGAACGCTACAGTTCACAAAACGACCGGGGCGAATGGCAGGTGAGCAATCGACCAGAACCGAACGAAGCCGGTACGTCGGAACCGTTGCAGTTTTTTCATTTTAGCGGCTACAATCCCGACAAACCTGACGAAATATCGAAGTACCAGACGCGCTACGGTTTTTCCAATCCGGCGACGCTGCCAGCTAACGCTACTCGCTTTGTTGACCGGCCCGAACAGCAACGCCCCGATGTGCGACCGCTCTTTGATTTATACCGCGAACGGCTGCTGGCAAACTACAACGAACAGTACCGGAAATACCCCTGCGTGTATATAAAGCCGCCAACGGTGCTGCGGTATCAACGCGTTCGGAAATTGCTGAAATCGCCGTTCAACCGGGTTATCGCGCTCTTAGAATCTCGCTAATCATGACCGAAGGACCGCGTTTTCGAGAACTCTGGACGTATCGCTATCATAAATTCATCCATATTCTGGGGAAGTACTGGTCGTTTGCGGTCAAGTACGTTCAACTACGGTGGCTGAAAAGCCGAATCGGTAACCGGCCGCTGGTTGCCATCATCCTGTCGGAGCAGATGGGCGATATCATTGGTTGTGAGCCGGTTGCCCGCGAAGTGCGGCAGCGGCACCCCGATGGGTATATCATTTGGGTCGTAAAAGAAGCGTATCTGGATTTAGTGAAATACAACCCTACTCTGGATGGTTTTCTGATTGAAAAATGCCCCGGCGAACGGGTACAACTGCTCCGGTCGGGTATTTACGACATCGTTTATAACCTGCATATTTCGCACCGCAAGTGCAAATACTGTCCCGAAGACCCCATCAATCCCATTGCTGACCAGATTGGGCTGACCTTCGATAATTATTACCACCGGGGCGATTTACTCTACATGTTTTCGCAGGCTGCCGGACTCCCCGCCCTCACCGCCGACCCGGTAATGCATCTCCCCAAAAGCGTTCGGCAGGCTGTGAAAGCACGAAACTTGCCCGGTCAGCCCATTGTCATCCACTGCCAGTCGAGCCATGTTGCCCGCGACTGGCCCGCTGAAAACTGGAATCAGTTGGTGCGCTGGCTACTGGCAACGTATTCCTATCCGGTCATTGAGGTCGGGCTATTGCCAACGGTCACCGAAACAGACCCGCGCTTTGTGAGTTTGTGCGGCCAGTTGAGTTTGCTCGAAACCGCCGAAGTCATTCGGAATGCCCGCCTGTTTATCGGCATCGACAGCGGCCCTGCCCACATGGCCAATGCGATGAATACAGAAGGCATTATTCTGCTGGGTCAATTATTCGATTTTGTCGACTATTTGCCCTACTCCGGTCGTTACAAACGGGGCGAGGGCGTAACCATCCTGAACGATTTCGGTCACCCCTGCGCCGAACTGCCGTATGCCTGGGTACAGAACGCAGCCCAGCAACGATTAAGCCAGCCCAAACTCGCATGAAGCAGTCTGCCCCCATGAGCGTAAACGTCGTCATACCTATTTATAAGCCTCAACTTACTGACTATGAACACATTTCGTTGATGCAATGTCTGCGCATATTGAGCGATTACCCGATTTTTCTGGCGGCTCCCCACTCGCTCGATGTGTCGGCTTACCGGAAAATTGGTTCTTCGCTGCAAGTCCGAACGTTCGATGATGCGTATTTTTCGGGTATAGAAGGTTACAATCGGCTGGTGATGTCGGAGGAATTTTATCACGCATTTGCCGACCAGGAATACATGCTGATTCACCAGTTGGATGCATTCGTTTTTCAGGACGATCTGGCGTACTGGTGTCGGCAAAACTACGATTACATTGGCGCACCCTGGCTCCGCGACCGCGACTTTACGGGCTGGATCGACCGGCTCGATTTCGCCATCCGGCAACGGGTAGCAACCTGGCTGAATCTCAAAAAAGAAGACGGAATCACCCCGCGAGAGATCATCAGCCTGAACGGTGTAGGCAACGGCGGCCTCTCGCTCCGGCGCGTTCCGGCCATGCTCCGTTGCCTGAAACGGTTCAAACGAAAAATTGCGGAGTACGAACGGATAACCCTGCACCAATACCACGAAGATATGTTCTGGGGCATTGAAGTCAATCGACACTGGCCGCACCTGCGCATTCCCAACTACCGGGAAGCACTCTATTTTTCAATAGAATTTTACCCAGAATGGGCCGTCGACCATTACAATCACGGTAAATTACCCTTCGGCTGTCATGCCTGGGACATTCACGGAACCGATTACTGGCGGCCTGTTTTCGCCCGCTACGGCTACCAAATCTGAGTTTTCGCATGACCGATTTACAACGTCCCACGATCTCCGTCGCGCTTTGCACCTACAACGGCACGGCCTATCTGCCCGCCCAGTGGCAGAGCTTGCTGGAGCAGCAACAGTTACCCGATGAGGTCGTTTTTTCGGACGATTTGTCCACCGACGGTACGCCTGAATTGCTCCGAAAATTAGCTGCCGACGCCCCTTTTTCAGTACGTATTCTTGATAATCAAATTCGTTTAGGCTCCAACAAAAACTTTGAGCGTGCTTTGTCGGCCTGCACCGGCGATTTGATTTTTCTGTGCGATCAGGACGATTTCTGGTTGCCGGGAAAAATCAGCACAATGGTGCAGTACATGAGCCAAAACCCCGACACGCAGGTAGCGTTTTGTGATGCCTGGGTTACGGATGAGCAGTTACAGCAGCGTCAGGGCCGTTTTTGGGAGGTTGTCCGGTTCAACAAACGGGAGCAAACCCGCTGGCAATCAGGCGATGCGATGGACGTATTGCTCGATGGAAACCGCATGATGGGCTGCGCAACGGTTATCCGACGGTCCTTCTTAAGAGCGGTGCTGCCCGTTCCAACCGACATTCCCGGCTACATTTACGACGGTTGGATGGCGTTGGTGGCAGCAACGCAACATGCCATTCAGTTCATCGACCAGCCGCTGCAATTGTACCGGACCCACGTTCAGCAGCAGATTGGCGTTCGCGAACAGGAAGCCCCCGAACGGGTAACAGTTCAGGATCGGCTGGCCCGACGCCGGGCTGGAAAACTGGCTCCTCTGCGCGAAAAACAGGCGCAGCTAACCAAACTAACGCAACTATTGACCGAACGGGTGCCCGCCAATGCGCCGGGACTTGCGTTAATTCATCGGCGGCTGGCTCACTTTACGATGCGGAGCAGTTTGTCAGCAAACCGGCTCAGTCGAATAGGCCCAGTTTTGGACAGCCTGCAAAAAGGGAATTACAATCGGTACGCCGATGCGTCGGCCAATTGGTATGCGCCGTACTTAGCCGTTTTGGGCGATATACTCGAATGACGTAGTTTTGTACCACTGTGTTAGTAACCACCTGTATCATCCGCCAACTACCCCAGGCCATCGCCTTAGGTGATAGTTTTTGCCAAAAGGCAACCGATTCGACCGACAAGCCATTGGTTCTTATCGGCTTAGTCGACGACCCGGCCCACCTGCCCGCTGGCTTTATTTCGCCGTATCCGCTGCTGGCAGTCAAGGAGTTACTAACGTCGGTGGCGCTAACAGCGTTATCGTCGGTGTATACGCCAACGGAATTTGCAGCCGCCTGTAAACCGCTGTTCATTGCCGAAGCGTTCCGCCGGTATCCCAATGCCAATCAGTTGCTGTATGCCGACCCGAACATCCAGTTTACGGGATCATTGGCCCCCATTTGGGAGCAACTTACAACGGCCAACACGCTGCTGACCCCGTTTATTACCGGTACGCCGAACGATACGCATTGGCCGGACGAAAAGTTTTTTCAGAACATTGGCTTGTACAGTGCTGATTTTCTGGCCTTCCGGCGGTCGGACGAGACGGACCGGCTGCTGGCCTGGTGGGACGACCGGGTGCGGGAACGAGCCTATATAAGCTTCTGCGAAGGCCTTTGTTTAGACCAGCTTTGGCTAATGCACGTACCTGTTTTTTTTCGGGATGTGCGCGTAATCAGAAATCCCGGCTGGCACGTTGCCCTCTGGAATCTGCCCGAACGAACCCTCCGGCAGGAAGGCACTGGCTGGCTGGCATCTGGCTCCGAAGTCCAGAATCAACCCATTGTGTTTATTAATTTTAAAGGATTAATCAACCCCGACGACGGTTTTTTTCCGCACCAGAACCGGCTCCAGCTTTCAGAGCGGCCCGAGATTATGACGCTTCTGAGCACCTATCGTCAGATATTGGCTTCGTATCAAACACCGGCACTCGAAACCACCAGCCCGGCCTACGGTCAACAGCCGGAGCCGGTTATACTGCGCGGCTGGCGACAGGCCACAGTCAACTCGATGCGGAGCGTTACCCAATTCCTCGACCGGGTAGTTGTGCCGGCTCTTCGGTGAGGTTGCTTCGGCGAATAATCGCCATCTATCAAGGTTTTATCAATCAATAAGTCTATTTTTGCGGGCAAACCATCTCAGAAAAATACAAACGGCAGTCAGTTTGTATTTTTTTATTCATGAAAGTACTTTACGACCATCAATCGTTCACGGGCGTGCCTTACGGAGGTGTTTCCCGCTATTTTTTTGAACTGATGCGTTCCTTTGCCAGGCGGTCGGACATTGAGTTTGAATTATCGCTCCGGTTGTCAAACAACGAATACCTCGACCAGGCGTCATTTAGTCGCCACATGAGTTACAGAGGTTTGTCGCAGGTGCGAAATGCCCACCGGATTGCCTCCGTACTGAATCGAATGTATAGCCTCCAGCGGGTTAAAGCGGGTAAATTCGATGTTTTTCATCCGACCTATTACCACCGTTATTTCCTGAATGCCATTGGCAGTAAGCCCTTTGTGATAACATTTCATGACGCAACAAGCGAGCGTTTTGGTAAAGTATACCCCGAAGTAGGCGAAGGCTTGTATGAATTAAAAAAACAACTGCTGCGCCGAGCCGACTGCATTATTGCCATTTCTGAATTTTCAAAGCAGGAAATACTTCGTTTTTTCACGGTCGATCCAGAGAAAATTAAAGTTATCCATCTGGGCACAACTTTAGGTCAATACAAATCGGAAAACGAGTTTGTCGCTCCGCCCCTGGAGGCTCCTTACCTGTTGTATGTGGGTAAACGGGGGCTTTATAAAAACTTCGATGGGTTTTACCGGGCCATTCAGCCGGTGTTACAGCGGTACCCCGATCTGCATCTGGTCTGTGCGGGTGGCGGCTCCTTCAGCCGCGAAGAGCAAGCCCTCTTCTATGCCTCCCGGCTCACGAACCGCATTCATTACCGACCCGCAACGGACGATAATTTACTCGCCCTCTACCAGAACGCCCGCGCCTTTGTCTTTCCATCCCTCAACGAAGGGTTCGGCATTCCGGTACTCGAAGCCTACAGTGGCGGCTGTGCGGTGGTACTGAGCAACCGCAGTTCATTACCCGAAGTGGGAGCCGATGCGGCCCTTTATTTCGATCCCGAAGACGACGATTCGATAGCCGATGCTATTGAGCGGGTCGTAACGGACGATGCCCTCTGCGCCGACCTGCGTCGGAAAGGGGTTGAGCGGCTGCGTAATTTTTCGTGTGATGAAACCGCCCGCCAAACCCTGGAGGTCTATCAATCGCTCCGCTAACCCACGGCATGAACCTGACATCCGAATCCCTGCGTTCTTTTGTAACGCAACCGTATCAGCCCCGAGCCGTTGATCCTGCCGACCAGAAACGGTACCCAAAACTGACGGTCGTAACGCCTTCTTATAATCAGGCGCACTACCTGGAACGCACCATTTTGAGCGTTCTCAATCAGCATTATCCCAATGTAGAGTACTTCATCATGGATGGTGGCTCAACAGACGGGAGCTTAGAGATCATCAAAAAATACGAGCCGTATCTGGCCGGATGGGTGAGCGAGAAAGATCGCGGCCAAACCGATGCCATTAACAAAGGGTTCCGGCGGGCAACGGGCGACTATGTTGCCTTTCAGAATTCCGATGATGTGTTTGCGCCCGATGCCTTCCGGCGGGTGGCCGCTGCCTGGCGGGCCGCTGCCAATACCGACGTTTTTTTCGGTGATATGTACATTACCGATGAGGCCGACGTTATTCTGGAGGAAATGCGGGCACCGGCCTTTTGCGCCGAATGCCACATTTACGAAGGCATGCAGGTATTTAACCAATCGCTGTTTATCCGGCGCGACCGACTGACACAGTTTGGATTGCTCGATGAGAGTTTGCGGTTCGTAATCGACTATGAACTGGTGGCTCGTCTGGGCGTTCAGCCGGGGATTCGCTTTCGGCATGTGAACGGCTTTTGGGGCGGGTTTCGGGTGCAGCCCGATGCTAAATCGTCTACCATTGCTGCCACCGTTGGGCTTGACGAACACCAGCGGATTAAAAACAAATACCAGCCGATGCTGACCTCGTCATTGGGTGCGTCGTTCTGGCAGCGTTATTGCCGACTGCGTAAATTGCTAACCTTTGTACTGAAAGGCGAATTCGGGTATGTAAAGCACCGGCTGATGCTAAACCGAAAGAAATAATAAACCATTGATTTATCGTTGATTATGAACAATTTCATTCGCTTCGTGCAGACACTCGACTATATGCGGATGGTTGTCGGTATCTGCATTCTGGTGGATGGCTACCCGCTGATTTTCTTTTTTCGGGAAACCATGAAACTCGCACCGGGCAGCACGGCCTTCACAGCCGCTGCGCTGGCGGGTGGGCTGGTGCTGATGGTTCCGTTTACGGTGCTGCGTCGGCTATACCGGCCAAACGTGCTTATGCTTTGCTTAGGTACGGGCTTTATTGTGCTCAGTATTTTTTATATGTTCTTTTTTAACGGTGTGCCCGGCTTTGAAGACTACGACCGGGATATGATTTATTTCGCCTACGTACTGATTTTCATTTTTCTTCTCATCAACATTCCCAACGACATTATCCGGGTGTTTATCCCGGTTGTTGTCCTGTTCACCTTAGTATCTAATCTTGGACTTATCTACTCGCTCATTACGGACCCAACGTGGGCCATTGGTCAGCGGGCAACCATTACGCTCAATAATGGCGACGAAGGATCGGGCAACCCGCACGCTTTTTCGCGCAACGCCTTTATGGGTATCATAGCCTGCGCTATCGGTCTGATGAGGCCACAAACGAACATTTTGTTTCGATTGCTTTGCTTTTTTGCCGGTATACTCAACATCGCCGTTCTGGTCCTGACCCAAACCCGGTCGGCCATCGTAGCACTGATTGTGGCGGTCATTTTATTTATGTACTTCAACGTGCGTCCGGCCCAGATTCGGACCGCCGTTCGGGGTTTATTCAGCCCCATTCCCATCCTTGTCATGGTTTTGGGTATAGTAGGCGTTTTTTACTTTTTCCAGCGATACTATACGGTTTATCTGGTTCTGTATGACTATGTATCGAGTTTTGCCGAACGCAATCTGGAAAATGTCTATGCGGTGTTGGGCCTGAAGGCACAGGGGGCCGACTACAAAGCCGCGCTCGACGACTCAGCCGCCAACCGATCCGTGAGCGGAAATTTTCTCAGAAATATCCTCGTTGCCCACTTGCATATGCTTATTCTGGGTTATGGCTATAAATTCACGTATCTGGACGTTCCCATTCTCGAATCGTTCACCAACCAGGGTATTTTGGGTTTAGCCATGTTTGGCGGCATCAACGGCCTTTGTGTTTATTATGGCCTGCGGATTATGCGCTCCAACCCAAACGATTTGAGCATCTTTCTGGCCTATTTTTACCTGCTTGTTCTGGTGCAGCTATTTACCAATGGCCGCCCGAATGAGATTTCCTTCTGGTTTCCGCTTGCCCTGATGACCCGATTTATGGGCATTGAACACCTGTTTCCTGCTTATCTATCCAATAAACCGACCGCTCCTAATCCAAACCAGTTCGTTGTCATTTCCTCTGCCGAACCAGCCTGATGCGTATTCTTATCGTCCACAATTTACTGTGGGCACACTATAAATCCAGCGTGTTTCAGGCGTTGCAGACGGTCGTTCACCAGCAGTCCAACGTTTCGGTTCGGGTGTTACAGATTGCCCGCAACGAACGTTCCCGCGCGAGTCTGGAAACGACCATCGATGCCGCACTTCCTGCATATGCGTACGATTATGAACTGCTTTTCGACCGGTATAGTGAAGAAATCGGTCTGCGCGAACGAACGCTGGCTTTGCTTCGGCGAGCCAAAGCGTACCGGCCCGATGTCATCAATCTGACCGGCTATTATGACCCTGCCCAACTCATTCTGCTGCTGTGGGCTAAACGCAAAGGCATTCGGGTGGTCATGCAAAACGAAAGTACAGCCGCCGATCAGGTGCGGGGAGGCTGGAAAGAGTCGTTTAAGCGGTGGATTTTTCGGCAGTGCGATGGATTTTTCTGCTTCGGAAGCCAATCCGCTGACTATCTCATTCAGCTTGGTGTACCGCCCGCTAAAATTCTGATTCGGAAAAATGCGGTGGATAACAACGCGCTCCAATCGATTTATGAGAAAACTTTACCCAACCGCGCGGCCTACCAACAGGCCATGCAACTAAGACCCAATAACCTTGTTTTTGTTGGTCGGCTAATTGAGGCCAAGAACTTACCCATGCTACTCAATTGCTTTGCCGAGGCTCTGAACCAGGCGGCAAAACCGGCTAACTGGGGACTGATTCTGTTGGGCGACGGAACAGAACGCGATGCCCTCAATCAGCAGATTATCGACCTCGCTCTGACCGAACAGGTGAAAATTTTACCGGGCCGTCCTTGGTTTCGGGTGCCCGAAATTCTGGCCTTGAGCAATGTACTGGTTTTGCCAAGCCGGTCAGAACCCTGGGGATTGGTCGTCAATGAAGCGATGGCCTGCGGGCTTCCTGTTCTTGTATCGAACCGGTGCGGCTGCGTTCCCGACTTAGTGCATGATGGTCAGAATGGCTTCGTGTTTGACCCCGACCATCCTAATCAGTTAACCCACCGGCTGATTCAGTTTATGGATGGAACTGTAGACACAGTGCGAATGGGGCAACTCGCCAAGCAGTTTATTGCGCCCTACGCCCCCGAAGCCGTTGCGCAGGAAATGCTCGCCGGCTTTCGTAAACTCATCAATTAATCGGTTATTTCGCGGTACCTATGCGAATTTTAAATATCTGTGCTTACACCTGGCAAGCGGGTGGCCCGCCAAAAATCATCTTCGATCATACGGAAGTTGTGTTGCGTTACGGCCATCAGGTGGACATTCTCAGCCCCATATCGCCCGGCGAAACCGCCTATCCGGTACCCAGTGGAGCACGGCTGATTCTGTGCCAGCGAACGCCGGGTATCAGCCGGTTTTTTCGGGAGTTTTCGATTGAATTGTACCGCTATCTTCAGCAGCACGCCCACGAATACGACGTTATTCACTGCCATGGACTGTGGCACTTTGGCACGCTGGCTCCGTTCATGATCGACCGGACCGTAGCCAAAGTCATCACCATTCATGGGGTGCTCGACCGGTGGGTATACGCCCGTCATAACTGGAAAAAGCAGGTGATGGATACGCTCGCGCAAAAAGCTTATTTGCGCCGGGCCGATCTGGTGCAGATTAATAACACCGATGAACAGGCCGATGTGTTGCGTTACTTAGGCCATCCGCACCCGAACGTTGTGATGATTCCGAATGGGGTGAAAATGAGCGACTTTGCCAATCTGCCGCCAAAAAATCAGTTTCGCCAGAAATTTAATTTGCCAATAGACAGAAAATTGGTCCTGTTCATGAGCCGACTGAATGCCAAAAAAGGACTCGATTTACTCCTGCCCGGCTTTCGCGATTATGTGAAAACGCATCCCGACACAGTCCTGGCACTGGCCGGGGGCGATGATGGCTACGAAGCGACGGCCCGTCAGTTTATTGCCCAGCATAACCTCGGCGACTCCATACGGCTGGTTGGTATGCTAACCGGCGACGATAAAAAGGCAGCCCTCGCCGACGCGGATTTGTTCACGCTCCCCTCCTATTCAGAGGGTTTTTCGATGGCCGTTCTTGAAGCGATGGCTGCCGGAACGCCCGCCCTGGTGTCGGACCGGGTTGGCTTTGGCGAAACCATCCGACAGCACGAAGCGGCCGGATTGCTCAGCAGCCTGACCGCCGACAGCGTAACGGCGGGCCTGGAGTCATTACTCGGCAACGATCAATTACGCCAGCGCGTTGCCCGGAACGCAACTGCCCTGGTACGCAGCAAATATGACATTGACATCGTGGCTAAACAGTTACTCGACGAGTACACCAAAATCGTTCATCCGAAGCAATAATCAGGCTCTAAGTCAACACAGACAGGTTTATACGGTTCGTTTCACTACCGTAGACCAGTCAACCTGTTGGTCGGCCTGGGCTAAATCCATAAAGGGAAACTCGATTAGCAACTGGTTTAATTTAGGCAAACAGTTTTGTAATCCGTAGTACGATTTGAACTGCCTGGCCCGGCTCAATCCAGGAATCATAGGCTGTTCGGCATCGAAGTCGCGGGGGTGAAAGTAGGTCATTACGTAGTCTGACCGGCGCATGAAACCTTTGATGACCCGGTACGGAAACAGTCGAAAATAGCCCCCGCCCGAAAAAATCAGGTCCTGCCCCAGCACAGCCGCCGTATTGATGGGAAACTCTTTGAGCAGCGTACCGCCAACGTCCAGATAGCCCGGCTCGAACAGGGCCAGCGAGGCATCGCCCCCGTGCGAACGCCGTGCCGAAAACACCGAGCAGTCAATCTCGATCCCCTGCTCAATCAAAATCGGGAATACCCAGCGATTATACTCCTTAATGGAAAAACCCGGTGCCCGATACGACCGGACTTTTTTGCCGGTCAAATCCTGCAAATGCTTGATTGAGCGTTCCAGATCGGCCTGAAATTCACCAGGTGTCTGTTCATAAGCCAGTTGGTGCGCGTAGGAGTGCGTGGCAATTTCGTAGCCAGCGGCATCAATTCGGCGGATAACGTCGGGGTGTTTGTCGGCAACCCAGCCGAGACAAAAAAAGGTGGCCCGACTGTTTGTATCGGCCAGAAGCTGGAAAATTCGGTCCATATTCTGGTAAATTCGGGTCTCATACCGGCCCCAGTCGGCCTCTGTCCGGGTCGATGCATTGTCCAGAATATGAAACCACTCTTCAATATCAAACGTCAGTATATTCATTTATAGGGAGTAAGTGGTAAGTGGGTAAGTAATCAGCCACTTACCCACTCAATAAAATCGCTTCCCGGCGGCCAGAAATTCCTTGACGTCGGTGCGGGTTGGAAAGGTGAAATACGTCATCTGGGAAGCGTCATTCTCAATCAATTCGTAGTTGCCCGAATGAATTTTTTCGATGGATTCCAGAATGGCGTCCATGCCCATTTTCTTGGTTACGTCAATCAGTTCGGCCTGACTCCGGTTGCCAATGGCGAGTTTGTTCTGCACCAGAATCGGGCCGCTGTCGATGCCTTCGTCCACAAAAAATACCGAGACGCCCGTGTGTGTTTCGCTGTTTTTGAGCACCCAGAACGACGGCATCAGACCCCGGTATTTGGGCAGCAGGGCTGTGTGCAGGTTAATACAGCCGTGTGTGGCAACATCCAGCAACTTGCGCTTAAATATCTGATTACCAGCTATAGAAACAAGCAAATCAGGCTTGTAAGCCTTGATCTTTTCTAAATTCTCGTCTTTATTGATGTTGCCCTCAATATGAATCAGGGGAATATTCCGGTCGGCGAGTGTTTTACGAACATTGTTGCGGCTGTCCACTTTCGAGGCTACGTATTTGAACCCGTAACGTATAAAAAAGGGCAGACCAAAAATGTCGTACGTCTTTTTCATTTTTTCCTGAAAACTTTCCCGCTTGCCAAACGGCGACACATCGAAGACGACGGTAGCGACGACTTCGGCATACGGGGGCAATTTTTTCAGGAGGTAATCTATATTTCGGGCGAGGTAGAACGGGTCATCCTGCGTAAGAATCACAAGGCGCATAAAAATTGGGTAGCGTTGAAGCCACAAAACTACGTATTCCGGCACGAAAGCCAGTATTTATTCCCTACCGAATCACGACTTTCCGGCGTACAATTTGCCCGTCGGCGGTTTGCAGATCGGCAATGTACAAGCCCGCGTCGAGGTCATCCAACGCCAGCGAAAGGGTATTTTTAGCCCGTCCGCGCCAGCTTTTCACCGGCCGGCCCAGCACATCGCGCACGGTCAACTCAATGAAGGTAAGCGACTGAGCCTCAACGCGCAGCAACCGATCAGCAGCCAGCGGATTGGGATAAAACTGCACGACAGGCCCCGTCGGTTCAACGCCCAGCACCAACGGTCGCGCATTCACAATCGTGCCATACGGCGACTCCGACAGGGCACTATATGACCGAAGCCGGTAATAATACGTACCAAACATATCGGGGATATTCGTATCGGTGTACGTGGCTGTCGTTCCGTTCAGTACGGCAATCTGTTTGAAATTGGTTGGCGTGCCATCGGCCCGTTCCAGATACTGCGTTTGGGCGGTTGGCGGGGCCGTCCAGAACAAGTCGATCTGCTTTTCCGAAATGGGTCGTGCCGCCAGCGTTACGGGGGCAATGGCGTCGGCAATGGGCACATTATCGAACGAAAACGCTCGCATACCACGCGTGTTTCGGAGCGTAGGGCCATCGTAAAAAGGCGAGACGGGCAGGTCAGCAAAGTAAGCGGGCAGATACCGCAGCACTTTCGCCGAAGCGGGCTGTTTTAAACTGATTACCACCCGGTTACCGCTGGCCGAACCACCCGTTACGAGTCCGGCCTGCCGGTCTAAATAAAAGAAATCTTTCAATTCACGATAGGCAATTTTGGCTCCGGTCGCAAAGTTGTAGAAGGTCGTGTCGCTTTTCCAGACCATTTGCGCTTGATCGTCAAATACCAGCGTAATCGAGTCTTTTCGGGTGTTGTAAAACGTTTTTCGGATGTCGGGCGAGTTAATCTGGAGCGTGTCTTTGGAGCCGTACAGATCACGGGCAATGAGCCGGTATTGCTCGAAAGCCAGCCGCTGATGGGCCAGCCCGCTATAGTGAATGCCGTCGTAACCCGGTGTTCCAATAGTAGCAATCGTTTCCACATTGTTGAACAGGTACTTCGTCCGTCGCTGAAAATCGCGCAGGGCGGCTGCGCTGTCCTGCGGATTACTTAAAATATTAATCTGCGAAACGTACAGACGGGCATTGCCGTAGTCTTCTTTGAACTGATTATACAACGCAGCGAATTTTCCGGGATAATTTGGCAGTCCGCTCCCGGCATCTTCTTCGCCCTGTTTCCAGATAATGGCTTTTACCTGTTTGGCTACGCCCGCCCACTGCGCCCGATTGAGCAGATCGCCATAGAACGTGATCGGATTACCGTGATTGACCGGGTCGCGGATTGTCAGAGCAGCAATGGCCGTTCCGCCCTGTCCACCGTTTATTACGCAGGTTGGGATGCCGTAGTTTTCCATAATTAACCGTTGCATGGTCAGGCCAAATCCGCCTACACTCGCATAAGGTTGTTTGCCCGCATACCAGCTCATCTGGGCCGGTGTTCCGCCGTAGGGATACGTAACGTTGCGAAAGAATTTATCATCAAAATTGAACGAGTACAACAGGTCATAATCACTGAGACCCAGCGCATTAGACTGACCGTACAGGATATACGTGTCGCCACAAACAACACGTTTCCGGTCGGCTACGAGCGTTGAATCAGTGCCTTTATAAACAAATACCCGGAACGCATATTCGGCGGGTTCGGCTTTGATGATGGCGGATAAACGAAAGGGGGCACTCGCCAATTCCGAAGCCAGCGTTTGACTGACAACCCTTGTCAGTACACCTTCCCGCAGTACCTGCACCCCGACTTTGGTGTATCCGGCAACACTCGTTTTTCCACTTACAAAAACTTCGGCCTGGTTGCTGGCATTACGCGGATAGAGTTGCAGATCGCGCGGCAACTGCTCAAAAACAACCTGACCATTGACCGAGAAATAGTACAAAAACAATATAAGGCTTCCGTAAAGTCTTTTCATCGGCTTTGACCCGTCTAAAAAAAGTTATAATATTGTGTGATTTATTAAACTGAAAACTGGCTGGTAAAAATAAGTCCTTTTTTCGCAGAATAGAATCTAAACAGGCTATTTATTCAGCTATCGGTAACAAAAAACATGACCGACGTATCCGTAATTATCCTGACCCACAACGAAGAAAAACACATTACCCGGTGTTTACAGAGTTTGCACCCCTTTACGAATAAAGTGTTTATTGTGGATTCCTTCTCAACCGACCGAACCGTTGAGATTGCGCGTTCGCTGGGGGCGGTTGTGGTTCAAAATACGTGGGTCAATTATGCAACGCAGTTCAACTTTGGCATCAACAACACACCCTTCGACACGGCCTGGCTGATGCGCATGGATGCCGACGAGTATGTTATGCCCGAACTGGCCGACGAAATCAACCGGCGGCTACTGGGTTTGTCAGCCGAAACAGGTGGTGTATACGTGAAACGGCGGGTCTTTTTTCTGAATCGGTGGATGCGTCATGGCGGGTTCTACCCCATCTGGCTGCTGCGGCTGTGGCGACGGGGCGATGGGTTCTGCGAACAGGTTTGGCACGATGAACACATCAAACTGACGAAAGGAAGCCCCATCCAGTTTGACCATGACATCGTCGATCATAACCTGAATAATCTGACCTGGTGGACGCAAAAGCATAATCATTATACCATTTTGGAAATGATTAACCTGCTCAATTACCGCTACCAGTTCGATCAGGCCGAAACCGTACAGCCCCGCCTGTTTGGGACGCAGGATCAGCGCATCCGGTATTTGAAGGAAAAATACGCGTCACTGCCTTTGTTTACCCGACCCATTCTGTACTTTATTTACCGCTATTTTGTCCGGCTGGGGTTTCTGGATGGCCGGGCGGGTTTCGTGTGGTGTTCGCTCCAGGCCCTGTGGTACCGCTTTCTGGTCGATGCCAAACTCATGGAAGTGAGCATTCGGGTGGGTACGGACAAAGAAGCATTAATTGATTATTTCCGAACGGAATATGGAAAAGACCTCCGACCAGCCCGGCCCGAACAGGTCGGACAGGCATGAATCAACCGCATTTTCGCCCGTGGAACCAACACCGCCCAATGGGCAAACAGATTTTTCACGCTTTAACATTGACTGGTACAAGCCCGGCCCGCGCTGGAAAATCCTGCTGTGGTTTCTGGCAAACTCAGTTTTTTTGAATAATTACCTGCCGCTTCCTATCGCGCTTAAAGTAGCTGTGCTTCGGTTATTTGGCGCGAAAATTGGAGAGTACGTTACCATAAAACCGGGCGTAAATATCAAGTATCCCTGGTTACTTCATGTGGGAAACCGAGTCTGGATAGGAGAGCAGGTTTGGATCGATAATTTAAGTGATGTGACAATCGGTAACAACGTCTGCCTGTCGCAGGGAGCCATGTTACTGACCGGAAATCATGATTACAGCCGCGCTACCTTCGACCTGACAACCCGGCCCATTACGCTGGCTGATGGAGTCTGGATCGGTGCCAAAGCGGTTGTATGTGCGGGTGTTCACTGCGAATCACACGCGGTGCTGGCCGTTAACTCGGTTGCCACCCATGCGTTGCAGGCATATGGTATTTATCAGGGAAACCCGGCCCGTCTGGTCCGACAACGAAACATCAGGGCGTGAAGGTATCCATCATCACCGTTGTGTACAATGGCGCGGAATTTATTCGGGATTGCATCGAGTCGGTTGTAAACCAAACGTACGCCGATATCGAATATATTGTTGTGGATGGGAACTCGACGGATGGCACTGTTGAGATTGTCCAGTCATACGGCACGAAAGTTGCCCGGTTTATATCGGAATCCGACAAAGGCCTGTACGACGCCATGAACAAAGGCATTCGGCTGGCAACGGGTGATGTAATTGGGCTGCTGAACGCCGACGATTTTTACCGGCATAACCGGGTCATCGAAAACATGGTCGCCACGCTTGAGCGAACGGGCAGCGATGCGGTTTACGGCGATATGCTGTACGTTGACCGGACCGACACGCGGAAACTTAAACGCTACTGGCGGTCGGGCTGGTATAGCGAGAATGCGTTTTTGTGGGGCTGGATGCCCGGTCACCTGTCGTTTTTTGCCAAACGGCAATTGTACTTAGATTACGGTCTGTTTCGGGTCGATATGAAAAGCGCAGCCGATTATGAACTGATGTTGCGGTTCATTCATAAAAACAAGGCAAAACTTGCGTATATGAATGAAGTGACGATTGTGATGCGGGCGGGTGGAGTTAGTAACAGTAGTTTACAGAACCGCCTGCGGGCCAACCGGGACGACCGGCGGGCCTGGCAACTGAATGGGCTGAAACCTTATTTTTTTACGTTCTGGCTGAAGCCGTTACGCAAACTAACACAGTATGTGAGCAAGCCGCCTGAGGACCTTGATAAATAATAAGCAGGGCCGTTTAATCAAATTGTGCTTGTGCAAATAAATAAACCAGTGATTTTTACGCTCTTTCGATATCAGATTGGCTATCTCGTTTCGAGTCAAGGCAGCGTTACTCACCGGATTTTCACCAGAATTCAGTGAGCTATTTAGTTTCTAAACGCCTTTTCTTATGAATATTGATTTATTGATTGCGTACCTGCAACATAAATTCAATGATGATCAGTTTACACTTGGCCTCTATCAGTGCGTCCTTTCGTTCTTAGTCGCCTGCTTTGTGGCCGTTATTGCGATTCCGGTCGTTATCAAGATTTCCGAACTGAAATCACTGATGGAGAAGCCCGGCGAACGACGGTCGCACTCAACGCCAACGCCAACGTTTGGTGGTATTGCCATCTTTGCCGCTATTCTGATTGCCTATTTTTTGTGGCCCAGCATCGACCAAACCGACATTTACCGCACCAACCTGTCTATTGCGGGAATGACCATTCTCTTTTTTATCGGTATTAAAGATGATCTGGTGGGTATCGACCCGGCAAAAAAACTGCTTTTTCAGGTGTTAGCCGCCATGATCCTGATCCTTTTCGGCGACTTGCGCGTCGATTACCTGTACGGCATCATGGGTTTTCATCACATCGAGGAAATTGTGAGTATTGTGTTAACGTGTTTCATTTTCATTGCCCTGACCAACGCCATCAACCTCATCGACGGGATCGACGGGCTGGCGGGCGGCATTGCCACCATTGCCAGCAGTACGTTTGGCGGCTGGTTCCTGCTTACCAATCACTTCACGATGGCCTGTCTGGCGTTTACGCTGTCGGGGGCGTTGCTGGGTTTTTTACGGTTCAATTTTTCAAAGACCAGCAAAATTTTCATGGGCAATACCGGCTCACTGATTATTGGTTTTATGCTGGCTTTCTTCGCCGTGCGGTTTGTTAGCCTGAACGCGTCGTATCGTTACGAGCCAACGGCGTTCTTCAACGCACCCATCATTGCCATTGTGATTTTGATTGTGCCTATTTTCGACACGCTGCGGGTATTTCTGGTCAGGATTCTGGCCGGTCGGTCGCCCTTTTCCGCCGACCGCAACCATATGCATCACATCCTGCTGGACAATGGCCTGTCGCACGCCAAAGCCACCGCCGTGCTGTGCGGCATATCGTTAGTCAATACGGTTATGTTCCTGCTGCTCCACCGCAACATCTCAAACACCCTTTCTATCGTTATTCTGGGCTGTTTGTTCGGCTTGTATATGGTTGTCAGTTTCACACTCAAAATGCGGGTTATGTACGTATCCACGCACCCGCGCCGTCGGAAGGCCGTACTGCGCCGGGAGTTACAGAACGGCATCGTAGGCCGTCGGATTATCGACTACCTATAAAATTCCCCCTTCACTATAGAAGCCCTTCGGAAGTCTGAAGGGCTTTTTTTATGGCCTTTTACAATACGCAGAAATTATAATTATCAGCATACGCTTAACTTGCCAGGCCGTTTCACCGCAAACGAGCCGAGCTATACGGACACACCACCGATGAGAGGAAGCGAACTGGATTTGTTCCTGAGTTTAGGGTATTTTCGGATGCAGCAGGAGATTTTTACGTGTCATTATATCCTTCACGACAACGTCCCCTGCTCCGTCCATTGGCTGAGAATCGACATCGCGGGCGTTACGTACGGGCCAAAGCAGGTCAGGCTGCTCCGAATCAACGAGCCGTTTTCCGTAACGATAAAGCCCTTTGTTCTCTCCGAAGAAATAGAAACACTGTACGTGCTTTATAAAGGTTCGCTGAATTTTGATGCGCCCGAGTCTGTCGAATTCTGGCTAATGAACGGAGCCGCACAGACCGTTTTTGATACGTACGTGATCGAAGTTCGGGATAAAAATGCGCTCATTGCTGCCGGAATATTCGACAACGGCAACGAAAGTATTGCCGGGATTATGAATTTTTATCACCCCGATTACCGGCGGCAAAGCTTAGGCAAATACCTGATGCTGCTGAAAATGAAGTACGCGCAGGCACGGCAGAAAGCGTACTACTATCCCGGCTATATCGTCAGTAATTACCCAAAATTCGATTATAAGCTATTCGCCTGTGAATCGGCTACCGAAGTATTTGATGAGTACAACGGGCTATGGCTTCCCTTTTCATGGCCAACGGTAGCAACGCTGCTGAACAACGAAATGTGAAACCGATGCGCATCCTGCTCCTGCTCCTTATTCTACTCACTCAAGCAGTTGCTCAAACACCGAAACAGGTCGGGCCACGCTTGGTCGGGCTGCGGTCAGTCGGGCTTCGGTCAGTGGCACCGGGCCGACGCTATTTTGGGATGCACTTCGATTTTCACGCCACAAGAGCAGACTCGCTCATTGGCCGGAATCTGTCGGAAAAACGGCTCGACTCGCTGCTCTCGGCCATCAAACCCGATTTCATTCAGGTCGATTGCAAAGGACATCCCGGCGTTACGAGTTACCCATCCGGCGTTGCCAACGCCACAACCGCGAAAAGTTTCGTCAACGACCCGTTGAAATTTTACCGGGCCATAACCCGGAAGCACGGCGTGGACCTGTATGTGCATTACTCCGGCATTCAGGACTATGCTGCCCTGAAAAAACACCCAAACTGGGGCGTTGTAAAAGCCGATGGCCGCTTCGACGAAGCCAACACCTCCGTACACGGCCCCTATGTGGATTCGCTGATGATTCCGCAGTTGAAAGAAGTGGCCGACTACGGTGTCGACGGGGTTTGGGTAGATGGCGATTGCTGGTCGACTAAACTCGATTATTCCCCGGCGGCTCTTGCCCGGTTCAAAACCGAAACCGGCATTCAGGACGTGCCCCGTTCGGACACCGGGCGTATAGTCAATCCTACTCATTATCAGGCGTTTCGAGAGTTTGCCCGACAATCGTTTATCCGCTACATGGGTCATTATGTAGACGAACTGCACAAGCACAATCCCCATTTTCGGGTGGCGTCCAACTGGGCGTATTCGTCCATGATGCCTGACTCCATCACAACACATGTCGATTATCTGTCGGGGGATTTAACGCCGGGCAACAGCGTCAATACAGCCGCGCTGGAAGCCCGGATGCTGGCTTCGCAGGGGCAACTCTACAAAAAACCATGGGATTTAATGTCGTGGAGTTTCTGGTATCAGTTCAATCCGCAACTGGGTGGCGACCAGAAAACGGCGGTGCACATGATGCAGGAGGCCGCTCAAATCATAGCCCTCGGCGGTGGCTTTCAGGAGTATTTTTTTCAGGACCGCGACGCATCGATTCCGCTGGGCGAATTGCCCGTTATGGTCCAGTTAAGCAGGTTTGTCCGGGCCAGGCAGCCGTTCTGTCAGGGCGGTGTACCCATTCCGCAGGTAGCCGTTTTGTATAGCAATGCTACGATGAAAAAATACAGCAAACCGCTGTTTGAACGTCAGGAAACGCACCGGATTCAGGGTGTTTTGTCGGCTCTTTTAGATTCGCAATTTACCGTCGATGTGCTGGCCGAACAGCATCTGCATGGGCGTATGGCACAGTATCCGCTTATCGTTGTCTCGCAACAGGATTCGCTGGCCCCGGCCTTCCGGCAGGAGTTGCTCGACTACGCCCGGCAGGGCGGAAACCTGCTGCTGATTGGCGTTGAAACGACAAAAAACTTCGCTAATGAGTTGGGCGTTACGCTCGCCGGCGACGCCACAACCAGCACCAAATGGGTGCATTTTGACGGCACAACGACGGTTCTGAACGGCGCGTTTCAACCCGTTCGGGCCAACACGGGCACCCTATCCTTTGGCCCGATGAGCGGCTCGGAATACGGCGAATCAACTAAAAACCAGGCGGCTACCAGCCTTGCCTTCGGGCGGGGCAAACTCACGGGCATATATGCCGACCTGAGCCGCGATTATGAGAAACACCAGTCGTCAAAGCTGCGGGATTTTGTGGCTGCGCTGGTCCGGCCCCTGCTGCCAGCCCCCCTTGTTGAGGTGGCGGGGTCGCATCTGGTTCATGTGGTGGCCAACCGGCTGAACAATCGGCTGGCCATCAACCTGATTAACACCGGTGGCCGCCATGCCGACCCGCAGGTGTTTACCTACGACGAGGTGCCGCCACTGACCAACCTAACTGTAAAAATACGTACTGACAAGAAACCAACCCGCATTGTGCAGCAACCCGAAAACCGGCCATTATCCATACGGTACGCGCACGGAATCGCTACGGTGACGGTGCCAAGATTAGTACTGCATTCGGTTCTGATGGTCGATTAACGGGCTTTTCAGCTTGGTCAGAAGGACGTGTTTATTCGGGCTTAATCAACCAGTATCCGTTTTACGCATTGGGGGCTGTTCTGTCTGGGCTAAATGCTGGCTATACCTCAATTTCCATCGACGATGCCTCTGAAGCGGCCACGCACGCTGATCGTTTTGCTTTTTTCCCGGTCAGCGTAGAGCGTAGCCGAAAAAGTGCCCTGCGTCGTTCCGCCTTCACCCTCAAACTGGGTTATATCGACACTCACCGGCACCATTAAGAGTGGTGGTAGTTCGCACTGACACGTTCCCCAATACGCATTGCTGTAGTTACCACCGGCTTCTGACTGGTAGCCAATCTGGTACGTTGAATGTTGCGCTTCCAGATCACCATCGCCCTGAAGCGTGTATTTACCCGGTCCCGTAAATTCTTTCAGCCACAGCAACACGCTGACGGGTTTACCGCTTTTCGTTTTCGCGCTCATGGTCAGGTAGTACGAGTCGCCTTTGTAGCCATCAGTCAGCCATTTGCTGTACATCAGATTTACCGTTGCATCCTCGTAAGTGGTGCCATCGACGGTCAGTTCGCCGGGAGAAACGATGCGGATATTCGCGATGAGCATCAGCTTAGCCGACCCTTCGACCTCTAACTGGATATTCACCGCTGCGACGCGCTTGTTTTTGGCGGGCAGCGTTTTAGGTGCCGTGTACGTGATCCGAATCGGTGTCGATTCCGGGTCGAGTTCTAAGCTGCCATCTATGTCCTGATTAGGGAACAACTGGCCGTTTAGTGTCCACTCCCGGAGCAGGCTGGCGTTGCCGACCGGGATAATGGGCGAACTCAGTTCGTCGCCAATGTCTTTTGGTTTCTCAAAGCTTATGGCCGAAAATAGCAGCGTCAGTTCCGCCTTTTCGCCCGGCACCACCTCGCTCTTTTTCGAGGTCAGCTTAAACTGGGTGACCACCGACCACCAGCTAAAATGGTTAATCTGCGACGTAATGGTCCGTTGTGCCGGGTCGATGGTTGCCCGGCGCGTCAGGCGCCAGCTATGGTCGGGTTGCTGCACGACTATGCCCAGGCGGTTTGGGTCGGCCCCGGCCATCTCGTCGTCGGTGTAGCGGTAAGTGAAGGTGGCGGGTTTGGCAAACTGCGTACCGTCGGGCAGAAAATGGTAACCCGTGCCTACACTCAGCCCCGATGTGTTTTCTACCGGCTCCACCGAGATGGTGGTTTCCTTTGTTAGTGCCCCCGCCGGAATGGTGAGCGTCAGTTTACCGTCGGAGGCTGTGAGGGTGCCCCCCGCCGGACCGATGGTTTGGGTAGTCATGGCCCCCACAGGCTTGCCAACCTCCGTGGGTGTACCGGGCTTGTTGTTGTCCTGTGGCGTCCCGGATGTAGTACCGGTCGGTGTACCTGAGTTGTCGGGGGCAATACTGTCCTGTTCTTTTTTGCAACTCGTGAACAGCAGCGTTACGGCCAGAGCGGCAGCGAGGAATGGTTTCATAAAGAGGTGTTGTTTACTGGTAAAGCAGGTGTGTCTGATAACCTGCTTCAAAAGTATGGGCACCCGGCCACCCGTAAAGCTGTCAATGGATTGAAACGACAAAAACCGCCGATGAAGCGGTTTTTGTCGTTGACACACGGCTAACTATATCCATGATGGTCACATAGCGCATACAGTTTTGGCGGATAGTCCTATAGTGACTGACCTGTAAAATGTGATGCGTAGCATCCGTTATTTTTTGATAACGAAGTCCTGAACTTTATTAAAGGGTTTATTTTTTTTGTCATGACCGCTAAGCGTAAATGAAACAGGTTGATCAGCCGTCGGTTTGTTTTTCAACTCCAGTATATCAGAAATGACGCCATCTATGGACGTTTTCTCCTGATGTGTTTTGAAAAGGTCATCTTTATTGGATGTTGTTTTATATGTATACGGTTGAACACCCCCTTCTATTCTTCCTTTAATAGTAAGCATCATCGAATCAGAACGTAATGGGGCTATTGACAGGGTGGATACCTTAACGACAGCCGTTGAGTCCTTATCCGATGAATTTGTCGTGCCTTTATTAGTGGCCCCATAATAGAAGCCAATGATAGTGCCCAGTATCCCGATTAAAAGGGTAAGGATCTCCTTGCCCAAAGCAAAGCGTTCCTTCATTTCTTTCCCACCTATCATAATGGCGGTTAACATCAGTATGGCGGCCATCGAGATGGTTGTAACGGCAATTAAATACGTAATGATTCCTCTTGCTTTTTCGGGGTTATCAAGCTGGGCAATCCCTAATGCCTCCATTTTGTCGGTAACCAACCCCTTAAAGAAGATGATGCCCACCCAGCCCAAAAAAAAGTACTGAGCGTATTTTAGCAGTACCCAGCGGTTTTCTATCAGGTACGCATACCAATTTTTGCTGGCGTTGACAAACAGAATGGTAAAATCGACAACCGTATCCGCGACCTGGCCAACGACGATGTTACCCAATTGCTCGGTGACAGAATGACCGACTACAGCCGTGAGCCTGTATTTACCGGCCGGTAAGCCACTAAACGTATACGTTCCATCGATACCTGTCAGGGCGACGCGAGGTTCCAAACCACCGCCAAACAATAGGATCGATGCATTGGGTTGAGGGATGCCATTGGCATTTGTGGCTGTACCGGTGATTGAGGGCATGGCTGGGCGATACGTTCCGCTGCCAGATGTGTGATCCAACCCATCCCCATACAGATTGCGAAGAATGGTAGTCTGGCTGCTTTGAGGCCACCAAGTTAGCCGACTGGCCAAATCCATACAACGGGAAATTTCCCGTATTATTTATCCCTGAACGCATCTGGAAATACGGGAAATTTCCCGTTGTGCGTACCCTGCGTTTAGCACACTTTTGTTTGAAAAATAAGCAACTGACCGTATGGAGATGAAACGGCTTCTTCTGGTACTAATCATCCATTGCCTATCCTTGTCAGGAAAAGAACTCAGTGCCCAGCAGTCGTTCTACTTTGGTGCAGAAAAAATTACGGTTGAGCTTAATCCGTTGACCGACATGCCAGAAAGGGAACTGCCCTATGATCGTAATTTTTTTATCAGAAAGTATCTTCCCAAAGCCGATAGCAATTCCGTCATTGCGGCTACGCTACTGGAAGTGAAAAATCCATCGACCTACGATATCAATGCACGTAACCTACTCTCAATTGTCAACATTAAGAATATTAAAGATTCATCCGTAACGACTGGTATTAACGTTAAAGTAGAGCCAACCGTCGATAAAACTGAGTTCATCAATGTGAATAGTTACGATTTGTTTGTAACCCAACCGCTCAAACCAAATCGTCAGTATGACATCATCGTTTCAATAACTCCCACACATTTACAGGCCACCCAACTGGTGGAGGCATTTTATGAGATGCACTATCGGCAGGGAAGAAAATTTCAGGACAAAGTCGTTACACTGATTAATGATATCAACCTCAAAAAAAGTCAGCGACGCGATGCTTCGCCCATTGAACAAATTGAAGTTGAGCTGTATTATCAGCAACATCTGAAATCATTATTTTTAGCAGCCCCTACAGCCGATACGGCTACGTTGCGACAACGGCTTGTTAAATCGATGCAAAAACCGAAGCAGGTAGTGGAGTGCCAGCCTACTGCCTACGGTGTGCTCTGTTTCACTCGGGACGCTTTTGAGCAAACCCAGATACTATACAATTCGTCGACGGTTGGGTTTAAACTTGAGACCAGGGCTAAAAGCAGGTTACAGCCCGATTTTGGTGTCATCGCGTATGGATTGGGTGGAAATGGATGGGTGGGCGTTAATTCCAACTTTTTCGGTATCGTTCCGTATGTCGGTCTGAATTTTCTCGTCCGGCCATTCGATCCCGACGTGCGACTCAGTCAATTACCCCGGAATCACATCCGTTGGTACGACAAACTTTCGGTACACATGGGCCTGACATTAAGCAGTTTAGCAAAAGATAAATATCGGTCAAACCTGGTCGGAAATTTTAACCTGATGGCAGGAGCCGGATACAGGCTTAGCAGTTCGCTCAAGGTTGTTACAGGCCTGGTCGTTTACCGACGCCTTAACGAGAACCCGCTTTTTACCGATTCATCCGTAAATACTGTTGGCTATGCCGGGCTTTCGCTCGATATACGAATTCGGGATGCGATTGGCGATATTGGTAAACTCCTGTTCAGCAAATAATCCATAAACTGCGTATGAAATCGATTGTACTGGGCTGTCTGCTAATTGGTTTGACAGGCTGTGAGGATTATTCCGAAGACTTTTCCAATGTTGATGCGGTCGTTAGCAAACCAACCTTTTTGCCCACCACGCTACAGGCCGATGGCGAAAGCCAGACCCAGATTGAACTCGAATTTTTGGTCGATGTGCCCCCTGAAAAAGCCATTGTCGAGTTGAAAACAACAGCCGGTACGTTTAAAGAAACCGGTAAAGATGCCATTAGCCTGACGGCAGCCTTAGAAAAGAAACCAGACGGAACGTTACGCCGGATCGTTCGTACCCAGCTTATTAATCCGGCTCTGGAGTGTGAGGCTACCCTAACGACCCGTAGTGCTGGCTATGGCCGAACGGATAAACTAACCTTTACAACGGCCCTGCCCGACACAGTCGTTATCGAGTCGGATAAACTGGGCCTCAAAACAGGAGTCGACAACATTGCTACAATAACCGTTACGTTGCTGAGGAATCCGGGACGTGGAAAACCCGCCATCAACCTGCCCGTTGAACTCACCCTGCAAGATGCCGGGAAAGGCAATCATGGCGAGGTGAGGCCCCTTCAGGCGTTGAGCGGGGCCGATGGGACGTGTAAATTTTTGATTAGTCGGGGGGCAGACCCTTATGTCAGCGATCTGTTCGTTCAGGCCCGCGTGTTACCGGCAGGGCCTCCGTCTGCTTTATATAAAATTGTATCGATTAACTAACCCCTCCGTTTATCATGGCAATTACCAATAAAAACCTGCGTTTACTGGCCGAGCGAGAATCGGACAGACTCTCTCAGGAACATCTGGCAACCGGCCAGTCTAAAAGCTTATTAACACTCAGCAACGGATTTAGGGTGCTGTTCGAGAAATCGAGTTGCCCGGACGGGTGCAGGGAAAGTTTTGAAACGATTGAGGTTAATGGAGAGCGGATACTGGTGAGCGTGTGTAAACGGCCCGACGGTTCGATATGCGTGTGAGCGATTATAGGGAACCTGTTTAAACTTTTGTTCATCCTCCGGTTTTGTCATCCCTCCTGCGTCGGGATGACAAAACCGGAGGATGACAAATTCACTTCATTTTCTTACTTGATATTGAACGGTAAAACAGCCTCATGTAATGGGTTCTATTGGATCTAAAGCCACCAGAACATTACCCGCCCATAAAGGCCAGCGTCATTTGGCCTTCTTTCTTCTTTTTGCCGCCGGTAGCAGTAGCGGCTTTGATTCGCTCCAGCACGCAGCTTGGCTAAGCAGTAGACCGGGTCCTGATGATAATAGAATTCGGCCGTATTACCGATGTTATAAAGGAGGGGAAATTCATGCTCCAGAAACGTAAAGTTAGACGGCATAGCGAATACTCAGGTGGATTGATTTAAGCGTAAAGTAATAATAAGGCTTATCTAACAATATGTTACCCCATTTAGACTAAGGCAATCTTTTTAGTATGCAATAAAGGGCAACCGTTATTCGCCCGAACGAAGCAGGTGCCGGACGGATAGCTCCGGTAAGGGTCGTCTACCGGGTAAAATAGGTATTCCACGAAAATAGTATCCACCTTAAACGGTGGTTATACAAGTCGGGCAGGATACGGCTCCCGTAAAAACTGTCTCCTTAGAAAGTAGTATTCTCCTGTAAAAAGCCTTAAACTGGCCCTATTTTCAGTACCTCACCGAATCAGGCAATGAAACAGGGAAACTTATTTTACCTTATTGGCCCCTCAGGAGCGGGCAAAGATACACTCCTGCTGTACGCCCGACAGCAAATCGACGGTAGCCTTCCCATCCTGTTCGCCCACCGCTATATTACCCGGCCCAGTCAGGCAGGTGGCGAAAATTATATTGCCTTAACAGAAGACGAGTTTGACCAACGCCAACAACTGGGCTTGTTTGCCTTAACCTGGCAAAGTCACCACAATAAATATGGACTTGGCATTGAGATTGAGGCCTGGATGAAAGCGGGTGTTCATGTAGTCATCAACGGTTCCCGTGAGCACCTTCCCGTAGCCAGCCAGCGATTTCCTGAGATGCGGGTCATTTTACTGGAAGTCAGTGCGGCTACCATACGCCAGCGGCTGGAGCAGCGGGGCCGGGAAACAGCCGATGAAATCGAGGCTCGTATCGTGCACAATCAACAGCTTCCGGCGGTCGCTCATCCGCATCTGCACATCCTCAATAATGACACACCCTTAGCCGAAACCGCTGATAAATTCATTCATTTACTGAACGAAGTGCGCTAAACGGAATCACCATGAACGCAACTCCCTTAAATCGTTTTTTAGACGCTCAGGAAAATAACTACAACCGGGCGTTGGCTGAACTGAAAAATGGACGAAAACAAAGCCATTGGATGTGGTATATCTTCCCCCAGATTTCGGGGTTGGGCCATAGCGAAACGGCGAAGTTCTATGCAATCAGGGACCTGGAGGAAGCTCATGACTACCTCGACCATCCCATTTTAGGAACCCGGCTCGTGGAGGCAGCAACGGCCTTACTTTCCGTTCAAGGGAAAACAGCCAATCAGATTATGGGCAGCCCCGACGATATGAAGCTACGGTCCAGCATGACGCTATTTAGTTTACTGACCGATGCCGACGCCGTTTTTCAGCAAGTTCTCACGACCTATTTTAACGGCATACCCGACCCGCGAACACTCGGCCTTGTTAAAAATTCGGCTTAACTTGGGTGCATGAAACAGATCATTATTGGGTTGACGACCTTGTTTTTTGTTAGCAGTAGTGCCTTTGCCCAACTTACAGATCGCGCCAAACCAGCCGGATTGCCCCGAATTGCGATAGCCGGTTTAGGCATTGAGTCCAGCACGTTTTCGCCGGCGGTCACCCACGAAGAAGCGTTTCATGCGCGGTATGGCCCGGAAGTCTTCAACGCTTACCCCTTCCTGATGGCTTTGTCGCCCCTGCGCAAACAGGCCGCCTGGCTCCCGGCAATCGTGGGTAAATCACTGCCCGGTGGTGCCGTTACCCGCGAAGCCTACGAATCGCTGGTTAACAAAACGCTGGATTCACTCAAAAAATACGGGCCGTATGACGGGTTGTATTTCGACATTCACGGGGCCATGAGTGTGACCGGTCTCGACGACCCCGAAGGCGATTTCATCACCCGAATCCGAAGCGTAATCGGCTATCAGACGCTCATTTCGACCTCTATGGATTTGCATGGCAACCTATCGTGGGGGCTGGCCCAAAACACGGACTTGATGACCTGTTACCGGATGGCTCCGCATGAAGACGCCATGCAAACCAAAGAAAGGGCCGTTGTCAACCTGCTGGAGCGTATTAAAAGTGGGAAGGGAAAGCCCGCTTACAAAGCCTGGATACCAATACCCATCCTGTTGCCGGGCGAAAAAACAAGCACCCGCATTGAGCCGGGCAAGCACCTCTATCAACAGGTGGCTCCCCTGGCCGATCATCAGGACGGGGTTGTCGATGCGGGCATCTGGATTGGCTATGCCTGGGCCGATGAACCGCGCAACCACGCGGCTGTGATGGTGGTGGGCGATGATCGGGCGAAAGTGACCCAAACCGCCGAGAAACTGGCCCTCGACTTTTGGGATGCGCGGTCGGCGTTTGGCTTTGTTGCCCCGGTTGGCACACTGGAAGAATGCCTGGCGAAAGCCCTCGCCAGCCCCAAACATCCGTTTTTTATCAGCGATACGGGCGACAACCCGACGGCGGGTGGAGCGGGCGACGTGACCTGGACCCTCACCCAGATTTTGGCGCGGCCCGAGTTTAGCCGGGCCGATGGTCCGTCATTGATTTACGCGTCTATCCCCGGTCCTGAACTGGTAAAAAAAGCCATAGCCGCTGGTGTTGGCGGGCAAGTTGACGGAACGGCGGGCGCGTCGGTCGACGCCCGTTTTGCGCCACCCGTTCGGCTAAAAGGCCGGGTCGAATCGATTGTAACGGGCGATAAAGATGCCGGGGTCGAAGTGGTCGTTAAAGTGGGCAGTGTGCAGGTCATCGTTACCCAGAAGCGCAAACCCTACCATAAGGAAAAGGACTTCACCCAGTTGGGACTCAACCCCCGAAAAGCGGCTGTCGTGATGGTAAAAATTGGCTATCTCGAACCCGAACTGTACGCCATGCAGGCCGACTGGCTGATGGCCCTGACCCCCGGTGGCGTCGATCAGGATTTGTTCCGGTTACCTTATAAACGCATTGAGCGGCCCATGTTCCCGTTCGACAAAGACATGAAAAAACCAGACTTATCGGCCCAACTCGTGCCTTTGTCGGGTGCGGCTAAATAGCCATTCTGCATTTACTTAACGCAGAATTAGCTCACATCCGCTTGTTTGACCCCGACGGGGTCAAACAAGCGGATGAATACAAGTAAGCTGATGTAGCGCGTTTACTTACTTTGGGAGTTTGCGACTGCCCACCGCCACACCGATCAGCAGGATAGCCAGCAGCAGAAAGGCCGTTGGCAGGCTGGTGGCCTCCGCAACGAAACCAATCAGGGCTGGACCAGCCAGAATGCCCGCGTACCCAATCGTGGAAATAGCCGGGATAGCCAGATGTTCGGGCATGATCGTCTGCCGACCAGTGGCCGAAAATAGCACCGGCACGATGTTCGAGCATCCGAGACCGACCAGACCATAGGCCAGCAGACCGGCCTGCCAACTGGGAATGAAGGTTGCCAGCATCAGCCCGGCCGCTGCACAGAGTCCTCCCGCAACCAGCACGTTGGTGCTCCCAAGCCGCTGAACAATTGAATCGCCGGTGAATCGACCAAGCATCATGGTAAAGGAAAAAACCGTATAGCCCAATCCGGCACGCGATGCCTCTAACCCACGCTCCGTTGTCAGAAAGACGGCACTCCAGTCGAGAATAGAGCCTTCCGTTAGAAAGACAATGAAGCAGAGAACGCTGATAAGCAGCACAGGGCCACGAGGAATGGCGAAGACTGGCCCATCGCTCTGCCCACCATACGGCAGCAGGCGGGGAGCCGCATAGACCATCGCGCCGATCAGGCAGACTACCATGCACAGTGTTGCCGTCAGGGGCGATGCGCCCAGGCTCAGTAGCACGCTCACACCGCCCGCACCAACCATGCCGCCCACGCTGAACAACCCGTGAAAACCCGACATCAGGGTTCGGCCGCTGGCTCGCTCAACAATAACAGCCTGGATGTTAACGACACAATCGACCGAGCCTACCCCCGCCCCAAAAACGAACAAAGCCGCTACGAGCAGGGGCAGGCCGGATGCGGTGGCTAACAGGGGCAACGACAAACAGATCAGGCCGGAAGCCACCATAATAACACGCCGACATCCGAACCGGGCTGCGAGTATGCCGGCCACAGGCATGGCAATGATTGACCCCGCCCCTAAGCACAACAGCAACAGCCCCAATTGACCTTCGTTGAGTGCCATTCGGCTTTTGGCAAACGGTACAAGTGGTGCCCAGGCTGCTCCGCCGAGGCCAATGATAAAAAAAACGATACGGGTCGACACTTGTTCGGCTTTTCCGGGAAGAGCGGGTAACAGAACGGTATTGGAATGGGTATTGGTCATGCAGGTTCGTAAATTTCTCCAGAAATAATTTTTACAGGCCTTTCGCTTCGAGCCGTGCCACGGTTCTTTTAAGCATCATTATTAACCGTGGCACGGCTCGAAGCGAAAGGCCTGTTTTAGTAAATTGATGGTTTCGAGCAACTAATCCGTACGGGTTTACGAGTTCACGGCAACCACACCCTCTACCCGTCCGGCCCGAAAAAGCGGACTAATTTCGGGCAAAGGTAGCCGATGACAACTGAGGACGATAGTACCCGATTGACCAGTATTAATTCCAGATGTACCCATTACACCGCTCATCGCTACCAACGGCGATGACCCCATCCGGGTGGCTTGAACTCCGATATCAGTACCCGTCCGAGACTGGGCAGGAATTGCCGTCAATTTTTCGTATCCCGAATATGGCGGCACCCTGCAAACAAAAGAAGGCAACATTCGGATATATACATTAATGGATCAGCTTTTCCTGCACCTGCTCAACCCGACCGTTCCGAATTATATCTGACGAGTGAGGTTTCTCAAAACCTCGTTTGATTCGGTTTAAGAAACCTCACTCGTCGGTTAAACGTAATCGACGCCACAAGAATTTATAAGGAAACCAGAGATCGAATAAATCTGAAACGAATGATGGACGAAAACGAGGCTCCTCAACTGACGGAGGACGAAAAAAAGCTGTTCGAGGAACTGATGCCGGAGGACCTCGACGAAATTCTCGATACGGGTGTAAACAGACGCCATTTTCTTAAACTGATAACCCTGGCCGGTGGTGGTATGCTGGCGTCCCAGACAGCCATTGCCGAGCAGATGCTCATCAGGCCACTCAGCGCACCGGCGGCACTTGCCCCGGCAGTTGTCGAAAACGGCGTTGATGTATCGGTCACGGTCAACGGTGCGGCCCAAAAGCTGCTGGTCGATTCCCGAATGACCCTGCTGGATATGCTGCGGGAACGATTAGAACTGACCGGCTCCAAAAAAGGCTGTGACCACGGACAATGCGGAGCCTGCACAGTGATTGTGGACGGCCATCGAATGTTGTCATGCCTTACGTTAGCCGCCACCTGCGAGGGAAAAAGCGTGAAGACCATTGAAGGACTGGCGCAGGGCAGTAAGCTTCACCCGGTGCAGGCCGCTTTCCTGAAGCACGACGGGTTTCAGTGCGGGTTCTGCACCCCTGGGCAAATCTGCTCGGCGGTGGCCCTCATGGACGAAGCGAAGAACGGACAGGTGAGTTACGTAACGGAAAACGTACGCAAACCAGCAGGCCCGGTTCAACTGTCGAACGAAGAGATTCGGGAACGGATGTCGGGGAATATTTGCCGCTGCGGTGCCTACCCCAATATTGTGGCCGCCATTCAGGAAGTTCACAGTGGAAAACCCGTGGAGCAAACCTGGCAGTTCACCAGCTAACCCTTGGCGCTCAACCCCTTATGAGACCATTTATCTATTCACGGGCAAAAGACCCGGCTTCGGCGACAAAGCAGTTGGCCAGGAACCCAAATGCAAAATTTCTGGCTGGCGGCACCAACCTGCTGGATCTGATGAAGGAGGACGTCGAGCGACCCGACGCGCTGATTGACATTACGCGGCTGAGTCTGACCGAGATTAAAGCCATAACCAGCGGAGCTAACAAAGGCGGCCTGTCGATTGGCGGGCTGGGCAAAAATACTGATGCGGCTAATCATTCGCTGATTCGTCAAAATTACCCGCTGCTAACGCTGGCTATACTGGCCGGTGCGTCGGGGCAGATTCGGAACATGGCGACCAATGGCGGCAACCTGTTGCAACGAACGCGCTGTCCGTATTTTTATGAGGTATCAATGCCCTGCAACAAACGCGAACCCGGCAGTGGCTGTGGCGCACTGGAAGGCATCAACCGGATGCACGCCATCTTCGGCTGGTCCGAAAAATGCGTTGCGGTGTATCCGTCCGATATGGCCGTTGCGCTGGCCGCGCTGGATGCCGTAGTACGGATCAGAACGGCGGATGGTCAGGAGCGCGTAATTCCGTTTGCCGATTTTCACCGACTGCCGGGAAACACCCCCGAAAAAGACACGAACCTGACTCATGGCGAACTGATTACCGCCATTGAACTGCCCAAAAACCACTTCGCCGACAAATCGTATTACCTCAAAGTCCGCGACCGGGCCTCCTATGCGTTCGCCCTGATTTCGGTGGCAGCGGCTGTTGAAATAGAACCATCGGGGAAGATCATACAGACCAGAATCGCGATGGGTGGCGTAGCACACAAGCCGTGGCGGGCACTGAAAGCCGAACAACTGCTGGTTGGCAAAGAAGCGACCGAAGCCAATTTCAAGCGGGCTGCCGAAGCCGAAATGGCCGATGCGAAGCCGCTGGAACACAATGCGTTTAAGGTAGAACTTGGCAAACGAAGCATTGTCCGGGCACTGCAAATGGCCATGAACGGCGGTAAGTCCTGATCCTAAACGGCAACAAATCCCATGCAAGACAAAAATAAACTAACCGGAACACCCATTAGCCGCATCGATGGGATTGCCAAGGTGACGGGCAAGGCAGCGTATTCGACGGATTACCCGGTTAAGAATATGGCCTATGCCGTTCTGTTCAAAAGCACCATTGCCGCCGGAAAAATTCGCACCATCGACACCGCTGCCGCCGAAAAATCGCCCGGTGTACTGGCCGTTATCACCCACACCAATGCCCCCAAACTGAATGTTGACGGGGGTATTCGCGGGGGTGCCCTGCTGCAAAGCCCTGAGATCGAGTTCTATGGGCAGCACATCGGCTTCGTGGTGGCCGAATCCTTTGAGCAGGCTCGCCACGCGACGCATTTGATTAAGGTAGATTACGAAAAAACGGCCCCCAAAGTCGATTTCGAGAAACTGGCTAAAGACGCTGTCGTACCCAAATCGAAGGATCAGGCCGATGCCAAACGGGGCGATGCAAAAGCCGCGCTCAGTACGGCAGAAATCAAGGTCGAGGAAGTGTACGGAACGCCCATTGAGCACCATCATCCGCTGGAACCGCACTCGACCATTGCCGAATGGACGGGGGATACGGTGACGCTCTACAACGGGGCACAAATCGTGAACGGGGCGCAAAGCGCAGCGGCTTCTACGCTCAATATCAAGCCCGAACAGGTACGGATCGTTTCGCCCTACATTGGCGGGGGCTTCGGTTCCAAAGGCGGTCAGTGGGCCAACATGGTGCTGGCGGCTGTGGCGGCAAAAGCGGTGAACCGACCCGTAAAAATGGCCCTGACGCGTCAGCAGATGGTTAATTCGGTGGGGTTGCGCCAACGAAACCACCAGAAAGTGAGTCTGGCAGCGACCAAAGACGGGAAACTGACAGCGTTGGCGCATGAGATTACGACCCATAGCGCCATCCACAATGAGTTTATCGAACCCTGTGGCGACTGCTCGAAAGTGATGTACGACGTGCCCAACTCGCTCATCAGCTACCGGGTCGTGCCGATGCACCTGATTCTGCCCACCTACACGCGCGGACCCGGAAAATCGACCGGCAGTTTCGCGCTCGAATCGGCTATGGACGAGCTGGCCCATAAACTCAACATGGACCCCATCGAACTGCGCATCAAAAATGAGCCGGAACGTGACCCGTCCAACGGTAAACCCTGGTCGTCGCGGACAACGGTGCAGTGCTTACAGGCCGGTGCGAAGGCGTTTGGCTGGGACAAACGTAAGGCCCAACCCCGACAGAATCAGCAGGGAAATTACCTGATTGGGCATGGCGTTGCCTGCGGCACATACCCCGCCCATCAACGCCCCACATCGGCCATTGTGAAGCTAAAACGCGACGGCAGCGACGTGACGGCCACTATTGAACTGGCCGCTGCGGACATGGGAACCGGCACCTACACGATTCTGGCGCAAACAGCCGCCGACGCACTGGCCCTGCCGATTCAAAAAATTACCGTGAAATTAGGCGACTCGAACCTCCCTCCTGCCGCCGGTGCGGTGGGTTCGGTGGGTGCCGCGAGTTATGCCAACGCGGTGCACGAAGTCTGCGTAAAAATCACTGACGAGCTAATTGCCCGCTCTGGTAAACAGTATTTTGCCCGCCCAACGGCAGCGCAATTGATGGTTTCGGAGAAAGTCACTGATTTTCAGACCCGCGTGGATGCCAAACCACCGGAAGACGCCGACGCGCACTCGTCGCACAGTTTCAACGCCAACTTTGCCGAAGTCTCGGTGAACGTCTCGACCGGGATGGTTCGGGTTACGCGTTTTCTGGCGGTGACGGGCGCGGGCAAAATCCTGAACCCAAAAACGGCGCGTTCGCAGATCATCGGCGGCAACATCTGGGGCATCGGCATGGCCCTGACCGAAGAGTCGGTTGTTGATCCGCGCTGGGGCAACTTCGTCACCCGTTCGTTAGCCGATTATCACGTACCGTCTAACCTGGACATTGGTAAAATGGACGCTATTTTCGTTCGGGAAGACGACACGGCCTCCAATAAATTAGGTGTGAAAGGCATCGGCGAAGTGGGCATTGTGGGCGTAGCAGCCGCCGTCGCCAATGCCGTCTTCAACGCCACCGGCAAACGAGTTCGGGAGTTGCCGATTACGCCGGACAAGTTGTTGTAAAGTTTCTAAGAAATAAAAGCCATGTTTGATACTTGTTAATTGGTATCAGGCATGGCTCTCTAATTTAGGATGGTTTAAGTTAGCTATTTGGCCGTCCAAAATTCCTTTACGTCAGTAACGAACAGGGCTTGGCGTTGTAGAGGAAATCAGGGAACGTCAGCCCAACCTTGTACTAAAGTCAAACTGAAAAACTGAATTTGAGTCTTTGTTCGTCAGCCCCTATAGCACCTAATTCCTGTTGTGCGTAGTTTCTAGTGTCGCCTGCTTCCAACAATTTGTTTTCCTAATGCAAATTCATTTGACAGCAGGTTAGTTTTCTTGATAATTTTATCTTTCAATTCATCTATTTCATCGGCTTCTTGGCTTGTAAGGCAAAGAAAGTTGGATTTTCTTTGATTCTTGTTAGCGTTAAAAATTTGAAGTATTTGCGAAATATGAAATTCTATTTCTTGCAATTTTCTTTTTAGTTCCGATCCAAATTCAACAAGAGACTTAGCTCTAATATTTTTTCCCTTTATTCTCCCGGATGTAATTATTTCTTTCACTTCGAATAATCCATTAGCCATTTTTTCAAAGTCGCCTTCACAAATTGAATAATCTCTAATGGCACTTCGGTTTATGACATCAAATATAACATCAAAGCAGTTCTTGTCATCTAATGGACTTAGGCTGTTCCACGGAATTAGTCTTTGCAGTAAATCATAAAGTTCGTCAAGATGGTTGTTATTTGCAAACTTGGCTAAGTCGGTTAAATATTCAACTCCATAAACGTTGGCATTGGGAATTTTAGCTTTGGTCGCTTTAATGAACCCAACAACGATAAGTTTGTTATATATTAAATTATGGGTTTTATAAGTTAGAATTGTTTTGTCAACCTTACGTTTGTCTGCGTTTGTAGTCACTTGAATGGCAATGCCTTTTTTCTTAGAAACTAAGTCAACCGCAGGGTAGTTATGTTTGATTGAATTGACATTTATGTAATGTTCGTTTGGCTTTTCGAAGACGTTTAGATAGTTCAAAAAAAGTCTTTCAACGTCAAACGTTATGTCGTTGAACGAATTGTCAACATAGATTTGAACATACTTCTGCAAAAAGGCTATTAAACTGTAAACTTCATTTCTTTTCTGTTGGTCTGTCATTTGGTGGTCTGTAAAATTACGCACAACCCTCAAATTTACGCAAGTGAGTTGAGTCAATCAACGCAAAACGACTGCATTGACTAAAATTCAATTTACGTACGGTGCCTGTTCAATGGTCTATTTTTGGGAAATCAGTAAAGTCTCCAATATAGCTTGTAAAATCTTGTCCAGAACAGTCAACCTTACCTTTTGTATAAGAAAAATAAAACGTGATATTTCCCTTAGCCTCAGAACCCACTTTATTATTTTCAAAGTGGTCAAGTAGATAGTCCTGCCGAATTATAACAGGTTTTGACCATTCGTCTTCATGCCTGACAAGAAAAATATAATGCACTAAAATAGTAGAAATATTACGGAGATTTTTAACAGACACGCTGAATTGTCCACTAAAACTGTCTTTTCTAACTGTAGAGGTAGAAGTTTTTACCTGAACTCTCCTTAGAGTACCGTTATCATCCTGTACAACAAAAATATCATCACCTATATCAACTTCAGGAATAGCTACATTCCAACCAAGCATTAAAAATTCGGACATTATAGTTAGATGTCCAGCTTTGCCCAAATATTGATTAAACTTTTTCGTCACGGGGTGTTACTTTGTGTAAAATATTTCCTGTCTGGGTGTCAACGAATTGAATTTCGTCAAACTGATTTAAATCGCTTTCATTATCAACACCCAACAACGCTGGATAGATATGACCTTCGAGCTTACCCACATATAGTTCGAAATTACTTTTCGTGTCATACCCAACAAAAATATTATTAGCAGGGTGAGCATTCGGAAAGAGTTTCTTAATGAAATCACGAATGGATGGCGTTATACTAAATGAGTAGCCGTCCATTTGCTTGTTTACGTTTATTTTAATAGCATCCATTGTCGAGAGTATTATGTATCAAAAGTAGGACATTATAACTGAAATGAGGTTTCATTCTACAGGTAGCTATAACTCTCAAATATACGAAACTGAGTTGCATCAATCCACATACAATGATTGTATTGATGCAACAATCTGCCTTATATGAGTTTGTTTAACTCCTCCTACTCACTATTTAGTATGACCGGGAAGTAACTATCTTGCTCATACCGCCGTTAAGCGTCGGCTATCATTCGCTCAAACACCGCTTTCTGTACCCGCATTGCCCCTATTTTATCCGCCGGGTTGGTGTGGCACTCCAGCAAGACCCAACCCGCATAGTTCATCTTCACCAGATTGGCCAGCAGGGCCGGATAGGGATAGTCGGTTCGGTCGAGTTCGCGCACGTGGCAGGTTGCCCCAAACCGGTTTTTCACTAAATTAAAATTAGACTCGAATCCCTTGCCGTTCAGGTCCTGCGGGTTGCAATTCCAGCAAATGGTGGCATTAGGATGCGTGGCTGTGTCCATGATCTGTTTAATGGCGGGTAGTTCCTGCGTCGCTTCGCCGTGTACTTCCAGCCGGATTTGCTGCCCGAAGTCCGCGCCGTAGCGGGCCAGTTCATTCAGGGATTCGCCAATCTGAGCGAGTGTTTTTTCGGTCGCTACCTCCCGATGAAGCGCGTTGGGTTTCACTTTCACCCCCGACCCGCCCACATCCGCACTCAGCCGGATAAACGCTTTGGTTCGTTCGATTGAGGCTTTGAGTTTGTCCGGCTCCACAAAATCGAATTGCTGGTTGGTACCGAGTCCAACCAATTGCACGGGGCTATCGGCAAATCGCTTTTTAACGGCCAATCGTTGGGTAGCATTCAGTTCGGGCATCACGCCATGTGCGTGCTCCACCCGCAGTTCAACCCCCTGCAAACCCGTATCGGCACAGTTTTTAATCAGTGTTGGCAGATCCCAGTCTTTTCCCCACAGGTAAGTGACCATGCCCAGTTTGATGGCCGATTTCCTAACGGTCGGTTCATGGGCAAGGGCTATCCCGGAGACAATAGTTGCCCCCGCCAGCAGGGTGGTTTCCTTTAAAAATGTTCGTCTGTTGCTACTCTTCATTGTCATTGGGTTTGGGCTGCTCTCTAAAAGTACCGTATTCGTCACCTGACAAAGCCTGTTGCCGGGCCGGGTTACTTACCCGACTGCTGAAATGAAGCGAACAGGAAGGTATTTGCCCCGGTTCTGTACTATTTTTGTGCTATCCCGACTGCGCAGAAAACAGGCGTGTTTCGACAGTATTCTTTTCTCATTACTTCCTCTATGAAATCGACCTGTAATTTTCTGATACTTGTTTTTTGCGCGTTCTGCCTGAGCTGTACATCGGCCAAAAAGAATGCGGGAGAAACCACGACCTTACCCGCCACCGGGTTGCAGCCGTATGGCCGATTTGTCATAAATCAGGACCAGCAGTTGGAAATGATTAGTTCGGCCATGCATTTCGGGTTTAGCTTCGAGGGTACACAGTGTCAGATTGTGGCGTCGATTCCCAATGCCAACGGGCATAATTACCTGCAATATGAACTGGACGGCGTTTACCAAAAACGAATAAAAATAGTCGGCAATGCAGACCAGCCGATTGATATTACCGCACCCGCCGGGGGCAGGCATCAGGTGTGGGTTTATAAGGCGACGGAAGCCCATACCGGCCCCATTTTCATCCAGAAAATCACCGGCAACAAGCTCAAATCCCTGCAAGAATCGAAGGGACCGCTCATCGAATTTATTGGCAACAGCATCACCTGCGGGGCTGCCGCCGATCCATCCGAAGTACCCTGCGGCACGGGTCAGTATCACGACCAGCACAATGCCTACATGGCATACGGACCTCGCGTAGCCCGAGCCGTGGGTGCGGGTTTTGTGTTGAGCAGCGTCAGCGGTATCGGCGTTTACCGCAACTGGAACAGTGATGGCCCCGCCATGCCGACGGTGTATGAAAAAGTAGATTTTCAGGACAGCAATCCGCAACAATGGGATTTCAGCAGGTTCACCCCGCAGGTCGTCAGCATCGCGCTGGGCACGAACGACTTCAGCAATGGCGATGGCAAAAAAGAACGGCTGCCCTTCGATAGTGCCCGTTACGTAAACAGCTACATAAACTTTGTGCGGGTCGTCAAATCGAAGTACCCGAAGGCACGGGTGGCGTTGCTGAGCAGCCCGATGATGAACGGAAAAAACCGGGAGACGCTGCAAAATTGCTTAATGGCGGTTAAAGCGGGTGTCGATGCGGCCAACCCAGCGGACAAACCCGTTGCGCTGCATTTTTTCCAGCCCATGCGGGCCAACGGTTGCAGCGGACACCCCAATGTCGAAGACCATGCCATACTGGCTCAGGAGTTGCTTCCCTTTTTCAAGAAGTTACTTTCTACGTAGCTGACTATTTTTAGAACGTAAGCGAATTAATTTCTTATCAAATACGTCAGCACTTTCGCTTCGAGCCGTGCCACGGTTCTAAACCGTGGCACGGCTCGAAGCGAAAGTGCTGACGTCAATCGTCTAACCCTTTGCCATCAAGTATTTGTTGCAGGTATTTTTCAATTCGCGCTTCTCGTGTCTTAACTTGTTTCGGGGCAGAAAAATAAAGTAGGTAGCCCCGTTGTCGGCCTGGTGTCAGTGCTTGAAAAGCAGTTTTCAATTCAGACATATCATCTAAAACAGCTTGAAATTCCGCAGGCATTTTATACTCCGTTGTCTGTTTCAATTCCACTTTCAATCCTGCTTTATCAACGTCTATAGCTTCGTTTATATAGGATAGAATGGTTGATTTATTTTCCAATATATCCTGCATAGTAGCGAACCGAATTTGGCGTGCTGACTGCACATTTTCCGTCTGTTGCACTAAAATTCCCTTTTCATCTTTCAGCAACGCACCCTGCATAAATAACAACGCACAGTAATCTTTGAATCCGTGTATTAAAACAACGTTGCTTTTTTGTATTGTGTAACAAGGGCATCCCCACTTTAATTCTTCGGTCAGTCCGCAGTCGAGAGCAAGCATTCTCAATTCTGAATACTCTTCCTGCCACTTTGTAGCTTTGTTGAAAAACCAGTCAACTTTCGGATTCATATTTTTTCGTTTTCTTAATTTACACTACGTAGTTTCCGATCAATCGGCCGTAAATACCAGGAAGCAATGGTGAGGCACATAAACACGAAAACAGGTAATGCACCCACCAGGCCATCACCACTGGCAAAATGTGAAATAACGCCACCCGATAAAAGAAAAAACAAGCCTGCATAGGCCCACTCTTTCGCTAATTGATAGTTCGGAATGAGAATGACAAGTACAGCCAGCACTTTCCAAACACCTAAAATTGTCAATACGTATGCTGGATAACCTAAATGAACGATTCCGTCAACGTTGAATTTCATCCTTAGAATTTGCCCTGTTCCTCCGAGTAACATGCCAAAACATAATAATCCTGTTACTATCCAAAAGGCAATGGTTTTTGTTTTCTGATTTTCCATACTACAGTTATTTTAGTTTGTTTATAATTTCCTGTAATCGATTATGTGCCCTGTTCATGCCGTGAGCAAATGGCAATTGCAATACGTGATCCCTGTCGGCAACTGACTTATACACTAAATGAATAGTGAGCAGGCTGGTATCGTCAGTTAGTTTTTCAAATTCAAGAAATTCGAGTTGAATAGGAAATCGGACCGCCGAAGCGGGCGTATTCTCTATTTCAAATGTCCGTGTAATTTTATGATTCGGGCTAAACTCATGAATCACGCCATTGGCTTTAAATACCACATTTCCCCGACCATCGGTTGTTTCAAATTGATAGCTGCCGTGTTTTCTACTGTCAAGTTTTAATACTTTCGTTCCCATCCATTGTTCAACAATTTCTGGTTCTGCATACGCCTTAAAAAGCAATTCTACAGGCAAATCAAATTTCCTCGTTATTACGATTTCCTGTTTACTGTCTTCGGCATGAACTTCTGTTTTACGCTCCATGATACTTTATTCTTTTGACTTGTAAGCCTTCATTACGCTTTCTAATTTATTAAATCTATCGTCCCACATTTGGCGGAATGGCTCAATAAAATCGGATACTTCTTTCATTTTTTTTGCATTGATGTGATAGTAAATTTCTCTGCCGTTTTGCTCTTGCTCAAGCAATTCGCACTCGGTTAATATTTGCAGGTGTTTTGACACTGTTGGTCTTGCCGTGTCAAAATTTGATGCGATTGCACCGGCTGTCATGGCTTGCGCAGCAACCAACAGAAGTATAGCCCTTCTTGTTGGGTCGGCAATGGCTTGAAACACATCTCGTCTTAAGTTCATTATGAAGCTATTTGACTACAAATATACGTGTAGCTATTTAACTACGCAATTTTTTTACCGTATTTTTTCGGGGATGAAACTGTCGGGAGTTTTTAGTTGGGATAGGATTACTCTAAAGCTGTTTAACCTTTTGTTCAGCGTGTGTTTTTGAGCATAAACCGAAAGGTTAAACAGGCTCTCTATATGGTTTGCCAGACTTGCTGCGCCACATCCGTTGTGTTCGTGACCAGCGACAGTAAAATCACCAGTAAACAGGAACAGGTAGTTTTGTGCATAACGAACGGAAGTCAGGTGATGAACGGAAGTATTGTTGATAAAAAAGTGGCTCCAGTGAAAGTTATACCGCCAACTCGTCAGCAATGAAGATGAAATTGTAGTGGACGGTTAGGCGGAATTTATACTGAATTGAAACCCGTGCGACAGGGTGGTGTCGGGTTCTTAGACCCGACATATTCATATCAGCCCTGGTGTCGGGTTCTCAAACCATAACTGTCGGGCAGCATTTTGTTTGTGCCAACTATTATTTTG
>CAXTKE010000016.1:0-146459 GCA_964244845.1 uncultured Spirosoma sp.
GTTAGACAATGTTTTTTTGGATGGCCGTCACCACCGCTTCCGACACACTATGCACGTGCAGCTTTTCGTAGATATGCTTAATGTGGTTGTTGACCGTATGGACTGAAATAAATAGTTTGGTCGCAATCATTTTTTGGCTCAAGCCATTGACCAATTCGGTGAGTACTTCGATTTCCCGTCTGGAAAGGTCAAACGTTTCCGTATTTCGTTTGGCGCGTTTGCTGAAATAATCCAATACGCGCCTGGCGATAGAGGCCGTCATAGGCGCGCCCCCATTAACGACGTCGTGAATGGCTTCAATCAGTCTTTCATTGGAAGCCTGTTTTAAGATATACCCATGGGCACCGGCGGTTAAACAGTTGAATATCTTTTCGTCGTCTTCAAAAACGGTTTGGATAATAATGAAGGTGGTGGGAAAATAGCGCTGCAATAATTTCACGCCTTCAATGCCATCAACATTGGGCATGTGGATATCCATAAGCGCAACATCGGGTGGATTTCCGTTGAGGTTGTCTACTAAGTTGCGGCAATCGCCAAAGCTACCACTGCATTGCATATCCGGTTGAAGGCTAATGAGTAGTTCCAGGGCTTCGCGCCTTGCTTTGTGATCATCGAATACCGCTACTTTAATCATTGTCATTTGTTAAGTATTTGACTTCTCAGAATCCGTTTTTCACTACGGTCGATGTGGTTGCAAACTTAGACGCTACAAACGCATGGGGCAATAGCTTATTTACGCTATTTTGTTAACTAATACGCTGAATCAGAAGCTCAACTGAAGGGTTGTTCCTTTAGTTGGTTCAGAAACGATTCGTAGTGTACCTTTCAATGCCGTGGCACGGTAGCTCATATTACGTAGACCGTTACCATTGCTGCGAACGGCGTTTAGCGCAAAGCCCAGGCCGTCATCCCGGATGAGGAGATCAATAGCTGCATTCCGTAGATGGACACTAATCCATACATTTTTGCCATTGGCGTATTTGGCAATGTTGTTCAGAGCTTCTTTGTAGATGAGGTAAAAGTCGCGTCTCTTTTCCATGTCGAGCCTGGTCTGATAGAGATTTTCGTCAAAATCAAAGTGAAGGCTGTACCCTTTGGCCTCAAAGAGTTGAAAAGCATGTTCCCGCATCCGGATGAACACTTTGTCGAAGGCATCATTTTTCGTATTGATACTCCAGACAATGTCATTCATCGATCCCATAATTTCGTTCGCCTGCTCGGTAATCTTCCCTAGTAACGGCTCACTTTTGAAGGTGGCATTACCTACTTGTTCTAGGACGATCTTTGAATAGATGGCGATGGTACTAATAGATGAGCCAACCTCATCGTGTAAATCCCGGGCGATGTCATTCCGGAGGTTCTGAACTTTTAGTACCTGCGCTAATCGGTAGCGGTATAGCCCGTAAATACCCGATAAAGATGCCATTGTTAGCAGCCCATAAAACCACCAGGTGCCCCACCAGGGTGGAATGATCTGGATGTGGATGGTTTTAACGAACCTGCTCCAGTGGCCCAGGGCATCGGCGGCATTTACCCGAAACTCGTAGCTGCCCGATGCCAACTGGGTATAGTTGGCTACTGTCTGGTTGCCCACGTATACCCAGTCGGCATCCACGCCGGTGAGCTGATAGCGGTATTGAAGGGTGGTGGGTTTGTTGTACTGTAAACCAGCAAATTCCAGGCTCATAAAGTTCTGGGTATAGTTAAGATATAGGGTAGTAGTAGCGTTTAGCGACCGCGTGAGGGGCGATCCCACCCGACGAGGGTCAACCGGCACATTGCCAATCCGCAGGGCGGTCAACGCTACTGGTATGGGCCGGGGCGAATCCTCCAGGGCCAACGGATCAAACACGGTGATGCCGGTAGCGCCCCCGAAGGCTAGCCGCCCGTCAGCTAGTTCAGCACCGTGCTGCCGTCTGTACTCGATATCGAGCAGCCCATCGTCGGTGGTAAAATGCCGCATCCGCCCGGTTCGGGGGTCCAGCCGGCTGACGCCCTGCAAGGTGCTGAACCACAGCCGATGGCGGGTATCGGTGAGCAGACAGTTGATGGTGGCGTTGGGCAAGCCCTGTTGTTCGGTCCAGTTTTGGCAGCGCATCGTGCGGGTATCCACCCGGCTGAGGCCCTCCTGCGTACCAACCCAGAGCACAGTGGAGTTGTTGGGATCGGCCGCCAGGCACCAGACCTGATCGGAGATCAGCGAGGTGGAATCACTGGCCTGATAGCGCAGGTGGCGCACGATACGCCGTTGCTGGAGATCGTAGGCGTATAAGCCGTTAAATTCTGTCCCTACCCAAACCCAGGGACCTACGGGCAGAATATCTCTCACCCGGTCAAGCAGCAACGGCCACTCGGCCCGCAACCGCCCCGTCGTATCGACGTTCAGAATGCCTCTAAAGGGCACATACAGCCAAAGTTGGCCAGGTGATCCCATTTTCAGGCCGTTGCCATCGGGATGATTCTTGGAATGGATGGCTAATACTGACTGAAGCTGGTGTCGAGTCGAATCGGCGCGCATCAGGCGGTAAGCGAACCCATTCATCCAACCCGCCAGGTACCCTCTGTTTAAACGTAGTGTGTAAGCCATCTCATTGGCTTTAATATAATCAAGTCCATTCAGTCCCAGCTCGATGGAGAGCAGATCGACTAAGTAATTTACTCGGTATGGATACGACTTAATGGGCAAGGCTCTTAGGTCAATCTGTTGCACGCCGTCGCCATTAGTACCCACCCACAAAACGCCCGAACGGTCCAGCAGCAGGGCATGAAAATAGTTCCGGTAATCGACGCGTGGGGCAGTCCAGAGGGGCGTAATCCGGTCGTCAGGCATCAGTTGATAAACCGTCATTCCATACGTAAAATACGTATTCCCATCGAGTGCACAGTGTAAAACTCCTGCGATGGTTGACATCTTATCAGGAATCGGGATGGCCCGGAAACGATGCGTGCGGGGCTGAAAGGCGACTAACCGGCCGGGGGCCACCGTTAACAGTTCGCCGTTAGCCCGCCTGGCAACGGGAATGCCGTAGTACGTTTCAACAGCTCCTGGTCGACCTAAAGGGGCAAATGGCCAGGCACGGTACTTACCCGTGTGGGTGTTTAATTCCATAATCCCTGCCGTAAACGGGGCGTAAATACGGTGGTGTATCGAGTCGAGTAGTAATTTATTGCCCGGGTAAACGCTGTCGGGAATCAGGCTGGATAGTGAGTTACGAGTGATGCGATCCTTTAAAGGGGAGTAGTATATTATATGTCGTTCTTTACGGCCCCAGAAGTGACGCTCGTCAGCACTCAATAAAGCCGTGTATACTTGGGTACTGTCTTTATCTAACCGTTGTCGGGTGAGCAGGTCCCTGAACTGTTCAGTTTGGGGGTTAAATACCTGAATGGTACCCGTCTCTACTTGCACTAGTAAGGCACTGTCTGAGACGACCTGGAGCGACGTGATAACGTTGTTAGCTAATGAATGGAGGTTACGCGGTTGATGACGAAAGAGTTTGAAGCGTCGGCCGTCGTAGCGGGCCAGTCCGTCCCGGGTACCGATCCAGATGAAGCCCACCTTGTCCTGCACGATGCCTGATACATAGTATTCGGGTAAGCCCTGCTGAAGACTGAGGTTACGGCTGGGTAAGGTCTGAGCCATTAACGGAGACATGGCCAGCATCAATAGAACTGTAAACCAAAGGCTTGGTAACATGTAGTTTGTGGCTTAGGCTGATCGGTATAAATATAGTAGTAGGCCGTATTACTGGGTTGGTTGCCTTCGTAAGCGGTCATGTTGGACGGATTGGATCGTTTTGCCTATCGGCCGATAAAGCTAGTCAAGGCTGGCTTGGCGCGGGTAGCTTAGCGTTGACAAGCTCGGTAAAGCTTACTTTACCGAGCTTGTCAACTGTACTCATGAAAAAGGGGCTTTGTCGTCCTTATCGGTAAATTGCTAAAAATTCAATCGTAGAAAGGGCAGGCAACAGGCGGGATGAATAGCCTCTATAAGATATACTCGCCATCCACCGCTTCGATCGGGTTGGGAATCTCAGACGAGTTCAGCGTTTGCAAGACGTTAATTTCGACCGTGCGCACAAGCGAATCCAGCGGTACGCTGGCCGGATTGCCATCGAAGGGATTCATCAGGCTCAGGCCGTTCAGGTGCGTTACGTGGAAGACGAATCCAATCAGCCAGCCAAGCGCAATCGACCAGATACCGGCCTCTTCGGCAATATCGATGGTCAGAATAAATATCATCAGCCAGATGAATACCCGGGTGAAATACAGATACGTCACCGGAAACAGCGTGTTTTTTATGCGCTCACACTTGCCCATGCTGTCGCTAAAGCGAACCAGCAACTCGTTCAGGGCCAAAAAAGCGAAGCCATCCACCTGGCCTGTTTGCCGCAACGTCTGTATATCCTGCCCCTGTAAATCGAGTAGGGCAGCCGGGATATTAGCGCAACGGGTGAGTCTGTTCAGATCGGCCTGCTCGAGATAGCTCTGGTAATCCGGTTCATGGGTGTTGCGTAAACTTTTTTTGAGGGCGTGCAAGAAACTTATGTTACGGCGTATTAACCGTAAGGCGAGGTCATTAAGGCGGGGGTCGCCCGCTTTTGAGACATTGGGCTGCTGGGTGTAGGCTAGGACAGAGCGGGTCCAAGAGCGGGAATCGTTAACTAAACCGCCCCAGATGGTGCGGGCTTCCCACCAACGGCTATAGGCCTGGTTGTTGTTGAAGCCAATGAAAAAAGCCAGTGTAGTGGCCAGCAAAGCGGGAATGTTGTTTGGGATGCGAAAGCTACCTCGGAGTAGATAGGTTTCCAGGAGATAGGCTCCCGTACAGAGGGCAACCATCCACAAATCAACTTTCCAAGTAATTCGGATGACCCGGCTGAGTCGCAAATCAGGTTTGAGCAGCATGGGGTTTATTTGAGTTAGTTAACTATAAGGGCGTCGATGAATGGACTTACCCTCACCCAGTAATTGCTACTCCATTCGCTCACCTATTTTGCCGTCCTTCATGGGGATTTTCTCTGGTTTAGTAATCCATTTACGCTGCCTACTCCTGTTGACTTGGGTATTCAATGGTACCCGCACAATCATTCGATTTCAGGATTAGACAACGGTCAATACTTTTCCGGACGGGTCAGATCACTTTCGTCTAATAAAAGGTAAGTGAGCAATATTAAATGACCTATGTAAAACTTTAGTAATGAACAGCTTGTATCAAGATTAGCCGCCAGTTGAAATCGTTCAGGAAAACGTCCGATTACTACGTTAGGACAAGACACTTCATTGCCGGTCTACTATACACCGGAAACCCACGGTGGCGCAGCGATCCAGGCTAGGGGAGGTCATCAGGTATTTGGCCCCGAAACTGGTCTTTTGGGCACCCTGATCGGCGTACCATTCCGAGCTTCGGTTGACGTACCAAGCTCCACCCCGCAGGATACAATAGGTATTGTTGCCATCTATGCGTTCGCTCTCCGTGAGCTGCCAGACATTGCCGCTCATGTCGTATAGCCCCGTTGGGGTACGGCCTTTGTCAAATTTAGTAACGGGCGTAGTACCGCCCCATTGGCCGGTGTTCACCCGCGTGGAGTCGTAGGCGTTGCCCCACGGGTAGCGGTTGTTCGCCCGACCGTTTTGGGCTGCCCACTGCCACTCGGCTTCGGTGGGTAACCGCTTCCCGGCCCATTTGGCGTAGGCGCGGCCATCGTCGAGCGTGATCCAGACCACGGGATGATCGGCCAGTCCGGCGGGTGGCGCGTTGTTGATCCAGTGCTTCAGAAAGTTTTCAGGATGTACTGGTTTGTAGCCACTGGCTGCCAAGAACTGGGCAAACTGCTCGTTGGTTACGGGCGTTTTGTCCATCGCAAACGGCTTAAGATTGGCCACTATTTTTTCAGCTATGATCTCGTTACGGTTTTGGCTGTAAGAATAATCCACAAAATTACCAATGGGGTAAAACCCTCCCTCCCGCTGCCGGAACGTAAAGGTTAGGGTTGTCGAACTTGGCGGAACAGGAACGGTCACCATGCCGTCGGGCAAGGTAGCCAGGTTGTATTTTTTGGTCGGCGTAACGGGCGTTAATTGGTGGCGGGGCAATTGATAGGCCGTTCTGAAATCGGCGTTTTTGTTAATGGTCGCCTGCTGCTTGAGAAACGCATAAAAGTCAGGGGTTACTTCGCTTTCGGGTATCGACAAAATGCAGCCAATGGCTTTGGGCTTTAACTCGGCGTACAGGGCCAGCTTTCCGTTTTCCAGTCTGGTTTTCAGTTCGGTTCCAGCTACGAGGTCGAAGTATTTCTGACTATTGATGACGTCCATGTCCAGTAGTTTGCCCAGCATAACATTCTCCTGCCGGTTGATGATCGTCCACAGCGTTTGGTTGCCCAACTGCCATTGGCTGGCAAAGACCCGGTTCAGTTTCGTTGGAAACAGCGGAAACCACTCACCCGTCGTAAAAAATGACGAATAATGTCGAAGAATGGGTAGCATTGCCTGTAGCAGCGACCGGTCGCGGGGGTTGAGCGGGTTGACCGTACCAAATACATTTTCCCATAGTACCACGCCACAGCCGTTTACCCATGCGTTCTGAATGAGCGTGGATTGTTCGTGACTGAAGCGCGAAAGCCGGTAGATCAGGTGTCGCTGTTCCAGCCATCGATTCCTAACCAGGGCGGGCACTTCGCCAAATTCAAGGTTTTTGTCGGTATCATTCCAGCCCACTTCCAGCCACGACTGATGCACCTGATTCAGGGCCTCGGGATTAATCGGAATTTCCGACTGGAAAATAGCACCGGGATTGGAATGCTGCATCTGCTGAAAAAAGCCCTCCACATTTGAAATCGTATCGAGATAAACTCCGTCGACCCCAGTTTCTTTCAGCAAACCGAGCAGTTCTTTTTCATCCGTTTCGCCTTGCTTTCGGGCGGTGTTGTCCCAGGGGTTGTAGGCGATTAGCAACCGCTTACCCATCCGGTGTAGTTCGTTAGTCAACAGTTTTAGGCCCGCAACGCCCCCCGGCAGATTTCGATAAAACGAATATTGCGTCCGCCCGTCGAAGCCCAGTTGTGGATACGTTGACCACAACACCACCACGTCGACCCCGCCGTAATGAGCCTCGTAGTTCGCCAAACAGGTATGGATGTCATATTTCCCGGTTTTGTCATAGAGGCTTTTGTCATTGGCCATCAGAAAAAAGGTAGAATACGCACTGGCTGCCCATTTGTAGTCTTGGTTTCGGTAGTTGTCACTGGTATAGTGTAGCAACGCCCGCGTCGAATCGCGCCAGCTCCGTAGTTCCTGCCGCCAGGCATTCCACTTGCCAGGGTCGGTGGGCGCTTCGATGAGCTGGTGGTATCGCTCAGTAATTTTGCCGTTGCTTTTGTTTTGCGGCTGGCTATGTAGCGAAAAGCACACTAAAAGTAGCCCTGTAATGAGTGGTAATCGAACCATGAAAAGTGGCGGTGAAGTCAGTATCAAATTTCAAAGACTTATTTGACAGATAATCTATTGTAAATGAGTCATTTATGCCAAAGTTAACCACTAACGAAAATCGTTTCCGAAACGCAACGAATAATTCCAAGCTAAGCCATATCTCTTCTTCATTTTGTTGCACCCCGTCTACCAACTTCCATAATACACGCCACTGTATGCTATTGATGAGCGTTGACCGTTATTAAAACTATTCAATAGTAACAATACCCCTCCCCTTCTCCAAATCGTTCACGAAAACCTCCAATTCTATTTGTAGTAGGCAGCTTAGAATTTAAATAACTGTCAAATGCAATCAGTTGCATACGAAAAAGAATGCTTCTTTGGGTTTAGTCAGAATCACGCTATTGAGCGATGTCAGACTGTTAAAAAAATGAGGGTTGAGGCGATTAATTAGGTTATGGTACTGAATCTCGGCCATGTCGCCATCCAGCCGGGTCATCTGCATCTGAAAGTGGTGCAGTCGGGCCGTTTGCCGGATACGGTATCTGTTATCCCTTCCCCACCAGTTTGACAAATCAACCGCTCGGGTATTGACACTTCCTTATTTTTGCATACAACTGTGCAACAGCTAAGCCGTTGCGGGAAGCATCATAGTAAAACGATTCGTAGCCAGCCACTTACGGTTGATTAGTTGAAATTCCACGACTCGACTTTAAATAATTGCTGAGCAGAGTCGTCAGCCCCACTTTCGTATCATCACTTGGCCCTATTGGCAAAACACAGTTTATAAATTACCCCTCACCATGCGCCTTCTCCTGTTCATTAGCTTAATAATTCTTTCTCACCCTACGCTGGCACAACCCAAAACCCGAGTTGTGTTGCTGGGCATGTATCACCTCAACAACCCCGGTCAGGATGTGGCCAAGGTTACGGTTGACGATGTGCTGGGGGCAAAACGGCAGGCTGAAATCCGACGGGTTGTCGATGCCCTGAAAGAGTACGCCCCCGAGCAAATTTTTACGGAATACGGTATAGATCAGCAGACTCGCATGGACAGCCTTTACCGGGTATACAGAGCCGGTGGCCGACGTGATAAGCGGGGCGAACTGGATCAGATCGTATTTCGCATGGCCAGCGAACTTGGCCTAAAACCCGGTCAGATCTTCGGAGTAGATGCCACAGGCGATTTCCCCTACGACTCGCTGATGAAGGTGGCCAATGGCGCAGGGCAGCAGGCACTGCTGTCGGAAATGAACCAAACCATAACCGACTACACGAGCTGGTTTGACAAATATCTGCGTGACCATACCGTCGGGGAGGTGTTGCTGACGCTTAATACGCCTGAGCAGTACCGCTGGGATTTAGGCGGCTACTCCAACATGGTTAGCCAGGTGGGTGGGCCCGATAATTCAGTCGGGGCTTACATGACGGCTGAGTGGTACAAACGCAATATTTATACGCACAGCAACATCCTTAAGCGTATCACACCCGGCACAAAGCGCATTCTAGTAGTCTTCGGGGCCAGTCACGCGGCCGTTTTTAATCACCTGTTTAGCCTCAGTAACCGGTTTGAGGTAGTGCCGCTACCACAAGTTCTGAAGTGACGGATAGTTGGGGACCGGTCGATTTGATCAGAATTGCTGCCCGCTGACGACGCTTATCTTCTACTACTACGCTCATTTAACAACCTCTTTCATCCATCATGCGCCTTTTCATAATCGGTCTGTTAACAATCTTCTTGGTAAACCCCAGCTACGGAGTCGTGGATTGTCCACCAGCTATCATCAATGGGAAATTATACGGCATCCTGCCCGTAGTGAATCAGAAAGTAAGCTATTCAGAGGTGGCCGACTGTGGGGCTGTTTCGTAGGCCGATCTGTTCCGGCGCGTTCGGCTGTGGGCTGCGCAATCGGGCTATTCACCCGGCGACACATTTTTGCTGAGCGACAGAGAAACCGGCGACTTAGTCGGGCGGGTGTCGCAGGTGGTTACGCTGCCCCGTTCGGAGCATTCGGCTGGTGGCGTCTATACGTTTCAATACAGCCTCATTATTGAGTGTACCAACCGCAAATACCGGGTAACCATCACGCAACTTACTCTGCTAGAGAGCGGGGCCAAACCGATGCCCATCGAAAGCTACTGCCAGAAAAACGAAGCGGATCTTCGGGCAATCTACGCGGCTCTTGATCAGCAAATCAAAGATAAGCTCGTATCACTTCGGGAAAGTGTAACCAATTACAAACCCTTTTGACCATCCGTTCAGGCCCTCACTGAATCGGTGAACCCAAACTCTTCTCTCCGTATACCAATATGACTAACAAAAAAGCATCATTGACGAGTGGGCAGTCAAAGACCTCGAAGACAGTTCATCGCTGACCACAACGGTCGCCAACTGCACCGAACTGGGCAATTCGCTGCCCGGAATCCAGGTGCTCTACATGGGTAACATCGTCAACTACGAGCCGCTAAGTACATTCAAAAAAGATTTGTCGGGTCGTTCCCTAAACTTATCTTTTGGTATGCAAGCTCTTCTAATCAGCGACTTACCCCCAGAGGCTTATCCGGCGTTAGTGGATTTGTATCAAATCACTAAACTCCCCCGCATCCGTACCCGAGCGCAAATGATTTTGCGCTCGGCCGAGCAAGCCCTAAAAGCTTCCGCTTCGGCGGTCCGACCAGATTGCCCTGATTGTGCGGGAAAGCGAACGAACCGTTCAACGCTGGCTCAAGCGTTACCAAGCCGAAGGCATCACGGGCTTACAGGATGCCCCAAAAAGTGGGAAGCCCTCCAAAGCCAATGTTGCCTATCGCCAACTCCTGCTCAGCAGCGTACGCCAACGGCCCCGCAGTTTGGGGCTGGAATTTTCACTATGGACCCTGGCTCGGCTGGCCGATTACTTAGCCGAACAGACGGGCATTCGGCTATCGGAAGAGGGCGTACGGCTACAACTCAAAGCGATGGAGATTGTCTTATCCCGGCCTCAACACAAGATCAGTAGTCCTGATCCAGACTATCTGCTTAAAAAAAGGAGGTGGAAGTCAAACGAGATCAGTTAGAAGCGGATGCGGTTTTTTATTATGCCGATGAGTTTGATGTGAGTTGGCAACCTACCCTGAAGGCCATGTGGAGTCCCGTTGGTCAACAAGTGATGATTCCTACGCTGGGACAGACCAATAAACGCTTTGGCATCGGAGCGGTCAATTATCATACGGGGGAAACAGTGGTGATCCTTCGCAAACGCAAACGACGCGATCGGACTGCCGAAGCAGCAAATCGCGGAGCTACTAACTCAACTGCTGGTGGCCCATCCGACTCAGACGGTGTATGTGGCTTGGGACAATGCCGACACCCATAGTGGGAGAGAAATAGACACCGTGGTACGCGGAGCGGCTGGCCGGTTAGTCTTACTATACCTGCCGACTTATAGCCCTTGGCTCAACCCTATCGAACGGGGTGGCCCGCGCCATGCTGTGGCGCCACTGGCAAAGAGAAGTGACGCATTGTGAGCTATTCGAATCCATCAAAAAGCTGATCGAAGCGATCAACAACTTCTTTACCCGCTATAACCGAATGCCCGAAAAAGTACTTTCAATCATTGGAGCAACCCGACAAGTCTTTCTTGAATGTACTTAGCTATTCAAACACCGATATTTTAAATTTAAAAAGAGGCCGATTGAGACTGATAGGTTAACATTTTTGGTTTGTACTTAGGATGATAAACGTTTAGTGCAAATTTGCCATTTATAGTTTGTAGTTTTGCGCTATATATTCATTCATAGCTTATGCAAGCGATTCTGCCAGTTACTAGCCTTATCAGTCAAGCCCGACAAGGCGTTTTGCGCCGTCGCGTCGATGAAGTCGCTCGCTTGGTGGGTCTCACCGATAAAGAGATGGCCCGTATCCTGAATATGTCCATCAGGGGACTGCATGGGAAAGCTACGGCGGCACGATTGAGTCTGGCCGCTAGCGAACGACTGTTGTTGCTGGAGCGACTCGTTCAACGAGGACTTGCCGTCTTTGACGGTCGAGCTGAGCTGTTAGCTCGTTGGCTACGCACGCCACTGGCTGAATTAGCTTACCGTCCAGAGACTGACCTAAGCCTTGAGGTAACCTCCCCCAGCTCCCTTCAAGATATGGGTAGTTTTACCCAACCAGTTCAGCCAGCTAGTAAAGCAACGACCCCTGCTTTGTATAAGAATGAGTTCTCAGTGGTAGCCCAATCACCCTTAGCTGTACTGGATACAGTATCGGGTTTCTCACTAGCCGAAGATGTACTGGGCCGCATTGAATGGGGCATAGCAGGGTAAGTGAATGGAGGTATATCGTATCAATAAACAGCCCTATCATCAGGAGCCTTTATCCGTGGTGGGAAGCCATCGACATGGTGGCCGTTGGAATCCAAAAGGTATGGGTATTCTCTACACCAGTCGTACTCCAGAACTGGCCTTGCTGGAAACGTTGGTGCATTTGCCTCCCTTAATCTTAACTGAACTGCCTCAACTGTGGTTAAGTACGCTGCGTTTGCCTGACGAAGCCGGCAACATCTTTTGGCTTGATCATACCAAGCTACCGGCTTATTGGAAGAGTGGCACCTTAGGCGAGACCCAAGCGATACTAACCGACTGGTTGCAAGCACCTTTTTGCTTAGCCATAGCGGTGCCGTCGGTCATATTAGAGATGTCTTACAATCTGTTGTTGCACCCCCAACATGCTTCCTTTGCGGAGGTGGAAATAGTTAGTCAATCTCCCATATCACTCGATAGCCGGTTGCGTAAATGAGCTTTTTCTTGGAGGGAGAGGTTTCATGGAGCATGTATACTTAACAATAAGTAGTGCTGAATAAACTGACAAAACCTGAAACTCAATAAATTGGCTATTTTTAGGACTCGACATTAACGTTAAATCGTTTTAGCGGATCGGCTACAGGCTATTCGCTCCGCAGGCTTTTCACAGGATTGACCAGAGCGGCCTTGATGCTCTGATAACTGACCGTCAAGACCGTAATCCCTAAAGCGCCAGCAGCCGCTTCGACAAACACCCACCACGAAATAGTCACCCGGTAATCATACCCCTTGAGCCAGTCGGCCAGGTAGTAATAGGCAATAGGGGAAGCAATCACACAGGCTAACAACACCAGCAACGCAAAATCTTTGGTAAGTAACTGCCACAAATTGATCACACTGGCACCCAATACTTTGCGAATGCCTATTTCTTTCGTGCGTTGCTCGGCCACGAAACTCGCCATACCGAAAATACCCAGACACGAAATAAAGATGGCCAGTACGGCAAAGTAGGCCGATAAGGTGCCAATCCGTTCCTCCGCCTTGAACTTGCTACCATATTGCTGATCGACAAAGTCATACTGAAAGGGTACATTCGGTACGTATTTCCGCCATAAATGCTCAATCAGGGCGATGGACTGACTCGGACTTTTAGCCGCCTTCAGGCGAAGGGTTATATTCGATTGATTGTCTGCACTGGTATGATACAGCGAAGGACGAACTGGATAAAAAGGCGATTCAGCCATAATATCACTCACCACGCCAATAATGGTGTATGGTTTATTCTCCCATTTGAGAATTTTGCCGACCGGGTTCTTGAACGGGAGAAATTGCTTCATCGCTTCGTTAATGATAAATGTAGATGAATCGGTCGCAAACTCGCGGGAGAAGTCGCGCCCTTCTTTTACTTTCCAGCCGACGGTTTTGCCCCATTCGTAGGTCACATCGGAGTTGGGGAAATCCACCGCCAGATTAGGGTCTTTGCCCGCCCAGTCAAAGCCACCGTTCGTATTCCAGACGCCCGTCAGCGGACTGCTCGAAGCGGCCATTTCTTCGATGGCACCGGCCGCTTTGAGCTCGGTTCTGAAGGCCTCGAAATGGTCTTTTATTTCCTTCTCCACGCCCATACTGACCAGCCCGTTCCGGTTGTAGCCAATGGGACGGTTCTTGGCATGCTGAATTTGTTGATAGACGATGATCGTCCCGATAATGAGGACAACGGAGACGGTAAATTGGACGACCACTAAGGCTTGGCGAGGAACAGAGGCCCACTTGCCCACCCGAAATGTGCCCTTTAGTACGCTCAGGGGTTGAAACGACGACAAATAAAAGGCCGGATAACTACCCGCTACTAAGCCGGTAATGCTAATAAAAGCCAGACAGATGAGCCAGAATAGAGGCTTTGTCCAAAGAAACTCGACTTTTTTATCAGCTACTTCATTGAAGAGCGGTAACAGCAGCAACACCAGCAACAAGGATGCGATGAACGCCATGAACACCACTAGATACGACTCCGCAAAAAATTGTTTCACCAACTGCGACCGCACTGAGCCCACAGCCTTGCGGATGCCCACTTCTTTGGCTCTTTTCTCGCTACGGGCTGTTGCCAGATTCATGAAATTGATACAGGCCAGCATTAAGACAAATACGCCAATGATGCCAAACATCCAGACATATTTGATTTGGCCGCCGATGTTAAAGCCGTTTTTGAATTCATTATACAGCTCCCATTTGCGCATAGGGTGCAGAAACACCACCCATTTGTATCTGGCTTCCTCTTTTCTTACGTTATCCAGCTTTACGTTTTTGATTCGCTTCGAAGCCTCGTCTAGGCTTACAGGGTCGGCCACCTGGACATACGTCTGACTAAAGTTGCTTCCCCAGGGGTTTTTCATCGTTTTGGCCCAGGGATTATCAATCAGCCACAACGCCCACGGCAGGATGACGTGTACCTTCCGAAACGAGGTGTTATAAGGCAAGTCTTCATAAACACCTGTTACTTTCACATCGTATTTCCGGCTGACTTTTATCAGTTTACCCAGGGGGTTTTGGTCACCAAACAATGATTTGGCCACTGACTCCGAAAGCATAATCGAGTAGGGATCTGTCAAGCCCGACTGCGTTCCTTGCCGCATGCGAAGGCCAAGCATAGCCGGGCCATCCGGTTCAAAATAGATCCCCTCTTTCGATCCATGATTCTCGCCGACCGACAGTACATACGAACCCGGCCAGGATGCTTGTACCACATACTTGAAAGTACTCCCATACTTGGCTCGGATTTCGGGCCCCATCACCGCGGGGTTAGCTACCTGTGATTCGACCTTACCATTAGAGGTAGCCTGTTGCATGACCTGAGCAATGTGGTCGTAGTTGGGATGGTATTGGTTGAAACTTAACTCATCGTATACCCACAGGCCAATGAGCATCGCTACGGCCATGCCCACCGCCAGCCCACCCATGTTGATGGCCGAATACATCCGGTTCTTAGTCAAGTTTCGAAAAGCGATTTTGAGATAATTCTGTAGCATAGCCGTCGTTGCGGGGTTTGGATAATCGTTCGGTTGCCGTTTGTAGAAAAAGGGAGTCAGGTAGTGCAACACGGCCCAACCATATTCCCGTCGGGCGCGGGTCAGACCTACCTGCTCCATCCGTATTTGGAAGATTTCCTGCAAGTCGCCTTGCAGGTCTTCCCGCCGGTGCGGGGCGACAAACCATTTTAGCAGGTGATCGGCCCACCAGGGCGGTCCGACCGGTCCGCCGGTGCGGTTTCGGGGTTTAGGCGGTTTGGTCATATCAGCCATTGGTAGGGCGGTAAGAAGCCATTATTGACCCAGCAACTGAAGTTTGCCCACCGGTATGGCCTGCCATAGTCGTTGACGCGTGTCCTGAATGTCGAGCAAAGCCCGACTGCCCAGAGCCGTAACGGTAAAGAATCGCTTGCGTCGACCGCCCCGCTCGGCAGTGGCCCCCCCCATCTGGGAGGAGAGGTAGCCCTTTTCTTCCAGTCGGTAGAGCGTCGCATGGACGGCGCTAATGGTGATTCTGCGGTTGGTCTGCTGCTGGAGTTGTTCCCATATAATGACCCCGTAGCCATCCCCGGTGCAGGCGGCTACCACCAGCAGCAGCACTTCCTCAAACTCGCCCAAAAAAGTTCGTTTCACTAGCTGACTTAATTAGTTATCATTAAGCAAATCAAATTAGATGCCAGAATTAGAAAAGAGCAGTTCCACTGAATCAGCGTCTATTACAAGCTATGGTTGGTTGGCAATTTGTCCAATAACGGACAGGGGTCGTTCGTTTTTGGACAGGCATATGAAAAGAAATCACCCGCTGATAAAGGGTGTTTTGGGGACTTAATGTGTTGCTTTAGCCCGCTATTGAACGCTTAACTGGCTTAAGCAGTATAGCGTTGATTAGTTGAGAACCAATGGCAAACCGGCAGAAGCCGGTTCAAATAATTTTCTAACGTACTATTTTGCCGTTAAGAGAGTCTTAAAAAATTTACTATTTCTATTTTTTCCTTATTTTTCTTGACTTGTCCGGAAAAATGTTGACCATAAACTGGTTAACTTATGGATCAATTCAGTCAATCACCCATGCAACAGCATGAACTCACCATGCGCCAAATGGTGCAGCAAATTCACTTGGGCAAGCTCAACCTGGACCAGGCCGCTGTCCACTTCAACGTCAATCGCAAGACGGTTCGACATTGGGTGAATAAGGTAGAACAAGAAACTGAACTAAGCAGACAAACGGTTGATGAACAACCCAATCTGCCGCCCACCCAAAAGGAAACTACAACCCCTTGTTTCCCATCACAGGGTAATGAGCAAGCTAGCGAACTACGAGCCAGGGTGCATGCGCTTGAACAAGAACTGGAAGTGGCTCAATTCATAGCCTTGTATTATTCGACCATCGTTAAAGTTGCTGAACAGGAGCTAGGCGTTGACATCGAAAAAAAGCCGCCGTGGCCCGGTCCGCTACCAAGCCATCCGATTCATGCTCATGAATTATCCTAAGCTGCATATGCGGCAGTTAGAAGGATGGCTTGGTTTTTCTCGACAGGCCTATTACCAGTATTGGCAGCGGCAAGCCGGCCAGATCAATAGCGAGTCCGACGTGCTTGAGTCAAAAAACTGCGCAAGGATCATCCCAAAATGGGTGGGCGAAAGTTATATGACCTTCTCAAAGAGGAGATGACTCGGAAAGCCATCAAGATGGGACGGGATGCCCTTTTTGAGTTATTGGCGGCTAAGGGCCTGTTAATCAGAAGGAGAAGACGGCGGGTAACCACCACCTTCTCTGGCCACCGGTTCAGGAAGTATCCCAATTTAATCAAGGAGTTGGTGGTCAACAGACCAAACCAATTATGGCCGGGCCGCCGGTGCGGTAGCGGATATAACGTATTGGTTCACTAACTACGGTTGTCTGTATATTTCCTTCGTGACCGACGCTTATTCCAAACGGATTATGGGCTATGAGGTAGCCGAAAGTTTACATGCGATACATTCAAAAGCAGCTCTACAAATGGCACTGGAGCGTATCAATCCCCAGATCGGCAAGACCTTGATTCATCATTCCGACCGAGGGCTTCAGTATTGCTGTGCCGACTACACTGGCTTATTAAACTCGTTTGCTGTCCAGATCAGTATGACCAAAACGGGTGATCCATTGGAGAACGCTATCGCTGAGCGGGTCAATGGGATCATTAAGAACGAATATTTAGCGCATCACTCGGTACACTCCTTAGCCCAAGCCCGAGTGGTCCTTGAACAAGGTGTCTTTTTGTATAACTACAAACGGCCTCACTTAAGTTGTGATATGTTGGTCCCCGAGCAAGCCCACCAGCAGGAGGGAAAACTGAAGCGACGGTGGAAAAACTACTATACCAAGAGAGTTTTAGAAAGCCTTGTGGTCAATGAAAAACCGGCCTAACTTAGACTGGTTAATATGAAAGGGATTAATAACAAAACGGTCAATGCTTTTCAGGACGGGTCAACCCGACTACCGTTCATTTAAACGTCCGATTCGGATCGGAATTCCGGGGCGAATTTTAATACCTGTCCAATCTGATCCCTCAAGTACGTTCGCCCAAGAGCCAACCGAACTCTTACGATTATCTAATCAAAGGCGTTAAAATGGTATACTGCCTGGGGACCACCAGCCCTGTGAAGCGGTTGGTCATTCCGTAAAGCACGCTAAACGATAACACGGCTCCAACGACTAAAATAAATCGAGCTTGACCTGAAGGCGTGATCGTAGCAATGTTTCGATTCATTTTTAAGCGATGAATGGCCGCCACATGACCAAAGAAGGATAGAATCGCCAGGGTGTAGTACGGTATGAAGAAGAGTTGATGCGAGTAGTGATTCAAGCCAGCCGCACCAAAATAAAGGTTGGTATCTAAGTGCCAGATGAACCGTCCAGCCATAATCACACTGACATGAATAACCAGAAAAAAAGCTAAGTATAAGCCTGACCCAATATGTAAACGACTCCAAGCATGGCTATTCCGTCGTAATACGGATCTAACCAATCCTATGCCTGTGCTAATTTGCAGTGTGACAGCGGCTAACAAGGCTGTTTCAACAACAGGATGACGGTATACCAATCGGGTGGCGGTCATAAAAGTGATATGAGTGGCTGGACTGAGACCGGCCAGCAGATGATTGATTAAGTGGATGGCGACGAAAGTGGCCAAAAGCAAACCAGAAAAGTAATGGGCCTGCCGCCAGGGTAAGCGAGTACTCGGTTTGTCAACGGTTGGTGCTAGGTTGCTCATATAAGCATTCGAATTTAAGACCTTGGGATGCTATCTAATGAAATTGTTGAGAAATATGCACGGGTCACCTACTTTTCGCAAGTTCCTTATCTGTGCTTTTGATAAACCGATTGCCATGCCGGGTCATCCGCCCTGGAAATATTGAGAGACGACCCGGAATTTGGCACTGACCGAGACATGCCGATAGCTTTTTGTCGCTTCATCGTATGCGTGCAGCGTACCAGCTACGCTACCGCTTACGGCCTTACCCGGTCCGTTATCTTCGGTGATCGTGATTGTGGCCGGACCATAAAGCACTGTACTGGGAGCAGGCCACCATGGAATGCCGTAACTGTCCTGTTTATCATGCGCCCCCAGATTGAGTTCATCGCCCTGGCTACCAATCGTATAGGTACCCACCCCATGGTATTTATCCGCTCCGATCGTGATGTTTAGACCGGCTTTTTCCGCATCGTGTCTGGGTTTGTTTTCAACCATTGACATCGAAATACCGCCATCCTGATTCACCACGAATACGCGCGCATTCTGGTAGTTTGTTCCATTGATCGTAAATTCGTTATGCTGATCGAGCATCGTCAGATTCGAGACCATGGTAATCACGCCCTTTTGCTTTAAATTCAGTTCAACGCTGATAGCCAGCGGATTTTGCTCGTTGGGAACCTGATTGCTCGGGGCGAAATAGAAGGCTGACCCGCCCTGACCCACATAGTCCAAGCGGCCGATCTGATCGGCGCGTTCGTCGTCGAAGGTGTTCGGTTGACCGTTGAGTTTCCAGTTTCTAAGCTCCTTATAGGTCAGTTGATGCAGCGCTTCGTCGTCGGCTTTGACCGAGGGCAATGGCACCATTAAATCATCGTCGGGGCTGGTGGGCGTATCGATGCGGCCCGGCTGGAAGAAGATCCGGAAATGAATCTGCTCGTTGGGCAAAAACCAGCCGTAGTTAGGTGTCATGAAGTACTGTTCATACCAGCTGATAGGGTGTAAAAAACTCCGTACCCGCGCCGAAATGCGCTGCCCACCCTTATCGACCTGGGTATTGGTCGTACCCTGCCAGATGCCTTTATCGTCCTGAATGGCAATACCGACGAGTTCGGGGGCCGAGCCGCTGATGGTTGCGGGTGTATAGTGCCACACCAGCGTAACCGCCTTGTTGAGCTTTGTGTCTTTAGGTGAAATCGTGAAGGCCAATCCGGCCCCGCTGGGCAGGGTTTTTTCCAGCGGTTGCAGGGTCAGCGTCGTGGCTCTATCGAGTGCCCCCGCCGGAATCTCCATCGTGAGCGTGCCATCGGGTGTAGTGAGCGTACCCCCGGCGGGGCCGATGATCTGGGTGGTGGGTGCACCTATAGGCTTACCCACGTCAGTGACGGCCCCCGGAGCACCGGGTGTCGTACCGGTGTCGTCGCGCGTTGTCGGGATTAGGTCGGGGTCGTGTTTGCAAGCTGTCAGGCCCAGGGTCAGGGCCATGAAGCTGATGTAGAGGAAGGTTTTCATGAGCGAATGCCCACAATGGGCTGTTGTTTACTGTGGTTAATTGGGTTTGGGCAGTGCCGGATGGCGATTATTTCCAGGTGATCGAGCGTTTGCGGATGCAGTGGTTATACATGTCCAGCGTAAAGAGTTCACCCTTTTTATTTACGGCCAGGCTGTAGGTGCCATGCGTCGCTCCAGGGCTGGTATTGACGTAATCGGCAGATAGAACACGGTCTAAGCTGTGGACGTAATCATCGGCGGTAACCATGATCAGGTGGCTGCTCGTGTCGACGACCACATACAGTATCTTGTTGATGGGGTCGTACTGTATTCGGTAAGGCTGGTACACGCCACTTTGGCTGCGGGGCCGGTCGGCGGTGTAGCCGGTGCTAAGCCCCATGTACGTCGACAGCGTGCCGTCGGGGCTGATTTTGCGGACGCTGTGGTTGCCCCAGTCAGGCACAAACAGGTTCCCGGCATCGTCGAGGGTCAGGTCTTCGGCGGTGCAAAGCCGGGTGACGGGGCCTTTGCCATCAACAAGTTGACACAGCGACGTTTCGGTGGGTGCACCAGCCAGCGTCGTGACCATGTTGGTCGTGAGATCTACCTTCCGGATGCAGTGATTGAGGTTATCGCCGATGTATAGCATCCCGGATTTGTCCATGATGATGCTCCAGGGATTTTTGAATTTAGCCTGTGCCAGCGGCCCATCGCGGTAGCCGAACGAATAGCCGCCCTGGGCGTCGGGGCCACCGCTCAGGCGGGTCACCTCACCGGTGCTGCTGATCTTGAAAATGCCGTTGTAGACCCCCGGCGCGTCGCCACATTCGATGGCGTAGAGCGTCACACCGTCGCGCGGGTCCAGGCAGAGGTCGGTGATGGAGGACAGTCCTTTGGCAAAGGTGGTCACATTGCCCGCCGGGTCTACTTTCCGGATTACGCTGCCTCCGTAAGCACTGTATCGCTGGTCGATGACGAAGAGGTTATCGTTTTTGTCCATGACCATCTGAGTCGGGTAGTTGAACTGAGCCGCTGTACCTTTACCATCCAAAAAGCCTTTTTTGGTGTCCGAACCGGCAATGGTAGTGATGGTAACATAGGGCTTCTGGTTACCAGTTGGGGTGCCTCCCGTGGTACCGTCGGGCGTAACAGGAACATCTTTGGGGGTGGTGCAGGCCATGGTAGCAAACAGGACCATGAAGAGGGAGGTGTGCGGTCGTTTCATTCGATTTGCCGAGCTATCGGCGGTTGTGTTGTTGGTTATTGGCTCAAAACTCCGTTGCCTGTTTCAGTCTGCCAGTTCCATTTTTACTGAAACGGAAAAAGTCGCTGGTGAAGCGACTTTTTCCGTCAAAATCAGGTCGGGAAACGGTTGACTTAACTCATCTGAGAAATATCCTGGGTAATCTCATTCGTTTCGGCTACCCGGATGATGCCGGGCGGTAGCTCGACCCGCACGGGGTAGGCGTTGGTGTTGCTGAAGGTAACGCAGAACCCTACGGCATTGCCCGAACCCTTTATCTTTTTCTGAGTTCTGGCTTCATCGTAGCAGTCTTCCTCGAAACCGGGCTTTCCGACCACGGTAATGCCCGCCGGAAAACTAACCGGTGTGCCCTCGGGGCGGCTTTTCGAGTTGCCAAATCCCGGTGCTGATGAGGCTGATGGAAGCGGATCGTCCGCGCCATCAGTTGGGTTGGGTGACATGTCGTTATTGACCGGTTTTGTGCAGGCGAACAGGCTGGTTGCCAGCAAGAGGAGGCAGATTACTTTACGCATTGCGGATTGTTTGTTTATATGCCCTGCAAACCTGCATCCCGCGCCCCAAAAGGCCATTGTTGGCGTTGATGAAACGACATAAGCCGCTCACGAAGCGGCTTATGTCGTTGTTACCTGGTACCCTTGGTTTACATCCTGATGCCAAATTCCTGATCGAGCATCTGTACCATTGCTGCGATCACCGCTGCCGGGGGCGGACCTTGTGGTATAGGGGGAAATGTCATCGACTCGGCGGGTTGCGCCAGGCGAGGGTCGCAGAAGTACTGGTCGAAACCCGCCGGAGCGATGGTGAGCACAGTTCTGGCCATGGGGGTGAGCACCTTAAACGAGTGCGGAATGTTTTTCGGCATTAACACATAGTCGCCGGGGCTGGCCTTGAAAACGTGCTGCCCAATGGTGAATTCGATTGAACCTTCGAGCAGGTAAAACGTTTCGTCTTCGCGGGTGTGGGTGTGCATAGGTGGCTCAGCACCGGGTTGCAAAGTCATTTCCAATTGGGCGTAACGGCCCTCGGTCTGACTGCCGCTAACCAGGACGTTAACAAGAGTACCGCTATTCCAATAGGCGTTCTGAAGCGTGTTGGCCCGTTTCGTTACCGGAGCCTGAGGGGCAAATGTGTTCATCAGTGCTGTTTTTTAAATTATGAGGAGTATGTTTTGTTTGGTAAGGGCAAAACTACCGTGTCGGCTCCCGCCCAAAAATCAGTATCCGGGTGAAGTGACAAAAGCCAGGCCTGAACCGGCTTTTATGCCGCTTGACTGATACAACCGGCCGTGTACATGTCGAAAAAGGGCCAACCCGGCAACCGTCATACCGGGTAACGCTACTCATTGGTTAATTCAGGTAGCGGTCATAGGTAGCGCGGTAACCAACTAACCGGGCAATGGGCGCGATAATGCCAAAAAAGGCTCGCTGAAGGGCGTAGGATGGCTTTGCCAATCGGAAAACCGACGAGAAATGGTTGGCTATCAGCGTCAATTGCAGCAGCGGGGGCATCCCGTTGGGTCTCACATTGCCTTCATTAACGAGGCCGGTGATGGTCTCGAAGAAAAACTCCGTTTCCAGTGCCGGTTTCACCTGCCAGTTGACAGTCGCCAGCGTATCTGACGCATTCCACATCGAATGGACTGTGTTGGGCGGCACCCGGAGCGTGTCTCCCGCCCTGAGATTGATCAGTTGCCCTTCCACTCTGACGGTCAGTTCGCCGACCAACATCGTGAAATCTTCGGTCTGATGGGGGTGGTAGTGAGCGGGGGGTTCGGTGCTGCCGGGCCGAAACGTTGATTCCATTTCCAGCAGCTTTCCGTTGGTGTCGCGGGCCGTCCGGACAAATCGGTACGACTGCCCGGTGAGGGTATTGCTGATGTATTTGTTTTTGTAAGCCATGAGTAATGTCTGGGCTAAATGATATCCAAAAGTGGCCACAGGCAGCATAAACGGTCAATGATAACCTTGATGAACTGGTAGAAAGAAGGCCTGAAGTGAAGGGTGAGGGGGTTGTCGCAAGCGTATTATGTCGTCGTAGCCTGATTGGTCCGGTTGGCCGCTATGGCTGGTCATTGCGGACACCAGCCTTTTGCTCGCGCGTAAGTAATGGCCAATAATTTTTTTCTGAAATTACTTAGCTTTGTTTATACCTTCCTCTGGTAAAAAACATGCTATGAAACTACCTCAGTATTCCCGCTACGACTGGTTGATACAAGCCGTTCTAATGCCTGTTTACGTTGGTTTGCTCAACTGGATACTAATTGGGATTCCGTATTGGCAAAACGGGCGCACCTTTGTCACAGCAACCCTGCTGGCGGCCTGTATTATGTATGTCAACTGGCTTGTAAACAATAAGCTATCTTTATTTTTTGATGAGCTGTATCCCAATCGGAAACAGCCCATCCGTAGATTGCTTTTAGTCTATCTGATCACAACCAGTGTCAACAGCCTGAACAATGCGCTGCTCTTTGGCCTGTTTTATTGGACGACCCTGTCGGGGTTTGAGAGCAGTTTATTTCGTTTAAGTGGCGCTATCGGGTTTACCTGGCTCTTCTCGGCAGCTGTAATCCTGACCTACGAAGGCATCCATACCCATGACCATTTGCACCGATCGGAAGCGCAGCTCGACGCGCTGAGTAAAGCCCAGTTACAGGCGCAACTCGATGTGCTGAAACAGCAGGTGAATCCACACTTCCTTTTTAATAGCCTTAATTCGCTTATTTCACTTATCGACGAAAGTCCGAAGCAGGCGGGTGTATTCGCCGAAGAGCTCAGCTTGGTCTACCGCTACCTGCTACGGGTCAACGAGCAGCCCTTAACGGATTTGGGCTCTGAGCTTGACTTTGTGCAGTCGTACTACCACCTGTTGAAAACCCGCCACGGCAACTCGCTGATGCTGGAAACGCATATTCTGCCCGGCCACGAATGCCTGCACCTGCCGCCCCTGACCTTGCAGTTGCTGATTGAAAACGCAGTGAAGCATAACGTGGTTTTGCCTGAACAACCCCTGACGATTGTGCTGCTCACCAACGAGCAGCATCGGCTGGTTGTGAGCAATAACCTGCAACGCAAGCCTGGCCGGACACTGTCCAATGGCGTGGGGCTGAGCAATATCTTCACCCAATATCAGATGTTAGGCCAGCCTGCTCCTGTGATCGAGGAAGATGGGCTGAACTTTAGCGTCACGGTTCCATTGGTAGCCTTGTGAAGGTAGGTACAAAGCACTAATGAAGTGACCAAAAAGCGACCCTGTAGCCTCGTATGGCTATCAAATTCACTTTTTGATTTTATTGCTTATATGGTTCGTCTCACGCGGAAGAAGCCTTCGATGCGGCCGGTGCTGCCGAGGGCTTCCTGTCCGGGGTATATAATACCCGCTTTGCCCAGCCCGAATTTACCAAGAACTGGAATAAATCAAGTAATTTTTCAAGGACATTATGGTCAATTACCTTGTACCGATAAAATTGCTCCGTATATCTATCCTTAAATTCAACTTATGTAAAAACCCTGTTTACTTTGGTACACTCACTAACTCTACCCCAATCGATCATTTTCGTTCAATAAATGGGGCTCATTATTAACTAGTAAAATGACCAAACTTCTAATAATGAGTAGATTACGTCAAGATTAGACATCGGTCGAAACCGTTCATTTAAACGTCCGATTCGGATCAAGACTCTGTACGAAATTTTTATATCTGTCTAATGCGCTATCAGTCATATACTGGTAGTTCAGCAGTTGGGGCATAGTTGTAAACTATCCACGTTCTGGTGTCCGCTCAGGGTATGGAATGTAAAACCCATGTCTGCCAATCTCCAGACCTGGAACAATGTCTTAATTTGAGGAGCTACTAACCAGCAAAAATTTAATGGAAGCTATTTCTAAATAATGAAGCAATTTACTTTATTCTAGCTTATGCTTTTCCGACACAATCCAGTTAACTATACATTAGCAGAGAGGTTATTCAAACTTTACCCCTGATTTTGACTAACGTTGCTTTTATAAAAACACATGAATGTTTTTTGGTCTTTACTGATTCTTTTGGGCGCCGTACAAGGGTTGTTTTTGGCCATCAACTGCTTTCTGATCACTCGAAAAGGTCGATCAACCCATGCTTTACTCGGTTGGCTATTGATTAGCGTTTGTCTGACTGTACTTGAAGTGTTATTATGCTACTCGAACACCATCGCTCATGTGCCTTTTCTGGTTGGTTTCTCTGAACCGTTTAACTTCGTGTTCCCGCCCCTTCTTTATTTTTATACGCGGGCACTGGCTAACCCCAATTTCCGGTGGAAGGCCAGGTTCAACTGGGTATTTGTGCCTGCTTTGCTACACGCAGTCTACATGATTCCCTTTTTTGCTCAGCGTAGTGAGTGGCTCCTTCAGACAGTAGCCGTGGCTTACCACAGACCCACCCGAATGGATGCCATATTTCGTAACCTTTGGTGGGCCAGTACGTACAAGCCCTTTTATCAGGTCTTTAAGTACCTATTGGTAAGCTATCAGATTGGCTACCTGTTGCTAACGGTAAGGGTCATTCACGAAAATAAAGCCAGCAACCAAGCGTTGCAGTCTTCGTTACAATGGGTAAGTCAAATTAGTTGGTCGTTCCTTCTGATATTCATTGCTTATGCCCTGCTTACTTGGCATTATCAAAGCGACATGGGTGATGTGTATATTGCGACTTATGTGTCACTCGTTTTCTTTGGGATGAGTTTACGACTCATTACGCAATCGAAGATTCTGACTCAGCAGGTAGTGAACAACGGGATAGTCGGCTCACCTCGTATGAAGTATGAGAAGACCGCTCTTGATGAGGCTATTTCGATTCAAACACGAAACCGGCTGCTTAATTATATGGAGCAGGAAAAACCCTACCGCCGGACTGACCTTACCCTGTCGGAGTTGGCCACTCAGCTTGGAACTGCTTCGCATCATCTGTCGCAGGTGATAAATCAACACTGCAAGAAGAACTTCTTTGACTTTATTAACACATATCGCGTAGCGGAAATTCAACATAAATTGGTCACTCCCCAGTATAGCCATCTCAAAATAGAAGAAATTGCCTATGAGTCGGGCTTCCAGTCAAAATCGGCCTTTAATGCGGCTTTCAAAAAAATGACTCATCAAACGCCTTCCCAATACCGAAAAGTCAGGATGAATCACTAAGCGAAAGGCGTACTGCCTTGTAAAGCAGTACGCCTTTCCTATAAGGCAGGTCTTTGGTTCATCCGGTGGGAAATAATTTTAGCGCTGTTTAACGGACTTGCCACGGAAGGTGGATGGCCCGCTTAGGCGCGTAAATGATTTCTGAATGAAAACTACAACTGCCCGGGCCGTTTGGCTTGACTATCTCCGCTCGTTCGTTACCCTATTGGTTGTTGCTCACCATGCTGCCTTAGCGTATCCGATATTCGCTCATTTTACGGTTAGTCACTATATCTGGTCCACTGCGCCTATAGTAGACCAAAGTCGCTGGATTGGTCTGGATACCTTCATTGGGTTCAACGACCTGTTTTTTATGCCGCTTATGTTCTTCATCAGCGGTCTATTTGTTTACCCAGGTCTAACGAAAAAAGGCGCTGGACCTTACCTGGCAGATCGTCTGATTCGGCTGGGGGTTCCCTTTCTGGTGGCAGAATTCGTGCTGATTCCGCTGGCTTACCTACCCTCCTTTTATCTGGCCACTGGCTCAACTGATTTGGGGGCGTTTATAACGGATTACGTACTCAACCAGCAATGGCCGGTTGGTCCGCCCTGGTTCATCTGGCTGCTGCTGGCCTTTGACGGAATTGCCGTCTTATTAGTTAAAATGCAGCCCGCTATTTTTCCGACTATTGGTAACTGGTTTACTCATTTGAGTCAGTGTCCGGGGCGGTTCAGTACAACCCTATACGGCTTGGTTGCGCTGAGCCTGATCCCCCTGAGTTTGTGGGTAGGCCAATATACCTGGGTGGGCCATTGGGGACCTTTCGATTTCCAACTCAACCGGCTGTTGTTTTACCTGCTTTTCTTTCTGGTGGGGACTAGTCTGAGCGCTACAGACTGGCAGCACTATCTATTCAAACAGAAGAAGTTACTGGGTAAAAGCTGGCTGTTCTGGCTTGGCCTGAGTGGGGCCGCTTACGGGCTATTTGTGCTCATTTCACGGGCAGGAGCGGTTTGGGTCACGTGGGGAACGTTGACTGTTACGGAAGGTTTTTTTCTCTATGATTTGGCTTTTGTCGGTAGTTGCTTAGCCAGTATAAGTGCCTGTCTGGCTTTTTTTCGCCAAAAGATGATCCGGCCTATGGCGGGTTGGAACAGTTTATCCGTCAATGCGTATGGCATCTATATCGTGCATTACGGATTTGTCACCTGGCTCCAGTTCGGGTTGTTAGGTGTTGACCTACCCGCCATCGTCAAGTTTGGTTTGGTTTTTTCGGGAGCCCTGGCTATGAGTTGGCTATGCAGTAGCCTGGCTCGGCGCAGCACCTATATCGCCCGGTTCATCTAAATGGAGCGGAATTGGCAAGCAAATCAATGACTCATTCGATACGCTGATTTTGTACTTAATCCGCCCCCGTATTATGCGCAAGCAGAACATCTTTAATACCCTGCTCAAAGCAACCATATCGTGGTTGCCAGTCCAATGCTCGTTTGGCTTTTTCATTCGTATGCTACGGACTGGTCAGTTATTAAATTTTGTCGTACCTGGTGAAGTTAAGAATTTGACGCAAAAAACTGTTACAGCCACTTCTCTCCTATTGTGGGTACCGTTCAGTTAAACGTCCGAATCAAATTGGGACTGGCCAGGATGTATCGTCTGGCCCAAGCAGATTGTATGGTCTTGCTTAAATACCTTGATGATCCGGGTTGACATTCTCCATCAACGTACGCTGACGAGCCAGAGCGACCTCCCTTTTTAGCCCCCACACGGATACCAGATAAACGCCAGCTACCATAAAGGGTAATACGGTATAAGGCGAATCGGGCAACGAAAACCAGCAAATCGACACCAGAGCCGCCCGGACGGGCGCATGTAACAGACTGGTCCGGCTGCCATAGAGCCAGCCAATCGTAGGCCAGTGCAGACTCATGCCAATGGCCAAATCAAGCGCTACGGCCGTTTTATTGGTCAGTGATGTGGCAATGATGATGGCCAACTCAATAGCATCTTCATCAGGGCTGGCAAGAGTAAACCTGATAAGGGACTCTTTAGCAGAATGTGCGCATTCATGGGTCTTTGCAGCAGCAGCCCGACCGGGAAAATCAGTCCACTGGTAAAAAAAACGAGTAATTTCCATGAACCCGGTTTCAGGTAAAACCCAGCCAAACTTAATGCCAGTCAATAAAGGGCACCCGCCATCGGGAGTGAAAGGCCACCATTTGTGCGAACTAAATAGCTTTGTTGCTGGGCCAATAAGGCTGATTCTGACAGCATACAGGAAAGAAAAAAGGATGAGGTGAATGGACTCAAAATGTTACTCTTGCAGAGGTCAACAACTCACGTCAACGGAATAGGAGGTGATTTTCGCTAGTTTCCCCTCGATGAATTCGTAAATGTCACAGGACGAAATGCAGGTCCTTTTTTGCTGGTCATCGCCATATTCCGCCAGGCTGTTGATCACTACGTGTGAATCACCCACAATGACGGTGAACTGGCTGAAGGTTGTGGTTATGCCGGCCAAATAATCGGTTGACTGCCCACAGGATTTGATCACGTTTTCATAACCGTTAATTTGTTGGTTACCAACGAGGTTTCATTCAACTGTATCCCGCAGATACGGATACGTTTTTTCAAACTCATGCCTGGAAAAGGCCTCGGCTATCTGGATTATCGAGAGGCTCATGAACAGTTTATTTTTCTGGTGACCGGTAGTTGATCTGGTAGTGATGAAGGAGTGTTCCGGAGTCGAATTCACGCGTGTTTAGTAGCGTTAGTTTCATCGGGTGGGTAAGATGCTCGAACAGTGATTTACCCCGGCCCAGGGCCTTCGGTGAAATTATTAGCTTCAGTTCATCAACTAAGCCAGTTTCCACCAGTGCAGCGAACAATTCAGGCCCACAAACCAGCAAAAGGTTACTGACTGGCTGTTGCTTGAGTGGCCGGACGTTTTCAGCAATTGTATCCCCGATGAGCAGTACTTTATCCGCTACGTGGGTGAGCGTTCGGGAGAAAACAACCCGTTTGAGCGAACGAAAAATCCGGGCGAACTCGATTTCAAGAGCGGGGACCGACGCATCCGACAGGCCAAGTGTATCCCAGTAGCCAATGAATCCTTCGTAGGTTGTGCGGCCAAACAGCACCGTATCGGCGGCTGAAAATTGCTCGTTGGCGAAGGCGTGTTCTTCGGACGAGGGCTCATTGGTATTACCTCCCTTGTCTAATCCCGCAATGAATCCGTCCAGCGAGGTGGACATCAACAAAATGATATTTCGCATAAAGGGTCTGCATTAGAACGGTTGAACAAGTAGGTAGACAAGGTGTATAGAACAGGCGTTTTGTTTAGCGTGGTGCTGTTTCATAACGGCGGAGGTAAAGCCGAAGACGTAACAAAGGAAGTGGATAAGATCGATTTGGAACGTAGGAATCTTGCTTTTTAGCGTACGCGTTGGCCAATTTTACCCGTAGCCCGTTGCCAAAGAAAGCAGGATTTCTAAGGTTTGCCTCACCGGAAAGTCTTTTCTTTGCGTAGGCTCAACAGCATACATCTGTGGTGAAACCGCCCGATCTTATCCTCGACCCGAATCCAGAACATCCCGTCTGGAAACGACATTTATTCGAGACTGATTTTTATCTGTTCAAACAATGGACGCTTGATCCAAGGGGCTCAGGGTTGCCGTTCACAGGCGATAGTTATTGTTTTAGTCTGGTGTTCATTGACGCAGGTCAGGTAAAATTCGACTTAGCCAACAAAGCGTACGAACTGCACACCGGATATGCAGTGGTCGAAAAGGGCCGTAACTATGATTTCCGGCTATATCCGGCAGCCGGCAGTTTTTCGATCATTGACTTTACCGACAATTTCTACGAACAACTAGTCGATGAATACCAACTACACCACAGTTCCTTTTTCGGTAATCCGAATTTGCTCACGCTGGGGTTAAGAACAACGCCCGTCATGGATTACCTGCACTACCAACTTTGGCAGCATGGGCAGGCGATGGACCGGCTGGAACGGGACCAGTTAGTGGTGCATCTGGTACAGGAAGTTATCGGGCGGGTTGAGAACCACGATCTAAATGAACCGCCAACCTCCCAGTACAAACGTTTTCATCTGAATACCGTTGAGCAGGCGAAAACGTATCTGAACCGGACCTTTAACCAGGACTTGTCGGTGCTGGATTTAGCCGAGTACTGCTGCGTGAGTCCCTTTCACCTGAGCCGGTTATTCAAAGCGCACACAGGCTACACGCCATACCACTATCTGGTCAGCATCCGGCTGGCCCACGCCGAGCGGCTGTTGCGCGACACGGCCCTGCCCGTAACTGACATCGGTTTCGCGTCGGGTTTCAACAGCTTGGAATACTTCATCACGGCATTTCGGCACCGCTACCAACGGAGTCCGGCGCAGTACCGCAAGCAGGGACCAGCGTAGTGCGAGTGTCGGTGGTGGGTATTGGTTAAGCGTTTACGCCAGACCGAAACCGCTAACCGATTGGCTCGAAAATCCAACATGACTAAAGCCGAACGGCTACCTGTACTTCGTAATCAGTTAGTTTTCTAAATCTAAAAAGAACATGAGAACGATAAAACTTCAAATGCACCTGTCCATAGACAACTATGTAAACATGGAGCAGGGCGGCACGAATTTCAAATGGGACCATGAAGTAATAGAGTTCTGTGTGGACAATCTTGAGAGTGTAGACACCATTTTACTCGGCCGTAAAACCGCTCAGGACTTAATCCCCTTCTGGGATAAGGTAGCCACCGATTCAAACCATTCTGATTTTGCCCTTGGGCAACGGATTTCAGCACTTCCAAAGGTTGTCTTTTCAAATACCCTCACCGAACATCCTTGGAAAAACACCACGTTACTCAGTGGCGACATGCATACTGAACTCAGCAAATTCAAAGAATCAGCAGGCAACGATATCCTGGTCTACGGCGGAGCCTCTTTTGCGGCTTCTTTGATTCAACATGAATTGGTCGATGAGTTTTATTTCCTGCTGAATCCTTTTCGTTTGGGCAACGGATTAACCCTGTTTCAACCAACTAACGATGTTCAAGTATTCACGCTCATACAATCGATGCCTTTTCCCTGCGGAACCGTACTGCTTCAGTATAATCCCAATCAACCATAAGCAGTAGGTTCATCCAAAACCAGTTCGCTGGTAACGGGTAATCTGGCAGACAAAATGGTAAGTCCGAGACACTAAAACGGCCTGAGATGAAGACAAACCGGATGAGCTATCTCTTTGTTGCTATTAGTATAGTCGCCGTGCAGTCCTGCCAACCAGGGGCAAAAGAAAACCAAAACGCGTCAACCGCATCAGTTACTATGGCCAACCAGACTATAAAGCCAGCGGAAAGCGGCTATGCCGATATAAACGGGCTAAAGCTATACTATGAGGTGTACGGCGAAGGCAAACCCCTCGTCCTGTTGCATGGCTCTTACATGACCATACCCCTAAACTGGTCGCGCTTCATACCCTGGCTGGCGAAAGACCGGAAAGTAATTGTAACGGAAATGCAGGGCCACGGCCGCACAAGGGATATACCCCGGGAACTTAGTTACGAAGGCATGGCCGACGATGTGTCCGGTCTGCTCAAACACCTCCACATTGATCGGGCCGACGTATTAGGCTACAGTATGGGCGGTGGCGTAGCCTTTCAGGTAGCCGTGCGCTATCCTGAGCAGGTACGCCGATTGGTGGTGCTATCGGCTCCCTATGCGCATGACGGGTGGTGGCCCGACACCGAGGCCAGTTTTGCTTCGTTCACCGTCGATCAGTTCAAGGGTACCCCTATCCAGGAACAATACGATAGCCTCGGCAACGATCCGGCTCATTTCCCGGGATTTGTGCAAAAAGTGGCCAGTATTGACCTGAAACGGTATGACTGGTCGAAGAATGTAAAGGCCCTAAAGGCACCGATATTCATGGTCATTGGCGATGCCGACGGGGTGCGCTATGAACACGCACTGGAGTTGTTGCGGGCTAAAGGGGGCGGTAAACAAGGTGATCTGCACGGGCTGCCCAAATCCCGGTTGGCCATCCTGCCGGGCACGACCCACATTGGTATGTTACAGCGAGCCGATTGGCTGGTACCCATGATTACTGATTTTCTGGATTCCGATCTCACGGCTGAGCCACCTACGTTCTAACATGAAACAGCAGCAAGGCATTCACAACGCGCAAATTCCGAACCCTGCCCTAAATGCGTTGGGCCAGTTGGTCGGCGAATGGAAAACGGTGGGCACTCATCCCGCCGTTGCCGATAAAGTTTTGACCGGAAAAGCATCCTTTCAGTGGATTGAGGGCGGTGCTTTTCTGCGGTGGTACGCTGAGGTCGAGGAAGAAGGGTTCCCCGCCGGTATTGCCATCTTTGGGAGCGACGACGCGACCGGCGAGCTGTTTATGCTCTATTTTGACGAGCGGAAAGTGTCGAGAAAATACGAGGTTTCCGTCGAAGACAATGTAGTAAAATGGTGGCGTAACGGGCTTGGTTTTTCGCAACGCTACACTTGGACAGTTACCGACAGCGGTAACACCATCGTTGGAAAAGGCGAATTGAGTAAAGACGGCACAACCTGGAAAAATGACTTAGACCAGACATTCACCCGCATCGAATGATAGTCCGTTGGTAAATTGCTTAGAAACCATAAGAAAGCTCATTTTATTCTTGTCGACTTCATCAGCCGATGAGGCTAACGTTGCTGAGCACCCGCGAATTCAAGTCGGGCGGTGTGTTGCATCACTACCGAATCAACAACCCTTACGTACAAGGCCACTTATGCACTTAACCAGTAAACAAATCGCCGAAGCGTTTTCCCGCCACGACTTTTCCTTGCGTATCCATATCTGTTGGATACCATTCAGTGGAATCTGGTTGGCAGTGAGCGGATTATCGGTCAGGAGAGCGTCATACGAACCTGTCAGGAATCGGCGGCATATTTCGATACCGACACTACAACCTTTGCCCAATTCGTTGTGCTAACGGGCGATGACTTTGTGGTAATCGACAGCCTGGCCGACTATGCGGATGCTCAACAGCAAATCACCCGCATTGCCTCGTGCGATATTTACCGCTTTACCGATGGTAAACTGGCGGAAATTACGTCGTACACAACCGACGTAAGTGAGCAGGTACAGCACACGTAACCCCCAGTCTGCCAATGCATTATCCTTCATCAAACGAACAAAACCGATACGCATGAAACCAGATAATCCAAGTAACGACGTAACGCTGTATGAACACGCCGGAGGGTGGGACGCGCTCCACAGATTCAGCGACCTATTCTACCATGCCTGCCTGGTTGACCCACTGCTTCAGCCACTTTTCGGACACGAAGAACCTGGTCATGTGGAGCGATTCACGGCCTTCACGGCCGAGAGCTTCGGTGGCCCCGACCGTTTCAGCAAAGAAATGGGTGGATTCCGGCACCTCATTGACGCCCACCGGGGATACCACATTACCGAAGCCCAACGCCAGCGGTTTGTTAATTTATTCATGGAAGCCGCCGATAAAGCAGGGTTGCCCGCTGATGATGCCTTCCGGTCGGCCCTAAAAGCGCACGTTGATTTTGGTTCGCAAGTGGCCACTCAAAATTCCCATGCGACCACCGAGGCCGAGTTGCATCCCCTGCGGGAAGTACCAAAATGGCATTGGTGAGTAGCTGACGATAATGCTGAGCTCGGTGTAAGCGCTATTAAGTCCTCAACTAAGATGTTTAAATCGGTACAGCCCCCTTACTACTCAACTGGCTTTTTTGTCCAAAAAAGGTAATGAATGCTAATTAATGAACTCGTCATTTTGGTATCAATAGATGGTCTATATAACATCGGCTTCCTACTCGGCTTCGTTCAATTAACTGTCTGATTAGGAAAGGGTCAAAACAGGTTCTTCCAGTAGCTGCGCCTATTTTGATAAATCTCAACGGAACGTATATCCTTTGTCGATTGCAAAAGAAAGAACTTGTCATGATGACTTATTTCACTTAAGTTTGTGACTTAATTCTCCTTTTCTATGGAAAGCCCAGTTCATCAGTCTGTGCATTCGATTCGATCTTCGCCCTTTGGGGTTATTAATTCATCACGCCAAGGGGTTCTGCGTTCCCAAGTGGACGAAGTAGCGGCTCTAGTGGGACTGACAGACCGAGAGATGGCGTATGCTCTCAATATGACACCCCGTAATCTACACCGACTCAAGAATGAGCAACGCTTTAGTGTAGATGCTTCTGAGCGGTTACTATTAATGAAGAATTTGCTGATCCATGCTTTGGATACCTTTGAGGGTCGCAAGCCGACCGTTTTGCAATGGCTGCGAACTCCTATTCGGGAATTGGCTAGTCAAGCTCCTTTACAACTACTTGATACGGTGACAGGCTTTGGCCTAGCCGATGATGTGCTGGGCCGTTTAGATTACGGGTTGCCTGCCTGATGGGACTTCTGTACCGCATTATTCGGGACAAGTATCGACATGAACCCCTATCGGTGGTCGGTAGCCACTTATTTGGTGGTCGCTGGAATCCTAAAGGTACTGGCGTATTATATGCTACCTCAACGCCGGAGTTGGGTTTAGTGGAGACCTTAGCCCATGCTCCAGGTGTGCGCTACGAGGATTTGCCAACTTACTGGGTGTTTTCGTTGGAGGTTCCCGATGACATCCGCTCCTATAGCCGAGATCAACTACCTGATTACTGGCAAGACGAAACATATGAGCGAACCCAAACCTGGTTAAAAGACTGGTTAGACATGCCCGACCAATTGGGCGTTAGCCTACCGTCGGTCCTGGTACCCCTATCTTACAATGTGCTTCTCCACCCGGCTCACCCATTCTTCGGTAAGATTCAGATTGTTGGCCAAGAGATTCAGCCCGTCGATCGTCGACTTTGGCGATCATCCGGTTAGAGTCTTTATGTTTGCTTCTTCTCTCCTACTCCTCTGGGTATTCAATGGTACTCGTACAATCATTCGATTTCAGGACAGGTCACTTATTCTATCGTTCAATTAAACCTCCGAATAAAATCAGGATAAGACACTTTTTACGACAAATCAAGCCGTAGCTGCCCACCGGTAGGACTATGTTTTTCCTGAAGATTCGAGAGCGAAACGCCCAGCAGACGAACGCCCTGTGAGAGGGGCAGAATAGAGTCAAGTAGCTCCAGCGCGATACGCGTCAACACCGCTTTGTCAGGTAGCCAGTTGGCTACACTACGCCTGCGGGTAATCTGATTAAACTCCGCGTACTTCACTTTGAGCGTAACGGCTTGGCCCTGGATACCAATCAGTTTACAATACGGCCGAAACGGATAGCCGAAAGAGAAAGGTAACTATCATCCCCTTATCCCAATAACGCCCGCTTACACGCAAAGAGTAACCAAGTGTTCCACTTTCCTGGTAGTTCGCAATTGACTCAGTTATACTCTGTTTCCATTCAATTTGTCGATGACGACTAACCGTATGTTCAATCAAACATCAACCATTAATAGTCTACAAACGTGGCAAATGCAGATCATTTTTACACAACCAGTCTTGACGAAGCGAACGCTGCCATACGAGATGCCGGTTACAATGCCGAGGGCACAGAAGGTTTTGTTTTACCCAAGCGTAACATGCGTTTTGGTAAGATGACCCCGATCTATCGCTTTTATAATGGGCACGATCATTTCTATTGCAGAGACAAGGCCGAAGGAGACGGAGCAAAGGGGTACACTTTTGAGCGAATTGCCTTTTACGTTAGACGGGAGGCTCCCGATCCAGGATTTGAGAGTTACTGGATACCTTTATTCAGAATGTATTCTCACAAAGATACCGAGCATTTTTATACAACGGCGCAGAACCGGTCAGACGCCGTTAAAGCGGGTTATAACGATGAAGGGATATTAGGGTGGGTGATGACTGCCCCGCCTGCGGCCCCTGATTATGCTTCTCCGCTATTCAGATTATATAAACATGGTACATCCAAAGATTCTTGGTTTTCCATGAAAACGCTGGGCACGGTTCTGATGGTGATTGAAGTTTTAGACAGAATGTTTAAAATCCTGGGTCCAATATTTAGCAGCGGTGACCAGAGTCAGATTGAAACCAAAACGGATTCGCAAGGCAACACGCTGATGACGACAAAGTCCGTTAAAGAAACGGCTATGCTGGCATAGAAGAGAAAAATCTTCGTTAGCATGAGCTAACCACCAGATAGTATTTATAAATAAAAATGCCCTGATATATCAGGGCATTTTTATTGTAGAATGAAAGAAATTACCCAACCCGCAAAATATCCTTCCACCGCGTCGTATAGCAGGGCGACATTAATTGCCGTTTGTGGTGCCAAGTGGGGTCGTAGCCCGCACCGGCCAGCCGCAGCCGGTCGCGGCCAAAGCGACTGTTTACCTTATCCATCACCCCGGCCAGCTTCACCAATCGCTCGTCGGGACCATCGGTAAACAGATCCTGCTGCCGGAAGGCCACCGGTACCAGCCCCGACAGAATCACCCCCACTTTCTGGTACTCGTAGCCAAACGCAAAGATCGCTTTCAGTGCGGCCAGTGCATAGCCCACCAGTTCCGCCGTGCTGCCGGTGGCGTGAGGGAGTTCAACCGAGCGGCTGTTATAATACTGCTTGGCGAGTTCACCCGGTCCGTCACCACGGTTGGGCGACCGCTTAAACCGGTTGGTGTGCAGGAACACGGTTAACGTACCGGCAGCGGATTCCTGTTTGCGCAGTTTCTCTGCAGCCCGGCTGATGTGGGTGGTCAGGGCCTGGCTGATGGTGTCCAGATCAGCAACACCCCGCCCGAAACTCGGAGCCGTGCAGATGGTTTTCTTGGGCTGAGGGTCCAGTTCCAGCAGTTTGCAGGAAACGCCCCGCAACTCATACGCTAAGCGGAGGCCGTTGACGGTCAGTTTCTGGTTGATCCAGTCATCGGGCAAATCGCGAAACTGGGCCGCCGTTCGGATGCCGTTTCGTTTGAGCATTCCCGCATATCGCCACCCGATGCCCCACAGATCCGCTACGTCGAACTCCTGCAACGTATCCTGAATCTTCGTGTTGGTATCAAGTAGCAGCACCCCCCCATGTTCAGGCTGTCGTTTGGCGTAGTAGTTGGCGACCTTGCACAGGGTCTTGGTCGGCGCTATGCCGATTGATACCGGTATGCGCGTCCACTGATCGACGGTCTGCCGGATGGTTCGGGCTAATTGTATCAGGTCAGGATAAACGGATTCGTAGCCGGTCAGATTCAGAAACGCTTCGTCGATTGAGTACACCTCCACTTCTTCCACAAACCGGCCCAGCGTGGCCATCACCCGCGCTGACATATCCCCGTAGAGGGTGTAATTGCTGCTGAACACGGCTACGTTATGCTGTTTTATCAATTCGCTTATCTGGAAAATGGGAACGCCCATTTTGATACCGAGGGCCTTTGCTTCGTTGGAGCGGGCCACCGCGCAGCCGTCGTTGTTGCTCAGCACCACCACCGGTTTCCCGTTCAGGCCATAATTGAACGCGCGCTCACAGGAGACGTAGAAATTATTGCAGTCAACGAGGGCGAGCATAGCGGGCAGGTTTAAAGACAACATAGGTCACCACCCCCAGCACCATAAATTCGTCGTGGTCAGGATGCACGTAGATGGGCGCGTAGTGCTCGTTCGAGGATTCAAGCAGGATCATCGGGTGCTTGTCGACAAAGCGTTTCACGCAGTAATCGCCGTTGAGCCACACGACCACTACGTTCCCGTCGATAGGCGGATAGGTCGCATCGACCACCAGCACATCCCCCGGATAGATGCGGTCGCCAATCATGCTTTCCCCCGCAGCCCGCACAAAATACGTGGCTTCGGCGTGGACATTGCACAGGTCGTTGAGATCGAGCCGACGTTCGACGTAGCACTCGGCAGGGCTGGGGAAGCCGCCCTGCACCAGCGAGAGGAAAAACGGAATGGCATACCGGTTGCCAACGGTGGCCTGTACAATGTCGAGGGGGTGTATGCGGTCGTATTTGTCAATCATAGCGGGTTGGATACATGCACAAACCGCTATATTATAGATTTGTTCTATATAATACAACTATATTATAAAAAACCGGATTATTTGGGTGTGTATGGGTAAAAGCATCGCTAAAACTCCTCTCGTGAAGGAAGCCCTGCACCAGCGGATTGAAGCCCGTTACAACCCCGTTGAAGTCGATTCTCTGGATAGCGATCCGATGCGTTAGGGGATAATCCAATGAATGATTTAACAGAACAGGATTTTGTTTAACTTTTCCCTTCGCTTAGCCTACCGATTGCTGATAAAACAGGCATAAGACGCCAGCCCCTTATAGTACCATAAAGGATCTGATTTTACCGCTGAACGGCTAAAATCAATAGAGCGGTTAGGCCATTTCGCGCAGCCTTCGACTTGTGCAACAGCCACCGGCGGACCGCAGCCACGCTACTTATACAACAAAATCAGTCTCGCCACCCGATGGGCTTGTTAGGCGTTCGCCCATCACTCGGTACACAGACTGCCGTCGGGTAATCCTTGGAGCCATAGCCCCCCTTGTTAAAAGGTTGGGAGGGCGGGCGGTTATTCAAGGCGATAAACAGGCCCGGCGGAATACCCGTCGCGTCACCTCGGTCAATCCACTCCAGCGCGGTGGCCACGGCCGAGGCCGTAAAATAGCCAACCACCCTTTCGTGTTCATTGGCCAGGTTGCGCACGTTACCCATCAGCGCGGTGGGAGGAGTAGCGGCCACGCCCCCACTATTCTGGGTCTGCTCTTCCACCGTCCGGTAGTACTGATAGGCCTGCCGAGTAAGCGAGGATTGACGAAGTTGCACTAAGCAGGCGTTCTGTTGATAAAACGGAATCTGGGCCACCGAGCGGCCCAAAATCAGCCCCCCATTGCTGTACGTATCATCGAACACATTAGTCGTATAATTACGTAGAATCTCCCAGCATTGGGTCCGACAGTTGTAATCGGAAACATAGTACCCATTATCCGCTTTCTGTCCATAGCAGTCTTCGACGAGAAATGGCGGGGTTGTGAGTGAGTAGATCGCATACTCATTATTCACACAGGTTCGGCACCAGTCCTGTTTCTCCCATAACAGCCAATCCCAGCGGTAATAGTTATGTTGATCAGGGGGGTCCTGAAAGTCAATCCTTAGTTCATGCGCTCCCCGGTATTGATTATGGGTGCCATACAAACTGGTGGAGTTGAATGTTGTATGGACGCGGTCAATGGGGGGAACCGGGGCCATCACTTCAGTCGTTGACCGATACTGCGTGCCATCGGAGAGGGTGAAACGCAGTTGGTAGGCGTGGCCGGGTTGGGCAGTAAAGCCTGCTGGAGAACGGTAGGCCCCTGCGGTATCAGTCTCCGTAAAGGCCAGCACCTGGGCTGAATCAACCAGCACCTCTACCCGGGCTTTGGTAATGGGCAAGCTGCCAAAGCGGCCGGTCAGTTCGTCTGACTTTGACCGGTTGATTCGAATCACCTGCGATTCGGACAAGTTGGTCAGCGTGCCATCAACGACAATCACGTTGACTCGTTGTGTAAAGGGAATCTCCAACTGATCGACACAGGCAGCGGGTAGGAGAAGCGTGATTAATCCAACAAGTAAGCCTAAACTAGCACTACGCATAAGCTATGGAAGTAGAATAACTAAAAACGGCGAATTGGATATTCTACTTTTCTAATCAATGACCAAGATTGGCCAGGTGATAGAGCAGAATCGTTTCTGTCTTTCTTCCCTTTACATTTTCTTAGTTAGACAACAGCTCTATAATAAGTGGAAGATACAAGTAGTGACAAGCGTGTCACCACTTGTATCTTATTCATTTAGCGGTTTCATTTAGCGGTCAAAAAAGGGCACCCATTCGACTAACAAATGGTTATACTACTACCAAGCACAAAATGACTCCGTAGCTCAGTTGGTAGAGCAATTGACCGCTCGGGCGGCCCCGTCTTAATCAATGGGTCGACAACGGTCCGCCGTAGCAGTTCGAATCTGTCCGGGGTCACGTTTAGTGATTAAATACAAAATACCAAAACAAATGAGAAAGCCGCTAAGGTTAGCAAAGACATTGACCGGCACTCTATACGTGCAGGGAGTAGCCTGATGAGACCTAATAGAAGGTTCTTGTTGAAACCTACCTCTCTGAGAAAAGCTATTTGTCGCGGTTACAGATGCAAACTCATTTGCTTAATTACGTAAATGATTAATTGCACACTTACTCCTCTTTCTGCCTGCCTACATCAAGCAGCAACTCGCCAATGGGCTTCGCATCCTGACTGCGTTTGTCGGTTGCACGGGAGCCGGAAGCGGGTTTAGGGGAAGTCTTGCCGAAGCCCAGCGACTGCGCGATGTACGCCGTAGGGTTTTTCACCACCCGCTTGCCGTGATGAATCTCCGTATGCAGCCGGATAAACCCATCCATCAGCGTCAGGTCCATCAGGATGAGGTTCTGCTGCTTTTTGGTGAACTTGTAATTGAGGATCAGGCTGCGGGCCAGAGCCGCGATTTCGTGGGGCTGCATGGTCTGGATGGCCAGCCGGTCGGCCTCTATATCCTCATGAATCAGGTCCTGCGCTGACTTGACCTCAAACCGCAGCTCGGTGATGGACTTGCCCACTTTGCGCGAGGGGGCAAACTCGAAGTACAGACCCACTTTCTGTTGCATCTCCTGCTGGGCTACGATGATGGCTTTGCGCTTGAAGTCGAAATAGTCATGACCCTCCGGGTAGTTGAGGGCGGTACGAAGTTTGGCTACCTCGTAGGTGAACACAGTCTGGCCCCGCCCGTAAAACATCATGATGATCTCGTACATACGCTGGGCGTAGACCGACGACAGCGACAGCATGAGCTTGATATTGTAGCTGGTGTAGCGTTTGCCCAGTTCCACAAAGGCGGGAACGACGTCGGCCAGCATCAACAGTTCCAGATGCCGCTTACCAGCCAGTTTGACACTGCGGACGCGGGGAAAGGGAACCATGTAGTCAAATTCGATTTCATTCGGATTCGAGAAATCCTGACTGATGATGCGTTTGCTGTTGAGCGAGTTGGCCGCTGCCGATATTTTGCTGTGGTGGTGGTCGGTCAGTTGGGCGTAGGGGATGAGCAGGGTGATGTTCTGGCCGGGCCGCCAGGCTTTGGCGACGTGGCGAAGCTGGTTGATGGCCAGCACGACGATCTTCTTCTCCATCTCGGTAAACTCCTGCTTACTCTCCGTAATGGCATTGGGCTGGTAGTTATTCTGCCGAAGTTCGAAGGCTATGTGTAGCTGATCGTCGGGACTATTCATGCAAAGAGGTGGTGTCTTGACGACGAAAGATACACATTAAAACCGACTTTACTTTTGTCAGGTCGGTTTTGTAAGGCTGCTACGTGAGCGTGATATAGGGCAATGACGGGTAGAGAAGACCCATTCTGCGTTAGGTTTGCGGGGAAAGGTCGTGAGAAATGCACTGCATCAGATGATTTTATCAAAGTGAACGGCCTTCCGCACTATGCCTCGCTGCTCCGGCTGAACAACCTTCTCTTTTGGGTGAGTGGTCGTTTTTTTGAGTAAACCAGTCTGATGACCGTTTACAAGCTCCACTCAAGATTTCGACGGCTCACGCGAAATCCCATACCATTCATCCTGCCTGGTTTTCAGGCCAATGGCCAGACGGATAGGTTTGGGTCAGGTTTCTATGTGCAACAAGATATTACCGATTTAAAAATGGACATCCACCTTCCAAATAGATAGCTTATGAACTCTTACTCCTTTCTCAAAAGTGTAGCGTTAAATAAACGTGCACGGTATGGTTACAGTGAACTATTAATCTGCTTATTGATTGTTTTGTGGTGTAGTTTGCCACTATCAGCGCAGCAATCAAACGAAAGATTGATGAATGTATATGCGGCCAAGGGGCAGGCCATCGCTAATGCAGACTCCCTGTTAAAGGCAATCCGGGCCGCCCAGCCGGAGGGGGATTATCGGATGGGTTTTGATATTGGACTCGGAGTCTGGAATAACGATACCTCAGATGGCCCAGGCAAACAAAAGATTCTTGAGTCACTGCCCGTTGAGCTACAGGTTGGCTTTAGGGCCGCCGGTGAGGTGGCCCGGCAACGAAACACTAATGCTGAGTTAGCCGCTACGGGTGAGACAATTGTCTTAGCCGATCCCTCATTGGCAGCGGCTCGTGCTCGCGAGCCAGCGAGTACGTATTGGTTAGGCTTCGATATTGCTACCGCCATTTTTGGTGATAAAGCGCTTGGCGCTTTAGGAAATACGCTGATGGGTCCCGGATCGGAAAAAATTCGGTCATCACTCGACCGGGATGGTCAACGTGGATTTGACGCGGCCGTCAAGTTACACTTGAGTCGGTAGGGTACTAAGTAACTATTGCTCCAGCACGTCTTGATTGCGAACCCGGATGCAAGTAGTAAAATTTGACAGAGCGCGCAATTGTCTTTTTTTGAGATGGCAGAATAGTATCATCCTACCAGTGCTAGCAGTTATTTCTCATTACATAACAACAGTGGCTGTTGCAAAAATCTAAAAGGTGATTGGCAAGCTCACCGGATAGGGCTCTTGCGGTTAAATTTTACGTCCAAATTAAGGTCGTTCAAGGGGAAATCTAGACCAAGATCGACTTTTGCAACAGCCACAACACTTATAAAACGAGTCTCGGTTTAGTTATACGTTTTGTTCACGCCTTGGGCTGGGTCTTTGTTGCACTTTTCCGTTTTGGGTGTGTTGCGCCAACAAAATAATTTTTAGCACCTACAGCCATTTTTGATGAGCTGCAACCGGGGTTATTGCCCGATCTGGCCCGGCTCCCGTCGGCTCTGGCCCCTCGATAGAGATGGCTTTCCAAAGATTGTTTGGTTTTCGCTAATCGCATACCAAAGCAGCCAGGTCAGATTTTTTTATTCATTCATGGAACCAAATGTAGACCCTTTTTGATTAACTACTCAAAAACAGTTCTGCTCACATTCGTAGATAATAAAATCACATGGGTCGCCCTGTTAAATTCAATCGAGAACCTTTAGTCGATAAAGCCATGCACCTATTTTGGCGCAAAGGCTATGAGGCTACATCGGTTCAAGATTTAGGGGAGGAATTGGACCTTCATCCTGGTAGCCTGTACAATACCTTCGGCGATAAACACACGCTGTTTCTGGCCGCGCTGGACCGCTACGCTGTTACCGCAGGGTGCTTTATACCGAATCTATTGCGTCAGCCTGGTTCCTATCGTGGAGCCATTGAGAACGTCTTTCGGACATCTGTTACGTTTCTGGCATCTGAAGAAGGTCGCAGGGGCTGTTTAATGACCAACGTGGCGATGGAATGTGCTGACCATGACGTCGACGTGAGCCGAAAAGTGGCCGCTCATCAGCATCATTTGGAAGAAGCCTTGACGGAAACATTGAATTGCGCGCAAGCTCACGGCGAGATAAAATCACGTTCTCCAAAAGAGATACAGACGTTGGCCCGTTTTCTAAACGGCTGCTTGCGGGGAATGCAGGTTTTGGCTCATTCAGGTCCAGACGCACGACTTCGCTTGGAAGCCATCGCACAGATAGCGGTTCAAACAATAGATTGAGTTCTATTTTTTTTACCAGTTTTTGAGCAAACGATCAAAAATTCACTTAATCGATTCGGCAAATGCAACTGTCAAACAACACTGTTTTGATCACCGGCGGAGGGTCGGGAATTGGCTACGAAACCGCCAAACTGTTTGCCGAACGGGGCAATCAGGTTATCATTTGCGGTCGGAACGCCATCACGATCAACGAGGCCGCCAACACCCTGAGAAATGTGACCGCCATCCCCTGTGATATTAACAAAGAGGAGGATGTAAACCGCTTGGTGGAGCGACTTAACGCTGAACACCCGGACTTGAATATAGTATTCAATAATGCAGGCTTAGCCCACCTTTATTTTTTGGGCGAAGGGGTTGACGCCCACCAAAAGGCAACCCAGGAAATGAGCACTAATTTTCTGTCGGCGGTTCGGTTGACGGAACAATTACTGCCCTTACTGAAATCGCAGCCGGAAGCCGCTGTGATTAATAACACATCCGTAGTGGCCTTTGCTCCGGGCGGTCTTGCCCCAACGTATAGTGCGTCTAAAGCCGCTTTACACTCGTATTCTCAGACGTTGCGACTGGCCTTGAGCCAGGGGACCAGCATCAAGGTATTTGAGGTCATGCCCCCATTGGTCGATACGAATTTTTCAAAAGACGTACCCGGTGACGACCGAATGTTGCCATCGGAGGTGGCCGAGGACATCCTGAAAGGACTCGCCAACGACGTGTACGAGATGCACGTCGGTTTTACGGAAACGCTCTACAACCTGTATCTACAATCACCCCAAAAAGCGTTCCTCGCTGTCAACGGGATCAATGCTTAAACCCCTTCAACACGTTTTCTCATGACTCACTCCCCCACGCGCCCCCTTGAAATTCTGCGCATCGACAGCAGCCCGCGGTATGCCGATTCCGTGTCCCGGCACCTGACCAACCACTTGGTGGCGCGCCTGCTGCGGGAATATCCCGAAGCTAACGTCACGACCCGCGATTTAGCGGTAGGCCTGCCGCTCCCAACGGAGGCAGTCATTGATGGGATTTTGTACTCCATGCAAAACCCAACCCCGGCCATGCAAGCCGCTATACAGCTTTCCAACGAAATGGTGGCCGAACTGCTCGCCACCGACGTGGTGGTGCTCGGCCTGCCGCTCTACAACTGGACCGTTCCCTCCACGTTCAAGGCGTACGTCGACCATATCAGCCGTCCTGGAGTGACCTTTGGAGAAGTTGACGGCGTTTTGCACGGCTTACTCCGCGCCCGCAGCATTTACATCGTCTTTACCAGCGGGGGCAGAGCCAGGGGCAGCGACAAGGATTTCGCCACGCCGTATGCTCGGTTTCTGTGGCAGACGCTGGGTATTCAACACGTAGAGTTCATTGATGCTGCCGGGCTCCTGTTCAACGCCGTGGAAAACACGCGCAAAGCCGAGGTGCAGATTGATCAGCTCAAGTTCCCCGTATTTGCCTGATTAATGAACCCAAACTTTAATAAACACTCATTTAAACTTTAATAAACATGGTAAACTCTCTAAATTGGTTTGAAATACCCGCTACAGATTTCGAAAGAGCAAAGACTTTTTATGCAAAAGTTTTAGATGCTCAAATTCATGACGACCCTAATCCTGGTAGGCAATATGCATTTTTACCGTCTGACCCACAAAAAGGCGGATTTGGCGGAGCAATTGCTTACGGCGAAAACTATGTTCCTGCCATGACCGGCACAACTGTTTACTTAGATGGCGGAACTGACCTTTCAGTCCCATTAGGCAGAGTAGAAAGTGCCGGTGGAACAGTTGTTCTGCCGAAAACTGCTATTGGTGACAACGGGGGCTTTATTGCACTTTTTATCGACACAGAAGGAAACAAAGTTGGATTCCACTCAATGGGATAATACAGAGTTCTTACAGGTCAAGAACGCTTAGCATAATTCTTTGTCTGGTTACTAAGAAAACTCCAAGACATAAACAGAATTATGTTTGGTGCCTATGGTCCAAATGGACGAGTTGCGGGCCGGGTTCGCGCCTGGTCTGGCCCGGCTCCTGGCCACGTCCGGCCCTTTGTGGACTCGGCTCTCCAAAGATTGTTTGGTTTTCTTCCTGTCGCCGACAAATGAAGCGGGGGTAATTGGGCAGTTATTAACTGCCCAATTACCCCCGCTTCATTTGTCGGCCTGCTCCCCGCTTAGGGGCTGCCGTAGGCAACCAGTTTCCTTAAAAATCTAGACTCTCGCCGGGGTGCTGGGCCTGTCCATTCTGTTTTGCCTGGCCGTTGACCTGAGCGGGCGCGATGGCCGGGGCGGCTCGTCCCTGGCCGGGTCGCTGGCTAACAAGGCTTCTATTTCCTCCTGAATACGGATAAAGTTTTTCTTTACCGCCTGGCTGGTGGCGGTCGTAACCGGTACAATTTCGGGTACAGGTCCCGGCTCCGGTGCTTTTATCTGAGCTTTGAAACTGCTGAAATCCGAATCCACAAGCTGGCCATGGATATCCCCAGTATACAATTCTGAATTCGAGAAGGGACGTAACTAAAATCGGCCCTTATCCGAAAAACATTCTGACTTATGCCTTTCATAAAAAGTAAGTTGTGGCCATAAGAAAACTTCTCATCATCGTACGTCATGCGTGAAATCGATGTTATGGCAGGTAGATGAAACTATCTGACAAGTTGAAATCGCGCTCTTTCTTAACTATAATCGCCGTTTAATCAAAGGTTTGGACCTTTCGTTGAACGGCGGTTTATTTTTAGTACTGTTCTGATTGCACTTCTGGTGCGGCAGTTCATTCACCGACAACCGACTACCTGTACCTGTTGTGGGGCAGGCTCCAACCCTGTTACTGATTGATAGCCGAATTCGACTAAGTCCGAAACACGACATTATGCATTTCTTTCTATCCGCTCAAAATCATGAAAAACTTTGTCATTGTCTTGCTGCTGGGCGTGGTTTTGTCCTGCAAAAAATCTGACCCTGATTCTACCCCTGCTCCTACCCCATTTTCCATTCAGAGTTTCGATCCAGCCCAGGGTATAGCGGGTAGCATTGTCACGATTAAAGGCGAAGGGTTTTCTGGTGATCCCACAAAAAACGTGGTAAAGTTTGGTGGCGTAGTGGCAACCGTCACGACAACATCGGCTACGCAACTCGTAGTGCCTGTTCCAGCGACGGGCCAAAGTGGAAAAATTACTATTGAAACAGACGGACGAACCGCTACGTCAGTTACCGACTTTACTGTTCTTCGTGCGCCGATTGTTGCGAGTTTCAGCCCCGAACAAAGCGAAGAAGGCGACGAAGTTGACGTTAAGGGCGATAATTTTACCAACAATACCGTCGTAAAATTCAACGGCGTGACGGCCCAAACGGTTACCCGTGTGAGTGCCAGTGAACTAAAGGTGATTGTGCCAGACGGGGCGACAACGGGCAAGATTACCCTGGAAGATGGGAGCACGTTGGGTACATCGACCAAGAATTTTACCGTCATTATTCCACTTTCGGCCAAAGCGACTGTCACGAAAATGGCGGGTATTCCGGCTTTTGCTTCCGTTGGAGCCGATGGTGTTCGGATGCTGCTGACCAATGCGTTGTACATAACGGGACCTGCCCAGAACACAGTCTACAAAATGGACTTGACTACGTCTGCAGTTACGTCATTTCTGACCAACCTCAATCGCCCAATTGCCATTAGCACCGATTTGAATTACTACGTTGGCGGCTTCGATATGTTCTACGCCTATGTCAATGGAACCACGTTAAACAAAATTACCTACCCGAGTCAGGTAGTTGGCGGCTTTTATTCCTTAAAAACAGTTCCGAAACATCCAACCGTCAGGATGGTTGGCACCGATTTTTCGAACAACATTATCGCTGTACTTAGTACGAGTGGCAACCCCATTACAACGACCGTTTCTTCCTATAGTCCTGTGAATACCCAGCTCCAGAGTACAATCAATAGTGGGTCGGCCATGCTGGGTACCAGCAGTAAAAGTATTTTTGTCTTTGGCAATCATGCGCTATGGAAAATGGAGAACTATTCTTCACAACTCAAACTCATAGCAGGCTCTGCTGGCAAGGCCGATTATGTGGATGGCGCAGGTACGATAGCCCGGTTTCAGGATGGAGGCTATGGGCGGGGCAATACCATTGCGGTCGATGAAAACGATAATGTATACGTAGCAGATTATGGCTCAGGCTGTATTCGTAAAGTAGATGCGTCAGGCAACGTAACGACCGTTGTTGGCAACAAGAAGTTGTTGGGTATAACCAGTTCGGCTAAAGTGGGCAAAGGCAACCGAATGGCATTTCGTTTCGACAGTTGGGATATAGCTTTAGCAACCGACGGTACGCTATATGTTATCGCCAACAATGATGTAGAAAGCACGACGCTACGTTACGCAGTGTATAAGGTTACGTTCGAAAAGTAACCGGGCTCGGCTGATCAACAAACACAACGCGACCCGCTGATTTAGTGACTGTTACAACTCCCCCCAAAAGTCGGTTTTCTCCGGCTCCTTTACCCACTTATAAGTTAGCTGTTTAGGGCCAAAAACGGTCTTGTGCGGAAATTAAATTAACATATGAATAAAAATTTAATGAAAAGTTAACCTTTGTTCCTGAAAAAGTACATAAAGCATAGTTGCAAAATCCTATTCCAGCGTCTGAAACGAGAAAACCGACCTGACAAAAGTAAAGTCGGTTTTCTAATGCTAAAAACTCCCCCCAAAAGTCGCTATTCTTCCCCCCAAAAGTCGGTTTGTAACGCTAAAAACTCCCCCCAAAAGTCGGTTTAACTCCCCCCAAAAGTCGCTATTCTTCCCCCCAAAAGTCGGTTTTCTCCTTATAAGTTGCTGAACCTAAGCGTGTTTGACCACCCCTAATCAAAACAAATCAATCAAAAGGTTTCTTTTTGATAATAAATCAAAAGTTGATTCCCTTACGCACTGCACGGTTTTTAGGGTAAAAAATAAAAATCAAAAAAATGAATCAAAAGAGCGGAGGTGTTTGAAAAAGGAAAGAAAGGTTAGATATTTACCTTTAAGGGAAATATTCGACACTATTTATACTCCTATGGCCAAACGCCCTGAACTCGCTCCGTTAGACGCGATACGTATTTTGCTAAATACCAGCACCGTAAAGCTGGAGCCATTAACGCATCAGGTGAGTGCGTTGCCGGTGGATTCCGAACTGGAGTATTATTTCGTGCCTGCCCAACACATGGTTCTATTCGCTCCCTACCATCGCCCTGGCCAGCCCTACAAAAACCTGAAGCTGGTGAATTACGAGCGGCCCGCTATCTCATTAGCGTTCTTTCCTAAGCATAAATACACCATCGACCGCGAAGTGGGGCCGCAACAGGCACAGGATGTATTGCTGGAACACCGGGAACAGCTCTACAAACGCTCATTTCTGGGTCAATTGCTTCCGGCGCAGGAAAAAGAATTGCAGCGCATAGACACGCTTTTACGGACGTTGCGCCAGTCGCCCGACCAGTTTCAGTTCTGCATCTCCAACTACCACCATTATTACCGCTACTGGTATTGCTCCTTCCGGTATTTTGAAGATCAGGAGCAGACCAAGACCGGCACCAGCAACGAGCACATGCTCAAGTACACCGAAAGCACTCACCGGCGTACCGGCGAACCGGTGCTAAATGAGCGGTTGAATATCATCTTTGTGGATACTAAATACATCACGCGGCCGGTGGCCTACGACAACAAGCTGATCGACCAGGAACTCGACACGTATTCCGACCGCATTAGCTTCGGCAAAGGGGCGTTATATATCAAGTCTATTTAGGGATGAAGCGGTGCTTGTGGAACATTTCGGGTAGTTCTGCGGAAAAGTACATAATTCGTCATTTGCCAAATGATGGTCTCACAAACCCATACGTTTCGCAAAAAAATAGCCTTTGTTTTGTGAGATAACTATTTGACCGGGCCGACGGGCGGATAAAGCTTGGCTACAATTGACGCTAACATCAACCGTTCGCCGACCGTCATAAATAATCGGGCGTTTATTGAGATGTATCTATAGGTGAGTTCAAAAAAGAGAAGATGACAGGCACCTGATTATTCACTGTGCAAACTCTTAACCGGATTCATCAGGGCGGCTTTCACGCTCTGGAAACTGACCGTCAGCAAGGTGATCGCTAAGGCTCCCCCGCCTGCGGCTACAAATACCCACCAACCTAGCTCCGTATGGTAACTGTAGTGCTGCAACCAACCCTTCAGCAAATACCAAGCCGTGGGGCTAGCCACCAGACAGGCGATGAGGACTAGGCCTACAAAGTCCTTGGAAAGTAACCCCCATAGACTGCCCACACTAGCCCCCAGCACTTTACGGATACCCATTTCTTTCCGTCGTTGCTCAGCCACGAACGAAGCCAGTCCGAATAACCCTAAGCAGCAGAGAAAGATGGCCAATCCGGTTAAGACAGCCGCCAACTTGCCGATGCGTTCTTCAGCAGCAAATTTGGCGGCATATTGCTGGTCTACGAATTGATACTCAAAGGGTAAGTTGGGAAAGTTCTTTTTAAAAATAGCTTCCACCGTGGCAACGCTCTGGCTGGCTGGCTGGTTAGGGTTGAGCCGCAGATTGTAATAGGTGGCGTTGTTGTATTGATCAAACTTGTACATCGACGGTTTGACAGGCTCGTAGGGCGACTGCATAATCATGTCGTCAATGACGCCAATGACGGTTACGGGTGGGGTGTGGTTTTCTGGGTGTTCGTCGAGGAGGATGGTGCCCACGGGATGCTTGAGCCCCATATACTTCACGGCGGTTTTATTCAGAATAACCGCGTTGGAGTCCGACGCGAAGTCACGCGAGAAGTCGCGTCCGGCCATGATTTTCATACCCAGTGATGAAACGTATTCGGGCGATACTTGCGTTAGCGCCACGCTTTCCTGAAGTCCTGGAGGCTTACCTTCCCACGTAAAGCCTGCCACATTGGACCAAACGTCCGTGGTGGGGCTGCTGGCCGACGACATGGCCACCACCGCGCCGGAATTGAGCAACTCGCGACGCATGAAATCGTATTTTCCCACAAAATCAAAATCGGTGAGCGGTATCTGAACCAGCCCTTCGCGGTCATAACCGACCGGCCGGTTTTGGGCATGCTGAATCTGCTGAAAGACAATGGTGGTGCCGATAATCAGCGCCACCGACACCGTAAATTGAAGCACCACGAGCACTTGGCGCGGCAGCGCGGCATACCGCCCCACCCGGAAGGTGCCCTTTAAGACGTTAATGGGTTGGAACGAAGAAAGGTACAGGGCGGGATAGGTGCCCGAAAGCAGGGCGGTAAGCCCGATGAAAACAAACGATGCGCTCCAGAAATAGCCGTTCGCCCAGGGAAAGTCTAGTTTCTTATCGGCTACTGTGTTGAAAGCGGGCAAGGCCAGCACCACCAGCAGCATAGCCGCGACAAACGCCAGGCTCACCACCAGAAACGATTCGCTCAAAAACTGGCTAATGAGCTGTGCCCGCACCGAGCCAACCGATTTGCGGATGCCTACTTCCTTAGCCCGTTTCTGGGACCGGGCGGTGCTGAGATTCATAAAGTTGATGCAGGCCAGTAGGAGTACGAAAGCCCCGATGAGACCAAACAGCCAGACATTTTCAATGCGTCCGCCGGTCTGCACCCCGTTTTCAAACGTAGCCCGTAGGTGCCAATCATTCATAGGATGCAGGAATAACACCGGTTTATATTGGGTGTCTTCCTGGGGGGCGGCTTTCATCTTAGCGTCCCGGATGGTGGCCGATACCTGCTCCATCGTCGTATTGTCGGCAATCTGGACAAATAGATGCCAGCGATTACCACTCCAGTTGGTGGCCGAGTTGTTGCCCCCTTCCGGGTTGTTTACATACTGTTCCCAGGGAACTATGTAAGTCGTGGCACTGAACTCGTTGTTGGGGGGTATATCGGCATACACACCGGTCACTTTTAGATAATACTTGTTGTTCAGTTTGATCAGTTTGCCCAGGGCGGGCTCACGACCAAACAGGGCCTGCGCCGTGGAAGCCGCCAGCAGGATAGAGGTAGGGTCTTTCAACCCGTCCAATTGGCCTGAAAGCATGGCCAAGCCCAGCATCTCGGGGGCGGCTGGCTGCATAAAATTACCCTCTTTCACTAGCTTCTTCTCGCCGTAGGTCAGGATGCTGCGTAACCGTCCGGTACTCATCACGATATGCTTGAACTTATCGCCATAGTTAGTCCGCAGAGTCATTTCCAGGGGCCGGGGGACAGCGTTGCCTGTTCTGATTTGACCGTTGAAGGTCTGGCTTTGGTAGACTTGGGCAATGCGGTTGTGGTTCTGGTGATAGTGGTCGAAGGTTAGCTCATCCCGTACCCAAAGACTAATCAATACCGCTACCGCCATGCCGACAGCCAGCCCAAAAATGTTAATGAAGGAGTACACCCGGTTCTTAGCCAGGTTGCGAAAAGCGATTTTTAGATAACTACGGAGCATAGCGGGATGGAGAAAAGATAGGGATAACTGCCTGATTACTTCTGTCGTCAAGGCACGCAGTTGGCGGCTAATCAAGTAAGGTCGGCAAAATTGAATGACTTCCCAGGCGTATCGCCACCGAGCGGTAGCCCCCCCGACCTGAGCCACGTGCTGAGCAAACTGTTCATGCAGGTCACCCAGCAGCTCTTCTTGTAGCTCAGCCGGACAGACTAAGCGTAGTAACCGATCAGCCCAAGCGGGCGGTAAGGGGCTATGTGGAGGGTAAGCCATATTTAGGAGAAGGACAGGTTGGGTATGGCTTCCCACAAGCCATTGCGGACCTGCCGCAGCTCATCCAGCGTGCGTTTACCATAAGCCGTGATCGAGAAAAGCCGCTTACGGCGTCCTCCCCGAGCCGCAGTAGCTCCCCCTAGCTCCGATCTGACAAAGCCTTTTTCTTCCAGCCGGTACAAGGCCACATGAACACCGCTCAGATTAATGGATCGGTCGGTTCGTTGCTTGAGTTCTTCCGCGATATTAAGTCCATAAGCCCCGCCATTGAGGATGGCTACGGTCAATAGGACGAGCTCTTCAAATTCTCCCAAATACGTTCTGTTCATCGTATTTTGCTTACCGCTCGTATTTTCTTGTTATTTGCTAAACAAATTAGATGCCACAAATGTAAGCACTAGACCGTCAATGAATTATACTGTATTACAATCGCTTCGTTGTCCGGTAACTTACACGCTTTGTCCGTTTCTGGCTAGTAGACATGAGTAGTTGTCTTTTTGACAAACGAAAAAACCAACGCTAATGCGTCTACCCATTTTTCGACACCTCGCCCTTCTTTCTCTACTCGTGCTATCGCCGGGGCTACTCGCCCAGAACAATCCCATGCCAAACCAGGCCTGGCTAAACCAATACGATGAATGCCAAGACTATGGGGAGGTCTATGTGGTCAAAAAACTTAGCAGGGCATGCCGTTCCTACCAAACCTTCCTGACCGACAAAAACGGACGCCAATTAACCCCTGCTTACCGTGACATTGGCGACTTCCAGGAGGGACTCGCCGAGTTTGTCCCGATGCAACGTAGTCCGCAAGGCCATAGACTGCATGGATTTATTGACAAACAGGGCCAGATCATTATCCAACCAAAATACATCTCCACTGACCACTTCTGTAACGGCAAAACTTGGGTCATTTATCCAGTCGGTACCCATTATGGGCTTTCCTATATTGACCGGACCGGTAGAGAGCTATACAAAATCCCCATTCAGTACTATTCGAATGATTATCTTATCAAAGAATCGACGATTGATTTTGAGTGTAACCACGACACCAAAGAAGATGTGTTGTGGTGGAGAGGAGCTGACTTCTTTATTCTTAACTTCAATTTTACCCCCTTTGTCACCGAGCAGATCCAGCGATCTAAACACGTTACAGCCTTTAAATACCAAGGAAAATTTGGCATCATCGACAACGATTTAGTGCTGAAAGTCCCGGTCGCCCTCGATGCCATTGATATAGACTACACCTATTCGGGCCAAGGCATGCAACGGGTGCAATACGGGGATAAATACGGGTATGTGAGTCCCGTGACGGGCGAACTGATCGTTCCTTTTGACTACTCCGATACCCGCAAGCCGACCAACGGCCTATTTTGGGTCAAAAAAAATGGCAAATGGGGTTGTATTGACAAAAACGGCCAGTTGCGCATCCCCCATCTATACGACGAAGCGACCGGTTTTACGGCTGAAGACCGGTCCGCTGTAGCCATCAACGGCAAGTTCGGCCATATCGACAAGTCGGGCCAGGTGTGCACGCCGTTGCAATACGATTTTGCCTCGTATTACCAGCATGGCCTCTCCATGATTCGCCTGGGTGACAAATATGGCTATATCGATACGGGTGGCCGCTTGGTCATTCCTATCATCTACGACGAAGCGTTTCCGTTTGACCAGGCGACAACGCGAGCGGAGCGCTTCTGGCTACGTTTCGAACTCTCCCTGGATGGCAAGGAGCGATTGGTGGGATTCTCCTACAAGTTGAATGCTCTGTTGATCATCGTTGGCCTTTTAATTTTTCTCTGGCTCAACCGTTTGTTTGTCAGGGTGAGCCACAAGTTTCGTTCGGGCCGCCAGGCAGTCAAATAAACGCAAGTGGTTATTGAGGATACGCATGGCTTAAGCGTATGAATTACATGCTCATTCAACAGAAAAATGTATCGCTTGTTATGGGATTGGTCTACTCGTTAAAAGCGTAGTTATACTGGGTAATCATAAATTTGCTTAGTCTCACTAAATGCTCCTGTTAGGGATATATTAGAAACTTAACTTATAAAGCCAATAGCGTTTGCCATACATGGGGGGTAACTCTTTCGCTTGTTTAAACCCTAAATCTTCATACATATTCCGAGCGCCAGTCATGAATTCACTCGTGTGCAAGGCCACCCCCACCTCACCAGTGGCCTGCGCATGATGAATACAAAGTTGAGTTAGTTTTCGACCGATGCCCAAGCCTCGATACCTGGGGTCCACACCTAATAATCGGATATAACTCCAATCAGCGGGGAAAATAGTAGTGGGATTGCCCTTAGGCATTAAGAAGATGACGCCTGTTAGTTGGCTATCTATTTCACAAACAAAGGTTGCGGCTTTGCCCAGTAAGTCGATGAACAAGCTCTCATTGGCTAAATTGAATTCCATTCTAGCCCAATCAGCAGGTGCAAGAACCGCTTCATAATCGCGGTAGGCATTTACCGTTATCCGAATGATATTAGGCGTATCGGAAGCGTTTGCCTGACGGTAGATCAAGTGGTGATTGACCATTCTGAATTATCTATAAAAAGCTACCTACTAGCCAAAGTACGAAGCTTCAGGCTAAATACTTACACTTAGCACGTCTCTTTAAAGAATCCAACTTGAGACAACTCTATACTCTGATTGTGCAAATGACGAATTATGTACTTTTCCGCAGAACTACCCATTTCGTACGAATGTGGGTGGCTTCCTGAGCAGGCCCGTAGCTAAGGCATTCGAAAAAAGCCGAATAATATATTTCTGTGCCTTTTTGTAGGCTAATAGGTATTATTGTTAATAAGTAGTTTTGACATCACTAATTTGAGTATATTCATCTAAACTTGTTTAATATAGCCTGAATGGAAACACCCTCTACTGACCGTTTACCAGGAATCTACCAATATACCTATCCTACTTTCGTGGATACCCCGCAGTACATATGTGTACATTTTTTGACGCCAGATGGCCTACAGGCATTTGTTAGCTATCCTTATCGCCCCAATCGTAAAGCGGCTCAACTGATTCCCCTAAGCTGGTTCGAGTCGGTGGTGCTGATCAGGCTTGAGGGCCAGCCTTACCTGATGCAATTTCTCGAAGTGTTATTGACGGGCTGGTCGGGTAATCAGTTTGTCAAGCGCCCTGCAGCGAAAGTCTTGTTAACTACCCGAACTGCGTACGGATACAGCGGGCTACTGACAATTAGTTAGGTTGCAACTACCAAAGCGGGCCAAATATCAAATAGCCCGCCTTGAGTCAACCGAAAAGGTGTAAATCAGCGTTAAAATGGTCTTTTTGAACAACTAAAACCATACGTTTTCATTTGCCTATTGAGCAAATTAAAAGGAATGTTTATACTTGTTAGTCAGCGTTTTACAATCCTAATATGTAGGCATTAAAATATGTACTGCTGGGTGTTCAGACATTATATATTATTTAATTTTATTTGAAGCTACCAAAGCGCGGCCAGATGTCAAATAGCTTTAGCAGAGCGTCGCCCAAAGTCTATTGGCTCCACGAATCCCGAGATCATCCTACAGTCGTCCCGACTGCATCAGTTTATGCATCGCATAGGCACTCTCCAGAGCTTCCCGTTTTTCCTCGGCGTATTTCTCCAGCGCATAAGCCACAATACCGTTTTTGGTAGCTACATTGAACTTTATCATCCAGCACTTCCACAGCTCATTAAAGGCGTCCTCCCCGCTCTTATCCTCGATATAGTGCGTCCAGACATGGGCAAAGTCTGGGTAGCTGCTCTTCAGCGTATTGATGTCGTCGCGGGTATAATCCCAGAAGAGTGCATTGACGCACTCAATGGCCAGTAGTTCGTTTGCATGTTCCATGATTATTGATTTATAGAGTAGAGGTGAAAACTGCTTTTTATTTGGTTTGGTGACGACTCCCGTGGTTTTTAATTCCTCTGATACAGGGAGGTAGATGCTCTTTATTTCTCTAATATGAATCCAAATCAGGTTCGTTAACCATCCTTTCCAGTCAAGTAGGGGATATGCCCACACTCGTGCGAAATATCATATGAATTATATTTCATATTTATTGAATCAGGACGAGTTAGGAATTTGACGGATTAATACGGCCGGGCCTTGTCTTCGCTGCGCTTAGCGATTGCTCAAACTCCTTGCCGGTTAACTCCTCAAACTCGTGAATAAACAAAACCGGTCCTACCTCATCCTCATGATATTCCGTATCCAGGCGTAGCCACATGCTCCAGCCAGGCACTTGCATATGAGAAATCGTACCCACGGATACACTTTCAGCAGGCCTTCGCTGGTATAAATCGGCATATTTGGTAACCAGTTGGGGTAGTTGGCGAATCAGATCAGCCTGTACCTCGACTGGCAACCGATTGAATGTCAATCGGGCTTCGTCAGACCACTCCGTATCGAAAGGTATGTTCATCGTTTAACGGGGTAAGGTAGTTTTGCCGAATCGTGCCGGACGCCGGCGCGGATAAATCCTCATGGTCCGTTTCTACAGATCTGCGTTTCGATTAATTAGCGAGTAGTACGAAAAATGAGTAGCCTGACTTTCCTGGCAAAACCCAATGTTTATTTAAGAATGGAAGGATCAAAGTCGTACCCTGCTTCTTTTTCGTAGCCAATGAGTTGACGAAGCAGCGGTTCTGGATTGGCTAAGGATAAGATATAGTCGCCCCAGTTTGCCGAATTGCCGAAGCGTTTGTCATCTTCCGGTAGTTCGGTTAGGGTGATCTGTGGGGTAAGCTGTGAGTTAATGCCGTGATTCTCGAAAAACTTAATGAGTTGATGAAGTTGCAGAGCTTTAGCCGGTGGTCGGCCTACTATCCGGAAGAAGGGATTTTGTAAAGCCGTGCTGAGGTACTCTTCATCCTGCCAGTCACAAATGTTCCACATATGCAACAAATAGAGTTGGCGATAATGAGATAGATTCAGATAGAACATTCCGAAATGACGTTCCTTCGTGTACCACTGGTTGCGAAAATGCTGGCGAAGTTCCTTTAATTCCGCTTCGTCATCGTTGGGTAACACAGGCGATATAGTGCGTAGCTGGGCAAAGCCATCTTCCAAGGGCATTTGTTCCAAGGTCCGGTAGGCGCGAATAAAATGCAGAATTTCCTCAGCGGGTATAGGTTTCAGGGATTGCTTCATATATTACTCATGCTCGTTAGGTGAGGAATCTGTAGTCTTGGGTATGGGGGGCATTTTGAATTTAGTGTTGTCATAATAAAGCTGACTGTCTTTATCGGCTGTCGACTGCTCTGTCTTGAATCGACTAATGCCATAAATCTGGCTGTACAAAATTTTAATGCGCTCCCGTTCGGCTGGCAGCTTTTTTCTAAGGATTACATCACACAGCATTCCATCTTCAACAAACTCCGCATTCCAGATTGAATCATAATTGAGAAATAAGGGAGCTTGCCACCATTGCGTATCCTCCCACTCCGTGGGCGGCTGAATGTCGAAGTTGTTAGTATATAGCCAGTAATAACATGCTGGGTCTTTGATGTCCGTTAGCATCTGCTGAAGGATGGCGGGTATAGAAACATCATTCATCTTAATAGCGTTAAATTTGACGTTGTTAATGACGTTTAAATTAACGTCAAATCATACTGCTTCTGCTCCCGTTCTATTTTCTCTTGGATAGCTTCAATCACCCAGTCATGAACGGAGATCGGAATCTTACGGCTTCGGCTGGGTCGTTTGTCGCGCAGGACTTTAATCGCACTCATCTCCTTGCCGGTCATGATGAGCTTGATACTCTTGGTGCCGCCTTCAGTCACTTCCTCTCCCCTATCCGTGGGTTTACCACCCTTGTTGATGAATGCTTGAATCTTACGTTCCGAGACTGGATTTGCCGGTTGCTCCGATTTTTCCGGTTCGTTTGGTAGTCTGGTAATAGCCATAATTAGCGTCAAAATTAGTGTCTTATTCAGCGTTATTTTTAACGTCAAAATTAACGCTGATTCTGTCCATTACCTTACTGAACAGCGCGTCTATTTCAGCAATGGCTTTCTCGTCTGCCGGATTCCCTTCGATAACACCAAGACCATTGGAGGCTGTGTTCGCAAAACTTTTCCGACTGACGATAGCCGGAGCCAGGTATTCAATGACCACACTCTCACTTAATAGCTCAGCGGAGTCTTTGTTATCGGAACCTTTCGGATCCGCGCGGTTGAGGATCGAAAAAGCGTGTAGCTCGTCGGGTTTGAGTGCCCGTACTTCTTTGACTAAGTTCTCCACGTCGGCAATGGTCCACAGATCGAAACTTCGCGGATTGAACGGCACCAAATACACGTCCGATACAAACAGTGCCGCCCGCTGGCTGGTGGTGTCACGACCACCGGTATCAATGATGATGTGGTCGAACTTGGGCTTGAACTTCAGTACTTGTTGCCGTACGGCGTCACCCGTCAGGATCGTAGCCGTGTACCCGCTGTTGCCTTCCGTAAGACGCTCCCGCCATTTGGTAAACTTGGTCGCTGTCTCCTGCTCGTCCGCATCGACCAGAAGCACATCATGGCCCCGTTTGGCTAACCAGACGGTCAGGTTGGTTGCAATGGTACTTTTGCCGCTCCCTCCTTTAATACCGCCAACCGTGAAAATCATATGCGTATCGTTAAATTTAGTGTTTATCTGAACGTCAAAAACAACGTTAATTTTGATGTCGTAAAAGACGTTAATTTCAGCGTCATATAAAAATTAAATTATTCAGTAGCCTGTAAATGCGCTCGTCGAAAGAGGACAGGTATAGCGATTAGTCTATTCTGGCTTGAGAACCCAGAATAAAGTACCTGCAAACTGTCCGCTTTGTACGGTAATGAACGCAGCTTGTCCGTTACCGTACAAACAGCATACGCGTAGTTTGGGGCAAAGCCTTTGGTAATCAAATACTTAACCTCATTGGCACACTTGTTGGCATAAGTAAAGAGAAATCAATCAACCAGTAAAACAACTCTTTACGACCATGAACAACACACTTACTTCCGCTTTTGCCAAAACACTTGTCGCTTTTTTCCTGCTGGGCACTACTCCGATGCTGGCCAACCCGACCAACCCCACCGCCCCGGCTAAACCCGCTTCCTTCGATGCCAGCGTCTACGTCACCAAAGCCAACAAAATTCGGCTGGCGGTGGAGAAAACAACGGCTGAACCGGTTGTTATCACGTTGCGTCAGGCGGGTGGGAGCGAGGCCCTGTTCTCCCAGCATATGGGCCGCAGACAAACCAAAGCCGCTATTCAACTCAATGTAGACCAACTGGCTTCCGGTGCCTACGAACTGGAAATTAAATCGGCTACGGGCAGCATTATCAAATGGGTGAATCTGGGTCAGCCTGTCGCCGTAGAAGCCCCGGAACGAGTGCTGGCCATTAAGTAGTCGAGCAAGAATTTATACGAAGCCGTACCCCGTCAGCGCGATTGGGTGCGGCTTTTTCGTGCGCTGTATTTCCGGTCTTTTTTCAACAGAGACACAAAAGGAGAATCAATGAGGTATGCCCCTCAAAACCAGCGGCTTTGTAGTCTTATTATATTTTTATGATTATATGAACAATTATAAAATTTAAAAGCCATTTTCGCGGAATAGTTCAACGGTCAACAGGTGCCGTTTACCGTACACAAACCACCGATTAGCGTAAACACAAATTCTCTATAATGTTCACCCCCCCGACCCCCCGCCCAACTTATTCCGTGCTGTTGCTGGTGCTCCTATTGGCTACCAGTCATCTGGGAATCGCGCAATTTGTGAAGTTGCAGCCGCTGACTGAATACGAAGCCAGTCTGAAGGCATTCCACACGCAGAAAGTACGGACGCAGTGTGTCGAGTTCGAGCAGAAAACGAAAATGAAATGGTGGTACTACCTGCCCAGCATCGGGTTCCAGTTCGGACTACCCAGCATCAGCGCGGGGACAAGCCAGTTGGTGAACATCGACCAGACAAAGCAGCAGAACCGAGCGAAGCTGGCAGCCATTATCAGTCAGGGGTTATTAGACTACCGGACAGAGCTACACCAGTTGAGGAACATGTATGAGGGGTTGAAGGTAGAGCGCGAAGCCCTGACGTATATTCTGCCCGCGCAAAATCTGGAAAGCAGTATCGTGAATGTAGCGGAAGAAGCGAATCGAAAGAAAGAGATTAAGCCGGTCGAATATGCGGAAGCGTTGCTGCGGTTTCAACGTCAGTGGATGGCGAATGACCGGATGGAGCGGGAGTTCGCTCTAAGGATACTGGAGATTGCCCGGTTTTCCCGTTACCAGTTTCCGACCGAGACGCTGCCGGGTCTGGATTCGCTGCAATCGGTACGAAGCGTTTCAGCCGCCAAGCCAGTTCGGTAATTCTTGTTTGTTGCTTAATCCTGTAACCCACCCCCGCCTATGCATTCCATTCGTACGCTTGTTATTCTGTTGCCCTCCGCTATTCTGCTTACTGGGTCTGCCTGTGTCCGGTCCGGGGAGGCAAACCTGGTTGCACCGGCTGAACCATCGTATTTCGCGGGGTACGTTTTCCAGCCAAAACCCATTTCCTCCAGTCAGACGCGGGTGCTGATATCGCTGTGCGACGTGACGGAGCCGACGGATATTCAGGTCAATGTGTATGATTTCGGGCCGGATACCAATGGCGATGAGAATCTGGATTTGGTTCTGCATCCGGGATCGGTTCCGGTTTCTCCCGGCGAGGTGGTGTTTGTCAGGGCGAAGTATACTGATGCCGGAATGATGGTTAGTGATTATAATCGTGAGAAGCGGTTTGCGGTGGCTGTGGCGCGGAATGGGGTGTCGGTGCTGATGGTCGACAGAGCAGACGGGACGAAACTTGCTGGCTGGGTGATGACAACGGGTAAACTCACCGGTGATGTGTGCCTGAAAAAAGTGTCCGGTAGGGGAGGGCGTCTCATCCACAAATGCAGCACGGAATCATGAGTGGCGGCAGACGAGTATGGAACCGGGTTGGCATAGCCCTTACGCTGTATGTGATCGGGATGATTTTACTACTGCTCTCGGCTATGAGCTGTGGGCGGGTGGCCAGGCAGCAAACCACGGAGCCGGTCGAGGTGCGTTACGAGACCACGAATCAGGATAGCACGGACTGGCAGATCGAAGCGGAAGGCCGGGTAGGAGCGGGGCTGGCGAAGCTGACCATCGAGTATGTCAATAACGAAGCGGAATTGTTCCGGCCCGTCAGCTACAGCGTGAAACTCTGGAACATGGGGTATGATGAGCCGATTGCCGATAAAGCGTACCTCATTGCTGAGGGGAACTACAGCCGACCAACGTACACCGTTACCAAGCCGAAAACCTACCTCAGCTATATGCGAAAGCTGATAACCCCCGGCTGGTATCTGGCAGAGTTCAACGGGTCAGGTATCCTCTATAAGTTCAAGGCCATACCGGACAGCGACGGGTTGTTGGTCTATAACGAACAGGAAGCCCACGCCCCTCTGATGAGTGGGTATCATGCAGCGTACGGACGCATCCGGTTCAGCTTTGGCCGCTCGTCGGGCATCGGGGCGCAGGCCTTCGTTACGCTGATCAAAGACCGGGACGCGCAACGTGTGTGGCTGTACGCCGAAGATGGGGTGATGCGCGAGAAGTCGATGGACTGGTTTATGCCGGCAGGAAGCTATACGGGCGACTGGTACAAAAGTGGCCGGTATGCGCATAAAGTGGGCCGGGTGACGATTGCTCCCGGCAGAACCTACCCACACCTAACCCTGTAGACGCGATGGAAAAACGGGAAAATGTCATTCGGCTTATCGAGTATTTAGTGGCGCAGTATGTAAAGACCGATGAGATTGTCTGGCTGGAGATGGCCGTTCGTCAGTTGAGCCAGTTACCCCACGCCGTATCCTGATTTATAGCTTGATGCAGAATTTCAATCATGTGGCCGGTGGGTTCGCCTTTACGGGTATCTTCGCCAGTTTCGCGGAGGTGAATATCTTCGAGCGGTTCGATACAATGGCGGTGGTGTGGATAGCCGCCGTGTTGCCCGACATCGACCATACCAAAAGTATCATCGGCAAGACCTGTTACCCAGTCGCCAAGTGGCTGCAAACGCGGTACGGCCACCGGACGATTACGCACAGCCTGTGGTTTTTTGTGGCCGTGGTTGCCCTCAGCAAAGGATTCGACAACCTGTTCCACCAGCACTTTACGCTGCCTGTCGCGCTGGCACTGGGGAGTCATCTGATTTTCGACATGTGTACCAAGGAGGGCATTCCCATCTTTTATCCGTTCTCCCGGCGATCCGCCGTACTGCCTGCCAACAGGAATCTGCGGCTGAGTACGAATGATTTCCGGAGCGAGGCCATTCTGTTTGGTGTGTTCTGCTGCCTGAACGTATTCAGTTACCCGCTGATGGCGGCCGGGTTCTGGTCGAAGTACAACAAAAGCTTTGCCACCTGGGATCATTTCGAGCGGGAGGTGAAGCGCAAGCCCGGCGACTACGAAGCGCGATTTCTAATTGGGGAGTCGGATACCGTAACGGCTATTATTGTGGAGCAGAAAGCATCGGAGCTGATTACGTGGCGCAAAGAGAACGGCGAATTCAGGTTTGTGCGCTACGACCCGGCCCGATGCAGGCTGATCGACTTCCGCAGGCTGGCTACCCGGCACCATCTCCAGACCATCAATCTGCTGCGCGTTTCGGTCGACAGCCTGAACCGCTATATGAAACAACCAGTAGTGAAGATCACGGTGCAGAGTGAGCAGCCGGTGTATTATTTTGAGGGAGCGATCATGAAGAAAGGTAACGAGCTAACCGCCGACTATCCCAACGGCCCGCATTTTGAGCAGGTAGCCATCGACAACGCGCAGACAGGGCTGGAACTGCGGCAACTGGATCTGGAATACAAAGCGGCTCTGGCACGTAATGGGGTGAAGCTGGCGGAACTGGCGCAGTATCGGGCTGATTTGAGCGATCACACCCGGCGCAGTGGGCTGAGTGATTATGAGGAGGGCAAACGGCGTGACCTGATCCGGGAGCTTAAAGCGAAGATTGACACCTACGTACTGCCCGAGCCGGTGGATGGGGAACTCTACCGGGTACATAAACAGATGCTGGAACACAGGCTGCAACAGACGGCTTACCTCAACGCAACGCTGCTACTCTGGCAGGTGCAGAGTGGACGAAATTGATTACTAACGTAGATGGACGAACTACAGGTTGAGTTTCACAGTGCCGAGGAACAGGCGGCAATCCTGGCCAGCATTGACAACGTTGAGCACAAAGTCATCGCCCTCATTATGCTCGATGCGGGCGGACGGGTTACGGAAACAGCGCAGCTAATGTGGGAGAAATGCGATTTCCGGGCAAAGACAGTGATTATCAAAACGCTCAAGCAGCGCGGGAAAGAGAAACCCAGAAAAGTGCCCATGTCGGACAGGTTGTATGATGCTTTTGATAAACTCATTCAGGAGCGTAATAAAAAAGGGGAGCCGTTGAAGGGCTTCGTATTTCCGTCGCCAAAGCACAAAGGAAAGCCCATTGGTCGCTCGACGCCCTACATGATGCTGAAACGGCTGCAAGCAAAATCTCCGCAGATTGGCGATGTTCGGCCCCACAAACTGCGCCATACCTTTGCCACCAACCTGATCGCCAACGGAGCATCGCTCATCGACGTACGCAATTCATTAGGCCATAGCGACACCCGGATAACCCAGATCTACACGCATACCGACCCTGAACGAATCCGTGCGGCCATCAATGCAGCTACTCCCCGGCTTACCTTCTTTGAGCGATTGAAAGTCCGGCTGTTTCCGCCCCGGCGTACGCTGATTAGTTTGCTGAGTGCCGATACAGAGTTTATCGTGGGGCGCGACAAAGAGCAGAAGCAGATACAGAGCCTCATCAGCCGGGGCATCTCCGTGATTATTACGGGCGGCATCGGAGCCGGGAAAACGCATCTGCTGCAATCCATGAACTTCGATACGCCGACATTGTTAATCGACGATTGCTCTGATTTCAAGAAAAGCGTAGCGGCTGCTATCCTGCACGTCTGTGGCGACAAGGATACGGCGGCAGCGATGCTGTTTAAGACATCGGATCTGAAAGCGGTGGAAACCAAACTCAGTACGTCGAGCCTGGCGAATCTGGTGCAGACGCTGAAAGACTGTACCCAGCCGCGTGAGTACCTGCTCAAAATTGGCAACATCGACGGCATCACACCCCGCATCGTTAAAGTGCTGGAGGAGTTGAAAGATCATTTCTGCATCATCACCACCGCCCGCACCGTACCCCTGACGGCGAGTTTTGCGTGGCCGTTCGAGAAGGTGGAACTCGCACCGCTGACACGCCCAGATTCGTTGAAGATGATTTATAGATTGATTGGTGATTTGCCGGTGGGTGACCTCGACGGGGTAATGACGCGGCTGTACGATACGGCGGATGGCAACCCGCGAAAGCTGCGGGAATTGTGCGACCGGCTGCGGAGGGAACCGTTCATTAATCTGGATAGTGCTACCGAAGTAGCCAACGGCTATTTGGGCAAACAGGTGGAGGAGTTCGATTTTAGCGTAATTTTGCTGGTGATGCTGGGGGGCTTCGTGCTGCTGCGGTATTACGGGCGGGAGACGGGGGAGAAAGACCTTCAGTTTATCGGAGCCTGTATTATGCTGGTAATGATGTTTGCCCGGTATTTCTTTCGGAGTGCCCGGCGAAAGAGTCTATAGATAATTTTTGGAATGCGGAAAGCCCGTCGGCAGTTGCTGGCGGGCTTTTTTGTGCTAAATGATTAATTGCGTAAATAATTATTTACGCAATTAATCATTTAGCACATTGCCCTTTCCCGTAAATAGGAATTCAGCAGACACATTGGGAAACGTAGTCTTTAGCTTTGTCCAGAATCCCCAACCCGGCAGTTTCTTACCCATCGTGTAATCGTACATCTGCTGCTGGTTGACAGAAAGCTGATTGGCCAGTTCCTTTATATTGAGTTCCAGCGCTGCAGCGACAGACTTGATGATTTTAGCAGATTCTTCCTTTTCCATAACAGACCCGTTAAAAGGCTACAAATATATAGCTTTTTGGCGTGTTTACGGTGGAGAGTTCGTGGCAGGAATTTAGGACAGGGATAATGACAGAAGCTAATGTACGTCTGTATAACTACGAGGGCTTAGCTGACCGAGAGCAGATAAGTCAATCATTTTTTCTCTTTACGACAGAGTTGTACGGACTCCTCAAACTTCTGTTTAATCTCCCGTACCAACGATTCATCCTTTGTATCTAAGGTGAACGAAGTGGTGTTGTCCTTGTTTTTGCTGTCTTTGTCGTCCGAGTTGAATGAACCGGAAAAGCCCCCCATCCCCATACTCATCTTTACTTTGTCGGTCGGCACATCCAGTACGAGCGTGTACTGCCCGTTCTTCCCCGGCTTGTAACTGATGGTTCGGACATCTTTCAACTGCCAGCCTATGTTCATACCAATCGACACATCTTTGTCCTTCGTATCCAGAATCATATTCATCTGGCACCCGTTGAACGCAAACTTGGGCGTTGATTTCTTCCCGTTCAGCTTCATTTCATGTTCATCATCGTCGGTTACAAGCCTGTTTAACTGTTTTTGAATCCAGTCTGTATTTTTGGCCAGTGTTTGCGCATGAGTTGACAGGCTCGTCAGCGAAGCGATACCTGATAGAGCAAGAATTGTAATACGTTTGGCAAGTGATTTCATAGTCTTATGGAGTTGAAGAGAGCGATAAGCAACAGAATCATTCAGCATGTAGCAAGCAAAACGGGCTGTGTGGTTCATAGCGGGTATAAAAGGGGGATGACCGCTTCCTGATTAGAAAGGGACCGGGTGGCTTGGTTGTTCTTTTGACAGAAGGCTGCCTATCGGAGAGAATGAATGCTTTCCGCTTATAGCCACGTAGAATAAGGATTGTGCGTCATGGGCCAGCGTGAGCGGGAGGTTCTGCACCCGTTGCTCCCCGGCAAGGCGTCAGCCCCGCGCGCACGTAAGCGGATGGCGAAGGAAGCGTTGGTAGGGCGCGGTCGGTTCAGCCGCTGTGCCGGTGTCGCGGGCTGTTGGGGTCAGGGAATCACTATTCGGTACTGTGCTTAATTATTGGGTTTGGGGTGAGGGGAGTGGGGCTTGCCAGTGCTACGAAAATTACGGAGCCGGGAGCGGGAACCGCAAGGGCCGCCCTACGGGACGGTCCGCCAAAAAAATCTCCACCTTCCTGCGCCTTGTTTCATAGGTCTCCCTACGGTCGGTGCGTTTTTTATAATGGCGCAGGTCAGGTCGTATTTTTGTTGTCGGCAGACCCTTGCAGTAACCGCTCCCGTTCCGTGTTTAGTTTTTCGCACAATCAAACCCCTGTGCGTCCGCTTCTCATGTTTTTGCTTCCTGCTTCTGTTTCCCATTTTGCCGGTTTCGTTTTCTTCGGCTCGTCGTCCGTTGCTGCTTCCCGCGTGGCGTCCCGGTTGCCGTTTGCTGCTTCCGTTGCTGCGGTGTCGGGTTCCGGTGTTGCGCCGGTGGTGTCAGCGGTCGTCGGTGCGTCGGGTGGCTCGGTGGCGGTGTGGTTTCCGTCGCGGTCGGTGTGGTCGGCGGTGGCGGGTGTGGCTGCGTTTCCGGGTGTCGGGGCTGTGTGCGTGGTGGCGTGTCCTTCGGTGGCGCCGTCGCTGTCGCGGTGGTCGCGCGTGTCGGGTGCTGCGTTTCGGGGCGGTTCTCGGTCGTGGGCGTTGGTGTCGGCTCGTGGGTTGGCGGGTCTGCCATCGCTGCTGGTGTTGCCGGTCGGTGTGCGTTTGGCTCCGCAGGTGTTCTTCTGGTTGCGGTCGCTTGGTTTCTCGCGGGTGTCGCCGGGTCTGTGGGCGTGTGGTTTGTAGCTTGGGGGCCGGGCCGCGTTCGGCTTCGGCCCTTTTTTGGCAACCTATGAATGAGGAGACACTGCCATCCGGGATAAGATTCGCGAATGAGAAACCAGCGCGATTCAGCCGGAACGGGTGGCAGGGCAGCCGCAGCGTCCTGAAGGCCGCACGGCCAGCCCCGCCATCCGCCCGGCAGGGTGGCCCCGTCCGCGCCGACGTTCCGGCGATTGATGCGGATGTGTCGACAGAAACCAGTGTGGAAGTAAATCTTAATTCAGTATCGAAGTAAATCTTAATTCAGTGCGGAAGTGTATAGGAGAAGAGATGCGCTACCCGCGCAGGGTTACAAGAATCCAGTGGTTTACTATTTACCTCAAATCGGCTTTGGGCGCTTTGCGTGGGCGCGTGGTCGTTGGTTCAGTTCAGTACCCTATTTCCGCGACGCCCACTGCAAACTATCAGCTAAGGCACTGTAGATCTTTTTATTAAGCGTTTGGCCGCTTAACCACCAGAAAAGAAAATTTTTTCATCACGTTTTGGTTGTGTGTGGGCTGTTTCGTGCCCCCGGCGCGGGCCTCTGCCCAGGCGCGGCCCTACCCGTTGGCCAGCTTGCGCCGGTTTTGGTGCCTGGCTGCTTACACTAAAATCAGCCGTACCCGTTTGCCCTGCCGCCTGGCTTCGGCCAGTTCGTTTTTGGTGCCCTGGCTTTTTCCGTCCCACAACGCCACCACGTTATCGACCGCAACAATCAACGCCTTGCCCCGGATCGGCCCCGCTGCCCGGCCAAATTTTGCCCAGTCGGGCGCGTGTCCGGTTTCGGCGTTTCCCGTTTCTGCCGCCCAGCGTTTGGCGTGGTCGCGGCCCGCACCCTCGGCCCCGTGGTGGAGCTGGGTCGTGCCCAGTTCGGCCAGCGCGTTTTTAATGGCTTCGTAGTGCGCGGGTCCGGTCAGGTGGCGCGTGGCAAGCAGGGCGGTTTTCATAAGGTTTCTTTCTGTTTTTCGTTACCCTAAGTTACGAAGTATTAAGTCATTTAACTAATTAATTATAGATAAAAGACTTGTTTTTGTGGTTCAGGTTCCGTACTTTTATAGTGTTGCAGGTGAGCAACGGCAGTTCTTTGAAATATGGTCATTTTGTCATTTTTTCGCCTTCGTTTGGGCTGGCGGCTTGCCTTTGAAAGCCGCGTTTCGCATTCCAAAAATGGGCCCGGTGCCCGCTAAACTTGAAAAGTATTATGGAAAACGTATCCGTATTTTACCTGTCCTGTGCCGGTTCTCACATCGCTTATGAGTTCCCGGCCGTTGGCCATCCGGTTGTTGTTTCTGCCGCCAGAAGCATCCAGTCTTACAGCATCGAGTTTTGCTGTCACAAGCAGCCCCTGCCCGGTTGGGTTGTTTGTACAAAAGCCGAATTTGAGGCCATTAAAGCCCAGGCATTAGCTGCCTTGGGTTTGGTTTCCATCAGCATACAAGATGCGCTGTTCTTGGAAATGTGCGATGCCTTCGATGCACAGGAAGCCACCCGGTTTGCTGCTTGATTCTCCCACCAGCCCCGGCCTTCTGTGTCGGGGCTATACTGCCTTATCCCATGAAATTCTTCAAATCCATTGCCCTGTTTGGCGTTGCCATCGACGTAACCGGAACGTACGAACCCGCCGAAGCCCCCAGTCGCGACTATCCCGGCAGTAATGCCGAGGTATCCGTAAATACCTACATGATTGGTCAGACGGACGTATCAAACCTGATTGATACAGCCGACTGGTACGAGGAAGTCGAAAAGCAGATTCTTGATTCGTTCGCCCGATGACCAGAACCCGCAAACTACAAGCCCGCTACACCGTTAGCGGGCTTGCCGGATACCGAAAAACGAAAGTAGCCCCGCTGCTTGAATTAACGGGAAACTGGTTCACCAAAGCCGGGTTTGTTCCCGGTCAGCTTGTCCGTATCGAGATTCAGCAAGGCGTACTGACGATTCGCCCGGCATGAAGTTACTGCACGAACTTTACAATGAGGGGGGCATTCTGGCTCTCCTCGTTGTCGTAACGGTACACATCGTTGCACTGGTTGCTGTCTGGTTTTTAGGCTGGTTGCTTAATCCCGTAATCAACTTTATCAGCCGCACGATCAGCCAGTTCCGCGACTTCGTAACGGACATTTTTGACGACTACACATAAACCACCACTAAACACCTACTACTATGCTTATAGTTGCGATGCTTATTTCCATGCTTACGCCCCGGTTGAACGATGTCGTTCGGTTGCCATCGGGCGAAACCGCCGTTTACCTCGGCATTCAGGAGAACCCCGGCGAGCCGCTGCAAGTCGCGCTGGTGAACCGAGAACGCGGTTGTTTTCTGCTGCCGCTGACTACGAATCTGACCGAAACCGGCCAGCACGTCAGCCGCCGGAAAGCGCGGAAACTTAGTGTTCTCGGCGGTTGCCTGTAACCCGCCCTCTGCGAACCAGATTTACCGGAAGGCCCGCCCGGTTTGTGCGGGCCACTTTTTGCATTCCAAAAATTAAAACCATGAAATTCAACACAGTAGACGAAGTCACCAGCGAAGTAAGCAGCCTGATTAAATGCCTTGCCCCCGGACGCCCCCGCCAGTACCGGTTTAATGGACAGACCGGACGGTTTAACATCGACGGCACCCGCGACATGGGTACGAGCCTGACGATCCAGCCCGTAGCGTGGCGAATTTTTGAAGAGAACCTGTTTAACCGCAGCCGCAACGAGGTTTGGGCGGAGCTATTCTTTGTAGACTCTTCCAGTGCCCTGAGTTCGATTATGTTCAACAACTCATCGGTGAATGAGTTGTACAACCTGATTGAACCCCTGTTTTACGATGATTTGACGCTGGCCCATGTGGTGCTGACGATTACCAGCGAGAAGAAGAAAAACGAGAAGGTACAGCCTGCCGGTACGTGGTTTCTGGCCAAGTTCAGCTATGTACCCGCCGACCCCGCCGACGTACAGGAATTACGGGAATACGCCCTGAAAAACCCCGTCTATCGAGCCGACACGCTAACCGCCACCGCCGTTTACTCCGTTGTGTCGGACACCTTCGCGGCTGGCCATACGCTGCCCGCACCAGCCGCCCCCGCTGAACTACCCGCCCCCGTTGATCTCTGATTCTCTCACCGGCTCCGATGCCTGAGCATCGGAGCCATAAACCCCCCATTGACAACATGGAAAGATTGTATGCACACAAAAAATCGACGTTCCGGTTTTGGGACGAGCAGGTTGAGGAAACCGGAAAAACGGCCTTTACAGCGGACGCATCCCAATTGGTTGACAGCGCCATCGTCTGGCTGGGAATCTACTCCGACCAGATTCCGAACGTAACACCCGCCGACGCCCGGCACATACTGTACGACTGGAATAAGCTATGGTTTTACGAACGCTGTGGCGTGATGATTTAACCCCACCCCGAACCCATGAAAATAAACGCCATCAAAATAGACGTAGTGCAGCAGATCGTTTACGCGGTCGAGCTTGACAACGGCCTGAAAGGAATGTACACCGCCATCGGCTGCGCTTGTGTAGACCGGGTTGTTCTGGATAACCGAAACGATCTGTGGATTGACGACGAGGGTCTTTTGCGAAACCCCCAGCCGCCCAAGTTTCAACTGGCTGGTTTTAGGCAACCATTAGCCGGGAACGGGCTGATTTGCGGCTACACCGATGAGGGCGAAACGATCAGCACCCGCCTGACAGCCGACCAGATACGGCCCCTCGTGACTTTCTTAGGCGATGTCGAACTGGACATTGAACCCGCTTTTGTCGTCTCTTTCTAAACCCACTGACCCGATGCCCACACCGGCATCGGGTCGTAACCTACGACACGTATATGGACTATCGTTCACTACCCCGAATTTCAAACTCCGACCTGACCGAATTCAGAAACCATCTGTTCGGTTATAAACCCTATAAACCCGTTAAGGCCATGCAGTTCGGTTCTGCGTTGCATGAACTGATTCTTGAACGCTCCGGCCAGCAGACAGAAACGGTAGCTGACATAGCGGATACGTCCGACCGGAGACTTCTGCACAGCCTGGCTAACCAGGTGCATCGGGATAAATTTTGCCGCTGGGCACTCCGATTCAGCCGAAAGGAAGCTGTGCAGCTCTGGCATGACCCCGCCACCGGTTTAGCCCTGAAATCAAAGCTCGACATCGTCTACAAAAACCGGCTGATCGTGGATATCAAGAGCACCAGCCAAAAAACGTATTCCGATTTTCTGCGCAGTCTGCGAACGTACGACTACGACCGGCAGGCTGCTTTTTACCTCGACAGCGTAGGAGCCAGCCGGTTTTTGTTTGTCGGTGTCCAGAAGGTGAAGCCGTATAACATCTGGATTGTGGAGCCGTCGAGGGGATTTATCGAAGCCGGACGCAAAAAGTATCGGGCATTGCTGCGCGAATGGAAACGGCGCGAACTGGCTGGACAGCCGTTTACGCCATCCTCGTGGCAATCTGAAAACCAGCCTGAATTATGCTGCTAACCGCCTACGCCACTAAGACGCTTATCCTGTTCGCCCTGACGATCTGGGGCGGCTGTATGCTGCGCACCGACAAACACGGAAACCGATTCTAAATTCATCCGTCAGACGTACCAACATTTGGTACGTCTGACCTAACCAGCAAACCCATGAACACCGCACACGAAAACCCGCCGACACCACCCGCGACGTACCCGACACCGACACTGCAAACCCCGCTTATCAGCGACACCGAACCCGATCCGGTTTATCAGATCGACACATCCCGGCACTGGCAGGTAGGCGATCTGGTCCGGCAACAAGGTAAATTGATTCTTGTTATAGCGGTAGGACTGGAGCGGCAGCATAAAGCTCCCGACGATGCAGGTAACTGGATTGTGGTGACTACCTTCCGTGAACTTATCTGCCTGAACGAAACGGGGCGTGTCTGGCAGTCCGACGCACCGACCTACCGGGTTGACTTCCGGCATAGCACCGGCTTACGCTACGACTACCAGAGCCGGGAGCAGGTGCAGCTTGATTACCGGAACGGATTCTTTACCCCTTATTTCGAGATTCTATGAACCGCACGACACTACGAGTCCGAATCAATCAGGCAGGAAGCGACGCCGATATGCGGTACAAGGGCCGGTTGCACGCAGAATTTGTTGTAAGGCTGGGCAGTTGCGCCAGGTTGATGGATGAGGGAATGGCCAGCGGCTGGGTGCATCTGAACGAGACAGAAACGGGAAACTCGATTGAGTTAACACACGTAGATATTCTACACCAGGAGCCGCAGTTTATCGAACGTCGCAAGTAAGCCGAAACCGTAAACCCTCACCGCCCGAAACCGGAATGCTTTCGGGCAACGGGTTGAACCGATGGTAAAGTACAAAGTCATTATCCAGAAGAACGGGAAGCCCTGGCAACTCGGCAAACCTTATTATTCGTTCGACAACGCCAATAAAGCCGCGCTGGAGTATTTCAATGAGCGTAATAACACAAGGGTAGCTGCCAACGCCGACGGGCAGTACGTTGGAAACGAAACGGTGCAGGTCGTCGGATACCAGAAGGCCGTCAAGCTAAAAAGTCTTAATGATTCACCGCCCGATTGATAACAGCGAACGCTGGCCACTTGTAACGAGTACATAACTTTATCAATAATCAGATAAAAAATAATTGTCGAACTTATCGCTGTTTTGCGGAAATATAAATAGAACTAACACTTACTACTATGACTGATTTCGATCAACTGCTTACCTCCGAAATTTCACTCGTTGAGAATCAACCCAAAAAAAGTCGAACAGATTTAGAGGCCGAGGGCTGGCAATTCACCGAGACCTGCCAAAAATGTGGTAAGCTATTTACCGCCCATTCAAACCAAGACACAGGTACTGATCCTCATTTATGTGTACGTTGCTTTTCTGATAATGTGCCGGCCTTTTAAACACCTGATAAATGAAACGGGCGTAGAAACGCCCCTACTTGCCTTGGGTGAATGGTTTCCGAATACCACCGGACAGCCCCCGAAACCAAATTAACTATTGTCCGCAACCGGTGGACACGGGGCCGACAGCACCGATCAGCTACCGAGCCGGGCACCCGCAGCGGTAATCCTCGACGGGAAACCAAACAATGTTTCGGGGAGCGGGCGCACAGCGAACGGCGGACAAGCCCGGATTGCCGGACGTAGCGCGGGGGCATCGGCTCGGCTGACGCTCTGCACCCGTTCGGCAGCGAGGCCCGGCTGACTGCGACCCGCGACTGACCCGAATGCTACGATTTACTGTACACGGAAATCAGGAGCCTACGACTTAGTGCTGAAGCAAAAATTGAAATTTCGTTTCTACCCCTTGACCATTAATTGTGCCTGGATTCCAGCGAGGCATGGAAGATCCTACTCGCGCTATTTTCTTCTTTAAGGTAGGATCAGAATCAAAAGAAGGTACTAATTCGATTATTTTACCGCTTTCGTCCAGACTGGCTGTTAACCAGACTTTCCGGCCTAATTTAACTGGGTTTTCTGCTTCTTCGATTTGATTAAGAATAAACGCATAAAGCTTGTCCTCTCCGCCGGGGAAAGCGGGTGGCGTCTGGGTTTTAATGGATACGGGACCCGTCGTGTTGAACGTAATGATGGGTTTACCGCCATTCAGTCCGCTTTGACCGATTGCGTCTGACGAATAGATTGATAACAATAGAGCAATCGCTGAGAAAAGAAACTGTGACGTGTTTGAGTGATTTTTCATGGCGTTTTTTTGAGGAGATGCAACGAGTAGTAGACCGGTTGCATACGGGCTGGATATCTGTTTCAGATATGCTATTCAATCATACGTTATGTAAAGCCGCAAAACCTTATTTTTACAAACTCCCTGCACAGATGGAAGAACACCTACTTGACTTTCGGGCCACGAACGGCTACCCCAGGTGTTGCCGAAAAGCTGAACATTCAATCTATAGCTCTCAACTTAACGATCAAACGCCTGAAAATCAAGAAAGGCTTTTACGAAGGTTAATGGACTAATAGCAACTGCTATGCTTTTCTCATCAAGGGTATTTGCAGGTTAGTTGGTCGGTTTTCTGCAGTATCAAAGCCACGTCCATCCACATTCCGAGCACCCCAGAATAGCAAATCATTAACGAGATAGATCAGGTCGTATTCCTTGAAAAGTTGGTTTTCGGCCTGACCGAAGGGAGCAAATGTTTTCTTAAAAATGCTTTGCTTTTTGCCGACTTCCCAAACGTCGAAACTTGTCGCGGCTACCTTATTTAATATATCAACAAATCCGCTGTGCAGGGGTGTGACTGCATATACACTATCGGCGGTGAAGTCAACTTGGTAGGCACCTGTCGCAATCGGGTGATCACCTTTCCATGCTATGTGACCAGCAAGGTCTATCTGCACCAATGGTAATTTCCCAAATGGATCGGCATAGGTCAGTATCTGGAGGTCGAAGCCATCATCTGATTTATACGTGAAAGTCCTGGACAAATGAATGGCTTCAAACTACCATTTGCATTTTTTTGAGCGCTGGGTCTTACTTCAGGCGCAATGCTTGTCCATTCTCCCAGCATCCTTGTTTTTAGAGTTTTTACCGACATACTTACCCGTTTTAATTAAATTTTATGCCACTTAAATCAATCCATATCATTAGCTCGTCCATAATGGGCCTGCCATTCTCATCCCGTTTATACATGCGTCTTGTCGTTGGGATTTTTAATCCCTGTACCTCTTTGTGATCGTATACATACTGCGCTACGTTGAACGTGTTCTTTTCTTCTACTGCCACATCAACAGTGTAGTCGAGCCGACGAAGCAGAAAGGCGCTATCAAAATAAAATTCCTGGACTGGACTATGGCCCATAATCATTTCAGGGAAGCGAACCTGCAACACTCGCCAGTATTCATCTCTTTCTTTACATGGTTCAATCTCGTTGACCTCAAACCCAGGCATCGTCATAAAGAAGGGGGTTGTCATGTAATTCCACATGGCATAGCCGTTAAAAGTGGCCCTCCCCAGCGGTCCCCACAAGCCATGTTTCATTTGTTGATGGAGTTCTTCGGGTGTGCCGTTGCGCTCCATAATCACTTTACCAGCCTCATTCAGCACCGCAACGCGGGTTGAGGTAAAATCCGTGAACTGGTCATTGGCTCCAAACGGGCGCATACTTGCTCGTTGCTCATGAAGCCACACCGTCATCGTTCTTGGTTGAGGATCCTGTGGCGATCCCTGCATCGTAAACAGTTGCCCACCCGATAGTATGGTCGTTTGTACGCGGATAAATCGATTCCATTGTTCCAGGCCGCCGTGGGCGTCAATGGCTTTAGTTAGTAGCTCTTCCATGATTGTAATACAAGCTTATCTTGACAAAACACTTATAAATTCGACGTGCTTTTGACAGCAGGAAACTTCAGTTATCACTGTGTAACTTAGTCGAACTATTTATGTGCCAGTCTTGTGCTGTGGCTATTAAATAGACATTTAGCCCCTTTTAAGCCAGTGGATTACTTTCTTTAAGCAAACAAAGAGGAGCTATGGACTGGATAAATCCAGCCCTTTGGATTTATATATATTATCTCCAGGTTATTGTAGATTCTAATCGTAAGCGACTGGCTACTTTGAGTGAACATTACCATTGCGAGCCCGATTAGGGTCTGATTTGAAAGGTCTCACGAAATAATGAAGTACTATTTCAAGAACGGCTAACTAAACAGATTTTTGATGATCACATCTTTTCGACAATACCGAATTATAGGTAAAGCTTTACCCCTGGTCGCTGTCAGTTGCCTGTTGGGATGACTGGACCGTTAGAACTTTCCGGATACCCAGTTTTTCCATTCTGTATTCGAGCGTAGTAGGTTTTATATTAAGTAATGCGGCCGCTCCGCCACTGCCCCGAATACGACCATTAGCCTGCTGTAATACGGCCAGAATATAATCCCGCTCCGTCTCCTGATGAAGTTGCCTGACACTGGGAAGATCTTTCGCCTTTACTGGGGTAGGGGGCTCATTGGGTGCAGCATCTATTGGTATTGGTACAAAAACTGTCGGCAACTGAGTCGTAAATAATTGAGTGCTTAACGGTCTGCCCAGTACTAGTGGGGACTTGCCATCATTGAGTATAACGGCCTGTTCCATCATATTCTCTAACTCCCGAATATTGCCGGGCCATGAATAATCCATTAATTTATCAAGCGTAGTATTGTCGAATCCTGTGAAGGCTTTGCCCAATCGCCTGGCTGATTTTCTGGCAAAATGAGTGGCCAGAAGCGGGATATCGCTCGTTCGTTCGCGTAACGAGGGCAGAATAAGCGGGAAAACGGATAAGCGGAAGAACAGATCCATCCGGAAGTGACCATCCGTCACTTCTTTCTCTAACGCCCGGTTGGTGGCGGCAATAACCCGCACATCGATTGGGATTGGTGTTTTACCCCCAAGCCGTTCGATTTCCCGCTCCTGCAACACCCGTAACAGTTTTGCCTGTAAGTCCAGGGGCATTTCCCCAATTTCATCTAAAAAAATAGTACCCCCCTGCGCCACCTCGAACTTGCCGATTCGTTTATCCGAAGCGCCGGTGAAAGCCCCCTTTTCATGGCCAAATAATTCCGATTCGATCAGGTTGGCTGGTAAGGTGGCACAGTTAATTTTTACCATAATTTTTTCATGCCGGGCCGACAGATTATGAATTGCCCGGGCAACGAGTTCTTTGCCCGTCCCGCTTTCGCCCATTAGCAATACCGTCGTGTCCGTAGGCGCAACCTGAGATATTAGGTTAAAAACCTGCACCAGTGGCTGACTGGTGCCAATAATCTCTTCAAAATTAGCTGCTGTCTTGACCTCCTCCTGAAGATACGTGTTTTCCTGCTGTAGTTTTTCGCTAAGCCGGGCTACTTCTTCATAGGCAAAGACTCGATCCAGCGTCAGCATAAACGGCTGTTCCAGTCGCTCCAGTAAAGCCAGATGACGGGATAGGTACGTCATGGGTTTACGGCTAAAAAATGATAGTACAAAAGGACCAGTCTTCAGGCCGTTGAATAGAGCGATCAGGGCGGATTCGATTCGATACGTCTTCGCCAGCGCCTGCATGGGTTTGTGCGCCCGACAAATGGTAATAAAGGCTTCATCATTATATCGCCTGGAATCAGGATGGGCCAGTTCGGCCTGAGTAGACAACGCCTGCTCCAGGGAGATACCTGCCATTTTCCAGAAATTTTCCAGTGACACAGTTTGATACTCCTCGAAACCAACCCGGCAAAAACAGAACGAACGTACCGGCTTGTCGTTTCTAAAGCCAACTGCCAGATAATCGAATGGCAACTGCGGTTGAAGCAGTTTAGCCACCTCAAGCAAACGATCTTCCCAGGGTAAATTGTTTGATAATGCATCGGAGAGAGCCATCTGAAGGATTTTTTCCTCCCGAAGTTTCTGTTCAGTACTATGAGCCTGCCGGTACCGGGCAATTTCAAGCGTAGTCAGTACATCCTGCCCCCGAAAGGGCTTAACAATGTAACCACTCGATGCCGTCGTTTTCACTTCTTCGAGCACACTTGTATTATCATTGGCTGAAATATAGATAAAAGGAATGTTGATGTCTTCCAGTTGCCGGGCCAGGTCAATTCCGGTCTGTTCACCCTTCAAATAAATATCTAATAACACCATATTCGGTATCTGTCTGTTAATCAACTCATTAGCCTCTGCAACAGAACGAGCTATTCCCAAAACCGAGTAGCCTGCCTTTTGGAGAATGAGTTTTAGGTTATTCGCAATGACATATTCATCCTCTACAATTAAGAGTTGATAATCAGAAATAGTCGAAGGATTTATCAGCGGCTGCATCGGTCAAAAAGATTTCTGGTTTATATAGAACGTAACGGATTGAATCAACGGATCAACCTATAAAAACAGGTTATATGAATCCTGAGCGTGAAGCATTAAACAACGAACGATTTCATACCACCAGAATTTCAGACTATTTACCATTCAGCAATAGATAAACCAATAAATCTGTATGCTCTTGATGGCTTTCCAGTCATTTTTCGGATAAGTAAATTAGTTCCCAACCCGCACATCCGTTTCACCGGAAACAGCTTTTTATACACTTATACCTATGCAAATAAATTGGCTATGACTTGTAAAAGTTACTAATTCTAAATCAATTCATAGGCAAAAAACCTTTGGAATTCTCCAAAACTTTGGAGAATTCCAGCAAATCAGCAGAACTACTAAAACTATTATAGCCAGAGAATAAAAATAACCGGCTATTTGACAGACAAGTGAATAGTCATGTGTCTGTGCTAATGTGAATTAACTAATTGTACTTGTTCACACAAAAAGTGGCATATCAGTTGATGAATGGGAGCCATACGTATTCCTTCGCCTATTCATTATGTTTTCTTCCAGACAGATCATCGAAAAAATTTACGACGACATTTCTCAGGGTAACTTAAGCGGTGTTCTTCCGGTATTGGACGAGCATATTGCTATTCATTTAGCTGGCTCACTACCATGGGGGGGCGAATTTCATGGCCGGAATGGATTTATGTCAATGATCTCCAGGCGATTTCAACTTTGGGAGACGTATCAGAAAAGTTCGTTGCATTACTTCTTATCCGACTCCGAAGCCGACAACAGAATCATTGTAACGGGCGAAATCAACGGTAAATTGACAACCGCCACTGATTCGATTGTACTATCTTTTGTGGATCTGTGGCGGCTAAAAAACGGGAAGGTCATTGACTATATGGTTTTTTATTTTGATACCATTCGACTCTTGCACTATGTACAACAGGGAAAGCCAGATCAAGGCTTTCCCCTGAACGGTCTCCCTTCTCAGACTGACATAAATTAATAATGAGCTAAATTCTTTCCGGCTGTTTTCAAAATTAAGGCAATCTACAACTAGTTGTAGATTGCTGTCAACTGAGCCAATATATTGGATATATCCAGTAAAAAATACAGGTGCAAATATGCCTATAATGCTTGGAACAACCATTAATAGCTTAATTAAGCATATTTGTGATTTTAAATCTTGAATGGCACACAAATAGCACTGTAAATATTAGCAATCTATTTCTACTTAATGTGGCTGAAGTTTATAGCAACAGGCAGGAAATAGATTATAGTTTTTAAAATCTTAAAATTTATGAAAAATTTAATAATTTACTGTAGAAAAACATTGTTAATACAAATAGGAGTATTTGTATTCCTCAATCAGAGTTCATATTCTCAGATTGAATCAAAAAAAATGAACTATCAACTTTCCTGGGATGGTCAATCTACCAATTTAAGGGTAGATATGAGCTATGATAATTCAGGGAAAGATAGTAGCGTTTTTATTTACGGAAATCCAGACTGGGGCGGACAATTAACAATTTTTGACGTAATTAGTCAAGTTACTTCTGATCAGGATGATTCGGTGACAATTACACCAAAAGACAGAAAAATAACTATATTTCATGCTCGCCCGGGAAACAAATCATTGCATTATGAAATTGATGGCCGATTAATCATCGATGCGAAACGTGCCCGACCCAATGAACTTTTCCGACCTGTAATTGCTCCTAATTCATTCTACATTTTAGGAGCTAACCTTTTTCTGATGCCAGAAGATAGTACTTATCAGCAAATGACGGTTGTATGGCACCAATGGCCTAAAGATATGCCGTATCTACTATCAATTAACCCTGCCGCGCAGCCTGGCGATCAGCAAACACTTTCCATTAAAAACTCCAGATTATTGATGATGGTAATGAATTCAGACCTTATCAAAAAGGAATATAAAATAATGGGAAGTACTTATTATATGATTACATCGAAAAAAGATACAGTCAATAATATGCAAGAAGAAATAGGACCTTTTTACGAAAAATATTTTCCATCAACCCGAAATTTTTGGGAAGACTATTTGCCGAATTATTATTTTATCAGTACGTTGCCTTTACTAAATAAATTGCCGTCAGCCGTAACAGGAATTAATCTTGGTAATGGGTTTAGTATGAAGTATAGCGGCAAGTTCGATGACAAGAAAAAGGAAGCACTTGCTCACGAAATATCGCATACCTGGATAGGGAAGGCGCTTAAAATCAAGGCAAAAGGATTTGAAACAGCCTGGTTCTCTGAGGGATTTAACGATTATATATGCGTCTATAATCTTGTCCGAACAGGTATGTTTGATAAAAATGCTTATTTATATTATTTGAATGAGCAAAATTTGAAAAACCATTACACCAACCCTGCCAATACGGCTCCGGCAGATTCTATAGAGAAATACTTCTGGACTAATCATAATTATGAGCTTTTATCTTATCAACGGGGTTTTATATATGCTTTCTACTTGGATAATCAAATGCGTTTAGCTTCAGGCGGCAGAAAAAATATAAGACATTTTCTATTGGTATTTTTTAAAAATACGAGGAAGCAGACTACGGATATAACACTGGACGATTTTGTTGATGCGGTAGATGGATTTTTACCGAAGGAGCGAATCTCCGGGGAAATAAAAAAGTATATGACGGATGGACAGTTAATCGATTTCCATAAAATTAGATTAGCGAAGGATTTTCGCGTTCATTTTGATAAAAACGTTCCGGTCGTCAGCCTGGCTGACGGTGCTGATATTCAGAAATTTTATACCTGGTAAATCCTGTCTTAAGATGAACACTATTATTGAGAATAATCCTTTTAGCGATCAGGAAATCAGTAAGCAATTAACCGGGTTTACCAATCATTACGCTCAGATTAATGACATACGAATGCATTATGTCATGGGTGGAAGTGGTGAACCGCTTGTACTGCTTCCCGGCTGGCCACACACCTGGTGGTCTTATCATAAAGTCATGCCTGAACTGGCTTTGCATTTCACGGTCATAGCGGTAGACATTCGGGGAATGGGAAGCTCGGATAAGCCAAGTGAAGGGTATGATAAAAAGAACATGGCCCGCGATATTTATGGGTTAATCAACGCATTGGGCTACGACAGTGTGTATATAGTCGGTCATGATATTGGTGCGATGGTGGCCTATAGTTTTGCTCAGAATTTTGCTCAGGCGACTAAAAAATTAGTCATGCTCGATGCGGTGCATCCCGACGCTGGTTTATACAACCTTACTTTGTTACCGACCCCCGGCACCTTTGACAGTAGTCAAAAAGCCAGTCCGGTAGCTCCTTATTTGTGGTGGTTTGCCTTTCACCAGGTCAAACACGTACCCGAGCAGCTATTGCTTGGCCGGGTGCATGTGGAGCACGACTGGTTTTTCAATTACCTGCTTCCCGACGAACGGTCGATCAATGCCTTCGACCGTAGTGTGTATGCGTTTGCATACGATAGTCTGGATGGAATACGGGCCGGTAATGCCTGGTTTCAGGCCTACGAGCAGGACATCATCGACGAAAAAACGTATGCCAAACTGGACGTACCGACCCTGGCTATTGGTGGGGCATCTTTTGGCTGGATGAGCGACGTTTTGCCGGGTAAGATTAATGTAGTAAACTTAGTCCAGTTAGAGGAATGTGGGCACTTCCCGGCCGAAGAACAACCGGAAGCAACTGCTTTACACATCATAAATTTTCTAACATAAACCCAGCTATAAACGCATCTTTGTGACACACATATAGCGTGACCTTACTGGCCGACCAGGCTTTCTGCTTTTATTTTTCCCTGAGGAAACGTTAAGCTGATTTGCACCCCGTTTTGCTGGCTGATTTGTAATTCCCCATCAAGCTGGATGCTTAGCCCCTTAATCAAACTCATGCCCAAACTTCGACTGAGGTCAGGATCAAAGTCAGCGGGTAAACCGATTCCGTCATCTTCAATCAGGAGCTGATACATTTGAGAATCAAATTGAGTCAGTTCCACCCTGATCATACCCCGGCGCTCGGTAGCGAAGGCATACTTGAGCGAATTGGTCACCACTTCGTTGATGATCAAACCCAGCGGCACGGCTACCGTTACGTCCAGACGAATAGGAGCAACTGAAATCTGCTTTTGCACACTATTCTGACGGTCGTATGAACGAATCAGATAGTCGACAATTTCAGTAATGTAATCGCTCATATTAATCACCGAAAGCTGCTCGGACTGATAGAGTTTCTGATGGATCAGGGCCATTGAGTGCACCCGATTCTGGCTCTCGCGGATGGCCGACAGAGCCGCCCGATCCTCCAGGAAGATGGCCTGCGAGTCGAGCAGGGAGGTAATGATCTGGAGGTTGTTTTTGACCCGGTGATGGATTTCCTTGAGCATCCACTCTTTCTCTTCCAGAAGCAATTCCAGGGAGTGGTTTTTCTGGTCAATTAGTTGCTGTTTGGCTTCCAGAAGTTGGTTGCTCCGTTTTTTCATCCGGTAGCGATTGTAGATTACCCCCATCAACAGCACTAGCATGATGGCTCCCGCAATGGAGAGATTACGGATGGCTTGCGCCTTCTCAATTTGAAGCTTACTCTCTTTTTGTAGTAAGCGGATGGCCTGGTCTTTTTTGTCAGAATCGAACTTAATCCGCAAGCTGGCAATCTGCTGGCTTTTCGTCTGACCGAGGATGTAATCATTCAGGGCCTTATAAGTCTGATAGTGGTCGATGGCGGCCGGATAGTTCCCCCGGGCGGAGTCGACTTTAAACGACAGCAAATGCAGTTGAGCGGCTCGGAGGGAGGAATCCCCATATTCTATTTTTAGCCGCGTCGCTTTCACCAGGAATGTCCGGGCTTTCGTATACTGATGAGTTATTAAGTATAAGTTAGTGAGTCTTTTACAAACGTCAGTACTTTCATCTCCAGCAAGCGTGAGCATACGCAGGTAATGCCGTTCGGCTTCATCATATTGTTTCAGTGCCAGATAGCAATCGCCCAATGTGGTAGCAGCAATCACTCGGCATTCATCATCGGTAGGCGGATAACTTTTTATTAGTTTCAGGTTGAAATTCAGCGCTTGCCGGGGTTTCTTTTGTGCGATTAAATTTCGGCTTAAACTCTCTGCTACCGAAAATATATCGTTCAGTTTTTTTGCCTTCTTTGCTTCTAAAAGGGCTTCTTTGTAATAAGCAGTTGATTCGTCCAACAGGTTTAATTCCAGATAGTACTCACCCAGCCGCCAGTTGAACAGACCCAGATCGAACGTATCCTTCGTGGCCCGGGCACTGGCTACCGCAGCTAATCCGTATGTAAGGGCCTCTTTTTGATTGCCCAGGTTTCGATTCGCACAACCTAACAGATCATAGGTATAATGAAGTTTCGGATAGCCAATGGACTGATACAGCTTGAGGACTTGCAGAAGTTCACTTCGTGATTGCTCCGTGTTTCCCAGCCACAGGTGAACATCCGCAATATTCTTAAGCATATAGGCTTCGTTTTTTACATTGCCTATCTGTCTGTATAAAATCATTGCTTGCTGGTAATAGCGGATTTTCTCGTTCTGCTCATCCTGATTATCTCCATACAGTTCACCCAGGTAACACCAGCCATCAGCTTCCAGGAACTTAATACGATGTTGCCTGCTTTGCTGAATGACTCGACGAAATAACGCTTTTGCCTTTGGCTTATCTCTCTTTTTAGCCAATAGATGGCCTTCAACCAGTAAGCTTTTAATCCATCCGGTAGAGAATTTCAACGAAGCACTTAACGACCTCGCTTTGTTAAGGTATTGATAGGCTTTGTTTAGATCAGGATGAAAATCCCAGTCTGAACATAGAAACGCATGCTCACTTAATTGAAGTAACAGGTTCACCCGGTTGCTGTCGTAGCGACTCTGCGCCAACCGCGTTTGCAGGTCTGCAATGGATGCTTTTCTTAGACGCGGATAGAGGGGTTCGGCTTGCAAAAGCAAGCTGTTAATCAGCAGAGTTAAACAGACAATTGAGCGTAGCATATGCGTCAGGGAAACATAACAAAGCGAAGATGCACAGCGCTACGTTCGTCTTCATCGAAATCGTTTATTTCGCTAAGGCTACTTCGTGCTCCGTATAACAAAAATAGGTCCAGATTGCCTATATCTCATTGATATTGAACGAGAGGTTTTGCCAAAAGCAGAACGACCTTCCGGCACTATAGCCCGAAGGTCGTTCTACTTCTGTTCTGGAAGACAGAGAATCAGTGGATGGATTACCCTGCGCTTCTGCCAAATCTACATGGGCTAGAAGGAAGTTTTTTGGTTAGTCACATCTGGGTCATCTTGCGCAGGTGGCATTCCATCTACCGAAGGAAAAAAGATGCCTGTTCCACAAATAAGTCGGGGTATTGAAACAAGGAACCATGCGCCGAATCGGGATACAGATTCAACTGGGCATTGGTCAACGCCTGGAATAATTGATACGAATTAATGGTTGGAAACATGGCATCATTACTCCCGTTGACGACCATAGCAGGTTGGACAATTTTCTTGAGAAGGGTATAACTGCTGTCCTGCGTTAGGCCCCAATCTTCAATCGCTTTGGTCTGGGCAGTCAATGTTTGGTCTGACCCAGTGGCGTCCCGATCCTGCGTTCGCTCCTGTAAACGGCTTAGCAACGCCCGGCCAGCCGACCGACTCGACGCTGATTGCTCGAAGAACATAAACAGGTATCGTTCAGCGCCTTCCCGCTTGAAGGACTCGGCTAAAAATTTACGAAAGTCACCGATGCCTTCACCACCTTGTGGGCCTGTTCCTACCAGAATAAGTTTGTGTACCAGATCGAGTTTATTAACTGCAATGAGTTGCCCGATAAAGCCCCCCAGTGAGTAGCCAAGTAAGTTCACGCGCTGATACTTCAGGGCGGTTATGAAATCGATTGTATCGCTGGCCATTTGTGCGACGTTATCGGGCGTTTGACCTTCGGAGCTGGCAACTCCCCGGTTATTAAACAAAATAACCTGCTGGCTTTTGGCTAAGCCGTTGGTAACCAGGGGGTCCCAATTGTCCATCGTTCCGGTGAAATGCTGTAGAAAAACGAGGGGCACCGGAGACGGTTTGCCGAAAGTCCGGTAAGCGAATCGAATGCCATTTACGTCAATATATTGCGTTTTGACGGTTGCATTGGTGAGCTGAGAAGTTTCCATAATTCTTGTAACGATACTATATATACGTATTAATTTTATTGAAGACTTTAGGTGACTCGTTTTGACTTAACTAAACGCTACGTTGTCAATATTGATCGATACCAACACCGTGAGTACGAAGTCTAAGCTTCCCACTCACGGTAGACTTACATTGCTTAATTACCGACTCCTTTCTTATGATTATACGGTTTGGCTGGAGATCGATTCAGCCGCTTCCAGAATAAAATCGGCTATCAACTGACCATGAGCCGCCAGGGATGCATGGCTTGTAGGAACGGTAATGGTTCGTTCGGGTTTCATTCGCTCGGCCATGTACGCTTCGGTTTCGGGAGGAATCATGTGATCATTGTCCGACACTTGATACCAGCTCGGTTTTTCTTTCCAGGCCGGTTTGCCCGCAACGGCATCAAAGGAGGAAGCGGCTATTGGCTTCTGAGACAGTGACATAACCAGCGCGTCTTCTGCCGGAACGTCCTGACAGAAATTAGCCGGGAACTGTTCATAATCCAGCCATAGATACCCGTGCGTGTCCGGGCGGATAATGGACGCACCGGGAGGAGCAGCACGCAGCCCGTAGAGACTGTTGATCGTTTCGCCTTTATCGGGAGCGAAAGCGGCAATGTAAACCAATCCCACTACGTTGGGCTGATGACCCACTTCGGTAATAACGCATCCTCCGTAGGAATGACCTACCAGCAGCACTGGTCCTTCAATGGAAGTAACCATGTTTTGGGTTCGTTCCACATCATCGGGTAAGGAGCTAAGTGGATTCTGGACAGCTCTGACGGTGTACCCTTTTGCGTGGAGAACCGGAATAACGTGTTTCCAGTGCGAGCCGTCGCCCCAGGCGCCGTGTACTAAGACAATGGTTAATTTAGTTTCCATTCGGTTTGTTTTTAGTTGATTAATCGATGAAAATTAGGGTAATGCTGAAGGCCTGAACGGCCTGCAACGCTTTTTTGCGGATGTCGTTCAGCGCAACGTAGCGTAACCTCCGTTTATCCAGTTGATAATAAGGTCTTGATAAACAGCCGATTGATCTTCCCACAGATAATGTATCCCGTCGTCAAGGATAGTCAGGTCGTTTTTGGGCAACCGTTCCTGAAGGATTTGGGCATTCTGGACCGGCGCTACGGGATCATGCTGCCCCCAGATAATTTTTACGGGCGTCAGCAATGTATCCAGGTACGTATCTAAAATGGGTAAGTCGCCTATATAGGATCGCAGCAACTGAAGCGCGCCCATCAGCCGGTTTTCCCCTTCGTAGGAAGAAATATAGTCGGCTCTTATCGCATCGGGTAGTGTATAATTTTTCAATTCGCTCAACGACCCGTTGACCAGTACGCTGACAGAGACATTGTTATACCCCGACAAATCCGGGGCAGCCAGCAGGTCTTTCAGAAAACCCGCCACTTGCAGGGGATACACACAGGCACCTCCACTCACAATTAGACTTGTTATTTTCTGGGGAAATTTAGCCGCTACAAATAACGCCACCGGAGTGCCAATGTCAGGACCTACCAGGTGGGGCCGTGTAAACGCAAAGTGATCAATCGCCTGGCTGACAAAGGCCGCTATTGTTTGGGTCGTATACAGATCCGGTCGACCTTCGGAGTGGCCAAAACCCGGCAGGTCGATGGCCAGCAAATTGAACCGTTCCGCTAAAGCATTCCAGATTGGACTAAAGGCCAGCACACTTTCGGGTAAGGGGCTCAGGAGCAGTACGTTCTCGGGATGACCCGCCAACTGGCTGGCGTACCTGATCCTTAATCCGTCGATTTCTTCGAATTGTACATTCATGGTCGCTGCTTTTATTCACCTTTTACCTTTTCGGCAGCCTCGGTAATGAATGCCGCCACCTTCGTCGGTTGCGATAACATCGGTACGTGGCTGGATTTAAGGGTTAGTGTCGTTGCCTTCATTCGTTTGGCAAAGCTCCGCTCCAGATCGGGATTGATCATTCGGTCCTCACTGGCCACGATATACCAGGTAGGTTTGGTTTTCCAGGCGGCTTTCGCAATTTTCTGATCGGTTGCCGATGCGGCCCAAGTACCCTGCGTGGCCAAAATAACTTTCCGCTCGGTAACGGGTAAATCCTGACAGAAGTCTTCCAGTACGCCTTTTGCCGACAGGGATAAAAAGCCTGACGCGTCGGGTCTGCCTTCACCCAGGCCGGGGGCAGCGGGGAACGCTTTGGAAGCGTCATTCAACGACTGATTATCGTCGGGAGCAAACGCGGATATATACACTAAGCCAGCTACCTGGGGATCATTTCCCATCTGAGAAATCACGACGCCACCCCAAGAGTGAGCCACCAGCAGGACAGGTCCTTTTTGCAGGCTGATAGCTCGTTTGGCAGCCGCTACGTCATCCACTAAAGAAGTTAATGGATTTTGGACTGCGACAACATTAAATCCTTTGGCTTGTAGCAGCGGAATAATTTTAGCCCAGCCCGAACCATCAGCAAAGGCACCATGTACCAACACAATATTTTTAACTCCGTTGGTTGCTGATTGGGCCCAACTCATTTGGGCAGCCATTACGAAGGACGCGATGGCCAGTGCGCTTACAAAAATGCAATTACGAGTTTTCATACTTTGCGATTAGTTAAAAGGTGATTGAGATCGGCTGTGCGGATGTAAACGCACAGCCTGTTGTCACGGTTATGCTGACTATTTGTGTGCCAGTCTTATACCTGAGCTGCTAAATGGCCATTTAGCCCATACTAAGCCGCTAAATCACCTTTTTTAATCCAATAAAGGGAGCGGTATAGACTGGGTAACTCCAGTCCTTTAGATTTGTCGATACGATCTCCAGTATGTTGGATATTTTGATCGATTGCGACTGACTGCTTTAGGCGGACCTTATTTTTGAACACCGTTCAGATTAGAATCGGACGTTTAAATGAACCGTAGCCGGGCAGGAGGCAGGTGGTTTGAATAGGCCTTCTTGCGTTCAATGAATCTGTTCAATTTAATCGTTCATCAATTAGCTTTGAGCTACGATTTTCTTGTACTGATTTTTTGTTCTATGGAAGAACACATCTTAGACTTCCGAGCCGCGAACGGCTACCCCAGCCGGTGCCGGATTACCCTATACCGCGACATCCATTTAGTCATCGCATCTGAAACCGGCGAGGGGATGAGTGTGACGAATGCGGCTGAAATCATCGCGACCGAAGTCGTGAATCGCTACGGCATCGACCCGGCACGGATGCTGTTTATCGAGCACTAACCCAAAAGCCGGCGTCCGCGACCCTACGGCGAATCCTACGACTTAGTGACGTTTACTTGGGACGGGAAACGGGCGACAAACCCCGACTGGCGACACCTGCCAGCGGCCGAATTTGAAGATATTTTAAATGCGTTAAAAAGCTAATGGAGCAGACACAAGATCCAGAGCATCGGCCCCAAGCCCCGAACGATTGGGCAGTGGGCGACTTCATTGCCAACAAAGCGAATGGAATGGCGTAGAGGCATTAGTGTATGCTACGGATTGCCGTTGACAATGACTAAAAATTGAAGTTGATTTTCCAGATAGAATCGGACGTTTTCTTGGACGTTTTTTGCAATCTTTAATAATAATATAAGTGGCTAATTTTCAAGTAAATAGGCTTAAAATAGGCAAATTAAATAACCCCTTTTTTGGACGAAAACGGCCAGTTGAGTAGGAGAGTGGCTTGTACGGATTTAAACCGATAAGTTAGTTGTGTAAAGAAAACGAGACAAAATCTCTATCAGAAGCCTGGATAGGGATTATCGAGCTATTTTTTGTCTGAAGAAAATTGAGTAGTACTGTACGCCGATAACCACTGGATTAATCGCTGTAGCTGAACATCATCAGCAAAACGGGGAGTACGTTTCCCTGCCAGTTTTTACGGAGTCGTAGCAAGGATTCCCACAACAGATTATAGACCGATTGTCGATTGAGTTGCATCAGTTCAGCAATCTCGTCGAAGTCTAAATCCTGGTAAAAACGGAGATAAATCAGTTGTTTTTGTCGGGGCGACAAGGTAGCAACCATCGTTGCCAGTTGCCGGACTTTTTCTTCCTGTTCCTGACGACTAATGAGGTCCGCTTCAATGCTGAATTCCACGCTAAAATCGGTATCAGAATCTATGACCGAGGATTGGTAAAAAACACGATTCCGATGAATGGCGCGGTGAATTTTCCGCTGTAAGGACCTAAGCAGATAAAACCGGGGTGTCTCGGCCACGCCAATCGTAGCCCGACGCTGCCACAGTTCCAGGAAAACCTCCTGAATACAGTCTTTCACCAACTCTTTGTCGAAAGTGAGCTTGGTTCCATAGCTATAGAGTGGGCGGTAATGCCTGTCCATCAACACGGTATATGCCTTCTTGTCGCCTTGTTTGAAGGCTTGCCATAGGTCGGTATCGGTAGGAGCTAAGGCGTTCAGCACTATTGACGTATAACTGAGTAGATGTACGGATCTTCTGTTCAATTACACTAAAGGCGGAACAGGTTTGTGGCTTACTGATAAGTTGCCTATAGACTGACGGGCGACTTTGCCATAGCCTGAACCTAGGTGTCAGATTTACACTCAAAATGACCGCAGCAGCGGACCCCAATTAAACAAGATTACATCCGCGACCTGCTCAGTCGCTTTCAGTAACTAACTAGTTTTACCCAAAAATTGACAACCGCTACGGCCAGTCGGAATGCCGCACCACCGCCCGTGCGGGACCGTTTATTTTCGGGATTGGACAAACGGTCAACGGGTTTCAGGAAGGGTCAATTCGACGAGGTGCCGGTACAATTAAATAAATACGTCACCCCCCGTCATACCCGCCCGGTGGTAGGGGACTTCCTCATCGAAAAAAATTAAAAAAAATATCGGTAAAATTCAGTAGGTATTTAAAGAAGGTGTGTCTCCCCGGTTGATGACGCTCTTTCTATGAAGCCCTACCATCAGTACGAGATTGCCGATTTTTTGCTCGACAGCGAATTTGTGGCCTGGGCCAAACACCCAACCCGCGAATCCGATCTGTTCTGGCAGCAGTGGCTTTTACAGCATCCTGCCCAGGCTCCTGTTGTGCAGGAGGCTCGCTATTGGGTAACGCATCTAACAGTGAATGAACAACTTCCAGCCGACGAAACCGTAAAGAACGCGCTGGCACAGATCCAGACGCAGCTTTCGGATAATCAGCCCCCAGTTTTTGTTAACCAAACGCTCAACTGGTGGTCAACAGGCTGGCGCGTAGCCGCAGCCGTGCTGCTGGTGCTGGGCATCGGCTGGTATGCGCTGTCCATAAAAGTAACCAATACCCCCGTTGCTAATCTCCCCCAACTACGAACGGAGGCCATTTCACGGGAAAATCACACGGGTCGGCCTTTATCAATCCAACTGCCCGATGGGAGCCGGGTCATGCTGGCACCCAACAGCCGGGTGGCCTTTCCCAAACAGTTTGCCGGGCAGGTGCGGGACGTAAACCTGACGGGGGAGGCCTTTTTTGAGGTCGTTCGCCAACCCCAGCGGCCCTTCATCGTTCATGCGGGCACCGTTAACGTGAAAGTATTGGGCACCAGTTTTACTGTGCGGGCTTCGGGTGGAAATGGCGAAGTGAATGTGGCTGTGAAATCTGGTAAAGTGGCCGTATCGAAAGCTTCCGGCATACCCAACCCCGACCATACCGCCGTTTTAATTACGCCCAATCAGCAGGTGACGTTTTCGGCCCAGGATAATGTTTTTCGCAAATCGCTGGTAGAAGCGCCCATTCTGGTTAACCAGAAAAGTCAGGAAGCCGATTTTGTGTTTGACGAAACACCCGTTGCCGAGGTATTCGATAAACTACAGGCGGCTTATGGCGTTCAGATCGACTTTGACCGGCAGAAACTAACACATTGTACACTGACGGCGCGGCTTGCCAACGAATCCATGTACAAAAAACTCAATCTGATTTGCCAGGCCATCGGCGGAACGCACGAAACGGTGGGCACAACGATTGTGATTCACGCGGAGCAGTGCAACCAATGAAATCACCTTACTAAGCCCCTGATAAACTGAGTAGTATGTCCCTTTAATCGTGTGAAAAAAGAGCCGACAGTGGTTGCAACACTATCGGCCCAAATTATCCCGGCGATTGGCCTCCAACAAGCTATCGTCGCCGGGCGTCTTTGCCTTTTCAAACAAAAACAATCAAAACTATGCCAAACCCTTTTCCCGTCCAAATCTGGGAAGTTATGCGCTTTACAGTCCGCCAGTTTTGTCTCGCGATGGTATTTGCCGGAATTGCCTACGCCGGTGATTCCAGAGCCCAGGACCAGCTAAACGTCCGGGTTAGCCTCCAGTGCCGGAATCAGTCGCTCAAAAGCGTACTGCGGTTACTGGAGAAAAGCAGCTCGGTTCAATTTCTCTACAGCGCCCAGCGCATTCAGGCCGACCGAAAAATCAGCGTGGAAGCCCATGACGAAAAATTAGGTGCCCTGTTGGACCGACTGCTGAAACCGCTGTCCATCAGCTACACCATTTCGGACCAGCAGATTGTTCTGAGCCTGCTCGAAGAAGCCGGGCTGCTACCCGAATCCACTCTGTCTGAGCCGGTCAATGTGGTTAATAGCCTGGCCACCGCCGACGAAATCATTACCGGAACCGTTACAGATGATGCCGGTCAGCCGTTGCCGGGTGTGAGTATTGTCGTAAAAGGCAGCACCAAAGGCACCAACGCCGATGCTCAGGGCACGTACCGCATCAGCGTACCCGACCGTAACGCCGTGCTGGTCTTTTCCTTTGTGGGGTATGCCTCGCGTGAAGAAACGGTAGGTAGCCGCACAACAATTAATCTCGTCCTGAAAGCCGATGACAAAACGCTGAACGAAGTCGTTGTGGTGGGGTATGGTACGCAATCCCGGCGCAACGTAACGGGGTCCGTAGCGAAGGTGGATTTGAAACAAACCGAAAATCTGCCCAACACCAACATTTCGCAGGCCCTGCGGGGACGCGTGGCGGGGGTGCAGTTTGTCGATAATGGCCGACCGGGCCAGGGCGGCAGTATTCTGGTGCGGGGACAACGGTCCATAACCGCTTCTAACGACCCGCTGATTATCCTCGACGGGATTTTCTTCAATGGTAGCTTAGCCGACATCAATCCGAACGACATCGAGTCGATGGAGATTCTCAAAGATGCCAGTGCGGCAGCTATTTACGGGTCCAGGGCTGCCAACGGTGTGATTCTGGTGAACTCCCGGCGGGGCACCACCGACAAGCCAACCATCCGGCTGAGTACCTACGCGGGCCTTTATGACATGAGCCATCACCTGAAACTGCTCAGCCCCGACCGCTACGTGCAACGGCTGCTGGATTTTCGCAAACAGAACGGGCAAACCTCCGACCCCACCCAGGTGGCCAGTTACCTGCAAAATTCCGAAGTGGATAATTATAAAAACAGCCAGAGCGTCGACCCGCTTGATGTGGTCTCGCAGCAAGGGTCGGTGCAGTCCTACAACCTGGGTATTTCGGGCCGAACCGAGCGAACGAGTTACCTGTTTTCGGGGGCACAGGTGTACGAGAAGGGGTTGATTTACAACGATAATGCCAGCCGGACGTCGTTGCGGCTCAATCTGGAAAACACCATCAGTCCGTGGCTGAAGGTAGGAGTTAGCTCGCTCTACGCGAAACGGAACCTGTCGGGTCAGGAAGCCGATCTGTATGGGGGTTATTACCTGAGTCCATACGGAAAACTGTATTATGATGCGGCTAAAACGGATTTGGTGCCCTATCCGTCCGACGATCAGTTATCGGTCAATCCGCTGTTTTATGCCAAACTGAACAAAAACGAAGAAGTTAACCATAATCTGTTTGCCAACTTCTACGCCATTGTCGATGCGCCGTTTCTGAAAGGGCTGACTTATCGGGTCAATTATTCGCCCAACTACCGCTGGGAGCACAACTACAACTCGTCGCCGATTTACCAAAGGAACGGCATCAACAACCGGGGAACCGCCAGCAAATACAACCGCGAAGACCTGGACTGGGTGCTGGAAAATATCCTGACCTATTCCAAACAAATCAATGAAAACCACAGCCTCGACGTAACGGCCCTGTACGGTCGTAATCACCGGGGCTGGGAATCGACGACGGCCAGTGGCGCCACGTTTTTTACCGATGTGCTGAGTTGGGATAATCTTAATCTGGCGCAGGTGCAGCAGACGGTCTCCAACGCACAGGCCCAGGACGGTATTTCGTCCATGTTGCGGGTGAATTACCGATTCCGGGATCGCTATTTATTAACCCTGACCGCCCGCCGGGATGGCACGTCGGTTTTTGGGACGAACCAGAAATTTGGTACGTTTCCGTCGGCAGCGCTGGCCTGGGTAGCGTCGGACGAGTCCTTTATCAAATCGCTTTCGTTCGTCAATCTGCTGAAAGTGCGGCTTTCGTATGGCTCGGTCGGCAATCAGGCCATCAGTCCCTATCAGTCGCTGAGCCGGGCGGGTACGGTCCAGTACCTCTTTGGCGATGGTGGTGCGACCAACACGGGGGTCTATACGGCCTCTATGGAAAACTCGGACCTGACCTGGGAAACGACGACCTCCACCAACGTTGCCGTGGATTTTGAGTTGTTCAAAGGGCGGCTCGGCGGTACGGTTGAGTACTATAACATGGATACCAAAGACCTGCTGTTGTACCGGCAATTGCCCAGCCCGACGGGCTTCGCCGGGGTAACCACCAATCTGGGAGCTACCAACAACCAGGGGTTTGAACTATCCCTCAACTCAGTCAACTTCCGGCGGGGGAAATTCGAGTGGAGCAGCAACGCTGTTTTCTCCAGTAATCGCAATCGGATTACCCATCTGTACGGCAGTGACACCAATGGCGATGGCCGGGAAGATGATGACCTGGGCAACCGCTGGTTTATCGGGCAGCCCATCAGCGTCAATTACGACTATACCTTGAATGGTGTTTATCAGGTGGGCGATGAACTACCGACGGGCTACAAAGCGGGTTTCTACCGAATCAAGGACATCAACGGGGATGGAAAAATAGACCCGACGGATCGGTCTGTGATCAGCCAGCAACAACCCAAATACCGCTGGGGAATTGGCAATACGTTCCGGTATGGCGGCCTGTCACTGACGGTATTCATTAACGCTATGCAGGGCTGGTCGCAATCGTTGCCGCTGCTGGAAACCAACGGGAATATCAACTATCCGTCCCGCTCGTTTAACGGCCTCGACGCCGACTGGTGGACCCCGGAGAATCAGTCCAACACCCGGCCTTCCCTGACCTATACCAATCCCGTGGGGCACGGCTACTACCAGAGCCGGGATTTCGTCCGAATTCAGGACGTGAACCTGACCTATCAGTTTCCGGGTGCGCTGGTCAAATCCCTGAAACTGGGTAATCTGAGTGCGTATATCAGTGGTAAAAACCTCTACACGTTCACCAATTGGCTCGGTTTTGACCCCGAAGTGGGGGTGAACTCAACCGATGCCCGGCGCAGTTACCCCCTGGCCCGTACCATTACGGCGGGCATTAATCTAAGTTTCTAACTCACGAACGAAGCGCGTACTACCCGCTTATTCATAAATTCCTGAACCAATGCATTCTTACTTACTGACTTCATGCGCCCGTACCCTACAGAAAGGGCTTTGGCTGCTGGTACTGCTGGGCCTGAACACGGCCTGCAAAGACGACGTGCTCAAGGAGGTGCCCAAAGACTTCCTGTCTCCGCAGTCGGTGTTGACCAACAAGGCTGGATTTGATACGTACATTACCTCGTTACACGCCGGGCTTCGGGAGGCTTATTTCCTGAACGATAACGTGGGCGATGGCACCAACATCTGGGATTTTCAGATCGGTACCGATGTGGGCAGCACCGGCGACCCGGCCCAGAATATGTTCAAGGATTACCGAATCTGGCTCACGCCCAGCTTAACCGCCGTTAACTACCACTGGGAATGGGCCTACCAGACCATTATTCCCCGCGCGAATACGATTATCGACTACGCCAACCGACCCACGGCAGTCTGGAAAGACGAGGCCGAGAAAAACGCGGTCATTGCCGAAGCGCGGTTCTTTCGCGCCTATGCCTACAACGTACTGGCGAACCTCTACGGTGATGTGCCCATTGTGGATAAAGTAGCCACCCAGCCCGTGCTCGATTTTGTGCGTACCCCCCGCAAGGAGGTGTATGCGTTCGCGGTAGCTGATCTGGAATTCGCGTCGCAGTGGTTGCCCAAAAGTACCACCCAGGACGGTCGGATTGTGAAAGCGGCTGCCGATCATTTACTGGCCGAATTGTATATCAGCACAGCCGCCTACGACAAAGCAATTGCCAGCGCGTCGGCCGTCATTAACGATGGACAGTACCAGTTGATGACCACCCGCTTTGGCAAATACGCTACCCAGCCGGGCGACGTTTTTTCGGACCTGTTCAAAGACAATAACCAGAACCGCGCTACGTCGGGCAACAAAGAAACCATCTGGGCGATGCAGTTCGATTACCAGACACCGGGGGGAATCCCGAAGGTAGGTGGGGGCAATGGCATGATCCGGGCGTGGGGACCGCGTTACTTTGCCATAAAAGATCCGGACGGCAAAACGGCGATGGCGGTTGTTGATAGCCTGGGCAGACCCGTTGGCTGGTACCGCCCGACGAATTATTTCAACTACACCATCTGGGCCGACAAGTCAGATATTCGTAACTCATCGAATAACATCCGCCGTGAGTTCTACTACAACGAACCAACGTCCAAATACTTTAAACAGAAAGTAAATCCAGCCACGGCTAAAGATATTGACACCCTCTACTGGTACTACCCCTATATCCGCAAAATCGAGGGAGAAGCTTTAGCCGGTGCTACGTATGGCCGCACATTTAAAGAACATTACCTGATGCGGCTGGCCGAAACCTACCTGTATCGGGCCGAAGCGTATCTGCTAAAGGGCGATACGCAAAAAGCGTTGGACGATATTAATGTGGTACGAAGCCGGGCTAAGGCTAAACCCGCCACGCTGGCGGAGGTTTCTATCGATTACATTCTGGATGAGCGGGCGCGTGAACTGATGCTGGAAGAACTTCGGCGGCTAACGCTTAGCCGGATGGGGAAACTGGTCGAGCGGGTGAAGAAATACAACCCCCGCTCTGGTCCCAACATCCAGCCCCAGCACGCGCTGTTTCCCATTCCGCAGAAGTTTATCGACGCGAATCTTAATGCCAAGATTCCCCAAAATCCGGGGTATTAAGTACCTTCTTTTACCGCTACTACATGCGTTGGATAATCGCTAAGCCTGCCAACCAATAAACCAACTCTTATGTCAGACCAAACAAACCGCCGTGATTTTCTCCGCACGGCATCCGTAGCGGGCACCAGCCTGCTGCTCTCTCCTTCGCTCTCTGCCGGAGGTTTTTTTACCGGTTCGCCCAACGATAAAGTCGTGCTGGGCATCATGGGCACCAACAGCCGGGGCGCCTTCCTGGCCAAAACCTTCGCCAAACTGCCCAATGTCGAGATCGCCTATGTCTGCGACCCCGATGCCAACGTACTGGCCAAAACCCTGACCGAGCTGGAGAAACTAACCGGCAAAAAACCGCAGGGCTTCAGCGATATCCGCCTGATGCTGGAAAAGAAAGATTTTGATGGGCTGGCCATTGCCGCCCCCGACCATTGGCACACACCGGCCGCCATTCTGGGCTTGCAGGCTGGCAAGAACATCTACGTTGAGAAGCCATGCAGCCATAACCCCCGCGAAGGCGAAATGCTGGTAGAAGCCGCCGGTAAGTACAAAAAAATGGTGCAGATGGGGAGCCAACGGCGTACGTTCAACAACGTGAAAGACATGATTGCCAAACTGCATGGCGGGGCAATTGGCCGGGTCTATTTTGCCCGTAGCTGGTACGTCAACAATCGGAAATCCATTGGCAAAGGCGTGGTGACTGCCGTGCCGCAACACCTGAATTTTGACCTATGGCAAGGCCCGGCTCCCCGCCGGGAATTCAAGGATAACCTGGTGCATTACAACTGGCACTGGTTCTGGCACTGGGGCACGGGCGAAGCCCTCAACAATGGCACCCACGAACTGGACGTTGCCCGGTGGGGGCTGGGCGTCGATTACCCGAATCAGGTGGTTTCGGCAGGGGGGCGGTTTGCCTTTCAGGACGACTGGGAAACCCCCGATACCCAGACCATTACGTTCAATTTTCCCAACAACACCGCCTGCACCTGGGAAGGCCGGAGCTGCAACGGCTACAACTCCGAAGGCAGCGGACGCGGGGTGGTTTTTTACGGCGACAAAGGCACGATTGTTTATCCGGGCAGCAACAGTTACAAGGTTTTTGATCAGGCGAACAAACTCGTCTCGGAGGTGAACGACAACACGCCCTTTGACCCCAAAAATGCCGTTAGCCCGACGGAATTGCTGGACGGCCAGCACCTGCTCAATTTCTGCGAGGCCATTCGGGGAACAGAGAAGATCAATGCGCCTATTCTGGAAGGCCACAAATCGACGTTGCTGCCCCAGTTAGGCAACATTTCGTACCGGGTCGGCCGGACGCTCCACTGCGATCCGACCAACGGCCATATCCTGAACGACAAAGACGCCATGCAGCTTTGGGGCCGGGAGTACGATAAAAGCTGGAATGTGCGGGTGTAAAACGATGTCGGAACGGTCCGCCGTCGCGGTTATGGTTCCGGTATCCCAAATTATCACCGCGACGGCGGACCGTTCCGACATCCCAAATCGTAAATAATCTCATGAAAAAAGTCTTCGTTCTTTTCATTACCCTGCTAAGCCTGACCCAGGCTCAGGCGCAAAAAAAGTTATTTCCCCAAGCTCCCGGTATGGTATCGTATACCTACCGGAACAGTTTTGCCAAAAACGTAGCCGCCACGCTCGACACTATCAAAGCGTTGGGCATTACCGACATGGAGTTCTCGAATCTGTTCGGTAAAACAGCCGCTGAGTTGCGTACACTCCTCGATGAACGCGGCATGAAATGCTCCTCGTTTGGCGTGAGCTACGGCGATGCCCTCAACAAAACGCAGGACGTGGGGCAGAACGCCAAAGCGCTGGGGGCGCAATACGTGCGGGTAGCGTCGATTCCGCACAGCGGGCCGTTTACCCTCGACATGGCCAGGAAAACCGTGGCCGATTTCAACACGATTGGCAAACGGCTGAAGGAGGAGTACAGCATCACGTTCTGCTACCACAATCATGGTTTCGAGTTTGAGAAACACGACAACGGAACCCTCTACGATTACATTGTGCAGCAGACCGACCCCCAGTACGTCAGTTTCGAGCTGGATATTCTGTGGACGGTCTTTCCGGGGCATGACCCGGTGGCGTTGCTGACCAAATACGGCAGTCGGTATAAACTGATGCATCTGAAAGACCTTCGCAAAGGCATAGCCGGGAATCTGTCGGGTGGTACGCCCGTGGAGAACGACGTGGCACTGGGTACGGGGCAAATCAACCTGCCAGCCGTGCTGAAAGTGGCTAAGAAAGCAGGCGTTCAGCACTACTATATCGAAGACGAAAGTACCAGTATTGCCACGCAGGTGCCGCAGAGTATTGCGTACCTGAAAACCCTGACCGACTGATACCTGATTTACTTACATCAACGTTTCACTTTGGTGAAATCACTCGCCTTTGGGCGAAGACCGCTCAAGTGGCCCCGTTCAATTTAATTGGTTGACTCAAATTTTAGCTCTCAACCAGACCGTACCAACTGACTGGTTGAGAGCCCACCCAAACGCTCTACTGATTCGTGTACCACTCAAAGGCCATAATTGGCTCATCGCGGTAGCAGAACACCAGCTCACCCGCCCGGCCAATGGCCTCGTCCAGTTGCGCTCGAAGCGTTTTCAGGTCAGGGGCGCAGTCAAAGAAAAGGATGTCATCGCTTTCGGGAACCATCACATAAGTCAGGAAGTGACCGCTGGCCGATGGTCGGCGGGAAAAGTAGGCATAGAGGCAGAACAGGTGCTCAAACCCATCATCCTCGACCGTGATGAAATAAACATCCTGATAGGTACCGTGCGTGGCCATACGTTAAGGTTGAGGCATAGACACTACCTCGTTCGATGAGTAAGCGACCCCTTAAAAGAAAAAACCAACGTAGAGATTTGGCAGGATGCCCTCACGCGATATGGCACCCGTCAGCGTAATCACGGCCAGGTTGAAGGGGGCCAGCCAGAGTCCACCGCCATAACCGAGGTGCCAGCGGATGGATTGCTCGCTGTCCGCCCATACCCGGCCCACGTCCGAGAAGCCCAGCACACCCGCGTAGCCCCGGGTGAGAAACGAATTGAACTCCACTACGCGCAGCCGTAGTTCTGTGTTCTGGTAGAGGGTGCTGCGGCCCGAAAACCGGGTGCGCCGGTAGCCCCGCAGGTTCGTTGTGCCGCCCAGGGTCTGCGCCTGAAAGAAATCGAATTGACCCAGGTTGGTGCCGCCACCAAGCCTGAGTGCCAGCACAAGCGGTGTTCGCCGACTCAGCAGCCAGTAGCCGGACACATCCCCCTGAACCGATGCAAAGGTCTTTTGGTCTATCAGGCTGCGATATCCACCCAGCGTCACGCTGGCTCGCATCCCCCGGCGGGTTAGCACGGGATTATCCCGCCGATCCAAACTATATCCCGCCCGCAGACCCACGTACTGTTTCGCCCTAAAATCGTCGGGCGTCAACCCGGAATCCGGTGCGCCAGTGAAGCGCCCGGTATTGGGTCGGACGTGGGTGTGCTGATACGACGCGCCCAGCAGCAGTTGACCGTGCCGCCCCAGCGTCCGGCTCAGGGCCGGATCGAGCAGGACCTGGTTAAAGCGCAGTTGGTAGAAACGGTACAGCGAGACGGGCAGTCGGTCCTCATCGGCCTGTAGGGTCTCATTGCCCAGACCATAAAAGTTGTAGACGTAGTTGGGTGCCCGTATCTCCGCGTGCAGGGCCAGGTCCCAGGGGCCAATTAACCGGCGAAACTGGCCCGCGTAGCGAAAATTATACGCCCCGGTGCGAACCGCATAATTGCCCGTCAGGACATGCGTCGAGGCAACCGGCTGTCGGCGAAAGCCGTGGTGGGTGATGGCGACCCCACCGCCAAGAAACAACCCGTCGTCGACGTTATAACCGGGGGCCAGGGCGGGTCGGACGTGATCGTACTCGAACAGCGAATCATAGTGGTTAACGCCGGGCCGGTCTGCCAGTCGATTGACGGTTTGGGGGCCTGCCGACAGGATGGTGCCCTGCCGGGAGTCATAGATACGGTGTCGGCGCAGCAGGCCCCGCCCGGCGGATTCATCCCTAATCGTATCGCTGCCGGGACCGCCCACGACGCGAAGCTGGGGGCTTTTCCGGCCCGACCCCTTCAGGACAAAGCGGTCGTTGCCATCCCAGCCGTAGAGCGTGAGGTTGCGCGTCTGACGGTTGTCGAAGGTGCGTGCGTACCGGGGCGTTGTGGGCGACGAACCCCGATCACCGCTACACATAATTACCCGCGTGTGGTGCTTATCGGGGTGATCAACCACAACCTGCTCGGCGCCGACGGTCCCCACGATGGTTACCTGCCGGGCCAGCACGCGGTAGTAAGCGATGGCCGTTTGCCGTAATCCGTTCCGTCGGCTTTTGAGCTTGGCACTAATGGATTCACCGTGCAGTTGATAGACGCTATCAGGCCATTGGCGCACCGCCTGCTCAATCAACGAGTCGGTCAGGCAGGCTTGCAGGCTATCGGCAACGGCTTCCCAGTCGGCCTGGGTCAATTCCGTTAGAAAGAGCCGGTCGACCCGCCGGGCGTTGAAGCCCAGCCCCACCACGTCGGTGATCTGCGCGTTGAAGCTTTGGAAGCGTCGGCTGCCCCACTTGCGAGTGCCCAGGTACGGAATCAGCCCATCGTAGCGCGCAAAGACCTGGTCCCGGTCGCGGGGAATGGGCCGGTAAACGACCCCCGCAGGCGTTTCGATAGCCGCCCACCGCCACTGGTCTTCGTGACGGTCCCAGTCGCCCAGCCACATATCAAAAAGCCGCGCCCGCACGAAGGCCCGCCCGTCGACCCGGTGCCGGTGGTCCTGTCGGCATTTGGCAAACACCTGCCGGGTGTTCACAATCCGGTGGGCACCCCCGAAGCGGGCTATGTTCCGGGCATCGCTTTCGGGCCGTTCTTCCAGCAGAGCTACGGTTTCGCCGAAGGTGGTCCGAAACGGGCCCAGGGCGGTGTCGGCTGGTATCCAGACCAAGTGGGGCGTGGTGTGCAGAATACCTGCGGCCTGAGCCAGTGGCGGTACCACCAGGGCACCGTAGGGATGGGAAGCCGATATCTGGTCCTGCAGGATATAGGCCGGTAAGGTATGCTGGAAATTGGCGGGGAGCAGATTTTTTGTGTTTTTGTTGATCGACCGGAGGTCATACTGATTGCCATCGGCCCCTTGTAGCCGTAACGACAGCGTTTGCATACCCCCGCCCTTCTCCAGGGGCGTCAGCCCACCGGCCTCGCGCCTTACATCGAGTACGGGCAGGCGCACGGGTGCCGACCAGACGGCCCGGTAGTGGTGACCAAACAAGAGGGTCATCAGCCCACGAGTCGTGTACTGCCGGGTGGCACACACGGTAACGGAGTCGGGTCGTTGGCCCCTCGCTGAATCCACCAACCCGGTTGCTGACGTTAGACTGGCCGGTGCGTTATAGCCTTTCGACGCGGCCCGGATCGGCTTAGCCGTACCCCAGAAACTAACAGTCAGCAAGCCGATCCACAGCCAGCGGAACCAGCGATGCCGTCGTTTAGCAGCCGCGACCGGTCGGCCATTCGCGGGGTCGGAGCCGGTACGGATAATATGAATCAGGTCGGCCAGAGTAGCCTCCAGCGGGTCGGACGCGGGTTCGTCCAATTGCTCGGGCGTCAGGCTCAGGAGTTGCCGGAAACAGCGGCTTAGCGGGTGGCGGTCGGGATCAGCAGGAAACATGGTGGAGCCGTATTTGGGTGAAGGAAAGAGCGTTGATGAAAGGGCGGGCGGGACTTTATGCGCCCAGCAGGGCGGCCGTGATGTAGGCCAGCAGCGTAGCCGCTAAGCCGATGACGAACAGCCGGTAGGAAATGGCTAAGTAGCGGAATTTGTAGGCCAGCAGTTTGCGAACCTGGTAGGTTTCCCGCAGCATCTCCCGAAACACATCGGTCTTGTCGCGGTTCATCAGCACCCGAACGCCCGTGTAATAGTCTTCCCAGCGGGCATGGGTAAAAGCGGGATCAGTGTAGTCGTAGCTGCCGAAAAAGAAGGTGGGCGAATCGCCTTCGGTGGAATCGGTCGGAATCGGCTGGCTGCGGGGGGCCGAAGCCAGCACGGCAAAGATGACGGTCAAGCCGCAGACCAGCAGCAGCAGTATGGTGGGCAGCAACAAGCCTTCGTACTGGTCTAAGTGCCGCACCAGCACGGCCACGACAATGCTGATGATGATCGAATTGACGTTGATCAGCAGGGCCGCTTTCCGGTCGGCGACGCTGATCAGGTCTACGTAGTTGCGGGAGGCCAGCTTGTACAGGTCTTCTTTTTCCCGGTCGGTCAACCGGGCCTCGGCATCGCTTCTTACGGCAATTAACAGGGTCGATTCGCCGGACTGGGTCTGGAGGGCGGCTAACTGATTTTCGGCCTGCCGCAGATTTTTGTTGTGTCGCTTGCCATGCCGCTTTTGCACCCGGCTGAGGTAGTACGGATGCTGTCGGTACAACTGAATCCAGTAGTGCGCCCACTCGGCATCAGCGAAGGGCTGACCCATCACACTTTGCAGTTCCGCACGATACCGCTCACCGGGATTCTCTTTGCTGGCCAGGAACAAATACACGCCATCGTGACTGATTTTGGTCAATTGATTGTGAGGCAGGTTGGGATAGAACGTCGCCCGAATGCAGTCGATGACGCCGTTGGTAGTTTCCTCGGGGAGTTCGTACTCGGCCAGAAACTGGTGCGTTACCCGGATGCTTTCGGCCATCGGGTTGCGGGGATTGTTGGGGTAGCCCGCATACCGAAACCAGGCGGCTAATAAGACGATCTGCCGGTGTTCAGGGGGCAGATCCAGCTTGTCGAGCACCGTTTTGCAATCGTTGACCGTTTGGCAAACGCGCTCATACAGGGGCTGGCTCAGGTACTGCTGAGCGCGCAGGTCCTCGATGTAGCGTTTGGCTTTACCCACCAGCCGATCCGTTCGGTACACCTCGGTTTGGTGTTTCGTTCGCTGAGCGATGTCTAATTCAGTTTTCATGGACGGGTTAATTGAGGTTGATCAATAGCAACGATTCTGTGTTTCATGGGCGTTGAGGCCAAACGCCGTGCCAGTCCACCGTCGGCGGATTAACGAGAACAGAAAGTCTGTTCAAGCCTTCAGGAAAGAAGATTCAACCGGAAAATCAACCAGTGCAGGCGGGTTATCCGGTTTGTCGCTCCATTATTTTGGAACTGATGGGTCGTACAAATCCAATATAGTGGAGTCAGGCGTCTGGAAAATGGTTAATTTCGTCCAGCAAAGCCTGATCGTCACCTGGTACTGAACTTGCAAGGAGGACAAGCCTATGGACACCCTGACTGTACAAACCTTATTGACCCTAAGCCGGACGATTGCCACCGTCCGCCAAAAGGAACCCCTCCTGCGACTGCTCATCGAGCAGCTTCAACCGGCCTTCGGCTTCTATGATTGCGGTCTGTTTGTCTTCAATCCCGATAAAACGACGCTGGAAGACTGGACCGTGAGTATGCCTACCCTAAGCCCTTCCGAAGCCAATTTTAGTTTGGCTGAACAGCAGGCGGCTACGGTTCCGTATCAGGGTTCGGTTTGGGAAATCATGTTTGCCCGGTTGCGGGCAGGGCAGGGGGCACTCCTGCATGACTACAAGGAGCCGATACCGGGTTGGCAGGACTACCAGCAGGCATCGGTCATCGACCAGACTGGCTATCAGGAATCCATGATGGCTTTACTCCAGGTAGATGGAGACGACCTGGGTGTTTTTGCCCTTAATTCGCTCGAAAGAGGCCACTTCCGGGAAGATCAGTTACCGTTCTTTCAGCAAGTAAACCATCAGGTGGGGGTGGCCGTAGCCAACATCCTGGCCAATGAAGAGATTCTCCGCCGTGAACAGGAGAAGGACGTTTTACTAAAGATAACCCAGGCCATTGCTGCGGTCAACGATAAAGTGACATTACTGCGAACCATCTTCGACCTCGTTCAGCCGGTATTTCAGTTCGATGATTTGGGCTTAGCCATCTTAGATTCTGATAAACAGCACGTTACTGATTGGAGTGCCGGAACGCCAGGTTTATCTGATTCACCAGTCAATGCAGTATTGCACATGCAGCAATTGGCACGGATGGATTACCCGGGTACCCTGCTGGAACATGTGATTGAGTGCGTAGAAGTGCAGGGCCAGCCGCTACTCATTGCGTTGACCGACGAATTGGCCGCCCAGTGGCCCGACGCCGTTTATCTGCCCATAGAAATCGAGGATGGCCAAAAAGAATGTCTCTTTACCACGCTGAAAACGGGCGGTCAGTTGCTGGGCAGTTTCAACCTGAACAGCAAACAGGCGGGTTACCTGGCAACCACCGACCATACGTTATTTCAGGCCATTGCCGATCAGATTGCCGTAGCCGTAGCTAACATCCTGGCCAATGAGGAGATTCTCCAGAGAGAACGGGAAAAGACAACCCTGCTGGCCATTAACCGGGACATGGCCACTGTACAACAACCCAAACAATTATTGAACGTTATTTATCAAACAATTAGAGCGGTGTTACCCTATGACAATGCTGGTCTATACGTGCTGGACCGCCAGGGCGAGAATCTATACGAATGGACGGATGCCGAGGTAATGCCCGATGCCCTGCAAATTCAATTGACGGCGGAAGGCAAACTGGGACCATTTCCGCTCCGTGATCTTCCGCCTGACATAGGCATTCATGCCAACACTATTGAACTTCACGAGATTGCTGAACTCGTGAAGCAGATGCCAGCCAATTTTCAGTTTGAAGAAGCCCTTCAGTTTGGCCTTCAGCAAACGATAAGCGGCCCCTTATTTTATGGCGGTCAGAAAATTGGGCTGCTCGTTTTTAGTAGTAAACAGCACGGGTTTTATGCCCCATCCCATTTTCCGTTATTCCAGGCCATTGCTGACCAGATTGCCGTAGCGGTAGCCAACATTCTGGCCAATGAGGAAATTCGAGAGCGGGAACAGGAGAAGTCACTACTCCTCTCTATTTCGCAACAGTTGTCGACCATCCGCAATCAGGAAGACTTGTTCAATCGGTTCATTCATCAGCTCAATAACCAGTTACCGTTTGATGAAGCGTTAGTCGTTCTGTACGATAAGTCACTTCAGACCCGACGCTATATCTATAACCACCTCCCCCCCCCAAAAAATAACCTGCCTGATTACCAGCACCTGCTGCGTGAACGACTTCCGGTAGACGGGAGCCCCTATGAAGAAATAGTCACCTACGAACAGCCCGAAATCAGGACCAGAGCCTACTGGGAGGCCCACTATCCAAATGATCTCGGGCTGAGAATTGCCCGGGACAACGGCTTGGTGGAAGGGCTATACATGCCTTTGTACTACCGAAATCAACTCCTGGGTACGCTTGTGCTGCATAGCTGCCAGTCAGGACGCTTTAGGCAAACCCAGTTACCGCTCTACAGTAATTTAGCTGATCAGGTGGCCGTGGCGGTGGCTAATGTTCTGGCCAATGAGGAAATTCTCCAGCGCGAGCGCGAGAAGGCAAACCTGCTGGCTATCTCGACGGCCATTGCCACCATCCGCGATAAGGATGACCTGTTTCGGGTCATCACCGAAACCGTGCGGCCCATTTTAGGGTTTGACGAAGCGGCTCAGATTTTTGCCATCGACCCCAGCGACGAGACCATTGGCATTTTTTTGCGGAATACTTCCCGGATGATTAGCGACGATGCCGATTACCAGGACCTAACCCGTCAGCGGTTCCCCATTGCCGGATCGCCTTTTGAGAAGATACTGGCCTGGCCCACCGTCTATCTGCTCGACCCAGTGCAGGAGGCTCGTCAGTATCCTCATTATCCGGGCTTTCCAATTATGATTCGCATGGGGATTCGCCAGTCCATGATTACCCCTCTACGTTACGGAGGCCGCGTTATTGGCACGTTTCACGTGTTTTCAACCCGCGCTGGCTTCTTTGGTCCCCAGCACTTTGGGTTTTATGAGATGGTCGCCAATCAGATTGCCGTGGCCGTAGCCAACATTCTGGCGAACGAGGAGATTCTCCAGCGGGCGCGGGAAAAGACCCTGCAATTAGCCGTGACCGATGCCTTAACCGACACGCAGACCTGGGGCGATAAACTGCTGGCGCTGGCGAAGGCCATCCAACCCCATGTTCCGTTTGACTACGCCATCGTAGGCCTGGAAAGCGGTGCCCAAATGCGCCAGAATTTTAGTTTCTACCGGACCGGACCCGATGAATACCAGACCGGAGCCGAAATGGATTTTTGTCGGCTTAGTGGCCTGAGCCCCGAACGATATGCCCAGATCAGTCAGCAGACTGACGTTACCCAGCCGCTGCTGCTGAACGGGGCAGACTTTAAGCAGTATTGTCGGCAACACGAGCTAAACCGAATCATTAGCCAAACCTTCCGGTTGCAAAGCCACCTCATGCTGCCCATACCGCTTACACGGGGCGGCTGCTTCCTGCTTTCCCTCTACTGCCGGGACCCGGAGGGGTATCGGCCCCGTCACCTCGACCAACTCTGTAAAGTGCGCCAGGCCATCGCCCTGACGCTCGACCGGCTGCTGGCCTACGAAGAGGTGGAAGTGCTCTCCAAGCAACTCAAGCAGGAAAACACCTACCTACAGGAAGAAGTACGCACCAACTACCGTTTCGAGGAAATCGTGGGCACCAGCCAGGTCCTGCGGGAGGTGTTTGAGAAGGTGAGCCGGGTGGGACCCATGAGTTCAACGGTGCTGATTCTGGGCGAGACCGGCACGGGCAAAGAACTCGTCGCCCGGGCCATTCACCAGGCTTCACCCCGTCACGCCAAGCCGCTCATCAAGATTAACTGTGCCGCCCTACCCGCTCAACTGATCGAATCCGAGTTGTTCGGTCACGAAAAAGGGGCGTTCACGGGTGCCATCGACCGGCGAATCGGCAAGTTTGAACTGGCCCACGAAAGCACCATTTTCCTGGACGAAATCGGCGAGTTACCCCTGGAACTGCAGGCCAAGCTGCTGCGGGCAATCCAGGAAAAAGAAATCGAACGCTTAGGTTCCAACAAGGTAATCCAGACCGACGTGCGGGTGCTGGCGGCTACCAACAGGAACCTGGAGAAAGAAGTCGCCGAAGGTCGGTTCCGTTCGGACTTATACTTTCGGCTCAACGTGTACCCCATCAAACTCCCCCCTCTGCGTGAGCGCAAGGAAGACATTCCGCTGCTGGCCATTCACTTTAGCCAGAAGCTATCCAAGAAATTAGGCAAATCCATCACGGGTTTATCTAACGGGGCAATCAACGAGATGCAGTCTTATCACTGGCCAGGCAACATCCGCGAGTTGGAGCACGTCATCGAACGGGCCGCTATTGAATCGGTGGGGGGAACCATCAAAAACCTGTCCCTTCGGAAACGCCCGGAAGAAGCGCCCACGCTTATCCTTAACCCGGCCTTTCAGCTTAAATCCTACGCCGACGGGGAGCGGGAGTTGATTATGAATACGCTGCGCTACTGCAACGGTCGCATTCGGGGCGCGGGCGGAGCGGCTCAGCTCCTCAAAATCAAAGCCACTACGCTGGAAGCCCGCATGAAAAAGTTAGGCATCAAACGCGAGTTCTTCATTCAGGAGCAAGCGGGTTCCGTCCAGGCAATGCCAACCGGATAGTCACGTGTAGGCCCGTGCGTGTGTTTAATCGGCCAGCGTCGTGAACTGGCGGATCAGCGGAGCACTGGTCAAGTGCGGTTGCGCGTCAACGGCGAAGGCGTTGAAATGCGGCTGCTGGAAATGGTTTTCCAGGGCCGGCAGGTCCTGCCATTCTTCTAGTAGCAGAAATAGGTCAGGCTGGTCAGGCTTGGCATAGAGTTCGTAGCTGAAGCAGCCCGGATCGCGCCGGGATTCGGCGATCAGGGCGGTCACCAGCCTGTTCAAAGCAGACTGATGGCCGGGTTTCAGGTTGAGGGTAGCAGTTACTAAAATCATACGGTGTCAGGTTAAATAGTTAGCTCAATCAATCTCCACGGTAAGTTATAAAAAGCCAGACGATACCCACTCGCAATAAGGTGGGTCGGACGAAGGGTATCGTCTGGTGGGCGGTCTACGCCAGGCAGTTCAGGCCGGTTGAGCCTGCGCCTGCGTCACCTGGTCCATCAAACCCAACCCGATGAGCGTATAGCCGTAGCCTCCCTCTTCGAGGAAACGCTGCCGGAAACGCTGGTTGAGGGCAATCCGCGTGTGGCGGAGCGTCAGCGGGGGCTGCTGCACCATCATCCGGGCCAGTTCCCGCGCCCGGGGGAGGAGCTTCTCTTTGGGCAGCACTTCGTTGACCACGCCAAAGTCCAGGGCCTGCTGAGCCGTCAGCACCTGTCCCGTCAGCAGAAAGTACTTCCCACGCACCAGGCCGAGTACTTCCTGCCAGATGACCTGCGCGATGCCGCCGATCACCATGCGGGCCGCGACGTGAAAGTCCTGAAATGTGGCGTGTTCGGCGGCCAGAACGATGTCATTGACCACCATCAGATCGCCGTGAACGTGGGCTGGCCCGTTGACAGCGGCAATGACCGGAGCCTCAATATCGAGGAGATTAGCAAACATGTTGCGGCCATCGCGGGACCCCCGGCTCAGCCCATCGGGGGTGGTAAAGGCCTTGGGGTCCGTAGGGCGCGTACCGGTGCAGAACACATCGCCCGTACCGGTCAGAATAATGACTTTATTGTCGCGGTCCGAACCGATGTCATTCCAGGCGTAACCCAGTGTCGCATGCAAGGCATCGGTAACCACCAGCGGCCCCCCGTTGTCGTGGAAAGTCACTTCCAGAATGCCATCCTGGCGTTCCATCTTTAAAAAAGGGTATTTAGTGGCGTATTCGCTCAGCGTTGCCATAATTGAGTTGATTTAACCGAATAAACGGGTTTGTTTGAAAGAGAAGTTTGCCTGATTGTATCAGCAGAGGGTGGTCAATGTCAGGCCACCGGCTCCTTAAACTGACCGTAATTTTCCAACAGCGAAACGCCTAAGTAGGCCATACCCGCACCGGCTTCGTTGAGCACTAGCTTCCGCAGCCGCTGGTTCATGGCAATGCGCGAGTAACGGAGCGTCAGGGTGGGCAGCTCGATCAGTTTTTCGGCGTGTTCCCAGGCCCGGGGCATCAGTTTTTCCAGCGGCAACACTTCATTGACCACCCCGAATTCGAGGGCTTCCTGGGCGTTCAGCGTCTGACCCGCGAACTGAAAATAGCGGTGGCGCACCGGCCCCAGAATTTCCTCCCAGATCACCTGCGTATCGCCCCCCGGCACATTACCCGTCGGGATGTGGGTGGCATCCTGAAAGGTGGCGTTTTCGGAAGCCAGGATAATATCCCCACCCATAAAAATTTCTCCGTGGATGGTAGCGGGTCCGTTGATGGCCGTAATGACGGGCACTTCGATCTTGAGCAGCCCGGCCAGGAACCGCTTGCCGTCCCAGTACCATTCGTCTACCTGCTGCGGGGTCATGTGGGTGAAAATATACCCCACCTCACTATCGACGGCACTGTTGCAGAACACGTCGCCCGTGCCGGAGATGATGACCACTTTATTGCCCCGGTCGGCGGCAATGTCGGCGAAGGCGAAACCCAGACCGCTGTGGGCGCCATTGGTGAACACCCACGGACCGCTGTTGGTGGTGAGTTTTACCTGGAGAATGCCATCCCGGCGCTCCATATCGAGAAACTCATATTTGTCCTTATACGCTTCGAATGTGCTTTTCATGAGATATTGGATGAATTAACGGATAGTATGTTGTTTGTTGGCTTGTCAGCGGAGGGCCTCGCCCTATTGATAATTCAGATCGACCATCGCCAGTCCTTCCAGTGCCAGGCCATAGCCCGTTCCAGCCAGCATTTCGCCTTTCAGCCGCTGAGTGACCACCACGCGGGTGTAGCGCCGGGTCAGGTTGGGCAGCGCAGCCAGTTTTTCAGCATGTTCCCAGGCCCTGGCCAGTAGTTGGTCGGCGGGCAGCACCTCGTTGACGGCCCCGTACTTTTTGGCTTCATGGGCCGTCAGAGTCTGCCCCGTCAGCAGAAAGTATTTGGCCCTGGTCAGGCCAATGACCAAAGGCCAGATCACCTGCAACCCATCGGCGGGCACCAGTCCGCTGGTGAAATGCCCGCCATCCTGAAAAGTGGCCGTTTCCGACCCCAGGACCATGTCGCACAGCAGGGGCACATCGGAATGGATATGAACCGGCCCGTTGACAGCGGCAATAACGGGCACTTCGATGTCGAGCAGGTTGAGCAGCAGTTGCCGTCCTTCCCAGTAGAGCGTATCGACGCCGATGGGGGAAATCAACGCTGCCGGGTCTTTAAAGCGGGCACCGGCCATGAAACTCTCCCCTGCCCCGGTGAGAATAACGACCTTGTTTTCGCGGTCGGCACCGATGTCGGCGAAGGCGTAGCCCAGGTCGCGGTGCGACTCGTCGGTGATGTAAAAAGAGTCACCTTCTTCGTGCAGGGTTACCTGCAAAATGCCGTTGCGACGCTCCATCTTCAGATTGGGGTAGCGGTCGGCATAATCCTTAAATTGAACAACCATGTTGATTGGGGTTTTTTAGTTAACAATTCGTACTGAGTAAGGCAATAGCGTAAGCGGAAAAGCCGTTGCTGACTGGCTGAACCGGGAAATTACGTGGTCAGCGGTGCCGGATGAAGTAATTGAACCGTAGCGGCTGTATCCCAGTAAAAGGGTGTAATCTCGACCACATTGCCGTTCTGTAATCGCCAGATTTCGGTCAGCGGCATATCGAGTGGCCGACCGCTCTGACGGGCTTTGCCCCGCATGACGGCCTGAACGATAACGAACTCACCGTCCTGGAGAAACGCACTGGGTTGGGTCTGAAAATCGGCCCAGGTATCGAAGATGGCGGTTCCCATCTGCATGAAGCCGTCGTGCCCCTGGTAGGTGCCGCCGTAGGGCAGTGAATCCGCCTGATGGGCGACGACGTTTTCGTCGAGCGATTGCAGGACGGTGGGCAGGTCGTTTCGGGCAACGGCCTGGTAGATGGCCTGAACAACGGCTAGGTTGGATGTAGTCGGCATAGGCGATTCAGATTAAATGCGTAGATGATTAAGGAATGCAGCCCGTCGACGGGTCATTGGATGACGTCGACGTCGATTTAATGCCAAAGCGTATGCCAGTGCGAAACAGAAAGTTAATTAATCAGGAAAATCGGCGTTTGCAGGCAGCAGGTGGCTTTTTAGAGAAGATCGGATGGCCGTCATTAGCAACTTATCTCAGTGAAGTCTATTATTTTGGAGCCGTTACGTTGGCTATCCCCATTATGTTGGGGGTGGTTGAAGAAGTAGAATCAAATGGGGATAAACTAGGCACTAACAGAGAAGCACACGTTCCAGAATTAGCTACCCAAACAAGCCGACATAGAATTGTATTGTTGCATTGTGTTGATGGAGTCGTAGCATCCGTAGGATGCTTTATATTGGGCCAGCCGGGCGTGTAGAACCAGTGTCGTCAATCCAATACTGGTGATTGTATCAGCAAAATAATTAGCACCAAAAATCCGCGTCCTTATTCTACGGACGCGGATTTTTGGTGAAGTGATTCTTTCGGTACAGTCGGTTGGAAAGGGGATAAAAAGTCTGTTTCGCTCCCCATTTCCATACTGGCTAGCCCCAGCCAGAATTGGACGTTTTTCTGAACGGTGATCGGGTGGGGGGAGGTAGTCAAATACAGGCCTTTTTGCGTTCAATAAAACCGTTCAGTTTAATGGTTCATCGTTTTGGGACTCTGTGAGGTTTTACTGAACGGTTCAGAGAGTGGGGGAGCCTGTCCTCCACGTCTAACACCATTTACACGCTCTTCTATTTGGACGCCCTCAGCACTTGATTCTACAGCAGGGCAATCGTCGCTGTTATTAAGGTAATTATTGCCTTATAAATTTTTTCACGATTTGGTCAATCCACTATCAAGCGATCTTACCGACGTTTGCCATTGACGTTTTACCTTACCTACCAAGGAAGGATTCTTTGGCATATCCAGAATAAATCATTGGAGGGCTGCTTGTTGTCCGAAAAATCATATATACCCTGCAAACCGATGTCTTAATGTAGCTACCATCTTATTGGTTTGCATTATTGAGTTTAAATTCACAACGAATTTTGTGGATCTAAATATTATTGAATTTAATACATAATAAAATTATTCTAAAAATATTCGTGAAGAAAGAACGGTTTCATGCACATAATTGTATTATGTACATGAAACAGCCTTTAGAAAACCTTTCTGTCATATTTAATGGGTACTCATTTCGTCAGCCTGGAATGATTACCTCGAAGGGATCAATTGCTGTACTGCAAATGAAGGATGTTAGCGAGACTTCCCTTTCTATACATCAGGTGCAGGGTTTTACAACTTTAAACAAGATTGACGAACGGCACTTCCTGCAACCGGGTGACATACTAATGTTATCTAAAGGACAACGTACCCTTGCCATTCGTTTTGATACGATGTACCCCAAAGCTGTAGCTTCAGCCGCATTTTTTGTAATTCGGCCCAATCCAACTCTAGTTGACAGTGATTACTTGCATTGGTACTTGAACCAATCAAAAGCACAGAGTTGGTTTGAGATGGGAAAAGAACGAAGCGCTACTATAATGGCGGTACCATTATCTGTTCTTCAAACGCTGCCAGTTCCCTTACCTCCACTCAAACAACAACAAATGATGGGGTCACTGGCGCGGCTCACGGCTAGGGAACATGACCTTACCATACAAATAGCCCAAAAGCGGCAAACTAAGCGCGACTGCGAACTGGAATATTTAATTGATCAATCTAACACGACAAATCTGTCATCATGAACAACCAACTACCGATTTACCGACCCACTCAGGACGAAATCAACCAAACTCTGTGGAGTGCCTGCGACTCATTCCGAGGGGCTATTGACAGTTCTTCCTATAAGCAGTATATCCTGGTCATGATGTTTGTCAAGTACCTCAGTGACTATTGGAAAGACAAGTACGATGAACTCCTGGCCCGTTATGGCAACGACGACGAGCTGATTAGCCGGAAGCTGAGCCGCGAGCGGTTTGTGCTGCACGAAACCTGCACCTTCGATTATATTGCTGCCAATAAAAACAAGGAAGACATTGGGGCCATCATCAACAAAGCGCTGGAACGTATTGAGGAAGACAATAAGGTCAAGCTGGAGGGTGTGTTTCGGGGAGTTGACTTTAATTCTGAAGCGAACCTTGGTGAATCTATCGACCGTAACCGTCGGCTGAAAAACCTGATTTCCGATTTCCAGAACCCGAAGTTAAACTTCAGGCCTTCCGTGGTTGGCAAGGATGACATAATAGGTAACGCCTATATGTTTCTCATTGAACGATTTGCGGAAGGATCGGGCAAAAAGGGCGGGGAGTTTTACACGCCCCACGCGGTTAGTGTACTGCTGGCTAAACTGATTGCACCTAAACCCGGTAACCGTATATATGACCCTACCTGCGGCTCCGGTTCTTTGCTGATTACGGTGGCCGAAGAGGTCCATAACGACGACGGCACACCCTCGCGCGATTTTGCCATCTACGGACAGGAGAGCAACAGTGAAACCCGCGCGCTGAGCAAGATGAACATGTTCCTACATGAACTGGACGCGGCTCGGATTGAACTCGGCGATACCATTAATAACCCCAAACATAAAGCGGGTGATGCGCTGATGAAGTTCGATGTGGTGGTGGCCAACCCGCCGTTTTCGCTTGATAAGTGGGGGCACGAGCGGGCCGCCGGTGATGCCTACGGCCGATTTAGGAATTGGGGCGTTCCCCCCAAGACTAAGGGCGATTATGCTTTTATCCTGCACATGATTGCCTCGGCCAACGAGCAGGGGCAGGTAGGTGTCATTGTGCCTCATGGTGTACTGTTCCGAGGTAGCAGCGAGGGGTTAATTCGCCGGAAACTCATGGAAGCTAACCTGCTCGATGCGGTAATTGGTCTACCCGCCAACCTCTTCTTTGGTACCAGCATTCCGGCTGCTATCCTAATATTCCGGAAGAACAGATCGCAGACTGACATCCTCTTTATTGATGCCAGTCGCGATTTTGAGCCGGGTAAGCGGCAAAACCACCTGCGTGATGCCGACATCAGTCGGGTTGTGGACACGTACCAGGCGTTTCGGCGGGGCGACGACGCGACTGTGGAGCGGTATAGTGCAGTAGTGACGCCGGAAAAGATTGCCGAGAACGACTACAACCTGAATATTCCTCGCTACGTCGATACGTTTATGGTGCAGGACGAAATCAACGTGGGTCAGCTACAGGTCGAAATAGACGCTCTGGAAGTTGAATTATTACTCGTGCGTCAAGAAATGGTGGGGTATCTGACCGAACTTGGGCTAACCGTATAACCCCACTCATTAATGAACCCCAAAGACCAATTCAACGAAGTCATCGGCCTGATCCGCCAAGCGCAGGGACACGCTTTTCGGCAGGTGAATCAGGCATTGATTTCACTTTACTGGCAAGTGGGTCAATACATCAGCCAGAAAGTTGCCGCCAGCGAATGGGGTAGTCAGACCGTGAATCAACTGGCCGAACATATCTCGGGACAACACCCAGACTTGAAGGGATTTACGCGCCGGGGGCTGTATCGGATGAAGCAGTTTTACGAAACTTATCAGCCCATCCATGAAAAAGTGTCGGCAGTGCTGACACAAATTAGCTGGACCAACCACCTAACCATTTTGTCGCAATGTAAGACAGAAGAGGAGCGGCAGTTTTACCTGCTTTGGTGCGTGAAAGAGCAATACAGCTCACGCGAGTTGGAACGACAGATCGACAGCGGCCTGTTTCAGCGTACGATGCTGGCCAACTCTCAGTTACCTGAACCCGTACGGTATCTACCGCAACAGGTGGCTGATGTGTTCCGCGATAGCTATATATTCGAGTTTCTTGACCTCCCCCAGCCACACGACGAAGCTGACCTACAGAAGGCACTGATTAGTAATCTGAGTAAGTTTCTGCTCGAAGCAGGGCGACAGTTTACCCTGGCCGGTGAAAACGTGCGGGTGCAGGTGGGTAATCAGGATTTCTATATCGACCTGCTGTTATATCACCGGGCGTTGCAGTGCTTGGTGGCCGTAGAGCTGAAAGTGACGAAGTTTAAGCCTGAACACATCGGGCAGCTTAATTTCTATCTGGAAGCACTCGACCGCGACCACCGCCTGCCCCACGAAAACCCCAGCATTGGCCTGTTGTTATGCGCCAGCAAAGACAGTCAGGTGGTGGAGTATGCCCTGAGTCGCAGCCTGTCGCCTACGCTCGTGGCCGATTACACGCAGCAATTACTAGACAAACGTCTGCTTGAACAGAAACTGGCTGAACTCTATGACTACCTCAACATAAACAAACAGTAAACAACGACATGGAAACAGCTATACCAGCTATACAAATTGAAACACAACACACTTTGCCGGAAGGTTGGGAATTAGTAAAGATCGGTCAGATTACAAAAATTTTTGTTGGTCGAGATCTGAAAGAGGATAACTACTCAGCTGTTAAAACAGAAGTTCATAAGTACCCTGTTTACTCAAACACCGTAGACAATCATGGTTTATACGGCTATTACAATAAAGAGGAGTACACAGGGGAAAGTCTAACTGTTGTTGGTAGAGGAGCAGGTTTAGGAAGAGCATTTACAAGAAGCGGTGCCTTTGGAGCAATAGGCAGGCTACTCGTGCTATTTCCAAACGAGAACGTAGTCGCTCACTTTCTTACAGAATACATTAATAATCAACTGTCCTTGTTTAGAGAGAGTAGTGGAATTCCTCAATTAACAGGTGAGCAGGTAGCGACGTACAAAATCCCTCTGCCTCCCCTTGCCGAGCAACAGCGTATTGCCACCATCCTAACCAAGTGGAACGAGGGTATTGAGAAACTAAAAATGCTCATCGAAAAAAAGAACCGTCACAAGCAGGGCCTGATGCAACATTTGCTAACGGGCAATCGCCGGTTCAGCGAGTTTGCCGGGCAAGCCTGGGAAACTTTGCGCTTTGGTGAAGTATTTAGCTTCCTACGCAACGAATCGCATTCACGCGAGTACCTGACTTACGAGAACACCGAAAATCAGGTGTACTACGTTCACTACGGCGACATTCATGCGACGTTCGAGACTTCAATTCTCGATTTCAGTAAAGAAACGCGCATCCCCCAACTCAAAGACGAGGTTAACCTGTCGGGTAAACCGGCTCTCCTACGCGACGGTGACTTACTCATTGCCGACGCATCGGAGGACTATGCCGGTGTAGGCGAATGCATGGAAGTGAAAAATATTGGTGATAAACTCGCAGTCGGCGGTCTGCATACTATCGTAGCGCGTGATCAGAACAATCGGACCGCACCGGGTTTCCGAAGCTACCTGTTTCTACACCCAGAGGTAGCCATCGCCATCCGCAAAGCAGCTAACGGGATTTCGGTCTATGGCTTGTCGAAAACCGCTCTCTCGAACGTACTCATTCACCTCCCACCGGAAGCCGAGCAACGCCGGATTGCCGCCGTTCTCTCAGCCGCCGACCTCGAAATCGAAGGCTTAACTAAAGAGCTAACCCTATTGAAACGCCAGAAGAGCGGGCTTATGCAAGGATTGCTCACAGGCAATATGTCAGTAAAACATATTATTTAACCATAAACTACACCATACATGAGAAATTGTTTTATCAGCTACCATCATGAGAAAGATGAAGAAGCCTTAGTTAAGCTTCGAAAGGTTGTATCAGGGCAATCCCTCTTCGACTACTCGCTAAAAGAAGACATTAGCGAATATACCGATGATACAATTTACCAGTATATCCGAGATAAGATGCGCAGATCATCCGTAACAATTGTCCTAATCGGAGAGCGAACTGGTGACCGGATGTGGATTGATTGGGAGTTATGGGCATCGCTACGCCGATACACACATCCCTACGATTATCGGCACAGCTTTCTTCCAAATGGCCTGTTAGGCATTTATTTACCAGTCGATGAACACTGCGTTCCTAATCGGCTACAGGATAACATCGACTCAGGCTACGCTGTAACGATGCATTGGCGTAACGTTGGTCAAAGCCTCGAAAGCAAAATCGAAGAAGCCTTCATAAACCGCGAAACAAAAGCTCGCAAAATTGATAACAGTCAGCCTAAACTGACTGATAACCATACCCGTTTCTTGGGACTTCGTTTTTAAAACCAAACAACCATGCCAGGAGTAAATTTCGCCAAATCGTATTTCAGCGAAGCTATAAGGTCACAGAATAAGCAAGTAGGCAATAAGTGTGTTTTTCTATCCCATCAGAAAGCGGACAGAGACATCTGCCGAAAGATTGCCGACTATCTGATGGCCGCCAATATCAACGTGTATTTCGATGAAGACGATAATGATTTAAAGGATGCCTTACAGAGTCAGAATCCACACGCCGTAACCAAGGCAATCTGCAAGGGAATAAAGAGCAGTACTCACATGCTATGCGTGATTTCGCCTAACACAATCACTTCGCGCTGGGTACCCTTCGAGGTGGGCTATGGCTACGATCAGACATACTTGGGTGTATTAACACTCAAAGGAATTCTTGAGAGTTCATTGCCTGATTATATCAAGACCGCAAAGGTGATTGTACGTGGCACCAAATCATTAAACGAGTTCATTACCAGTACACTAGCGGGTTCTTCCCTGATTGTGATGGAGCGAAACAACCTAATTAAAGCGCACTCAATGGGATCACACCCATTAGACAACTACTTGGACTGGAACCAATAAACAACTAAACAACAATACTAATTATGGAACGACACAATGTTTTTGTTAGCTATCACCACAAGAACGATCAGTACTACAAAGAGCGATTTTACCACTTGTTTGGCCACTTATTTATCAACAAGTCGGTTGGGTTAGGAGAAATTGATACGGACAACTCAACTGAGTACACCAAACGGTTAATTCAACAGGATTACATCTCCGAATGCTCAGTACTGGTAGTCCTGATCGGTCGAGAGACCTATGGCCGTAAGCACGTCGATTGGGAGATATCGGCAGCACTCAACAAAAAAGTTGGTGGATATTCCGGATTAATTGGTATCTGCATACCCGGCAACCCAGATTACCCTGGTCCAAACTATCAATCCACCATCACGCCAGCAAGGTTCGTTGATAATCAACAGTCCGGGTACGCCAACTACTACGATTGGACAGAAGACCCTGAGACAATGTACTATCGTATACACAATGCTTTCTTAAACCGAGTCAATAAATCAAACTTAATTGACAACAGCCGTTTGCAGATGCAGCGCAACTTGTGCGGAGATCAACCCTTAGCTTTTAGATATTGATTATGACGGACTTCAAATCACCACTCACAATATATGCTGTATGGCATCCTGATTTTGCAGATGGCATACGGTACGCCAATCTGATTTACAAAACGTTTTGTCGTGATGCCGACAACCCATTAGCACGGAACATAGGCATTCCGGTTTATTTCCGAAGTGCTACTGGCCAAGGGGAATCAAGTCCTATTCCTATTCCTTTCGAAGAATCTGACAAAAACGCAGTTATTCTTCTGATAGATGACGCACTTTTTAACGATTCAACATGGGATGCATACGTTCAGTCTTTACTGGCTGGTTTAAGCGAAACAACACGTATTTATCCAGTTGCGCTCACCCAGTATGCCTATTATCTGGAAGAGGAAGTGTTATCAAAACAGCAATTCATTCGAGCCGATCACTTAATCGATGAAGATGGTGAAAAACAGCTGATCCTACGATGGGCGGAGATCAGAAACAGGCTTCTCCACGATTTTGCCCGGTTGATGAAACAAATGGATTCCGTTAGCGAATCGCAACAGAAAGCACCACACGAAATTCCGACTCCTCCCGTCAAGCTGTTCATAAGCCACGCAAAGCGTGATGGCTTGAAGATAGCCTCTGAATTTAGGGATTATATAGAGTCGAACACCAAATTGAATACATTCTTCGATGCAAACGATATAGCCGACGGCTATGATTTTGAGCACGAAATTAGTGATGGAATCGACCGTGATACGGCCCTTGTTGTCTTTAATACTGATGAATATTCAAACCGGGAGTGGTGCCGAATGGAAGTGCTACTTGCTAAACGACATAAGTGTCCAATTGTCGTAGTTAACCTACTCGAACAGGGAGAGCGTAGAAGCTTTCCCTATATTGGAAACGTTCCAACTCTCCGTTGGAAAAACGATTTTGATGCCATTATCGAACTAGCCTTATTACAGGTATTGAACAACCTGTACAGCAAAGAATTTATTAATAAGCACGTTCAACTATACGGCCTCAATGAAGACTATGAATGTGTTGAGTTAGCTAGTCCGCCGGAGCTATTTACATATATTGATATAGAGCGGGTAAAGGTAAAGCTGCAGGGAGCCAAAGAAATATTAGTGATCTATAATGATCCCCCTTTAGGCACCGAGGAGCTTAATGTCCTTAATGACATTGACACAAAAATTCATTTTACGACCCCTTCTCATCTTTTCAAATTTTACCAAAATGGAAAATAATAAACCCAACGAAAATCCAGATCTAAGCATTTCAGGCGTTTCGGAAAACATTAGTGCGGTAGTTGAAGAATCTGAGCAAGAAGAACTTGCCCAAAAGCGGTTACTAGAAGGTTTTAACATTGGTATATCTATTTCAGAAGGAGAAGATACACAGTTGTTAGGGTATTCCGATATTCATCAACGGGATGCAATGGTCGAGTTCGCTCGCCATCTGCTTATCTACGGAGCTGGTTTGACTTATGGGGGCGATCTTCGTAAGGGGGGGTATACAGAGCTTTTTACAGAGCTATCATTTCAGTATAGAAATAAGAAAAATAAAGACCGCTATCCATTCCGTAATTTCTTCAGTTTCCCGATCTACCTAGAGCTTAACAAAGTACATAAATCTGAATTCCGCAAAAGTAGAGTAGAGATAGTCCAGGTAGAACCAGACGAAGAAGTGTTAATGGATAAAACAGATTTGTTTCGGACCAGCAAGCCAGAAACTAAAGTGGTCTGGGCTAAGTCGCTTACTAAAATGCGTAAACAAATGAATCAGGCGACCGATGCACGCATTTTTATAGGTGGACGAAATTATGGTTTCCTTGGTGCTTATCCAGGGGTGATTGAAGAAGCATTTATCGCTCTTGAAACCTCTAAGCCAATATACCTGATTGGTGCTTTTGGAGGGGCAACGAAGCGAGTTATAAACGCAGTTCAAACTGGCGGTCTGGTCATTATAGAAACCGATGAGTTTTACCAGAACGACGCTTATCGGAATTTTAAGGATCTGCTTGCTCAAGAAAATTCTGAGTACAAAATTGACTTTAATAAAGTGAATGCTGTGATCAGCAATTTTGGTGAAGCTAAGCTGTCAGAACTAAATGGTCTATCCGAGGATGAAAATAGGCGACTATTTGTCACTACTCACATATCAGAGATGGTCTTTCTTGTTTTAAAAGGATTGTCTGTAATTAGTCAACGTAAGAAGCTATGATCTCACCTGTTGAGCCCTCCTTCGCCGAATTGCCCAGTTCACAAATGCCAGCGCGGCTACTGTTGAACGGGCTTGGCTACTGTTCACTATCATCGTCGGAGGTGATGGCCGAACGGGGTGGCTTGCTCAGTCAAGTGATTTTATCCGATATTCTGCTGGTTCAGTTACATCGACTTAATGTTATCGATTTTAAAGGCCAAACTTACCCATTTTCAGAAGGTAGTTTGCAAGGGGCCATCAGCTCATTGAAAAATGTGGTAGACGACGGACTGATCAGTACCAGTGAAAAGGTGTTCAATTTGCTCACCCTCGGCAAATCGTTTGAAGAAACCATAGGCGACGATAAAAAAAGCTTCACCGTTCGCTACATCGACTGGCAGCATCCCGAAAACAACGTCTATCACCTGGCAGAGGAGTTTGAGGTAACCGGTCTGCGCGAGACCAGACGACCCGATTTGGTGTTATTCGTCAATGGCATTCCACTGGTGGTGATCGAGTGTAAACGGCGCGATAAAAACGGATCAGTAGCCGAAGCCGTTTCGCAGCACATTCGCAACCAGAAAATCGATGAGGGTATACCCCGCCTGTTTCATTACGCTCAGCTGCTGCTGGCAGTACAACCTAATGAGGTTAAATACGCCGTAACGGGAACAGCCAAGAAATTCTGGAGCCAATGGCATGAGGAACATGATACCGAAGCCGACGTGCAGGCTCTAATTGCAGATCTGCCAACAGATCATGACCGTATGCCCACTGAACAGGACCGTATGCTCTATGCGCTTTGTCGTCCCGAACGATTGCTCGAATTTATATACACGTTTACGTTGTTCGACGCGGGCGTTAAGAAAATTACCCGCTATCAGCAGTACTTCGCCGTTAAGGAAACATTAACACGAGTACGTTCGCTCAGCTACGCCGGCAAACGAGAAGGCGGAGTCATCTGGCATACCCAAGGCAGCGGCAAATCATTGACGATGGTCATGCTGGCCAAAGCCCTTTCGCTGGCCGATGAAGTAGGTGGCAGCCGGGTTTTAGTCGTTACAGACCGGCGTGACCTGGACCGGCAAATCAGCAAAACGTTCGCCAACTGCGGCAAGGTTGTCGAAAACGCACGCAGTGGCCAGCATCTGGGCGAACTGATCGCGGATCCGGGTATAGAGTGCATTACTACGCTCGTTCAGAAATTTGAGTCAGCCGCTGACCGGCGCGACTTTTATAACGATTCGGCTAACCTGTTTGTGCTGGTCGATGAGAGCCACCGTTCGCAATATGGGCAAACCAACATTAAAATGCGGAAAGTGTTGCCTAATGCCTGTTACATCGGTTTCACCGGTACTCCACTTCTGAAACGGGAGAAAAGCACAGCGCAAAAGTTCGGCGGCTTTATTCACCAATATCCTATTCGGAAGGCTGTTCAAGATGGGGCGGTTCTACCGTTGAAATACGAAGGTAGATCGACTAAACTCAGTGTAAATAAATACCAGTTAGATAAGGGCTTTAGCCGTGTCACTGAACCGCTTAATCAAGAACAGCAGAAAGACTTCAAGAGAAAGTTTTCTCGACATACCGAGATTTATAAATCCAGCCAGGTGGTCGACGAAATTGCCGAAGACATCAAAGCGCACTTCTGCCAATACTATCAGGGCACTGGCCTAAAAGCACAGTTGGCGGTACCGCTCAAAGCAACTGCCCTGGCGTACCAGCAATTGTTTGCCAACGAGTTAAATCCTGCCCGGCGCATCAATACGGCCGTTATCATTTCCGATGCCGATAGCCGAAAAGGACATGAAAGCGTAGATGACGACGAAGATGCTACCGACGAAACAGAAGAAATACGTCGCTTCATGACCACGATTAAGAAGCAGTACGGGTCGCTGGAAGCATACGAAGAGCAAATCATTGACCAATTCAATAGTCCTGGTAATGAGGTTGAACTGCTCATTGTGGTGAATAAACTGCTGACAGGGTTTGATTCACCCCGTAACACTGTACTGTACATTGCCAGGCACCTGGCCGAGCACAATCTGTTACAGGCCATTGCCCGTGTAAATCGTCTCTACGAAAATCAAGCATTAGGAGAAGCTAAAGAATATGGGTTAATCATCGATTATGCTGGTATTTTAGGCGAGTTGGATCAGGCTCTGACCAGCTACGACGAACTGAGCGGGTTCGATGAAAAAGATTTGCGCGGTACGCTTACAAACATTTCGGGCGATGTCGAGCTGCTACCTCAACGGTATGCTGAATTAGCCGACGTATTTGAAGGTTGTTACAATCTCAACGATGTAGAGGCCCTAGAACGTCATTTAGCTCCACGCGATATACGCGATTTGTTCTACGAAAAACTATCAGCGTTTGCTCGTAACCTTCACCTTACTTTATCAAGCGATGAGGGGCAGAAGCGCTATGCAATAGATGAACTTAACCATTATAAACTTCGCCTGAGATTTTACCAGCAGCTTCGCCAATCAATACAGCTACGGTATGCCGAACGCGTTGATTACAAAGAATTTGAGAAGCGTATTCGCAAGTTGCTAAATACCCATGTGGGTGTAGAAACCATCGAATCCTTAAATGACCCAATTGATATTTTTAACCAAGAAGCCCTGCAGCGAACATTGGCCGAACTGGGTGGTTCTGAAGCGTCAAAAGCCGACAAAATTGCGTATCGAATCAAGAAAGTAGTTGACGAACGGCTTGACGAAGACCCCATTTATTACCGTAATTTTTCGGAACTGGTTGAACAGGCCATTCAAGATTATGAACTAAAGAGAATCAGCGAGTCGCAGTATTTAGCTAGTATGCAATCGGCTGCTCACGACTTGCGGGCTGGACGAGTGAACGATCAGCCAAGTCCATTGTCGCAAAATCCCAAAGCCAGAGCTTTTTACAATGCCCTGATCGATCGCCTGGTAATTGATACTACCAACGCAACAGATGTTTTCATTCAGGCCGGAATAGAAGTTGATAAACTACTCGAAAACGAGCTAATTGTTGACTGGCAACAGAATGAAGATGTGTTGAAGCGAATTGAGAACGAGATTGAAGATTACCTGATTGACTTTCGGACACGGAGTGCTATTACTATTTCGTTTGATCAGATCGACGTTCTCATTAAAGATTTTGTACGCATCGCCCGATCCATTTATTCATGATAAAAGAGATAGTGTACGGCAGCAGCATCATTCAATACGAACTGACATACGAAGCGCGTAAAACACTACGCATAGAGGTACATCCAGATAACACTGTAGTGGTAAAAGCACCACCAGGAACCGACGATTTTGTCATTGACGAGCGACTCACTCGCAGGGCAAGCTGGATACTAAAGCAGCAACGCTTTTTCCGCATTTTACCCGTTCCGCCAGCCGACAAACAATACGTTAGTGGCGAAGCAATGCGTTATCTGGGTCGTCAGCATCGGTTGAAAGTAGAGGAAGGTCAACCAGAACGAGTTAATCGTCAGGGTGGCCGAATCCAGATCTGGGTTAAACAGCAATTTAACCAACCTCACATTAAAAAGCTTCTCAACTTATGGTATAGGCGGCAGGCAGAAAAGACCTTTGCGGTACGGCTAACGATATGCCTACAACGATTTGATAACCCAAATGCTTCTGCGATTAAAAACAATCCACCATCCCTTCAGCTAAGGGTCATGAAAGGGCGATGGGGTAGCTGTACGGCAAAAAGTCAGATATTTCTGAACCCAGATCTCATTCAAACACCAACCTCTTGTATAGATTATGTCATTACGCATGAGCTAGCACACTTACTCGAACACAACCACGGCCCCAATTTTTACAGACTCTTAAACAGGGTTATGCCAGACTGGCAACAACGCAAGACACAGCTTGAGATGACTCGTTGGGATTAATAGCCTTAGTCAATCTGCTAGGAACCGAACAAAACATTAAAAACTGCCCTAACAGGGATGGCTAACACATGCTATGTAAATCCTGGAAACTAGGAAAATCTCAGTCCACTATACAAAAATAGTTTATTCCATTTCAACGTATCTTTGCTGGCTATTTGCTTCAAAATTGATAACATAACTAATTATTCTAAAGCTTTAGTCAATGCGTGTCATACTCCTTTTCATTTTTTGTTCTGTTAGTTTTATGTCTATTGCACAGGTGAAAAAGTTAACAAAAATTAAATCTCCTGAAGAAATACCTGTCAAGGACGATAGGATAAAAATTTTTTTAGGGGGAACCATTGATATGGGTAAATCTGATAACTGGCAAGCAGCAATTGAGTCTGAGCTCTCAGAATATAATATTATTATTTTAAATCCACGGCGAGACAATTGGAATAAAGATTGGAAGCCAGTTAGTACAGATTTAAATTTTAGAACTCAAGTAGAATGGGAGCTAGCTGCTTTGGAAGCATCGAATATCATAGTTATGTATTTAGCTCCTGATTCACAGAGTCCAATTAGTTTACTTGAACTAGGCTTATATGCCAGAACTAATAAATTAATGGTTGTATGTCCGGATGGATATTGGCGAAAGGGAAATGTAGATATTGTAGCAGAAAGATATAATATAAAAAACTATAAATCTATTAGTGAAATGATCTATGCCTTAAAAAGTGAAATTTCTAAGAAAAAATAAGACATTTATTTCCTTCTATAACTATTTTAAAAGTTGCGAAATAATTAGTCTTCACTTTGCTACATGAATAAGTAGGAGCCTGTTTAACAACTTTATGTTGGCTACATTTAGTCAACATAAGAAAGTATGTGTACTCTTAACCTTAGACTATTCGCTGGAACAAATTCGTCCAGGTAATGCTTAACTCCATGACTCATTGCTAAAACTTTTTAACCCGATCATCAAACCACGAAATACTACCCACCAAGACTAAGGCGGCAAGCCCTAGCATCATTAGCCGCCTGTACAAGAGCCGCACATAGACGTCTAATGATGTCGACCAATAGTTCTTGCGTCCGTTCTATTTCTCGTGTGAGTCAAGACCTCTATACTTACAAATCATGGGATATGAATTTATCAATTTAGACAATTGAATTTTCAGCAATTGTAATATCAGTAATCCATCCTAAAATAGGCTCATTTGCGTTGGCATTTTTTGTTATGAAGACGTCTTGACAAAGCTTATTTTGCTGTATAATATTTTTCGCCTCAAGCAAGCTTGAATCCTCACCAATAAACTTGACCGAATTATCAAACGTGGATTTTATATCAGTACTACTTTTCTCGTACATATCTTTTAAAGTATATCCTTTGACAGAATTATCAACTAGAGATTCTGATGATATAAAATAAGAAATTAAATCCCGGTGAATTACATACTTCGCGCAATCCTTATCATCTAAAATAATTACTCTTCGAATTTTATTGGCTTTTAAAAAATCAAGACAATCTTCTTTAAGCTTAAATTTGGAAAGATCTTCCGTCTGGGAAAGAACTTGTACAATAAGTTTTTCTCGATCTATCATTACATCTTTTGCCTTTACAGATTGCAATTTTTTTTCTGAGGTAAACTTATCAACAATTTGCTGCACACTTTTATTTGCACTTTCAAAATTATCTTTGGAATAATAATAAGCCAGTATTGTACCTATCCAAGTACCCCATAACGGCAATAAAACGCCAAAAACATATTGAATGATGGTAAAAGCATTTTTTGTTCGAGTTTCATCCACATTCAAAGCTACAATTGAAAACGAGATACCCACAATTCCCATAATGATTGTACCCCACATTACAAATCTTGTAATATTGGTACCCATTACCTCTTGAAATGGACCCTGTTGATTTTTGTTAGGTTTTAGACTCATAAAAAATTACGTACAGTTAAATTGTAAAGTTCATTTATTAGAATAGTTACAGTTTCTATGTACAATTAATATAACTATTTAGGCAGCTTATAGGAAGCTAATATAAAGAACGTTGGTAAAATCATTTATTACGTTCCATCCGCTTTTCGCATCAAAGACAAACCCGGCAATTCGGGCACACACTGCAGTTCCCCTTCAGGCCAAATGCACCCACTTAAGCGTTGTTAGGCCTCAGAGGCCCTAGATATCTTTCAGCGTGATATTGCTAAAGGGCATACTCTCTTCAAAGACAAAGGCTAACACCGCTTACTGATGGCATAGGAGATAATCCAACAAATTACGTCCTTTACGGTATTTAGCCCAGCCTGTGCGGCCATCAGCCTTGAAAAAGATTAACGTTGGCAGTGCTTCATAGTCATCTTGATGGCAAAGTGCTTCTCAACTAGTACCCCGACACGCCTTGTAAGCATCTAGATGATAAATATGAATAGCTTTAGTCAACAGCTAACCCGCTTCGATAAGGGTAGCTAACTTCTTCAACAGACACCCTCCGCAAATTCTGTAGCGACCTTGTCCAGCGGTAAAATACAAGCCCTAACAATCATGGACGGACCAGATGAGACATGGCTCAATGAAATTTAGAGTCGAGAAGGAAACTACCTTCCCGCATTTGAGACGCCCGAACAAGAGATTATAATAGTGATTGCTGACTACGTGCAGCCAGTGCAACTTACCGATTACCGACCCCCGTTTCATCAAAATGACAAACATGCCTAAATTGCCTTTGATTTACTCTTCGATTGTCCCTAATTCCTTTACAAGGGCCGTTTGGATTAGCTGGTCTACAAGCGTAAACTGGTAACTCGGACCAAAACTGGCGAATTTGGTAAAAGGTAGACGGTAGTCGGTGTTAAACAGCTCATTGAGTAAGTCTGTAAAGTTAAAAGCTGTTAACCCTATTTTCGAGCATGTTAGGCAACTTCTAGGAATCGATGACTTTACGGATCAATCACCCATCAATAAGTGAAAAATATTGTCATGCCATATAGATATAACGCGTTTATTTCATACAATCAGATTTCTGATAAAAAACTAGCTACTTCATTGCAAAGTTCTTTAAGAACTCTAGGCGCAAAAAAACATTTACTCAAATTTAGAGCGCTGGAAATATTTAGAGATGAAACTGATTCTATTGGATCTTTGGGGCTTAAAGAAAAAATTGAAAATGGGTTAGATCAGTCTGAATATTTAGTCTTATTGGCAAACCCCTCAATAGCAAGATTATCCACAAAAAAAAATATAAATTGGGTTGAAGAAGAGATAAAATATTGGCTCTTAGCAAAAGATAAGGTAGAAAACAATCCGAGCTTTGAAAACCCTAATATAATTATTTGTCTAACCGCTGGTGTAATTAAATGGGATTATGTACTAAATGATTTCGATTGGGAGGTGACAAATTGTTTACCAATATCATTAAAAGGGGTTTTTAAATCTGTTCCATTATGGATAGACTTAATCGATATAAAGGCAAAAGAATCTGAACACCCTGGCGTTTCTTCATTAGATTATCCTGAGTTTAAGAAGAAAGTCGCTGAATTATCTTCACAAATACAAGGAATTAGCGTTGATAACTTAATTTCTAAAGACTTACAAAACAAGCGAATTTGGACTCTCGTACTTTCACTTGCCAGCCTACTTCTAGTAGCTATGTCAATTATATCGATTTTATTTGCAATTCGTTCAAATAAAAATTCTCTGATTGCCGAAGAACGAACAATATATGCAGGCAAGAAAGCTCAGGAAGCGCTTAAAAGCGCTAATTTAGCTAGACAAGAGAGGCAAATTGCAGTTGAACGTCAAAAAGAAGCAGAGAGTGAAAAGGAAAGAGCTAAAAATGCGACAATTTATGCTAAGATTAAGCAAAAAGAGGCAGAAGATAAAGCACGAGAAAGCTTTGAAAGATTAATTCAAGTAAACAATTTAAATGCAAAAACATACTTTAATAATGGTGAATACACTAATTCTCTGCTCTGGAGTGCTGAGGTGTTAAATTTATTAGAGAATAACCCTAAATATAAGATTAAGCCGAATAAATCAGATTACATAAAATTCAATTCAATCTTACAAAGTAGTCCACAAATAATACATTTATTAAATTATAGAAATGGTAGTATTAGTAATGCATTATTTTCTAATAATGGAAAATCTGTAATAACAGGTCAAGAAAATAGTACTATTACGTATCATAATTTAGAAGATAACAAATCGATATTTCTCCCGAGGAAACTTAGTAAAAGACGAATAAATTCAATAAGTTTTTCTAAAAATAAATTGAATTTGCTATTAAGTACTGAAGATGGTATTGTTTACTTAATTAATGCAAATTCTGGAGATGAACTTTTAAAAATAATTGAAAATGAAACGATAACAAAATCTACTATTAGCCCTGATGGAAAAAAAATAATAGTTGCATTTCGTAATGGTTTAGTGAAAATTTACGATACATATTCAAAATCACTTGCATATCCTCCTCTAAAACATGACGATGAAGTGACCCACATTGTAGTAAGCCCTAATAATAAATATTTAGCTACTGCTAGTCTTGATAAATCCGTTCGAATATGGAATTTAGATACTGGTGAGCTTCTTCACAAACCTATTAAAGTAAAAAATAGTGATGGTTATATTTCTGTAATGCCAGGCATGTTTCATAGAACAGTAGAAGATACAAATGCTTTTATAAAAGATATTTATTTTTCATCAATAGAAGATATTATCTTTATTTGTGCTGATAGAAACGTTCGCTCATATAATCTCAAAGATTTTCATATGCTTAACGATAAAATTGAACATTTTAAGGAAATAGAAGTCATGAATGTTTCGAATAATAAAAAGTTGATTTTAACAGCAAGTTATGATAAAACTGTTAAATTATGGAATTCTAATACTGGGGCTCTACTATTGAATATTCCAATTGAAGATCAAGTAAATAACTTAAAATTTAATTATAATGATAGCTTATTTTGTATAACTACTAGATCAGGTTATGTCTATTTTTACAAAACCTATACATCTGAAAAACTAACTTCCGTACTTCCATTAAATGAACAAGTTGTTTCAGTTGATTTTGACGGGAGTAATAATATATTGTTAGCTACTAAAAAATCAATCGAAATATTTGCGTTGCCTAAATTTTTCAATGAAACAAAACTTTCTAATACTTCAAATTATATAACTAGTGCTACATTGAGTAAAGACTTAACAATGTATGTTACGAATTATAATGATAGTTTAGCATATATTAATTACTCTTTCTCTCCAAAATATTCAATTATAAATACTCACCTTAAAACAGTAAATAAATTTAATTTTTCTCCTAATTTGCGAACATTATTAGCATCTAATTATGAAGGGGTTAGTTTGATAGATCTTATTAGTAATAAAGTAATTTTTTCTAAGTCATTACCAATTTTAAATAGACCTAATATTTATACTCATCCCCTAAATAATTATTTCATAATAGGCGATGAAAATTCTTTTGAAATATTTGACTTTTACTCCGGTAAGTCTATTTCAGGCCATATAAATACGCCTAATTGTATTTTAGACAACAATAGTATCGCATTTGATAAAAATAACCGTATTTTTATATCTTACTGTAGCCTGAATCCTCAAACACAACAATCTTTAATAAATATGCATTCTTTTAACGAACCAAAAAAAAACATATATAAATCTATAAATTTTAAGGGTTTTATAGGAAATTTGCAATTTTTTAACAAAAAAGATGAAATTTTGTTTTCATCCGGAAATAAAATTTATTATTTAAATATTAAGTTAAATAAAAGAAAAGAAATCAAATTATTAGATGAAATTAGCCAGATTCTTTACAATGAAGATAAAAATAATTTGTTAGTTACTTACGGGGCTTTAGTTGGTTCACCTAGTTTTGCGCAAATATTTACAATTGAAGGAGTTCCCTTAAGTCCTATCGTAAGACATGAAGATTTAATAAATATGGTTAGGTTAAGTAAAAGCGGAACAATAGCTGCTACAGCCAGCTATGACAATTACTTAAAGGTTTGGGATACTGTTTCTGGTTTAATGTTGATACCGCCATTCAAGCTTCCAGGAAATGCCTTAGACGCCAAATTTTCTTTAAAAGAAGACACTTTAAAAATAATAACTAGTAATAACTATATAATAACAATAGCTATAGATAACTTAAAAAGAAATATTAAAGAAATTAGATCTTATTCAGAAATGTTATCTAGAGAAAAAATCGATCATAAAACATATAATTTAGTACCAGTAGATAATAATCAAGTTATAAAAAATATATCAAATTTAAACAAAAATACAAAAAATAAAACTTCAGTATTTTATTACTGATTCAGGATTATACTTTCAAGATTTTACCAATTTGTAATTATTATAAAACAATCGACTTCGAGTATGATAATTATATCATTCTACTTAAATGTTTATTATTTTTGAAGAGCTTGCCATTGTGTGTAGCTAACATTGACAGCTTCTTGTTCTAACCCACCCCAATTTTGTACGTAATCAATTGCGAACCCATCAATTGATTCTAAAGGATTGATACTATATCGCATGTATTGATTTATGTGCTGCATTTCATGTAGAAGCCATATCCAATCACTTCCATTATTTAAATCTAGCCTTCTGGAAAAAATCATGACATTTCCAATTGTAACTGCATGCCCTCCACCATTTGTTGAATTAACTGAATTTAGAAATCCAGGAATTGTAAAATCTTTAATATCTCCTATTGTCCATCTGGCGTTCGAAATTACATTTTGAGGTACAACTCTAGCTAAAGTTTGAGTTAGCTCAGGAGGAAGGGGGCTAGAATACCCCAGGTATACCTTATAAGAATCTCGTAAAGATGCAGCAAGTGGACCTGCTACAAGTTGGTTAATTGAACAATTTCCTTGAATACATCCTCCTAAATATCTACCACTAGTTGCCTGTAATTCAAATTGAACTCTTTGATTCGCTGTTAATATTTGATAGCCTCTTAGCCAACGATCTCCTAATGTATTTCTAATCGCATCACTTGGTACTGATATAAAAACGGCTTGAGTTTGCTGTGCTATGTTTGATCCACTTTGAATAACTCTACCAAATTGGTCGGTAACTGTATTTGCTATATTATTACCATTAAGTACTTGAACTGTGGCTTGATAAGGAGCTTTTACTGGAAAAGTTACAACATTTGCTATATCCTTCCATATTTGTGCTAATCCACCTGTTGTATTACCTAACATTAATAAAAAAATAAACAAAGTCTGTTTCTTGTACATGGTTATTGTGATTTAGTGTGGAAGTTTGCTTCAATTAAATAAAATTCCGTTAAATAAAAATGATATTATACAATCTTTTTATTTAACGGATATTGCTATCCAATTTGCTTGCCTTCGGGACGTTTCGCTTAAGTTTATGGCTTGTCAGGGAAATGTGACCATAAAAGGTGAATTTATGGACGGGCTTATTAATATAGGCATTATATAGCTTAATCGTATCATGTGTTAAATGGCGTTAGTGCTCCTCGGCTATTTCAACATTGATCAGATCGCTAAATGATTAAAGTCATTCGATTAAATGTATTTTGCTAAACAAGAAAAATGAAGAAGAAGTAAAAGCCAATAAGTAAACGACTTTTGGTGAATCTGATTTAAAAGTATAAATATTGAGAACGAATCAAGCTAATTAACCAACAAATGGTCAATACAATTCTATTCAACTACCAGCTATATCACTGACAAATAGGCTTTTGCAAACAACTTCATCAGCTCATTCTGGCTTAAGTCTAAGGCTATCAAACACTGTTGCACTTGCTGTAAACCCGCTTCCTGGCCTTTTGAACGTTCGCTTTAACTTGAGCCTTTTTATAATATTCTTTTTTGTCCAGCATGATCCAGATAAGCACCGGCAGCTTGCGAGTAGTTCATATAAAATGCAAGGCTGATGGCAAAAACTACCTTAAATTAGACTCCCGCGTCCTAAGTCCGGACGAGCCGGGCATGACCATTTCAAAAGCTGCTCCAAAGGCAACAAACGGCTCCAATTGTGGCCGCTGCTCATCGTCGCGGTACAAACTATACCAATAACTGGCTTCCTCTGATCGCTCGTAAGGCATCTCTAGCATGCGCATGCCTCTACTTATTTCTCTATCCAATCTTTGGTCAGCCATGATTATCTCTTCGCCAATTGTCGCAAAGTTATCTTGAGCACCTTCGGGCATGAGCAAAGAGAAACCAATAACCTGACGAAACCTATAGTCAATCTCTGCAAGCGCCGAAAAGCGAAAATCATTTTCCCCAAAGTAAACACATACTTCAGGACGGTATCGGTAAATAACCTTTTGTAAACTAAGTAGCCCTTCAGTCATGTCAAACCAACGCGGATGAAGAAACTGCCTTATCACCTGATCGTCGTCTTCTGTCTTATAGGTCTCAAGATCTTGATATAAGACAATTGGGGCACTAACAACCGGCCTCTCTGATTCAGGTTCTATAAATTCAGTGTAATCATCGGCTATAAGGGCGAAAAGAGGGAGCAGGTCAATATGAGCAGGTGCAATCAACCTGTGTTCTGACCTTTTCATTCCTTCCGAGCTTAAACTGGCCAAAATGCTCCGGGTTACGGCAGTAATTGCTTGGTGCTCCATTAAAGCTCGTTGACTCTCCAGCTTTGGCTTCCGTTCTTTTTCCCGATATAGAAGAATGTAGCTCATACTAGCTTATAGACTATTTGATGCAATATCATTCATACTTCGTTGAATATGCCCTTCATCAATTGCCCTGATTGAACTCTTTTGGCCCAACCAGGCAATTTGCCGGGCACGCTGGGTTTGAACGACAGAAATTGGCCCAAACAAAACCCCTTGGGCTGGTGTCGATTGTGCTAACATTAGGGTTTCATTCTGTACAAAATCATCAATAGTAGGCGGACACCGGCACATGCTTACAATATAATCCCGACTGCCGTTATTAACGCAATATTGCCCAATGCCTTTGGGTTGGGGTCGAAGGTGAGCTGCCAATATGCTATCTAATAGCCCTTGATCTTGGGCGCGGGAACGTCGGGCTACTTCATGATTGTAGTTTTGCTCAATAAAATTAATAAGCCGATCTAATTCTGGTTGTGGGATAGTGCCATCTGTATTAAGAGATGTACCTGAGAGATTAAACCGGCGATAGATTGACGGAAACGTCTTTACCGAACCAGGTAAATCAACCGCCATTAAACCCAGATAGTTTAATTCAGCAGTAGCAACTTCCTGACGACAATAGATGGAACTTCCGATACTATTTGTTTCTAAAACCAGTATACAAGCTTTATCAAACAACTCTTCACGGATAAGGGTAACAAAATCGTCACCTGTCCGACTCGAAAAGCGATCCAAGAACACATCGAATCGACGGGCAGATAAAGCATGAAAAAGTTGGCCAGCAACGGAAGCCGCATCATGGTGTCTATAACTGATAAATAATCGAAATCCTGCTGACTTTATACCAGTCAAGTTTATAATACGAGGGACAACAGAGGTAGCATCAAAGTTTGTTATTCTCTCAACAATCTGTGTCGAGAAGCGAGAAGGTAACAATGTTCCTATTTGACTGCCCAGAGATGCGTCAACTATCGGAATAATTGTCGACTCGGATGAAGAAAAATACTCTTCAATATCTTTATCTATTTGGCCAGATCCGTCAGCAATGTAGACCAATACACGTTTATGTAACCCATGAACAGCCCCAGCACAAGTAGAGGCTGCATAAATACGTTTATCATCACGTAAGCACGGGGCCAGTCCTTTAACGCCCCCAATAGAGGTTAGAGACCTTTCTAACATGGCAAAGCAGTGTCGGGCGCAACGCTGAACAGCCGCTGAAGCCCCCGCATGTAGATAAATGGTTAGTTGAATGCCGTGTGCAGTGGGTACACCGGACCAAGCGTCGCATCGCTCTGGTCTACCAATATGTAATTGAAGAAGAACTGAACGCATACGTCTAAAAAGAGCTGACCTATATGAAAGCAAATATCCACGATAAATGTGGCTATAGCAACGGGAAAATCACCCTTTCTAAATACGGGGAAATTATTCTAAGACAACGGTTAACACAATTTAGGGCGAGTCAAACTGACAACTTATTTTCAGGATCAGACAAATCGAATACGTTCATTTAAAGCCATACTCAAATCATTTAATGAACGATTAATGATCTGTTATTCAACGGATTCAATCATAAAAATTTAGAATCAAAATCGTTCAGGAAAACCCTTCATTAGCTGATCACCCCTGGTCTTTTATTATATTACTTGCTTTAAGTTAGACAAGTAGCGTAGACGGATTATCGATTAGGAAGTCTTGCATTCATTATCAATGTGTTCACGTTTCGTCAACGGCTATTCCTCTTCCTGACTCGCCTGTTCGACCGCTTCAACAAACTCTTCGGTTGAAACTACATGGATATACGGATCATCAAGTTCTTCCGCTGGATCAGGGATGGTAGTGGGACTATCCAAGTGCATAGGGCTGTCAATTAAGAATAAAACGTGTCCGTAAAGTACCGCCAAATTTGACCCGTATACTACCAATGTGGCTGGACATGTTAACCATGAACGCTTTTTGTACGCTGACCCCTTACCTTAACCAGGTGTCTGCCGCTTACTGAGCCGCATGACCTGTGTAGCTTGGAACGCCCCACCCTGCGCCGTGCGGAAGCCCGCTCGGTTCAGCTCGTTTGCAATCTGCCGGTAGTTGCGCCCCGCCTGCCGCATCATGCTGATCATCGACGCGGCCCGCCGGTTGTTCTCGTTGAGGGCCGCCCGGCGCACATTGCCCGCTACACCCTTCGCCTGCGCGTCCGGGGTCAGGTTTTCGGGTTTGCCCAATACGGCTCCCTGCGCGCGTTTGGCGTCGAGGGCCGCTTTAGTACGCTGACTGATCATCTCCCGCTCGTGCTGGGCCAGCGTCGCGAAAATACCAATCGTCAGCGTGTTGGCTTCGGGCAGATCGACGCACTGAAAACTGACCCCTGAATCGCGAAGAGCGAAGATGAAACTGGCATTGCGGCTCAGCCGGTCGAGTTTGGCAATGACCAGTACCGCGCCTTCTTTCCGGGTCCGTTCGATGGCCAGCCTCAACTGTTCACGCTGGTTCCGCTTGCCCGATTCCACTTCGGTAAACTCGGCCACGATAACGCCCTTCACGAAGTTACCGACCGCTGAGCGCTGTGCGTCGAGGCCTAAGCCCGATTCACCCTGTTTTTTGGTAGACACCCGGTAATAGGCCACGTAGCGGGTCGGGCCGCTGGTAGCGGGCATCGGGAGTTGATTACTCATGTTATAGAAATCGGTTTAGTCGGTGGTTGTACAGATCCAGCGCATCATCATCAGCCGCCCTATGGCCCAAGTCAAGCAGCATCGCTTTGGCGCGGTCACCGGTCAGGTAGGCCAGTGCTTCAAAGCGCAGTTCGGCAGCGGCCCAGTCCGAAGAGTATTCCAGCCGGTTGGCCTGCTGGATGACCCCAGCGAACAGATCGGCTGTGCGCTCGATGCGCCCCGTAGCCGTTTGCAACTCGGTCAGCACCGTTACGTAGTCGATATAGGTCAGGTAGTAAGTGGGCAGCTCGAAGCGGGACCAGTTATAGGCCAGTTGCCGGATTCGATACGTCACTTCGTCTGGATTCATCACGCGCTGCCTTGTCGGGTCAGTCAGGCCCGATGACGGGGTAAAGATAGGTGTTCCACGCCAATATTACACTCGTTAAACGCTCGTTCAAGGTGTGTAATATTTCCTAATAGATAGAAGAAAGCCGGAATCTTCCCGAATCCGGCTTTCTACTTTTGGTATCAATTGTCTTTGATCTCCTGCGTTGTCGGGGGTTCGTCCGCCCGCAACCACGGAGGATACGGGGCTGAAAACCCGCCTACGGTACATGCTTCCTGTCAACAGGAAATAGGTATGCTCTCTTTAGCAGTACTTACCTACGTTAAATAAATTAACCAGTCTTCCCACCATAAACATGCTTCGCAAATTCATCATTGTCATCAAGAAGGAGTATGTTTAGTTTAATAAACGACGAAACTATCATGAAGATACATTACCTAGCCCTTGTCAGTTTATTGTTCATGTTGGTCAACTGCAAAAAGAATACCGATATGACGCCGGTTGCTACTCCCGATTATTTTATAACGGCCAAGGCTGATCAGCAAACCTATACATTTGACAAAGGAAGTCCATATCCCTCAATTGTCAATCTTCCCCCGGGGAATCCTCTAGCTGGTCCTAATTATCCTGGGGCTGTGAGTATGATTTCTATGGGCAAATCACCACAACTGATTCTTATTCAAACCGTTCAGGCACTCAGTGGAAAGCCCGAAAGTATTCCCATTTCCAGTGGCCGATTTGTTAAAGACCAATTTTCAGATTATTACACCAGCAATTCAAAAGGAAGCCCAGGTACCCTCACCATTACCAAAGTTGACAATGAGGTTGCTGAAGGCACCTTCACTATGGATGTGTATTTTAATAACACTAAATTAAGCTTAACTGATGGCCGGTTTAGAGTTAAGTTCGTTAAATAGAATCTTCACGACGCCAGCTTTCCGTTTTTGGTATTAATTACCCGCCCCGGCCTCCCCCTATAATGACAACGACGGGTGTACCGGCACCATCACCACCATTAGTTGGTTTAACTCTTCGATTGATATACGGCTACATGTAACCGTTCGTCATCAGCCATTTGATAATAGAAGGGTTTAACCGTACTTCTGGGTTCGTTCGCCCGCGAACTCGGTGACTGTTGGGCTGCAAAATTTCCTCCGGGACGTGATCCCTGTCACCCAAGCCTCCTTTTATGGTGAGACTACCATTACTTGTCCTGTATGAGAATAGGTAGATACCTTATTGTACTGAATTTTAATTGTAAAAGTATAAAGTCCGCTTTGGGTAAGTTGATTTTTCGAACTTCCATTCCATAACGAATAGCCACTGCTTAACTCGACATCAGATATTTGATGAATAACTTCTCCCCATCGGTTGTATACATTCAAACTAATCAATTTAGTATCTTTCAATAAAGTACTTATTATCCAGTTGTCATTTATGCCATCCTGATTTGGGCTAAATGCAGTAGGTATATAGAAGGCAGTAAAACAATTCTCAAATATTTCAGATTGTGCAATATCGACACAATTATTATAATCCTTGACAAATACTTTGTAAGTTTTTGCAAATAAATTCCGAAAGATTGGTTCTGCTTGAAAGACCAACGAATCAAGTGAGTAAGTCAGATCGCCTACACCAGTTGCTTTAATAAATAATGAACCCTGTGCACTGGCACATTCTGTTGAGTCTTGATAGATTGATTCGACTTTAGGAAGTACTACTCTTTCTACCGTTGAAGACTCTTTAATTAAACAGCCGTCTTCATCTTTTATTGAAATTGTGTACTTTCCCTCTTTAAGACTTGTGAAATTACTTGAGAGTTGAAAATTAGTACTATCGATGCTATAAACTAGTGCACCTTTACCATCAGTGGCAACAACAGATAGACTGCCATTATTATTATGGCATGTTGCTGACTTAACAACTGCTTCTTTAATTTTAATTACAGTAGAACTAATACTATTTCAGAACCTTAACGTCGTATCTTTGCGCTATGGACTATAGCCTCAAAGTCAAGGAAAGCCTAACCGAACTCCAGACACTGGAAAAACAGCAAACTAAAGCCCAGTTGCGCGATTATGTTCGCTTCTTGAGGGTGCTCAAGTCGGGCGATTGCACCACCCAGGCACAGGCCGCTCAACGAATCAATCTCAGCCTGCGGCAAGCTCAACGGCTTTGGAAATCGTACCAAAAACAGGGTTTGCCAGCACTGCTTGAGCCTCGTAAAGCAACCTATTTTGGTAAGCTTTCGACCACCCAGATAAGTCACCTACGGCGCTTCCTGCTCGATGACCAAGCCCAGACACTCGCCGACATTCAAGCTTATCTAAAAGGTAGTTTAAACGTTGAGTATACCATTGGTGGAGTTTTTGACCTCTGCAAACGATTGAAGATAAAGGCCAAAACAGGCCGTCCGGTCCATGCCCATCAGGCACCAGGAGCGGTTGAATTATATAAAAAAAGTTTGCCGACTTGAGTGCGGCTTTTACTCACAAGGCCATTCTATTTCATGATGAGTTGCGGACCGGCACCCGTACTGAACTGGGCCGCAAATGGGGTCCTGTTGGCCATCGTCCTGTTTCACCGGTTCATATTGGGTATGAAAGTGTTTATCTGTATTTGGCTTTATGTCCCTTTACCGGGCAAGGGTATGCCGCTTTTCTGCCCAAACTGAATGCGGAGTGGTTTGGCTGGTTCTTGCAGCAAATCCAGACTGATCTGGACCGTCAGGTCTTATTTGTGGCGGATGGCGCCACGGCTCACAAAGCCGATTTATTTGAGGGCAGTAAGCTAACGTTCAGTCGTTTGCCTGTTGCCTGTCCGGACCGGGCCGCCGGTGCGGTTGAATCCGGTAGAGCGGGTCTCCAGGGAAATCCGTCGCCGATTGAAGCACCGCTTATTTTCGAGTTTGATCGAAGCTCAGGATCGGGTAAAAGCAATCTTGGAAAGCTTGTTTGAGGGTACCCAAACGATTATTGATTTGGCCTGTTTTCCCTACATTCTTAATACGGCCTGTTAATTCTGAATTAGTATAAGTTAATAAGCTTATTATCTTTTTGAAAAAATTGATTGTTAATTGAGTAAGTGTATATATTGTTTGTAGTGTCTGAAGGAAAAACTGTAATAGAACCTGAATTTCCCCCACAACTGGGCTTTGTCATATCAATCTTAGCCAAAATAATAGGGGCCGCAATGTTGATCGTGATCTGCGAAGTGTCTGCACAAACGTTTTCACCCAGAATGTACTGAAAACGATATGAACCTTTTTTTAAGCTTTTAAGATTAATTATATTGTTTGAGAGGCTATTGGATTTATCTATATCTTTCCAAATACCTCCCTTTTCTATATTAGGTAAATACATTTGTAAGTCAATGCTTGTCTCTAGGCCAAAGCAGAAGGTTAAAGTAGAATCCTTTCCAGCATCTTTTCGGGTAACTTTTGACGACTCAGCTAAAGATGCTGCTCCCCCAATATTTTGTATATTAAGCTTGCATTTTTCCAAAACCGTTGTGGTATTTATATCTAGATCATAAATAATATTTCCACCTATTGCATATATTTTTGATTGAGGTCCATCACAATTACCAGTGCCTACTGTAATAATACCAAAAATATTATTGACGCCCATCGAACCAACTAATTTGGATTTGGTCACATCATTAAGATTAATTGCAATTAAAGCACCGAATCTCCCAGCTAAATATAATGAACCTTTATAAAAAGTTAAATCTCCACCGGAGTAGTATCCACACCTTCCTAAAAAAGTATAAACACCTGTAGCTGGTTTAATCCTGTAAATTTCTCCATTTATACCAGCAGCATACAAAGAATCATTAGCACCATATACAAGTGCATTAAATATTAAGGGTGTATCGGCGATATATTCACCTGCTCCTGTATTTCTATCAATTTTATACAGTTTAGATGATGCTGTTACTCCGTAAAGTTGCCCATCCGGGGACATTGCTATATCAAGCATAATTTCAGGCATTTCGCCTATAGTTTTAACGGAGCAGTCATCTAAATTGACTAAAAACAATGTTTTTCGCTGCTCACTTTCAATGTAAACCAAATTTTGGCTATACACTTTGTTAATCAGTAATATACTAATACTCAAAAAAAGTACTACTTTATTCATAAGATATCACTTTTTGAAACCAGCCTATAAGTTTAACAATTTGCAGATGAGCACTATAAATGCATTCAGACCACTACTATTTGCTAAAGTTGAGCTAGGTTTAGTTTGGTTGGGCACTAGGTTTAATTTGTCAAACTAACTTGACCAACCCTAAAAAGACGACCTGTTGTAATGATTACCTGATTCGAGACAAGCGGTTAAACGAATAGTGATTCTGACTAACTAAAACGTTTGCACTGTAAAGTGAAGCCAGACATAAAATCTGAAATTTCCCAGACGAGCCGGGCGACAAGTCGCCCGCCCCCAATAGAAGCTACGACTTAGACTGTCCACCAAACATGGACTGATGAATAAAAAAGTTAGCTCACCGAACAGTAACAACTTGCAACCTTTACAACCCTGTTTTCGGGACGTGCTTCCTGTTGATGGTGAACCTGCCATGTGGAGCGAGACACGACACACTTTCTCTTATTTTATCTGGTTTCATGAATCGGCTGTTTGTAAGTCCATATATTCATAGGCATGTGTTGAGTTTTCGTTACTATGAGTTGGAATGTGTAACTCGTTGTGTAAGCCTTATTACTCAATTTGGCATTGTACTGTAAATTTTCCTTGATTATTACTTGGATCGCTGTCGTTAACTTCCAGATACAATATTCCATCTGTCTGAGTTACTAATTCCTTACCTGAGCCAACTAAGAACCAATCCCCATCACCCACACGCCCAATCAGTGCGCCGTGTCTTAAAGCTGATACCTTTCTGTAAATCTCATAACCTTCAATACCATCCGGTCCCCCGCTACCTGCAAAAAATCCTAACGAAATCTCACCACTTGCTTGCAGTTTAAGGCGGTCGCCTGCCTTTACCTGAATGGACGTTGTGCTGCTCGATGAACTTACATCGACTATTTTACTAGTTGAACCTCTTCCTGTGATTGATTCCCAAAGCCGCGCCAACCAACTCTTCGAGGTAGGATTAGGAATCGACTGCTCGGAATTAGATGCTTCACTGTGTGTACGCAAAACGACATCGTACATGTCTCGATCCTCTTGAATCTGACCTGCTAATAACTGCACCGTATCAGGATTGAACGGGCCATCAGCGTTGTCGAATTTAAAGGCATAGTTGATTTTGATCGAATCTTCAGAGCCATTTGTTAATACACCCCAAACCTGAATAATAATATAATCAATTACGTTGGTTGTATTTGGAACAACATGAAAAACCCGGTTACATTGGAGCTGTTGATTAGAGAAACGGCCATATACAGATTGGTAATTAACGAACTCAACCAATCCTGCCGAACCGAAACCGTCTGATAAACCTTCTTTTAAAAAAGGAATTTCTGTAGGATTGACACCGCCCATGATGACATTCATTCCCTTTTCTTGGTTACTGAACTTTAATACATCTGTGATGAGCGGCTCTTTTTCGCCAGCCCCCTTATTGAAAGTAAGTATGATGTCATTTGCCAAATTATTAGCAAAGCTGTCCTTATTACTCTTTGAATAACTTAAAATAACCAAGCAACTTATGGTCAAAAACCATAAAAGGTCTGAATATTTATTTTTTTTCATGTTATTGTAGATGATAGAACGAGAGTCGTACTCTTATCTGAAACACTCTGTTGCTTCACATGCAGACAATCATCTTTAACCACGCCACTATTTGATGATGGCGTCGAAGGGGCCTTTACCCACATGAGTGGTTGATCTGACCAATTTCTTCCGGGACGTGTTGCCTGTCGCTGGAAGCTTCGGTAAGGTAAATTTGTGATTTAAACCCTCTATTGTTTAATTAGTCGAACAGATATCTGTTGATTATCAGTTGCCACATTCAAGATATACAAACCAGATGGTTGATGCGATGTGTCAATTCGTTCGGTGTAAACCCCATTTACTTTAATATTTTTTTGGTAGACGTTTCGTCCAGCTAAGTCGTGTAGTGATAAAGTCATTGTTACAAATTTACCTCGTTGAGTACGTACCAGAACTTCTATCTTGTCAGAGCTGGGATTAGGCAAAGCTGATACTGTAAAATCCTTGTCTATAATTGGCTCATCCAATCCTGTAACTAAACTAATAACAAAAGCCTGTGAAGTAGCAGAGCAGCCATCACTATTTGTTACTTTAACGGAATAATTACCTCCCTGAGTAGCAGTATATGTCGTTTGTGTTGCCCCGGTGATAGCTGTATTATTTAATAGCCACTGTATAGATTGATCAGGGGCCACTGTTGTTTGTAACTGAATTGATCCGCCCGATGTAATGGCAGAATAACTTGACATTATAGTAGGTGTGGAAGGTAGTGCCTGTGAGGTTATATTAACAGGAGATGAGCTAGATTGACAGCCTTTGCTATCTGTAACCTGAACGGAATAGATACCCGTTGTAGAAGTTATGAATGATACGTTATTAGTGCCAACGTTCATTGTCCCCTGTTTCCATTGAAACGAATAAGGGGCTATTCCTCCTGTAACGTTAGCTGTAAGTGTTGTACTTGAGTTTCCACAGATTATGGTATTTCCTATTACATTAACGGGCAAACAACCAGTGCCAACAAAGAAATAAGACGTATCAGCGATTACAGCTCCTAATTCTGTTCTACCTATAACAATAATTTCGCGTTTCCCTAATTTGGTTCCAACTTGCACAGAATAGTTAACAGTAGAATTAATTTCATTAGCAACATAAATTGAATCATCGCTGTATCTAATGATTGTTCTTATCGAACTGATTCCATTACCCTTTGCAGAAATATTTACCATAGTTCCTGGACTTATTTGAGCACCACGTGCAGGGCTAGTAATGGCTACGGTAGTATTTGACGTATTACTACTTGGTTCTTTCGGAACAGGCTTGTATTGTAACTCTATGGGATTGAAACCCGTCTGACTGAACGAAGAGTGAAGCGGGCTACGAATCAGCAAAAATAGTACTTGTTGCATAAGAGCTTCATTTTCTGGGGAACCTGTATGAACTTGATTTTCAATGAGTGACCATTGATCACCTATTAGGCCCCCTCGTTGGCTAACCGCAGCTACAATAAGGTCATTTGCTTGACCATCGAAAATAGAGTTAAGTTTTTGCTGTATCAAACCTTGTAAAATCAGACCCATTCCATTGGGTATAGTATAGAGCGTTAACTTTGCGTTCGGGATATCCTCTACTATTCCTGTAGTAACTACTGCATGAGAAGGAACAAAATTTCTCTTTCTATGGACAATGCTATTTAAATCACGGATCGCCGGACTATCTACCTGAAGATCATTAACAGCTCCTCCATTGCAAAGAAAGCCTTTTGCAACATTATTACAGTATGAGCTATTGACTTTGTCACTTTCATTTGCAATTATCCAATTAGCTACTTGCGATCCAGAGTGAGGTGTATTAAGAGTAATAAATTTATGTATATCTCGTCTAAAGTTGGTGCTCTGTAAATATAATCTGCCTAAAATACCACCCATACTATGTCCAATGTAGTCTACTTTGCCCGATGCCACACCAGCTTGACGAAGAAGATCAATTCTATCGTTTATTGCATCCGAAATTTTAGGGACATTTGTACTAAATTCTCGTCCTGCTGTACTTGCATAATCAACCCGTTTTAGAAAAAAAAGGTTGTAAAGTTTGGATTCTAAAAGACGCTGTTCCAATTTAATAAAAGCTTCAGACCCTGACCATAAACCGTGAACCATTATTACTGGTGCGCGACGTACAGTCAATGAAAAAGATTCAATGATTGTCGCCATTGGTTTATTTGAATCAATTAATTCCAAAGTGAGGTTGGTAAAAGAATTTGGATTTGCCGAATTCGTCTCAAAATGACCAGGGTGCCGATATCTTACAAGGAGACTATCAGCATTTCTTGATATTATTGTAAACCTGCCGCTAAGTAGTGTATCAGCATCGGCTCCTATTGGGTATTCCTTAATGCGAAAGTTAAGATTTATATAATTTCGCCCCCCACCTGATACTTTGAATACTGAAGCATCAGATCCATCTGCACAAAGTAAATAATCCTGTTTTTTACTAAGTAACTTACGATTTTTAAAAGCATTATTTTGCAGAAGTTGATGAAAATGCTCTACTAAAGTTTCATTACCTGTTAACTTGACTACCCAACAGTCTTGATTTCCATGCTGGCCATTTACGTCCTCATCCTTCGACGCAGTATAGCCAGCAATCACGTAGCCACCATCTGAGGTTGATTCAACAGACTTTGCAATATCACTACCTGTTCCTCCTAAACAGCGTTGCCATTGAATCTTACCAATAGTATCTAGCTTTACTACCCAGACATCCGGTATTAGCCAATTTCCATGGCGCCCCTTTACATCTTCGTCATCAGAACTAGTATAGCCTGTAACTAAATAGCCGTCTTTAGGATTTTTTGCCGTTTGAATAGAATATGCTATGTCAACCCCGTATCCACCCAGACAACGTTGCCACTGGATAGCACCATTTATATCCAATTTAACAACCCAAAAATCCCCCCCTGGTGGATGGTGACCTTTTACATCTCCGTTATCAGATTCAGTATAACCTGCTACAACATAACCATCTTTTGAAACAGATTTTACTGAATATAATCTATCTATTCCAGTGCCTCCTAAACAATGTTGCCACTGAATCACTCCATTCTTGTCCAGTTTAATAACCCACCCATCGCTACTACCATGTTGTCCTTTAACATCTCCATCATTTGAGTTCGTAAAACCCGCCACAATGTAGCCACCATCGGCTGTGCTTTTAATTGACTCGGCGGAATCCCCACTAGTCCCTCCTAAACAGCGTTGCCATTGAATTATACCAGTACTACTAAGTTTAATTACCCAGAAGTCAAACTCTCCATCACCATGAACTCCGCTCACATCTCCATCACTAATATTAGAAACTCCTGCTATAATAAAACCACCGTCAGAAGTAGTGTCTATTGCGCTAATACCGTCGCTACCCCTACCCCCTAAACAGCGTTGCCATTCAATAACACCATTCTTATTTAATTTGACTACCCAGCCTTCCGCACCCCCCCCATGCTGACCAGTAACGTCCCCGTCATTAGAATTGGCCCCTCCGGCGATGATGCAACCTCCATCAGATGTAGCATGTACACATTCAGCAAAATCTCCCTGAGTTCCTCCCAAACATCGTTGCCATTGAGTAGCTCCGTTGTTATCTATTTTAATAAGCCAAAAATCACCACCACCATGTTGTCCTTTAACATCTCCATCATTTGAATTAGTCTGACCAGCTATAAAATAGCCACCATCGTTAGCAGGAAAAACTGCCTGAGCCGCATCAGTACCACTACCTCCCAAAGAGCGTTGCCATTGAGTAGTTGGAGCCTGCGCAAGAAGCATAACTGTCTTTAGTAAGAATAAAAGAAAGAATGTAGAAAAACGCATAAAATGGTGCAAAATGTGGATTTTAAATATAAATAGTCTAACACATCGATTGTAGAGGTATTACAAACAGTTTTACTCAGACAAAGCTAAACTGGTTCTCCCACTGAACCAGACTACTTATCGGCAATAATTGAGCGAATGAGCGTCAAGCCATCTTAGTTAAGTGTTCTCTGTGTCGAACGGAACCCCAAATGGAAGTCCTTCGGGGGACGTGCTACCTGTCAGGCGAAAACCCGCCCCGCAAGCACTTTATGAACCTCCACCCAACAAGTTATTGTACGCAACTACGCTTGCTATTAAAAAGCTATAAGTCAATCAGTTAGCATTAGGCGTTGCGTTAAGTTTTACCTGTGACCCTATCGTTGATTAATGAGGAACAGTGTACAACGATAGCCATTTCTGACCAGATTCGTATGGACCCAATTCCCAAACTTATCATTCTTGAAGCCGTATTTACTATGCGGTAGTAAGAGGCTCAGAAAGTCAACGCGGTTGCTTGTACTGCCTGAAAGTAGTGCTGTTCTCAATCATCCAATTAAGGGATATTAGAGGGGTAAATGATGAACGATTAAATTGAACGGGTTTATTAAACGTTTAAGAGCCTGTTTTCGACCACTTCCCTCCTACCCGGCCATCGTTCAGAGAAACGTCCCAATGATTTCGGACAAGACATTTACGAGAAGCTGCATGTGCATAGTGTGTCGGAAGCGGTGGTGACGGCCATCCAAAAAAACATTGTCTAAC
>CAXTKE010000017.1:0-113638 GCA_964244845.1 uncultured Spirosoma sp.
CCGCACTAAATTGCATAAACTATACCCGACTGTTTAGCCTTTAAGCACTACTAGTAAATAGGGCTTTCCTATAAAATCCAGGTTGCCGACAATTGGCCCTGTAGTGCCGAAGCTCCAGCTTCGGTAGCAGGCCCAATGATTTGTTCTGTGACTACCGAAACTGGAGCTTCGGCACTACACGGGGCGAACGTTGTCTAAAACAGCTATTAAAATGAGGTCTTAATGAAAAAATAACAGTAATTGGTATTCGCTTAGTTTATTGTTTTTTGTCGTATACTTCTATCGTATAGATTAGCCGTTTCAGGCAAAGTGGAAAAGTAGATGTAAAAGAAAGTATAGCCTATTGTTTTACGCTTTGTAGATAGAGTATTGATTTGAGCGTTCATATTAATTATTCTGGTATTTAGTGATACTTGTAGAGGATTGGCAAGTATAGAGGTAACCGAATTGATTTTTCATGTACTACTTTTGTGTATCCTATTTACAGGTAATTCATTGACAATGAGAATTTTATTAGAAAGAAAAATATTTTAATAACGTCGACATGCGAGTCAGTATCAACTGATAAACAGTTCAGCTAAAAGTAATTAAGAGGATATAAATAACAAAAGTTGTTCGTTAATGGATTTTTATTTTAACTAAATTAAAGGGATCTATCTTTGTATTATAGTATTCAAATTAGACGGATGAAAGAGATATTAATTGACGACGCGCTCTATTATTCATATAATTTTAGGATAATTAATGTAGAATAAAAATTTATTTGTTAATAAAACAGACAATAGTAATATAAATGAAATACATGGTTAAGTCGGTGATGTCTGGATAATTTTATGGGTAATTCGTACAAAATCAATCCATTAAAATCAGGAATTTTGTCGAAGCCGAAAAGAGCGCAAATTCTACGTTTAGTTCACGCTTAAAGTAAATAAGATAATTACCCGAATTTTTAGTTAAAGCCGCCCCACGCGCAGAAATATAGGGAACGTTACCTCCCGTTCGCCATCGCCCCAAAATGGAGCCAGTTCTTTGCCAAGCCCTACTACAGGGTCTTCTTCATTTTCATGGCTATACTGCCGCACCGCCGACCAGGTGCGGAGGTAATTCAGGAATCGCTCCAGCGACCAGGTTCGTCGGGCGGTGAAGGTCGCGTGCTGTGCGTCGGCGAAAGGGAATGGCAGCGTCGCGTAGGCATTGTCGATATGTGTCCGTTGCGGGTCCCAATAAGGTCCGATGCGGTTCCGGTAAAAATCCAGCATAACCGCGTTGATCTCAGCATCGAGTCCCTCCAGACCGGGTCCCTCCAGACCGGGTCCTGATGGGCGGATTTGCACCAGTCCGTATCCCCACTCGGCAATGACCGCACCTAGTTTCGCAACCCGCCGAACCTCCTGATGAAATGCGTTCACGTTGAACCAGTGCAATGCCTGCGCTATAGTAATCAGGTCAAATGTCTGGTCAGCAAACGGTGTTTGTTCGGCGAGGCTAAGCTGATACGTAATGTTCGGTTTTTTAACGGCCAGAATCAGTTGGGTCTCACTGATGTCGGTTGCTTCGACTCGCTCGAATAAATCAGCCAATGCACCCGCGACCTGCCCATTTCCAGTGGCGCAGTCCCAGGCTGTTTGCCGGTTGGGTCCGAACGATAGTATAAACTCATATAATTCGGCGGGGTAGTCGATGCGGAACTGGGCATACAGATTGGCATGACCCGAAAAGCGGTCGAGTGGTGGCATACGTAGCGGTTACAGAAATGAGTTCGTTAGCGGTTTAGCAATCAGAGATGGCATCTTTCAACAGAACAGTATAAGAAAGATGGCATCTCTGATTATTACACTGAGCCTGTTTAAACTTTCCTTTTTGGATAAAAAACTGGTCTGATTTTGTCATTCCGACCGTAGGGAGAAATCTCAAACTCCGTAGTAGTCAAGCTTGAGATTCCTTCCTACGGTTGAAATGACAAACAAGCCCGGTAATTTACGGGACAAAACAAAGTTTAAACAGCTACACTGCTAACCAACCCGTTCTTAAAAAGAATCAACTTTTTTTAATAAGATTAAACGTTTTTCAGGAACATCTGTCTTACAATTGGTTTATTAGGAAAAACCGAAGCTAAAATTGGGTTATCATGTGAAACCATCTATTTTTGCGCGGTTACCCTTTGCCCCTTATCAATCTGTTCGTTCATCTATCGTTTACCCGATTCTCATGAAAAAATTAATTGGCTTTCTCATTGCTTCGGCTTCACTGGCCGTGGCCTCAATCGACGCGAACGCTCAGGCTTCAACCGCCGATATTCCGGCGGATATGAATGCGCTGATGAGCAAATACACCTGTATTGCCTGTCACCGCCCAAACCAACGCTTAGTTGGCCCAGCTTATGCCGATGTAGCCAAGAAAAAATACTCGAATGAGGAAATTGTTAACCTGATTTATAACCCGATTCCAACACACTGGCCGGGCTACCCCCCAATGGCCGCCATGAAGCAGGTGCCGAAAGATGATGCGATGAAACTCGCTGTCTGGATCAACTCGCTGGACGAAAGCCCGGCCAAGAAAAGCGGAGCTACTAAAGGCAAGGGAAAAAATAAAGGCAAAAAAGCATAAATAAAAAAGCACCGGATTAACGTCCGGTGCTTTTTTTTATGCGTTAGACCTGCCAACTACTAACGGGCTGGTCAACTTCACTACGCTTACTGACTAACAATCAATTTTGTATCGACCGGTAGCTCGGGCGTTTTCCGAACAGGTGGGCTTGCCATCGTTATACGGCTCGTTGTGGGCGGCTCGATGGTAAACGTCTGACTAAAGGTATCCTTCTGTTTGCTCAACTCAACCGTATACGTTCCGGCGGGCATGGGCGAAAAATCGAAGTACCGACGATACTGGGTAACGGCTTCGTATTCGTCGTAAACAGGCTTCCCTTTTTCATCCCGGATAACGACACGTACCATACCGGCCGTTCGGTTGTTGAAATTAATTTTGATCTTCGACGGCTGCGTGCTTACGGGGAAAATCATAGCCTCGAAACTGGCTGGCGTATCCCGTAAATTCGCCTGCCCGGTAAACGTCTGCGCCTGAGTTGATGGGGCCGACAACAGGTAAGCTGCTAACGCACTAAGTGCGCAATGGGTTAACGAAAAGCGATTCGCTTTCATGGTTGTAATTAGTAAAAAGTGGATAGATACATCCGGCTTCGTGCCCGATGTTACTGGTTTAGTCGCACCAATAACTTTACAGGGAAACACTGAAACTGAAATTATCGCACTTTTATTCAGCCAATGTGCAGTTGAGGTAAACCCGCCTTGCAACAGGTCTTATGCTGCACGTAAGAAAAGAAAACGCCCAACCATGCAGAAACACGGTCGGGCGTTACGTTATTTACTGTGAAGCTGTTTAAACTTTCTTTTTGTAAGTAAAAATTGGTAGCTGTCTTCGGCACCGGCCGCCCGGCTGCGTCGGAATGACAAAGACATAGCCCTCCCAAGGGCATTTTTGAAAAGTTTAAACAGGTTCTCTATCAAATACGGTCAATAATTTTTTAGTCCGAAACTTTCAAACTCCGTTGGCGAACGGCTTCGTACAACACCACGCCCGTAGCGACCGATACGTTCAGCGAACCGACCGCGCCCAGGAGCGGGATCTTCACATGCGTATCGACCATACGTAGGAGTTCGGGCGAGATGCCGTCTTCCTCCGACCCCACAATAATGGCCATTGGGCCGGTTAGGTCGGTAGTGCGCTCATACAGGTCACGGCTCGATTTTTCGGTACAGGCAACGACCGTAATGCCCGACTCCTGCAAATATTTAACGGTTTCGGTGAGGTCGGGTTCGCGGCATACCGAAATGTGGTTCAACGCGCCCGACGATGTTTTCATGGCGTCGGAGTTGATGGCAGCGGCCCCCCGACCCGGAATAACGATGCACTGAATACCCGTACATTCGGCGGTACGGGCAATGGCACCAAAATTACGAACGTCGGTGATGCGGTCGAGAAGCAGGAAAAAAGGCACTTCGCCCCGCTCAAACACATCGGCAATGACATTGGAGAGCTTAACGTACTGCACCTGCGCAATCAGGCAAACGACGCCCTGATGATTTTTACGGGTCAGGCGGTCGAGCCGCTCAACGGGTACGCGCTGAATGGTAACGCGGTTCTGAAAAGCCAGATTCTGGATGTCGGGATTGCTCAATCCCTTTTCCATGTACAATTTATCAATCTGCTGGTCGGACTTGAGTGTCTCGATAACGGACTGAATACCAAACACCATCTCGTCTGCTTCGGGACGAAATTGGGGGCGGGATGTTGAACTTCTATTGGTGTTGGGGCGATTTACTCGCGGATTGCGCCGGTTCTCCATGCTTCGACAATCGGGTACCAAATCGGCTGATACTCAATATAGCGTACCAGTTCGTAGTGGTCATCGACAAATTGATTCGGTTTTTTGGTAAAGGTAAAGTTAACTTCCGAGACATTGGCCCGGCGATTATAAACCCACACTTCGCGCTCCCGGTTCCGCTGCACCCGGTCGGGCGCACCCAACACAATGTAAATCATGCCCTTATCGGTCTTCCAGCCTTCTTTATAACTCGTAAATAAACGATTTGCTTCTTCAACGCGGTTGAAGTACGCTTTGAGGGTTTTTCGGGCCACCTCTTCATTGCCCGACATCAGACTGAGCCAATATTTGTCGAACGCTTTTTTGGTGTCCTGCGCCTGATTCATCTCGCCAATTTCTGTGCTGGTGCTCATGTACAAAACGGGCTTGATGAGTTTCTCGGGGCGGGTGAGTTTTGGAAAACGTTTGTCGGCTACGACTAAACCAATGCCCGATGCATCGGTGGTGTCTTCGACAAAATAATACAGTCCCTCGCGCGGGATAACGAAAGGACGGTTCGTGCTGACGGTAAGCGTCGAATCGACCGTGAGGGCTTTGGCCGCCGGGCGGGGCGATGTGTTCATGGGCGACGAAGCCGCGTCGAAATCGTGGCGGTAGCGAAAACCAAACAGCGTCTTGCTGGTGCCATTCACGTCCCGAATCATCACGGTATCGCCCGCGTTTACGTAATTGCGCAGTTGCGGCTGCTTCCCCATTTTGTCAAACAACGTAAAGCGGTCGCTCAGTTTGGTCGTTTTGAAGCGCAGCGACAGGTCATTACGGGCTTTAGTGCCGGAACTGGTTTCAGTAATTTCGGTTAACAAAACTGCATTTCCGGCATCTTTGGGGCGTTTCACATCAAATGTTAGTGTCAGATGGTCGCCATCCCGGCCTACGGTCTGTTCGTTGAGCGGCACCGTGCCGTAGCCGAGCCGTTCGCGGTTGTTGTAATCGGGATACATGACATAGGCAATCAGGAAATGCCCCGCAAAATCGGTCGGGTTTAGCAAGGCATCCCCCGTTGGCGACTTGGCGGTGATGTCCATATAGACCCGAACGCTGGTCGAATCGGTCGCCAGAAATTTCCCTTTGATGGACGTAATAACCCATTCGCCCGCCGTTTTAGCCGATACCGACGGCGTCGTTCCCAGGGCCGGGCCATCCGTCATTACCCTAACCGGACCCGGAGTCTGAGCCGCCGACGGACGTGTATCGGCCGGGCGGTCGCTGGGCGGTGCGTCGGAACGCCGGGTATCAGAACGGGGTGTGTCGGCAATACGAACCGAGGGGATGCCAGCCTGATTACGCTGGGCTTCTGTCCGGGCATCGTAGGCCGCATTGGCGCGGGTCTGCTGTGTTTTTTTATTGGTTGAGCAGGCCGATAGAAGCGCAAGAAAGAGTAAAGCAGATAGGATACGCATAAAACAAGAGTGCAATCTAAAATCTGTGAGGTGGTGGAGTAGTCAAGCAGAAATAGCTTTCGTGATCTTGTTTGACCCCGTCAGGGTCAGATATTTATAGCCAATGTCAAATTCTATAAACATCAGCCCCCGACGGGGTCAAACAAGATCATGTGATTTTATTCCACTTAATTACTTAACCATTTCCTAATTGGTTCGGAATTGTTTATCTACAACGAAAAAGAGACCTCTTTTAACTTACCGAAGCCGTTCATTTTTCTTTGCTTCGACAAAAGAGTAATTTTGCCCACTGAACGGCACACCTAATGTGGCGAACGCATGTACAAAACTACAGAAATTACCTCCGCCGAAATTGCATCCGATAATCCCGTTCACCAGCGACTGCTATTCCCGTATGTCGAAGCGGCCAGCATGGTTAGCGGCAAGGTGCTTGAAATTGGCTGCGGCTGGGGTCGGGGTCTGGAACTGCTGACGAAAGCCGCCAGCCACTACACCGGCATCGACAAGAATCAGGAATTGATTTCGTCGCTCAGTGCTGAGTATCCGGCATCGACCTTTATCGCGGCTAACATTCCTCCTCTCAGCGGATTAGCCGACAATACCTTCGATTATATCGTAACATTTCAGGTCATTGAACATATTGAAAACGACGATCTGTTTATCAAAGAAGCGCACCGGGTGCTGAAACCGGGCGGTAAATTACTGCTCACAACGGTCAATAAAACCTTCTCGCTTACCCGCAATCCCTGGCACGTTCGGGAATATTATGCCGACGGGCTGAAGTCATTGATTGGTAACTATTTCCCAACGGTTGACACGCGGGGCATTCATGGCAATACGAAAGTGATGACTTATTACGAGCAGAATAAAGAATCGGTCAAAAAACTGACCCGCTTCGATATTTTCAACCTCCAATACCGGCTCCCTCGCCGTATTCTTCAGGTGCCCTACGACCTGATGAATCGCCTGAACCGCAACCGGCTCCTGCAAGCCGACGGGTTGGCCGCCGAAATAAACCACACGGATTACCTCGTCAGCAAAGACCCCGCCGGAAGTCTGGATTTCTTTTACACAGCAACAAAGTAGAGCGGACGATGCGACGGTTCGCCGATGCGAAAGAAGCCCGTTTTTTTTCGCATATTGCTGTTGAAACAAACTTCCAGTCATGACTCTGACCCGACGTACATTCATTCAGCAGGCCGGTATGCTTTCCGCAGGGGCTGCATTTCTACCTTCTGCCCTGCAAGCAGCTTCCGTTACGGTTACAAAACCCGGCATCCAGTTATATTCCCTGCGCGACGACATGGAAAAGGATGCGAAGGGAACGCTCAAAAAAGTAGCCGCGATGGGCTACAAAGAGATTGAATCGTATCCCGGCAAGAACGGTTTTTTGTGGGGTATGACACCCGCCGAGTTCAAATCCTACATAAGTGAACTGGGCCTGACAGCCGTCAGTACGCATACGGGCATCGAAAAAAACATGCCGGAACTGATGGGAAAAGCGGCCGCTGCGGGCTTTAAAAACTTCGTTGTTTCGTGGATTGGTAAGGAGAAACGGGAAAATTTAGACGGATTCCGAAAAGTAGCCGACGAGTTCAATAAACTGGGCGAAATGGCTAAGCAGCAAGGGCTTATGTTCGGGTATCATAACCACGATTACCCGTTTATAGACATGGAAGGCCAGGTGCCTTACGACATTTTAATGAAAAATACGGACCCTAAACTTGTTACCTACGAACTGGATTTGTTCTGGGTAATTGAGCCGGGCAAAGACCCTGTCACGTATTTCAATAAATACCCCGGTCGCTTCTCAATGGCGCACGTTAAAGACCGCGACCCCAACGACCCCAAACAGTCGATTGTGATTGGCAAAGGAAACCTTGATTTGAGTAAAATGATGACAGCCGCCCAAAAAGCGGGCGTTCGGCATTACTTTGTGGAAGTTGAAGAATACGGCAAACTAACCCCCACCGAAAGCGTGGAACAATCGCTGGCGGGTATGAAAAAGCTGGTGTTTTAAGGATAGCCGTTTGTCGTTCGTGGTTCCCGCAGGACTTAACTACAAACCACCAACGACAAACGCTTTCCATCGGGTATTGATAGGCTATGTATGAGTGGAATTGCAGGAATTATTCGATTTGATGGGCAGGCCGTAGCAGAAATCGACAGACTGAATATCGTTAGCTTACTGAAACACCGGGGCGAGGTGAGCACTCAGGTTGTGGATAGGGGAGTGCTGATGGCGTTTGGCGGCACGTTACAGGAAAGTCCATCGGCACCTACCTATGCCGCCGTCGATGCAGATGTGTTTGAAAACCCTACTGCCGAGCCGCCGTTTACGACAAACTACGCCCAAACCGGCCCTGCCTCATTCAATGAATTAAACGCCGATTTTGCCATTGCCTTATGGGATTCTCATCGGCAATCACTCATTTGTGCGCGGGACATACTGGGTGTGAAACCGCTCTACTACGTACACCAGCCCGGTCGTTTTTTTGCCTTTGCCTCCGAAATCAAGTCATTGCTGGTGCTACAGGAAGTCAGCGTCAGGCCCAATGAGCACAAGTTTCGAGAGTATCTGACCTGGATAACCGCCTATATGCCGTACAGTGCGGAAACCTTTTACGAAACGATTTATAGCGTCTTACCGGGCCATTACCTACAGGTCGATGCACAGGGACTTCAGGTAACTCCGTATTGGCGAATTGACTTTGCTCAGTTCGATACGCTCAGCAGTTCCGAAGACTATTCGACATTATTCCAGGCGTATTTTACGGAAGCCATCGACCGCCGAATCGCCGGGAAAAAAAGCGTGGGATCTCATCTAAGCGGGGGGCTGGATTCGTCCTCGGTAAGTGCCGTAGCCCAGTCTTTACTCGTGAATAACCAACGGCCTTCGCTCCACACCTTCAACATCGACACCGGTCTTGCCTCTACGGATGAATCGGAATACGTACGGGCGTTGGTTGATAAATGGCATCCGCAGCATCATAAAGTTAGTCCCGTAGCCGATGTGCTGGAGTCCATTCTAAGAATAAATTCTATATTCGACCGGCCCGATCAGTTCATTATTCCGTCCAGTTTCCACCTGAGTGTATCGCTGGAAGCCCGGCAGATTGGCTGCGACATTCTGCTGACCGGGCACGACGGCGACAGTGTCATTGCAACGGGTTTCGACTGGCTCGATACGCTGCTTGAAACCAGCGACTGGGTTCGTTTGGAACAAGCCTGCCGACAATACATCGATCTCCGCCGACCTGCCGGTGTCATTCCGTACCGAGCGGGTAGTGATCCGCAACTCGAAAAATTTGTGCTGAGTTTACTCGGCTCCAGCCTGAAAAAACGGCTCGGTGAGCAATCGTTGACGCATTTTCTGGGCGGGCTTCATCAGCAAAAGCAAATTTTCGATCTTTCCTTACCCGCTATTGTAACGTATTGTATCGGGCGGGTCAGGCAGAAACTGGCAAGCCGGGCGCAGTTTGATAATGCGTTCAGTGAGGAGTTTAAGCAGCGCGTTACCCAACGGCCGCAGCTATCGACACAGCCGCTGGCAACATCCCTGACCGAAGGGCGGGCGGTTCAGGCAAATCAGATTTTAAACACCACCAATGTGATCTGTAACGAACAACTGAATCACATTGGTGCCTATTACGGCCATCCGTACTCCTTTCCATTTTTCGATAAAAACGTTGTCGAATTAGGATTGGCAACTCCTTTGTCTATTTGTTTTGATAAGGGTCGCGGGCGGGGCCTGATTCGTCATGGGTTAGACACCCTCTTGCCACCAGCTATTTTGTCGCGTTATACAAAAGCCAACTTTGTGGAGTATGGCACCCTGTCGGCGCAGCAACTTTATACCGCCACGCATGAGCAGTTTTCATCGTCCGGCCACCCGATTTGGGGTGTAATAAACCCAGCTATATTCGCTAAAATAGTTGCTCTTGTCTTTAATCCAAAAATGCCGGTCAATCGCAAGACCCGTTATAATTGGCTATTAAGTCGCATTATCTACCTCGCCCTCTGGCTCGGTTCGTTGCCGAAACAGCCTTAAACCTAGCTGTGAGAAACACTTCCTTACTTTTACTGAAGGCAAAAAAACGAGTTTGGTTAGCTACAATAGCTAACCAAACTCGTTTTTTGTAATCTACTCGCTATCGTCGGAGGGGGTTAGGCGAATCCACCCATGCCATCGACGTTTGACCCCAGTTTAAGGGTTAGGTTTTTCACACTTCCCAGCGATTTAAGCCTGGGTGTTTTATATGTCTTTTTAGGCGATGCCGCCCCTATATGTAAAGCCTTTGTAGTCATGAGAAAAGAAATTTAATGGGGTGAAGTTAGTGATTAACGGATTAATTTACTCAACAACTAAACGATGTTGCCGTGTTTGACCGCGTTCTTCCACCGTCAGCACATAAACGCCTGTCGAGAGTTTGCCCGTCGTTTTTAGTAATAAATTCCCCGACTCGACACCTGATTTTTGAATGGGTAAGGTTCGCCCATCCGCACTAAAAAAGCTGATTTTGGCCGTTTCGGGTTCATCCAACTTGAGAGCAAACCGCTGATCGTTTACGACCGGATTCGGAAATACACCATACGCTCCATCCCGTAATACCACCGATACGGCTTTGTAAACAGTCGACTTGCCATTCAAATCGGTTTGGGTCAGGCGATAGTAGCTGGTGCCCGAAAATGGCATCTGATCGGTCATCCGGTAGTTTTTCAGCGCACTGCTGTTGGCCGCTACGTCACCTACTTCGCCCACTTTTTCAAACAGGGTCAAATCTTTGCTGCGCTCAACCAGAAACCCTCTGTTATTGGTTTCAAAGGAGGTGCTCCAGGCCAGATCAACCGTGCGATTTTCCCGTGCCTGAGCCGTAAACGACACCAGCGAAACGGGCATGGCCGACGTAACCGTAATACTACCCGACGCTGATTGGTTATTGCCGTTCCGGTCACTAACCGTAGAGGTGCGCGATAAACTCGATGCCAGATTCAAATCGCCAATTCCAGCGGCATTGCCCCGTACATTAAACTGGAGCGTAAAACCCGTATTTGGATCACCCGGTAATGGTCCGCCCGTATTCGCAAATTGTAGTGTGTTGGCACTGGAGTTAACGAGGGTCCATAATCCGCTGGCATCCGTGAAGGCCAGGGGTGTGTCAAACCGAAGATAAGTGGTATTGATGCTCACCGTTGCTGTAGCCTCTCCCGTGGGAATAGCACCTGGACCGTTATTCTTCAGTATGACCCTTACGGTTTGAATCTGATTGATAGCAATAGGTGTGAGGGTAGTTGGGCCGATGGAAACGCCCTCGAGGTCGACTTGCTGCGCTTTAGCCCAGTGTGTGAGCAGAAAGAAGGATAAAAGCAGTGAAAAGTAAAGTGGCTTTTTCATAATAATTGATTTACAGGCGTTTATGGTTTTAGAATCGTATTCGCAATTGTGTTATTGTTCACCGGTCTCTCTCCACCACCCGTTCCATCCTGAATGGTTACTGTGTTGGTCACCGAACCCCGGCCTGCACCAGCCACACGAGTGATTTTGAAAGCGACATACTTGCGTCCGTTATTGGCAATGACCCCGCTTGGTCCAGCTACTGACGTAAAGCCGAAAGCGAAAGTATTCGAGGTAACCGTAAAATCATTCGTATTTAGTGGAACAGTATCTCCCCCAATGGTTACCGTAGGATCAGTATTCAAGACGACCGACAGACCCGAAGATGGATCGTAATTGGTAACAAAGAACTTAATCTCTCCACTGGTTGCTGTTGCGGCAACATTGCGAATAGATACCAGCAGATCAATTGTTTGCCCGTCGGCCACCTGCAAACTGGAGAAGAATTGCGAAGGTGTCAGATCCGGGAACGCCTGATTGACCAGCACATGCAGTGTTGCGGTGGCGCATACGTTCGGCGAACTGTTGTCGCAGGCGGTGTAGGTCAGCGTGACCGGTCCCGTTACGCCCGCAGCCGGGGTAAAGGTGTAGCTGCCCGTGGAGGTCAGCACTAATGTACCCGATGCCGTCGATGTTGTTCCCGCGTTCGATACCGTCAGGCCATTACCAAGATCATTATCGAGCACATTGCCACTGACAGGAACACCGCCAATCGTCGAGACATAATCATCGTTGGCCGTTACGATAGCTGGACTGCCCGGTGCGCGAACAGTAATGGTCACCGTTGTTGTGGCACAAAGATTGCTGCCGGGTGTTTCGCAAACCTGATACGTCACAACATCCGTGCCATAGAAGCCCGCCGTTGGCGTGTATACTAAATTACCGCTTCCATCAATGCTGGCTGTTCCATGTGCCGGTTGGTTCGGGATGGTTGGCGTACTGAGTGTGCCACCCGTATTACCCGGTCCATCGTTCACCCGAACGTTAATCGTAACCGCCGTTGGGCTGGTTGGCGAACCGGTCGTGCTAACAAAATCAGGATTGGCAACGGGATTGTTGGTCGTTACGCCTGGATTCAGCACCGTGATTGTCAACGGTTGGGTTGGGCAACTGGTCGTCTGACCCGGTGCACAAACCGGCACGTTGTAGACATAAACCCCCGGCGTACTACTGGTAAACGTATAGCTTCCGGTAGACGTCAGGGTTAGCGTTGGCGTAGAACCAGCCGGTTGACTGGCCGGACTGCCGGGTTGCGAATAGGTTGTGCCCGCTGGAACCTGGTCATTTGTGGTCACGCTGCCCGTTGCCGGTACATTTACATTGGTAACGACAAAGTCCGGGTTGGGATTGAATGGATTGATCAGGATGTGCAGCGTTCCGTTGGCACAAGCCTGGGGTGTACCATTGTCGCAGGTGGTATAGGTGAAATCGACCGGACCCGTGGCTCCAGCTACCGGTGTGAACGTATAGGACCCATCGGTAGCCAGTACCAGCGTACCTCTTCCCGGAACGGTCGTATTCTGAGCCGTTACTGTCTGGGTATTGCCTTCCGGATCGCTATCGTTGGTTTTCACATTTCCTGAAACGGTTGAACCTTGATACGTACTTATATAATCATCGGCTGCTGTAGTCGTGTTGGTACTGCCCGGTGCGCGAACGGTGATGGTCACCGTGGTTGTGGCACACAGGTTGGTGCCGGGCGTTTCACACACCTGATATGTAACAATATCCGTGCCATAAAAGCCCGCCGTTGGCGTATAAACGAGGTTTCCGCCAACAATACTGGCAACGCCATTCGCCGGTCCCGTTACAATAGTCGGCGTACCGAGTGTGCCGCCCGGATTGCCCGGTCCGTCATTGGCCCGAACGTTAATCGTAACCGCCGTTGGACTCGTGGGTGCGCCGGTCGTACTGACAATATCAGGGTTAGCAACGGGGTTATTGGTGTTTATCGCTGGGTCGAGAACCGTAACCGTGAGCGTTTGGGTGGCGCATCCCGTCGTTTGACCAGCCGCGCAAACGGGTACTGCATAGATGTATACGCCCGGCGTTGCGCTCACAAACGTGTAGGTTCCGTCGGTGTTGACCGTCAGCGTTGGCGACGACCCGGCTGGCTGGGTGAGTGAGCTTGGAGCGGGGCCATAGGTGGTGCCTGCCGGTACAACATCATTGGTTTTAACGCTGCCGCTAACGGGTACGTTTTTGTTGGTGACAGCAAAATCAGGGTTGGTATTTAAGGCGCAAACCAGCCCACCGCCCGACGTTGTACGGGTATCAATAAACGCGCCAAATACGTCAAGCTGACCGCCCAGTACACCCAAACCCACCAGCGGGGCAACACTCAACTGGATTTCATCGAAGGGCTGAGTTGTTACAAAACCAACATTGAAAAAATCGGTCGATGCGCCAAACAACGCAATGGACAAATCGAGCAGACTGCCCGCGCTCCTCGACTCCACTAAGGTTCCGTTATTATAGGTAGTAACCGTTAGTCGCGAGAACAAATCGAGGGATACAATACCCGAAACTTTCCGCACTGTAAATCCGGCGAATGTGCCTGTTGGATAGGTATCTATCGGATTAAGCACGGCTATCGACGCCACGCTGGCAACTGATGCCGTATTGGTAATCCGGGCAAAATCGGTTGTGCTGGCCGAAACGACATTCCAGGGATCACGAATTGTTGTGGCCGCAGCAACCACGCCCGAGACTCCCGTATGAGCCGCGTCAATAACCACCGGGAAGGTCGGGTTGCTTAAGTTATACGCTGTATTACAGGCGATTGTTGCCGAACAGGTTTTCTCGAAGACCGCATTGTAAATGTTGATTGTTCCCAGATTGGCACCCACTAACTGGCTGAAGGTAATTTTAACCTCGTCGTAAGGTACTGTTCCAACAACGCCCACAATCTGGCGGCTCCGGCCAGTCAGCAAATCCGTTGTGGCACCAACCAGCAGCGCATTACCCGTGCTGGTCTGAACGGCCGAACCGTTGTTGAACAGCGTAATTGTTGCCGTGCTTAAAACGCCTGCCGACACTAACGTAGCCTGTTCAATGTCGAACCCGGCAAAACTATTGACCGGGTAGGTTTGCAGCGCATTGGCGACCGCAAAGCTGGCGTTGGTTGCCACCCCGGCGGTTAGTACAACCGTTGCAAAGTTGGTTGTATTATTATCAATGACGTTCTCCGAATTATTAATGCTGCAACCGGCGCAAACTACCGCGTCGATTTGCGTATTGCCACCGTCAACGTAAACTGGGAAGGTAGGGTTGATGAGCGGAGTGAGGGTATTGTTCGGCAGAGTCGGGTCACTACAGGCAAAGCTCGGACCGTCGCAGAAGCGTTCAAAAATAGCTCCGTAAATATTGGTGACACCCAGCACGTTGGCTCCGCTAATTGTCAGTTTGATTTCATCGAAGGCCGCTGTCGCTATGAATCCAATGGTTCGCCGGCCACTCCCGCTTAGCAGCGAACTGCCCGCCGAAATCAGACTGGCACCCGATACACTCTGACCCGTAGGCGATCCATTCAGATACGTCGAAACAGTGAGTCCGCCAAGTGCACTTATATTGAGAAGCGACGGGCTGGATAAATCAAAACCGGCAAATGTGCCCACCGGATAATCCGTGAGTTGATCTTTGATGGCAAACGAAGCACTACCAGCCGACAGCAGCAGATTAATGGATGCAAAATCGGTTGTGCTGGCACTAACGGCGTTATCCTGATCCGTTATTGAAGCCACATTAAGCCCACTAAAACCTGTATTGGCAGGATCAACAAAGACCGGATACGTTGGTGTATTAAGCGTTGTGGGTGTATTACAGGCTAACGCCGGTCCGGCGCAGAACCGCTGAACGATAGGGGCGAATATACTTATGCTCCCAATTACCGCGCCTGTAAACGTAAGGCGTACCCGATCAAAACTGCCGATAGAGTAAATTCCAACCCGTGTTTTACCGCCAAAAGCCGTTAATAAAGACGACGAAACTACCTGATTATCGACTTGAGTAGCTCCTAAGTATGTTGTGATGGTAATTGAACCCAGAGCCGTTATGCCATTATTCACAACAAATCCGGCAAAGCTACCCGCCGGATATACATTGGCTCCTGTGGCGTTGAGGTCTTTTACTTCCAGCCAGGCCGAGCCGCCAATGATAAAGCCATACGTTGAGGCAGTTGTAAACGTAGGATCGTTATCAATCAGATTCCCCAGCGAGGAGAACTCGTTACCTCCGAACCCACCCTGACTGGAGGTAACGGAAAGGCTGCTGAACGTGGGGTTTGTCAGCGAAGTAAACGTATTACAGGTCGCACTGCCGACCTGCGCTGAAACAGAGGTGACGGATAGTAACAGCAGGCATAGGGAAACCCAGGAAAAGCGAATAGAAAATGTACTCCTGAGTAAGGAAGTAGAGGGTTTATTCATAAACAAATTGAGCTAAGGTTTAGTGAACAAAAGTAAGTTACCGCTATTCTCAATACGCTTTAAATAGTTTTTACTATATTCTATATACGTATCTTTTTTGTTGTTGGATTTGTAGAGGAGGCCAAATTTTATCCGCTCAAATGTATTTTAAAGTTTATTTAACGTGTCGAGAAATTTATTAAACGGTAGATATGGTTGTTGTGCATATTATCGGTAACATACATAATGGTTCATGCTGACTAAAAGGTAATTAATGATTTTTTAGTTTACAAAATCGTGAAATAATATAATTCGATGACCAAAATTATGACCATTTGTTGATAGTGGTAAAGTTGCCAGCGCAAAAAAAATCTGCAGCTAAACCCGGGTTTAGCTGCAGATTTTTTTTAAATCCTTTAAATGTGTACTCCGGCGGTTATCGACGATTAACTAACCTTGTTCAACCAGCGTTCTATCAACTCAGGAGGGAAGCGTCCCAAAGCCGTCCGCAAGTGATCCGCTTTTAAGTGTCAGCCGTTTAATACTACCTAAGCAAGTAATTATTGGGGCGTTATACGCCTTTTTGGATGACACTGCTCCTAAACGTTTAATTCGGTTATGTGTGTTCATAATAGGAAAGAAAATAAGGTGTGAAACGGGCCAAATGCTGTTTTATTCGATAACTAATCGATGCTTTCGGGTCTGGCCGCGCTCTTCCACCGTTAGTATATATACGCCAGCCGAAAGTTTACCACTCATTTTGAGTAACAGGTTTCCAGAATCTATGCCGGCTTTCTGAATCGGTAACATCCGCCCATCCGCGTTGAAAAAGGTAATCGTTGCCGTTTGGGGTTCGTCAAGGCGAAGTGAAAACTGTTGATCACCGACAACCGGATTGGGAAACACACCGTATTTGTCAGACCGGACAACAACGGCAACCGCCGGAAAAACCGACGATGCACCGGATAAATCGACCTGCCGCAACCGGTAGTAGCTGGTGCCCGCATACGGATTCTCGTCGGTGAGTGTATAGGTACGGTCTTGAGTGCCTTCTTTTGCTTTAATTTGGGCAACGGCGTCAAACTGAATCAGGTCTTTGCTGCGTTCGAGCAGAAAATAATCGTTGTCACGTTCCATTGCCGTTGTCCAGTCGGCTCGTACTGCGCTGTTATTGCTGAGTTTAGCCGTAAATGAGGACACGCTAACGGGTAGTGGTGTGGAACAGGGCACCCCTGAATAAAACTCGTAAAGCTGCCGCGTTTGCAGCCCTGCACTGTTCGTAAATGTAACCCGGAACCGCGTGACCGGCTGCGTTGATTTCATTTCGAAGAAGCTAAATCCGTAAACTGTTTTTGTGGTTATCGTAATGTCGGGGGCATTTATGGCTGCTGCTCCATTATACGTCTGTATGGATAAATTGGTCGCGTCGTTAACTTTCAGATAAAAAAACGAGTTTGCCGGGATCGCTGCATTAAGCGTTATATCAATAAAAAATACCGTAGGTGTAGCCGGTGTTGAGTTATTGGAGGTTAAAAGCGCGAACGTATTAAGATTGCCATCGACAAGACTCTCTGGATTGTTTAATGAATTTACACCGAAACCATTCCCCCCACTCGTGGTCGCCGTACTGGAATAGTAAGCGGTGGGGCATTGCGCAACGCTGTTTTCGTATAACAGCAGCGAAGCACAAAAGCTGGATAGAAGTACTAAACGATTCATGTTGATAAATGGATTAGTTAGAAAGAGGTTAATAAATTAGCACAATCAGTCGATTAGACTGGGGATTAATCGACTGATTGTGCTAATTATTGTGCAAATAAAAATAGGGTGTTCGTATGTGCTACTATTTGCAAACAACAGGAGGTCGTTAGTTACTGAATGGTAGTGTTTTAACTCTATACTTATCCAATGGTATTTAAGGATTTGAACTGGCTATAAAACAGGAATGCCGACTCTGGATGGAATCGGCGTTTAATCGCTTACAGACTATACACTATGCAGCTATTGTCGGGTGGGCAGGAACCGGTAGAGCGAACCAAAGGCCCGCAGGAAAATGGTAATAAATCCGAACTCTTTGGCAATGTATAACCGGCGTTTGCCGATTTGGAATGTGCTTGCCCGAAAAACGCGACTGCTGACGAACGTGCCCCAGATTTTTAGCACGATACTAAACCGCGTTTGCGCCTTTGTAAATAATATCAACTGTTGTAAGATAAGCCTGCTCAGCACAACCGTGTTGTTGGTCGGCCAGTTCTTTTCATAGGCCTTAGCCAGCAATTGTATACGGTTAGTGCCAATAGCCTCCTCAATGAAAGAAGGCAGGGGCAACTGCCAAACCTGCTGGCACCAATATAAACCCGCCAAAAATACACGTTCGAGACCATGATGGCGCATGGTTTGCATCAACCAGGGCCAGTTCAGCCGTTTATCTGCCAGTAAAAAATACAGATCATTTGCATAATAAATATGCTGCCAGACATTATTGACCCCGTGATGAACCACCAGCAGTACGATTTCCATTTCCCTTGCAAAAGCGGGCTGGGCAACAATGTCGTTCAGCGAAAAGAGTTGAAAATCTTTATTGAAACACATTACGGACCAGTGCAGATCTATATCAAACGAACTGGTAAAAAAAGGTTTGAATAAACTAACCTCATACAACTCGTCAAGTATAGCCTGCCCACTCTGTTGCAGATAAAGCTGGTGTTTCGGGCCGAGTTGATACTGTTTTAATTCCAGAAAACGAATCGTTCGCAATGTATCCTCTCTACTGATTAACAGGTCAATATCACCGGTTGGGCGTAGGCCGGTTTCCGGATAAAAATGCTGAGCCAGATACGCACCTTTGAGGACCAGATGCGCAATACCCTCATCAGTCAACAATGTGTTTACCTGTTGGTACTGATGTAATTTCAGCAAATTATCGGTGGCTATAGCCCGGCATTCACGCTGTAGCGTTTCCAGAAAATCGGGCGGAATGCTGGGTAACTGCTGAAATGTCCGGTAGAGAAAGGGAGTAATCCGGTGTCGGTTTGCCAGCGCATAAAGCCGCGCCCAGTCAATTGAATGCTGGCCCAAAAACTGAATCAACTGCGCTTTTCGTTCGGGCGATACATCGACAGTACACGCCAGAAGGAGTAACTCAATTTCGGGGGGGCGGTTGGGGTTCATCGGCAGGCTGTCGGCTGTCTCGCTTACGGGGCTGGTTCAATAGTGATGAGCTTTTCGCGGAGCAGATTACCCAGAAAAGTTGTCAGCTCCTGCTCACAAACGGCGGGTTCAACGTCAAATTCCTCAAGCACATTCTTCTGGATTTCCTGAACAGACAGCGATTTTTTGTCCTGTAATAGCGACCAGATAAAGCCGCCAACCTCATTCAGTTCGTAGTAATTTCCCAGTTCATAATTCAGCAGTATCGTTTCCTGACCAATAACGGATGATGATTGATTGGGTACCAACTGAATTTGGGTAGTGGGCGTAAACAGCATAGTATATAGGCAAACAAAGCGTTAAACACAGTTGTCGGTATAAAGGTAGGGGCATCCGCTCTTTAGATTGCCATTTTGAGTTGCTTAACCCATTATTTTAAATGGGTAATTGAAAACCAATGATAAACATCAGTCTATTTCCAGGTCCAAAGGGGTTGGAAATGACTGGTGGGCTGGTCGCCAATCAGAATACGATCTGCCTTTTGCACCCAGGCATGGGCCTGAAACTCCACTGACTTATCGACCCCAACGATAATTTCGGTGCTTGCATCGGCTCGCAAAAACCACTTCAGAGCCAATGCCTGCGGCAAACAGTTGGCTTTCAGGGCATTACCCGCCATCTGTACCGCCCGAATTTTTTCGGTTTCATTTCTGGCAGACGGGTTAGGAGAATCGTCGGTTTGGAGCAGCCAGCTATAGAATTTCCTGAACTGCTGAAAAGAAAGCAGTTTGAGCGATAACTGAACCACTAAAATAAACAACAGGGCCGTCAACACGCTCATTTTTGATGAAGCCGGTAAGGCGAGAAACTTTCTACATCTGGACAGCCAGTTTTGCATTCACGTAAGCGGTGATTATACCGCAAAGTACAAAAAAGCGTATGGAACCCATACCTTGCCGCTCAAGTCAGTCAACTCCCGAAAATGTATCCTATTGGTACATAGGGATTTCTTATAAAATCCAGGTTGCCGACAATTGGCCCTGTAGTGCCGAAGCTCCCGCTTCGGTAATAGGCTCAATGCTTTGTTCTGTGGCTACCGAAACTGGAGCTTCGGCACTACACGGGGCGAATGTTGTCTAAAACAGCAAACGTACTTTTTATGAGAAAGCCCTGTATTGGCACACGTTTGGATTCTATTTTCAAACTATTTGCCTGTCAGGGTGTTCATAACGGTAGCACTCAACAAAAAATAGAGACATGGATAAGTTACAGAAGTTTGAGTTGATGAACAAAATCGTTCGTGAACTGGAAGACCTTCAGAATAGCCAGACAGCCCTGATTGAGAAGATAGGTAAGATTGAAGTCGATAATATGAACGGGCTGAACGATTCGTATCTGGAAAAGAATCTGGGTACAATGCACGGCAAAATTGCCGAGAACCTCGATTCAATCACCGAGATATTTGCCCACTTTGAAACGCAGCGCGACGAGTATGCAGAAAAAAATAGTGCTGCCCTCGCAGCCGCTGAGGCAGCCGCAGCCGCCGAAGCAGCCAGTTAGCATCCCATGAATGCAAATGCAAAAAGCCGGACGACTTGTCGGCTTTTTGCATTTGATAGCGTCATTCCTTTGTTCTAACGGTCCTTCATATCAATTAGTTACGCAGGGGTTCGACGGTTAGCCAAAATTCAGAACAGGTTGAGCTAACGGTCCTGCGTAGTTGCCGTTTAGCCTTTGATTTTTGTAGTGCGGAGTGTCACGTCACGCTACAAAAAAAGCCCTGACAACCGCCAGAGCCTTTTTATAAGAAGAGTCTGATTTAACTGGCTAAAAAATTTATAGCTTGCTTTAGTGTGCGCTCGTTGCCCGTTTCGGGGTCATTGTAAGAACGTTCGCCTACTTCGATGTCCACCTGCTTACCAATCAGTTGTTTGGTGTCGAGGTCTTTCCCTTCCGTCACGTCGATACCCGCCATCTCAAACAAGCCGACAATCGCTGGCATACCCGCCTGCGACTGGTAAAACCGGTGTGACACATACCCTTCGTCGTTCTCAAACCGGACTGCAAAAAAGGGGACGCCCTTGTGTTCACTCGTGCCCTCGTCGATGTGGGCAATCGTTACACGCTGCTGACCATCAGCTAACAGGGTCTTATCTTGTCCTTTCTCTACTGCGATTTTCATATCGTTGTTTTATATTTTAGTTATATTGTAAACGACTCGCAGCTTGTTTTGTTTAGCAGATAAATTGAAAAATAACGTCACTATTTGGCCAGAAAGACGCTATTTATTCAAGTGAGGCTGAGTTTTTGGCTTTTAGTTGTATTGTATTTGGCCTGCTTATAGCTGTTCGGGGGGCGTAGCGGGCAAATGACGGAAAAACGTGTGATCGGCATAGAACGTACCGCCTGGAATAATGGATGCCAGCAGAGCCATCGTCGTTTTGCCCAGCGGCCAGCCATACTCGATCTTTCCCTGAATGACGGTCAGCACATAGAGCAGAAACAGCAGTCCGTGAATCGGGCCAAGCACCTGCACTGCTTCGGGATGCCCGCCCAGGCGTTTCAGGGGCACGGCAATAAACAGGAGTAGCAAATACGAAACCCCTTCGGCGAAACCGATAACGCGCAGCCGGGTTTTGGGCGAATTGAAGAAATTCATAGTGATTTTTTGGTAGTTAAAATGAACGGGACCACGGGCGGGCGGCTAACGGCGAAAACGGCCACGGTACGGCGATTAGAATCAGGACAAGGCCAATGGTAAAATAGATCGCCGTTGTCCTGAATTTTTGCCGGGCATCGGTTTGGCGTTTCGCTAAGCTGGAGCCAATCGTTATCACAATAACAGCCGTAAACATAAGGCTAATGTGAATCAATCCGAAAAATTGAAATTCGGGAGCCTGACTCGAATCGGGTGAAGAACGCCAGTAATACTTGATGATTGGGCTGATGAAATACAGGTAAAAACCGATGAGTAACTGGGTGTGTATGACCGACGTAGCTACAGTCCGAAGTGTTTGATCGGCAGGGCGGTAGGAGCGGGGCCAGAGCCATCCCGAATAGTTGCTAACGAGCGCGGCCAGCAAACTTCCAAGCACGAGCCAGCGAACCGCATTGTGAACGACTAAAAGAATCGGGTAAACCATGAGAGGAGTAATAGTGATACAAATGAACCGTTGCGAAGGGGTTTGTTTCAGCATATCGCACAGATGTCATCTTTTTCGGGTACTGACATATAAAGATGACATCTGTGCGATATGCTGAAACAAACCGTTGCAAAGTTCTGGTAATAAAGCCAGTTCAGACTGGCTGTAAACCGGCTAAGATTGGTCGAAATCAATCATTTGAACGAGGAGCCAACCAATCCATTCCGAAAATCCGTTGGACTTGCTCCGGCGTATTTTCGGAATAGTTTGCCAAAACTCGACTGATCGCTGAATCCCATCTCGTCGGCAATCTGGGCAATGCTTAGGCCCGATTGAAACAGCAGCACTTTGGCCTCCAGCACAATCCGCTCGTCAATCCATACGGATGGCGACTTTCCTGTTCGGTTTTTAATGACTTTATTCAAATGATTGGGGCTGACAATCAGTTGATTGGCGTAGTAACTTACTAATCGGTTCACGCGTACCTGCGTTGTCAGCAAGTCCATAAATCGTTGCACAAGCCGGTCGCCTGCGTCTGCTTTCGTCGGCATCGTGCCCACATAGGCGCGGTTGATTTCGGCTAACAAAGCCAACAGATACGGACGGATCAACTCCATTTTTGCCGCTCCATTCTCGGTATATTCGACAGTCAGCCGGTCGAAAAGATTCGTTACAAATGTCGTTTGCTGCGTCGACAGCGAAACAAGTGGATTACCCGTCAGTTTCAGAAAGCCAAAATCAACATCGCTGCCCGTGTTTACGAGTAATTCCTGACTAAAAAAACACATAAACCCCACCGAATCGCTCTGAACGGCTTGCAAAGTGAAAATTTGCAGAGCCGGAACAATGACCAACTCCTGAGTCGACAGCGTATACCCCTGATGGCCAACCGTTAGTTCAACGCGTCCGGCAGTGACCAGAATCAGCACATGGTTGCTGGTTCGGGAGGGTGGGAGCGGCAGTTTAATCACTTGCCAGCTCTCCTCAAGCCGCGACACAATAAACTGATTGAAATTGGCTTTAAACCGCTCACCCCATGAATTATCCTTTGTCAAAAAACGCTCACTGGCCGTTTGAGGGCTAATGGCAGGAAATGAATCACCGGGCATCATGGCTGATTGAGTAATTTACTCGCCCGAAACGGCCCGTCGGCGGCTTGCAGAATCTTTGCTTTCAATCGTGAATTGTAGTTCGGACGCTGGGCCAGAAACGTTCGCACCAAATGCACTACGTCGGACGTTTGGTAGCCCGACAGCGTTGCGCGGAGCCATGATTCGGGAAAGAAAATATCGCCCGTCCGCTGAATTTCTTCAACCAGTTCCAGGCTTTTTGGCAGGTATTTAACCGATGTTTCGGCGCGGAGCGGATGGTGCAAATACCCCAGCGCGGCCGTAACCCATGCTTCGTGGTCGCGGTTGGATGCAGTGGCTAAGGACGCAAAAAACTGATCGCGTTCGGCTGCGTTTCCCGATAGCGCGGGCATCATAAATTCTAACCGCTTCCGTCGATCCGGGTTTTTAATTCGGCTCAGTTGCTTCGTCAGAATACCATCGGCGGGGTAATCGCGCACCGCCAGCGCGAGGGCCAGCGATGTGTAATCGTCTTCGGTGAGCGTTACGCCCGGCGGGGCTTTCTGCTCGTTCCAAATAGTATAAAGCTGGTCTTTCGCTTCGGGACTAAGTGCGATGTTCTGGTAAAGCCGGAACAGTAATTTTTTTTTACCAGGGGCTGTTTCATACTCCATTGCCCGCCAGGATTCACGCTCGACAGAAGCCGCCAGAGCCGGGCGATGTTCGGGTTTTGTAAAATTCCAGACAATGTCCGACAATTGGCTCGTCAACAGCCGCAGATTTAGTTCTTCCGGTTCGTTGCTCAATAAATTCCGGTACGTTGTGGCTAACTGCACAGGTTTTATATGCTTTCCGGCCAGCATATTTTCGTACAGATTGATGTAGGCAGCGGCCCGCGTCACCGGATTTTTGAGCGTAGCCAATTGCGAAAGCATAGCGGTATCGACCGGAAACAGCCCGTAACCCTGCCCCGACGAATTGAACACGACAAACAAGGGCACGAGTTTGCAAACCGCTTCGGCCAGCGAAACCTGCTTCTGATTCATGTTCACGGTCAACTCCTCAACCCGGTCGGCATACACCAGCGACACCTCGAAACGTTGCGGCCACAATCGGGCAGAGCCATCTTCGCCTTGTTGCGAAATTATAAAGCGACTGATTTTACCCCCTTGTTTATCAAGCTGATACGTAAATTTCGGTCGTCCGACTTCATTGACCCAAATATGATTCCAGGCCGCAAGGTCGGTGGGGGTTCGGGCGTCGAGAATGGCAATCAGGTCGGCCCAGGTTGCGTTGCCGAACGCGTATTTTTTCAGGTATTCCCGAAGGCCGTCGCGCAGGGCGGTTTTGCCCATGAGTCGCTCTAACTGCCGCATCATAATGGGGGCTTTGTGGTAGATAATGCCGCCATAGAGCGAACCGGCTTCCTGCAAATTCGCCAGCGGTTGCCCAATGGGATTGGCTCCCTCGGTGCGGTCGACGGCGTAGGCTGCCGGGAAATGATCGACTATAAATTGAAGATCGTAGTTGGCGTCGGCGGTCGAGACTTCCATAATCTTGTCGGCCACGAAATTGGCGAACACTTCCTTTAGCCACACATCATCGAACCACCGCATCGTTACTAAATCGCCGAACCACATGTGCGCTGTTTCGTGGGCAATGACGTGAGCGCGGGAAAGTCGTTGGTCGCGGGTGGCACCGTTGTCTAAAAACAGGGCCGACGACCGGTAATTAATGGCTCCCGCATGTTCCATTCCGCCGTATTGAAAATCGGGAACGGCCACAAAATCAAACTTTTCGAACGGGTACGGAATCTGCGTAAACTCCTCCAGAAACGTCAGCGCATCGGCGTGGAGCGTAAAGAGCAGGTCTGTACTCAGCCGGATTTTTGTGCTGTCGGTTTCGCGATGCAGGAGCGTCATCGGGCGGTTGTTGACCGTACGCGTTACGGGCGTGAATCGACCCGCAACAAACGAAAACAGATACGTCGGAATAATATCGGACGGTTGAAAATTGATTGTTTTTCGCTCATTGACAACGGCAGAATCCCGGATGGCTGCGTTGCTCATGGCCTGCCAATGGGCCGGAATCGTCAGCGAGAGTTGAAAAGAAGCTTTCAAATCGGGCTGGTCGAAGCAGGGGAAAACCGTTCGGGCGCGGTCGGGAACGAGGAGCGTGTAGCCGTAATCGTCGTTGCGATTCAGCGACAGATTACCGGCCGTAAACTGGATGGAAATTTCGTTTTTTCCGGGCTTTAGAAAAGCAGTAGAAATGAGCAAATGTTCGCTCTCAAAAACAACCGGGATGTTGGTTTGATTGACTGAAACATTCTGGATATGAGCGCGTTCTTCTTTAAAGTCGAGTTGCAGCGGAGCGTCATTTTTTATCCAGGTAAATTCAATGGTTTCGGTTCCTGGAATTGGCTGGTTTTTCTGCGCAGGAATGTCGAAATTTAAACGATAAGCCAGCCCGCTGAGGGTTTGTTTTCGGGCCTTCGCCAATGTTTGCGAAACGCCCGTTTCGACGGCTGGCAGACTGGCAGGTAGCGAACGGCGGCTGCACGACATAGCAAGAAGTGAAAAGAAGAGTAACGTACTTCCGTAACGAGTGATTTTTGGAGAATTCCAGACCATTGACAAGTTGTTGATAAGGGTTTATTGTTTGTCGTTTGTCAGGTGCGATAACTCACTGGTTCAGTTGGCAGTCTCGCGCCAGCGAACAACAAATCCCGGCGGGGAACCGCACAAACGACGAACAACAAACGTAGAACCGGTTGAGTCAAAAATACGCACGCTATGAAACAGCACCTTACTTTTCTGCTTTTATTGTTGCTGGGTATCGGTCAGGCGACGGTGAGCTGGGCCAATGCGGTCCTGATTCCGATGGATAACCAGCAGTCGAACCACCTCAAGGCGTATGGCATTGCCTACAAGGTACTCAAAGACGATCAGGATGTTGACTGGCTGCTGAACTATCGGGGCGGTAGTTTTTTGATGAAACAAACCGCTGCCATTGAAACCGAGTGCCGCGTTCGGGGGGTGTCGTTTGAAACGATTTCCGATGCAAAGGCCGCGTCTATCCGGCAGCAACTGGCTGATCCTGACCTGAATATGAACGTGGTGACGCTCCAGAAAGCGGCTAAAATCATCGTTTATTCGCCCATAAAAGTCAGCCCCGCCGAGTTCGAAAATACGGATGCGGTATTGCTGGTACTGACCTACGCCGAGATTCCGTATGAAGTGGTATATGATGAAGAAGTGCTGAAAGGCGACCTGCCGAAGTACGACTGGCTGCACCTGCACCACGAGGATTTTACGGGGCAGTATGGCCGTAATATGCACCGGCAATCGCTGGCCGATATTAAAGTGCAGGAAGACATTGCCAAGAAATACGGGTACGCCAAAGTGTCGCAGATGAAACTGGCCGTTGCCAAAGGCATCAAGGCGTTTTGTTCGGGTGGCGGCTATTTGTTCGCCATGTGTTCGGCAGCCGAAACGCTCGACATTGCGCTGGCCGCAGAGGGCCTCGATATTGTGGGCAGCAGCTACGACGGCGACGGCACCGACTCCGACGCGCAGGAAAAACTCGATTTCAGTAAAACGTTTGCGTTCGGCAACTTCACCCTCGAAGCCGACAATGGCTATCGGGGTTTTTCGACGTTTTCGGACATTAACTCGTCGGGCGGGCGTGGTTATGACCAACCGGGCGGGTTCTTTGAGTTGTTCAATTTTTCGGCTAAGTGGGATGTCATTCCGGCCATGCTCACCCAGAATCACGAATCCATCATCAAAGAATTTTTCGGACAGACAACGGCTTTTCGCAAGGGGGCCGTTAAAGCGAGCAGTTTAGTGATGGGCGAGGGCAAAACCTCCGACCGCTACCTCTACGGCGAAATGGGCCGGGGGCAGTGGACATTCTATGGCGGACACGACCCCGAAGGTATCCGGGGCGGGGGCGGTTTCCGTAATCCCACCGACCTCAATCTGCATCCACACTCGCCCGGTTATCGGCTGATTCTCAATAACGTACTCTTTCCATCGGCCCGGAAAAAGAAACGCAAAACGTAGGGTTTTTCCGAAATTACCCCCAACCCTCTGATTGATTTGCATCAAATAACCGCCGATTAGACCGTTTATCAGCCCACCGCTTTAGCTGTGGGTTTACCGAATAAAAACCGCGTTCCATCAACCGTTTCAACGGTTTGCCGAATACCTAAACCGTTGAAACGGTTGATGGAACGCGGGTGTTTGTCGGCTCCCCGGTTGAAACGGCAGCGGCCGACCGTCGGGGGCTAATACAAAATTTATTCGGCGATTAATTTCTTCAAATCAATCAGGGGTTGGGGTAATTTCGGCCAGCGAAGAAATAACCTTCAGTCAGATTTTAAGATATATGCTCACTCCCGGTATGTTCAAAACAACCCTTCACGCGCTCGCTTGCCTGTTCCTCTCAATCCCTGTTTTAGCCCAGGATTACCCCATCGTTCCGGTGCCGTTTACCGGCGTCACTATCAATGGGGGATTCTGGAAACCCCGGCTCGCAACCAACCGGACCGTTACGATTCCATTCGATTTCAAAAAGTGTGAAGAAACGGGACGGATCAGCAATTTCGCCGTCGCGGGTGGGTTGTCGACCGGTACGTTCAAAGGGCTGCGGTATGATGATTCGGATGTATTCAAAGTCGTTGAAGGGGCTTCCTATTCGTTGCAAACGCACTATGACGCCAAATTAGACCGGTATTTGGATAGCCTGATTACGCTGTTTGCGGCTGCTCAGGAGCCGGACGGGTATCTGTACACCATCCGAACCATCCTGAAAGACAGCACGGCCCGCAAAGACAAACAGGCTGGTCCAACCCGTTTTTCGTACGTGGCCGGTAGCCACGAATTGTATAACGTTGGGCATATGTATGAGGCTGCCGTGGCGCATTTTCTGGCAACGGGCAAGCGAACATTTCTGACTATAGCCCTGAAAAACGCGGATTTTCTCATCCGAACAATCGGTCCCGATAAGTTAGTACTGGTGCCGGGACATCAGGAAATCGAGATTGGCTTAGTGAAACTGTACCGGGTTACGAACGACAAACGGTATCTGGATTTTGCCCGCTTCCTGCTCGACATGCGGGGCCGCGCCGACAAACGAACGCTCTTCCCTGATCCGGCTCAGTCGGGTCAGGGGGCCAGTTATTTGCAGGATCATCTGCCGGTCACGCAACAGAAAGAAGCCGTTGGGCACTCCGTCCGGGCGGGTTACATGTATGCGGCCATGACCGATATTGCCGCCATTCAGCACGACAAAGCCTATTTGGACGCGCTGCTGGCCATCTGGAATGACGTAGTCGAGCACAAACAATATTTAACGGGAGGCTTAGGCGCACGCGGACACGGAGAGGCTTTTGGCGAAGCGTATGAGTTGCCCAACGACGTAGCGTATGCCGAAACCTGTGCGGCTGTTGCCAACATGCTTTGGAATCACCGGATGTTTTTGCTCACCGGCGACTCGAAATACATGGACGTTTTTGAGCGCGTGCTGTACAACGGATTTCTGGCGGGCGTTTCGCTGGAAGGCGACCAGTTTTTCTACGTAAATCCGCTGGCATCGGACGGGAAGCGCAAGTTCAACGTTGGGCAGGCCGCCACCCGCGCTCCCTGGTTTGGCACGTCGTGCTGCCCAACAAACGTGGTGCGGTTTATGCCTTCGCTCCCCGGCTACGTGTATGCGACAAAAGCCGATACGCTCTACGTAAATCTGTTCCTGACCAATCAGGCGAAACTGACGGTTGGCGGCAATACGGTGAACCTTCAGCAGCAGACCAATTACCCCTGGGATGGAAAAATCACTCTGACGGTTCGCCCGGCTAAACCGCAGCCGTTTACGCTTCTGGTACGCCTGCCGGGCTGGGCCTCGGGCAAACCCATGCCCGGTCAGTTATACCAGTACGTCGATACAGAACCCGGTACGCCCCAACTTCGAGTCAACGGTCGGGCGGTGCGCTACACCGTTCAGAACGGCTATGCGAGCATCCGCCGTAACTGGCTCCCCGGCGACCGCCTTGAGTTGACAATGGACATGCCGGTGCGGCAGGTGAAAGCAAACGAACGGGTTGTTGACGATGCCGGAAAGGTAGCTATTGAGCGGGGACCGATTGTTTATTGCGCCGAAGGTGTCGACAACGGCGGCAAGGCTCTGTCGCTGACCGTACCCGCCGGAACGACATTTCGGCCCGTGATGCAGCCCGAAAAATTAGGCGGCATCGTTTCCCTGACCGGTTCGGGTGGGGCTAACGCGCTGACACTCATTCCGTATTATGCCTGGTCGCATCGGGGAGCGAACGAAATGGCCGTCTGGTTCGGACAGGTGAAGCCGTAGACGCAGCGTAGGATTAAAATTAATACTCATTCTGCAATTAGCCTGATTCGACCCCGTCGGGGTCAGATGTTTATAGGAAAACCGTACGTGCTATAAACATCTGACCCCGACGGGGTCGAATCAGGCTAATGAGTTATCTAATTGCGCTTAATTACGTACAAATCAGAACGTCAGCACGATTTTGCCCGTTGTCCGGCGGCTTTCCAACTGCTGATGGGCGTCGGCAATTTGACTCGCGGGCAATACCTGACTCACACTGATTTTTACTTTTCCGTCATCAATGAGTTGATTGATCGTCCGTAGATCGTCGCCACTTGTGTGTACCAGAATGCGTTCAGCATGGATGTCGGGTCGGATGGCGAGTACCTTGTCCATCGCTGTATAAGCAATCGAAATCAGCCGACCGCCGGGTTTCAGCACCTTGGCCGATGCGAAAATGGTGTCGGCTCCGGCCGTGTCGAAAACAAGGTCAATGTCGCTCACCATTTCCTCAACGTTGTTTTGAGTATAATCGACAAATTCATCGGCTCCGAGCGACCGCACAAATGCTTCGTTTTTGCCCGATGCCGTGCCAATTACATACGCGCCAAGGGCTTTCGCTAACTGAACGCCCAGATGACCCACCCCGCCCGATGCGGCCTGAATCAGCACCCGTTCGCCTGCTTTCAGGTGGCCGTGTTCGGTCAGTGCCTGCCAGGCGGTCAACACCGCTAACGGCGCGGCAGCGGCTTCTTCAAATGACATAGAGGCTGGTTTCAGAGCCAGATGTGCGGCTGGCGCGGCCACATAGTCGGCATACGTCTGGCCGGGATTAGGGAAGTTGACCATGCCATAAACAACGTCGCCCGGCCTGAAAGTCGTTACCTCGCTGCCCGTTTCGACTACCTCACCGGCCATGTCCCAACCCAGAATGATGGGATGCGTATAGTTTTTGGCATAAGGCGTCGTGCCGGTACGGGTTTTAAAATCGGCGGGGTTCACACCAAACGCCCGGACCTTGACCAGCACTTCATCGGGTTTGATGGCGGGTGTCGGTACGTCCTGAATGACGAAGTTCTCAACCCCGCCCCAATCGTTTAATACAACGGCTTTCATTCAATTGCAGTTTTATGGTTAGGCCTTTCGCAAAGAGCCGTGCCACGGCTTATTATCTATCATTGTAACCGTGGCACGGCTCTTTGCGAAAGGCCTGATTCAGTGAAGGCAACAGGAAAACAGCGGCAGAAATTCAGTTTTTTATATGGGCAGTAGCCTAAATTCCTTCGTTGCCGGATCGTAGTCATACTGGCGCGGGATGCCGGTTGCTAACTCAACGTGTTCAATGTCTTCGGGGCTAATGTGTTCCAGTTCCATCAGTAAAGCCCGCAGGCTGTTGCCATGCGCTACGACCAGAACGGGTTGCCCGGCTTGTAGATGCGGCAGAATCGTTGCCCTGAAATATGGAATTACCCGCGCCTGTGTATCGGCCAGACTCTCGCCACCGGGGGGGCGGTCGGCATAGCCACGACGCCACCGGAACACCTGTTCGGCCCCGAAACGGGTTTCGGCTTCGGCTTTGTTCATACCCTGCAAATCGCCGTACATGCGCTCGTTCAGGGCTGCGCTGCGTTCAATCGGCAGATTTGCCTGACCAATTTCGTCCAGAATAATCGACATCGTTTCAATAGAACGGTGCAGCACAGACGTAAAGCCAATGGCAAAAGCGGGCGGCTGATGGGCTTTCAGCAGAACACCCGCTTCGCGGGCTTCGTGTCGGCCAAGTTCGGTCAGGGGTGTATCGGTAATACCCGTAAACCGGTTTTCTAAATTCCACTGCGATTGTCCGTGGCGGACGATGACGAAGAGAGGCATAGTTTAACTACTTTCCAGGCAAAGAAAGTGTTTGATTTTTTAATCCGGCTTAGGCGTCTATCTATTTAAACATACTTACCTTACGACTTTTCTTATCCTGTTTTCCAATGAGAATACTTTCCCATGCTGTGCTTCTGTTTTGCCTGTCTATCGTTTCCGCTAACGGCCAAACTACGTCGGGCAATACCGCAAGACCACTAACGCTGACCCTCAAACTGGCTGATAATGCGTACCAGAATAAGGCCCGTTCCCGCTCAGCCCTGACGCTCACCAACACCAGTGATGCCCCGTTACCGGCCACGGGCTGGAAACTGTATTTTAACGACGGAGACCCGGCCACGTTCGATGCCAATGTGGCGCGGGTAATGCCGGTCAACGGCGATTTGTTTTACATCAGTCCCGGACCGGCATTCAAGCCTGTACCGCCCGGTGGGTCAGCAACGGTAGAGTTTTTGTCGGGCAAAATTCGCTCAGCCACCGACTATGCCGCCGGGTTCTACCTCGTTTTTACGAACAAACCGGCGCAGGCGTTTCCCGTGCCGCTGACCATCGACCCGGCAGGGCAGTTTGTCCAGTCCGACCGGCGGGTAACGGAGCATATTTTTGACCAGAATGCGCTGATTCAACCCGTTGCTGACGATAAGCTGCCGAAGGTATTTCCGACGCCCGTTTCGTATCAGGCAACAGGGCAGCCGTTTTTAGTAGATGCTCAGGTTGTTATCGCAACAGATACCGAATTTGGCCCGGAAGCTGCCCACTTAGCGAATGCTCTGGCGACCGTACTTGGCAAAAAACCGGCCATCCAGCCGAAGGGGACGGGTAAGGTAATCACGCTTCGCAAAAATCCGGCGATTGCCCCGGAAGGCTACGAATTGCAGATAAATCCCGACGGTGTTCGGTTGTCGGCGTCGTCGCGGGCGGGTATGTTCTATGGCATTCAGTCGTTGCAAACGCTGTTTCCAGCCAGTGCGCTGTTGAAGAAATCCGGCTCGGTTAGCTTACCCGGTATGCTCGTGAAAGACGCACCCCGCTTCGGGTATCGCGCTCTGATGCTCGACGTGGCCCGCAATTTCCAGCCAAAAACCGAAGTGCTCAAGGTGCTGGACCTGATGGGTTTATACAAACTTAACGTACTGCACCTGCATTTCAGCGACGACGAAGGCTGGCGGGTCGAAATGCCGTCGCTGCCCGAACTGACTTCGGTAGGGTCTAAACGGGCACACACCACCGACGAATCGACCGCCATCAATCCGGCTTACGGCTCCGGTTCAACCGGCGATAATCCGGCTGGAACCGGCTTTTATAGCAAGGCTGACTTCGTCGAAATCCTGCGATATGCCAATAATCGTCACATCGAGGTTATTCCCGAAATTGAATCGCCGGGACACGGCCGGGCCGCGCTGCGGGCGATGGATACGCGGTACGACCGCTTTCTGAAAGCCGGAAACAAGGCCGAAGCCGAGCGGTATTTGCTGCACGATTTGGGCGACAAATCAGCGTATGAATCCGTTCAGGGCTTTACCGATAACGTGATTGATGTAGCCCTGCCGTCTACCTACGCCTTTATGGAGCGGGTGGTAGACGACCTGCGAAGTATGTACAAAGAAGCTGGTGCGCCCCTGAAAACGATTCACCTCGGGGGTGACGAAGTACCGGCCGGTGTCTGGACAAAATCGCCCGCCGTTGCGCGGTTAGCCGCTACCAATCCGTCAGCAGCGTCGCCCAATGGGTTGTGGGTGTATTATTTCGGGAAGATCAACCAGATTCTTAAAAGCCGGGGCCTGTTTGTGTCGGGCTGGGAAGAGGCCGGTTTGAAGAAAGTGAGCCAGAACGGCAAGTCGGTCTGGGTGCCCAACGAGACCTACGCGGCTCAGAATTTCCGGGTCAATGTCTGGCTCAACAGTCCCGGCTCCGGTTCTGAAGATCTGGCGTATCGGATGGCGAATGCGGGTTACAAAGTGATTCTGACGGCCGTCACGCACCTGTATCTGGATATGGCCTATAATCCGTCGTCGGGCGAGCCGGGACAGTATTGGGGCGGCTACGTTGACCTCGACAAGCCGTTTTATTTCATTCCCTATAACTACCTGCGGAACCTGAGAGATGACCGGACGGGCGAGCGGCTTAATCCCTCACTCATCAAAGGCCGGGTGCCGCTTACCGAGCGGGGCCGGGCAAACATTGTGGGTATTGAGGGGCCGATGTGGGCGGAAACCAACAAATCCCCGGCTGACCTGGAATACAAACTGCTGCCCAAACTCCTGTCGTTGGCTGAGCGGGCGTGGGCCAAAGACCCAACCTGGGCTACTGAACCCGACGAAACAAAAAGCGACCGGCTCTACAATCAGGCGTGGTCTGAATTTATCCATACGGTGGGCAAACGGGAGCTTCCCCGGCTCGATGTATATGCCGGTGGTTTCCAGTACCGCATACCAACTGCCGGGGCCAAAGTCATTGGCGGCAAACTGGCGGCCAACGTGCAGTTTCCGGGTATGACCATTCGCTACACCACCAATGGCACCGAACCGACCCCGGCCAGCCCGGTTTATACCGAACCCATTGCGGCCACCGGCACCATTAAGCTGAAGGTGTTTAATGCCCAAAATCGGGCGGGTCGGACGGTAACAGTCAGCAACTGACGAAGAAGCTTTCTGCTCAGAACAATAACACAACCTCAACTAATTAACCGCAACTACTTACGTGGAAAACCGCACGAACGAACCGGCTACTTCCCGGTTGTCCGATACCGATAACCGCTTTCTGTCGCTGGATGTATTTCGGGGGCTGACGGTTTGTTTTATGATCGTGGTGAACACACCGGGTAGCGGAGCTACGCCGTTTATGCCCCTGCTCCACGCAGACTGGCACGGCTTTACGCCCACCGATCTGGTGTTTCCCTCATTCCTGTTTGCCGTTGGAAATGCCATGAGTTTTGCCATGAAAAAATTCGGCTCGCTGGGCACATCGGCTGTGCTGGCTAAGATACTCCGGCGCACGGCCCTGATTTTTCTGCTCGGTTACCTGATGTACTGGTTCCCGTTTTTCCGGCTTTCCGATTCGGGTGCGGTGCAGTCGTTCCCCATCGGCGAAACCCGGATTTGGGGCGTTTTACAGCGCATTGGCGTATGTTACGGACTGGCGTCGCTGCTGGTTTATTTCTGCTCTACCCGAACGGTAATTGCGCTAAGCATAGCCGCGTTGGTGGGTTACTGGCTTATCCTGCTCGGCTGGGGCGACCCCGCCGACCCGCTGAGTTTGCCGGGCAATGCCGTGCTGCGTCTCGACCGGTTTTTGTTTGGGGCGGCCCATCTGTATCACGGTGAGCGCATTGCGTTCGACCCCGAAGGGCTGCTGAGTACGTTGCCTGCCGTTGTCAACGTCATCATCGGTTATTATGCCGGGCAGCAGCGGGTCGGCAAGAATTACGAAAGCGTGGCAATGCTACTGTTGGTCGGAGCGGGTCTGATTTTTGCCGCCCTTTGCTGGAATATGGTTTTTCCGGTCAACAAAAAACTATGGACAAGTTCCTTTGTTCTGCTGACAACGGGTCTTGATCTGGCTATTCTGGCAACGCTGATTTATGCCATCGAAATCAGGAAGTGGAACCGGGCAAACTGGACGCAGTTTTTTGTCATTCCCGGCAAGAACCCCTTGTTTATCTATCTGTTATCGGAAGTGCTGGTCATCATGTTGTCCATGATTCGGGTGGGTTCGGACACGAGTTTACTGACGCAAATCAGCGGAGGGGTATTTCAGTCAATTGCTCCCGGTCCGGTCGGTTCGCTGCTGTTTGCCTTATCATTCATGTTGCTCTGCTGGAGCGTTGGCTGGTGGCTCGACCGGCGCAGAATTTACGTGCGGGTTTGAAGGGCAAGTTCGGCATTAACGACTACCGGGTTAATTAAACGAATTGCGAAATTCCAAAGGCGAACGGTTGGCTTTGTTTCTGAATAATTTGCTGAACGACTGCGCGTGTTCAAATCCTAATTCATAGGCAATTTCATTCACAGTTAAATCGGTCGTGGACAATCGTTCTTTTGCTTTTTCTATTAATTTATCGTGTATGTGTTGCTGTGTACTTTGCCCGGTCAATACTTTTAATAACACGCTCAGATAATTAGGCGACACGTTCAGGGCTTCGGCAATATAGTGAACCGTAGGCAAGCCTTTTTTTGCTAATGCATCGCTGTTAAAATAGTCCGTGAGGATAGTCTCCAATCGGTCGAGGAGTTTATGGTTAGTGATTTTTCGGGTAATGAACTGCCGATGATAAAACCGTTCGGCATAGGTCAATAATAGGTCAAGATGGGCAATAATAACGGGCTGGCTGAATTTGTCAATGGTGGCGTGGTATTCCTGCGCAACGTTTTGCATGATACCGGCGACCATTGCTTCCTCTTTCTCTGAAAGATGCAGGGCTTCATGTACCGAATAGCTGAAATAGTCGTATTGCTTTATAGTTTTGGCTAAGACGGTATTCCATAAAAAATCGGGATGAATCAGTAACAGCCATCCCGAATGTTTTAACTCGCCATCAGCCTCGATTGAAAAAACCTGACCGGGCGAAATAAAAATCAATACACCTTCGTCAAAATCATATTCCTGCTGACCGTATTTCATCTTGCCATTGAAATTTCGTTTAAGCGCGATGGAGTAAAAATTATGTACGAGACTCTTCGGCTTATCGCATGAAAAGCGTTTAATATCGTCAAAATTTATTACACTGATTAACGGATGCTCCGGCTTAGGAAGCCCAATGAGCTGATGATAATCCGTTATTGTGTTGAGCTTATAAAGTTGTCTGTTTTTCATTAGGCAGCGCATGAACGTTTACATCATTGACCGGCGATTTGCCTGTCTATAAAAATCACTATACTTGTCATGCAAATTTACACCGTAATGAAGAACTATCTGTAGTCAAATCTATTGTTGTTGTAGCCGAAATAAGTATTGGGCTAATGGGTTCCTGAACCAAATCAATTTTATTGCAAGGCAGTGTAGACTGGATAGGAGTTTTTTAGTATCTGGACAAAGAATTACGCTAAATAGTTTTTCTCCCGAAAGTACTAACCTCAATCTAATTGTGAGGTATTTCCTCCAAGTGTGCGTTAATTATCGGGTTTAAACCACGACGGTGGTCGCGCGTAACTATAGTTTTAACCATTAATTATTTGGGTTCTATTAAACGAATGAGACCTTTTCTGGTTAATGGGCTTCTAATGAGTAGGATAGTTATAATTGTGTACTTCCTGAACATTTTGTCCATTCCATGATCAACCCACTACTCCCTGTGTTGCTGTTAGGATTAATCCTGGTTACGTTGCCGATTCAGGCCCAAGCTTTGGCTAATAATGTCAGCAATCAGGTGGTAAGTTCAGTTCAGATAATACGGGCGACCCCGCCTATCAATCGGGTACTGAAGAACCTCTCAAAGCACCATTGGTCGTTTTGATTCAGCTTTATCAAATTCACAGTTTGATAAAACTGAATTGGGGGCAAGCCTCATGTTGAGTTCCTCTTGTGCCATTTACTCACCTGCCGTTTGCTTATCAACTCTGTTTAGTAACCGAAGCTGAAGATCGCACAGTTCTCCCTCCATTTATTAGGTTAAATGAATGCTTGCATTTTTCCAATTATTCAAAGTACATAAGCTCTGAATAATTTCCCTAACAACTCCGTAAGCAAACTTAGAATGGATTGATTCTTCTTAACCAATGCCTTACTAAAATGTTCTCCTTACTAGACATTAGTGTACAAAAAAGGCGTAGTCAAAAGTAAAATAAAATTGTATTATTTTAATAAACAATAAATAGATATTTTTATTTATAAATAAATATATCTAAAATTGCAATCAAGATTTAAACAAATCTTCAGATTTAGACTACAACATAATAACCAAGCACCAACTATTTTATTACTTTTAACCCGTTACCCTTCATATCAATGCTAATATTTCCTTGGATCAGATCGGCTATTTTGTGCCTTAGTATCAGTCAACTGACCTTTGCCCAGCCCACAAATGTTGACCAAAAGAAAACTACATTTAATCGGTATGTAGCCATTGGTGGCTCATTATCCGCTGGAGTACGAAGCGGAGGTGTTTATCGAGAATCACAGGCCTCAGCTTTCCCCACCCTGTTAGCTGCTCAATTGGGGGTACCCAATTTTAAACAACCCTTATTCGATGAACTTGGAACCGGTTATCAAGTTGCTACGCTCAGAAATGGTGTACTTACGTTTACGCCGGTTACGCCCTTTCTGTTGGATGATACAAAAAATGAAATTCGCTTACCCAAGATTTCCTATGAAGTAAGCAATCTCGCAATCCCTTATTTAAAAGTGCGCACCTTAATGCTACCGTCCAATGAGAAAGGACTCTTTCCACCAACGTTTGAAAAACGATCCTATTCCTTCTTAAATCGGCTTATTTCCAGCGATCAGGAGGGCAACTTGTCATACATTCAACTGGTGGAGTCAAAAGTTAAACAGGTGGATTTTTTCACCATTGAGCTGGGCCTGGATGATTTTATTTCTTATTATAAAGCAGGGGGGTATGGCGAAAATATTCGCTTTTTGACTCAGGATCGGGAGGGATATTTTCCAGAGGCAATCTTAATCGATAAGCTAATCGCAAAGGGCGGAGTCGGCGTTATTGCCAATGTACCGGATGTCTTAAAGTTCCCTTATTTTTCATTCAACACTTATAAAAAAGTAGCCAGAAATTCAGGGAGACCTGTTTATGTAGAACACTACGAGCGCAACCACGTACGTCCGGCCGATCCCCGTGACATATTTCTCCCTTCTGTCGGCGTCAATGGGTTGGTGAGTACGCCCTCGGTTGAAATCCGGGGCTTAGAAGCGGGAACACCCTTACTGGATAGCGAAGTAATCGGGTATGAGGAGCAGGTTGATGTGAATGAATACAATAAAATCATAAACCTGCTAGGAAAACGCTACAACCTGCCAATCGTTGATTTATACGCTTTTTATAATTCAATCCTGAGCGGAAAATACGAAACCGAAGATGGCGTAAAAATTGATCCTTCCTTTCCAGATAGTAATTTCTTTTCGGCGGATGGTATTACACCAACTAAACTTGGACAAACCCTGATTGCCAATGAGTTTATCAAGGTGATTAACTCGTTTTATGGAACCAATATCTCTCGTTTATCCACTAAATAAATCTTGAATCTTCGCTATCACTATGAAAACGACCCTCTATACCCTTTTTATACTGGCCTATTTTCTGGTCGCAGCCAGCAGCACAGTCGTTGTCGCTCAATATTATCCGTCCTATACCAAACCATACCCTGAAATTTCCTGGCCCGTTAATTATTCGGTTTTCCAACGCAATGGCACAGGATCAGGAGCAACCAGTAGCATTGTGTTTGCTGGTCAGATTTACAATAATGCCGCCGTTTCCTATTCCATAAATAGGCTGGACCAATATGGAAACTATCAGAGTACCTATCAGTCGGATACCCCGCTTCCAAGTGGATCTCTGGATGCATTGGGGTATTCACTAACCAGTATTTATTATTTTACCCGAACGATTCCAACCGGCTGGTACCAGTTTATGGTAAAAGATGGTAGTAATCGAACTGCCACAATCAAATTTGGGGTAGGGGAAGTATTTGTCATTGCTGGTCAATCCAATGCCCAGGGAGTAAATAGTGCTTATGTTACCGGGCTGCCTACTTACGACTGTGTGGTTGCCTGTAAAAATACAGGCGATCCTTATTGGGCAATAAACAAACCCATAATGGGTCGGTTAACTGGTTCCGAAAATACAATAGGTCCGAATGGGGGCGCAGCCTGGTGTTATCAAAAGTTAGGTAATCGGATAGCTACCGAAAAAGAACCGGGGACGGTGGTACCTGTTGCTTTTTTCAACGCAGCTCTGGGTGGAACATGCATTGATAACTGGAATAATTCAGTGGCTAAGACAAGAGCAATGTTCTCTTACAATTATAGTTCTATATTAAATCCGGGCAGCGATGAAGATGAGACAAATGGTTGGGGGTTTTCCTTAAGTAAACGAACGACTTACATGACCTTAAAAAATACATTGAGCTTGTATGGAAATGTATTTGGTGTTCGAAGTGTGATATGGCACCAGGGTGAGGGCGACACCAAAGTGTTATTAACCGATCGAACGTTTAATTCTTCTGCCGGTCGTAGCGAATACATTCCTTCCCGAAATTTTGTTACAAGTTTTGATGTGAACTCGTATAGCTCAAAACTGAATTCAGTTATCAATGATACCCGGTCTTACTTACCTAATTTAAACTGGGCAATTGGCAAAGTATCCCTGACCTCTGAAATATACCAGCCGACGAATGCACTTCACCAGAATATTACCAGTTCAAGTAATTATTTATTTGACCCGGCATTAACCAATTTTTATATAGGGAACAGCATCACACAACAACAGGGAAATGTGGTCAATCCAGGCGCAAATATTTATTGGGCCTCCGAAAACTCGGACTCTTACAACGCTCCTTCGTATCGGCAAAGCGATGGCACACATCTTAATGAGGCTGGACTCAATGCCTTAGCCGATGACTACTATAACCATATGGGGAGTATTTTATCGACTTCACCGATTACCCCAAGTCCACTTATTCGTTTCTCGCTAAGTCGACTTGGAGCGAATTCTTTAGGCATTGTTGCCAATCATCCCTCTTCCATATCAAGATATGAGTGGCGTTATGCGTACTACGCGCAGTGGGCAAATTTCCAACAACAAGCCTATAACGATGGGCCAAATAGTGCCAGTTTCAGCTTTATGGGGCCAAGCGGTTATATGTGCTATGCGGTGGATAATATTGGACGAATTCACCTTAGTCAATATGTAGATATGGGGACGTATGGGACGTTTCGTAAAGGGGTAGATGAACCTTATCCAACCCCTGAATCGCTCGTCAGTGCCTATCCAAATCCAATTCGATCCGAGAATACCCTGTCAATCAATTTTACCCTCAAGGAACAGTCGTCAATGCACGTAAAAATTATCGACGAAAAAGGGACGATTCTCGATGAAGTAGTCCAGAACAAACTTGATCCAGGAAGCCACGTCCTTACTTTTTCTATGGAAAAAATAAGGAATAAATCTAAATCAAAGTTACTATTTTATAATTTGGTTACAAATCAGCATAATGAGACAAAGAAAATTATCGTTCAGGAATAAGAGGATACGGCACAATTGAACCCTAAACTAGATGATTATGAAATCGATGAAATTAACTCACTCACTGCTGGGTTGCTTATTTGTTTTTTTGACGGGTTGTAAAAAGGAAGACGTTGAGTTGAGTGACAATTCACTGATAAACATTCCTGACGCTGGCTTTGAATCGTACTTGATTCAGCTCAGTATCGACTCGGATAAGCAGGTGAACGGCCATGTGGCATTTGGCGATCTGAGAAAGGTGGAAAAGTTGAGCCTGATCGTCATGGGCAATTCTCCCATCATTAAAAGCCTGAAAGGTATTGAATCCTTTACCAATCTAACCTATCTGAATTGCTCAGGGTGGGCCATTGACAAGTTAGATGTCAGCCAGAATGCCAAGTTGGAATACCTGAATTGTTCTTCAACCCCATCCGCCGGGGAAGGGTATACTCCATCGGCTCAAATACGTCAGCTTACCTTTGGGGAGGCCAATACAAAATTGAGCTATTTGAATTGCAATCGGACAGCTACGACCGCACTCGACTTGAGCAAATTAGTGGGTCTGACACAGCTTTTTTGCGTGAGTAATTCACTCACTGAGCTGGACGTAAGTAAAAATAAGTTCCTACAGTATTGCTGGACGTATGGCAGTCCGCAATTAAAGACCACTTATGTGTCCTCCTTCAGCCAGATTGATTCCACAATTTCCCAGGCTGGACCGACGAATGGCAGTGCTAAATGGTCAAAAGATCCGTTAACCGCTTATAAAATCGTTCAATAGGTTCGGACCAGGTAGTCTTCGACTGTTTTCAGCGGCCAGCAGCTTGATATTGCACGCAATTACACTCGTATCTTCCATCAACGGATCGACCAGGAACGTTCATTATCTAATCTAACGGGAGCTAACGTATGATTGAAGTCAACACTCTTTTAGTTTTACGTTAGCTCCTATTCATTTATTATTGAGCAAATACATTCGGTTCTGGCTTTTTGGTTATGCCCAACAATGGCTTCTACAAGGCTTGCGAAACCGTTGAAATGGTTGGATTTTAGCTACTTTAGGATGTTTTTTTATATAATGGGGTCGCCAACATTCGTGCACTTTGCTCCGTCAATCTAAACTAACTCTCTGTCAGACACCTATTTAATCCTGCTGATAAAGCCGGAGCCAACAAAAGCTGTTGTTGTTAAGGCAGCACTAAGCTGCGAGAGAAATAATCTGCGGTCAATACCCTGTAAATCCCTCATCTGATTTGAGTTAAAAGCCGTTATTCATGGCTTAGTTCTGGCCGAAACGGATGTGGTTGGCGATGTAGGAAAAACGGGGATCATGAATCGCTTCCTGTCTGGCCAGATTGGCAATCACATCCTCTATGGTGTTCCACATACCCGCATAATCGCCAAACCACTGGTCTACCACGGCTGCCTGCTGCTCAAGTCCCAGATCGCTCCAGGCCTTGCCCACGGAGGGCGTATAGGAGCCTGTACTGAAAGCGGCTTTGCAAAGTATACCCGGCACAAAAGACTTGGTATGAATCTGCCAGGCATGTACTAATTCATGAATAAGCACCTGTCCATTGGTCGGATAGGACGGTTTTGTGCCCTCGGCATGGCGCATCGGATTGTCGAACGCATCGCCTAAATTTAACAGTACGGAGCCATCTACGTTCGGCCAGGTGTATTTATGCCCGCCACCATGCGAGAGGTTGGTTACGTAAATGCGCTCTCTGGGCGGCAGCGTGTTGCCAAAAACCGTTCCCGCAAACTGGTATTCTTCGCTGGTCAGTTGCCGGTGTTTGATCAGGGCGTCGGTTATTGCCCCGGCAGCAACACCGGCCACAACAGCCGCAATGATTGCCGACGGCCCAAATACCCAGACCACGCCACCCGCAACGGCAACCCCCACCAATCCGCCCGGCCCTACGAATGAGGCATCCAGGGAGTCAGCCAGTTCTGCCGATGCGGCAATCACCAAAGCAAGCCCCGCACCGAAGGTTACATCGGCCACCAGAAAGCCCAGCAGGTCCTTTGCAATGTCTTCGAGGGTATTCAACGCACCCACATCGTCGTAGGATTTGCTGACCGACATGGTCGATGCGCGGACATCGAGCCAGTATTGTTTAACCAATGGATTCTGCCGCTCTTCGTTGTGGTCGAAGTCGCGGTTTACGTGTCCGAAGAGGTTCGATCCTGAACCGTCTGTATGGCCGCTGCACTGGAACAAAAGGGTTATTCCGCTGGGTGCCTGCACCGCACAGCGCACCCGAAATGTGTACGGGTCAAAGCCGCTGTCGTGCATGTGGACCGTAAACGATGTCCGGCCATCGCTGAACAAGGTCAGGTCGACCGTTCCGCCTAATGCCGTTCCGGCCGGAGTTAAAATCTCGGCATGAAACTGTACGGGCGCCATCAACGCATCAATCAATGGAGCCAGTCTCACCGGCGGTTGCAGGTTAACCATCCGGGCCAGTGCTCGGGTACTGACCATTGGTGGCGGTTCAAGTTGTGCTGTTGCAATGGCGCGAAAACGTTTCATGCTGGATCTCCCCGAATTACCGTGAATATAAAATCGAAATCAGTTACCGTCAATGGCCCGACTAAACACACCCGAACGACTTGAGGGCGGGGCTGAGTTTACTATGGGTTGCATCCTTCCAGAATGGCCGCGCGGATGCTCGATCTGTGAATGGCTGTCCGTACACTCGGAACAACATCGGTCGACCGTTTGCCAAGCGCGATCCGCAGGGAGTAGGTGGTTGGTGCCACGGCTGCCCGCTCCAGTTCAGACCAGTATACCGATAGTTTTATCTCGTGCTCCAGTCCGGGCAACCGAATGGGGCGATCCTCATCCATGTCGCACAACTCCCCAACGGTGTTCAGGGTGAACCCGGAACTGACATCCGGGTCGGTGCAGGCTTCGACCAGTTCGTGGCTGAAAACGCTCGGTAAATAGTGCCACGACTCCTCCGTGGTGCTGGCCGACTGATGCAGCAATACGCCGTAAAATACCGTCCGTCCGTCTTCGTCAAATGTGTCGTGATAACCCGACGCATCAACCTGTTCGACAACAATAGGAATAGGGTCCTGGCTAACTACGGCCAAGTAAAACACCTCCTCATTGTCTTCCGGTGGCCTTGCCCTGAGAGCCACCCGCGCGACATTTTTGATCTCCTCGTCGGCGATGAGCCAGATGTTTCCGGCAACAAACTTACGGGGGTCCGGGCCTGGCGTGCCCAGATCTCTGGTATCCTCGATGGCAAAAACAATCTCGGCTCGCCGGATACCGCGATACTGAACCAGATGCGACAGATACGGACTCGCCAAAGCCGCGTCGAATGCCCGGCGTGCATCGCTGGTTGTGAATCGACCCGTTGTCCAGCCTAAGCCACGGAAGCTGAGCACGACCTTCGCCCTTGTCAGAATGGGACCACCTTTGTCGGTCAAAATTTCATTTGCCATGCGTTTTCTTATTGTAAGGCGATCAGGATTGGGATCAATCCCTGCCCTTCGGTAAGGGGGCGCAGGGCTTTGCCAATGACCGCGCCAAAGGCTTTAAACGGATCGCTGGTTTTCATGGCGTGACCCGGCGTGGAGGACGTTGTGAGCAGGTCGCCAATGTCAATGGCTCCAAACCGGGCGTCAACTTTGCAGAAGACTTTGCCCAGCAGGGCAACGGGCTGCCGGTTGCCTTCTGTCTGGTGGGTATCCAAAACGATGCCCGGTTTGTAATCGCCCGCGCCGGAAATGACACCGGCAACCCGTTTGTCATAGGCCTGCTCACAGGCAAAGAGTGCTCCTTCATGGCCCAGCACCATTACGGTTCCGGGTTCTACTTTGGTCAGGCCGGAAATATCGAAGTCTTCGGCGCAGTCGGCGTTGCTCAGGCGAATATCACCGGTCACTTCAACGTCTCCCTCAAAGAAACCCGCGAGTCGACCGCCTTGACCATGAATGCCTATACCGTTCTTACTCGACCCGACAACGCCATTGCCGGCCCCGTCTGTCTGACCCCATACGCCGGTTCCATTAGTGCTGATTCCCACAACGCCTTCCGAATTAGTGGCCCAGCCTTCGACACCCCGCCCCTCGACGGAACTACCGCGAATCCCCGCCGATTTACGACTGGAAGCGCGTAACCCGTAATCGGTATCACTAATGGCTACCACACCCCGGCCCGATTTGGATTCGCCGTGAACGCCGGTCCCGGCTGTACTCGTGCCTAACACACCAGTGCCTTTGCTTTCTGTCTGGCCCCACACGCCGGTTCCGTTGGTGCTGATTCCCACAACGCCTTCGGAGTTGGTGGCCCAGCCCTCGACACCCCGCCCTTCCACAGAACTGCCCCGAATGCCGGCTGATTTTCGACTGGCGGCCCGCAAGCCATAATCGGTATCACTGAGTGCCACCACACCCCGGCCCGACTTCGATTCGCCGAGGACGCCGAACGATGTTTCGCTGGTGCCATGAACCCCATTTCCGGCTTTGCTTACGCCCAATACGCCGTCTCCGCCAGCTACCCCATTTCCACCACTCGTGTTTTCACCTTTAACTGCGGCCACCGCAGCCGTCGCCGATTGTTCCGTTAGTGCCATTATTTTTCCTCCTATGATTACTGATTGCTGAGATAAAGCGTTTTCGGCTATTGCCGCATCCGTTTGAGCGGTAACGACCGAACCCGGCGGAGTTGCCCGTTGCCCATGCAGCCGTACAATACGCTACCAAACGGCTGAGAACTACGCTTAGACGATAAAATAGAAATGGTAAAGACTGGTGCCGTACTGGCAGACCACGCCGGATTGGGGCGGGTCATGTAAGCTATTAATCGAGTGGGGTATCTGACTAACGTAAGCTACGTCGCTGATTAAAGGTATGTATCAGGCTGTCTGAAAAGCAAGTAGTCTTGAGCTAACGGTTAGAAACGAACCCAAACAGTCAGAAATGCACTCAGGGGGCAGGTCTGATAATTCGCCGGAGCCTTGTCATCATGAATCGTATTGACGGTTGCTACCGTCTTCAGTGGTTGTGTTCAGGAGTTCGGCGAGGTCCTCCGTAAATAGTTTGACAGCCGCTTTAGCGGCCCTGTATAGGGTCTGAACCGGAAATGGGTTACCCGCTTCTTCCTCATTTTTTGTAATTGGTATAGCGGGATCAGGGCCTTTCGAATCTTTGTACTTCACCGGTTGGCCTGCCGTCTTAACGAACCAGACCAGTAACCATTTCAGCGTCTCCGTTGGGCGTACCCATTACGGTGATTTCCCATTTTCCGGTGAAAAAGTCGGTTTATAGACTATTTTGGAAAGTTTAAACAGCTTATACTGTATAGTTAGGTATAATCGGTACTATTTACGGAATAACTGTAGAGCACGTTTTTATAATCGGTAAAATTTACGGAATATTTTTTTATTTTTGAGGTATGAACTCGCGCGAAGAAGTAGACGAATTTATTAAAAACGGCCATCAACAGTATTTACCCCATATCAGCATTGACCCCGTCATTTTTGGCTACCACGGTCAGCAGCTCAAGATTTTACTCCTTAAATGGATTGGTTATAAGGGCTGGGGCCTGCCCGGCGGGTTTATTCGGCGGAACGAACCCCTGAGTCAGGCAGCTAATCGTGTTTTGCAGGAGCGAACGGGCTTAGACGATGTCTTTCTACAACAGTTCCACATTTTTGGGGATTCACCCTATCGGCTCAAAGAGCAAAATGGGGGTGAGTTAACGGAAAAGATTGGGTATAAAGTTGACCAGGAAAGCTGGCTATTTGAGCGTACCCTGTCGATTAGCTACTTTGCCTTAGTGGATTACTCAAAGGTTAGCGTCACGACCGACTTCTTCACCGAAGATTACCAATGGTGTGATGTGAGTGCCATTCCCTCGCTTCTGTTCGACCAGAATGAAGTGGTGGAAAAGGCATTAGCTACCCTTCGTCTCCAGTTATACCACCAGCCGATTGGGTATAACCTGCTGCCCGAAAAATTTACCCTGCCGGAGATTCATGCGCTCTATGAGACGATCCTGGGCAAAAAACTCGATGGGCGGAATTTTGTCAAAAAGCTGGTGACCCTGGGGCTGATCAAAAAACTGGATGAACAGCGGTCTATTGGTCCCCACCGGTCACCTTTTCTGTATCAATTTGAAAAGGAAACCTACGACGCTGCCTTAGAGCAAGGGATCGTCCAGACCTACTAATTGAGAAACCGTTTTCGTTTACCGCTTCTCGCTCGGATTTCAATGATACAGGAAGAATGACGGATTTTCGATGCCCTCGTGCCGATAAAACGCCATACGCTAAACGGTTTCAGCTCATAGACAATCCTGAACCGTCTGCCCGTTATCTTTACTGATTAACGGTTTAGCGGTGCCCTCCTTATGCTGGTTAAACGACTCCTCTTTTTATGCTTTTTTCTATTTGTTCCTGCCGTTCGCAGTTTCGCTCAGCCGGTTTCCACGCCCACGGATACCAGCTATATCATGACCCTGCTCCGAAACGCAGAAGTCATTGAACTCAGGCAGCCCCAAATAGCCCTGCGGGAGTATCAGCGTGCCTATGCCTTTGCCCAAAAAATTGGTTATGAAAAAGGCTATTTCGAGAGCATCCGCCTGACAACGTACCTGCTCGATATACTGGGTCGCCACGATGAATCGCACAAAATGGCTGCGGAAGGGCTTAAAAAAGCCTTGCAGGATACCGTTCAGCAGTATCGGAGTACGTGCTATTTTGCGCTGGCGCAATCGGCCAAGTGGCAGGGTAAAAACAAAGAAGCCATTGGGTATTTCAAGCAGGCGGCTCCCTTCATGCTGGCCCATAAAAACCGCCGGAAAGCCGCCGTTCTCTACCAGAATCTGGGCCTGATTTATGAGACCGAAAAGCTCTACCCGCAGGCACTGACGTATTTCGAGCGGGCGGTTCGCTATGATAAACTGGCGAATTCCTCCCGGTTAGATCTCGCGTTGGATTATCAGAGTATAGCCGCCGTTTATGTGAAGCAAAACCGACTGAAACCGGGGCTGGCCTATTACTGGAAAGGAAAAGCCCTGCTCGACACGACAAAAGACCTTCAGTTTGTGGTGAACCTGTACGGAAACCTCGCCAACCTGCACAAAGAATTGGCCCATTTTGATTCGTCACTTTATTATTACCGGAAAGCCCTTCGCCTGAATCGCCCCGCCGACAATCCCCTTCAGGAACTCCATCTGCTGGCCGGACAGGCCGAAACCTACAATGAAATGAAGCAGTTTGCTGTGGCTAAGCCGCTGCTCGACAAGGCCTATGCACTGGCAAAACAGTACAATGTGGGGCTGTCGGAATTCAGGAATATTTACCGCGAATACGCCAATGTAAACATGGGTTTAGGCCGTTACAAAGACGCCATTCCGTGGTACGATAAGTACATGCAGACGAAGGATTCACTCTCTACCCTGGAGGCCAAAGCCCTGCTGGAAGATTATGAACTCAAACTCCGACAGGCCGAAGCCGGGCAAAAATTAGCCCGGAAACAACGGCAGATCGACCAGTTGGAACAGGCGCGTCAACGTCAGAACTTATGGACGTTGATAGCCATTCTGGTTGGGTTAGCGGTGGTGAGTGGGCTGGTATTCGCTTATCTGTACTCGCGCCAGCGTCAGCGCACATCCGACAACGCCCTGCTGGCTGCCGAGCGGGCACATGCACTGGCCGTCGTAAAGTCTGAGTTGCAGGGGCAGCAGAACGAGCGGCTGCGCATCGCCAAAGAAATGCACGATGATCTGGGTGCTTCGCTGACGGCCATCGGTCTGTTGAGCGAAGTGGTGAAAACGCGCATGGGCGCGGCAACGACGCCCGAAGTAGAAAAAATTTCGATCATATCGGCGGATATGGTAACCAGCATGAACGAGATTATCTGGTCGTTAAACACCAAAAATGATAACCTCAACGGGCTGATTGCCTATACCCGTGCCTACGCCAGTGAGTTCATCGACAACACAGATTTACACTTGAAGACGCAGGTCGATGAGTCGCCCCAGGAGATTGCCATACGCGGGGCAGACCGCCGAAACGTATTTCTGACCGTGAAAGAAGCCCTTCATAATGTGGTCAAACACGCGCAGGCAACGCAGGTATCGCTCACGATTCGGCCCGAATCCGGTCGGTTACTCATTGAGGTGGGCGACAATGGAAACGGATTTACACCGAATGAACGGACCCGATTACGCAATGGGCTGAGCAATATGCAGAACCGAATGAGCGAATCGGGGGGGAGTTGCGAAATTGCATCGTCGGGCGGGGGGACGCGGGTAACCATTACGTATCCGTATCCGCACGGGTCACCCGACAAAATACTGCAAATGTAGTATGGTATAGGCCGGAAAAAAGGGTCAATATTGCCGGATGAAAACCTCCATTACCGTAGCCATCGTAGAAGACAAAGAGCCAATCCGACAGTCGCTGGCTATTTTGATAGATGGGGCTGAGGGATTCAGTTGCCAGGCTACGTTCGAGAATGCCGAATCGGCACTTGATTATCTGCCCAATCACTGCGTCGACGTCGTGCTGATGGATATTGACCTGCCCGGCATGAACGGTATCGACTGCGTTCGGCATCTGAAGGCACTTTGCTCCGACACGCAGTTCATGATGTGTACGATGTACGACGAAGACGAAACCGTTTTTGACGCGCTCAAAGCAGGGGCAAATGCTTATATTCTCAAACGCAGCCCACCCCACAAGCTCCTCGAAGCCATTACCGAACTGCACGAAGGCGGGGCACCCATGAGCAGCACCATTGCCCGAAAAATTGCGGGTTCGTTCCATGTCAGTAGTTCTACAGCCCCCACAGAACTGGACGTGCTGACGCCCCGCGAACGCGACATTCTGGAGCGGCTGTCGCGAGGGCATAGCCACAAAGAAGTCGCTAATGAGCTGTTTGTCAGCCCAACAACGGTCCGCAAGCACATTTTCAACATCTACCAGAAACTCCAGGTACACTCTAAAGTTGAGGCTGTTAACAAGTATTTGGGGAGGAAGTAAAGAGTAAATGAGCGAATGAGTGAAAGAGTGAAAAGGGCTTGCGTCATCTTTTCACTCTTTAAAAATCATACAAATGCGGTATTGTCGGCCCTGAAGCAAGCCGGTAGTTTTGCCCCGGTGATTGACAGTAATCACCCCAAAACGACTACCTCTTGTGAACACACTCTTTCTTTTTCTACCCGAAACGAGGGTCCTGACGGCCTGTAAACGAAATGCCTTCTACCACACAATTGCTGTTTTCCTGATTGCTCTAACAGCATTAAGTGGCCTGTCCTCATGCCAGCGTGCGCCCCAGGCCTACTTCGCCCCAACCCCGCATCCCGCCTACCATTCGTCGGCGGTGAGCACCCCGTCAGTAACCCCAATTCCTGACTCATACGCGTCGGCATCGCTCAACAATGTTCCTGATGTATCGGCGAAACAGGCCTGGGAAGAAGCACCGCCAGCAATCACCACAACCACCGAAGCAGCGATTGCCACTGTCGTTCGTCGGCCTACGGTCTGGGACAAATACAAACGCCTGTTACCCCGCAAACCCGTTCCGCCACAGTGCGATCAAATCGTTCTGCGTAATGGCGATGTGGTTGAGGCAAAAGTGAAAGAAGTGGGCGTGAATGAGGTTCGCTACAAAAAATGCGACCGGCAGGACGGACCGGACTACACCATTTCAAAGCGGGATGTGCTGAGTATCAAGTACTCGAATGGCGAAGTCGAACGGTTTGCATCGAATTCCGGTTCGTCCTCATCGTCCAGCAGTTCGGGCGGCAACCGCCAGTCGTACAACAGCCCGACCAGTCCGCAGAACGATGGACCGCGCACGGACCCCTTTGCCATTGTTGCTATTTCGGCGGGCGGTTTAGCCATCTTCACAGGTTTAGGCTCGCTTCTGTTGGGTGCTGCCGCCGTTGTATTTGGTGCATTGAGTTTATCACGCATCCGCAAAGAGCCAAATCGGTTCAAAGGCAAAGGGTTGGCGATGGCCGGTATGATTGCCGGTATTGTGGCGGCTGCGGTTATCCTGTTGTACGTGTATATTCTTTAGGTCAGTTACACTTTTTAGATAAGTCAGCGTGTTTATGAAAAACGCAATCGTTGCCCTTGTTCTGTTCCTGACGGTAGCTTCGTGCTTACCCAAAAAAAAGGATGATGTAACCCCTGTAGCCCCTGACCTGGCGGGTACATATCAGGTAAGTCAAATTGTTAGTGGCACCACGTCGGTGAATCTGCCGGATGGGAAGGGCACATCGGCAAATGCCGTTGTTACCCGCCCCAATGATACCCAGATAAGCGTGATCGTGAACGTGACGGAAAACGGATCGACAGACGCCACAAATTTCGGGACGCTCACCACGCGAAAGGCAAGCGGCCAGGAGTACGATGTGCTCAACCCGAATACCAGTGCCCGAATCGGTTCCATCAACGGTACTGATTTTGTTCTGGACTTCACCAGCAACGGGCAGCGGTTCGCTCTGATTTCCAGGAAGTAATTTCTAAGAATGGCACGCAGATGGCACAGATCAAGCGGATTTTCGCTGATAAAATCTTAATAAATCCGCTTGATCTGTGCCATCTGCGTGCCATGTTTATTTCTCTGTAGGATTAATGGACGATCAATCGCTTTGCCGCTATGGATTTTCCATCAACCACCAAACTGTACACGTACACGCCAGCCGCTAACTCCCTGCGACTTACATGAATGTGCCCCTCGGTATTGGCCGATACGTCGACCGTACGCAGCAACTGCCCCTGTGCGTTATGAATCTGAATGGCCGCCTGCTGGCTATTGACGGGTAGCTGAAACGTAATCATCGTTTCGGTTGTGAACGGGTTGGGGGTCGCCGTCAGGGATTCACCTCGTTCGGCTGCGGTATCGGCACCCAGCCGGGATGACGATACGGCAATCAGTTTCCACCGCTGGCTATTGCTTGTATTGGCAATTTTGCTGACGGCTCTGGTTATACCGTCTACCGGGCCAATATCCAATCGCTTACCAATAGCGCACTGCGGTTCCAGCCCGTAAATACCTCCGCCGAGGTCAATCAATTTCCAAATCTGGTTGTTGCCTCCGTTGCTATCGTAGGTTTGTACCTTTGCGTTATCAGCCGCGCTTTTGCCCGCTACATCCAGGCGTTTTCCGATGGCGTGCCGGGGTTCGAGTTCGTACAATCCGTTGCCTCTATCAATGAATTTCCACCGCTGGTTAGGACCGCCATTGCTTTGATATAGCTCAACAATGGCCTGATTCGCTGTGCTTAGTGCCCGAACATCTAACCGCTGGCCGAGCGCGTGCTGGGGTTCGAGTTCATAAACGCCCCCCGCCACAATGCCGCCCCCCGGTGTGGGAACAAACGTGGCCGTAAGCGTAGTGCTCGTTCCCGGCGTAGACAGATTCTGAATCTGCGTCCCACCATTCGACCATGAGGAAAACGTGTAGCTAACGCCCCCTACCGTTTGGGGTGAAATGGCTTCCAGTGCCCGTACAATGCGACTTACACCGGTGAATGAGTAGGGAGCCGTTACCGTGCTGCCATCCAGTTTAAGACTCAATCCGGCCGGGCTTGTAGCGAGCGTAATGGTGGAGGTGATGGGCGTTACATCTCTGGAAACCGTATTGGTCGCGCCCCTGGAATCCGTCACGGTCAGGTAGATTCTGAACAGCACATTGGCCGACGTTTCCATCGCGGTCGGTATGGTGAAACTGCCGGAGGTGATGCCGCTGGTGGGTTCCATCACCGGGTGCGTGTGGGGCGGATTATCGAAATGGTACAGATCAACCTTCCACGTAAAGGCACTGGCCGGCAGGTTCCCGTCTTCGCCATCCGTACCCGTGCCGGAGAAAGAAATGACATCCCCGCCCGCATACCGCGTACCGGCTGCGGGCGTATTAATGACCGCCACCGGGAGTTGATTGTTGATAACAGTCAGCGTAGCCTGGCCGCTGGTCACATTACCGGCGGAGTTGCTCACGAGGACGCTAAAAACGGCCCCATTATCGGCTACCGCCACATTCGACAGGGTATAACTGGCCGCTGTTGCCCCGGAAATAGCGGCTCCATTTCGCTGCCATTGATACGTGGGAGTCGGGTTTCCAGACGCAACAACGGAAAACGTAACCGACTGCCCAGCCGAGACCGTTGTGCTGTTTGGCTGTACGGCAATGACCGGCACACCATTTCCCGTGTAATCCACCCGCCACAGCACCCCATTGGTACTCGACGTGTTGGCCTCATCCGAACCGCCCGAAATACCACCCCTGGCTATGAAATAAAGTGTTCCATTGCTGGCAACGGCTACGTCCAATGGCCGGTTGATGCCTGTTGCAAACGAGGTGACGGCTCGGGTAGCGGGATCGATGGTTTTGAGCCAGCCGTTGCAGTAATCGCCAAAGAAGTATTTGCCCACGTAGGCCGATGGAAAGGTCGCTGTGGTGGGATTATAAAAGCTGCCTGCCGTAATGGAGCAGCCCTGGCCGTGGTCGTAGGCATAAAACGGGTCCTGGTAGTTAGCGGGTTGCGACTGGTTTGTGCGGACGCCCTCGATACCCGGCCAGCCGTAATTTTTTCCGCCCATGCCTTCGTTGATCTCTTCCCAACTGCTGTTGCCTACGTCGTTGATGAAAAGCTTGCCCGTTCCGGGTTGCGCGGCCATGCGGAATGGATTCCGAAAGCCCAATGCCCAGATCGCCCGGTTTACGCCCGTTGCTGTGGTATAAAACGGGTTATCGGTCGGGATGCTGCCATCTAAATTGATACGCAGAATTTTGCCTTTGAGGGTGGTCAATGACTGTGCGTTGGACCCAACAGCATTTTCGCCCACGGAGATGAATAGTTTTCCGTCTTTAATGGCTAAGCCTCCTCCGTTGTGGTAACCCGCCGAACCTAAGGGGTCGATATTGAGTAAAACTAACTCACTCCCGGCAGCAGCCACATCGCCGTTGGCGGTGAATCGGCTAACTCGGTTGTTGCTAACCGAACTGCCCGCTGCCTTGTAGGTATAATAGACGTACAGAAATTTATTGGTATTGAAATCAGGGTCTAACAGCACCTTCAGCAACCCCCGCTCATTCCAGTTATCGACATTGGGAATCGTGACAAACGGAGTGGACAGCAACGCACCATTTTTAACGATTCGCACCTTACCGTTCTTCTCGGCCAGGAAAACGCGGCCATCGGGCGCAACATCCATACCCACCGGGTCGAGGCCGGTTGCGACCTGAACACCGGCAAAATTAGTGGGGAAACTCTGCGCCGAAACCACTTGAAACCGGGCCAGAAAAAGCAGTACAAACCCTGCGACGAAGATAAACGAGAAAAGACGCTGAGACACGTGTTTCATACCTGTGATTGAGTTTAGTTGGATAATCTGGTCTATTTGGGAAAGTAGTTGTAACTCTATACAATGTATGGCTAAATACTATGATACTGATTGAGTTATATGATTATTAGATTTAACGGGACACGGCCGGGGTCCCGGCGAAGGAGCCGCCTACCGATAGCCGGGTTTCATCGTTTCGGATGTAACTGTCCTGTACGCAAACCAGCGCGAGGGATTGGAGCAGATAGGAATTCAGGCAGCAGATTGTGCTAATGAAATCAAAGGACACTGTTCGGGCAAACCAAACCTGAACAGATACTTACGCTTGTTGTATCGAAGAATCTGACTGTGCTTAGATGAACATTGGTGGCCCGGTTCGACCCCGTCGGGGTCAGATATTTATAGCCAATACCAAATTCTATAAACATCCGACCCCGACGGGGTCAAGCCGGGACGCAACGTTCAGAATACGGTCGTGATGAGCAGAAAGACCGTAATCAGCTCTTTCAAATGAACCCGTAATAATTTCAAGGCCCGCGTTAAATGATACTCAACCATCTTGGGCGACAAATTGAGCTGCCGGGCAATGTCCTGCGTAGACAGGTATTCATAGCGGCTTAAGCGAAAGACCATTTGGGCGGGTTGCGGCAACTGCCCGACGGCGTCCATCAGGTGGGTCTGTAATTCGTCGTAGGCTACCGTCTGCTCGGTTGCGTGGCTGATGTCCTGCTGTTGATAAACCAGGTCGGCATGGACGCGTTGGCGAACCGTCTGTTTGTCGATGTAATCGTAAATCTGGTGGCGGATGGCCGTGTGCAGATACCCGCGCAGGGAGGTGTGAATGGTTAACTGTTCGCGCTTCAGCCAAAGAGCAGTAAACAAGTCCTGAACCATTTCTTCGGCAAGTTCCCGGCTCCGAAGGTGATTATAAGCGGCCGAATACAACGAAGACCAATGCGCCCGGTAAATCAGATTGAACACGGCTTCATCGCCCAACCGGAGCCGGTCGAGCCAGTCTGCTTCGTCTGCTGATGATACCTGATTGAACATGATACGCTACGAACGCTCTCTTTGGTTAAGCCTATCGAATATACTTATAATTCAGAAAATCAGTTTCATAACCACTCTATTTTTTACTTATTCAAGATTTTTTTGAGCAGAGTTTAGGGAAAGGCTTCTATCAACCGTCATACACTACAGACGACATCCTCTGCCTGAATGGACCCTCTTTACCTGAAACAGTTAATTCGCCGATACCGCGCCGGAACGGCAACGTCCGAAGAGCACCAGCTACTCGAAGCCTATTGGAATCAATCGCTGACGGATAGTAAGGCAATGGATGAATTACTGCCCTCCGAACGCCAGGCTCTTGCGGACGGTATGTACCGGCAAACACTCGCCAACATCCGGCAACAGGAGCCGGGCGCGTTTCAGCCCATCGTTCGGCCGCTCTGGTCAAAAACGTGGCTGGCCGCTGCCGCCAGCATGACGGGCTTGCTGCTGATTTTTGCTGCCGGATGGTTCTGGCGTAACGCCAGCAAGTCCACAGTAGCCTACCAGACAGATTATGGTCAGAGAAAGCGGGTCGTCCTGCCCGAAGGTTCGGTGGTGTGGCTGAACGGCCATTCGTCGCTGCGGTATACCGTCGATTCAGCGGGTAACCGGCAGGCCTGGCTCACGGGCGAAGCCCTGTTCTCGATTCAGCACACGCCTACCCACCGCAAGTTTGTGGTTCACACCACCAATCACCTCAACATCGAAGTATTAGGAACGGTATTCAACGTGACCGACCGCCGGGGCAGCGTTAGCGTTGTGCTCCGCTCCGGCTCCGTGCGGGTTCGCGACCAGATGCACCGACAACCCGACGTTCTGCTGAAACCGGGTGAGATGGTCAGCCAGACGAATACGCAGCCCATGCTGGCGAAAAAGCCGGTGCAGGCTGCGCCACGGATTGCCTGGAAAGACGGGCATATGTACGTAGAGAACAAGCCGCTCGGCGAATTATTTGACTGGGTTGAGGATACCTACGGACTACACATTGCCTGTTCACCGGCCTTACGGAACGAGACATTTGCCGGCAATGTGCCTACGGATTCGATAGACCAGTTTTTTGTCATCATCGGCAAATTGTACCAGGTACAGGTCCACAAAGAAGGTCAGACCTACCAACTCACCAGCAATTGACAGCATATCGCCTTATAAATGGACCGCCCGCCTTACTTACAACCACTTAACTATTTGCCAATTACCAATTTACCAATTTAAAAACACCTATGAGAAAGATCGTACTAATGGGTAGTAGCCTGTTGCTTCTCTGCTCCAGCGGATTCGGCTCCGGCTCCGTTTTGGCCCAGCAGTTTGCCCAACTCGACCGGGCAGCCCGGCCCGTGATGGAACAACCCGCAAAATCGGCTACGGTTGCCCTGCCTAAACTGCTGAAAGAACTGACCAAACGCTATCAAGTCGAGTTCAATTACAACTACCGGCAACTCAGCCAGAAAACCGGAAGTCTGAGCATTCTCGACCACCAGAACGCAACCATTGAAAGTATTCTGACCGAACTGCTGCTGCCGCTGGACCTGACGTTTGAACGGTTTCAGGGAAAAACATTCCTGATTTACCCGAAGTCGTCGCCTAAGCCGGTCGATGGGTCATTGAAGCAGCAATCGGCCCTGCCCGACGCGTCTATGTCAACGGCCCTGACTGCGGCTGAACCGGTTGCCGGACTAACGGCGTCGGTGGCCGAAATCCGCGTGTCGGGGCAGGTAACGAGCGAAAATGGCGAAACCCTGCCCGGCGTAACGGTGGTTGTGAAAGGCTCTACGCGGGGCACCAACACGGATGCCGACGGTCGTTATCAACTGGCTGTTCCCGACGCCAATACCGTGCTGGTCTATAGTTTCGTTGGCTTTGTCAGTCAGGAAGTTACCGTTGGCAATCGGTCCACCATTGATGTAAAACTGGCATCGGACACCAAGTCGCTCAATGAAGTGGTTGTGGTTGGCTACGGCACCACGCGCCGAAAAGATTTGACCGGCTCCATTTCGACCGTATCATCCAAAGACTTTGTGCAGGGGCAGGTTACCAACCCGGAGCAACTGGTTGCCGGTAAAATTGCCGGGGTGCAAATCACTTCCAACGGGGGCGCACCCGGCGCGGGCGGCACCATCCGCATTCGGGGCGGCTCATCGCTCAACGCCAGCAACGACCCGCTGATCGTTATCGACGGCGTGCCGCTCGACAACAATCCAATTTCGGGAACGCCCAACGCGCTGAACCTCATTAACCCGAACGATATTGAAACGGTAACGGTCCTGAAAGATGCGTCGGCAACGGCCATTTATGGGTCGCGGGCCTCGAACGGGGTTATTATCATCACCACCAAAAAAGGGCTTCAGGGCGACAAACTGCACGTTAATTTCAACTCGCAGTTTTCATTGGCCAATAAAACGAAAGAAGTCAATGTGCTGTCGGCCAATGCGTTGCGCGATTTAGTCAATCAGCAGGGAACAGCCGCGCAGAAAGGATTTCTGGGTCAGGCAAACACCAACTGGCAGGACGCTATTTACCAGACTGGCCGCACCACCGACAACAACCTGAGCGTGACCGGATCGGTGGCAAACATACCGTTTCGTGTGTCGACGGGCTATCTCAACCAGACGGGTATTCTGCGGACGTCGAGTCTGGAACGTTTTTCGGGTTCGCTGGGTCTGACGCCCATGCTGTTCGACAACCACCTCCGCATCGACATTAACCTGAAAGGAACCATTGCCAACAACCGCTTTGCAGATCAGGCAGCTATCAGTTCGGCAGCGGCCTTTGACCCAACACAGTCCATACTGAGCGGCAAAGAAGGGTTTGGCGGGTATTATGAGTGGTTGCAGACCAATGGCAATCCAAACGTATTTTCGACGCGCAACCCGGTGGCGTTGCTAAACCTGCGCGACGACCGGAGCACCGTGAACCGGAGCATCGGCAATATTCAGCTCGATTATAAATTCCACTTTCTGCCCGAACTGCGGGCCAACCTGAATGTTGGCTATGACATCTCGAAGGGAAGCGGCACTACGTTTGTTCCGGCTTTTGCCGCGTCGCAGTTTACCCGGCCCGGCCTGAACAACCAGTATGCCCAGAATAAAACCAACAAACTGCTGGAGTTCTACCTGAACTACACCAAAGACCTGAAGGCAATTAAGAGCCGCGTTGAGGTGCTGGGTGGGTATTCGTATCAGGATTTCCTGCGCGAGAATCCGGCCTTCCCCGATGTCAATGCCGAGGGTAAAATCATTACACCCGCAGCCGCGTTTCCCTTCAAGACGCAGAACACGCTGGTGTCGTTTTACGGTCGCCTGAACTATACTTTCAACGGAAAATACCTGCTCACGGCCACCCTGCGCGATGATGGTTCGTCGCGGTTCAGTCCAACCAACCGCTGGGGTATTTTCCCATCGGCGGCACTGGCATGGCGGGTGAAAGATGAGTTGTTTCTGAAGAATTCCAACGTGGTATCGGATTTGAAACTGCGCGTCGGCTACGGCGTAACGGGGCAGCAGGATGTACTGAGCGACTACCCGTACTTAGCCCGCTACACCATTGGACAGAGCGCGGCTCAGTACCAGTTCGGCAACCAGTTCTACACTACGTTGCGGCCCGAAGGCTACGATGCCAACATCAAATGGGAATCGACCACGACCTACAACGCCGGTCTGGATTATGGGTTCTTGGACGGTCGGATTGGCGGTTCGATTGACGTGTATCTCAAGAAAACCAAAGACTTGCTGAGCGTGATTCCGGTAGCGGCTGGCTCCAACCTGACCAACCAGATTCTAACCAACGTAGGTAATCTGGAAAATCGGGGCATCGAGTTCGCCATCAACGGCAGCCCCATTCGCCGGAAAGGGCTTACGTGGGATGTCAATTTCAACGTGACCTACAACCAGAATAAAATTACCAAACTCACGCAGGTGGCCGACCCCACATTTCAGGGCAACCCGGCGGGGGGCATTGGCGGGGGCGTTGGCAACACCATCCAGATTCAGTCGGTGGGCTATTCGACCTTTTCGTACTACGTCTATAAGCAGGTGTACGACGCGGCCGGCAAACCCGTTGAGGGACTGTATGCCGACTTAAACGGCGATGGAAAAGTAACCGCCGACGACCGCTACCGCTATCAGTCATCCAATCCGAAGGTGTACATGGGCTTCAGTTCCAATCTGGCTTACCGGCTGTTCAACCTGGCGTTCACCATGCGGAGTAATGTGGGCAACTACGTTTATAACAACATCAATTCGGGCTTGGGTGTGTTCAACGTCTCCAGCCCGACCTACCTTTCGAACGTAACCGCCGACGCGCTCACGACGGGCTTCCATACCTACCAGTATTTCTCGGACTATTATATCCAGAATGCGTCGTTTCTGCGGATGGAGAACGTGACGCTGGGGTATGACGCCAGCAAACTGGTAAAAAACAAGCTAAACCTGCGCTTCTCATTAGCCGCGCAGAATCTGTTCGTGATTACGAAATACACCGGACTCGACCCGGAGATTTCGGGCGGCATCGACAATAATTTCTACCCCCGCGCCCGCACCGTGACGCTGGGTGTTAACCTCGGCTTTTAATAGAAATCAGACAATAGACATGAATAACCTACGCGTTTTTCGCCCATCACTTCTTGCCGTGCTGCTATCGGTTTTTGCCGTAACGGCCTGCGTGAAAGACCTCGACCGGCAACCGTTCTACGACCTGACATCGGCGACGGTTTACAATACCACGGCCAACTACAGAAATGTGCTGGCTAAATGCTACGCGGGCCTGTCGCTCAGTGGTCAGCAAGGTCCCGCCGGTGCTGCCGATATCAGCGGCATCGACGAAGGCTTTTCCAGCTACCTGCGGCAGTACTGGCAATTGCAGACGCTCACAACCGACGAAGCCGTTATTGGCTGGAATGACAGCGGCCTGCCCGATTTGCACAACATGACATGGACCTCGACGAATGCGTTTGTTTCGGCCATGTACAACCGGATTTACTACCAGATTTCGCTCTGCAACGAGTTTATCCGCGAATCGACCGACGCAAAACTGGCCAGCCGGAACATCACCGGAACCGACCTGACCAATCTCAAAGCCTACCGGGCCGAAGTGCGGTTTCTGCGGGCACTGAGTTATTACCACGCGCTGGATTTATATGGCAACGTGCCGTTTGTGACCGAAGCCGACGCAGTAGGGGCGTTTCAGCCGAAACAGATTTCGCGGGCCGACCTGTTTGCCTACGTCGAATCGGAACTGAAAGCCATTGACCCAGACCTGATTGACGCCCGCAAAAACGAGTACGGCCGGGTCGATAAAGCAGTCGCCTGGACGTTGCTCGCCAAGTTGTATCTGAACGCGCAGGTGTACACCGGTCAGCCGAAATTTACGGAAGCCATTACCTACGCCGGTAAAGTTATTGGCGCGGGCTTTTCGCTCGATCCGCAGTACAATCACCTGTTTCTGGCCGACAACAACACCTCGCCGGAATTCATTTTCCCCATCACCTTCGATGGCACGCGCTCGAAAAACTACGGGGGAATAACCTATCTGGTTCATGCGCAGATTGGCGGCAAAATGAACGTCAATGATTTTGGCGTCAGTTCGGCCTGGGCGGGCAACCGGGCGACGAAAAACTTAGTCGCGCAGTTTGCTGACCCAACCGGCAAGACCGACAAACGGGCCATGTTTTTCACCGACGGGCAGAATCTGGAAATTAACGACGTAACGGCCTTTACCGACGGATACGCGGTGATGAAGTACAAAAACGTGACCTCGACCGGCGCAAAAGGCTCCGACCCGGTTGGCGATTTCCCGGATACGGATTATCCCCTTTTCCGGCTGGCCGATGTGTACCTGACGTATGCCGAAGCGGTGGTGCGGGGTGGCACGGGTGGTGATGCGGCAACGGCCCTGGGGTACGTAAATGCGCTGCGCCAACGCGCTTATGGCAACACAACAGGCAACGTGACGGCAATCAATCTGGACTTTCTGCTGGCCGAACGCTCCCGCGAATTGTACTGGGAAAGCCAGCGTCGGACCGACCTGATTCGCTTTGGTAAGTTTACGGGCGGCACGTATTTATGGCCGTTTAAAGGTGGACTGAAAGAAGGCCGGGCTGTACCCGACAACCTGAACCTGTTCCCAATTCCCTCGACCGATATTGTGGCGAATCCGGGTTTAAAGCAAAATCCGGGGTATTGATTCGCTAAACACAGAGATAACAGAGTTTTCACAGAGAGCACAGAGAAAATTTATCTCCTCTCCTGTGTTCTCCGTGAATTCCTCCGTTCCTCTGTGTTTAGAAAAGTTTTTGACATCTTATCTTCTAAACAGATTCATCTCCAATGAAATCACCCATAATAATCTGGTTCGGCCTCTTCGCCACGATGCTGTTCAGTTCGTGTCAGAAAGACGAAATAAAGTCCGTCGTGCAGCCGGGGGCGGCTCCAACCCTACAGGCCAGCACCACGACGCTGGCCCTGCAATCGACCGACGCGGCTAAAGATGCGGTCACGTTCTCGTGGGGTGCCGTTGATTACGGTTATCCGGCGGCTGTAACCTACACGCTCCAGTTTGATAAGAAAGGAAATGGCTTTAAAACGCCCATCGAAATTGCGAACGCGAACAGTTTAAAAAAGACGTTTACCGTTGCTGATTTCAATACCATGCTGATTAATCTGGGGGTAACGCCCGGCAGTAGCGGCCAGATTGAAGCCCGCATCAAGTCTGATGTTAGCCCCGGTGTGGCGTCGGTGGTGTCGGCGGCTTCGACCCTGACGGGAACGCCTTATGCGGTGATTGTCAGCTATCCGTCGCTGTATGTGCCGGGTGGGTATCAGGGATGGGCACCCGACAAAGCACCGAAAATTGTGTCGGTGAAGAGCGATAAAATCTACGAAGGGTACGTATACTTCCCCGATGCATCGACGGAGTTCAAAATAACCGACGCGCCCAACTGGAACGCGGGTATTTATGGCAACAAGACCGGAGCCAACGGTACACTTGCTTCGCCGGGCGACAATCTGGTTGCGACCGGAGCGGGGTATTATCTGCTCAACGTTGACCTGAACGCCAATAAATGGTCGGCCACCAAAACGACCTGGGGCGTTATTGGCTCAGCAACACCCAAAGGCTGGGATGCCGACTCGCCCATGACGTTCGACCCGGCAACCGGCACCTGGTCTACCACACTGAACTTAGTGAAAGGGGACATAAAATTCCGCGCCAATGGTGCCTGGGATATTAATTACGGCGATGGTGATAACAAAAATGGTAAGGCAGCCGATGGTGTTCCTGAACTGAACGCGGATAACATTGCGGTTCCTGCCGATGGAAAATACACCGTTACGCTGAACCTAAGCACCGCCGGAAATTATACGTATTCAATAACGAAGTAATAGCTGAATCTAAACCTATAAGGTCTCTAAGACCTTGTAGGTTTTCTTTTGCTCAACGCGCTATGACAATGAACAAGTGGCTGTTCGGGCTTTTAGCCTGGACGATTCTGACGGGTGCCGGGTGCAAAAAAGAGCCGGGTATCGTTGTAGCACCGGGTGTTCCAACGACCACTACGCCCCCCGTTTCGACCACGCAGCCATCGACCTTACTCTTCGGTGCCGACCTGTCATATGTCAATCAGGTTCTGGATCACCGGGGACTTTACACCGACCAGAACGAAGTCCGCAGCCCGTACCGAATCCTGAAAGAGCACGGGGCTACCGTGGCCCGTTTTCGGCTCTGGCATAATCCGACATGGACAAAAACGGTGTATGGAACGGCTGGAACGCAGCTTTACAACGACATTGCCGATGTAGAAAAAGGCATCCGGCTGGCCAAAGCGCAGGGATTGCAGATTAATCTGGATATTCACTACTCCGACACCTGGGCCGATCCGGGCAGGCAAGAGGTGCCCAAAGCCTGGACGGGTATAAAAACCATCAACGTGCTGGCCGATTCAGTGTATCAGTACACCTTTAATACGCTCCAGCGGCTGAACAGTCAGGGCCTCATGCCCGATATGGTGCAGATTGGCAACGAAATCAACTGCGGGATGCTTTATGGCAACGCCCCCGCTGATTTCCCGGCCTGCAATGCCTGCAACGGCCAATGGGCACAGTTAGGGCAGGTACTCAATAGCGGTATTCGGGCGGTACGAACCGTTTCGGCCACCTCGACAAGCAAACCAATGGTGTTGCTGCACGTTGCCGACCCGAAGAATGTACCCTACTGGTTCGATAACATCACAACACTGGGAAAGGTCACGGATTTTGATGTGGTTGGTTTTTCGTATTACCCGCTCTGGCACCCAACTGTATCGGTCGATAAACTGTCGGCCAGCGTAGCATCGTTTAAAAGTAAGTATGGTAAACAGGTGATGATTCTGGAAACGGCCTATCCCTGGACGGATGGCTATGCGGATAATTATGCCAATCAGTTCGGCTCACAAACACCCATTTCGGGCTATCCATTTACGCAGCAGGGCCAGCTTGATCTGCTGAAAACAATGACCCAGCAACTGAAGGACGGCGGGGGCGTTGGCATTATGTACTGGGAACCCGCCTGGATTACCTCCGACCTAAAAGACCTCTACGGCACCGGCTCATCGTGGGAAAATGCCGCCCTGTTCGACTTCAGCGGTAAACCGACGCTGGGCATGAGCTACATGACGCAATCCTATAAGTAATGCTGTATTGGCATCGATCCCATCGTTATTTAAAGCTGTTTAGGGTTTTATAGTTGCCAGTATACAAGTTAAAAACTCGTGTGTTTGTCATCCCGACGCAGGAGGGATCTCATGCGTCAGGTAATCTTAAGATCCCTCCTGCGTCGGGATGACAAACACACGAGTTTTGGAGAAATCCTAAACAACTTCTAAGTCTTACAGGGCTGGCTACTAAAGCCCTCAACTCTATTCTTTCTGTAATGAAATTACACCCGTTTCTACCCGTGCTCATGCTGCTTGGCAGTTTGTTCACAACGCCTGTATACGCTCAGAAAAGTGCCGATGTCTATGTCGATAAAGCGGGCGTCCTGCGCTGGGGAACCGCCGGAGGGCATACGTACGGCACCGAAGTACAGGGGTTTGGAACGAACTATACCGCACCGTTTGCCCACGCCTACCGCACCGCAAAACGATTGGGTATCTCGCTCGAAAAAGCCATCGACAACGACGTGTATCACTTCGCCCGGCTTGGTCTGGACTCCTACCGGGTTCACGTGTGGGATACCGAAATCAGCGATACGCTGGGCAATCTGCTCGACAACGAACACCTGAAACTGTTCGACTACACGCTGAAGCAGATGAAAGACCGGGGCATTAAATTTGTCATTACGCCCATTGCCTACTGGGGAAACGGCTGGCCCGAACCCGACGAAAACACACCCGGATTCTCAGCCAAATATGGAAAAGCGGCCTGTCTGACGAACCCGGAAGCCATCAAAGCGCAGGAAAACTATCTGTATCAATTCCTGAACCACGTGAACCCCTACACGGGTGTAGCGTATAAAAATGAGCCGGACCTGATTGCGCTGGAGATTAGCAACGAGCCGCATCATGGCGGCACAGCAGCGGAGGTCACGGCTTTTATCAATCGGATGGTGGCGTCGATGCGCCGGACGGGTTGCAAAAAGCCGGTTTTCTACAACATCAGCCACAGCATCCATCTGGCCGATGGGTATTTCAAGGCTAACATTCAGGGCGGTACGTTTCAATGGTATCCCACAGGCTTAGGATCACGGCATGAACTGCGCGGGAACCTGCTGCCCAATGTCGAGAAGTACACGATTCCGTTTGCCGGTAATCCAGCGTTTCAGAAGATGGCGAAAATTGTTTATGAGTTCGATGCGGCTGATGTGGGACGGTCGTACATCTACCCGGCTATGGCGCGAAGTTTCCGGCAGGCGGGCATTCAACTGGCGCATCAGTTTGCCTATGACCCAACGTTCATGGCCGCGTCCAACACCGAATACGACACCCATTTCATGAATCTGGCCTACGCTCCCCAGAAGGCACTAAGCCTGATGCTGGCGTCGGCGGTGTTTCACCGGGTGCCCATGTATCGGGGGCCGTCGCCCCAGAAATCAGGGGCATTCCCGGCTGATACGGCTTTCGATGGGTTTCGGGTCAGCTACGGGCGCGACTTGGCCGAGCTGGTTACGGATACCCAATTTATTCATACCAACAACACCAACGCTATTATTTCCGCACCGGACAAACTCGAAAAAATTGCCGGGTTCGGCAACTCTTCGGTCGTAAATTATGAGGGGAAAGGCGCGTATTTCATCGACCGAATTGAACCGGGTGTCTGGCGGCTGGAGGTGATGCCCGACGCCATCTGGGTACAGAACGTATTCGGGCACAACAGTCCAAAGAAAGAAAATGCCGTAATCAACTGGCGGTCCTGGCCGATGTCCATCCGTCTGCCTGACCTCGGCCCGGATTACACAATTAAGCCGTTGAACGCTGGCAATACGTTTGCCGGTCAATCTGCCGGTAATCAATTTACTGTCTCGCCGGGAACGTATCTGCTGGTGCGAAAAGGCGTCGCAACAACGCTGACGGCCAGTAGCCACTGGAAGAATATTACCCTCAACGAATTTACGGCTCCCGCAACGACGCTAAAAAAGACCTATGTACTGCACCAGCCAATGCCCGATGCAACCGCCGGTCAGCCACTAACCCTCGACGCTACGGTGGTGTCGGCGAACGAACCCGACTCGGTAACCGCCTATGTGTTTGGCGAGAAATTCGGGCGGGAGCGCATCCGGTTGATCCGGCGCAGTGGCTATCAATACAGTGCCACGCTGCCCGACCGGTTTATGCGCGAAGGCTTTCTGCGTTACTATATTATCGTGACAGAAAAAGGTATGTCGCATACCTACCCGTCGGGTCTGGAAGATAATCCGGCGAACTGGGATTTCTATCAGGAAAACCCGTTTCAGATTCGGGTGGTCAATAAATCGGCACCGATTTGTCTCTTCAATGCCAGTACGGATACCGACCAGCTTAGCCGCCCTTACATTCGCGGGTCGGGGGTGACGCCCGGTAGCGAAAGTGGGCAGGACGAGTTGCAGGTGAACGTTGAAAAATTGGCCCAAACCGATCCCGAAAACAAAAACGACCAGCCCGTTTATGATTATTCCATGCGCTATAATTTCGCGCTGAAGGTGGCTAATCGACGGGCAGACCTGGCATCGCGTCAAAATTTGGTTTTCCACGGGCGGTCTCTGAATGACAAGCCCTGTCCGGTTCAACTGGCTCTGATTGCCCGCGATGGGACTATTTATGGCGGTGTGGTAACGATTGACCCTAAAGAGGAAGCTTATACGTTGCCAATATCGCAGTTGAAGTCGGTTAACTTGGTGAGTTTGCCGCGTCCGTATCCGTCGTTTCTGCCCTACTTTGTCGACACCAATGCCACCGCCAGCGGATTGGATTTATCGACTATAGAAACGATTCAATTTTCCATCGGGCCGGGTATTGCACCAGCACAGCGGGACGAAAAACACGGTCTGGCCATTGTAAATATAACATTGAACTAAGTTCTGGAATGCCCTCAGCCTCTCTGTACGGGTGGTATCTGTATTAACCCACAGGTATTAATTCCCGCGCGGGCATGAAAGGGAAGTTCCTACTCAGCAGTTACCCGGAGCCGGAATTGCTGGAGTACCGCCAAAAGCATGGCGGGGGACCGTCCCTGGTCGATTGAAGACCATGAGAAAGCGGTAGCCGTGGATGGACGCAGAAAGGAGCCGAAAATTAAAGTGGAGTGTGTGACGTGGAATTATCAAAGAAAAGCCCTGCCAGCAACGGCAGGGCTTTTTTGTCATCAATTGATGACAAAATTCGCAAAAAAATTAAGCTACCGTAACGTGCATGAGCCGTTGACCGAGTTCGCGGACAGCCGTTTCGATCTTCTTGGCCTGACGTTCCGACGGATGCTTTTTGCCACTGGCGTACTGGCGTAACAAGGATTTGTTGATACCAGCTGAATCGGCTACTGCGTTTATCTTGAGCACGTTGAACACCTCAAACAAGGCGGTCAAATCATACTCATATTGGTAGGTGATGTTGGACTCTGATACACCTTTCCAGTAGGCCATATCCTTGCCTTCGTGTTCGAGAAAATCAACGACTAAGTCGCGCAAGTTGGCCGTAACCTCCTCAACGGAGCTACCGACCGTAGTGTGTAGAAAACCGGGTGCCTCGACTCGGCCCCAGAGTTCTTCATCCCCTTTTTCGAGGATGATAGTTAAAGTGTGTGCTGATTTCATCTTAAATAGAGAAGAGTTGCGAAAAGTTGTCTGAAAAGTGTTCGTTGTTAATTGTCCGTATCAGAAAGCAAAAGAGGTTGCCCGAATCGGGCGGGGTCTATTTCAACCCTGCCGTTTTCAGGATGCTGCCGAGGAGTCCGGGTTTAAGGTCTTCTTTGCCGTGGTCGGGAACCGATATGATGTCCGGTTTTTCATCGTGTTTAAATATCCGGTGGCTTCCTCGTTGGCGGACTTCAAACCAGCCCTGTTTCTCGATTAGTTTAATTACTTCGGCTGCTTTCATTTACGGAAAGCGATTATTACGCAACAAAGGTAACAGAAAAGTTACCTATATTCCTAATTTTTAGGTAACTTTTCTGTTACTTGTTTTTCCCCTCGCTATAGATTGCCATGACTATGATAGTCAGGGCTTTTTTGTGTCCTCCCTGCTGTGAAAGTGATGATTCACCTTCGTAGCATGAGCGATGGTGTACCCCAGTGAAAAAGAAGTGTACCCCCAAAAGTACCTCACTTTTACGCTTTAGGAATCAATCGGTTGGGGCAGAAAACGCGAAAGCCCGCTGGATTAGCGGGCTTTTGGGGCTTTAAATCATGTTATTAGTGAACCCGTAGGGATTCGAACCCCAAACCTCCTCATCCGTAGTGAGGTGCTCTATCCAGTTGAGCTACGGGTCCAAATACGCATGAACCTTATGATTTGTAATCAGGTGCTTGATCGAATGGATATCGAGCGCGATGTACAAATGCATTTCCCGTTGATTGGGAGTGCAAAAGTAGGGAGAAAATACACATTTGTCAACCTATTGCCCCGAAAAATTTGCTTTGCGCTTCATTAGGAAGGCCCCAACCCCTTCCGACGCGTCGGTAGATCGACCCAACTCATCCTGATTATCAGCTTCTTGATCGAGTTGGCTGTCGAGGTCTGAATACAGCGATTGGTTCAATACTTTTTTCATCGCACCGATAGCGCGGGTAGGGGCGGACGCATAATATTCGACTACTTCGTTGATGGCAGCGTCCAGTTCAGCCGCCGGAACCGACCGGCTCACCAGACCCATTTGGGCTGCTTCGGGACCGTATACCCGCCGACCGGTGCTGCACAAGTCAAAGGCACGTTGTGGACCGATAAGCCGGGGCAGAAAGAACGTCGAACCCGCGTCGGGCATTAGGCCAATGTTCACGAATATCTGGCTAAAATAAGCCTCGTCGGCACAGATGACCACATCGCAGGCAAGGGCCAGCGAACAACCGGCTCCGGCAGCAACACCGTTGATGCGTCCAATAACGGGCTTGGGCAGATTGCGGATGGCCCGAATCATGGGGTGATACGTTGTCCGCAGCGAATTGCCGAGGGCCAGTTGCCCGCCCGATGCGGCTGCATTGGCGAACCCTTCTTTCAAATCGGCACCCGACGAAAAGGCTTTGTCGCCCGCTCCGGTAATAACCACTACACGCACCTGTTCATCGGCTCCGGCGGCTTCGATGGCAGAAGTTATGTTATGAATCAGGCCGGGGCTTAGCGCGTTATACACCTGCGGGCGATTGAGGGTAATCCGGCAGATGGCATTTGTGACGTCGTAAAGAATATTGTCGTACATAAGGGTGAATGTTAAACACAGAGATAACGGAGATTCACACGGAGTTAACACAGAGAAGGCGTAAACGAATAGAACACTGTGTTCTCCGTGTGAATCTCTGTTATCTCTGTGTTTAAAAAAATCAAACGAGCCAGAATACGGTCAGCACACTTACGCCAAGACCCAACACCAGGCCAGCTCCGATTTGGGCCGGAGTATGGGCGTTGAGCTTAAGCCGCGCACTGGCTACAAAACCCGTTAACAGCACCAGAACCAGCATCGGTAGAAATAAATCCGTCAGGCTGAATCGGATGAGCATACTGAAAATAACACCCAACACGCCCCCAATGCCGACGCCGTGCGCGCTGATTTGCCACGATAGACTTATAAGCCCAACGAGCAGAATAGAAACCGCGATGCTGGCAATGAGGAGACCAATTTCGGGCGCGAGGGTTGAAACGACCTGCATCCGAAAAGAGAACAAATACGCTACGCCGATATAAATCAAAGACGTCAGAAAATAAGGTAAACGCCTGTCCGACAGTTCAGTTAAGTGCAGATTTTGAACGTAGCCGCTGCGGAAGAGGTAGTAAATCAGCACGCCAGGCACCATGCATGTGCCCACAAAAATCAGGATGAGCAGGCTGAGCCGCAGCGAATGAGGATACACATCCAAACCCAATGCCGAGGGCACCAGAAACAACAATAAACCGAACAACAGCGTCGGCATTAGTAGCGGATGAAGAACGACCGACAGGAAATTGGCAAAACGGGTACTCAACGGATGGGTAATTAGTGGAATGGGTGTAGTCTGTTATGTTGCAAAATTACAAATAATTCAACCCACCTATGGACCTTACTATACCTATAGGTAGGTGAGGGACAAGTAGCCCACTGCTTTAGCTGTGGGTTAGCAATAAATGTGTCGTTAACATCAACCGTTTCAACGGTTTTGCACATAGAAACGGTTGATGAGCCTGCGATTTCTCTTTAACCCCCGGTTAAAACCGAGGGCTGTTACAAACTTGTCCTATACTCATACATACTGCACTTAACTCATTTACAATTGTTTCCTAAGCCGTGCCACCGGAATGTTGAGTTGTTCGCGGTATTTGGCAACTGTCCGGCGGGCGATGTTGTAGCCCCGGTCGTTGAGTATTTTTTCGAGCTTATCGTCCGAGAGCGGGTGAAGTTTGGGTTCGGCGTCGATCAGATCTTTCAGGATATTCTTTACTTCGCGGCTACTCACATCTTCGCCAGTGTCGGTTGAAATGCCTTCCGAGAAGAAATATTTGAGCGGGTAAATGCCAAATTCAGTTTGCACGGCTTTGCTGTTCGCCACCCGCGATACCGTCGAAACGTCCATGTCGATCATCGTGGCAATGTCTTTCAGAATCATGGGCCGCAGATGGGATTCGTCGCCGGTCAGGAAAAAATCATACTGGTAACGCACAATGGCGTTCATCGTTCGAAGCAGCGTTTGCTGGCGTTGCTTGATGGCGTCGATAAACCACTTGGCCGCGTCTAACTTCTGCTTCACAAACGAGACCGTTTCTTTCAGCCCTTTGTTCTGTTTTTTGCTCTTGTCATACGTATCGAGCATGTCGGCAAACGACCGACTGATGCGCAGTTCGGGGGCATTTTTGGCGTTCAGCGTTAGTTCGAGTTTGCCGTTGCTGTTGGATAGCAGAAAGTCAGGAATCAGGTATTGCACATTCCCCGATTCGCCCTCCATCGAGCCGGGTTTGGGATTGAGGTGAATAATGATGTCGATAACCCGCTTGAGCGACTCATCGCTGATGTTGAGCCGACGCTGAATCTTATCGTAGTGTTTCTTGGAGAACTCATCGAAAAACTCGTCAATAATCCGAATCGCGAGAACGATATACGGGTCCGACTGATCTTTGCGCTTAAGTTGTAGTATCAGGCATTCGGGCAGCGAGCGGGCACCGATACCGGCTGGGTCAAATGACTGAATTTTTTGCAGCACATCTTCCACCTCATCTGAGTCTGTAAATACGTTCTGCGAGAAGGCCATATCATTGACAATGGCCTGCATCGACCGGCGAATGTAGCCGTCTGACTCGATACTGCCAATCAGTTGAAGACCTATAACCCGCTCTTCTTCTGTTAGTTGCATATAGCCGAACTGTTGCAACAGCGAATCGGTCAGGCTGGAACTGGTAGCCAGCGGCATGTCGCGCTCTTCTTCGTTGTAATTGCCGTCGCCCTGCATTTTATACCCGGCATAGTCTTCGTCCTGAATGTAGCTGTCTATGTCGAGGTCGTCGTCGCGCTCCTTATAATCGTCGGTGGTTTCGTCGAACGGGTCATCGTCTTTCTGGTCATAATCCTCGTCCATGCCCTCCTCCAGTGCCGGATTTATTTCCAGTTCTTCCTCAACGCGCGTGTCCAACTCCGCCGTAGGTATTTGAAGCAGTTTGATAAACTGAATTTGCTGCGGGGATAGCTTTTGCTGAAGCGATTGGGAGAGACTTAATTTCTGCATGAGTAGCGCTACGTTCTATAGATTAGGCAGTTAGGTTGCGGATTAAGCGTTTGGCAAAACTGCCCCTCACAATTATTGAGCCAAATTAATCAAAAAATGTTTTTATCAACATGAATTTTCTGTAAAGTCTCTGCATACTACCTTCGTAACGTATGACAAATAAGCTTTACGACACGTCGCTGAGCCTGCTCACGGACTTGTATCAGGTAACAATGGCCTATGGCTACTGGAAAACCAACACCGCCGAAAAAGAGGCTGTTTTCAATCTGTATTTCCGGAAAAATCCATTCAACGGGGGCTTTACCATCGCCTGCGGACTGGCCCACGTTATTGGCTACATCGAGAATTTTAGTTTCTCGAAAAAAGATCTGCGCTACCTCAGCACACTGACCGGGAACGACGGACAGCCGCTCTTCGAAGAAGCCTTTCTGGACTACCTCGGCAATCTCAAACTGACCTGCGATGTCGAAGCCATTCCTGAAGGAACGGTGGTTTTTCCGAACGAGCCATTGGTTCGGGTGCGCGGGCCAATTCTACAGTGTCAGTTATTGGAAACACCCCTGCTGAACCTCGTCAATTTTGAGTCATTGATTGCCACAAAAGCCGCCCGGCTGCGCTTAGTGGTCGAAAAGGACACGCTGCTGGAATTCGGATTGCGTCGGGCACAGGGCGTAGACGGGGGCATGACCGCCAGCCGCGCGGCCTACATTGGCGGCTGCGATGCTACCTCGAACGTGCTGGCCGGAAAGCTCTACGACATCCCCGTTCGGGGAACGCACGCCCACAGTTGGGTCATGTCGTTCGATGATGAGCAGCAGGCATTTGACGCCTACGCCAATGCCTTGCCCAACAACGTAACCCTGCTTGTCGATACGTATGATACCGTACAGGGCGTTCGTCACGCCATCGAAACGGGACGGAAATTAGTGCAGCGCGGGCACAAACTGGCGGGCATCCGGCTCGACTCCGGCGACCTCGCTTACCTGAGCATCGAAGCCCGTAAACTGCTCGACGAAGCCGGTTTTCAGGATACGGCCATTGTTGCCAGCAACGACCTCGACGAAACGATTATCAGCAGTTTGCGGCAGCAGGGCGCGAAAATAAACATCTGGGGTGTGGGCACTAAACTCGTGACGGCCTTCGACCAGCCCGCTTTGGGTGGTGTTTATAAATTAGCTGCCTTGCGGGATGAGCAGTCAGGCCGCTGGGAATACAAAATGAAACTGTCGGAGCAGGCCATAAAAATTTCGACGCCGGGCATTCAGCAGGTGCGCCGGTTTCGCGACAAGCGCGGTTTTCTGGCCGATATGATTTACGATACCGAAACCATGAACGGTCAGGCGACCAAATCCGCGACGATGATTGACCCGCTGGACTTTACCAAACGCCGTCGCTTCGATGCCGAGCAGCCCTATGAGGATTTGTTAGTGCCTGTTTTTCAGAACGGTAAGCTGATGTATGACAGCCCGGACATTCACTCGATACGGGCGCGGGTACAAACGCAGTTGGCCGGTCTGCATCCGGGCGTAAAGCGGTTCGTGAACCCGCACACGTATCCGGTGGGGTTACAAAAAGAACTGCACGAACTAAAAACAAACCTGATTCTGGCGCTCCGCGACGGGCAGAATCAGGTTTGATGGATTGGGTTATGAAAAAAGTCATGATGCTAACGGGCCTGAGCGGGAGCGGCAAATCGACGTTTGCCCGGCAGTTTTGCGCCCAGAATCCCAATTGGCTTCGCGTTAACCGCGACGATCTGCGCCGGAGTATGCTGCCCGTTTCCCTGCCGGAGTATTGGCAAACCTGGCCCGAACGCGAGAAAAACCGGGTTGAAAACGTGGTAAACGAGTTGCAGAAAACGGCGATTCTGGACGGACTTGCGCGGGACTGGCACATCCTGATCGACAACACCAACCTGAAACTGAGTTACATAAACGAGTTCAGGAAACTGCTAAATGAACAGTTTGATGCGGTAGAGATCACCTACCAACTCATCGACGTATCGGTAGCCGAGTGCATTCAGCGCGACAAATACCGCGCCGATTCGGTAGGGGAGGCCGTCATTCGGAAGCAGGCCGAACAGTTGGCCGTGCTCAAAAAGAATTTCAAGTTCCGCCCCGAAACCCTCACCCGCCCCGCCGTTTTCCAGCGCATTCAGGACAAAAATTTACCGCGCTGTATACTGGTGGACATCGACGGAACCGTCGCCAAAATGGGAGATCGCTCCCCTTTCGACTGGCACCGCGTGGGCGTCGATACGCCAAAGTGGCCCATCATCAACTTAGTAAAAGCGATGCGGGCATCGGGTTATGCCATCGTATTTTTCTCAGGCCGCGACGCCGTGTGCCGCCCCGAAACCACCGACTGGCTAAACGAGCATTTCGGCTGGCAATCGGCTGATTATGAACTATTCATGCGCCCCAAAAACGATAATCGCAAAGACGCCATCGTCAAAGCCGAATTATTCGCGCAGCACATCGCGGGTCGGTACTACGTCGAGTTCGTTGTGGACGACCGCCAGCAAGTCGTGGACATGTGGCGACGCACGTTGGGGTTAACGTGTGTGCAGGTGGACTACGGGGATTTTTAGTTAGAGACTCACAAATCTATTTTCGCCCCATCTTTGTTATCCTTACAAAATTGTAATTTATGACGAACTGATTGAGAGGGTATTCCAGCAGTGTGGTGCCGGAACACTCTTTCGCTCTTTCGCTCTTTCGCCATTAAAAATGAAACTATTAAAAGTAGCCGCTGGTGTCCTGAATCAAACCCCGCTTGCGTGGGATCATAATAAACAAAACATCATCAATGCCATTGAGGAGGCTCAAAAACAGGGTGTTAGCCTGTTATGTCTGCCCGAATTCTGTATTTCGGGGTACGGCTGCGAGGATGCGTTTTATGCCCAGAATACCATCGATCAATCCATTGCGTCGCTGCTGGACATTGTGCCGTATACGAACGACATTGCCGTAGCCGTAGGTTTGCCGCTGCGCCACAACAACCGCACGTTCGATACGGCCTGTCTGATTGCCAACAAGCGAATTCTGGGCTTTGCCGTTAAGCAGTATCTGGCCAATAACGGTGTTCATTACGAAACGCGCTGGTTCCAGCCCTGGACACCCTTCGTCCGCGACGAAATCAAAATCGGGGAGTTTACGTATCCGTTTGGCGATGTTGTGTTCGACCTGTCGGGCATTCGGGTTGGCTTTGAGATTTGCGAAGACGCCTGGGTAGCCAGCAGGCCGGGCCGCAACCTCTACGAGCGGGGCGTCGATATTATCCTGAACCCGACCGCCAGCCACTTTGCCTTTATGAAATCGCAGGTGCGCGAACGGTTTGTGGTCGATGCGTCGCGGGCGTTTGGCGTCAGCTATGTGTACGCCAATTTGCTGGGCAACGAATCGGGCCGGATCATTTTCGATGGCGATGCAATGGTGGCTTCCAACGGGGAGTTGCTGGTGTCGGGGGCGCGGTTGAGTTACGAGGATTTTTTGATTGTTCCGGCCGTTATCGACGTTGAAGCGACCCGGCTCAATCAGACACAGAACCGGGCTAACCTCGCCCTCGCGTACCCGAATCTGCGCGTTTCGGAACGCTTCGACTGGCCCGAAATTGCTCCCGTTATTCAGAAGGCGCAACTCGAAGGGTGGGAGCGGGGCGGCTACCTCAAAGAAGAAGAATTTGCCAGGGCCGTCGCGCTCGGTTTGTTTGATTACCTGCGGAAGAGCCGTTCGCAGGGATACGTACTGTCGTTGAGTGGCGGAGCCGATTCGTCGGCCATTGCCGCGCTGGTGTTTCTGATGATTCGGATGGCCGTCGAGAATATTGGTATGGATGGCGTCAAGAAAAAGTTGGGCTACATCACGGCCATTCAGAAATGCAAAACGCCGGAGGAAATAATCGGTAAACTGCTGACAGTCATGTACCAGGGAACCGAAAACTCATCCGACGATACGTTCAACTCCGCCAAACAGTTAGCCGACGACATTGGGGCCAAGTTTCTGAATATCAACATTAACGGCTTAGTCGAAACGTATCGGGGGTTGATTGAGGAGCAATTAGACCGGAAATTATCCTGGGAAACCGATGATCTGGCCCTGCAAAACATTCAGGCGCGGGTGCGGGCACCGAGTATCTGGATGCTGGCAAATATCAACAACGCGCTGTTGCTCACCACGTCGAACCGCTCCGAAGCTGCCGTTGGTTATGCCACGATGGATGGCGACACGGCGGGCAGTATTTCGCCCATCACGGGCATCGACAAGCATTTTCTGCGGGGTTGGCTTCGCTGGCTCGAAACGGTTGGATTGAACATCAAAAACGCCCCCGAACCCACCGACCGCACCAGTTTAGCCACCGAGCCGGCATCGCCCGATGAATTGATTAAAGTAAAGGGTCTGAACGCTGTCAATAACCTGCAACCTACCGCCGAACTCCGTCCGTTAGACAAAAAACAAACCGACGAGGACGACCTGATGCCCTACGACGTGCTGAACTCCATCGAAGAAGCCGCCATCCGCGATAAACAGTCGCCGGTTGAGGTGCTGAAATTAGTAGAAGTGCGTTACGCTCCGGTTCACGACCGGGAAAAACTGGCACTTTGGGTCGAGCGGTTTTTCAAGCTCTGGAGCCGTAACCAGTGGAAGCGGGAACGCTACGCGCCGAGTTTCCACCTCGACGATCACAACCTCGACCCGCGTTCGTGGTGCCGCTTCCCGATTCTGTCGGGCGGTTTCGAAAAGGAACTCGCCGAAATGCGCGACTGGGCCAACGAGCAGAAGCCGAACGGCCGCAAGGGCGATCCAGCCGAACGTCGGCCCGGCCGGGGCAAGATTGGGTTTTAATGGAAATTAGCGTAATTTGACTCTATCATGACAACCATTCAATTACAAATAGAGGACGATCTCGTTCAGCAACTTGGGCTGGGAGCCGTTAAGCAATTATTAGAAGCAGAGTTAGTATATCAACGGGTTAGACTTCTTGAAAATAGGATACAAACAGCTATGCATGAGGCTGCTGATGTAAACTGGCAGCAGGAATTTGAGGAGGCTCGACAACAGGCCTATGAAGAATATCGGCAGAAGCGAGAGTCGACTTTATGAATCAATACGTTCTGGATGCTAATATTTTGTTTAGTGGAGTAATCAGTCAAAAGGCCATATATCGAGCGATGTTTGATGATAATGTGCTTTACGCTCCCGACTTTGTGCTGACTGAATTAAACGCTTACCGGAAGGTATTTCTGAAGAAATCGTCCGTTAATGGCACTGCTTTGAGGGAGTTTACTTTGTTCATATTCTCTAAGCTAATAATAGTTCCTGATTATATTATCTCGGAACAGTCATACCGAAAAGCCGAAATCCTTGTAGCTGATATTGATCCAAAGGACGTAGCGTATGTAGCACTGAATGAAGAGTTGAACACGGTGCTATTGACGCGTGATAAGGAATTGTATGATGGTTTACAGACAAAAGGATATACGCGTGTTATACTTTTCAATGACTTTATAGCTGATCAAATAAGAGGAGAAGCAGGTCAATGAAACAACTTCTCCCCGGTCTTCTCTTCGCGGCTCTCTGGGCGTCGGCCTCGGTAGCCACTAAATTTGGGGTGCAGTCGGTGCATCCGCTCATTTTGGCAAACGTCCGGTTTTTCATTGCCGGGGGCGGTATGCTGCTGGTTGCGTATGGTATTCAGCGGACAAAAAATGCCTGGCCCACCCGCACCGAATGGCGGCAACTGACCATTTTCGCCCTGCTCAATACAACCATTTATCTTGGGGCTTTTGTGCTTGCCCTTAAGCAGGTATCGGCGGGAATTGGCAGTTTGTCAACGGCTACGAATCCGCTGTTTATCGCCCTGATGTCGGCGTTGTGGCTGCGCCGAATGCCGCGCGGAAATGAGATTGGTGGTTTAGTATTTGGCCTGCTCGGTGTGGGCGTCGCTACGTATCCACTGCTGCAAAACAGCTACGCCACCGTCGAGGGCTTGCTGATTCTGCTGGTCGGAATGATTTCTGTATCGGCCGCAACAGTCTATTACGCCCGCATCGAATGGCGGTTGCCAAGTTTAGTCATCAATGGCTGGCAGGTGCTTATTGGCGGTATTCTTCTCCTGCCGTTTACCCTCCTCACCGCCGATTTCTCTGCCTCACACTACGATCAGCGATTTTGGCTGTCGGTGTTCTGGCTCATTCTGCCCGTGTCGGTGGGGGCGTTGCAACTGTGGTTTTATCTGATCCGGCAAGATCCCATCCGGGCGTCGCTGTGGCTGTTTCTGTGCCCGATTTTTGGCTTTGTTTACTCCTACCTGCTCATGGGCGAACCCGTCACCGTTTATACCGCCGTCGGTACAGGGCTGGTCATTGGCGGACTGTGGCTGGGCAGGAAAGTGTAGAGACGCAATACCTTGCGTCTCCAGATGCGTCAGCAATACCTTGTGTCTCTACTGTTTCACCACAATCATTTCGACGCGCCGGTTGAGTTGGCGGGTAGTTTCGGCGTTATTGCTGGCAATAGGGCGCGTGGGGCCGTAACCGCGTGTTGTAATGCGATTGGCGGCAATGCCATTCTTTACCAAATAATCCTTCACAACATCGACCCGTTGTTTCGACAGCAGCAGATTCTGGTCGAAATCGCCTTGGTTATCGGTATGCCCGGAGAGTTCAATTTCGACGGTGGGTTTGCCCTGCATGAATTGTAAAAGCTGTTCCAGAGCGGGCTGGGCATCGGGCAGCAGTTCGGCTTTACTCTGCACAAACTGGAGCGCGCGTAGCTGAGTCGTTTTGCCTGTTGGTGCCACAATCAGCGGGGGCGTATAAACAACTTTGGCATCGAGCGTTTTCGGGGGCGTCACGCGTTCGTTTTGCTGACTGGGGGCCGATTGCTTGCCCACCACGGTGATTTGCTCTAAGGATACGGATGCCGGTGATGCAGACGCGCCCGAAACCGTTGTTGTTCGGGCCGCTGCGGTTGTGTTGGGTTGCGGAGTCGCTTTAAACAGCCGAATTACCTTTCCATAAAGCCGGTTTGTGCTCCCCGACGTAAACGCCAACTGTTCATCAAGGGGGCTGTAGCCCTCGGCTTTTGTCGTAATGACATACGATAGTTTAGGGTCGAGTTTAAGCTGGAAGGCCCCATCGGCACTCGTTTTCTGCTGCGCCCGAATCAGTCCATCCTGATTTTTGGCCATAACCACAGCCCCGGCAATGGGTTGTTTGGTGGTGCCATCCTGCACCGTGCCTTCCATTGAGGCTGTGCCTTCCGTTGGGGCGACCTGGTGTTTCGGTTGCGCCTGGCCTGTTGATGATACTACGTTGCTCAGGCAGAGGAACCCGGCAATCACTATATACTTTGTCCACTTCATACACTACAGGCAACGTTGAAAAGCGGCTCAAAAGTACATCGAAATGCGCAAAAATGAGCCATTGTCTATGTACACGATACACTGATTTTACAGGTTTTTAAAAAAGCAGTAAAATGACACTTAATAAGTTGATAATCAGTATAGTTATGTAGTAAAAATAATTGTGAAAAATCGAACGCTGGAGACCTGTTTTTCGTTAATAAATTATGACACAGACAACCAACGTTACGATGCATTCCCCGAACGCTCAGGCACCCGCTGTACCGGCGTCGACGGGTAATTTGCTGCTCGATGACAACTGGCGGAAGTCTATTCCGGCGCAGGTGTTTCTGAACCATTTTTTTGCGATGGATTACCATATCCATCACCAGAACGACCTTTTCGACATCGCTAAATTTCCCATATTTCAGCAGTTCTATGGACGTGCGACCGAAGAAAGTCGGAAGGCTTTAGAAAAGTTATTGTTGAATAGCTGGAGTGCCGAGTACGCGCTGCGCATTACGCCCGTCGTCAATGATGAGCAGTATCTGCAAAGTTCGCTGCACTGGACATTCCCGCAGGCGTATTATAGTGCCTTGTTCAGCGCACGGGCGTTTTTGGCCGTGCAGGGCATCAACGTCAGCAACGAAGAGTTGATTCGCAAGCGGATTGGCAATGCCGTTGTACGTGGTTATTATCCGGCTTCAATCGGTTATTATGCCCTCGGTCCCATCAATAGCTATCGGATTCAGCGGTTGCCCATGTCGAAGCGGTTTACCGTAGCGGCCAAAACCGATTTGCTGCTTCCCTCGCGGGCGGCTTCGGCACAGGCCGAGTTGGCGCAGTTCCTGAAAACCACCCGCGACCAGCGCGTAAAGGCGTTACGCAATGCCATTCAGAATAACCCGAAAACAGCTCTGCGCAGCCCCAAAACGGGGGAGATTCTACAGAAATTTAGTGTAGATCAATACAAGCAGTTGGCGAAGCAAATCGGTTACACAACGTATTTCGATATGTTGAGTCGCCTGCGCATTTCGTCGACCAACCGGGAGATTGAGCGGTTTGTTGATTCCGAAATTGACGTCAAGCTGTTTCATCAGAGTTTAGTAAACATTGTGGCTCATGTCAACTCGGTGCATGAAGCCTACATAGCCAAAGCGTTGGGTATCAACGCATACCGGCAGTTGGTGGCTAAGTTGCCATCGTATTTGCAGGAAAGTTTCGTGCGCGAACGGATGAATACCATTATCGCGCCGATGCTGGAACAGCCACAGGCCGACCAGCAGGAGCCATATCTGCGGATGGCGGCTTAATTGCCAATAGAATTTTTAGCAAAAAGCCCAGCGAGAAAATTTTCTCGCTGGGCTTTTTGCTAAAGAAGTTGTTTTTTTTGCAAGTAGAAATTGGTGACTGATTTTGTCATTCCGACGAAGGAGGAATCCGCTCCGGCGGCCCGGTCAAGTTCCGTATCAGTCAAGCTTGAGATTCCTCCTTCGTCGGAATGACAAAAAACGGGTTAATTCTTCATCATTTTAAAAAGCTTAAACGTCTTCTAATAACACTAATACTTTATTTGCCTCTGTGCTGAAAAACTACGCTGTTTTGACCAGATCAACCAGCGTTTCGATCCAGAGGGGGCTGTCGTTCAGGCTTTCGACCAATTGCCAATGCTTTCCACCGGCTTTCTCAAATAACTCTTTGTATTCCTCACCTACTTCAATCGTCGTTTCTAAGCAGTCGGCAACGAACGCGGGCGAAAACGCCAGTACACTGTTGATGCCTTTGGCCGGTAACTCCTTGATAATGTTGTCCGTATAGGGTTTAATCCACGGATCGTTGCCCAGCCGCGACTGAAAGCAGGTCGTGTATTTGCCTTCCGGAATGTCGAGGGCTTTCACCAGCAGGCGCGTCGTTTCAAAACACTGTGCCCGGTAGCAATGCTGATTTAGTGCCTGAAGCGAGCCGCAGCATTCACCAAACTGACAAACGGTTTTCGTGACATCGCCCTTCCGAATCTGCCGCTCGGGCAGGCCGTGGTAGCTAAAAAGGAAATGGTCATAATCATAGGCCGCCATGTGTTTACGACCAATTCGGGCAAACCCTTCAATGAATTTCGGATGCTCCAGAAACCGGTTGATGAAGCGTACGGACGGAATTACCTGCCAGGATTTTAAAATATCCATCACCTTCTCATAAACCGAACCGGTTGAGGCTGAGGCATATTGCGGAAAGAACGGAATGATAATCAGGTCATTAAGGCCCTGTTGCTGAAATTCGGCTAAGCCCGCGTCAATGCTGGGACTTTGGTAGCGCATAGCCAGTTTAACCACGTATTCGTCGCCCAGCACGTCCTGTAACTCGCGCTCAACTACATGGCCGTAATACTTCAGGGGCGAACCCGTTTCGGTCCAGAGTTCCTTATAAATTTTGGCTGATTTGGGTGCCCGAAACGGCGCGATAATGCCATTTACGAGCAGCGAACGAGGAATTGCCGGAATGTCGATAACGCGCCCATCCATCAAAAATTCGCGCAGGTATTTACGCACATCCGGCACCGAAGGGCTGTCGGGCGTGCCGAGATTAACAATCAAAACACCCGTTTTGCCATACTTTTTTCTGGTGGCAACGGGTGATTGTAAAACAGAAACGTCCATAAAAATCAAACTGTAATGTTAAGGAGTTAGTTTGGTCCGATTTGTCGTTCGTTGTTACAGAACGTGCGTGAGTCTGTTTAAAACGGCGAACCATAAAGACAAATAGCAAACTTATTTCGCCTGCGCATTCTGGCTCATATCGGGCCGGGCGAAGTCGCTGAAAATAGTGCCGGGCAACTCCGTAAAGACCATAATATCGGTCAGGTCGCGTTCGCCCCGTTCGCCCGACAGCAGAATGCCGCCATGCTGCTTATAGTCGATCCAAGGAAGGGTAAAGCGCGGTTGCTCGTCGGTGAATTTAGGGTAATGCGCCCACTGCGTCACTAAATGCGACTGCTTATCGACCCAGATTTTATACTTGTTGTCGGGCGTGTTGCCCACATTTTTAAACGTCATTTGAAGCACATCGGCAGGTTTGCCTTCTTTCGTCGGATCGTCGCCGAGGTACTTGAGCGTCACGCCCGAATCTTTGAGTTTAAACGGCATCAACAGCCAGTACATATCATTAATCCAGGCTCCTTTGCCTGCTTTCACGTATTTGGCGACTGAATCCGGGTTGGTCACTTCGGCACCTTTCCGAAAAACCCGGCCTTTATCGGTATTGATATTCAACAGCACCGTCTGATCGTCGCGGAGGTTATCGACCCGCACATCGCCCGACCATTTATCCCACACGAGTTTGCGTGCTCCAAAGAAATTCCAGGCGATGAAATGCGTGTTGTCCCAGGCTTTACGTCCGCCCATCGCCTGCATAACCTGATCGGCGATTTGTACCGCTTTGGGGTCAGAACCGGCCATATCGAAACCGGCAGCCGGTGGATTTGCCGTCTTTTTCGACTGAGCAACGACGACGCTGTTAACAATCAGCAGTATACCAATAATTGAGAGACGTGTGTGCATGAGGAAGAGGGGTTTAGGTAACAAAAATACAACAAGAGTTCGTTTGTTTGTGTCGATATGATTTAGATTTGCATAGATTTTATCTATTAGTTATAGCTCATGACGCTCTCTCAACTCGATTACATCGTTGCCGTTGATACATACCGCCATTTTGCCACCGCTGCCGAGGCTTGCCACGTAACACAGCCTACCCTCAGTATGCAGATTCAGAAGCTGGAAGATGAGTTTGGTATGCTGATTTTTGACCGGTCGAAGCAACCCGTTGTGCCCACCGAAACGGGGCAGGCGATTTTGGCTCAGGCGCGGGATGTACTCCGGGCTGCCCGCCGTATTCCCGAAATTATCAGTGAGTCGAAGGAAGAGTTTCGGGGTGATTTTAAGATTGGCATTATTCCTACACTCGCCCCGTATCTGCTGCCTTATTTTATCGGCGAATTTGTGGCGAAGTACCCGGCGGTTTCGGTGCAGATTCAGGAGTTGGTGACCGAGCAGGTGATTGAAAAACTCCGCAATGGCCTGATTGATGTCGGTATCGTTGTGACGCCCTTAACCGAAAACGGTATCACCGAAATGCCCTTGTTTCAGGAGCCATTTGTCGTGTATGCCGCCGATGCAAACCCACTGTTGAGCAAAACAACGATCACGCCCAGCGACCTGAAAACCGATGGGCTTTGGCTGCTCACCGAAGGCCACTGTTTTCGAAATCAGGTCATGAATTTGTGCGGTGCCGACCGTCAGGCCAACTGCAAAACGGCCCTGCGCTACGAAACGGGTTCGCTCGAAACGCTCATCAAACTAATTGATAAACAGGGTGGTTTTACGCTGCTGCCGTACCTCGCCACGCTGGATATGGACGCCACGCGCCGGTTACGGCTTCGCCCGTTCGACGCGCCGTCTCCCGTGCGTGAAGTGAGCTTAGTGATGCACCGCAGTTTTTTAAAACGACACGTAATCAAGGCGTTGAAGCAGGAGATTCTGACCCACCTGCCCGCAGAGGTACAAGGCGACACGAAGCAGGGAAGTGTGATGAAAGTAGGGTAGAAAAAACAAAAACGTATATTTGCCTGAAGCTATACAACGCTACTCATTTAACCCTGACTCACCACTATAATGATGCATTATTTAGTCAGGCATATCAAGTATAAAAAGAACGTAGGGCGTACTATCGTTCTGATGATGAGTTTGTTGGCTTGTTTTCACGCCTACGCGCAAAAAAAATCATCGCTCGATACGCAACCCCTGTCTGTTACGGCAGTTTGTTCGGGTTCAGACATCGACGTAACCGGTGTCAGAAACTTTGCCAATGGCGATTTCAGGGTGGAGCTATCGGATGGAGGCACGGTGTACACTGAAATTCCATCCACTTTTCTGTCGGCATCGGGACGTTATGAGATTACCTGTCGGGCCACAATTCCGGCCAGTACAACAGGCGGAAGTAATTACCAAATCAGACTGGTAGCCATGAATCCGACGGTGATCGGCACGCCAAGTCCAACTGTTCTAACCATTCGCCCCTTGCCAACGGCCACGCTGACGGGCAATCAAACGATTTACGAAGGCAAATCGGCGCAGCTATCCGTATCCTTCACCGGCGATGGCCACTGGACGTTCTCGTATCAGGACAGCACCGCAACCGGCTTAGGGAATGTACTGAATGTATCGACAAACCTCAACCCTTATACATTTGAGGTGAAACCATTGAAAACAACGGCCTATCTGTTGAGGGCTGTCAGCAATTTGTGCGGTTCGGGTACGCTAACGAATCGCGTGGCAGTTGTTACTGTGGCTCCCTTATTGGCTGCCGAAAATCAGTTGGCCGACGACGCTGTGCAGGTGTACCCGATACCCGCAGGCGCAACCTTAACGGTACATATTCGGGAGTCGGTAATAACCGAAATGGCCCGGTTGGAACTAACGGATATGATGGGGCGGAAACTATTCAAACACGAAACCCGGCAGGCCACCTCCTGGCTGATGCTCGATCAGCATCCGCCCGGAATCTATATGCTGCATATTCAGATTGGCGACCGAACGGTGTCGAAACGGATTGTAAAGTTTTGAGCTGTTGTTCGAGTTCACCGGGAGTATTGGTTTAAACAAACCGCCGAAATACATATACCTTAGCCCACTGCTTTAGCTGTGGGGTTACATCCAATCAACCGCCTGGACAACCGTTTCAACGGTTTGGGCATCCGGCAAACCGTTGAAACGGTTGTCCAGGCGGTTGCCCGTGGCCGGTTTCCCCGGTTAAAACCGGGGCTGATAAAATTTTGACTCATCGGTTAATTGCTTTAACTCAATTATTCCGGTGAATTTAAGCGTTAAAATAGCTCATTGTCAACTATTTATGACGCCGTTTCTTTCGCTCCAGATTCCGGTACGTTTCGTCAAAATTGGCACCAGCATCGACAGCACGGGTTAAAGCCGGAACGCCCGCCCGGCCAACGACCATCAGCCAGCGGGCAACTTCGTCGGCTGCCGTTTGGTAAGCAAGCATGGTGTGTCCATAATCTCCGCCAAAAAATTCGCGGGTCGTTTCCAGATCGACGAGTTTCAGCATCGGGCGTTGCGGAAAAAACGTAGCCGTACTTTCCTCAGAGAAGGGAACGGCCAGATTAAGGCTGTCGGGCCGTTCCCATACCGATGGATTGCTGAACCGATAGTCTACCATCAGGGCTAACCCTTCATTGAACCACTGCGGAATCTGCCGCTTGACGCGCCACCAGCCTAAGCGGGCAAACAGTTCGTCGTGGCAGCGTTCGTGAGCAATCACGTCGGTGTTATTGCCATCAGGCCCGAGGATCAGATAGGCCGTTCCCCAGGGCGTTCCAACACTGCATCCGGCCCCTTCGCCCCCTACGCAATACTGTTCATAATCAGACTGTTGCGGACAATAAATCAGTGTAGCGTTCCCGCGTTGATCGCCCCAGAAACGCCGGATTCGGTCACGGGCAAGCAGGCTGTTTTTCCGAAGTTGCGCCTGCTGGTTCGCCGTAGTAGCACGGCTGATAAAGACTTCTCCCGAACCGGTCAGCCGCCGAAAATCTGCCGACGAGCCAATGCGCATACACCGTATCAAGTGCGGGTACAGCAGCAGGAAACCAATTGGCAGCGCAATCAGCAACGGCAACCCATACCGAAAGAACACGTTTTCGCGCATGAAAATCAAGAAAGGTTAGCCAACGAACGGTAAGTGGCAACGGCAGAGATGTCATCTTTTAATGCGTGCTATAGAAAAAGATGACATCTCTGCCGTTGCCACTTACCGTTCATTGGCCATTATACTGGTTGAAAAGACGGTGTTACGGCTTATTTTGTTCGATAAACCGATAAAGATAAGGGGCCTTATGCGCCCCACCGCTGTATTTTTTATCGAGCCGCTCCAGCATGTCCAGGCTTAGCATCTTCCGCTGAAAACTCGACCGGCGAAGTTTCTGATCCAGAATTGTTTCGTACAGGCTCTGGAGGTCAGCCATGGTAAACGTTTCGGCCAGGAGAGGAGAGGCCCATCGGTTAAAATCAACGAGTTTCCGGTCGAGGTCGGCCCGCAGGGTGTCCAGTGCTTTCTGAACAATAGCCCGGTGGTCCAGCATAAGTTCGGGCAGATTTGTCAACTCATACCAGTTGCAGGTATCCGATAGCGAGTCGGGAATGGGGACTGCTCGCGTAAAGTCAACCAAAGCATAATAGCCAACCGAAATAAACCGGCGCAGCAGCCAATGGTCAGGCGTGAGGGTGATGCCTTTCGCTTCCATAATGGCCCGCATGGGAGCGGCATCGTGCCGGGTGAGGTCGCCAAATGTATAAAACTGGTCTACGTAAATGTCCGTCAGGCTTGTCCGTTCGGTCAGTATCCGCCGGGCGGCATCGTTCATATTCTCGTTTTTCCGGACGAACCCGGCAGGCAGGGCAAACAGCCCCGTATTGCGGTATTCGAGCAGGAGGATTTTTAGCTGGTTCTGATGAAAGCCGAAGACAACGAAGTCCAGCGCGACGCCCGGCATGAAATCGGCTTCGTGGAGATTTATGGCTTCCTGGCTTATTGGGTGGGGCATACGATAAAGAATTACCCTGCAAATAACAAAAAATTGGGTCGTTTCAATTTAAATTTTTATTATTGTTACAAAATGAGACAATAATGATTTTTTCCTCTACGGTCGCTCTCGATTTGACGGGTGTCCGTTAATCCTTTACTATTTATATGAAACGTAGTGCTATGAAAACTCTGTTTATGTTATCAATCCTGACCCTTCATGTGATCCACGTCGTTTGTGCGCAGTCGGGCAAGGCAACAGCGGCCCCGCAGGCTAAAACGGCCAATGGGGTGCTTGAGGGCGTTACCGAACCCAGCGGGATTCGTTCGTTCAAGGGCATCCCATTTGGTAAGCCGCCCGTTGGCGACCTGCGCTGGAAAGAACCGCAGCCCGTTCAAAACTGGACCGGTATTCGTAAGGCCGACCATTTTGGCCCCCGCGCCATGCAACGCGCTATTTTTGGCGATATGGGTTTTCGCTCCGATGGTATGAGCGAAGATTGTCTGTATCTGAACGTCTGGACACCCGCTAAATCAGCCAATGAGAAACTGCCTGTACTGGTGTATTTCTATGGCGGTGGTTTTGTAGCGGGCGATGGTTCCGAAGGGCGGTATGACGGCGAAAGCATGGCCCGTAAAGGGATTGTGGCCCTCACGGTGAACTACCGGCTTGGCGTGTTTGGGTTCATGGCCCACCCTGAACTGACGAAAGAATCACCCCATCATGCATCGAGCAACTACGGTTATTTAGACCAGAGCGCGGCCCTGCGCTGGGTGCAGCAGAACATTGCGGCCTTTGGTGGCGATCCCAAACGGGTGACCATTGCGGGCGAGTCGGCGGGGTCGGCTTCGGTGAGTGCGCAAATGATGTCGCCGTTATCGAAAAACCTGATTGCCGGTGCCATTGGCGAAAGCGGTTCGGTGCTTGGTACGTTGCCGCCTTCGCCATTAGCCGACGCTGAAGCGATGGGCGTAAAATTTGCGGAGGGCGTTGGTGCCAAGTCGCTGGCAGAGTTGCGGGCTATGTCGGGGGAGCAACTGCTCGAAGCAACGGCCAAGCCGGGTGTTCCGTGGTTTACATCGGCCATCGACGGGTACTTCTTTCCGAAAGCACCGATAGCGGTTTACTCGGCTGGTGAACAGGCACATGTGCCTCTATTGGCAGGCTGGAATTCAGAAGAAATGAACGGGCGGGCACTTCTGGGGAAAGAGAACCCAACGCCCGAAAACTACGCCAATGCCGTAAAAAAAATCTACGGCGACCATGCCGACGAGGTGTTAAAGCTGTATCCGGCGGGTACGACCGAAGAGCAGGTAATGGAGTCGGCTACCGCGTTGGCGGGCGACCGGTTCATTGGTTACAGCACCTGGCGATGGGCTGATATTCATGCGAAAACCGGTGGTGGCAAACCCGTTTATCGGTATCTGTATTCGCGCCCGCGCCCGGCTATGACCGCCGAAATGGGGAACGCAACGCCCGGTCTGGCTGGTGGTGTGGTGAAGAGCACGGATGCAACGGCCATGAAAGCACCAACCGCAAAGGGGGCCGTTCACTCCGCCGAAATCGAGTATGCGATGGGTAATCTGGGCAACAACAAAACTTATGCCTGGACACCCGACGACTATAAAGTGTCGGAGGTGATGCAGAATTACTTCGCCAATTTCATCAAAACCGGTAACCCGAACGGACCGGGTTTACCCAAATGGTCGGCCATCAGTGGCGATAAAAACGTTCCGTATATGCAGATTGACGTGAACACCCGCGCCGAAACCGAGCAAAACCGGGGGCGTTACCTGTTTCTGGATCAGCTTAGCGTGAAACCGTAGTTTCATTGAGCAACACCGGACTGAAGCCCGGTGTTGCTCATTATTTTTCGCTAATCATCTCCGCGACTTCGCGGCCCGTTTGCATGGCTGCGTTGAGGGAGGGGTAGGTCGTTTGGTCGCCACACTGGTAGAGCGTATCCGTCAGTTGAAGCGGTTGCCGGAGGGCGTCGGTTCCGGCCTGTTCGGGGTTGTAGGCGGGTAGGGCGTGGGGGAGGTGATACGTTCGCAGATGCCGCCATTGCTGCACATCGGTTCCAAACCAACCCACTAATTCCGTCCGAATCTGCTTTGTCAATTCGGCTTCATCGAGCAGCACTAAACTCTGCGTACTGACCAAGATAAGTGTCTGATTTGCCGGGGCATACGATGGCGCAACGTCGCTCAGGATAGCCACATTATGCACGGCCGAACTGCGGTGCGTATTGAGCAGCAGCAATTTTTTACGCATTGAGCTATCCGTGAATTGATCCGGCCGGGCGGCAAAATAGGTGCAGGTTGTGTGATTGAACGCCTGTTCAGGCAGAACCGGGCGGCCCAGCAGGTGAGCGGATTGAGCAGCATCGACGGCAAGTACAACGGCGCGACCAGTCAGCGTTTCACCCGATTGCAGGTAAACCGTATTGCCCTCGACCCGCTCAACGGGCGTGTTCAACCGAATCTGACCGGGCGACAGTCTGCCCGCCAATTGATTCGGAATGGCTTCGATGCCGGTTGCAGGCACGGCCGCATCGCCCGTAAAAAACATCCGAAAGCAAAACTCAAAGAAATTGCTGGATGTTGTGAGCGCATTTTCCAGAAAAACACCGCCGAAAAATGGCCGGAAAAACCGCTCGATTATCTGGTCAGAAAACCCCATCTCATGCAGAAATGCCAGCGTCGTCATGGGTGTCTGCCGAAATAACTCGCTGATGGTCAGGCTTTGGGTTCGGCGAAGAAGGTCAACGATGAGCAGTTTGTCGCTGAACGTTCCGACGGACGATACCAGCGTTTGAAACACCGAAAGCGGCTCTTTAAACGGGTTGAGCAAGGTAATCCAGTGCGGTTCGGGCTGCTGGTGGCGGATGAATGCGCCCGACCGAAACGACCGTAAATCGAGCGCGGAGTAGTTCAGTAACCGCCGGGCTTCGGGGTAGGCCGTCAACAGAATCTGGAACCCCCGGTCGAGCCGGAACCCATCGACCGTATCCGTGCGGACCCGCCCGCCAACGCCATCAGACGCTTCGAGGACAAGCGCATCTATACCGGCTTGTTTGAGATAAACGGCGCAGGTCAGGCCAGCCATACCGGCCCCAACGATCAGAACGGGCGCACCGGATGCATCTATAGTCATACCGAAAAAGACAGCTTCATGAATAAGTGCCAAATTTAAATGCTGCATCCGCTAATCAATGAAAAAAGCGAAACGTGTGTAGTACTTTTTTTATAAAAATTGCATATTTCAGAGATATTAATAATTTAATATACTGATTATCAGCATATAGCTATTATACTTTATTGCTTATTTTGAGAAAATATTAATTTTGCCATCACTAATTACGTTATACCGACATGGAGCTGTTGGTGGTTGATAACTTCGATTCGTTTACCTACATGCTGGTCGATTACCTGCAACAGGCAGGGGCTACTTGCCGCGTTGTTCGGAACAACGAATCCTGGAGCTGGTTAACAGCCGCGCCGGTCGATGCCGTTGTGCTGTCGCCGGGGCCGGGCGTACCAAAACAGGCGGGCCGTTTACTGGATGTTATTGCCTATTATTACCAGCAGGTACCGATATTGGGCGTTTGTCTGGGGCATCAGGCATTGGGTGAGTTTTTCGGAGCTAAGCTAATACCGGCCCAAAAACCCATGCATGGCAAAGTGTCGACGGTGCGGACTATCGCGAGTGATCTGCTGTGGGAGGGACTTCCTACTACGTTTGCCGTGACGCGTTATCATTCGCTCGTCTTAACGGAATTGCCCGCGCCCCTGGAGCCAATTGCTGTTGCCGGACCGGACGAACTGATGGCCATGCGCCACCGAACATTGCCGCTATGGGGTGTGCAGTTTCATCCCGAAGCCGCCCTGACGCAGCACGGACTGCGGCTCATTAAAAACTGGATTGATTTTGTGTTATTTACCAATGAAAAGACGATTCCGACCACATCCCTGACCACGCAGTACACATGAATTATCAGATTCGGGAAGAAGCGGGTTTCCGCTATGTAGATGAAGGCCAGGGCGAAGTATTGCTTCTGCTGCATGGTCTGTTTGGTGCGCTCAGTAACTGGGACAGCGTTATTAACACCTTTTCGGACCGGTACCGGGTTGTGATTCCGCTGTTGCCGATTTACGAAATGCCCATTCGGCAGGCCAGTCTGGAGGGGTTAGTCACGTATATCGAGAAGTTTGTCGTTCAGAAATCCCTGCGCGATATGACCCTGCTGGGCAATTCGCTGGGGGGGCATTTAGCCATTCTGTACACGTTCAAAAATCCCGAACAGGTTCAGCGTCTGGTTCTGACGGGTAGTTCGGGGCTATTTGAGAACGGCATGGGCGGCTCGTTTCCCAAACGCGGCAGCTATGATTACATTGCCGAGCGGGTAGCCTACACCTTTTATGACCCGAAAGTAGCGTCGAAAGAATTGATCGACGAAGTGTTTGAGATTACCAGCAGCATTCCCAAATGCATGAGCATTGTGGCGATTGCAAAATCGGCGCAGCGCAACAACGTAGCGAAAGATCTGTATAAGATTCAGGTGCCTGCGCTGCTGGTTTGGGGTCTGAATGATACGATTACACCCGCCGAGGTGGGCCACGAATTCAATCGGCTGATTGCCGGTTCGGAATTGCACTTTATTGATAAGTGCTGCCACGCGCCGATGATGGAATGCCCTGGCCAGTTTAACGACTTGCTGGAAAGCTGGCTCGCCAGAAATCCGGTAGGGGAGTTAGTGGCGTAGATAGGAACGTGGTGAAGTGGGTGAAGTTAGTCAATTGGTGAAGTAGTGTAGTGCGTTCTATGCAATTCCTTACTCCACCTACTTCACTTACTCCACCAATTGACTAACTTCACTAAAATAACAGTTGAAAACTATGGTGGAAATTCTGTAGTTTTCTGCCACACAGTTTTTGTAGACACCAATTTATATGCTGGCTGCCGAACTTTTAGATCCTATGCTCCCCGCCCTGAAGCCCTCCGATACGGTTGGTCAGGCTTTGGCGTGGATGGAGGAACACCGCGTTGGGCAACTTGTACTGACCGATCAGGACGAGTACCGGGGCATCGTTAGTGAGGAGTTGCTGATGGATATTGCCGACGATGATCGCCTGCTGGTTGACGTAATGCGTTTATTTGAGCAGGTTTATGCACAGGAAAATCAGCATTTATTCGAGGTTTTGGGCCTGGTTATCCAGAACCAAATGCAGGTGATTGCTGTCCTGAATGAAGAGCGTGAGTTTATCGGCACTATTTCGGTTAGTGAATTGCTCAAACAATTTTCGATGGAACTGGGTGTGCAGGAGTCCGGTGCGCTACTCATCCTCAGCCTTAACGAACGCGACTATTCGTTGACCGAAATCAGTCGGCTCATTGAATCCAATAATGTTAAAATCATCAGCAGTTATTATTCCAGTGCTGCCTATGGGATGCCCGACCGGTCACGGCTGACGCTGAAACTCAACCGGCGCGACATCACGTCGGTTATTTCTACCCTCGAACGCTTCGGTTACCACATTGAAGCGGCTTTTGCCAATGCCCCCGTCGAAAGTATCGACCAGGAACGGCTTGACTCGCTGCTCCGCTATTTAAATACGTAAAAAGTGGTAAGTGAGTAAGTGGTAAGGAATAAGTGGCTGACGCGAAAGCAATATGAAGGCGTCAGCTACTTATTCCTTACCACTTACTCACTTACCACTTACTCACTTCCCATATGAAAATCGCCATTCACGGGCGCAACTTTCCCGAATCGGCCCGCCCTTACATCCAGTCGATGTTTGAGGAACTGGCCCGACGGCAAACCGACATCATCATCTCACAAGGGTATCGCGAGTACCTCGATAATGCGGGTGTTGCCCATTATAGTCAGGCTACCTACACCGTAGAGGAAGGGGTGACGGATGCTGATTTTATTTTCAGTTTGGGCGGAGACGGAACCCTGCTCGATGCCGTTACGCATGTAGGTCCCCGACAGATTCCAATTATCGGTATTAACATTGGCCGCCTGGGTTTTCTGGCAACAGTAGCTCCGGCATCCGTTCGGCTGATGATCGACTCGGTCTTCAACGGACAATACACCATTGATGAGCGCGTGTTGGTGAGCGTTCGGTCGAGTCAGGATATTTTCGGGAATCTACCGTTTGGCCTCAATGACTTCACGATCACCCGCACCCAAACCTCGTCGATGATTACGGTGCATTCCTACCTTGACGGCGAATTTCTGAACTCCTACTGGGCCGACGGTCTGATTATTTCGACGCCTTCCGGCTCAACGGGTTACTCACTTAGTTGTGGGGGCCCGGTTTTACTGCCCCAAACCGAAAGTTTTATTATTACGCCCATCAGCCCGCACAACCTCAATGTCCGGCCTATGGTCGTTATGGATACCTGCCAGTTATCGTTTGAAGTGGAGAGTCGCAGCGGTAATTTTCTGGCCGCGCTGGATTCCCGTTCGTTCACGGTCGATACGTCCGTTCGGATCAGTGTCCAGAAAGAAACGTTCAAGGCCCGGTTGCTAAAACTCAGCGACGACAATTTTTTGAATACGCTTCGCAGTAAACTCAATTGGGGCTGGGACATCCGCAATTAAGGCCCGGTTGATCGACAACCGTTGTATTTTTTACAGAATGATGACGCTGTTATCGCTCATTTCTCATTTCTGGCACAATTTTTACGGGACATCTCCAATAAAAGCAATAGCCCTACCGTTTCGGAAATGGCTGGCTTTCGGGTTGCCTATTGGTTGATTCATGTATCTAAAGCGTATGGATAAATATAAGCAGTTGGTAATGGGGGCTGCCACAATCTGTTTGCTGGCAGGTGTGGTTACAGAAAGTTCGGCACAACGACGGCCAAATACGAAGTTTGCTCCGTATTCGTCGGTTATGTTCGGGGGTGGAACGTCCACCTATTTTGGCGATTTGGCGGGTTATCGCCGGCCGCTGAGGGCACTCACTACCATGCCCCGCTGGAATGTCGGGCTGGGATACACCCGGCAGTTTACACCCCATTTTGCGGCAAGGGCCATGTTTACGTGGGCACGGATTTCGGGAGACGACTACACATTTAACAAGAATAATGTTGAGGACGGGCTGGTGCAGTACGCTCGGAACCTGCACTTCCGGAACGATCTGAAAGAGTTTGCCTTGACGGGGATCTATAACTTTGTTGCCGATGGGCGAAACTCAAATTATCGGGCCAAGTTTACCCCCTACATTTTCGGTGGATTGGCGTTGGTGGCGCATAGCCCCGAAGCCCGAACGCCGGTAGCCGATGGGTCCGGTTCTGATGTCTATGCCGGTCAGAAATGGGTTAAACTCCAGCCGCTTCATACCGAAGGGCAAGGACAGCCCGAACGCGATAAGCCTTATTCGCTCGTAACACTGGCCATTCCGGTTGGTTTTGGCGTGCGCTATGCGCTGAATGACAACTTTAGTGTCGGTGCTGAAATTGGCTACCGGTATTCCTTCAGCGATTATCTCGATGATGTAGGCTCGGGGACTTACCCGGACAGAAATACACTGGAGGGCGTTGCGCAGGTGATGTCGGACAGGCGGCAGTCGGAACGGTTTGCTGCCCGGTACCTGAAAAATCCGCCCGATCGCTATTCTGTCCTGGAGAACATGTATAAAACGGGTACACCCGAGCAGCAGGCGGCCATTTCAGATGCCTTAAACTCGCCCACACGCGGGGAGAAGGGTATTCTGCCAGACGGTTATTTGCTGACTAACTTTTCGATTCATTATATTATTCCGGGTAAAATTAAGTGCCCGCCCATTAAGTAACGGGTGGTTATTACTCCAGCAGCGCATAGGAGCTACTTTTCGACAGGTGTATTTGTCAGGTCCTGTCATTGATTTATGCATCGATATCGAATCAATAAAGCCCGGCTGATTGTAGCCGGGCTTTTTATCAGCCTGAGTGTGCAGGCTCAAAAAATTGAAGTTGGGGGCGGTCTGGGCGGTATGCTTTATAAAGGCGACGTCTCTCCCGCGCTCAATCCCCGGTTTTTACGACCGGCAGTCGGGCTGTTTTTCCGCTATAACGCCACCCGCTCTTTTTCGATGCGGGTCAGTGGAACCATTGGCGGTATCCGCGCCGACGATCAGTCCAGCCGCGACCCGTTTCAGCAAGCCCGTAATTATGCGTTTCGTGCCGGTATCAACGAAGCCGCCATTGATTTTGAATATAACTTCCTGAATTATCAATCCTCGCCGAGGGTAAAAAACTGGACTCCCTACGTCTTTGGTGGAATTGGTCTTTGCCGGTTTACGAATGATATTATCCGGGTTGGCGGGATGGTTACCTACCCACTTGGTGTCGGTGTTAAATACGAGATAAAACGACCGTGGAGTGTTGGACTGGAGTTTGGAACCCGCTTTGGTAACAATGATTATTTAGATGGTCTGGCTGATGGAACGTTCGGCATGACGAATAATAAACTAAAGCAGGATAACCCAGCCCTGAAAGATAGTTATACATACACCGCCCTGACAATAAGCTACACGTTTTATAAAATTGTTTGCCCGTAGAGATTTGTAGTTTGTAGTTTACGGTTTGTAGTTAGCTGACGCGAGTGTTGCTGACGCACGATCCGCCCACCATAAACCACAAACTGTAAACCGTTTCACACCAGCGAAAACAAATCCTGCACGCCCAGCATTCGTTTACTGATAAACCCTTCGCCAAATTCAACCCCGATCATGTGGCCGTGTTCGCGGCTGCGCGACTCCAAAAATTTCATGAACGGCTCACCCGAAATATAGCTTTGCGGTTCGTTACTCTCAGGGTTAAAAAACTGACTTTTGTACGCTTTGACAGCGGCCAGTTTTCCTTCCCAGTAGGGCGTTACATCTACCACGAAATCGGGTTTGAGCGACCGGTCCTGAATGAAGTGATACACAAATTTTGGCCGGTGAGCCTCCTGTGGTTTCCCATCTTTCCCAACCGTTTTTATCTGGCGTAAACCGGCATAAAAGCAGGCCTGTACCACCAGTTCGGCGGCCCGGCCATGATCGGGGTGACGGTCGTCGGGCGTATTGGTCAGAATGATTTCGGGTCTGTACTGACGGATAATCGGGATCAGAGCGAGCTGGTGTTCTTCATCATTTCGGAAAAACGCATCCCTGAACCCCATGTTTTCGCGGGCAGCTAAGTGCATCACTCTGGACCCTTCAGCGGCTTCCTGCAAACGGATCTCCGGTGTGCCGCGCGTACCTAATTCGCCCCGCGTCAGGTCAACACCCGCTACGGTTTTGCCCTGTGCAACCAGCGAAAGAATGGTGCCCGCGCAGGTCATTTCAATATCATCGGGATGGGCCGCAATGGCCAGTAGATCAACAGTCATGGAATGGTATTGTCAGGTAATGGTCAAGCTATTGTCAGATGTAGTCAGAAAATGGTCAGGACTTGACCATCCCCGACTACTACCTAATCAACCCTACCGTCGATTTGTTCCAGATGGCGTCAAAAGAGGACCATTTGCGGTTTTGTCGCTGGAAAGGCTTTATTTTGATAACCTAACCATTAACCGTACTGTACGTTCTTAACCTATGTCTTATAAAGCTCTTGCCCTTCAGTTAACCTGTCAGACCGTCAATAGTTGTCAAACCCGCGACGAAGCCGAAAGGGGTATGCTTCAAACCATCGAGCGCATTGAACACCAGATTGCCGCATCGATTAACCACATTGGCCGAGATACCCTCCTTGTTGTTGTTCCCGAGTTTTTCCTGACTGGCCCCCCAGCCGACGAAACGGTAGAGCAATGGCGAGACAAAGCCGCTCTCGATATTGACGGTCGGATTTACGAAGCCCTGGGCGCGATGGTGCAGCGACAGCAGATTTATTTTTCGGGAAATGCCTATGAGCAGGACCCCTTTTTTCCTGAATTGTATTTCCAGACCAGCTTTATTATTGGCCCGAACGGGGACGTTTTACTTCGCTATCGACGGCTGAACGCCATGCTTACGCCCACACCTCACGATGTTTGGGAGTTATATTTAGATGCCTACGGCTATGATTCGCTATTTCCGGTGGTGAAAACGAACATCGGTAATCTGGCTTGTATTGCCTCGGAGGAGATTCTTATTCCTGAAGTAGCCCGTTCGTTATCCATGCGCGGGGCCGAAGTGCTTCTGCATTCAACTTCCGAAGCAGGAAGCCCATTGGTGACTCAGAAGAACATAGCCAAACAGGCCCGCGCTATCGAGAATATGGCTTATGTCGTGTCGGCTAACTCGGCGGGTGTGCTGGGCAGTTCCCTTCCGGCGGGCACTACGGACGGTGGCTCCAAAATAGTTGACCCAAAAGGGTTGGTACTGGTTGAAGCGGCTTATGGCGAGAGCATCGTTGCCAACGCTGATATTGATCTGGCGGTTCTGCGCGAGTTCCGGCAGCGACCCGCCATCGGCAACCTGCTGGCTCGTCAGCGGGTTGAACTCTATGCCGAAAGCTATGCCAACCATAGCGTATATCCTCCCGGCACCCTCCTCAGTCAACCGGCTGAGCGGGCGCACTTTATGCGAACCCAGCAGGAAGTGATTCGGAAATTGTATAGTTAGAGTGTATATGGTTGATTGGTTACTGGTTGACTGACGCACCTACATCTGACGCGTCAGCCAACCAGTAACCAATTAACCATATACCTCAAACCTCCTTCACCTTCCGTCGGCGCCGGGGTAGGCGAAACAAACTACTGCCCGCTTCTTCGGGTGTCTGGTCGCCCAGCAGCACGCCCCAGGGACGGAGGCCATCCACACGGTCGAAAACTACTTTAAGAATAGCAATGGCCGGAATCGAGAGAAACATACCCGATACGCCCGCCAACGCTCCGCCAATAAGTACGCCCACAATGGAGACTAAGGCATTGATTCGGACTTTAGAGGCTACAATGAGCGGCACCAGCACGTTGTTATCAATAAACTGGACAAACAGAAAAACGCCAACAACCCCCGCAATAACAGACAGCTCGGGGTTATTACTGAAGGTAATAACGACCGTCAGCACGGTAGCCACCAGCCCGCCAATATAGGGAACCAGGTTCAGAATGGCGGCCATAATGCCCAGCAGAACAGCATATTGAACACCCAGTAACAGCAATCCTATGGAGTTGAGAGCGGCTACACAGGCCGTTTCAATGAGCAAGCCAACCATATAACTCTGTACAACGGCCTTTACTTCGGTCAATACCTCACGTACCCGTTCGGTATGTTTCTCGGCAAAAAGAACGACCACAAAATGCAAGAGCATGGTGCGGTAATACAGTAATAAAAATACGTAAATGGGTATCAGCAGTAAAGTGCCGAGTGGCCCCGTAATCAAACCAACGGTGCCCGAACTTTGCAAACTATCAAGCGTTTGGGCCTGTGCTTTTTGAAGGTACTTTTCCTGCTGCCGGTAGCTGACGTTGTATTCACGCCGGACCCACCGTTTTGCGTCATCGAAAAAGTCGCTTAGATTTTGCCGGATTTTAGGCAGGTCGTCGGTTAAATCAGACAATTGCATCGAAAGCAGTACGGCAAGTCCCGTTAAGACAACAATAGCCAGCAAAAGGGCAAGACTAATGGCAATGACTTTGTGCATCCCCATTCGGCTCAGTCGCGCTTCAACGGGGCGCAGCAACACCGCGAGTAGTCCCGACAGCGCAAGCGGCACCAGAATATCCTGCCCCAGATAAATACCCGCCGTCAGAATGGCTAAGGCCAGCAAGGAATGAGAAAACTGGTGGTAATGAGGGTGTGTAGATTCATCAGCCATAAGAACGGTGAGGAGTTGAGGTTGTGTCGTGATTGAGTGGGGAACTGGTGTGCAACAAAATCGCACAGAATGTCAACATTCCGCTCCCTGTTTTGTTCATCGACCACCTATGCAAGTGGATATTCCCGATAGCTGACCGTGTTTTGCCAAACTTGCCGTATTTTTGCGGTTTAAGTTACTCATGACATCATCTATTCGCGATATTGCTTATCAGCTTCGGCAGGGACAACTCATCGCCCTCGCCGATGAAACGGGCTGGTCGGTGGCCGCTGATCCCATTAACGAATCAGCCGTTGAGAAACTGCTGACTTTACGATCCGTCATGCCCGCTGGTTTACTGCCTACCGTCTTGATTCAAACTGCTGACGGTTTAGGCCTATACGTAGCAAAAATGCCGGACGTGGCCTACGATTTGGTCGAGTTCGCCGAGAACCCGCTGATCGTTATTTACGAGCAGGGTAAGAACGTTGCCATGCGGCTGTGGTCAACAACAGCGAATGAGTTGCCGGCACCGGACGCAAGCCTTCAGCAGGCGGGTGAAGTGGCTGTTCGGCGGTCGTTAACGGAAGAAATCCAGCGGCTGATTGGGAGTTTCGGACGGGGTTTGCTCACTATCCCCTTTGAATCGCTGAGTCTGCCGCCCGCTGCCGAAACGCTTATCAGCGGGAAGTTCGGCACATTGCCCGCCATGCCCCGGCGACCGCGTATGATGCGGCTGGCCGTTAATGGAGAAGTTAATTTTATACGGAAATAGTTTATAGTTTTCGGTTTGTAGTTTACAGTTTGTAGTTGGCTGACGCGTGTTGCTTTCGCCGGTCCGGTCAGCCAACCACAAACTGTAAACTACAAACCGAAAACTACAAACCCACACTTATGAATTTTAGCGATACGTTACATAAGAACCCGGTTTTCGATGTCATTGCCCGTCAGGCCGATGGGCTTGGTGTTCGGGCGTATGTTATTGGCGGGTTCGTGCGCGATTTAGTGCTGAAACGTCCGTCGAAAGATATTGATATAGTCTGCATCGGAAGTGGCATTGAACTGGCCGAAGCGGTTGGTAAATCCTTGAAAACTAATGTGTCTGTGTTCCCTAACTTCGGAACGGCCATGCTGCACGCCACGCAGGACGGAGCGGATTGGGAAGTTGAGTTTGTAGGTGCTCGCAAGGAATCGTACCGGAGCGAATCGCGCAAGCCGATTGTGGAAGATGGTACACTCGAAGACGATCAGAACCGCCGGGATTTCACCATCAATGCGATGGGAATCAGCCTTAACCCGACTGATTTCGGTGAACTGCTTGACCCCTTCGACGGACTGAAAGACCTCAAACGCAAAATTATTCGTACGCCCCTCAGCCAGGTTCAGGGCGGGGCCGAAACGACTTTTTCCGATGATCCGCTGCGCATGATGCGGGCCATCCGGTTTGCGTCGCAGTTGGGCTTCGACATTGAGCCAAACACGTTCGATGCCATTATGGGCATGAACGAGCGCATTACCATCGTTTCGCGGGAGCGCGTGACCGATGAACTGAATAAAATCATTCTGTCGCCAACGCCGTCGTATGGGTTCAAATTGCTCTATCACGCGGGTTTGCTGGAACGGATTTTTCCCGAATTAATCGCCCTGAAAGGGGTTGAAACCATTGAAGGCAAAGGGCACAAGGATAATTTTTATCACACCCTTCAAGTGCTGGATAACATTGCCAACCGGGCTGAGTCGAACCGGGGTGGAAGCAGCAATGCCGATAATGAACTATGGCTGCGCTGGGCCGCGCTGCTGCACGACATTGCCAAACCTGCCACCAAACGGTTCGACGCCAAAGTGGGCTGGACATTTCATGGGCACGAAGACATGGGTGCCCGGTGGGTGCCGACTATTTTTCGGACGATGAAACTGCCGCTAAACGAACACATGCGTTTCGTGCAGAAACTGGTTCGACTGCACCTGCGCCCTATTGCCCTCACCAAAGAGCAAATTACCGACTCGGCCCTGCGCCGGTTGCTTGTAGACGCTGGCGACGATCTTGAAGGATTGATGGCACTCTGCCGGGCCGATATTACGTCAAAAAATTATGAGCGCGTGCAGAAGCATCTTCGCAACTTCGATAAGGTGGAGCGCAAATTACATGACCTTGAAGAACGTGATAAACTTCGTAGTTTTCAGCCGGTTATTACGGGCGAACTGATTATGGAAACGTTTGGCCTTCCCCCGTCGAAGGAAGTGGGCGAACTGAAAACGGTTCTGCGCGAAGCTATTTTAGATGGTATCGTTCCGAACTCGCTCGAAACAGCCTATCCATTATTGATTGAAGAAGGCCGCAAACGCGGATTAACGATTAATTCAATGAAGAATGCAGAGTGATGCGTGAAGAATCGCTGTCTCATATGTTAGCAGCGATTCTTCACGCATCACTCTGCATTCTTCACTAACCTACAGTATGGAAAACAACAATACTAATTTTCGGCGTTTTTTTGGCGCATCGCTTACTATCCTGGGCGTGGTCGTGGTTTTGTTTGCCTTAGTGGCTTTTTTGTCCGACGGCAAACCTGTTTTGGGATTGCATGTATCGAAAGGAGAATCTGCTGCCCCGTTTATTGTGGGTTTGATTTTCCTTATCACGGGTATCAACCTCGTTCGCGAATCATAGATGAGTTATAGAGTTGCTGAGTTATAAAGTTGTAAAGTTAGCTGACGCACTCATAAACTTTACAACCCTATAACTCAGCAACTTTATAACTCATTTAGAAAGTTTCGCTGTTAGCAGCCATGCATAAGTGTTGATAGGCAGGGGAAGTCCGTTCGGCTGGATTTGCAGGTACATCAGGTGTAGATGCGTTGGCGAACGGCTCTTATAAGCATTAAAGCCGGTCCGGCCCATTTCAGCGAGTTTCTGCCCGGCTTTCACCCATTGCCCCGGCGATACATCGACCTCGCTGTTATGGGCGTAATAAAACAGGCCGTGAAGCGTGGGGTCATACACCCAAATCCAATTGCCGCCCCGGTATTCGGAGCCGGGTTTCCAGGCCGTTTCGATGGCTAACACTAATCCCCGGCTCATGGCCAGAATGTCAACGGGTTTGCTGGTTCGGTCGTCGATAATGTCCTGATTTCGGTCGCTGATGAAAATGTCCTGCGCCGGATGGCTGCCGCGTACGGTGTAGTCGAACAGGTCAAATCCGTTGCCCCGATAGCCTTCGCCGTGAGTCCCGCCAATAGCAGTGGTTGTATAGCCACGCAGGGGGAAGTTGAAATACAATCCCGTTCGGCGCAGGCTGTCGCGCTGGAGTGAATCCTGTCGGTAACTTTCCATACTACGGAATTTTGCCTGCAAGCCGCGCATGATGCCGCTGAACTGCATTCGGGCCGAATCGGGGGCTACACGCTGTTCCCGAATTAGCGTATACAAGGTTTGAAACTGCTGGCAGTAGGTATAAAGCGTAGGGTCGTCGGTATTGCTGATAACGACCTGCGACGAAGCGGCATTCAGTCCTCCAATTAGCAACGCCCCCAAAATGCCCGCCATCCGCATGAACGAAGTTACATCAATCTTCACTACTATCTAAGTCAATTCAGGACGTAAAAATACGTAAAGTAACGTGATAGACGTACAAAGTGCTAATAAGCCACTGCCTTCTGTAGCATCATAGGCTGTGCTGAATCAATCCGGCTACCAATCAACAAGGGATAAATCCACAGTGATGAATGGCCTGACGGACGTAATCAGGCCGTCATTTTCACTCATTCAGGACCGTTTGCGAATTATTTGAAGGACAGCAATAAATATTTTATAAATAGATTTGGAAATGAAATTTATTGTACCGTCCTTCGCCTAAATTTAAAATAAGCAATGCAAACAGGAACTGTAAAATTCTTTAATGAAACCAAAGGGTTTGGCTTCATTAAACCCGATGATGGTGGCGAAGACATTTTTGTACACGCTTCCGGTCTCATCGACCAAATCCGCGAGAATGACAAAGTGAAATTCAATGTTGAGCGCGGTAAGAAAGGCTTAAATGCCGTGAACGTCGAAATGGCTTAATCGTAAGATATACCAAGACACCCGTTGTAAAAAACATGCCAATGGCATGTTTTTTTTTTGCCCTTTCAGTTCTTAGTAAAATGGCACAGATTGTCAGGAAATAGTCAGTAGTTGTCAGGCATGGCCGGATTTAGTGTTCTACTTCCTGACTACACTTGACCATTTCCTGACCATTCATGACAACCCCTGACTATAGATGTCACAACCCATTGACCAGCGCATTGCTGTCCGGCTTAATTTAAACTCCCAGTCAGTAGCTGCAACAATTGACTTACTCAACGGCGGAGCCACCGTTCCGTTTATTGCCCGTTACCGCAAAGAAGCGACCGCATCGGCCGAACGAGGGCCGCTTGATGAAGTGCAGATCGGACAGATTAAGGAGACCTACCAGAAACTGCTTGACCTCGATAAACGGAGGGAGGGCATTCTCAAATCGGTTGACGAACAGGGCAAACTCACCCCTGAACTACGCCGAAAACTTGAATCTGCCGACTCCCTTACTGACCTCGAAGACCTGTATTTACCGTATCGGCAGAAGCGCAAAACCCGCGCTACCATTGCCGTTGAGCGGGGTCTGGAACCGCTCGCCAATGTCATTTTTAATCAGCGGGAAACAACCCTTGACCGCATTGCCCAACGTGCTCTTTCCGACGCCGTTCCGACTGTTGCGGATGCGTTGCAGGGTGCCCGCGACATTCTGGCCGAACGCATCAGTGAGGATGCCGACGCTCGCCAGCGTATTCGTAACCTGTTTGAGCGAGAGGCTATTGTCCGTTCTGTTGTTAAAAAGGGGAAAGAAACAGAGGGCACCAAGTTTAAGGATTATTTTGATTTTGCTGAGCCCCTCCGGCGCGTACCCTCTCACCGATTGCTGGCCCTGCGCCGGGGTGAAGCCGAAGGATTTCTATCCGTAAATATTGGCCCTGACGAAGAAACCGCCATCGACCGGCTCGAACGGCAGTTTATTGCCAGTCAGTCGGGAACGCCGGTTTGCAAAGAGCAGCTATCAACGGCTATTCGCGATGGGTATAAACGACTGCTCAAGCCATCGCTCGAAACTGAATTTGCCAACACATCCAAAGACAAAGCGGACGCCGAAGCTATCCAGGTTTTTGCGGATAATTTGCGGCAACTCCTGCTCAGCCCACCCTTAGGTCAGCAGCGGGTTTTAGCCATCGACCCCGGCTACCGAACGGGTTGCAAAACCGTTTGCCTCGATGCACAGGGTAACTTACTGACCGATACGGTTCTGTATCTGGCACAATCGGAGGCACAACGCCAACAGGCTGCGCAGACCGTTCGGAAACTCGTCAATCAATATGCTATCGAGGCAATAGCCATTGGAAACGGAACCGCCGGTCGCGAAGCCGAGGAGTTTGTTCAGGGGCTGCAACTCAACAAGCCCATCTTCATGGTTAGTGAGCAGGGTGCGTCGATCTACTCGGCGTCGGAGGTGGCCCGCGAGGAATTTCCCAACCACGACGTTACAGTACGTGGAGCCGTCAGCATTGGGCGTCGATTAATGGACCCGCTGGCCGAATTGGTTAAGATAGACCCAAAATCCATCGGTGTTGGGCAATACCAGCATGACGTGGACCAGACCGGCTTAAAAAATAGTTTGGATACCGTTGTCGAAAGCTGTGTAAATCAGGTCGGCGTGTCGCTCAATACGGCCAGTGCGTATCTATTGCGCTATGTATCGGGTTTAGGGCCGCAATTGGCTGGTAATATTGTGGCGTATCGCGCCGAAAATGGACCTTTCTCTTCCCGTGGCCAGCTTAAAAAAGTGCCTCGGTTAGGGCCGAAAGCTTTTGAGCAATGTGCGGGCTTTCTGCGAATCGAAGGCGGTAAAAACCCGTTAGACAACAGTGCGGTTCATCCCGAACGATACGGCGTTGTGGAGCGGATGGCTACCGATGTGGGCAGCAGCGTGACTGAGCTTATTCGCCAGCCCGACCTGCGTCAGCAAATCAAGGTTGAAACGTATGCGACGGCTGATGTGGGTTTGCCAACACTGCGCGATATTATTACCGAATTGGCCAAACCGGGCCGCGACCCGCGCGAGCAACTATCCGTCTTCGAGTATGATACCCGCGTGCGAACTGTCGATGATTTACATGAAGGGATGGTATTGTCTGGCGTTGTAACGAATATCACCGCCTTCGGTGCCTTTGTCGATATTGGTGTGAAGCAGGACGGGCTGGTTCATGTCTCGCAACTGGCAAATCATTATGTGTCAGACCCAAAAACGGTGGTGAAGGTGTTCCAGAAAGTACAAGTAAAGGTGATGGAGGTGGATAAAGCCCGCAAACGAATTGCATTATCTATGAAAATAGGATAAGTTGCACTAATCTTATGGGCCACAGCGTTTAAATTTAGCCTATACTGACCTTAACCCAATCTTGTATGCAACTACGCTGGTTTCGGAACATCCTGCGTTCCGTACTGCTGTCTGCCTGCCTGCTCTCACTATTCACGGCCTGTGAAGCCCTGCGTTCTTCCGGCCCATCCGTTAGTCGTCGTCCGTCGTCGGTGCGTCCCGTTGCCCACCGGACGGGCAAAACACCTGCCCGCCCACCCGCCGTACCGGCCCGGCCCACGGGGAAAGTAGTCGATAACCGCACGTACGAAAACCGGTACGTTCCCGAAGTGGTGAAAATTGCCCGTACGTATACCGGAACGCCGTATCGGTCAGGTGGAAACACCACCGATGGTATTGATTGCTCAGGATTAGTGTATGCTGTTTTTAATACGGTAGGCCTGAAAATGCCAAGAATTTCGTGGCAGCAGTCTGAGGTAGGGCACGAGGTAGAAGTCGCTGAAATTCTACCCGGAGATTTGATTTTCTTTGTTCCCGATAAAGGACAGGCGGGCTATGTTTCGCACACGGGCATTGTGACGGAAGTAAATGGTGCCCAGAGTATCCGCTTCATTCATGCGTCGTCATCGCGGGGTGTTCGGGAAGATAACCTGTATGGTGACTATTTCAAAGGCCGGTTTGTGAAAGCCTTACGACCGTTTTAAGTGAATTGTCAGGCGTTGTCAAGGTTAATCAGGTGCAAATCTGAAACTAAAAAAACCGCTTTGAAGGCGGTTTTTTACGTATAAAGTAAAGACAATTAGACTGTTGGCTGTGTACTGCCAATAAGTTCCTCCCAATGGGCGCGATCTTTCTTTTTCAATTTCATTTCTAAACTCAGTGCTTCATTGCGGGTGGCAAAAGCCTGCGTAAATTTTACTTCCCAGGGCTTCCCCTCGGCCGTAGCGGGGTTTGTTTTGGCATTATGCTGCCATAAGGTTATTTTCAAATCTTTAGATTGACCAATGAAATATTTGTCGGTGGTGGGGCTGTAGATAATATAAACCGTATGCATGGGTGTCGGGAGTATTATCAAAACTACGCAATTGATAATACAAAACAAATATTGTTCGAGGAAACGGGCAGGTGTTACTAAGTGATTAAAAAATTTGGCTTCCGGTTTGGGACAAGATGATTTTTTTCTCATCTTTGCACCCACAAAACGCACCAAAGCGGTTTGACGGGGGATTAGCTCAGCTGGCTAGAGCGCTTCCATGGCATGGAAGAGGTCATCGGTTCGACTCCGATATTCTCCACAAAATGAAAAAACCACTCAGGCTTGAGTGGTTTTTTGTTATCAATCAACTCATAAAAAGGGGAGCCAAGTTCTGAACTTGGCTCCCCTTTTTATGAGTTGATGTTTTTACTGGTCAAGCATTTCAGCATCAGCCAAAATGTAATTGAGTTCGTAAATGTTATCGGCGTTTAGTTTTAACGTTCCCCGAAACGTACGACGTTCATCCGTTTTGAATTTCTTGTCCGACTTTTTGAATTTCAGCGACACGACCGATTCCGGACCCGCGCCCCCGCAGAAAAAACAGGCACTGTAGGGAAAAGCCGACAGCACATAAATATTCGATTCGAGGTCGACGGGGAGTACATATCCCGTCAGTTCAACCGTTTTACCATTGAGCTTCTGAATGCCCTGCCCGAACGTTGGATACAGCATATAAACGGACTCTTCGGCATACCACTTTTTCTTGAACGTAACATCCCGCAGAACTTCCCACGAGAGTTTTACCGGTTCGGCAACGACTGTACCGGGCTTAACGGCGTTTGTTGGTGGCAACGCTGGCCGAAAGGCAGGGGCCACAAGTGATATAAGCAATAAGGCAATCAGTAAACGGGCCATGATGCTGGAAGACTAAACGAGAGAAACAATGGTAAAACTACAAAAAAGATTACTTTTACTCACTCACTTTAGTATCAACGACGCTACCCGTGACTGATACTCGTACCGATAACAAAAAAGACAGCTCGGTAATTCCCGTTCGGTTTACCCGGCTTTACATGACCTTGCTCATCATTCTGACTGTCCTGCTAACGGTGGGGCAGGGGCTTACGCAATGGCGGCTTCGGGCTGTGCAGGATGAGTTGTGGATCATTCGATACACCGCTTTACAGCGACATCAGAGTCAGCAAATGGTAAAACAGGCACTGCAATTAGCGGATGCCAATGAACAGGCCAGCTTTCAGGAAAATGTTGCCGAATTGCGACAGGTATTTCCCGTTTTTGAGCGATATCATATACAGGGGCGGGAAGGAAGGGCTGGTAACCCACAAGTAAGCATTGTGAACTCGGATACGGTTCAACGACTATACGATGGCATCCGACCGCAATTCGAGGCCTTTCGGCAGGGTGCCCATCGGTTGATGCGTCTGCAACATTTTAGTGAAATTAAACAGCCTGATGTTCAGGCCAGTATCCGGCTAATGCTGGCTAACGAAAAGCCATTCCTGGAGAAAATAGATATTATTGTTCGGGAATATACCGGCGAGATGAGAGCGAAACTTAACCTATTGCAATCCATCGAGTTATATCTGTATTTCTTCACCGTTTCGGTACTGATTGGTATTGGTTTCCTGATTTTTAGACCCGCAGCCCGCAAACTCAAACAGACCTTCGCGCAGTTGATTGAAGCGGAAAGCCAGACGGCAGCCGCCAACAAGAAACTACTGAATACCAACAGAACGCTGAAAGAAACCCGCCAGAAATTATTTGAGGCCACAAAACAACAGTACCAGCAGGAAATTGACGAGCAAAAACTCCGAACCTCATACCTGATTGCTGGCCAGGAAGAAGAACGCAAGCGGCTATCGCGTGAATTGCACGACGGATTAGGGCAGATGCTTACAGCCCTTAAATTACAAATTGAAGGGCTTGAAGCCAGTATAAGTCGGGCAACCGTCAATGAGCAAACGGGTGTAACGCCCCACGCCCAAAATCTGAAGACGCTGAAAACGTTGGTAACGCAGACAATTCAGGAAACACGTACGATCTCAAACAACTTGATGCCCAGTGTGTTAAGCGATTTTGGCGTTGTGCCAGCCATCAAGATGCTTGCCGAACAGGACCGGACCGAAACAATTGATGTTACATTTGAAACAAATTTCAAAGTCGATAAGCCGCGTTTAGACAAAGACGTCGAGATTATGCTGTATCGGGTAACGCAGGAAGCCGTTAGTAATGCTGTCAGACATGCCAAGCCTACTCATATTCATATCGAACTCAACGAACGAACGAATGCACTTCAACTGTTAGTAAGTGACAATGGACAGGGATTCCGGCTACCTCGAAAAGGACAGGAAAATGGCCTTGTGAAACTAAGTTCAGAGGTGAATAGCGACCAATTCCAGCCTAAAAAATCACGACCGCCTTCACAGGGTTTACAAAATATACAGGAGCGGACAACGTTGCTCAACGGCAAATTTAAAATTCGGTCTGTGGTTGGTAAAGGCACGAAAATAGTAGTTAACATCCCCTATAAAACGCATTTTGTGCATCATGATACCTACTAAATTAATGCTGGTGGATGATCATTCCATCGTTCGTGACGGTATTCGGCTCCTGCTCGAACAGGCCGATGGTCTAATCATCATCGACGAAGCGAACGATGGAGAGGATGCGCTCGATAAACTTAAAGCACTCCAGCCTGATCCTACCCTTCTGCCCGATTTAATTCTAATGGATATTTCACTTCCAGGTATGTCGGGAATTCAGACAACGCAGGTTATCAGTCGGTTATACAAAAACGTACGAGTGCTGATGTTGTCGATGCACAACAACGAAGATTATATTTTACGGTCTGTAGAAGCGGGTGCGTATGGCTATATTCTGAAAGATTCATCATCCGATGAAATGATAAAAGCCATTCGTACCATTGCTAACGGCGAAAAATATTATAGTTCTCCGGTAGCGTCGATTATCCTGAGTGGCTACATGCAGCAGTTGAAAAAAGGCGACCGCCACGGCCGTGCCGAGCGGCAGTCGAAACTGTCGAATAAAGAGAAAGAAATTCTGCAATTTCTGGTCGATGGGATGAGCAGCCGCGAAATTGCCGAAAAGCTTCAGTTGAGTGTCCGAACGGTCGATAACCACCGGGCAAATATGATGCGTCGGCTACAGGTTCGAAATGCAGCCGAACTGGTTCGAATGGCCGTGGAAGATAAATTAATTTGACCCTCTACGAGTCCAGTTAAAAACTTGCGAACTCTCAACTTATTTTTTAGGTTTGCTCCTCAAACAAACCGGCTTTATGCCGGTTTTCCCTTCATTAACTACTATATTAAATAGGTAGATTTTATAAACTAAAAACCACGTAATCATGTCACTTCGCTTAGGAGATATTGCCCCCGATTTTGAGGCCGACACTACTCAGGGCCACATTCATTTTCATGAATGGTTAGGTAGTTCCTGGGGTATGCTATTCTCGCACCCTGCCGATTTTACACCCGTTTGCACGACCGAATTAGGTCGCACGGCGTTGTTGAAAGATGAATTTGGTAAACGTAATGTCAAGGTAATTGCGGTATCCGTCGATGATCTGGAATCGCATAATCGCTGGACGCCCGATATTAAAGACGTAACCGGCTCGGAGGTTAACTTCCCGATCATTGCCGATGCCGACCGGACGGTAGCTACCTTATACGATATGATTCACCCGAACGCCAGCGAAAAAACGACGGTGCGGTCTGTATTCGTTATTGGTCCTGACAAAAAAATTAAGCTCACTCTAACCTACCCGGCCTCAACAGGTCGCAATTTCAATGAGCTGATTCGTGTCATTGATTCATTGCAGTTAACGGCTGATTACCAGGTAGCTACCCCCGCCGACTGGCAGCAGGGCGATGATGTTATTGTGACGCCCGCCGTGACAAACGACCAGTTGGAAGCTAAATTTCCAAAAGGTGTAACGTTTGTGAAGCCCTATTTACGCACGACACCCCAGCCAAATAAATGAGTTAGTGGTATTTGACTTTATTCTTTTGTCGGCTCAAAACCTTACGACTATTCGTTGAGTTAAGTGCTTGAAATAACAATTAAAACACTTAGCGTTATGGCAAAGAATAAAAACAACAATCCTGAGCATAATGAGGGGCCGGTCGCTACGGCGATTGAAGAGCAAACCGCTAAACTGCCGTCTGATATTTTCCTTTGGGCTGCGTTAGGTTCCATGGGCGTTTCTCTGTATTTGCAGTCCACCGGCGACCGTGACCGGAGTTTATTTATTGGCCAGTGGGCAGCCCCTTTTCTGCTACTTGGTTTATACAATAAATTAGTTAAGCTCGAAGGCCACGATTAATTCTATTTATGCGCAATCATATAAAAAAGCCCTTTACTAATGTATAGGGCTTTTTCGTTTGCGGTATGTTCGGGGTGAAAGCCGTATTTTTGGGGTGGTAATTGACTATCCACATGAAAACCCGCGTTCTGTTCAAGCTCATTATTCGGCGATATGGCCTGTGGATTGCGGCATTCTTATTGGTAATCAGTGCATTTTGGATTTTTCGGTCGCGTCGGCCTGATGAACTAAACTGGCAATTTGTACAGGCGTTCGGTATTCGATTGCCCATGCACTATGGCATTCACGGTATAGATGTGTCGCGGCACAATGACCGCATCAACTGGGCGCGGGTCCGAGAGATGGAAGCGGGTGGCGTTCGGCTCCAGTTTGTCTTTATCAAAGCGACCGAAGGGGCTACGTTATCCGATAAGCAGTTTGACAAAAACTGGGCCGAGGCCAAAAAATCGGCCATGCGCCGGGGTGCTTATCATTTTTACCACCCCACCCGTGACCCGCTTAAACAAGCGACTAATTTTATCCGGCATGTCGAATTGAGCGAGGGCGATTTTGCCCCCGTCGTCGATTTTGAAGTCATAAACGGCCAATCCGACGAAACCATTGTCAACGGGTTGAAATTGTGGCTCAAAACCGTTGAAGATCATTACCAGACCCGGCCTATCATTTACACAAATGGCAATTTATATCGCCGGTATATCAAAGGAAACTTAGACGAATACCCGCTCTGGATTGCTGATTACTCGGCTAAACACCTGCGCAGCTACAACCCGGACAAGCTTTATCTCTGGCAACACAACCAAAATGGTTACGTTAAGGGCATTCGGGGGCAGGTAGATTTCAACGTTTTTGTGATGGATACCGACCGACTGCGGGATATTTGCCTGTAACGCAACTTACACGTTGACTTTAGTCAATTCTGCTGGTCCGGCTAACCAGTCTTTCGCTTTTGCTCCAAACACCTTCATGTGTGGCATTTGACTATGTGCCTGTAAGCCCGCTTCATCGTCCCAAATTTCGTGCATGATGAAGCGTTCGGGATGCTCCGTACTTTCATACAGCTCATACTGTTGACAGGCTGCTTCGGTTTTCACCTCGCCAACTAAATCAATCAGGGCGTTTTTAAGGGTTGTTCCAGCACCGGGCTTGGCCGTAATGGTAGCAAACACTAAGAGAGGCATCGGTTTTAGGTTTATAGGATGAAAAGGAGTCTCATTAAAATAGTTGCTACAGGTGTGTTTGAGCTTATCGCACAGATGTCATCTTTTTTGGGCAGCAAAACGTAAAGATGACATCTGTGCGGTAAGCTCAAACACACCCGTTACCATTGCCAGATTTCCCAGGCTTTTTCGGCTTGTAGCTCAAGCATTCTCAGGCCATTGTGGGTTGCGGCTCCATGCGCCCGACCGAGTTGCATAAACATTGTTTCGGCTGGGTTATAAACCAAATCATAGAGCAGATGCCTGGCTGTCAATTGGTCGTAAGGAAGGGCGGGGGCCTCCTCAATGTGTGGATACGTACCCACCGGTGAGGCATTAATGATCAACGGATAATCAGCCAGCACATCAGCAACATCAGTATAGGTCAGACCATTGGCCGTTTTCGTGCGTGAAACGAACGCATAGGCGATACCGAGATCGGCCAGCGCAACGGTAACGGCTTTTGACGCCCCCCCCGTACCTAAAACTAATGCCTGCAGACCCACTATCGAGCGGTTGAGGGTATTCAGCCAATCCGTTAGCGATTGCCGGAAACCATAATAGTCTGAGTTATAGCCTGTTCGTGAACCATCGGTGTCTATTTTAATTACGTTTACAGCACCAATTTTCTCCGCCGATACATCCAAACGGTCTAAATAGGGTAGAACGGCTTGTTTGTGCGGTATTGTAACATTTAGTCCACGAAGCCCCGGCATTGTCAGCAAATCGGGGAGAGTACTGAGATCGGGCATCTCAAATAAATCGTACTGACAGTTGACAATGCCTTCGCGGGCAAATTTTTCAGTGAAGTATCGTTGCGAGAACGAGTGTGTGAGCGGGAAACCAATAAGACCGTAATGGTTCATAGACAGGGCTTAATCCACTGTGCCACTGCTTTCAACAGTGGCACAGGACAACAAAAATAGCATGTAAAGCCGTATGAATTTTATGTGGATCGTTTCTTGAAAAATTCGATGATAATTGGGAGCACCGACAAGCCAACGATACCAAAGACGACTAACTCAAAATTTCGTTGAACAATCGGGAAATTACCGAAAAAGTAGCCCAGCAGTGAAATGCTTGTTACCCAGAGAATTGCGCCGAGGATACAGAATTTTATATAGGTGCCATAAGTCATGCTGCCAGCCCCAGCCACAAACGGCGCGATGGTCCGTACGATAGGAATAAAACGGGCGATAATCACCGTTCGGCCACCGTATTTGTCGTAAAACTTTTCCGTTTCGGTGATATATTCCCGTTTAAAAAACAGAATTCGCTCGCGCGATTTAATCTGAGTCCCCAAAAATTTACCGACAAAGTAATTCACATTATCGCCAAGTAGAGCGGCCACAATAAGCAGCGGAATAATCACCCAAACGCTAAGGTCATTGGATGGCCGGGCGGCTAAAGCACCGGCCGCGAACAGCAGCGAATCGCCGGGGAGCAGTGGCATGACAATAAGGCCTGTTTCGGTAAAAATAATTAGAAACAGAATCGCATATAACAACACTCCATATTCATTAGCCCACAGGTCGAGGTAACGATCAAGGTGAAGCAGGAAATCAAGCAATGATTTTATAAGTTCCATATAAAGAGGTTATACAGCAAAAGTTGGTATGTGCTGGCCAATCAACGCGTAGGTGCGCCATGCTCCGCCGTTTTATACCCTTTCGTTATTTATCTAAAAAGTGCGAAAATGTATCACCCCGAAGGCCTAAGCGAATGGTTTCCAGCGGGATAACTTCATGAGGAGCAATGTTGCCAAGGTTAACATTCGCACCGAGGAGCTTAACAAACCAAACCTGTTGTTCTTTTTGAGGAGCTTCCCACAGAATACTTTCAAATGGAATCTGCGTCAATATTTCTTCAACCAATCCCTGCCGAACCTCACCACTCGACCGAAACAGGCCAACGGTACCCCCTTCGCGAGCCTCGCCGATAACCTTCCAGGCACCAGCCTGCAGTTCGGATTTCATGAGTTGAATCCACTTGTAAGGTGGAATGATTTTTGCTTCATCTTTAGAACCCACCTCTGATAATACCGTTACCTGCGTTGCGAGTTGGCGGATATATTCGCATTTGTCGTCTTGGTTCATATCAATCGAGCCGTCGGATACTTCGGCATATTCCATACCGTACCGATCCAGCAACTTGCGGTACTCATCAAATTGCTTCCGCACGATAAAGGCTTCAAACAAGGTTCCACCGAAATAAACCGGAATACCGACTTCGCGGTATATTGCTAATTTTTCCTTTAGTTTGGGGGTAACGAACGAAGTGGCCCAACCTAATTTGATAATGTCTGCATAGTGGGTAGAGGTCGATAAAAAATCTTCGGTTTCCCGCAGACTTAATCCTTTATCCATGACCATTGTCAAGCCGCTTTGGCGCGGTTTTGCGGTACGGTCGGGTAACTGCGTAAGCGTATAATTCATGCGTAGTAGTTGCGTAGTCCTATTAAAAACGCCCAAAAATAGTACAAGTCTTGAAAAACTCCCAAGAAAGTACATAAATAATAGCGTCTTATGGGGTTATAGCTTAGTTAAGTACTATTTTTATCAATTATGAACACCATTACAAATTCCCGACTTGACTTGTTTCGCTCGCAAATTGGTCAGCATATGAGTAATAGCCCGTCGCCACTGGGCCGTTGGCTTAATGGCACAATCCGAACCGTAGACTATGGTCGCTTGGTTGCTGAGTTTTCAATACGGGACGAAATGACAAATCCGGCGAGGGTGTTGCATGGTGGGGCTGCTGCTGCCATTCTGGATGAGTTGATTGGCGTAATGGTTTTCGCACTTGGCCGCGAATATGCCTACACATCAGTCAACCTGGCAATTGACTTTTTAAATGCGGGCCGACTGGGAGAGGTAATTACGGCAACCGCTGAAGTAATAAGAGAAGGAAAGAAGGTGATGGCTTAATAATGTTGAACCCCAAAGAAAAACTGATTGATGAATAGCCCA
>CAXTKE010000018.1:0-101772 GCA_964244845.1 uncultured Spirosoma sp.
CTTTCTTCCAAAAAAAGGAAGTAGCCTTCTTTACTGACTAATTCACGGGTCAATAAGCCAAGCTCAACATCACCAGTCGAGATTATAGCTTGAATATTTTTCACACGCCCAAGCGCGGTAATAGCGTTTACCAAAAACTGCCTGGCAATTGTAGGTTTTTGGTATGATAGTGACCCAAGAGAAACATATACGATTTTTAGATTATCCTCCTGTCGGTAGCTTACCAATTTTATCAGGAGTTCTTCATAGGCAACAGAAAACCGTGGTTGCTCATCACGAATTGTAGGTAAAGGCATATAGATTTCATTCGTGTGTGGTTTTGTCCAGGCAAACTCCAACTCAGTGGATGCCAATACAACAGCCAGTACGTTTTTCAACCCATCATAGAGTGAGGTGTTCTCATCTTTGATATCAGCCCATCTGATACTGCGTGTCTGGTCGTATTTCTGCTGAAAATAAGCATCATGCCGACCATTGAAGACGAGTTGATGAATTTGAGTTTTTAGTCGCCGTTTCTGAATATGCCAGAACCAATACCATTCAGCACGTAGACCCGCGCTATAGGAATTATGAGGTTGCCAGAAACAAGTAAGGGGCGGAATACCATCTTGTTTGCGTGGCGATAGTTTTGTACTTAATTGTACTACATATGTTTTTCCAGCCAGAATAGAATAATAGAGTCCTAACGTATCATCCAGAAATACGATATGAGGTTTTAGTCTGGCTACTGCTTGTTCAAATAGCCCATTTCTGAATAAGAATTCGCGATACCGATTTCTCATGTACAATGAATCTAAACGAGACTTCAAAAACAAACCAATAGCAACTTTGAATCGCCGGATAACAAACTCTTCAGCATAGATAAGCACCTCAAAATTGAAGCCCTCTCGTTCAACTACCTCTTGTAAGTGAGGTTTGCCCATATAGACGATTCTATAGCCGCGTTGTTGTAGCAAGCGAGCTAATCCAAACGTTGGATAGTAATGGCTGGGGATTGGCAGCAATACGAACAAAACCGTTTTCATACGTTCATTCTTAGCACATTGTGCATCGGTTTGAGTTCATTAATCAGCCATCGTAAACTATTAAGCCGATACTGATCAGCCATTAAGTAGCCGTCTACAAAAAGCGTGGGTGTGCTCTTAATATCAGCTATCCGGCACCAATCATTATGCTTATTTACTACGGCCAGCCAGTCTATTGAGTCAGAAATGACAGGATATTTTTTCACCCAGGCATCGAAATCCATTCCCTTATCCTCGTACCAATTCGCCAGTGCCACAGCCGTTTTATTCTGCTGAGTCAGTGCCATTGCATGAACGGCTACTTGTGTTGCTGCCCCCGTGGCACCGTCGCAAGCGAAAATGATGGTTACCTTTACGTTATTGTTGCGTTTAACCAGTTCTTCTACCTCCTTATGCGTTCTCGCACATGGACCGCAATATGGGTTCGTTACCATCGTAATAGTATGTTCGGCGTCGAGGTTGCCCAGCACAATAGGGTACAGGTTGTCGGGGATGGGCGGCATTTGAGGTTGTTGCATCAGCAAGGCCCGGAATAAATCCGGGTTCCGCTTCAACCATATCAACTCTTCATGCTCTTGGCGGCTTTCCCTCAGATTAATCAATAAATGCTTTACGAATATCCATGCCAGTGTTGGCAGCAGGAACGCACTTATTATAAGCATGTAAGGCTGAACAGAATCAGGCCATGAGTTGATTTGTATTACTGCCAGAATTCCCTCAGCCAATAAAATGCCCTGTACACCCAAACACAACGGGCACCATTGCCGCAGAACGCGGGCCTGATAATAAACCGAAAACAGGGTATACGGTAAGGCCAGCAACGCCAGCCCATGTAACATAGGTAGTACGTTCGGTTGAATGCCAATCAGTAGTACCGTGAGCAGGCCACTGGCAAAGTAGAGCAGCCCGACGTCAGTCCAATTGAGCCAGCCCCATAGTTTGGCGGCTGGGGAGTTTAGTACGTCGTCGCAGTTGGTTTTGCTATTGATTCGGCACAGGCGGTCAGTCAGGGCGTTTTTACTGCCTAACTGTTTGGCTACCAACAAACCGCTTAGGGTTAGGCCCGTTGATTTCGTTAGTAGCAGAAGCCAATCAGTGGATGCAAGGTCTTTCGCTACACTCAGGATAGCAAATAAGAAGATGAGTACTGCACCAGCCAGCAAGAATGGGGCGCGTAGTTCATCAAGAATTTCGTGTCTGCGGTGAAGAGTATAATCGATTTCGCCCGATTGCTCGTTGGTTTCAGCTAACAGCACTACGCCGGACCATTTCCGCTCAAAGTCCGTTAACGATTCGGTGGTGCGGCCATTAGCCGTATCGGTGTACGTGATGGTGTCGCCTTGCAGGGCCGTTACCAATATATACCAGCCATTGTTTTTTCGGAGATGGGCGATACAGGGTAGCGGTAATTCGCGCAGTTGCTCGGTGGTGTTGAGTTGTAGTGCCGTGTTGTCAATCTGCCAGTCGGTCAGTATTTCGCTCAGGCTAAGCAAGCTTGGAAAGTCGGAATGCTGCAACAACGACTCCCGCACAGCTACCCGCGTTACCTTCGCCCGCAACCCTTTCAACAAGGCATAAAGGGTTTCTGTTGCGTTGTGCGTTGTGTTGGTCATGTTGGGTAAAGCCACGTTGCGGGCGATTGATGGCTCAAAGATGGAACTTAAATCAATCCACTATTATTCGGTTTTTATGCAATTAGTATGCAGTTTTTATTCAAAATTGGTTTGATAAATAAACAGTATAGGTCAAACAAGCACGCAATCCAACGCATAAACACCTGATAATTAGACTACTAACGATTAAGTATTGCTTTGTCTCTATAATGAGACGATAATATACTTTTCAAAAATTATTTTGTTTATTTGTCGCCATAGTACGCCAATTCATTCACTACTTTCATTTCTTAGTACCATGTCATTATCTCTCAACGCCAAACAATACCGAATTGACCATTTCCTCTCGCAGGAATACGTTGCCGAAAAACTCCACATGAGCCAGCCCGCCTATTCACGGCTTGAAAATAGTGATGCAGCCTGTGCTAAACGATTGTCCCAAATTGCCAATGCGCTTGGAACGACACCTGACGTACTGAAAAACTACCACCTTACCCCAAACGCAGCCGGAGAACCCGAAGCGGCTGATTGGGTTAAAGCATTGCTACTGGAGAAAGACGTATTGATTCAGCAACAAAAAGGACAGATTAATTTTCTCGGACGTTATGTTGATTATGTAAAGGCGGTGGCCGAAAAGTATGCCCTGCCATTCGATGGGTCAGGCAAAGACTTACCGTCGAACAAATGAAGAGTTTCCCCAACTTCACGCACAAATTCACTGCACAATCTGTTACCTTTATACGTATCTCGTTTTGGTGTTTTATTACCAGTTTTTTTCAAATACGATGGAAACGCTCACGATTAAAGTTAATAATAGCCACACAATCAGGCTGTTGAAAGAGCTTGAGGCTTTAAATCTGATTGAGGTAATAAAAGAAGAGGTGGTTAATCCTTCTTCTGGTGTCGTGTCCAACCGTGGAAAGCTATCCGACCGATTGGCAGGCAGCAGTTCAGCCGAACAAGCCCGTATAATGAATCAGGAACTTGAACAAACGAGGCACGAATGGAGAAGCAATTCCTGATTGATACAAACGTAATTATTGACTTCTCAGGAAATAGATTACCGATAAAGAGTAAATTATTTATAGCTCAACTTATTGACGATGAGCCGCTTATTTCCATAATTACTAAGATTGAGTTGATAGGATTTTCGGTGGTAAGCCAGGAGATAATCGAGTTCGCAGAAATGGCATCAGTGATCGGACTCACGAACGCGATTGCTAATCAGACCATAGCCTTACGCAAAGCGCATAGAATCAAAATTCCCGATGCCATCATTGCCGCTACTGCCCTTGTACATGATTTCACGCTAATTTCCCGCAATGTCAGAGACTTCGACCAGATCAGTGGTTTGAAAGTGGTTAATAGCTATGAGTTATAGAGGCCAGTTTCTTTATGCAACCGTGCTTTTTTGACAACGAAAGAGAGTTTCTAAAGCACTTCACGCACAAATTCACTGTACAATCTGTTATCCCAATAGTCGCCCCTAACCCGGTCGGCTGTTGACTATGCAACCGGAGTATTTCATCAACACAGTTTCGACAGTACCCGCTACCCAACCGCAGCCCACGGCCATTGATCTGTGGGAAACAGCGCGTTCACTTGGCTTACCGGCCGCACTCTGGCGGTTGCCCAACAAGGCTGATAAACAGATGATTGTCTCGTTCGATGCTGTGCTGCCCCGCGTATCAGCCGATTTAGACGAACTGCCCGCCGGGTTTCTTATCAGCCCATTCGATAACCTCGCCAGCAATCAGCCCGCCGATCCTACAGTTGCCGAATCCCCTGCGCGAACGCTTTTTCTGCGAGCCGATATTCAGGCCGTTTTCTCCGAAACCAATCATACTATTGTCAATCAGCCCGATGATTTTGTTCCCGGCAATAAAGCAGCGAAGCAATTTTGGAAGGCTTTAGAATCTCAACGAACGGAGCAACCGGCAAACTCGCCTTTTGTAACGGCCATTACGCCCCTACCCGACCCGGATGCTCAGGTCCAGTATGTGCGTAACGTAGTCGAAGCGGTTGAGGCTATGCAGCGGGGTGAATTCAGAAAAGTGGTCTTGTCGCGGACGAAGCGGTTTCAGTTTGCCGATGCGCCCAATGCGGTGGGTCTGTTCGATAAACTTTGTGCGGCTTACCCAACAGCGTTTATATCAGCGGTTCACATTCCGGAGAAAGGACAAATCTGGATCAGTGCCACGCCGGAACGGTTGGTGAGCGTTAGCCCCGAAGGTATTTTCCAGACCGCATCGCTGGCCGGAACCCAGTCGGCGTTTGAGCCGGACGGCACACCCAAACGCCCGCCCGAAGCCATGTGGTCGCAGAAAGAGATTGAAGAACAGGCACTCGTGAGCCGCTATATCATTGAATGTTTCAAGAAAATCAGGTTGCGTGAATACCTTGAAGAAGGGCCAAAAACCCTTGTTGCGGGCAACCTGATGCACCTCAGCACCTGTTTCACGGTCGATACGCAGGCGGTCCGCTACCCACAACTCGGCACCGTGATGTTACGTCTATTACACCCTACGTCAGCCGTATGCGGAACACCCCGCGATGTGGCATTTGCGTTTATCGGTCAGCACGAAACCCACGACCGGGAGTTGTACAGCGGTTTTCTGGGACCGGTTAACATCAATGCCAACAACGAAGGATCCTCCAGCAATTTGTTTGTCCATATCCGATGCATGAAACTGGAAGGCAAAGTAGCCACCCTTTACGCCGGAGCAGGGCTTACCGAAGATTCTGTGCCGGAACGCGAGTGGCAGGAAACTGAAATGAAATGCCAGACGCTGCTGAAAGTAATGTTGAATGAGTGAATGATTGAGTGATTGAATAGCTGACGCCAAAAGCAATACCTCACGTCAGCTATTCAATCACTCAATCATTCACTCATTCTATCATTACGCGCCTTCGGCGGGATCGTTAGGGGCGCGGGAACCATCCTCGGCGGTGCGGTCACCGGCTTCGCTCGCTGCCGACGACTGTGTATCTGCATCGGGCGCGGTCCCTTCGGTATCGTCGTTTTCGGTTGTAATAAGTGGTTCTTTTTCGGGGGCCTGATTTGGCTCGGAATCTGCCATAGTTTCGATTGAAAAGAATGAATGTAGTGAGTTGATTTATTGCGCGGACAGGCAGCGAATATCAGTCCATGCTATCGTCGTCCAAATCATCTTCGATGGTGGCGTCATCCAAGTCTTCATCCAGATCATCGGCATCGAAATCATCCGCAATGTCATCCAAATCATCGGCTCCGTAGCCGCTGGCAGCTCCTGTACCCAACTCATCGAAGTCTGCCCCATCATCGTCGAAATCGTCGTCATCGTCGTCTAAAGAGGCTGTTTCCGGATCGGGGTTGAGCATCAGCACGTCATCGTCCTGCTCAAACGTTGGCTGGTAAATCATGATTAATAGAGTCTAAATGGTTAACAATCCTCATAACGCGGCTCTTTCCCCGAAGGTTTAACCGCATTTAAAACCGGTTGACTACACAGCCCGGCCCCCAATACGACGTATAGGGTGCCGGGCCTGTCGCTTTTCGACCGCAATAAACTGGTAAATCGCCGTATGTTGACTATTTCTACAAAAAAAACTAATAAATTGGTCGATGAAAAATTACCAGTTACGCCGTCTGTCAAACCAGCCTATCCTGCAAACGAGCGATGTAAAACCAAGTATTGCAGGCTTCGAGGTGCTGGGCGCGTTTAATCCGGCGGCCTGTATTTTTGGCGATGAGGTTATTCTTTTACTGCGTGTGGCCGAGGCTCCAAAAGCTGAAAAAGGGCAGGTTGCCATTCCCCTGATTGAAGACCGGGACGGCGTTCCCTCACTGATTGTCAAGCGATTTCCGGAACCCACCGAATCGTATGACCCGCGCGTAATAACCCTCGGCGGGAAGGTTTATCTAACGTCGCTAAGTCATTTACGACTGGCCCGCAGCACCGATGGCATTCACTTTACCATCGACGATAAACCCTTTTTATTTCCGGCCCGGATGGATGAATCCTACGGCATTGAAGATGCCCGCATAACCTGTCGGGAAGGCAAATACTGGATCACCTATACAGCGGTTTCAGAACATGGACCGGGCGTAGGACTGGCCGTTACGAGCGATTTTGTAACGGTCGACCGGGTGGGCATGATTCTTCCTCCGCCTAATAAGGACGTGGCATTGTTTCCAAAGAAAATAAACGGAAAATATTATCTGCTGCACCGCCCAATGGTATCAGATATTGGCAAACCGTCTGTCTGGCTGGCCGAGTCGGAAGATGGTATTCACTGGGGAAATCACCGGTTTCTGTTCGGCGGGCGCGGTCAGTCAGACGCCCGTTTTGCCTGGGAGGGCGGCAAAATTGGAGCCGGGCCGGAGCCAATCCTCACCGACGAAGGCTGGTTAGTTTGCTACCACGGTGCCGATGCCAGTCATGCCTATTCTCTGGCGTTGGCCTTATTGGACAAAGACGACCCATCGATTATCCTCGCCCGGTCCGATGAACCACTGCTATCACCCGAATTAGTTTGGGAACGGGAAGGTTTTTTTCCGAATGTTGTTTTTTCCAACGGCTGGGTGCAATGGCCGGATAACAGCGACAAAGCCGGTCAAATCTGGGTGTATTACGGTGCTGCCGATTCGGGGGTAGGACTGGCCGAACTGATAACAAAGTAGTTGGATAGCGTTGTCGTAACGCGGGTGGGAACCCGCTTTTTCGATCTGTGCATCGCGGGTTCCCACCCGCGTTACGACAACGCTGCTATTACTTTCAGCCAACATATACAATGGCTGTAGTCAGTTCCCACCCTGGCCAAGCATACGCGCTGCCCACCCGTATATATCCAGATTTTGCAGCAATTGGTAGTCGGCCGGAGTACCGCCGAACGCACGGATCTGGTCTAATGCGTCAGCTTGCAACTTTCCTTTGAGCCACCGCTTTAAGAGGGCGATAGTCAACTGCTGACCAGCCGGTGTCGGTTTGCCGACACTCAGTTTCCGCTCCGTCGAACGCAGCGCATACGTCAGGTAATCAGCGTTACCTAAGCGGGCGTGCAGCAGCAGATTCATCAGCCGACTTTGGGTGTACAACATACCGGGCAACGACCGGGCAGGGCGGGCTAAAACCCGATTTAGCCGCTGTAATGCTGCCGATAGCTGACCCAGACCAATGTCAATCCGAACCAGCAGCAGGTCAAATTCGGTACGGGTCGGTAAGGCCAGTTGCGCCAATCCGCGCTCAAAATCAGGTGATCCGGCCGGTTCTTCGGTGGTACGGCATTCCGGGCGATTTCGGGCATCGGCCAGGTACGTCTGCAACAGCGATGCTGCGTCGGCATAGCAGTGCTGATCAACCAAAAGAAGCAGGGAATAATACCGCACTAAATAAGGCACCGTGCGATTCAGGCCCTGACTGGCGGTATTGATCCGTTGCAGGCGGTCGATGAAAAATGGCATGTCTTCATAGCGTTTGAGCAGACGCAGATCAGCCAGAATTCCCTCCAGCACTTGTACGTAATAGAGCGGTTGCTCTACCCATAACACGGGATTCGACTGAAACAGGTCGTCTAACTCCCGATACACCCGCAGACTTCCCGCTCCATCGCCAATCATACGAAAGTACGCCGACTGAAAATGCAGATGCTGTTGCTGCATGGCAAATGATTTACGCTTATGCCGGTTCAGCAGTTGGTATTCTTCCAGCAGCAGATCATTCAGCCGTTGTGTATCGGCGGCTCCACCCACCATGCCGTGGGTCCGGTAACGCACTAACAGCGTTTCGTGGAGAGCCGCATGGTGCAGGGCTGTTTGCGTACGTTCGCTATGCTGCCGAATCAGGGCGTGCTGCTTCGACAGCATCGACTCATCCACGCCATCGAACTGCCACTGAACCCACTGCTCAACCTGTTGCCGGGCGGCCAATACGACGTAGCTATCCCGTTCGTGCTGACTGGCCAGAACCCGCGCTTTTTCCAACTGTTCATGACTGAACTGCACCAGCCCGCGTTCGTACAGAATCTGGCTATCGTGGAGTAGCTGACTGATTCTGACGTCGATCCGTTTGTCCTGTTCAAACTGCCGCAAACACTGCATGACCACTTTGTATAGATACTTGCGGGCGGGTTCGAGGGTGGCATCGGGAAACAGCCGGTTTAGCTCAGCCGTCAGCGATTCGCCGGGCAGTTCGTGGCGAAGCAGACAGTCGAACAGCCGCAGAAAACCCCGGGCCGTCTTCGGTTTGTCGCCCACCTGACGCCCGGTCATCAACCGACAATATCGCTTCTCGGATTTCGTCAGGGAATGAATAAGCGGATGAAGTACGTCGATTGTCACGTAGGAATAGCTAAAAATTCCATTAATAACCTATACTGAATGCGATAAACAGCACTTAAAGTTTATAAGACCACGTATAGAAACAACTACTTATTATAAAAGTGGCCTTTGCCAGATGCAATTTTTCCATAGGTTTGTTCAACAACTATACTCGTCTATCTATGGCCTCTGGTGTGTATGTGATCGGTAGTTCCAATACCGACATGGTAATCAAAACCGATAAATTACCGGCCCCCGGCGAAACGGTAATCGGCGGTACGTTTCTGATGAATCCCGGCGGCAAGGGAGCCAATCAGGCGGTGGCGGCTGCCCGGCTGGCAATCGGCAAATCCGGTTCTGCCCTGACCACTCCGGTGACGTTTGTGGCTAATGTAGGCAATGACGTGTTTGGTTTGCAGGCCCGACAGCAATTTGAACGGGAAGGTATTCACGATGAGTTCATCACGACCGATGCCGACGAACCGTCGGGCGTAGCCCTGATTGGTGTCGATAGCAAGGGCGAAAACTGCATCATGGTGGCTTCGGGGGCCAACGCCCGGCTGGGTCAGGAGCAGGTTTCGGTTGCGCTGAACGCCATTACCGACCCCGCCGACATGGTCGTGCTGCTGCAACTGGAAACGCCAATTTCTACGGTCGAGTACGCCATCCGGCAGAGTCATGAACGCGGGATGCGGGTCATTTTAAACCCGGCTCCGGCGCAACCCCTCGACCCGGCGGTGCTGGCCTGCCTGTACGTAATAACGCCCAACGAAACCGAAGCTGAACTCCTGACAGGCATTCGTGTCACCGATGAACTAACCGCCCGGCAGGCCGCCCAAAAACTGCATGATGCGGGCGTTGCCAACGTCGTTATCACCCTTGGCGCACGGGGAGCGTATGTCTCCACAGCATCGGATACGGCTTCACCGGTTTCTTTACTCATTGCGGCTCCGCCCGTAACGGCGGTTGATACGACGGCGGCTGGCGACTGCTTCAATGGTGCGCTGGCTGTGGCACTGGCCGAGGGACAAGCCTTGCCGGATGCCGTATCGTTTGCCTGCAAAGCCGCGTCTATTTCCGTTACCCGGATGGGCGCACAAGCCTCACTGCCCCACCGTCATGAAGTTGATGGCCTTCCCTTATTGACCGTATAACCTGATTTAACTCCTTACCAAAAATGAAAAACCGGAATTTACTTTTCGTTCCTCTGCTGGCTTTGCTGGCTTTTGTCCCCGCCCCTTCGCCTAAAAAAATACCGGGTACGGTGACCCTTTCCAAAGCCACTTTACAGGATAAAATCAAGGGTGGCTGGGCTGGTCAGTTGATTGGCTGCACGTTTGGCGGCCCCACCGAATTCAAGTTCAACGGCACGATGATGAACGAGTACCAGCCCATTCCGTGGTACGACGGCTACATCAAGAAAACGATGATTGAAATTCCGGGGCTGTACGATGACTTATATATGGACCTGACGTTTGTGGATGTCTTCGAGAAAAAAGGCCTCGACGCACCCGTTGCCGAACATGCCAACGCCTTTGCCAAAGCAGATTATATGCTCTGGCACGCCAACCAGGTGGGCCGCTACAATATTCTCAACGGCATGAAAGCCCCCGAATCCGGTCACTGGCTCAACAACCCCCATGCCGACGACATTGACTTTCAAATCGAAGCCGATTTTTCGGGACTGATGGCTCCCGGAATGCCCAATACGGCCATTCAGATCGGCGACCCCATCGGCCACATCATGAACTACGGCGATGGCTGGTATGGGGGGGTGTACGTCGGTGCTATGTATTCGCTGGCGTTTGTTTCCGACGATGTGAATTACGTAGTGCGCGAAGGGCTGAAAGCGATTCCGGTCAAAAGTACGTTCTATCAATGCATTGCCGATGTGATTAAATGGCACGATCAGTATCCCAATGACTGGAAACGGACCTGGCTGGAGATCCAGCGCAAATGGTCGGACGAAGTGGGTTGCCCGGATGGCATATTTGCTCCCTTCAACATCGACGCGAAGATCAACTCCGCCTACATCGTGCTGGGACTGCTTTACGGGCAGGGCGATTACACCAAAACGATGCAAATCAGCACCCGCGCCGGTCAGGATTCGGACTGCAATCCCTCGTCGGCGGGTGGTATTCTGGGCACCGTATTGGGGTACAACAAAATCCCGGCCTACTGGAAACAGGGGCTGAAAGAAGCCGAGGATATTGATTTCAAATACACGACCATGTCGCTCAACGACGTGTATAGCATCGGCATGAAACACGCGCTTCAGGTGATTGAACGCAATGGCGGCAAGGTAACCGGCGACAACGTAACCATTGCCACACAAATGCCTAAAGCCGTGCGGCTTGAACAGGGTTTCCCCGGTCATTTCCCCATCGAAAAGCGGGGCATAAATAAAGACCTGACCGACGAGCAGAGCCTTACCTTCGATGGCGTCGGGTTCATCATCGAGGGGATGCCCGCCCCCAAAACGGGTGGCCGCTCCGACAGTGATTTTGTGTATAAACTGGAGGTATATGTCGATGGTCAGAAGATGGAGACAGCCAACGTACCGGTCAGTTTCACCCGCCGTCGGTATGACCTGACGTGGAAATATCAACTCACTCCTGGCCAGCATACGGTACGGCTGAAACTGCTCAACCCGGACGCAGCCTATGCCCTGCGGCTACGCAATCTGATCGTGTTTGGCAACAAGCCTGTTCTGGCTCAGTATTGAGCCTACTCACTCATAGTGGATTCATGGAGAGTCAGAATAAGCACCATAGCTGAAAATAGTAGAGTTTTTTTAGTGTTAGTAGCGTGGGTGGAAACCCGCATAGCCGTAGGCTAACTTTGTAGCTGAAAACTATTGGCCTACGGCTACGCGGGTTTCCACCCACGCTACTAATTAACGGTCAATTCAAGCCGGATTGCCGTCGGTTTTGACTTAGCCGTTACTCGTACTAATCGTCTGCGCAATACGGTTCAAATAAGTCAGTAAGCTCGATAAATGCCCGTCCGTTGTGAGCGGGTTCATGAGCGAAACGCGTAGATAGACCGTTCCGCGCAGGGTTGTCTGGACAATATAATACGTTCCTTCCTGCACGGACTGCGCCCGAATCAGTGTATTTAATTTGTCGAGATGATCGGGCGTTTGGCCAGTTCCAACGTAGCGAAAGCAAACGATATTGGCTTCCGGCTCCAGGGCCAGTTCAAATTCGGTATGGGCACGCAGTTGCTCAGCAAAGCGTTTTGCCAGTCCATAAAGCGTTTCGACATTGGCCGTAAAAATGCGCTCGCCGTAGGTTCGCAGTACGGTATAAACTTTCGCACTCATCATGAGCTTCGTACACTCGAACGCCCGCTTACCGGAATTGAACCAGTCTTTGGCGTTTGCATCGGCCCATAAATACTGCGCTTTCTGTTGAAACGTCCGGTACGAATCCGCATCGCGCCGGTAGAGTACGGCGGTCACCAACGCCGGAATCAGCATCATTTTATGAAAATCAACTACTACCGAGTCGGCACGGTCGATACCCTGCACCAATGGCCGGTACGTATCCGACAGCACAGCGGCCCCTCCGTGTGCGCCATCGGCATGAAACCAGAGGCTATGTTTCTGGCAGAAATCGGCAATAACTGTCAGGTCGTCATAGGAGCCGGTCGAGGTTGAGCAACAGCTCCCAATTACGGCAAACACGGTCAAGCCCTGCCGCTGCGCCTGTTCCAGATACGGTTCCAGTAATTCGGTACGCAGTTGAAAACGGTCGTTGGTCGGAATTTTAATAATTCCCTCCGTCCCAAGCCCCATGATTCGGGCCGCCCGGTCTACACAATAATGCGCTTCTTCCGACACCATGATGGCTAACCGGCTGGTTGTTCCCTGCTCCCAAACGTCAGTAGGTGCACAAATAGCGCGGGCAGTAAGCAGGGCCGTCAGGTTGGCAAGCGTCCCGCCCGACGTGAGTAAACCACTGGCTTCATGACCCAGATTCATTTTTTGGGCCAGCCACTGTGTTACAATGCGTTCGAGGGCATTGGCAGTCATGCCCATTTCATAAACAGCCTGTCCCTGATTCAACAGCCCTGTCAGCAGGCCCGTTAGCGCGGCAAGCGGCAACGGCGGAGCCACCTGATGACCCATAAACTGCGGGTGATGCAAATGGATGGATCGCTGGGCAATAGCCGACAGCAACGGCAGCGGGTCAGGATTAACGGGCTGTGCAAAATCGGCCTGCCAGTAGGCTAATTGCTCATCTGGATCAACATACGCCAGAACGGGTTGTTCGGCCTGCCGGGCGTGAGCCAGATGATCGGCGAGCAAATCCACTAAGGCATGGCCCTGCTGGCGAAACGTTTCGGGCGAATAAGCGGCAAGGAGGTCATCATTCATAAAATGCCTGATCAAAAAGAGTAATGGTTTAACGAAGCAACAACGTAAGCGGTATACCGGGAAATGCTAATTGTCGATGAACAAATACCGGGACTATATCACTGGATAGTATTACCTCATGTCTTTTGTGTTCCCTGAGTGCTACATTTGGTAGAAGCAGCAACAGTCATCCTTCGATGTTGTGCAGACATCACTTCTTCGTAAAATCATCAAACCAAATAACATCTCGTAAAATGCCGAAAATTTAAATGTTTTGACCACCGGAACGAACGGTAGGATTTAGAACCTTTTCCCATTGAGTAAAACAGATTCTTTGAATATTAAAAAAAGAATGCTGTAGAGCAGTTCACACGGTTTACTTTTATAATCATAATATTCCTAAACACCGATGGCCCAACAAGTAAGTACCGCAGAAGAACTTGAAAAATTTAAGCAATATCTCCGTTCAGAGAGTAGTGAGGATGCTCGTCGCCCTCTTCTGTATCCTCTTTTCCAAAAGCTATTTAAGGATAAATTCAAGATAGAATCTGATGCTCGTGGAGCAGATGTTTACATAGAAGGCTCTCTAATTGTCGAAGCTAAAACCAAGCAAAGTCAGTGGCTTGACGGGTTTTACCAAGCCTTACATTATCGCAAACGGTACGGATTAGGTTACCATACTGTTATGGTTGTAGCTCATAAATTTGTTGGTATCTGGAAAGTCAATAAGCTACCAGAAACAGCCGTCATTTATGCACAAACCGCTAATGCCCAAACCGCCCCTAATGCTGTTGGTCGTGATAACGCTCGAAAAACGCCCACGTTACTACGAAATGAAATCAAGGCGGCTGCAACCTATTGGTTAGAGAGTAGAGATTTAGAAGGAGATATTTTTGCTGGAGCTAAAAATTTAACCACTGAGTCTTACGAAATCTTGAAAATCCTGCGCAATCTTGAGTCAGATCGCCAGCTAATCGGTACACATAATTTTATTGATACGATTGATAGGATGAGGCCATTTTTTGACCATCCAATTGATGCTGTACATGCCTTTTACACAATGGTTGCTTATTGGGATATTACATCAACATTAGCCTACAACGACAGTACAGAAATGGTTAATGTAGTGGGCTTTCAGGGTAGCCGAGTCAGCGACGCTATTCCTCTCAAAAATCGCCATGTACATAATTTCAAAAAATTTGTTGAGTCACAATACATTTTTACCAATGAAGGTTCAGGCTTGACGGTAGACTATTACTTCAGCCGATTTGATGAAGTAATGGCTCGTATAGACGCAGAGTATGTCAAGCAACATGGCATTTTCTTCACCGATGCTAATTTAAGCAAGTTTGCACTTTGGTTCGCCAAGTTTCATTTCCCCGGCAATATCAATGATGACTATATTGTGTTTGACCCGGCTGGTGGTTCAGGAAATCTTGTGTCAAGCTGGAGAGGTAAACTTCGCCATAAGATTGTGTCAGAACTTCAGCCTGATTTATTACGTACAATCGAACGGCGTATGAAAGTTGATCCATTTCACATTGAAACTGGATTCACTATTATTCCCCGTACATCAGATAATAGAGGACTTAATTTCCTGGACGATTCTGCTCAATACTATTTCTCTGAACTGTCGGTAGAACTTAGCCGACGGAGTATGGCACTTGACAAACCGTTGGCATTTTTGCTCAATCCACCTTACAAAAACACTGACGAAAATCAGCAAGCCAGGGTTAACACTGACTCGAATTACACCATTTACGAAGATATTTTGGAGTTGACAGGTCCAGACGCGGGCAATGAGCGTTATCTGGCCTAAGAAGGCCAGATAACGCTCATTGCCCGCGAACAGGTACGACACTACCCCAATGTTCGCCCAGTTGTAATGGTTTTCACACCAACGTCTTGGCTCATTCCCCGACCAACGTATGCTCCATTCCGGCGTGTTTGGGATCAATCGTTTCGGTATCACAGTGGTTTCATTGTCACATCGAATGAGTTCTTCAAGTTAGAAGGAAAATGGCCGTTAGCGTTTACGCTTTGGGAGTATGAGCCGGTTGATGATGAGGCTACCCAGCGTATAAACACCGTTGATGTACTGGACTTAACTTATTTATCACGCCCGGATTTGAATATCAATTGGAACGCACCCGACGATGAACTTGACATGACAATAAATCAAATAATATCAACCTCAAAAACTGTTCGGTTAGATAATTCAAGGGGTGACATTCGAGAACTATTACCGTTGATAGGACGCAATGGCGAGAGAGTACGCCAGCCGAGATATGACTTTAGCACTGCTAAAAAACCAAATGAATACGAACGTCTGGTTAGCGGATTGCCATTGAATGACCAGTTAAGGCATTATAAATTAAAACGGCGATTAGGAAATTTAAACGGAGCTTTTATAGGCTTTATGGATGATAATACACCTGTTCGTGTCAGTCAAGACTCATGTCATCGCTTCTCTAATTTGCCAGACAGAACTTGGTTCAGACTTGATGCCGATATTAAGGGAATGAACAAAACACAAGCAATGTCAGGCTCACCTGATAATCGCGCCTATTGTGCATACGATCTTCCATCAGCACAGGCTTTAATGAGTTGGTTTGCCATTACAAAAGCATTAAATGGACGCTATCCTATTTGGGCAAATCAATACGATATCTGGCCTCCACAATTGAATCATGAACGAGCAGGAGAATGGTACGCTCTATGTATGGCGTTCGTACTGGCCGAAAATCGCTGCGTCGTTACAAAATTTGAAGCCAACAATCCAGTGACCGGGGCACCAGAAGTATTTGTGAATAATCCACTTTGTCCAACATTGCGCGACAGTTTCTGGTCAACTACATTAGCCTCTTACGTACAGGAAAATGGCTCTGAATTGGCTAAGGAATTGGTTAATGCCGTTCAAAGTTTGTATCGTCACTGGAATGCAACCTACTGCCAGGGAAATTGGCTTTATGGTGTGGGGCTAAAAGATGAGCCTTACTTCCGCTATTTTAGCTACGAAGATTTTCTAACACCTCACTCCGGATTAGTACAACTACGTAAATACACAGAACTGTCTAATTTAACAGATATGGCTCAACATTTTGAAAAAGTAGCTTCATCAACTAAAAAGGTGCGGGAGGAGCTATACAAGCTTTTAGTTAATGAGTTCGACTATTTTGAATGAATAAGAACCGTTTCCCTCCCGATTACTACATCAATGGCATCCTGGTTGGCGACCGGCTGGTGTTGAGCCGGGCCATTACGCTGGTCGAAAGCCGACGCGCCGACGATCAGGTGCTGGCGCAGCAGGTGCTGGACGGGGTGCTGCCGAATAGTGGAAAATCGGTGCGGGTTGGCATTACGGGTGTGCCGGGTGTCGGCAAAAGTACGTTCATCGAAGCCTTCGGTACGCAGTTGACAACCATCGGACATCGGCTGGCTGTGCTCACCATCGACCCCACCAGCCAGCGTTCGGGCGGCAGTTTATTGGGCGACAAAACCCGCATGGAAACGCTCTCTATGAACCCCAATGCCTATATTCGGCCTTCGCCTGCGGGCGATTCGCTGGGGGGCGTGGCGCACCGGACCCGCGAAACGATGCTCCTTTGCGAAGCCGCCGGATTCGACATTATTCTGGTCGAAACCGTTGGCGTGGGCCAGTCCGAAACGGTTGTGCATGGGATGGTCGACTTCTTTCTGCTGCTGATGCTGGCCGGAGCAGGCGATGAATTACAGGGCATGAAACGCGGGATTATGGAACTGGCCGACGCACTCTGCATCACCAAAGCCGATGGCGATAATAAAACTGCTGCCAACCGCGCACGGGTCGAATACCAGAACGCCCTGCATCTTTTTCCGCCTACCGGAACGGGCTGGTTTCCGCCCGTACTGACCTGCTCGGCCCTGACCAGCGAGGGCGTAGCGAGCGTCTGGCAAACCATCCAGGATTATCAGAAAGTGACTGTTCAGACTGGGCATTACACCCAACGCCGTCAGGAACAACAGCTTACGTGGTTTCGGGCTTTGGTGCGACAACGGCTCGAAGGTCACTTTTATAACCAGCCGGGTGTGCGTAGTCGGTTGGCAGTGCTCGAAAAACAGGTTCGGGATGGGACACTGCTGCCCGCGCTGGCGGTAGAAACATTACTTGAACAAACGGTTAATAAGCATTAGAGCACAGCCGTTTTTCGCTTTAATCGCTATGTACAAATTTATACTGCTGCTGAGTCTTATACTTACGCTGCCTAAAGCGTATGCTCAACGCGATACAACCATCATTATTGCTTCGTCGGAGGGGTTACAGTTTGACCGGAAACGACTCATTATCAAGCCCAACACCCGACTGAAACTTATTTTCAGCAACAAAGACGACATGGCGCATAACCTCGTTATAACGCGGCCCAACTCCCGGTTGCGTGTGGTTGAATTTGCGCTGGCGCTCGGCGCAAAAGGCCCTGCTCAGAATCATGTGCCCCTTATGGACGATGTATTGGCCCATACCGTGAGCGTGGAACCCGGCAATACTGATTCCTTGGTCGTTAAACTGGCCGAAGGAGCGTATCCATTCGTTTGCACGTATCCCGGTCATGGCTCGATTATGTACGGCGTTATCTATGCAACCAATGAACCAAAACGACTGCCCGCACCCGAACAGGACCTGAATATTCCGAACCCGGAACGAGTGGCCGAAGCGGATCATCAGCATCATCAACCAACGGCGTCGGGCCACCCTTACGCGCTGAAACTCCCGGCTGTTTACCGAACGTTTATGCCCGATTGCGGCCCCGCAGCCATCGCCGTTGGCTTGCCCGGACCCGAAGGTGGACAGTCGTATGTGTTCGATGCCGGACAATGTCGGCTTCGCTATGCCTGGTCAGGCGGGTTTGTAGATAATACGGAGCAATGGGACGGCAAAGGGCAGCGATTTACGAAAGTTGTTGGTAATATTTATTTTCGGGATACAGGCGGGTTTCCGTGGAAAGTAGGCACTGCCATAGCGCAACCGCAGTTTAAAGGCTATCAGTTGGTAAATCGGTATCCTGAGTTTCGGTACGTCGTCAGTGGGGTCACCATCCGGGAACTTGCCAAACCGCTCCCCACTGGACGTGGTCTCGTGCGAAAGTTTACGATTAGTCCAACCAAACAGGTTCTTTCGTTTAGCGCAACGGCGCAACCCGGTGTTCAGTTAAAACCATCCGTTGGCCGTATTCAGAACGGCGTCATAAAACTACCTGCCGGAACCCGCCAGTTTACCTTAACGATGCTGACGAATTAAGTAAAAAGATAACCATGCTCACTACACTTCTCCTGTCCTCCCTCCTGCTTTCCGCCCCGTTTCCATCCGACACCATTACGGATTATTATGAGGTGGAAACCATTCCGACTCCACCCGGTCTGGTGGCCGAAACGGGCGGTCTTTCCTTTCTGCCCGACGGGCGAATGGCGGCCTGTTTTCACCGGGGCGAGGTAATGCTGTACAATCCGAAAACCAAAACCTGGAAACTTTTTGCCGAAGGACTGCACGACCCGCTGGGGGTTATAGCCGTCAGTAATCGCGAACTGCTGGTTATTCAGCGACCCGAATTAACGCGCCTGACCGATACTAACGGCGATGGCGTAGCCGATCAATATGAAACCATTACGGATCAGTTTGGCATGTCGGGCAATTACCATGAGTTCGCTTTTGGCCCCGTGCGCGATGCGAAAGGAAATTTGTATTTCAGTCTGAACACGGCCTCCAACGGCGCGGGCATTCGCGATGAAGTTCGGGGACAGTATGACGCGCTCGGTCGGCAGGGGCGCATGTATGCCTGCGTGCCGTACCGGGGCTGGGTGATGCAGATTACGCCCGACGGAACCGTAAAGCCCTACGCCAGCGGTTTCCGGTCGCCCAACGGCATCGGATTCGACGCACAGGGACGGCTATTTGTTACTGATAATCAAGGCGACTGGCTCGGTACCAGTAAATTATACCATGTAGAGGAAGGAAAGTTTTATGGGCATCCGGCCAGCTTAGTCTGGCGACCGGGCTTTCCCGATATAGACCCGTTAACGCTGTCTGTCCAAACCCTCGATAGTATGCGGACGGTGGAGAGTATTGCATTCCCACATGAAGTAATGGCGCATTCGCCAACGCAGATCGTCTTCGACAATACGGGCGGTACGTTTGGGCCGTTTGCCGGTCAGCTATTCGTGGGCGACATGGATTTTGCCCATTTGATACGTGTTCTGCCCGATGAAGTCGATGGGCAGATTCAGGGTGCGTGTATCCCGTTTTTCAGCAAGGCCGGTTCAAATGGGGTAGCTCTTCGGATTGGCAACAACCGACTGGCCTTCGCTCCCGACGGCAGTTTATATGTAGGCCAGGCCGATCATGGCTGGTTAGGGGCGCGGGGTATTCAGCGAATCCGGTATAAGGCAGGACAGGGTTCCGATGGCGTTCCGCTGGATATTATGGCGATGAAACTGACGCCCACCGGCTTCGATCTAACCTTTACGCAACCCGTCGATGAAGCCACAGCCCGCACAGCCGCTACCTATCGGTTTCGGAGTTATTATTACGAATATCACAAAGCCTACGGTTCTCCGCAAATGGATGTTCAGTCGGTGCCGGTATCCGACGTTCGGCTTTCTGCCGACCGCAAAACGGTGTCACTCACGCTGGCGGAGTTGAAAGCCGGTCGCATTTATGAGTTGACGCTGGGGAGTATTCAGGGTAACAAGGGCCAGAAAAAGTTGATGAACCCCCTTATTTGCTACACCCTGAATCGGTTAAGAAATAGTCAGGCGGTGGTCAAGTAGTAATCAAGAGTTGTTAAATAACAGTCAGGGGTGGTCAGGAATCGTCAGGCAACTACCTGACGATTCCTGACCACCCCTGACTACTTCTGACAATTGCTTGCCCAATTCTGATTATTATCTGCCTGTTTTATTTATGAATTTCCCAGCGTTCGATCCGGCTCGTTTGCGGGAGTAGTCCAGTTAGCACCGTTCACTTTCGTGGCATCGTCTGCATCGGCGGGCAGGGGCGGCTGGCCCCACGAAGCCCGTTTAGATTCCTCAATGCTGGCGTCGGTAATGCCATTTTCATCGTCGGCTTCGGCAATGGTAGCATCGGCTTCCGTCACATCGCCCGGCACGTCGGTATCGTTGCTATCGGCTACGCGCGAGGGCAGGTCATTATCCAGATTCTTGTCATTCAACTGCGCCAGTTCGGGCGGGATGCCCATTGTGTTGTGCATGGCCTGAGCCGCGTAGGACTCGGTGCTCTCTTTCCGGGAATTGCTGCTTACGCTCATAACGTTGACAATTTAAGGTGTTGAGTATTAATTGAATTGACTAATAAGTAGGCTGGTTGGTCAGGTCAGTACCTGTTTCGGCAACGTCTTCTTCGCGCTCTTTTTGCCGGTTACTATCCACATCGTCCGACTCATCATCGTTCTGTTTTTTAGCGGCTTTTTGGGCGTCGGGCACGGGTGCTTTATCGGCAGAGTAGTCATTGGGGCCGCTCGTTGTCACGTCGACCATTGCCGTATTCGTTGTTTTAGCACCAGCAACGGCCGCGTCGGCACCTTCCGGTGTTACTTCGAGTGTGCTATTGTCCATGTCGCCCATGCGCAGAACACCGTTCTGGCTATCCATGTCGGTGCTGCCTATACCGCGATTGTTACGACCATCCTGACCGCCCCGAACCTGCTGGCTATCGAGGCCATTGGCCGAATTTTCCTGCTCGTATCGGTTTCGATTATCCTGCTCCTGATGGTCTATATCGGTATCATCCGAACCAAACGGGCCTTCGGTGCGACCTGTTATCTGAGCGTCATCGTGTTCTACGTCCTGTTCATCATTCATCGCATTGAGTCGGCTAATTTGATAGAATAACTTCGTATCCGACAAAAAGTTTACGTTTGTTTTAACCGGCAACGCCTTTGCAGCGAATCTGATTATAGCCGTTGCTACGCCTGAAAATAGACTACCGAAAAATCAATATAGATACCGTATAATATACATTATCCCTACTTAATAGACTTTTAAGCTCATTAAGGCCTATATTCAATTTTCAATTCAGTTGCTTATTCAGGTGACCTATTTATTGGCAACACTGGTAAACTGTACGGTTCTCATTTGAGAACAACAGCCGATATAAGTTCCTATTGGACAATATTTTAATAGTTGGATAAAGCGTAATGCAGAAAGCGGGCCGATGCTATCGGCCCGCTTTTTTTATGGCAGGAGTCTGTTCACTGGAGACTGCTCGTTAGCCAGTTAAGCAGTTAAATTGAAGTTAGCTGCTTAATAAATTTCAATATGGATAATTCCAGTATTTATACAAATTTACTATTACTAAATTGTTAAGACTAATGGTATGTAAATGAACACAATAAACCTCTTCAAGTAAGTAGTTTCTGTAAGTTACATAGTGTATAATTACTTAAAAGAGCAATTTTGTCTACATTTTAAATAGTATAAAAACTGGTGAATAGTTAGCTTTTGTGCTTATACCTTTAGAATTTCGTAGATAATAAGGTGGATATTACAACTATATTACCTTAAAATGGTTAACTTAAATTAATCTTAACTTACACTCTTCAAACATTTTTCATCAATCTTTATGAAAAAAATTTTAATTGGAAGCTGGCTCCTGTCGCTGCTTTTCTGCCTACCCCTGCTGGCGCAGGATATAGCGGTGACAGGCCGCATAACCTCATCGGATGATGGCTCGGCACTACCGGGTGTAAGTGTGGTTATTAAAGGAACCACACGTGGAACCACAACGGATGCCAATGGTGATTATCGCATCAGTGCGGGTTCAGGTACCACACTGACGTATTCGTTTGTAGGATTCAAATCGCAGGACATAGCGATAGGCAATCGTACGGCGATTAATGTTGTGCTAACCGCTGATGCATCGACCCTGAATGAAGTCGTTGTAACAGGTTTTGGTATCAAACGGAACGAGCGTGAAATCGGAACGTCGGTAACCAAAGTAAACAACGCACTTATTACACAGGCCGCTCCTGTGAACATCGCGAATGGGTTGACGGGTAAAGTTGCCGGTTTACAGATAAACTCCGTAAACAATGGCGTTGGCTCTAACCCCCGGATTACTATTCGCGGCAACCGCTCATTTCTGGGTAATAATCAGGCCTTACTGGTAGTTGATGGCGCACTGACGGATGTTAGTTACCTATCCTCGATTAACCCCAACGACGTTGAAAGCAGTTCCGTTTTGAAAGGCCCCAGTGCAGCCGCCCTTTACGGCTCCGATGCCGCTAACGGTGTACTGGTTATAACCACCAAACGTGGTACATTAAACAACAAACCTCAGATTTCTTACACCAACAACACACAGTTGGAAAGCGTATCGTATCTGCCCGATTTGCAGCGTACCTACGGCTCAAACGGCGGTGAAGGTGCGCCTTTTCTGGATGCCAACGGGCAACGGCTTTACGTACCTTTCGAAAACCAAAGTTTCGGCCCGGCCTACGATGGCTCCTTTCAACCCATTGGCTACGGCGTTCAGATTCGTAATGCGGATGGCTCTATCGGGCTCGACACGCTGAAAGTGCCGTATTCATCAACGGGTAAAGACCCGCGCCGAGCATTTTTCAATACGGGTGTTACCCAGCAACATGACGTAGCCTTTCGGGTGGGCGACGGACAGAATTATTTTGGGTTAAGCTTACAGCGCGTCGATCAGAAAGGGATTGTGCCGAACGATAAGTACAACCGGACGAACGTGACGGTTAACGGTGGCCGGGTGATCGACAAGTTCACTACGAACGCGAAAATGCAGTTGACGTATGAAAATACGAACAAGGAAAATGGCGACTTTGGGCAAGGCCGTCCGGTGTACTGGAACTTGCTGAACCAGCCTGCCCACGCGCCCTTGACGGACCCCCGCATTAAGGACATTACCTCACCGTATGGCGATGTAAATGGCTTTTTTAACGCGTATTACCCAAACCCCTGGTGGCAGGTATCGGGCGATAATTCGCGGGCCGTTACCAATAAATACTCGTTTCAGGGTACGGCCGATGCTGGCTATCAGTTTACCAAATGGCTGAACGTCACCTACCGTGTGGGTGCTCAGGTAGCCAATACGCAGCTCAAGTCACACCTGGCCGCTGTTTCATTTAGCAGCTATGCCCTGGGTGACCCCTGGAATGCCGGTAACATTGCCTCATCGCTAAAGCAGGTAAATGGTAATGTTGGTGAAAATAGTCTGACAACCACACGCTTTACGGGCGACCTGCTGGTGACCATAGCGCCAACATTTGGCGATTTCACGACTAAATTAATTCTGGGACAGCAAACGCGGGTTGATAACACCCGCTTCCTGACAGCGGCCGCTACGTCGCTCGTTGTACCGGGAACCTACAACATTGCCAACCGGTTAGGACAGCCACAAGCTTTTGAAGGCGATTACAAGAGCCGTCTGCTGGGTTATTTCTACGACTTCACACTGGGCTTCCGCAACTTCGCCTTTATCAATGCCACTGGGCGGTATGATAACACGTCGTTGCTGGCAAAGGGGAACCGCTCGTATTTCTATCCAGGTGTTAGTGGATCGGTTATCCTGACCGAAGCCCTGCCTGCTCTGAAAGGCGGCAACGTGCTGACTTACCTGAAACTGCGGGGCGGCATTGCCAAAGCGGGTAACATCAGTGTAGGACCGTATCAATTGCAGAATGTGTTTAACCCCGGCGGTGGATTTCCTTATGGCAGTCAGCCCGGTTTTGTACAGAGTTCGCAGCAAAACGACCCTAACCTGAAACCTGAATTCACGACGAACAAGGAAGTGGGCGTTGAGTTTGGTTTGTTCGACCGGATAAATGCCGAAGTGGTCTATTACACGATGGAAACTATCAATCAGACGGTTCCTATTCAGGTTTCGCGGACAACGGGTTACACCAGTGCCTTAATTAATACGGGGTCTATGTTGAACCGGGGTTTTGAAGTTGAATTGAAAACCATCCGGCCTATCGTTAACACCGGTGGCTTTACCTGGAATATCAACACAAACTTCACCTACATTGATAATAAGGTAACGTCGGTGTATGCGGGATTAGATAAAATCAATATTCCGTTAGCAGCCAGTATATACGCTGCTCCCGGCTCATTTGGTGCAGCATCCCAAGTGTTCGCATCCGTTGGCTATACGTATCCTGCTCTTTACGGAACGGATATTGCACGGGTACAGAATACGGACCCTACTGGTTCTTATTATGATGCATCGGGTCAGAATGTGGGCCGGCCAGTTATTAATCCATCAACGGGCTATCCAATTTTGGACGCTAACATCAAATATTTAGGCAACACACAGCCTAAGTACCGGTTTGGCTTTAACAATACCTTCGCTTTTAAAGGATTAACACTGAATGCGTTAGTTGAATACCGGGGTGGTAACGTCATTTACAACCAGTTAGGGAACGCCCTTGAATTTACGGGTGTGGGTATTCGTTCAACGTATAACGGACGGCAGAACTTTATCTTCCCGAACTCCGTAGTGCAAAATTCGGATAAATCGTTTTCGCCGAATACCAACGTTTCTACCCGCGACGGAAGTCTGGAATTCTGGACTAATTCGGGCTACCATAACGCCGTATCGAGCTACGTGACGAGCGCGGCTTTCTGGAAACTCCGCGAAGTAGCACTGAGTTACAACTTCCCAACGACGCTGTTTAGTAACATCAAATTTATCCGGTCGCTGACGCTTGGCGTAACGGGCCGCAATTTGCTGATGCTGCGCCCGAAAACGAACGTGTTCACCGACCCGGAGTTTTCGTTGGATGCCAGTAACGCTCAAGGTACTACCAACGAATTGCAGACTCCCCCAACCCGCCAGTATGGTTTCCGGGTAAGTGTTGGTTTTTAAGTCATACTCTTATTAGCAAAAATCATGAATCTCAAAAAACTTATTCTCGGGATACTAATGGCAACCCTGACCATTTTGTCAGGCTGTCAGAAGGATTACCTCGACATCAATAACAACCCCAATCAGGTAACGGCGGCCACGCCCGTACTGGTTCTGCCTGCCGCCCTGAGTTCGTCGGGCACTTACTTCTCCACCAATTTTACGTTCCTAAACCTTTGGATGGGTTACTGGAACTGGAGCGGTAACTACTCAATTGGTACGTCGGATAAAAACTACCAGTTCACGTCGAACTTTGGTACGGGTATCTGGGACAATGCGTACATCATCCTGAAAAACTATGATTACATAGAAAAACAGGGTGCTACGCTACAGCAGCCACTTTTGCAGGGTATGGCCAAGATTATGAAGGCTCTCCACTTTCATATTCTGGTTGATACCTACGGCAATATCCCATACACGCAGGCACTGCAAGGGCTATCGTCGGCCCAGCCCACATACGATGACGCGAAAACGGTTTATGAAGACCTGTTTAAGCAAATTGATGCCGCGCTAACCTTATTCAATGATGCGGATAAACTCGCAGCGCAGGGCGGAACCGTATTGAACCCCGGAACAAACGACATCATGTTCAAGGGTGATATTGCTAAATGGCGTCGGTTTGCCAACACAATCAAGCTGCGTATGTTGTTGCGGCAGTCCGAAAAAGCAGATCGTCAGGCATTTGTACAGGCTCAGTTAGCTGTTCTGAAAGCGTCTCCTTATGGATTCCTGAAGAGTGGCGAAAATGCGGCTGTCAATCCTGGCTATGTCAACTCAGCCGGTCAGCAAAGTCCTTTCTTCGGTACTTATGGCTATCAGGTGAACAACCAGCCTATAGAGGCTTATAACATCAACCGGGGTAACAAGTACGGGATTACGTTCTACCAATCAACAAACGACCCCCGGCTGGCTCGGTTTTATACACCCGTCACCGGTACTACGTTCAACGGAACGTTTTTTGGTACGATAGCACCTTTAGTGAACAGTCAGGTGTCAGGCATTGGTCCTGGTTTGCTAAACAATGTAAACCAACCGGCCTACATTCTGACCTCGCACGAAGCGTTTTTCCTACAGGCCGAAGCGGCTCAGCGAGGCTGGATTGCAGGCGATCCGAAAACCGTTTATCAGTCGGCCATCACCGAGTCGTTTGTAAATCTGGGCCTGACAGCGGCTGATGCTGTAACCTACTATTCGCAGGCAACTGCCAACGTTGGCTGGGATGCTTCAACGGATAAGATTCAGGCAATTATCACGCAGAAATGGGCATCGCTCAATGGGTGGTCACCGTATGAAGCCTGGTCGGATTATCGGCGTCTGGGCGTTCCAAACGTGCCGATCTCACAGGACCCCAGTACATCCGTCAAGCAGATTCCTGTTCGGCTGTTTTATCCGCAAAGTGAGTTTAATTACAACAGCGCAGCGGTGAAAGCTCAGGGCGATATTAGTCAGTTCACATCCAAGATTTTCTGGGTGAAATAATCATCAACTCCGGTCAGGTGCTGCCCCAAGCCGCATCTGACCGGGATAACTAATAACAATCATGAAAAAACTTTTGTATAGTTTCGTTGTTGGCGGCCTGGCGATTAGTATGAGCGGCTGTTTAAAAGACGACGAACATTTTGTCGACCTGCAAGGCGTAGGTGCGGTGGCCGAAATTCCATCATCGGCTTTCTACGGGATTGAAGATAACCGGGGGCTACCCATTCAAACGGCACCCATTGCGTATAGCTTCGACGTGAACATTGCGTCGCCAACCCCTCCATCGCAGGACGTAACGGTTACGCTGGCGGTGGACAAAGCGGCTTTGGATGCCTATAACACGGCTAACGGCACATCGTTTCAGTTACTCCCCGCCACGCTTTATCAGCTCCCAAACTTGACGACAACCGTTAAGGCAGGCAGCCGACTGGCACCAGTTCAAGTCTCGTTTTTCTCGGGAGCGGATAAAGTGCCGGACCCAACGGGGTATAACGATGCTGAGTATGCGCTGCCTTTGAAAATCACGAGTGCGTCGAACAATGTGGCCGTGAGCAGCAACTACGGAACGAAGATTATCTTCCTGAAAATCAAGAATAATTATGATGGCGATTACCGGGCCGTGGGCACATTTACGCACCCGGTTAACGGCCCCCGGAAAATTGATAAGGACAAAACGTTAGGCACGATTGACGTTTCGACCGTTCAGACGGAGTATGCTGATTTAGGTGGCAGCGGTTGGTTAATGTGGTTGCGCGTTAATGCGGATAACACCGTAACGCTTATTCCTAAGGGTGCCGCCAGTACAGTCACGATGCAATTTGGCGTAAACAAGTACGATCCGGCAACTAAATCATATACGCTCAACTACAAATATGCCGGTGCGGGTGGAGATAGGGTTGTCAATGAAGTGATTACGCGGGAATAAACGCTTGATTCGATGCATACAAAAAGAGGAACCAGCCATGTGTTGGTTCCTCTTTTTTATGGAGCCTGTTTAACCTTTCGGTTTACGCTCAAAAATGAGTGTGTTTTTTGTCATTCCGACGAAGGAGGAATCTTAAAGTCGCTCCCGGTGAAAGTTGGAGATTCCTCGTTCGGCACCGGCCGCCCGGCTGCGTCGGAATGACAAAAACACACGCCCAATTTCGAGTAGATTCAAAAAGGTTAAACAGCTTCATGAAAAAGTTAATCGCAAATAAAGCTTTATTTGGTTTCCAAGTAGCATATAATAGCTTTGATTATGAACCCCGAACATGTCGATCACTTTGAGCAGGTTAAGGACTTTGTCAACAGAGTATGGGGACCATACCCGGAAGGCAGGTTAGTTAGAACGACGAGAACTGAACATGATCTTGGTATTACCGGTGATGATGCTGTTGAATTTTTAGCCGCCTTCGTAAAAGAGTTTGATGTGGATGCAAGCGACTTTGACCTATCGAAATATTTTGACGAAGAAGGGTTCATGCTGCATTTTGGGTTAATAGGCAAATGGCTTAGGGGCGAGTTAATACCGAAAACAATTCCGCTCACACTTGGTGATTTAGAGCAGGCTATCATCACTAAAAAGCTGATTTGAAGCAATTCCGCAGGTAAAACACAAACCGGGACGAAGATCACTCTTCATCCCGGTTTTTGTTTGTATGTAAATCTTAGACTGTTTGCGAATCGGCCAACTCAGGCTTGGTCTGGCCCGTTAGTTCAGCAATGAGTTCGGCTACGTTTACGGTGGCAAAACTGCTGGCATAGTCGGCCATAGCGTAGGGAATAATCAGGTCGTCGCCGTTGATTAGCCCCCCGCAGCTATACACCACATTGGGAACGTAGCCTTCGCGTTCGTTTTCGTCGGGGCTTAAAATTGGTTCGGTGGTGCGACCCAGTACTTTGGATGGATCGTTGAGATCGAGTAGAAACGCACCGATGGCATATTTGCGCATCGGCCCAACGCCATGACTCAGCACTAACCAGCCCGCTTCGGTTTCGATGGGCGAGCCGCAGTTACCCAACTGCACATATTCCCAGTGATAGGTTGGCTTAAGAATCAGTTCTTTCGTTTGCCAGAAATACAGGTCGTCCGAATACATCAGGTAAATATTCTCCCCGTCCTGCCGCGAAATCATGGCGTATTTCCCGCCAATTTTTCGTGGAAACAAGGCCATTCCTTTATTGGATACTTCGGCTCCGTTCAGGGTGCTGACGCTGAAATGGGTAAAATCTTTGGTTTCGAGCAGTTGCGGAAACGTAACTTTACCATTATACGCCGTATAGGTAGCGTAGTACGTTACTTCGCCATTATCATCGGTAAACTGCACAAACCGCGCATCTTCAATACCGTTAGTTTCGTTGGGTGACGTCGGGAAAATGCACCGCTCATCCAGACTCTGGTCGTCGTCGAAGTCGATCTCGTAGTTCGATTTGGCGAGAGCCAGTAACCCACTGGCAATCGTCTCGTATTCAGCATTATACCGAAACTGCGCCGATACGCGTTTGATCTGCGCTTCGAGTTCCGACAAGCTGAACTCGTCGCTCAGCCCAACCATCATTTTTTCCTGAATGCTGTTTTCCAACCGAAGTTCGTACAGTTTACGCTCAAACTGCAACCGGTTAAATCGGTGGTTCGGTACAATATCGGGAGCCGTAACGTAACGCGACGGTTGCCGCAGAACAATTTTTCCGCTCTGGTCGATGTAGCCCATGCGGAACGAAATAGACGATACGTGGCCTTCGCCCGTTGCCCGCAAACTCAGAATGAAGCGTTTGAAACCGGGCGGCACATTGGTCTGATCGGGGTGCCAGATCATAGACGGGTTGAACAGCGCGGCCGATTCGAGCGAGTACTCCATCGTAAAATAAGCACCCAGCAATAATTTGCGGTCGTTGGTGAGCGGCTCGTCGGTCAGTAGATGGGTCTTTATCTGCTCAAATCGGTTCAATAAAAACCGTTCGAGTTTGTAGTGCCGACCGCCAAATTCCCGAATAACCTCGTTCAGTTTCTGTTCGGCTTCCTCATCAGTCATGCCGCCAACGCGGGCAACAATTTTCAGCGTTCGGGTGGTGCTACCCAGATCGAAGGGCCGAAAAAGAACGCGGGTTGGGTCAGGCCGCAGAACGATACCGGTGCGGATCGCTTTGATGCTCATAGTATAAAATCAGGTGATATTCGATGAAAGTCCAAAGTTATAAATAGGCTTTGCTATTTCGTTCTTTAATTTCTCATCTATAGCCATCAAACTCAAATAGAGCGGATATTATTTTGGGGCATTCTCCAAAATAATATCCGCTCTATTCAACTTGTCTCTATTGTCAATCAACTTAGGACTTTCGCCAGAAGCTGTGCCACGGTTACCTTACATAGCATAGATAACCGTGGCACAGCTTCTGATGAAAGTCACAAAACCGACAACCTGCCCGGCATACGTCATTCAGCTTTAGCCGTTCAGCATGGCCGGTATACTTACGTTTATCGACTTCGCGTCAAGGCGTTGCCGCTGAATACTGTATAATTCGGCGAGGGCCATCAAATACGATAGTGTCGACTCGGCCCCCTGGTTCTGGTTGACACGGTCGATATGCAACCCATCGCGGCAACCACCCGTTTGCTGATCATATAAAGGCAGGCCCAAATCATTGAGGCCAATAAACCATTTAAACACGCGGTTGGCGGTCCGGTGCCATTCTTCGTCACCCGTAACAGAAAAAGCCGCTAAACAGGCCGATACCGTACTCTGTGCTTCGAGCGGCTGCTGATCGTAATAAGCGCGGGTTTGCCCTTTGGTATAAAATCCATTGGAGCCAATCGGCTGAAAATGCCCCTGCGAAGCTGTTTGTTGCTCGATAAGCCATTTCAATCCGGTCAGCCCGATGTTTACCAATTGCTCATCGCCCGACCGAATCAGCACATGCGCCAGCACCGCATTATCATACGAGAGCGTATTTTCAAACCAGGGCCACTCGTCGGTTGCCGTCTCGGTATAACGAAACATCAACTTCTCCAGCAACTGTTGCTGAATCGTTTTTGCCAGCCGGTCGTCGTTGAATTTCTTCTGATATTCGTAAATACCGAGCAACGAAAATGCCCACGAACGGGGCGACGACATCGACACAATGGTTGGCAACACCTTCTCGAACAAACCCATCGCCCACGTAACCGCGTTCCGATCTGCCGACCGCCCAATGCAGGTGCCGAGTGCCCAGACAGTCCGTCCGGTGCTGTCGTCGGACCCCACTTCTTCGAGCCAGCGACGGTCGTAGCTCATGAAATTACGGAAACGGCGTTGCTCGTCATTATAGGCATGGTTGATAAAAGCACAGTAATTATCGGCGGCTTTTGCCAGTTTCTGGTCGCTCAACCCCGCATCCTGAATAATCAGGGCCAGAATGAGGGCGCGGGCATTATCGTCGGTGCAGTAGCCTTCTTCATAAAACGGCAAATGGTGCCGGGCGTGCTGGACAATACCTGTCGAGTCGGTTAGCCGAAACAGGTGATCGAGTTTGAGCGCGGGGAGTTTAAACACCGCGCTGCTGTGGGCACCCATCGTGTAGGGAGCCTGGTTGTTGAGCGTACTCATGCGTTCCTGCCGGGCGTGCGAAAACGCGTCGGCATACGCCTGAATCGCGTTTTCCCAAATCATTTCGCGGCCCATCATGTACGCTTTTTTCCGCATCTGGTGGCGCATCGGATCATCGCTGAGCAGGTTGATTATCTGGGTAGCAATGGCATCGGAATCGCCGAAGGGCACCAGAATACCCCGGCCATCGGCCAGGAGTTCTTCGGCATGCCAGTAAGGCGTTGACACAACCGCTTTCCCGCACCCAAATGCGTAGGATAGCGTGCCGGACGTAATTTGAGCCGGGTTAAGATAAGGCGTGATATAAATGTCGGCTGCGCCCAAATATTCGAGCAGATCATCTAATTCAACAAACTGATTGTCAAAGCGAACATGGTCACTAACGCCACAGTCATTGGCCAGCTTTTTCAGGCTGTCGCGGTAGGCTTCGCCTTCGTGTTTGAGCAGGTGCGGGTGAGTGGCACCCAACACCATATAAATCACATCCGGGAACTGCTCGACAATGCGCGGCAACGCCCGAATTACGTTTTCAATGCCCTTATTTGGCGACAGTAACCCAAATGTCAGCAGCGTTTGTTTGCCTTCCATACCAAATTTATCCTTATAAAAATGAGGATCGACAAAGGGCATATCGGGAATACCGTGCGGAATCAAATCAATTTTTTCTTCAGGAATTTCGTAGATATTGATCAGAAAATCCCGGCCTTTCTGCGACATACACACCACCCGCGAGGAGAGGTCGGCAATGCTTTTCAGCACCAGCAACTGGTCCTCATTGGGGTCTTTCAAAATCGTGTGGAAAGTCGTTACGATAGGCATCGTCAGGTTACGCAGCAGACTCAGAATATAGTTACCGGCCGGACCACCGAAGATGCCATATTCGTGTTGGAGACAGACGACTTCAACGTCTTTGGCGTTCAAAAACTCGGCGGCTTTGCGGTAGGCACCCTGGTCGTGCTGGTAAAAATCGTACCGCACTTCGCCCGGATAATCGTAGCCTTCGGGTGTGTCATTGACCGATACAACGAGGGCGTTGGAGTCGGGTATAAACGAGTTGTATGACTTGTAGAGATCGGAAGTAAACGTAGCAATTCCGCACTGACGGGGCAGATAATCGCCAATAAACGCTACATTTTTGGGATTATGCCCCCATATCGGTTCATCGGTTACAGCTTGATCGGACTGCCTGTAATGTGCCATGCCGACGCGGTTTGTATGAGTTATCATGATAATGAACGTGAGTTAACTGTATAGAGGGATACGACAAGTCTATAAGTATAAGCGACTTATAAGGTATTTTGTTTGGACAAACGAAAGATTTCGGGGCTATATCAACAATAGCATTCCGTTTGACAGACTATTATTCAACTAAATCTTTAATTTACCCTATAAATTATGGCAAACATTACCACGATGTGATTAACTCATCAGCAGCTACTACAGATTTTACGTACCTTGCGGCCTTATTCTGCGTTAATCTGGCATGATCTGGCACCATATCTCATCGTTTATTTTAAAGAATAGAATAGCCTTAGTCATTGGCGTTTTGCTCGGTACGGCCTTCATGGGGTATCAGGCAAGAAAGGTTAAACTCTCCTACGAACTGGCTAAAATCCTGCCCGTTACCGACCCCGACTACCAGCAATATGAAGCCTTCAAATCGCGGTTTGGGCAGGACGGCAGCGTGATGGTGCTGGCTATCGAAACGGACAGTATGTACCGGATTGGGTTCTTCAATGACTGGTACGCGCTGGGTCAGAAAATCAGGCGTATCACTGGTATAAAAGATGTTGTGTCGAATGCCAACCTCTATGGAATCACGCGCGACGATTCGGCGCATACCTTCCGCATACGGCCCCTCGTTTCTAAACCACTGACGACCCAAATCGGGCTTGACAGTCTGAAAAGCCGCATTGCCGCTCTGCCTTTTTACCGGGGGTTGGTAACTGACAGCAGCGGCCACGCACACCTGATGGCGATCACATTCGACCAGAAAGTGGTCAATACCAAAAGCCGGATTACGCTCGTACGGCAGGTTGAGGCCGTAGCGGATTCGTTCGGCAGGCAACACGCGCTCTCGGTGCATATGTCGGGGATGCCGTATATCCGAACCGAATTTACGGCGAAAGTCAGCAAAGAAATGTTTCTGTTTATGGGGCTGGCCTTTCTGGTGACAGCCCTGATTTTATTTTATTTCTTCCGTTCGTTTTCTGTTGTGCTGGCCGCTTTAGCCGTTGTGGGTGTGGCTGTAATCTGGTCGCTGGCCTATATTGTGCTGTGTGGATACGACATTACATTGCTGACGGGCCTCATTCCTCCCCTGATTATCGTTATCGGCGTTCCGAACACCGTTTTTCTGCTCAATCGGTATCACGAAGAACTAAACCGGAACCACAGTCAGCAGGAAGCGTTGGCCATTGCTACGGAGAAAGTTGGCGAAACAACCTTTTTCGCCAATGTTACGACGAGCATCGGGTTCTTCGTCTTTTATTTCACCGGCAGCCCCCTGCTGGTGCAGTTTGGTTTAATATCGGCTTTCGGGATCATGACAACCTATGTTGTCTCGCTTATTCTTATACCGATTATTTTCAGCTACCTCGCCACGCCTACGATCAAAGACCGCAGCCATCTGGACAGTCGGCAGGTGAGCCGTTTTCTGGTCTGGGTCGACCAGTTGGTGCATACCCGCCGAACAGCGATTTACGCGTTCATCGGCATCGTAACGGCCATTTCAATCGTCGGTGCTTTACAGATCAATCCAATCGGTTTTGTAGTCGATGACCTACCCAAAAACGACCCGATTTATACCGATTTAAAGTTTATTGAAAGCCGGTTTAAAGGGGTGATGCCCTTTGAAATCAGCATCGACACCAAACGCGGTGGCCGGGTGCTGACACCGCAAACGCTGACTAAAATCAAGCTGCTCGAACGGGAATTTAGTAAACACAGCGAGTTTACAAGACCGCTGTCGCTGGTCGAAGCCATCAAGTTTTTCTATCAGGCGTACCGGGGGGGTGACCCGAAATACTACGCACTGCCCGGTGCTCTCGAACTGAGTCAGTTAGCGAATTACGTTCCTCAGTTGAAAGGAGCTAAAAGTGCTGGTGGTGGGTTGGCGTTTAAAGCCTACATGGACAGTACGTTTCGCTATACCCGCATCAGTTTCCAGATGCCCGATGTGGGTACGGTTCGCACCACGCAACTGCTCAACGAACTCCAGCCCAAAGCCGATTCAATTTTCAACATCGACCGGACAACGGGCAAGCGGGTAGCCGCAGCCGATCAGTACGATGTGCATATTACAGGCAACAGCGTGGTGTTTACGCGGGGCAACGATTACCTGCTCACCAACCTCGCCGAGAGCACGATACTGGCCATTGTGCTGGTGTCGTTCATCCTAATTATTCTCCTGCGCGACGTTCGGCTGAGCCTGATTGCCATTTTGCCGAGCGTCGTGCCGCTTATTGTCACCGCCGGAATCATGGGCTTTTGTGGCATTCACCTGAAACCCTCGACCATTCTGATTTTCAGTATTGCCTTCGGTATCTCATCCGACGGCACTATTTATTTCATTACCAAATACCGCGATGAACTCCGAAACCAGAAACTCAGCTTAGACCGGGCCGTTTCGGAAACGATCCGGTACACGGGCATCAGCATGTTTTATACGGCCATGATTCTGTTTGCGGGCTTCGCCATTTTTGCGGCTTCCACCTTTCAGGGAACCGTTGCGCTGGGTATTCTTGTATCCATCACGCTGCTGATGGGTATGGCCTCCAACCTGATTCTTCTCCCCGCCTTTTTATTGACGGTAGATAAACGACGAAATAGAGTGAAGAATGAAGAGTGATAAGTGAAGAATAGGCTGGAATATTTATTCTTCACTTATCACTCTTCATTCATTTACGCTTCCTCCAGCAGGGTGTCGAACGAAATGAATTGATTGCCAAAGCGATGCTGAATGCGCTGGCGCAGTGTATCGGCATGGTAAGCCAGATACGCGGAATAATCGGCCATTGTTTTGAAATCAAGCTGAACTGAGTACGTCGTGCCGCTATTGTCGAGTTCGGTTAGGAGACGCAGAATTTTATAACTGCTGGGTAACTCGGTTGCCAGGGCGGCAGGCACAAAAAAGCGTTTCATCCAGTGCAGCCAATCCTGGGCTATTTCATCGGCAACGCTGTAAGTTGTATTGTAAATAATCATAGTCCCTAAACACATATAGGCTTCAGTTTGTCATACAGATGTCATCTTTCTTGGCGCATCGAAACCTAAAGATGACATCTGTGTGACAAACTGAAACACACGGTTGGCCGTGTAAGTTGACCATTTGGTTGTTTCTTTGCCAAAAAAACTCGTTAAATCAATCAAGTTATGTATTCTGGATTAGTACATGCCCACTCGGGGCTTCGCTGGATAGCCCTTCTTTTATTGGTAGCCGCCGTTGTTGTATCCATTGGAAAATGGCAGGGCCGGAGCGGCTATACCAGCGGCAATCGCCAACTGTATTTGTTCACGCTCATTGCGATACACACGCAATTGATACTGGGACTGGTTCTATTGTTCATCAGCCCAAAAGTCAATTTCAGTATGTTGAGCGAGAAGTTGTATCGGTTTTACAGTGTGGAACACACCGCCGGTATGTTGATTGCCATTGTGCTGATTACCATTGGCTACTCGCGTTCTAAACGGGCCGCCGATGCCACAACCAAGCAACGTTTAGTCGGTATTTTCTACGGTTTAGGGCTGGTGCTCATTCTGGCGTCCATTCCCTGGCCGTTTCGCATTATAGGCGCAGGCTGGTTCTGAGCGGAGCATCAAAATTTAGCCGTTGTTAACGCGGGGTCAGGTTCTCAAACCTGACCCCTTTTATTTTAAACAGGTCCTTATCTATTCAGGAGACACAGCCGCCTTTCGGTGGGCTCACAAAAAAAACAGGAAAAAACTCGTCTTCTAATTAGCTTACGGTCAATTACTTGATAAAACTGGCACGAAAAAATTCTACGGGTGTGTAGAAAAACTTTCTCACCGGGTAGGTAGATCGGTCGCTATTCGATACTTTTATGAAGCGTAACTTGATTTTCACCTACCTCTATGATGAAAAAAGTGCTCCTGACAGTTGTTTGTACTGTCTCGTTTGGCATCGTTCAAGCGCAAAGCGTACCCACCGTATCTGAATTACCTACCGTAACTTTATCTAAAGAGTCCTTCTACGAGCAAATTCCACTCGTAAAAAATGTTATCAGCTTCGCGAAGGAACACTTATCCATTCGTTATCGCTCCGGGGGCACCACCACACATGGTTTTGACTGCTCCGGGTTCACGCGTTTCTGCTACAATAAGTTTGGTCTTTCACTCCCGCATTCCAGTGCTGCACAAGGCCATGTAGGAGAAGCCATCGACAAAGAGGCCGCCCAACCCGGCGACCTTATTTTATTTAAAGGCCACAGTTCGGGCGGCAGTCGGATCGGGCACGTTGGCCTGATAACGGAGGTGATTGGCAACCGGATTAAATTCATTCACTCTGCCTGGAACGGGGGCGTCCGCTACGATTATCTACATGCCAGTTATTACCAGAACCGGTTTATGGGCGTCCGTCGCGTAGCGCATTTGCTGGCGGAGAAGTAATTGGTTGATTAGTTGATTGGGTGAAAGTAGGTATAGTTCGTTCAAACTCACTCAACTCATTTTCGCCTACTACACCACTTTACCCACTACACCGCTCTACTAATCACCCACTGTCAACGTCGTTCCGGCTCCCTGCGCTACAGCTTCTGCCAATTCATCGGCATGGCAGATAATCACTTTCGAGACTTTGTTTTCTAACGCCCTGAAGGCATTGTCCAACTTCGGAATCATGCCTTTGTTGATGGTTCCGGCAGCTTTATGTTTGGCATAGAGCGCGGGCGTGAGTTCATTAATCACACTATTCTCATCGGCGGGGTCACGTAGAACACCTTTTTTCTCAAAGCAATAAATCAGCGTTACGTCGTTGTGAACAGCCATATCGACAGCAATAGCGGAAGCCATTGTGTCGGCGTTGGTGTTCAACAAATCGCCGGTCGTTGTATAAGTAATCGGGGCAAAAACGGGCGTTAACTCCTGCCGAAGAAAAAACTGAATCTGTCCTGAATCCACTTCCTGTATGTCGCCCACCATGCCGTAGTCGATGTCTTTGACGGGGCGTTTTCTGGCCAGTACTGTTCCGGCATCGGCCCCTGTCATGCCAATAGCATTTACCTCTAAAGCCTGAAGTTTGGCGACAATCTGCTTGTTGACCAGACCGCCGTAGACCATCGTCACGACGTCGAGCATGGGCTGGTCGGTAATGCGCCGACCGTCGACCATTGTAGTTTGAATACCCAGTTTATCGGCTACCTGCGTCGCTATTTTACCCCCGCCATGAACCAATAGTTTAGCTCCCGGCAAACCGGAAAAGGCAGTTAGAAAACGGTTGAGGGCGGTTGCATCGTCGATAACGTTCCCGCCAATTTTGATTACAGTAAGTGTTTGCATTTTTTATTGAAACACAGAGAGACGGAGATTTTCACAGAGCGCACAGAGGAAGAAAAAGTAATCTCCGTATGCTCTGTGAAAATCTCCGTCTCTCTGTGTTAGCCTAAATTTTTTAAAATTTCTTTTAACACGGCCTGTGCCGACCACTCGCGGTTAGCGGCCTGCTCGATAACCAGCGATTGCGGACTATCTAACACGGCATCAGCCACTTTCAGGTTGCGCCGAACGGGCAGGCAGTGCATGAATTTACCATTGTTGGTCCGGTTCATATCGGCCATCGTAACGGCCCATGACGGGTCCTGGGTGAGCACCTGACCGTATTGCCTATACGACGACCAGTTTTTGCCGTAAATAAAATCGGCACCGGCAAAGGCTTCTTCCCGATCATAAATTACACGGGCATTACCCACAAATTCGGGGGCCAGTTCGTACCCTTCCGGGTGCGTCATAACAAACTCTACGTTCCCTGAATCAGCGCGGGCATTCATCCACTCGCTGAACGAGTTGGCGACGGCCTGTGGCAGCGGTTTGAAATGGGGCAACCAGGTTAGTACAACTTTCGGCTTAGGTTTGGTTTTAGCTTCCTCGATGGTGATGCAGTCGGCGAGTGATTGCAGCGGGTGGCGCGTGGCCGATTCGAGATTCACAATGGGCACGCCCGCATAGGTAGCAAACTGGTACATAACCTGTTCGCGGTAATCCTTATCGCGGTCTTTAAGCTCGGCAAACGCCCGGATACCGATAATCTGGCAGTAGCGACCCATTACGGCGGCTGCTTCGCGAACGTGCTCGGCTTTATCGCCGTTCATCAGCACACCCTCTTCCATTTCCAAACCCCAGCTATCCTGCCCAACGTTCATCATCATCACGTTCATGCCGAGATTTTGGGCGGCTTTTTGTGTACTCAAGCGCGTTCGGAGACTGGAGTTGAAGAAAATCAGGCCGATGGTTTTATTCTTGCCGAGGTGCTGATCGGCAAAGGGATTGGCTTTGGCAGCAAGGCCGGACTGAATCAGGGCATCGAGGTCGGTAACGTCGGCGAGGGAGAGAAAATTGGTCATTTGTTATTTTAAACACAGAGCGAACAGAGGTTGTCAGGGAGCAAACGGAGGTTAATATCCATTAACAACACGCTTCAAACCATTTTTTAGCATAACTACATTAAAATTAATCAGGAGGCCAAATCTACAATTTGATAATCGTAGATAGGTCATAACCTGGGCGAGGTGAACATCAGTAAGAGCTTCGACCGCTTTTAACTCAACGACAACTCTATTTTCTACCAATAAATCTAATCGATAACCAGTGTCCAGTTTTATTTCATCATAAATAATAGGCATAGCTTTTTGTCGTTCAAAAAACATCCGGCCCTTGTCCAATTCGTATGATAAGCATTCTTCATAAACAGATTCCAGCAATCCAGGCCCTAAGCGACGATGCACATTGATTGCACAGCCAATAACAGACTCTGTAATCTGATTATCATTCATTTTTCTCCGTTTTCTCCGTGAAAACCTCTGTTTTCTCCGTGTTTAAACAACTTCTCAACGCGTCCAGAAATTGATCGGCTTCGTCGACGCCAACGGCCAGCGAGGGCAGCAATCGAATGGTGTTTTTTCCGGCCACACCGGTAAACTGTTTATGCTCGAACAACAGCGTTTTGCGTAGCGCATCGACCGGAAAATCATACTCGATGCCAATCATCAGACCCCGGCCGCGCAGATCTTTGTAGCCGCCAATCTGCCGAATACCATCCATGAAATATTGACCCATGCGCGTGGCATTTTCCAGCAGACCTTCGTCGCGCATAATGTCGAGAACAGCAATGGCGGCTGTGCAGGCAAGGTGATTCCCTCCGAACGTAGTGCCCAATAATCCGTAGCTGGCTTTGAACGTCGGCGAGATAAGAATGCCGCCGATGGGAAAGCCGTTGCCCATTCCTTTCGCCATCGAAATGATATCGGCGTCGATGCCACTGAACTGGTGCGAGAAAAACTTACCCGACCTCCCGTATCCGCACTGAACGCCATCGAGAATCAGTATCGCGCCGGTTTCGTTGCAGCGTTGGCGGAGCGTTTGCAAAAACCCATCGGTCGCCACCTGAATGCCGCCCACCCCCTGAATACCCTCGACAATGACGGCGCAGGTATCGGTCGTAATACCAGTCAGGGCCGCATTAGCGTCATTATACGGCAGAAACGTAACGTGTTGATTGTAATTGATCGGGGCAACGATAGCCGGATTATCCGTAGCGGCAACGGCACCGGCTGTGCGCCCGTGAAACGATTTGGTGAAGGCCACAACCTTCGTCCGGCCATTATGGAACGACGCTAATTTCAGCGCATTTTCGTTGGCTTCGGCGCCAGAGTTGCAGAGAAACAGAGCGTAATCAGGATGGTCTGATAAGGCACCCAATTTATCGGCCAACGCCTGTTGCTGAGGAATCCTGACGGAGTTGGAATAGAACGAAATTTTATGCAACTGGTCGGTCAATGCCTGCACGTAGCGCGGGTGCGTATGCCCAACCGAAATGACCGCATGACCGCCGTACAGGTCTAAGTAACGCGTACCATCGGCATCCCAAAGGTAGCTGCCCTGCGCCCGCACAGGTTCGATGTCGTATAGCGGATAAACATTGAAAAGTTCAGCCATTTTTTTGGAAGTGCAAGCAAGTAGTTTGCTTAAATAAGGTGCAAGTTTACGGATAATCCCTTTAAAATGGACTCAAAACACGAAATGGCAACGGGATTAGGCAGGGGTTAGTAGAGATGACATCTTTCAGAAAGATGTCATCTCTACTAACCCCTGCCTAATCCCATTGCTAAAAATCAGACCTTCGTCATAAACTCACGAGTGGCCTGAACCGATGCTTCGGGTTGTTCAATCATGCTTAAATGACCGGCATTCTCGATGGCCACAACACTAATTTTGTCTGACAAGTCGGCTAACTGAGCCGTTTTTTCGTAAGGAATAAGCTGATCCTCTCGACCCAAAACGATCAAAATCGGGAACTTGGCCGCTTGCAGAACGTTCGTGCGGTCAGGTCGTCCGGCAATGGCTTTCAGACCGGCAATAAGCGCGTCGGCGGGTAAATTCAGATAACGCGCCACGAGCGTTTGCGTTTTGTCGGATGGATACGTAGTGGCGACCATTTTCGGGAGTTGCTTCTCGATAAATGGGGCCGACCCCTGCGTTTTCAACTCCTCAATTGTTTTCCGACGCTGCTTACGGCGTTCCTCTGTGTCAGCCGTTGCGGTGGAGTGGTATAGGATTAGACCCTGTACACGTTCGGGATATTTTTCAGCGAACGCCAGTGCCATATACCCGCCCATCGAGTGACCTACCAGCACAACGTTTCCAACCTGCTCTGTCTCAATGCGGGCGTACAACTCATCAGCGTATCCTTCAATTGTGTTGAGGTTCGTAAGCCGGGCGAAATCAGGTTTCAAAACCGGCTGGTCTATAGCCAGGTCGGCGTAGATGTCATCCCAAATGGTTGCGTCTACGCCGTGGCCATGAAGCAAAATCAATGTTTTTGTATCGTTCATAATCAAAAAAAGGGTAGTCAGACGGCCGTTCGGTTGCGAACGTTCCGCTGACTACCCCTTTAGTTTAGCCTTCCTGTCGGTTACTGCTTAAACAACGTCGAGCAGGTCGAGCAATATCAGTACCAGACCAACTACCAGCGCGAGCACGCCCAGTGCCGTAGCTGTGTTCAGAATAATCAGGATCAACCCAACAATGGCGATGATTGCGCCAATTGTCAGCACCGATTTAGCCATTGTCCGATCCGGCGAGAGTTTATTTTTGATTTGCTTGTCAATCCGTTTGAGTGCCATACGCTCCAGCAAGGTGGCTTTCTTAGGCGAAGCAGTCGCAGTAGGTGCCAGTGCGGTTTTCGAGGTCGCCGTTGCCAGCATACTTTTCACCCGATCCATGCGCTTAGCCAATTTCTTATTTGATGCCAATTTGCTATCGTTGCGTACATAGGCTTCTACCTGACTTACAGCCTGTTTAGCCTGATTGGTCGGCTCAACCGAAACAGGAGCAGCCACCAGGGCGGAGGTTTCTACGGCAGTAGCTTCAACGGTTTGAGTTGGTGTAACAACGGCTACCGCTTCCGCTGGAGCTGACTTAAATTGCTCACGAGCTGTTGGTTGGAAGTAAGCCACCGGACGGCTGCAGGAAGAAAGGGCCGCAACACCTAAAAGGGCTGCAAAAAGGTGTTTGGAGAACGCTCTCATAGAAATGGGGTTTAACATGAACGATTAAGTTATCATACTTAACAACTACAACGTTGTTTGTTTGTTGTGACACTACCTAAAATAATGACATTAAAATTAGGTTAGTAACAGACAAACACGCCTGAAAGCACCTTTTGAACAGAAGACAAATTCGTGTAAAGGTAGTTTCCGGGGCAACAGAACGACATTTATATAAGCCCTATCAGCAGGAGGGCCAGCCCGGCAATTATACCGATAACCCCAATTGTTGCGCCCGTGCCTGATGTTAGAAGAACTAATAATAAACCGGCAATAAGTACAACGGCTCCAAGTGCCAAAACCCCCTTAATAGCCATTGCTTGGTTGGGGTTGGCCGGTGCAAGTTGTCGGCTGATTTTTTTATTCATCTTCTTGAGCATCATCCGCTCCATCAGGTTCATTTTTTTAGGAGCATTGACCGTTGCGGGCGTTAAGGCCGCTTTGGCTGATGTTGTAGCCAACAAGGTACGAACCCGGTTAAGGCGTTTTTGAATCGTTCTATCGGCAGTCAGTTTGCTGTCATTCCGCACCAGCGCATCTATTTTATCCAATGTCGCTGTTTGTACGACCTGCCCGGCAGGGAGCGATACCGCTTCAGAAACGGGTGGTTCAGGTGTCACTATTGGATCAGCGGTTGTGGCCGATGCAACATGTTCGCGGGCGGTGGGTTGAAAATACGCCACCGGACGGCTGCACGAAACAAGAAAAGCGGTGCCTGTGAGCACCGCCAAAAGGGATTTGGAAAGGCATTGCATACTATTGAGTTTTTAAGTGAACGATTACGTTATCACCTCCAACAACAACAGCCTTGTTCGTTTGTTAATTTTTTGGCAAAAAATCAAAAGAAACTTTGCCTTTATATAAATCGCAGGCCACCACTTCTTATTTGAAGTGGTGGCCTGCGATAATGAGCACTAATCAATCAGGCTACCGAGCGGAATTCATGCGTGCTGGATTTGCCAAACTTCTCGCGGGCATATTCTAAGCTAACCGTTAGCTCAGTAACGCCCGATTGCGAGGGCATTTCAAACATGGCGTCGGTAATAATCGACTCACAGATAGAGCGCAAACCACGCGCACCGAGACCGTATTGCAAGGCCTGGTCAACGATGTAATTCAACGCACTGGAGTCCCAATGGAGCGTTACACCCTCCATCTGGAAAAGCTTGTTGTATTGTTTGGTGATGGCGTTTTTCGGCTCCGTCAGAATCTGCATCAGGGCCGTCCGATCGAGGGGTTCGAGGTGCGTAAGGACCGGCAAACGGCCAATCAGTTCGGGGATAAGCCCGAACGATTTCAGGTCGAGAGCCGAAATATACCGCATCAGATGCCCTTTTTCGAGGGTGTCGTTCAGCCGCCGGTCGCCCGAGAACCCAATAGGGCGGGTATTGATACGTTTGGTAATGTGCCGCTCGATGCCGTCAAACGCTCCTCCGCAGATGAACAGAATATTTTCGGTATTGAGCGCAATCAGCCGCTGGTCGGGGTGCTTACGTCCTCCCTGGGGCGGCACGTTAACGACCGACCCTTCGAGCAACTTGAGCAGTGCCTGCTGAACCCCCTCCCCGCTCACATCGCGCGTGATGCTGGGATTGTCGGACTTGCGGGCGATTTTGTCAATCTCATCAATGTAAACAATGCCCCGCTCAGCCGCTTCAACGTTATAATCGGCGGCCTGTAAGAGCCGGGTCAGAATGGTCTCAACGTCTTCGCCTACATAACCGGCCTCCGTAATGACGGTTGCATCGGCAATGCAGAACGGCACTTCAAGAATTTTGGCAATCGAGCGGGCGAGGTATGTTTTGCCCGTTCCGGTTTCGCCCACCATGATAATGTTCGATTTTTCAATCGTCACGTCGTCATTGGTGTTTGGCTGCATCAACCGTTTGTAGTGGTTATAAACGGCAACGGTGATGGATTTTTTGGCATCGTCCTGTCCAATTACATATTGGTCGAGATGCCGTTTCATATCGACGGGCTTAATGAGGTTAATTTTTACCTCAGAAGGCTCGCTTTGTTTGGGGCGCATTTCTTCCAGCACCACCTGATGTCCCTGCTCAATGCAGTAATTGCAGATGTGTGCGTCGATTCCCGAAAGCAGCAGCATCACCTCGTTTTTGCGCCGTCCACAGAACGAGCAGGTAATTTGTGGCATGAAAGGTTGCAGGGTAAGTGGGCTGGGGGTTATCGGATAACGCAGGCAAACAGGTGCCGGTCATTCGGGTTTACTAACATATTAATGGTTTTGTTCAACCAATTTCGGAAGGAAGACAACTCGCGTGGCACTAATTCACTGAGTAATGAACAAAGTTATCATTCGGCGGGCAAATGGACAAGACTTTTTCCTGTTCAGGAGATAACCAAAAGTGGGCAAATTTTCGCCATAGCGCAAAATAAAAACGCGGGAGCTATTGATTAAAGCTCCCGCGTTTTACGAATTCACTCTATTAAATCAGGCTGTCTTTTCGCGACGTAGTACGTCGTCGATCAGGCCGTATTCTTTGGCTTCTTCGGCACGCATCCACTTGTCACGGTCCGAATCTTTTTCAATTTCCGCCGTGGTTTTACCGGAGTGCAGAGCCAGAATCTCGTATAATTCTTCGCGAAGTTTAACAATTTCGCGGGCCGTAATTTCAATATCGACCGATTGTCCCTGCGCCCCGCCCGATGGCTGGTGAATCATAATCCGGGCGTGTGGCAAGGCCGACCGTTTGCCGGCGGCACCGCCAGCCAGCAATACAGCTCCCATCGAAGCGGCTAAACTGGTGCATACCGTTGCCACGTCGGGCCGGATGTGCTGCATGGTGTCGTAGATACCCAAACCAGCATAGACCGAACCGCCGGGGCTGTTCAGGTACATAACGATGTCCTTTTTTGGATCAGCCGATTCCAGAAATAACAACTGAGCCACAATGATGTTAGCAATGTTGTCATCGACGGGCAGGCCCATGAAAATAATGCGGTCGGCCATAAGCCGCGAGAACACGTCTACTTCCCGGAAATTCATCGGGCGTTCTTCAATAACCGAACGGGTCATATTCTCAACGCGTTGGTTCTGAACAGTGTGGTTCACGTATCCGTCCACGGTCAGGCCATTCAGACCCATGTGATGTACGGCGTAATTGCGGAATTCTTTTTCGTAATTCATAATTGGGTTTACTTCCTGGTTTGAAAACCAATAAGACTTGGTGTAAGTTCGAGAATCGTTTCGTTACAAAATTGCGTTATCCTGCTGAAAAACATGGTCAGTTTTGGTTTAGATTTTATCGCTGTTACTTGATATGAGCACCTTAAGCAATCGTGGCACATCCGAAAAAATACGTCTGGAACGGCTCCAGCGCGGTTTATCGCAGGAAAACATGGCCGATTTACTGAATCTGTCCACCACAGCTTATGGCGACATCGAGCGCGGAAAAACCGACCTGACGCTCTCCCGCCTGACCCAGATTGCGCAGGTTCTGGCCGTTTCACCCCTCGCGCTCCTCACCGATGAAGCCATTTCTGCGCAGGTTATCGAGCCAAAAACCGACGAACTGACCAGTCATGAACTCGAAAATCTTCGGCTGATGGTGGAGAAGCAACAAATCGAATCAGATAAATTTCGCTTAGAAGCCGACTACTGGAAACGCAAATACGATGACCGCATCGCGATGGATGTGTTACGTTCGATGGGCGTTGAGCAGACCCGCAAGCCAATTGGGTTTTGAGTTTCCCTAAGTAGATTCCTATCCGTTTAGTACATTTGTTCGCAGCACGTTCGTTGGCTGAGCCAGCCTTATTTTATGGAAAAGCAACACCTCACCTACTTTAAAATCGAGAATTTCAAACGGTTCGACTCCTTTGAGATGAACAATTTGGGACAATTCAATTTGATCGTAGGTGATAATAATGTGGGCAAAACGTCGGTGCTGGAAGGATTGCTGTTCGATGAAGATGCAACCAAATTCACAACAAACTATCTTGATGTTTTCTTAAATAGAGGTTATCGTATTCCAACTTTCGGGAAGATTGGACATTTAGCTATTTCAAAAATTCCCCAGACTAATTTTTGGCAAACAATATTTAAAGACACAACTAACCCCGTACTTTTTCATGTATCGCCAGATAAACCCTATATATCTGTTAATCTGTTAAACTCAAGTTCTTTAGATGACGAGGAGAGAAATGAAGTTAATAAAACGATTATTGGTATTGTCCCGGAATATTGGTTAAAAATGACCTTTAATAACTCCGGCTATTTTCAAATTTTTCCCGCCTATTTTGAAAATAAGCAGATGTACCAGTCCGATTCGTCCTTCATACCAGCTAATCTGAGTTACGATGATGACCTTGTTACATACTTCTATAAATTTTTCAATGAACATAAATCTATTAGGAAAGAGTTAGTGGATAGTTTAAATATAATAATTTCGGACTTAGAAGAGCTTAGAATTCATCGATTTTATGGAGATAGAGATATGGTTGCTTTCTCATTAACAAATGATAATAATTTACAACCATTAACTCGTTACGGTGATGGAACCGTAAAAGTTGTCAGACTTTTGATGGAGATTATAGTTAATCAAAACCGTCGTCTCATGGTCGATGAAATCGGGGCCGGTATTCACTTCACCCGATTAAAAGATTATTGGAAAACAATCATTCAACTTTGTGCTAAGTACAACGTTCAGCTTTTTTCTACTACCCATAGCCTTGAATGCCAACGTGCTTTTATTGAGGCTCTTGAAGATCGTAGCATGAAGCAATTTCAGAAGGATGCCCGGAATATTACGTTAGTTGAAAATAAACAGGGTGAAGTAAAAGCCGTTACATATGATTTTGACCAGTTTGAATATGCCCTAAATATAGGCTTTAACACACGGGGCGGAGTATTATGAGTAGCATACAAATTTTCGTTGAGGGCATAACGGATCAGAAGTTTCTGCAAGATGTGATTGCTGAGTGGTACGGTATCACTTTATCATTGGGCACGATGAATAAGCCGGGAGACATTATTTCGGTTGATGGGAAAACAGCTTTTGACTCCCCCGAAAAAATGAAGAAGCTAACTCCTATTTTTCAGCAATTGACTATCCAGCAAATACCAACTATCGTTATTTTCGATGCCGACACCTTTTTAATCAATCAAGATAAGTTATCACCTCATAGTACAAGTTTACATTTCACTTATTTCTTATTTCCTGATAATCAGCGGGACGGAGAGATAGAAACTCTACTCGAAGAGATTACTCACCCAGCCAATCAGATAATCTTTGATTGTTGGAAAGACTTTGAAAATTGTTTAAGTCAACATGAAACGCGTTCAACTCCTTCGGGTAGATTTACAACACCCGCCGGTAAAACCAAAATTTACGCCTACGTTGAAACCTTAGTCGGTGAAAGTGATTCAGAAAAAGAGAAAATTAAAGATCGTAATCGCGACTATAGAAATAAAAACCATTGGAATCTTGACCCGACACACCCACCGTTAAAGCCGTTAAAAGAATTTTTAGATCCGTTTTTCAATCCGCAATGAACGAACACAGTAAAAGTTTCCTGTATCAATACCTTAACAATGCCTCGCCTACGGGCTTCGAGTCGCCGGGGCAGCAGATTTGGTTAGACTACCTCAAACCCTATATTGACGAACACATTGTCGATACCTACGGCACCGCCGTTGGCATCGTAGGACCGGGCAAAGACTATAAAGTCGTTATCGAAGCCCACTCCGACGAAATTTCGTGGTTCGTCAATTACATCTCCGACGACGGCTATCTGTACGTCCGGCGTAATGGCGGTTCCGACGCGCTCATTGCACCGTCAATGCGAGTCAATCTGCACACCAAAAAAGGCGTAGTCGAGGGAATTTTTGGCTGGCCTGCCATTCACGTTCGCGATTTAGCGAAAGATACGGCTCCTAAAGTGACCGACCTGTTCATCGATGTGGGCGCAGCTACTAAACAGGAAGTGCTCGACATGGGTATTCACGTCGGTACGGTTTGCACGTTTGTCGATGGCCTGATGGAGTTGAACGGCCGTTATTTTGTTGGGCGGGCATTGGACAACCGGATGGGTGGCTTCATGATTGCCGAAGTGGCCCGACTGCTCAAAGAAAACAACATTACGTTGCCGTTCACGCTGTACATCGTCAATGCCGTACAGGAAGAAATTGGTCTGCGTGGGGCCGAAATGATTGCCCGGCGGCTCCGTCCCGACCTCGCCATCTGCACCGACGTGACGCACGATACGCAATCGCCGAAGTACGACAAAAAAGAACAGGGCGACCTCAAATGCGGTGACGGGCCGGTATTATGCTATGGTCCCGCCGTACAGAACAACGTCCTCGATTTCCTGATTGGTGTGGCTGAGCAGCAGAACATTGCCTTTCAGCGGCAGGCCGTTAGTCGCTCGACCGGGACCGATACCGACGGGTTTGCCTACGCTACGGAAGGCATTGCGTCAGCCCTGATTTCGCTGCCGCTCAAATACATGCATACGACTGTCGAAACGGTACATATGGACGATGTGCAGAACGTTATCAAGCTCATGTACGAAACGCTGCTGGCGTTGAAAGGCGGAGAAGATTTTCGCTATATTAAGTAAGACGCTGAATAGAGGAAAGGGCCGGATGGATTTCCGGCTACTTTTGTTTATCCTGTATTATATTTATTCGCTGTTGGTATGAAAGAATTAATATTTTTAGTTGAAGAAGACCCCGAAGGTGGCTATACAGCACAAGCCGTTGGCGAGACTATATTTACACAGGGCGAAACAATAGCTGAATTAAAGACAATGATTCGGGATGCGGTTGACTGTCATTACGATAGCCCGTCCCAATGGCCGCAATTAGTCCGGTTGCACGTTGTAAAAGACGAAGTGTTTGCTTTATGAAAATCCCGCGCAATTTGACGGGTGTGGACTTAATAAAACGACTGAAGCCATTTGGATATGAAGTGACTCGGCAAACAGGGAGTCATATCAGAATTCAGACAATGCAAAACGGTCAGCATTATGAAACCATTCCACGCCATGACCCAATCAAGATAGGAACCTTGAACAACATTCTGAAAAACATAGCTGAGCATGTTGACTGACAAAGGAAGAATTTGCAAAGCGATTATTTGAATGATTATCAACCCTTTATACAGTTACCCTAAGCGAAATAGTAGTTATGGCGTTGGGTTAACCCAACGCTACTTTTTATCACCCATCTCTTCTAAAACCGCCCCCCTGCCCGCGACCACCCCGATTGCCCGGAGTACGCTGCTCAAACGGGTCTCGCGGGGGCGTGATGCCCGCACCGAATTTGCGGAGATTATACACGAAACTTATCATGAAATAACGGTTCAGCACCCGACTACGGACCTCTTCGGTATAGGTATCCGTCACGTTGCGGACGATGCTCTGGTTCTGACTTAGCAAGTCGAACGCCTGAAACCGGATTTCGCCCTGATTCTGCTTGAATAACTGCCGGGCCAGCGTGGCATTCCAGAGCGTGTACGATTGGTTGAAACTCGCCGAACTGCCGCCATAATGATTGTAATACACATTGGTCGAGAAGGTGAACCGAAGGGGAAGTTGGTAGTACATATCCAGCGTAACGGTCTGATTTAAAAATGTTGTATTCTGTTGAGGTTGCAGCGAGTACTGCGCTGATTGCCAGTTGATATTGCCCGACAGATTCAGGTCTAATTTCTCCGTAAAGTTTGAACTCAACCCCGCGCCCTGCCCGATCAGCCAGTTTTTAGCCCGGTTCGGCTGGCTGTTCACAAAACTCGTTCCCGTATTATAGGTTAGGTTGGTTGTCAGGTTCAGGTTGACTTTTTGGGCACCCAATTTAACGGGTTGCCCCAGCGCCAGCGAACCATTGGCGGTGTAATAACCATCCGTGTTGACCGGCATTGTCGTTTGTGCGCCCGATTGCGTGAACATTGTCGAATTAACAATCTTGTTTTCTGTTCGGCTGACGTTCAGCAACGCAAACAAATTGCGGAATGTTGACGGCTCGAACCGGTTGAAATTCAGCGAGATGTTATGGCTGTATTCAGGTTGCAGGTCAGGGTTGCCAAGTTGAATATTGAGCGGGTTAGTGTTGTTCCGAACGGGCTGCAACTGATTGACCGAGGGCGCGTTGATGCGCGTGCGGTAGTTGATCCGCAGCGTACGGTTCTTGGCAAAATTGTACGTGAACAACGCATTCGGCAGCACGTTCGCGAATGTTCGGCTTACGTTAATATCCCGACTCAGGTTATCCGAGCGAAGACTTGCCTGTTGCCCATCCAGCCCAAACGCGTAGGTGTATTTTAGCCGTTTGGTTTGCCACGTCAACCCGCCCCGGTTGGTCATGTAATCATTGACAAACCGGTTGCTCAACAGGCCATTTGCCAGATCATACTGACTGGTGGCTTCGTTGAAATCATTGACAGCCCGGTTCGAGGTGTTATGGTTATTAGACAACGTGTAGTGAAACTCAAGCGTTTGCCGAAGCGAAAGCGGCTCCGTATAACTTACGTTGATGCTGTTGGTGATCGAACGTGTTTGCTGGTCGTTGCGCTGGTTGATTCGCTGCGTAAATAATCCGGTCGTATCGGCTCCGGGTGTTGGTGTTCCCGAAACAACGGTCGTTGAGCCAGGCGCGTTGGAACGGCTGAATTTGTTCTCCGACTGATTGATACCCTGATTGTCCTGATTGTTGAGGGCTATATTCCAGTTCACCGAAAACGTACGGCCTTTTTTCTGGAACTTCCGAAATAGCAACAGTGAGTTATTCCCCGTAAAACCGCTGCCCGTCGAGTTGTAATTTGTATTGCTCGAATTGGCCGGTACGCCCTGTGCGTTAACGGTTTGCGACTCGCTCTGGTTATTATAACTCGAACTAAGCCACGACAAACTCGGAATAACCCGAATGGTGGTCAGCGAATCGAGCCGGTAGTCGAGACGCAGGTTGGCGCGGTGGTTGGTGTTGGTATTGTCGGAGCCGTTGGTCTGATTTCGCACAAACGAAGAGTCGGTTCGGCTCGTTGTCGGTCCCGATGCACCCGGCAACACATTTTCCCGGCGGCTGCTCTGGTTGGTCAGGGTGTTGGTATTGCTGGCGTTGTAGCTGCTCACCACGTCGATTTTCTTGCCCCAGCCATCGCGGTAATTAATGCCAGCGGCCCACGATTGCGTAATGGCGTTGCTGCCAACCTGATTCTGGCCGCTAAAACTCCCACCGCCCTGTCCGCCACGAACCACGTTATTACCCCCTCCTCCGCCCCCACCCTGTCCTTGTCCGGCCCCGCCGAAGTTCCCGCCGAGGCCCAGATCCTGTGCCGTAAAACCCTGCTGATTAACGTTATTCGCCATGCCCAGCACCGAAATCTGCTGACCGTTATTAAACCGGTTCAGGCTCACGCGACCCGAGTAACGGGCATCATCGCCAGGTTTGGGGCCAACGCCAATTGTCTGCTGACCAAACGACCCTTTACGTTTGTCTTTTTTGGTTGTGATGTTAATCGTTTTCTCCCGGTCGCCATCGTCCACGCCCGAAAACGCCGACTGCTCAGACGCCTGATCGTATAGTTGCACTTTGTCGATGATGTCGGCAGGGAGATTGCGGGTAGCCATCTTCGGGTCGTTGCCGAAGAACGGTTTGCCATCGACCAGCACTTTTCTGACCTCCTGCCCCTGCGCCTTCACGGTCCCGTCACGGTCAACTTCTACACCCGGCAATTTCTTGAGCAAATCCTCGACCTGTGCATTCGGGCGGGTTTTGAACGACCCGGCGTTGAACTCCAGCGTATCGCCTTTCACGGCAATGGGTGCTTTTTCGCCCTGCACCGACACTTCAGCAAGTGTATTGGACTGTGCCACCAGGGTAATCGTTCCAACATCGGCAGTGGGGTCGCTTTTGGTGACCGACACCCGGCGGGCGCGGCTCTTGTAGCCCACATACGTTACCAGTACGCGGTATTGCCCTTCCGATACTTTCGGAAAGACGAACCGCCCCTCGCCATCGGTAATGCCGAACGAAACGAGCGACGAATCGCGGGCCGACAGCAACGACACCGACGCTTCGAGCAAAGGTTTTCGGCTCACGGAATCGACCACCATTCCCACAACGGATGTTGCGCGAATACTCTGCGCGGAGACAGCGTTAGTGAATAATGTACAATGAATAATGAATACCGAAAGGCATAGTAACCGCTTCATTGTCAGTAGGTTTTTCATTGTACGTTATGCATTGTGGATGTAAGACAAGTTTTCTTACTCTCTTCATCACTATTTAATTCCGGGCCGGAAATCCGCCGTTCTGCATCATTTTCTGCCGAAAGTCGGCCATGCCCTTCCGGCGTAGCTGTTCCATCTCCTCCGCCGTAATGACTTTCGCATCGTTGGGCGGCTGCACGGTATTCTCAGCAACGGCTTCCATCGAAACACCCGTTGCTTTAAACGATTCGCTGTCCGATTCGATTTGCAAAACGACACCCGTTGGGGGCGTCAGGTCGGCAACGGGCGAATAGGTAAAGGGCAGGTCGGTGGTGTACCAGATGGTGTACGTTTCTTTCCGGCGGGTGGCCGTCGCTTTTTTGCAGGTATAACCCGCTATTTTTTTCGTTTTGTCGCTCGATGTCCAGTCTGTTGCAGTAGGCATCGGCTTTTCGGAACGGTACGTCTGGCTCGTGGTCGAATCTTTCTTCACGGTCAACACGTCGATGCGCTGGCGGTTCGCCAAATCCAGAAACGTCTGCTGCTCAAACGGGGGTCTCGTGCGTTGTTCGCGGGGTCGGCCATCGCCACCGGGACCGCCACCGTCCACCGTCCGGCGTACCATCATGTTTTGCGGACGGTCGCGCTCTTCTTTGGCCATTGTCCCGGCAAAGACGAGTTTCTGCGTAAACGACATTACCTCAGGCATTCCTTCGGGGGCATCGGGCGCACCGGGGCTGCCGGGCGAATCCACGCGGGGCCGAACTTCCTGTCCGTTGATGACCATCCGCATCTGCGAGCGGTCAATCTGGCGCATGCCTTCGTACGTAATTTTGCCCGAAACGGGCGTTTGGCCGTAGAGCGTCGTGACGCACAATCCGGCAGCAAGGAGGGTGAAAATGGCTTGTTTCATGGCGGAATGAGGGCTTGTAATCGTAAACGTTGCACAAAATTTTCAAGGCACAGTCAAAATCTTGTTAAAAGCTGTTAAATCGGTGCGGAGTCGCCATTTTTACGGGTTGAATAAGGCGTAGAACAAGTTTCTTTTTGACAGCTTTTCTATTTGACAGGATTACAGGATTTTTATTTGAATAGCAATCCTGTTCATCCGAGCGTCGGCCCGGCTGTAATTCTGTCCATAAAATCTTGTCCTAAACCCATCGAATGTGTTCTATGCATCCCAAACGCATCATTTCTGTTGTTCCCTCGCAAACCGAATTGCTTATTGATCTGGGCATAAACGATGAACTGGCGGGCATCACAAAGTTCTGCATTCACCCGGCGGATAAAGTTACGCAGAAGACACGGGTAGGCGGCACAAAGACGCTGAATCTCAATACGATTCATGGCCTGCAACCCGACCTGATTATTGCCAATAAAGAAGAAAATACGCGTGAACAGATTGAAGAACTTCAACGCTACTATCCTGTTCATATTACCGATATCATAACCCTGCCCGACGCGCTGAACATGATTCGGGAGGTGGGTGTTTTGGTTGGGAAAGGCCCCGAAGCCGCCCAGATAGCCCAACAAATCGAGACCAGTCTTTACGCCCCTACTTTCCTTTCTCCCTCTCCTCCTACTGTCGCTTACCTCATCTGGCGAAAGCCCTACATGGTGGCGGCCAACGATACGTTTATCAATGCCATGCTCGAACGGGCGGGTTTTCAGAATGCCTTCGCCAATCGGACACGCTACCCCGAAATCACCCCCGCCGATCTGCAAACGGCTCATCCCGACTTGATTTTTCTGTCGTCAGAACCGTACCCGTTCAAAGCAAAACACATAGCTGAATTGCAGGAAATTTGCCCGTCGGCGCGGATTCTGCTGGTCGATGGCGAAGTATTTTCGTGGTATGGCAGTCGCTTATTGCGGGCGTCGGACTATTTCAGGAACTTGCATAACGAAATCGCCCAACATAACGCATGATTACTGACATCTCGCAACTTGACCCCAACGGTACGTACACCTACGCCGACTACCTGAAATGGCAGTTTGACGAAAGCGTTGAATTGATTAAAGGTAAGTTATATAGAATGTCTCCTGCACCAAAGCGAAAACATCAGGATGCTTCGGTGAACCTGGAATTTGCATTACTAAAATATTTTGAAGACAAGCCGTGCAGGGTCTATGATGCCCCATTCGATGTTCGCTTACCTGTTCGGAATGAGCGCAAACCCGACCAGTTGCACACCGTTGTTCAGCCTGATATTTGCGTAATATGCGATCTGAATAAATTAGACGACGATGGTTGTCTGGGTGCTCCCGACTGGGTTATCGAGATTATTTCGCCCCGAACGGCAAAGAATGATTTCAACGAAAAATTTAACTTGTACGAAGAATCGGGCGTTCGCGAGTACTGGATTGTTCAGCCCAAAGAAAAGGCGGTCAACGTGTATGTGCTGGAAAATGGCACGTACGCGCTGGTCGATGTCTATGAATCGGGCGACATTCCCAGCCGCATTTTTCCTGATCTGCTTGTTTCCCACGACCGTATTTTCCGTTAGATGCCAACCACAAACGATACCCTTTCCGTTGCGTCCATCAACCTGATTTTATTCGCGGCCCGGCAGCTCGGAGCCGATGCCGACGCACTGATTCAGGCGGTCGGTATCAGCCCCGAACAACTGCGTGACCCCGATGGACGCGTGTCGATCCGGCAGGTGCAGGCACTGTGGCACGAAACGATTGCCGCCACCGGCGACCCCAACATCGCGCTGAAACTGGGCGAAATGGTCAATCCGGTATCCATTGGTGTACTGGCTTATGTAATGATGCACAGCCCGACGCTGGGTCAGGCCTTTGACAAACTCTGTCAGTATCAGGACATTGTGTGCGAGGGTGTCCGTACAACCGGGAAACTTGTGCCGTGTGCCGATTTGGGGAATCAATTTGTGCTGTCACTCCAGATAATTAGTGCTGATATTATTTATCCGCACCACACACTCAACTCCGAGTTATCAATTTACCTGTCGGCCATGCGTGCCTTAGTGGGGCATCGCATTGCGGCTACGGAAATTCATTTTGTTTACCCCCGTCCAACGGATATACGGGAACATGAACGCGTATTTTTCCCGGCCCGACTTACATTCGAAGCCCCCGTAACGAAAATGTTCCTCGATGCTGCGTTGCTGGATTTGCCCATACTAAACGCGAATCCGAGTTTATCGATGCTGTTCGAGAAACACGCCAATGCTATTCTGGAAAAAATCAACACGCCTTCGTTAAGTACCCGCGTCAAATCGGAGATTATTGCGATGATGCGGGGAGAAGAACCGACACTCGCTACCGTTGCCGATCGTCTGGCAATGGGCGTACGAACGCTCCAACTCCATCTAAAAGACGCGGGAACATCCTATCAGCAACTGCTTGACGAAACGCGTAAGGAACTGGCGGTCAGTCATCTGCGTGAGCAAAATCTGAGCACAACCGACATTGCCTACCTGCTCGGATTTGCCGAACCGAGTGTCTTTTTCCGGTCGTTCAAAAAATGGACCGGCCAAACACCGGGCGCGTACCGGCTGGCACAGGTGGCTTAAGTAGCGTGGACGGCCGTCCGCCCTACAAGAATTACAACGACCCTAAACTTGTGTGTTTGAAATCATCGAAATACTTCAGGCCGTAACCCGCCACGCGGTCCATACTCGAATGGGCGAAGAGGATGACCCCGGCCAGCATCAGATTTTGGTTGTCCGTCATCAGGCCCAGTAAACCAATGACAATGCCCAGCCCTTTGTGGTGCGCCACGTTATACAGCACCGCGCCAACTGCCGGATTAATCAAATAACCGACCATGCTGATGTCGGGCAGTAAAAGCAGAGCCGGAAACCACCACCATGCAAAATTCAGGCGGGAGAACAGGTAAATAGCGGCCAGAAACTGAATCAATTCTTCGGATTTTAAAAGCGTTTTCATTTGATTATCAAGTTAAAAAGTAAAAAATAAGGTTGTTTTATTTTTCGCAGATATCCATAGAAATTCGGCCAGCATCGGCTTATTTATCCGGCGGATACTGGCGAGAAACCTGGAGTTGTCGCTGTAAATGGGCGTTTCAATTGATGCTCGGAAAACCAGGTCAGCGTTTCGGTCAGGGCCTGATTCATGGGCGTAGGGCGGAAATCGGGGAACAGGGTCAGCACGGTTGAGTCATCGAGCAGAATCGTATTTTCGTAGAGATACAGCATCTCCTTTACCTCCCGCAGAACAGGCATAAACAAGCCCAACATACTGATGGTGAATCGGTTATATACCTGAACGCTCAGTGACTTCCCCGTTAACGCGCTAATCTGTTCAAACCAGGACCGAATCGACGGCAGCGTTGTTCCGCCATAATTATAGACTTCGTACGGCTTCACAAAAGCCTGTATTGCTGTGGTTTGTGATGATGTCTTCATTGCCCAATTCCGTAGGATCAACCGGGCGATAATCTCAGCCGCATCGCTGGTATAAACGGATTGGTGCGGCACATCGACATTCAGAATCCAGGGCAATGCCTTACCGTTCAGTGCGTTCTCAAAGATGGGTCTGATACCATCGTTCAATACATTTGGACCCCAGAAATCGGGCAGTCGAACGGTCATTACACGGCACCGTCCGGCATTGGCCGCCTGTTCCAGCATGGCTTCGATCTCGACCCGCAACTGGCCCTTCCGGGTGCATGGATTCGGGCGGCTATCCTCGCGAATCGGCTCTTTTGTATTACCGAAATTATAGACATTACCGGGAAAAATGATCGTTGAATCGCCTTGCGCGGCTGCGTCAATGACCTTGCGCGTGGCCGTATCCATGTTGCCAAACCACTGATTGTAGGGGTAATTGATGCCATGAAAAATGAAATCGGTACCAACGGCAATTTGGTTGAGCAAAGCGGCATCCTGCACATCACCCTCAACAATGGTGAGTGTTGGCTCATTGGGAAACAGTGCATCGGCTTTCGCCCGATTGCGGACAAGAATTGTAACGGGCAGTTTTCGGGCAAGAAGGTTAGCAGTAACGGCATACCCAATGCTGCCGGTGGCACCCAGAATGAGACAGTGAGGAGTTGTATTCATGACGTTTGTGTGTCGATTAGTACACAACAAAGGTCAGGCAAAGCAGCCGGGTAGTCGCTGACGAAACATGAAAACTGAGTGACGGATTACGAAAATGTTTAATGCTATAGAATTTGGTATTGTAGAATCGGTAGTAAATGGCAGAGCAGATATATTTCGATAAATAAAATATAAGTGGGCGATTTATTGAACACAGAGAAGCTCTTTATGCTCTTAAAAACTCCAGCGAATTAGTCGTTTTTTTGTCATTCCGACCGTAGGGAGGAATCTCGAGCTTGGGTAGTACGAAACTCGAGATTCCTCCCTACGGTCGGAATGACAAAAACCTCGCTCCGGCGACTCATTCAATTTCGGCTCAAAAAGAAAACTTCAAACAGGTTCTACACCAACCCCTTCACGTCCAGTACTTTTACGTTATTTTGTTCTGCTTTTTTGAGCGTTTCGGCAGAGTAGTTGGATAGCCGGACGTTTTCCTGCATATCGGCCCGTTTCTGAATGTGATTCTCTAAATAACGGTCGAGGTGTTTGCCTTCGAGGCCGTAGCTGAAAAATAAGGAAACGCGTTCGCCCTGCTGTTCGCGGAAGAGGAAATCGGGCAGGCGGTTTTCCAAACCCACGTGCAGCGGCAGGTTGTTCAGCACTTTCATCCGGCGGGCGTTGCCACTGTGGAGCGTCCGCATGTTCCAGACCACAATATCACCGGCGCGGGTGTCGGCAAACACGTCGGCACCGTTGGCGGCCTGATGCGTTCCGGCTTTGAAGCGGATGCCCCCGCTGTACGTATCGTGGTCCTGCAAATAAACGCCAAAGCGAATCAGCGGGTACGTTCCGTTCCAGTCGTCGCCCTGCCCAAACTGATACCGGTCGATATTGTCGCGGTGGAAACCCCGTGTGCCGGTGCCAATCTGGTATGTACTATCGGAGAAATATACGGGCGTATCGCCCAAAAGTTCGGTAGCAATGGTCACGATGCGCGGGTCGTAAATTACCCAGCCCAGGCCATCTTTGCTCAGCAAATCGCCTTTCACCGAAGCGGCCTGTTTGACCTGCGCCACCAACCCGCGTTCCTTCTGACGGTCGCGGTGCTCGTAGGCCGACGTACGCAATTCGGTCACTTCTTCGGGCGTAAACACGTTCCGAACGATCAGATAACCCTGCTGTTCAAATTGTTCCCGGCGTGTCATAGAGTTTCGATTAGTGGTTTGTAATTAGTCATTTGTGGTTGGCTGGCGCATTAGTAGCTGGCGCGTCAGCCAACCACAAACGACTAACTACAAACTAAATTTAGCAATTTTAGTACCTTCTACTTCCTCAATCGTTGCTACCCGTGCCATATCGTCCCAGAATGACGGGTACGATTTGGCAACGACACCGGGCTCCTCAATGATGATTTCCTGACGCATCGCCACTGGCGCAAACGCCATCGCCATGCGGTGATCGTCGTAGGTTTTGATGACAGCCGTTGCTGTTGGACGAACGCTCAATTGCCGAACTTCGTACCGATGATTCGTTTCGATTTCTACCAACTCGGCCCCGATTTTCTGCAATTCGGCCTGCAAGGCGGCTACGCGGTCGGTTTCCTTTATTTTCAGACTTTCGATGCCCGTCAGGGTTAACGTAACGCCGGTTATAGCTGCGCAAACGGCAACGGTTTGGGCGAGGTCGGGACAATGGGTAAAATCCCAGGCCAGCGACGCAGCAACCGGGCATTTTATCAGGTGAACCCCCGTATCTGTAAACGTACTTTCCACGCCGAAGGCCCGCATAATGTCCACAATCGCACTATCGCCCTGTAATGATTGGGCTTTCAAACCCAGCAGTTCCAGTTCTGTTTTCGGGTCTTCGGACAAAGCGGCTACGCTATACCAGTAACTCGCCCCCGACCAGTCAGACTCGATGGCATAGGATTTTGGGGTATAGGCTTTCGGCGCGATGCGAATCGTTTTATTGGCCCAGTCGGCTTGAACATCGGCACCGAAATAGGTCATCTGTTCGAGCGTCATGTCGATATACGGTTGCGAACCAACGGCTCCCGTCAGTTCCAGCGTCAGGCCGTTGGGCAGGATCGGCGCAACCATCAGCAGAGCCGAAATGTACTGACTGCTTACGTCGCCCCGAATGCTGATTCTATTGTTTTCAGATGACGTAAATCCGTTGAGTTGAAGGGGCGGATAGCCGTCATTTTTCAAATACGTAATGTCGGCACCGAGGGTTCGGAGCGCATCCACCAAAATACCGATGGGCCGTTCGCACATGCGCGGAGTACCGGTCATGGTTTTTTTCTGCCCTGTTACGGCAAAGTACGCCGTCAGGAAACGCATCGTCGTTCCGGCATCCAGTACGTCGGCGGTCTGCGGTCGGAAGGCCGCACCCCCGTCGTTACGGTCGTCCGATTTCAGCAAGCGGATCATCGTCTGCGTGTCGCGGGCGGTCGACAGGTTTTTCAGATCGCAACGAAAGCCGGTCAGCGCGTCGATGATAAGGGCGCGGTTACTTTCGCTTTTCGACGAAGCCAGGGGAATGGTGGCCGTTACCGGGCCGGTTAGAGGAAGCAAACGAACAGCATTCAAGCGATAGATGGATTGGTATTGATTCAAAATAATACGCAAAAAAACGAAAAATCAGGTAGATTCCGGCCATTTTTAGCCTGTTAGCTATAAGACAAGTTTATATTCATTGAACAGGATTGCAGCCGGGCCGCCGGGCGGATGAATAAACTGCTTGAGTTAATTTTTGAGATGGTTCGGCGAAGTTTTTAACTTCGTCGATGTGTTATCCGGTCTCTGACCGGCATTACTATTCAGTTTAACGCCGGTCAGAGACCGGATAACACTCGAACATAGTTAAAACTATGCTCAACGCGGACAGGATTACAACAGAAAATCTGTTTTTACTACATGATTCAGTATATCAATGCCACCGTTTTTACGGGCGATGAATGGATTACGGGCGCGTCGGTACGCGTTAGCAACGGTCGAATTCAGGAAATTTCGACCGATAATACGCCTTCCAATGATGCAACAATCATCGACCTCACCGGCGATTACCTCATTCCGGGTTTGGTCGATTTGCAGCTATATGGCGGTTCAGACCTGTTTTTAAATGACCAGCCCACCCCGGAAACCGTCCGGCATATTTACGACAGCCACGCCCGAAACGGTACGACCACCCTGTTGCCGACCATTCATTCGACGTCGCTGGACATCATGCGGCAGTCCATGAAAGCCGTTGCAACGGTGCGCGACGAAAATCCGTTTGGGGTGCCGGGTATTCACATCGAAGGGCCGTATTTTAACCCAATCAAACGCGGAGCACACAGCACGGCCTACGTCCGAACACCTGCCGATGGCGAACTGGAAACGCTGTTCAGCACCAACGCCGACGTTATCCGAATCCTGACGCTGGCCCCTGAAATACTGACAACCAATCAGTTAGAAACGATTAACCGATTAAAACACGCGAATACGCTCCTCTCCCTCGGTCACAGCAACGCTACGTATGAACAGGCTACGGCGGCCTTCAACGCGGTCATTCCGCTGGCAACACATTTGTATAATGCCATGCGGGGCTTCGAGAGCCGGGAACCGGGCGTTGTGGGTGCCGTGTTCGACCATCCAACCGTCCGGGCGAGTATCATTGCCGATAGTTATCATTGCAGTCCCATCACCATTCGGATTGCGTACCGGCTGCTTGGGGAGCGGCTGTTTTTAATTTCGGATGCGCTGTTTGCCAATCCACCCCGGCCCAACTTTGAACTGGGTCAGTTCGTCGTTCATTACGAGCCTGATACGGAGGGTCCCGGACTGGGTGGTCCGGGGAGGTATGTAAACAACGAAGGCAATCTGGCCGGGTCGGCCATTACGCTGATTGATTGTGTCAAAATCGCGGTTGAGCAGGCGGGTATTCCGCTCACAAATGCCCTCCGAATGGCGTCAACAATTCCGGCTGAAATCATTGGACTGGGTCACGAGTTGGGGCGGATTCAGGCAGGTTACGTAGCCAATCTGGTCCGGTTGGATAAGTCGCTGATGACCAAAGAAGTATGGACATTCCCATAACAAATAGAACATTAAAAGGCTATCTCCTGACTGTTCCCCGACATGGCCATGTCGGGGAACAAATGTTTTTAAACGGTATACTATCCTTACTCTACCCAAAATATCAGTCATATAATTTTCTATTGCATTTATCAAATAATGCAATAGAAAATTTTTAAAAAGTGTTTGATAGCATTAGTATAATTTTAATATTTGATAAAGTACAACAAAAACGACTCTCGTTTCGTGCGCACGATATTTACCGGAGAGTTTACCTATCCTTAAAGCAGGTAACTGTCGATCATGGCTGATTGACCGGCCCGCTACATTCATTTAGCATCCATAATTGGAATCTGTCTATGTCGCCGAAAATCGACTGTCGGGTATGTTTTTGTCTAATTTTTCCAGTACAAACGAACGCAGTAGTCAACGTAATGAACAGCCTGTTAACGGGTTGTTATGGCATCGTTTGCCTTGGGGCGCAGGTGGGTGGCGGGGTAATGACGCTTACTTATTACGTATAGTACATTGAAAATGAATCTGTTGAACTTAATGATCCATAACAATCATGAAAAGAAAAATACAAAAAGATAACCGTATCCCTGTGTTTGTTATCCTGTTCCTGCTGACTGCTATGTGTCCTGTGGATGCGTTGGCTCAGGCAAAGAAAATAACAGGGAAAGTGTATACCAGCACTGGGTCTGAAGCCTTGCAGGGGGTTAATATTCTGGTCAAGGGCAATTCAAAAAAGGGAGCAACGACTGATAATAAGGGCCTTTTCTCCCTGGAAGCCGCGCCGAATGATATTCTTGTGGTGAGTTTCATTGGGTTTAAAGCCAAAGAGATAAAGGTAGGTGACCAGACTACGTTTGATATTCCGCTGGAAGAGAACGCGAACGAACTGACAGAATTAATCGTAACGGGAACGCGTAACACAGGACGTACTATTCTGGAAACGCCGGTGCCTGTAGACGTTATCTCGATTAAGGACATCATGGGCGATCTGCCCCAAATGGACTTGGCGCAGATGCTGGCCGTTGTTGCACCCAGTTTCAACGCCGTTCGCAACCAGGGGGGCGATCTCGACTCCCACGTCGATCCGGTTCAGCTACGGAATATGGCTTCCAACCAAACACTGGTGCTGGTTAACGGTAAACGCAGGCATACGTCTGCGCTGCTGATTACGACAACGGCGGTGGGCAGCCCTTCTACCTCTGTCGATATGATGACGATTCCGGCGATAGCGATTGACCGGGTCGAAATTTTGCGGGACGGAGCAGCCGCTCAGTACGGTTCTGATGCCGTAGCCGGGGTAATTAACATTATTCTGAAAAAAGGCACCAACAAGCTAAGTGCCAGCCTTACCGGCGGAGGGTATCTTAACTCAGGTGGTCAGGCCGGCGAACTAACGAAAGCGGGTAAGCCGGATGGGTTTAACTACCAGTTCGACGCCAATTACGGGTTTAAGATCGGCGATAAAGGCTACCTCAATATTACGGGTCAGATTACCCAGCGCAGACCGACGATCCGCCGATTCGTAAACGACTGGCAGATTTACGATAATACCTACCTGAATAACCTGCGAACCGACAAATATGGCAGGCCGATTATTACGAATCCTGAATTAATAAAAGCACAAGTGGATGGCAATGCCTCGTCGGCGTCGGCCTTAAAAACGGAAGACGGCCTGCTAAGTGCCCGTGGGTATGACCACTCCGACTTCTCGGTATTTGCCGGTATGCCCGGAATAACCATGGGATCTGTCTTTTATAATGCGGGCTACGAAATCAACCCGAACACGACGCTGTATAGTTTTGGGGGCGTTTCGTATAAATACCTGAAAGGGTTCTCGTGCTACTATCGGCGTCCGTCGCAAACCGACCGGTTCAACTACCTGCTGTATCCAAACGGCTTCCGGCCACAACTGACAACCAATTCGGGTGATATTTCCAGCACGGTTGGGATCAAAAGCCGGGTTGGCGAGTTCAGCGTTGATTTCAGCAATACCTTCGGAAGCAACACCGCGCAGATTGGCATGGTCAATACCTTTAATGCCTCTATCGGAGCTAACTCGCCGGTAAACATGAATATCGGCACGAACCAGTTCACCCAGAACTCGACCAATCTTGATTTTTCGCGTTATTTCAAAGGCGTCATGAGCGGCCTTAACGTTGCTTTTGGGGCTGAAATGCGGGTTGAAAACTATAAGATTATAAAAGGACAGGAAGAGAGCTACAGCTACGGTGACGCGGGTATTATTACCGCTACGCAGGCCGGTCTGCTGATTGGTCCGAATGGAAAACCCTTAGAAAATGAAAACGCGGTACCGATTGTGGGTGCCGATGGAAAACCGCTATCGGTCTATGCCGGGCAACAAGCGACCATTAAAAACTTTTCGGCCAACTGCCAGTGTTTTTCCGGCTTTGGTCCGAAAGATGAGCGGAATGCCTTCCGAACCACCATGGCTGCCTACTTAGATACGGAGCTTGAACTGACCCGGAAGTTTTTGGTAGCAGCCGCCATCCGGGTCGAGAATTACTCGGATTTCGGTGGCGTTACCATTGGGAAATTAGCTGCCCGCTATTCGGTCACCAATAATTTAACCATTCGGGGTTCGGTAGCGTCGGGCTTCCGTGCTCCTTCTCTGCAGGAGTTGAACTACACCCACACCACAACGGCTTTCGTGCCGGATGCCAATGGGGTGCCTCAGCCGTTAGATGTAACAACCTACCCGACCAATAGCACGGCAGCGCGGGTATTGGGCATAAAAGGGTTGAAACAGGAGCAGTCGCGCACGTATGGCTTTGGCCTGACCTACCAGCCCACCCGTGGCTTTGAAGTAACGGTCGATGCGTATCAGATTGACGTAGATAACCGTATTTTCCAGACCAGCTACTTCAATGCGTCGGAAGTGGGCAATAACTACGATGAAGTGATTGGTGGCGGAGAAGCTCAGTTTTTTGTCAATGGAGCCAATGTTCGTTCCAGAGGCATCGAACTGGTTGGCAATTACACGCAGACGCTTTCCCGCAATAAAAGCTTTACGTACACACTGGCGGCCATCTTCAGCAAAAATAGCATTCTGAGCCGGAAACCGCTTGATCTGAACGTCGCAAATCTTTCTACCGAGCAAGTCGTCGGAAAATACCTCAGCCGGGATGTTATCGGGCAGTTTGAAACCGGAACACCCCGCACCAAACTGATTGGCTCTGTCATGTATCGTCAAAATAAATTCGATGTGATGCTACGGGGGTCTTATTTTGGCAAGATTACCGCCCTCTCCGTATCGGCTGACGACAAAGGCAACTATTACGACCAGACCTTCTCGGCTCAGACAATCGTTGACCTGAGCGTAGGCTATGCTGTAAACCGTAACGTGAAATTCTCCATTGGCGGCAGCAATATCCTCGATAAATATCCGCAGGTCCTCCGGCCCGAAAATCGTGGTTTCACGCTGTATTCCAGCTACCAACAGGGTTCCAACGGAGCGTATTATTATGGTCGTGTCCTGTTCACCTTCTAACTTCTCGCACCAATGAAAAATAGTATCAATAAACCGCGTTTTCTCCCTCTGTTGGGAATCATTCTTTCTTTCGTTGCTTTGTTTACCTCCTGTGAGCAGCAAAATTATGAACCTAATTTTACGGTAGCTCCCGGCGGTGGCACGGTATCGACCTACAAGTCCTATACGCTGTCGTCGGCAACCGGAGCAACGGCTTACGGACGTGTGGTGTTTTATAAGTACAATTCGTCCGTCACACTGGTCGAAATGGGGCTTTATAACACACCGAAAGGAGCAACTTATACGGCCTATATTTACGAAGGCAAACTGGCCGAAAGTTCCACCAAAGTCCTTAAAGCACTTGATGCAATTAGCGGAGAGACGGGGGCATTTTCCAGCAATAAATACTACACAATCAATGAAGCCGGTTTTTACGACAAGTTGACCACATACAATGCCAATGTCAAAGTAATGTCTGGCACAACCGTGTTGGTAAATGGTAATATTGGGGGCAATGCCACACCCGTTGCTCAATCGAATTAGTTGCTGCTATTTCCGTCTCAACAAACGCTCTGGTCAATACAATCAGAGCGTTTGCTGCATGACCAGAAGAGATGTCATCTTTATATTGACTGTCTATAAAAGATGACATCTCTTTAATAAATACGTTATCGGCTACCGAAATACGCCATCGTACTGACTACCCATATAAGACCCCCACCGGATGGGTCGCGTAATGGGCAGGGCGGTTTTGAAGCAATTGATACGCACCCCGTCGAACGAATAGGTTTGGCGTTTATTGGAACTGCTGCACAAAACAATATCCAATTTATTGTCGCGGTCAAGATCACCAATCCAGGGCGTTGAGGCAATGTTATGACCCGGCAATCCGGCGAACAGATTAGCCACCTCATTGGTACCGAAACCAATGACCGACAGGGTGTTATAGTATGTTTTGAATCCCAGCGAATCCACGGCCTGGTAGTTCACACTCAGGATAACTTCGTCCTGCCCATCTTCGTCAAAATCAATGACAACCGGCGAACTGGTCTGGTAAAAGCCCAGCGAATCTCTGAATTCTATCCCACCATTTTTCCCGTTGACCATAAACTGATCGGTCCATTCCAGTTTAGGCCATTTTCCTCTGGCAAACGACACGAAGAAATCCGGCACCGAATCCCGGTTGAAATAGCCAACCGCCATCGAACTATACGCTTCCGTGTTTGGCATAGATACCTGCCAGATTGGAGCAAGCGTCTTTCCATTAAACGCTAAAATCCGGCCATCGACCGCGTTAGCAACAATATCCCGACGCCCATCGCCGGTAATATCGACCCAAACGGCGGGCGCAATAAACCCTTTATCGGGGCTGGTTGCCAGTTTTTTAGCTGCCGATAAATCACCGGCCATCACCTGTTTCAACGAGCCGACGTACAGATTTCCACCGATGGTCTCTCCGCCCGTCCCAAAAATAATCCGACAATCGGCACGTGCCGAATCGGTAAGCACGGAAACCGACATATACGTTTCTTTGCCGTCGGGCATCAACGCTTCGGCCAGCACATGCCCATCGTTGGCACTCAACACAACCAGCATACCCGTCGGACGCTTCGGATTGTACGCTTCAACCGTTACGTCGCCCCCGTTAGAAACCAGCAAATCATCGAGACCGTCGCCGTTCTGGTCAGGAATGCGCTGGGGATTGTAAAAATTATACCATTTATCTACTTTTTTCGGTTTCGTTCGCTTGTCAAATCGCCAGATGATCTGCCCGTTGGTGCCATTGATTGCCTGAAGTTCGCCCCGACGACCGCCAATGATTACGTCCTGCACACCGTCGGCATTCAGGTCCGCTAACAGAGCCGAACCAAATATCTGATCCGCAGCGGGTTTCTTCCAGAGCAGTTCGCCGGTTTTGCCATCTAAAGCCACAATGGCCGAATCGCAGGCCTGAAACTCCTGACGGCCAAGCCCCACAATGACATCCCCCACGCCATCCCGGTTCAGGTCCGTTACCCGTGGCGACGAAAATGTACCGACGCCGGGCATGAGTTTTTCCCACGATACCTGCGCGGTCGCTGGAATGCGGAATAGTCCGAAATAAGACAGAGCCGTTAGATACAGTAAGTAATTCTTTGTCCTCATAGGCGTGTGTAACGTGTCAGTTCATCCGGGCTAATCATCTCCCGGCTACCAAATTTTCCCCGTACGGCAGGTGCTTTTATTCCACCGTTCAACATCATTGGGCTGCGAAACACCCGCATCTCGTCCCACAAATCAGCGTCTATAAACGATTGCAGCAACGTCGTTCCCCCCTCTACCAGCACCGACTGAATCGAACGCTGGTATAAGGTTTTTAATGCGTGATTGAGCGAATGAGCGAATGAGTGAATGACATTGGGTCGTTCTGATATGGTTTCCGGTTCAATCTGATGAAACACAATGGTTTCCTGAGAGCCATCGAATACATGTAGATCGGAAGATAAAGAGAGGTGGCGGTCGAAGACGACGCGTACTGGATTTTTACCCGGCCATAGGCGCACATTCAGCCGGGGATTGTCGTTGCGGGCGGTGTTGGTTCCCACCAGAATGGCGTCCTCTTCGCTTCGCCAGCGGTGCACGAGCCGGTGCGCCAGGTCGCCACTTATTTTAACGGCCTGTCCATCGTTTCGGCCAATAAACCCATCCGCTGTTTCGGCCCATTTCAGAATGATGTAGGGCCTTTTTTGCTCGATAAACGTGAAAAATCGTGCATTGAGTTGGCGACCCTGTTCGGCCAGCAGGCCCGTCTCGACGATGATGCCAGCCGCCCGAAGTCTGGTAAATCCCTGTCCGGCTACTAATGGGTTTGGGTCGTCGTTGCAGCAAACGACCCGTTTTATCCGGTTCTCAATCAGCAAATCAGCGCAGGGCGGCTGTTTTCCATAGTGAGAACACGGTTCAAGCGTTACATAGGCCGTGCTTTCGGGCAATAGATGTGTATCTTCGGGACGAACAGACAAGATCGCGTTTCGTTCGGCATGGGCTTCGCCGTATCGCTGGTGCCAGCCTTCGCCAATAATTCGCGGGCTAACCTGTTTGTTTCCGTCCTCAGCCTCATGAACAATAACACAGCCTACCATCGGGTTGGGGCTAACGTGACCCCGGCCCAGCGTAGCCAATTCAAGAGCGCGGAACATGAATTGATTCATAGTGTGTAGTTTGTTCGGTTCCCCGCCGGGATTCGTTGTGTGTAGTTTGTCGCTCCATTCTGTTGAATCGAACCACAAACCACAAACTACAAATCCCGGCGGGGAACCGCATAAACTTCTTTAGTTTTACACAAAATTACTCGACCCGAACCAAATGGCTACTGCCAAACCGCTATACGAACGACTTAGCAAGAATATTACGGCTTATGCGCCCGAAGAAGCCCGCGAAATGGCGTTTATGCTGCTCGACCATTATTTTGGTTTACGCAAAACGGATGTGCTGACCGATAAGCCCCTGCCCCCCAACCGCACTGAACCCGACTGGTTCCGTATTCTGGAGCGGCTCAACCGGCAGGAACCCATTCAGCACGTTATTGGCACGACGATTTTTTGCGGATTAGAGTTCGAGGTGTCGCCCGATGTGCTGATTCCCCGGCCCGAAACCGAAGATTTAGTCCGGCTTATCATGCACGACTTCGCCGACCGTACCGACGATGTGCCCATTGTCGATATTGGTACAGGCAGCGGTTGCATTGCCATCACACTCGCTCGGTTTCTGCCGCAGTCGGTCGTATCGGGCTGGGATGTGTCGGAGAAGGCCCTCACACTGGCCCGGCACAACGCCGAAAACCTCAAAGCCGACGTTACTTTTTCCATTCAGGACATCCTCAACGTGTCCCCCGATTTCACGCATCGGTTCGACTGTGTGGTGAGCAATCCGCCGTACGTAACGCGCTCGGAAGCGGCCGAGATGAACCGCAACGTGCTGGATTACGAACCCGGCCTTGCCCTGTTTGTGGAAGACAACGACCCGCTGGTTTTTTACAAAGCCGTCGCCGATTTCTGCGTCCGCCATCTGGCGAAAGACGGGGCCTGTTACGTTGAAATTAATGAACGCTTCGGCAACGCAACGCGTGAAGTATTTGCTGAGCGGGGTTTTTCAAACATTCAGGTTTACAAAGACATTCACGGCAAAGACCGCAGCATACGGGCGACGTTTTAAAAAAGTTGTAAGTAGTAAGTTAAAAGTAGTAAGTGGCTGGTAATGAACCAACTCACTTGCGTCAGCTACTTATTACTTATTAACTTATCACTTATACCTTAAAAAATGCAGGCAACCTCATTTACCTACCATACGAAAATTCGCGAGGTGTTCAGCGAGATGAGCCAGATTGTGGTTGGGCAGGAACGACTTCTGAACCGGCTGCTGATCGGGCTGTTTACGGGCGGACATATTCTGCTCGAAGGGGTTCCCGGACTGGCCAAGACACTGACGATCAACACCCTCGCGAAAGTTCTCGAACTCGATTTTCAGCGTATTCAGTTTACCCCCGATCTGCTGCCCGCCGATTTGATCGGCACGATGATTTTCAACCAGAAAACCGCCGAATTCGAGGTAAAGCAGGGACCGATTTTTGCCAACCTCATTCTGGCCGATGAAGTCAACCGATCACCTGCCAAAGTGCAGGCCGCCCTGCTCGAAGCCATGCAGGAAAAGCAGGTAACCATTGGCGAGGAAACGTTTGTGCTCGACCGGCCTTTTCTGGTACTGGCTACGCAAAACCCGGTCGAACATGAAGGTACATATCCGTTGCCAGAAGCGCAGGTAGACCGGTTTATGATGAAAGTATTTGTGGATTACCTGAGCAAAGATGACGAATTACAGGTCATGCGCCGGATGTCGAACATGAATTTCGACTACGAGGTACAGCCCGTTTTGGGTAAGGAAGACCTGGTCGCTATCCGCGACGAAATCAATGGCATCACCATCTCAGAAACCCTCGAACGGTATATTATCGAACTGGTGTTTGCCACCCGCCGACCAATGGAATACAACCTCCGCGACGAAGCCCGGTATATTCAGTTCGGGGTGTCGCCCCGCGCGAGTATCAACCTGAATTTGGCCGCAAAAGCCCTCGCCTATTTCGACCGGCGCGATTATGTGCTGCCCGAAGACATTAAGGAAGTGGCACCCGACGTGTTCAACCACCGCATCATGCTCAACTACGAAGCCGAAGCCGACGGCGTAACAACGCTACAGGTTATCGACTCGATTCTGCGAAAAGTAGCCATTGGCCGATGAACCAGCGACGCACCTGATTTTGTTTCATTCGCATGAAGCAAAACCAGGTATTTCTGCTTATTGCGCTGTTGGTGGCCGGGGGTTTATGGCTTTACGGAACCTATTTCGCTACCCCTCGCCCACCCCACAAACGACCGGCCGGAGCAACCTCGCCCGGTGGCCGACGGGTAGAAAAGACCGATGCCGAATGGTATAAAATTCTGACACGATCCCAATACAACATCACCCGCGAGCGTGGCACCGAGTGGGCGGGTAGCAGCGATTTGACACACGAGCACCGGCGCGGTACGTATGCCTGCGTGTGTTGCCATAACCCGCTGTTTGCCTCTAAAACCAAGTTTGAATCGGGTACGGGCTGGCCCAGTTTCTACGCCCCCATCGTTCCAAATGCTTTATACACCGAACCCGACGGTAACCGAACGGAAGTTCGCTGTTCGGTATGCGACGCTCATTTGGGCCACGTATTTAACGATGGCCCGGACCCTACCGGCCTGCGCTACTGCATGAACGGGGTGGCATTGGAGTTTAGAGAAGGGAAGTAATTTGCAATTCGCGAATTGCAAATTACTGTTCCAGATAATTAAGCAGTAAACAGGAGTAATAGAGGCCTATAGTTTCAACTCAAATCCCGCCAGAACATCCTCGCCTGACAGTGTCTTATCGAAGCCCGCTATCTGAATTTCGCCATTCGCGCGGAAAATATGTGTTAGTTGAGTTTTGGGGTCGATGAGCCAGGCTAAACGACACCCATTAGCAATCCAGACCTCCTCCATTTTCTTTTTAGCCGTTTTCAGTGAATCTGTAGCGGAAAGAAGTTCAATAACAAAGTCAGGACATAGCGGAGGAAATTTGTCTTGCTCCCGTTCATTGAGTGCTTCCCATCGCTCACTGCTGACCCAGGCAACGTCTGGTGAGCGAGTACTGCCATCGGGCAGATTAAAGGCAGTTGATGAGTCGAAAACTTCACCCAGCTTAGTTTGACGATTCCAGATGGTTACGTCAGTGGTTAACTCGGAGTTTTTACGGCCTGTCTTTCCTCCAGAATTAGGCATGACAATAATATGTCCGTCGGTATCACGCTCAAATTTATGGTCAGGGTTTTCCAGACAGAAGAAATAAAACTCCTCCTGGGTCATAATCTGACTGATTGAAAGCGTCATTGGTTCCATAGCTACGCCGTTCTTGATTAGACCAAATATACTAAATCAGAACTGGAAATAAATAAACTGGTTGGACGAGAAGACGCCGAATAGATAGGTCACGAAGGTAATCAGGCCGAAAAGGACGGCGAATCGTGTCGTGTTGCGTGTGGGGATGGTCAGGAAGAAATACTCCTTCAGTAACAGGAAGACAATCAGGAACACGCCGAACCACATCTCTGCCGAGTTCATTGGACTGCTGATGTGGTCGGTGAAGGAGAGCGTGGCAATTCGTTTCAGAATCAGGAAGGCGTCGCCGAGGCTGCGGGCGCGAAAAAATACCCACGTCAGCATAATAAGCACAAACGTAATGAGCGTGTTCAGGACCGCACGTACGGGCGATTTCCGGCTTTCGCTGTCGTGAACCGGCGACGTTATCAAACTCGGTGGCGTACGCGAAAAACCCATCCGCGACAACAACTTATCGCGGAGAACGGCCAGAATTTGATACAAGCCGTTCAGTCCACCCCAGATTACATACGTCCAGTTTGGGCCGTGCCACAGACCGCTCGCCAGAAACACGATCATCATGTTGACGTACTGCCGGAACTCACCTTTGCGGTTGCCACCGAGCGGAATATACAGGTAATCGCGAAACCAGGTCGAGAGCGAAATGTGCCAGCGTCGCCAGAATTCCGAAATGGACTGGGCAATGTAGGGCGTTCGGAAGTTTTCCATGAGGTTGAAACCCATGACCCGCGCGGCCCCGATGGCCACGTCGGAATAGCCCGAAAAATCGCAGTAAATCTGGAAGGTATAGAAGAACGTAGCGACCAGCAGGGTTAGTCCATTGTGCTGCGATGGGTCGGCGTAGGCGTGGTCGACAAGCATCGACAGCCGGTCGGCAATGACGAGTTTCTTGAACAGCCCAAACGCCATCTGCATCAGCCCGGCTTTTACATTTTCGACATCGTAGGCAAACGTTTTGTGAAACTGCCAGAGCACGTTTTGTGGCCGCTCAATGGGACCGGCCACCAACTGCGGATAAAACATGACGTAGAGCGCGTAAATCCCGAAATGTTTCTCGGCTTTCTGGTTGCCCCGATATACTTCGATGGTGTAACTCATGGCCTGAAATGTGTGGAACGACAGACCGATGGGCAGAATGCTCATGTTGTCTTTGTAGGACGAAATACCACTTTGCCCGAACACGTGCAACACCTTGACAAATACCCGGTTAACCAGTTCGGTAACGGTATCGGCCAGGTGCGGCATGTCCAGCAAATTGAATAAACCTGCTATATTTTCGGTGAAAAAACCGAGGTATTTGAAGAACGCCAGAATGCCGAGATTTGAAATCAGTGACAGAATCAGCAACCACCGCCGGGCTTTCCCGCTCGATTTCTCAATCCACAGCCCGGCGATGTAATCAATAACAATGGTCAGGAAAAGTATAACAATGTAGGCGGGCTGAAACACCATGTAGAAGTAGCAACTGGCGATCAGCAGCAACCTCCACCGCCCCTGCCACTTCAGGCTGAAGTAACTGAGCGTAACGACGATAAAAAACAGTAAAAATTGTAGTGAATTGAATAGCATTGGTAGGTAGTAAGTAGTAAGTAGTAAGTGGTAAGTAGTGAGCTGGCGAGAGCAAACTATACGCGTCAGCCACTTACTGACTTATCACTTACTACTTACCACTAATCTTAATACACCTTCTCCACCTCTTCGACGAAATCCTGAAACTGCCGCGCCGGAATAAATTGGGGTTGTGTGCGATACGACAACACCATGAACACCAGCAGCAATGAAATCAGGAAAGCCTGTAGGATGACGATCAGGAATGAAAACACTAAATAACTGGCCCAGCCCGGCACGGCCGTATCGGTGAACAGGCGCAGGGCCACCACCACGCCAATACCAAATACGGATGCCACAACCATCATGACGCAGAACAAAGCCAGCCGGACAGCAGTGGTGTCCATCAGCACCGATACCGCGCTCAGGCCATGCAACACCAGCGAGACAAAGTTCATTTTGGACTCGCCCGCCAGCCGACGCCCGCGCTCCAGCGGTACCGCCGTATACGGCAGCCGCGACCGGATGACCCCGCCGGGATAGTTGTTCCAGATTTCGGAAACATGGGCCAGTTTACGCAACTGCTTCGCCGGAATCAGGCTAAAGTTGCCAAACGTAATTACCTTGCCCGTTAACAGGCGAAAAACCGTTTTATAGACTTCATAAAACAGCCGGAACACAAGGCTTTCGTGCCGTTTGGCCCGGTGGGCAAACACAACGCAACCGGGGTTATCGGCTCCGGTCTGCAACAGTTGGGCGATATCTTCGGGCCGGTCTTCGCCGTCCGAATCCATCACAATAGTTGGGTATTGTTCGGGCAGCGACGCCAGATACGACAGGCCCAGGGCGATGGCTTTCTGGTGTCCGACGTTCCGAAACAGGCGCAATACGGACAACGAGCAGCCAACCGACGGTAAATTTTCGTGGTTGGTTACGGAGCAATCGTCTACAATCACGAACGAGAGCCGATTGGTGAGGTCAGGTTCGTTAACAGCCCTGATGCGCTCCAGCAACAAGCCGAGCGCCTGCCAGTCGTTGAACAAGGGAATGACGATATTGATGCGGTCAGGGTAGGTGGTCAGCGGTTTATCGGATGCCATCGGGGTGGGTAACAAGGCCTATTGATTCATTAAAGGGCGGGATTCATTGGGCAATGGTGAGTTATTACTACCCGATAATGGCTGTCGCTGTTGCAGCCGGATTACCTCCCGAACTACATAAAGCGGACGACCTTTAGCCTGAAAAAAGATACGCAGCACATATTCGCCAATCAGGCCGAGGGCAATCAACTGTACGCCACTGAACAGAATAATAACGAATAAAAGAGCCGTAAACCCCTGTGGCACATCATGGTAGATAAATCGTTTGATGAGCGTTTGGATCAGATACAACCCGGCAATACCAATCGTGAACATGCCCATCCGGGTGATAATCTTGACCGGATATTCGCTGAAATTGAAAATACCATTATACGCCAGTCGCTGTAACATACCGAACGAATATTTCGACTCGCCGTCCAGTCGGGCGTCACGTTCGTATTCGACGCCGATTTGCCGAAAGCCAATCCAACTCCGCATTCCCCGGATAAACCGACTTTCTTCGGGCATCTGGGTCAGCACATCGGCTACCCGGCGGCTTATGAGCGAAAAATCACCGCTGTCTAACGGCAAATCGACATAGGAAATCGACCGCATCAGGCGGTAAAACATTGAGTAAGCCGTTCGTTTGAACCAGTTTTCTTTGCGCTTTTTTCGCACCGCATAGACCACGTCATAACCTTCCCGATATTTCTGATAAAACTCGGTGAGGAGTTCGGGCGGGTCCTGCAAATCGCCGTCGATGATGAATAACGCTTCAGTCCCGCAGGCGGAGGCAATACCCGCCGTGAGGGCAATCTGATGCCCATAATTTCGCGACAGAAATACGCATTGATAACGGCGGTCGGTCAGGGCCAGTTGCTGCATCAAAACCGCCGTATTATCGCGGCTTCCGTCGTCAATCAAAACCACTTCAATGGCTAATGGCGATGCCTCCATAACGGCGTTTAACCGGGTAACCAAACGAGGAAATGACTCGGTTTCGTTATAGAGTGGGGCTATAATAGAAATCTGTGGATTCAACAAAACAGTAGCAATTGGGTCGGAGGCTTGCAAAAGTAAACCTTTTCATTCTAAAAACCGGCCAACACCTTCGCATACGCAAAACAGATACGGGTATGGATTCAGAGAACGGGCATTTACTTTACCTCAACAAACTGATTTGTAAACTGAACGTCGCTATGGTCGGGATACGTACGGAAAAAGCCTATCTGATAACGTCCGGCCTGAATCATTAATTTTGGCATAGCGGCCGTAAAACCCGGAGCTACCTGCCAGGGGTTGTGGCCGAGGGGTCGGTTCTTATTGGCAAACATCACATAAGTATATCTTTTTGATCTCATAATCAGGTAGTTACCCTTATTCAGTCCGGGATTGTAGTCCGGCTCATTGCTGCTCACCACTACGTAATCAGGCTTTTGAAGCACATCGAATGGCTTCGTTAGCAGCGTGACCGGACCCAGTTCAGATAATTTTTTTTCATCAGGCGTAATGATGGGATTAGGCAGGCTGTACCAGTTTTGCTTCTCCATCAGAACCAGCAGATTTGAGATATAGCGAGCCAGTTCCGTATTGCGACTTCCGCCAAGCCCAATATCGCTGTGTACCTGGTTAAATACCATGCCCTGAATGTGTTTTCGGCGTTCGATGGCTTCGGGCAGATAAGTAAAATAGCTAACGACATTGACCGCGACAAACAGCAGCCACACACCCGGCCAGACTCGTTTTCGGGCGGTTTCGGACAATCGGCTGTAGAGCAGTACACAGGCCACCGCCCACAAAACCATCGCATACGTCCGGTAGGAGCTGTGCAGCACCATTCCGAAATAAAACCGGATTCGAAAAAAGGCGATCAAGCCGATATTGGCCAGCAGGAACAGCACGATGCCGACAATAAACACATCGAAAAAAGACGTGTTTTTTCTGGCCTGAAGACTTGTCTTTATCAGCCAGTAAGCAAGACCCGACACCAGAATCAATCCGGCAACAAACGGCAGGTGGATACGATTTTCGACAGGCAGGGCGGGGAAAAAGTCAAAAACGCTGCCCGCAAAAATCAGAAATCCGGCCACAATCTGACCGGGATGCGCCAGTACGTAGGTGAACCCTTCTGCATTACCCTGTTGAACCGGATAACCTAAAAAATACAAATACCCCCCTATCGCGCCAACAACCAGCCAGATACCCAACGCCAGCCAACGCCGTTGCAGAAACAGCATTCCGGCTCCGGCGGGCCATAGCAGCAAGCCGTTGCCCATGCTGAACGTGCTGAGCAGACCCAAACCCAACGCCAGACCAAACATATACCGGCGGTTAGCAGCCAGCACGAATAACGTCAGCATCACAAGCGCAATAATGGCTAAATACTGAAGCGTATAGATTGCTGTGAAGGTCAGCAGATAATTCTGAGCGGTGAAAAGCAGAAGGGGAACCGGCAATAAACCAATCAGCACCGGAGCCGACGGTCCCCCGCGCTGGCGAAGGGCGCGATAGAGCAGAAAAAAGATCAGTACTAAAGCCATGTTACCCCACAGCATCAGGTTGGCAAAATTCAGTCTGCCGGTCAGAAAATATTGACACAGCACCACCAGACGGGCATACACAACCCGGTGTTCGTTATTGGGCCGCACCAGAGCCGCCACGCGCTCCTCCACCGAATGGGCATTCAGAAACCGATCCAGAAAATAAGGAATGTTTTCATACTCATCAAACCAGGGAATGTTATAACGCAGTGCGAAAAAATAGACAAAGAAACCCACCATGGGCAGTACCAACAAAGCCGTTGTCAGCGGACGAAACGCCAGTAAGTGATATAGGCGGCTCATACGTTTCGGTATTTTCGCTGGATTCGGTACAATTCATACCACATTCTGAATACATAGTCTGAACCAATGCGTGAATCACTTTGCTCGATCCACCGCCGGAGCGGAAATTCGGCAATATGCGCCAGCACACCCGGACGACCGTGGTGCCGGGTAAGGCGGGCCAGCAACTCCACATCGAACAGCCACGGGCTGATAAATGGCTCCCGAAATAACTCCGCCACAATACCAGACCGGAATAGTTTGGCCCCGCACTGCGAATCATAAACGGGCAGTTTCAGAATGTTGCTGATAATGGTGGCGATTACCCGGCCAACGTAATGCCGGAAGGGGTCGCGCCGGATGTCGACACCGAGAAACTTAATCCGTGACCCCATCACCAAATCAAGAGCCGGGGTAGCAGTCAGCACGGCGGCCAAATCGGCGATGGCTTCCAGCGGGGTGGCTAAGTCGGCATCTAAAAAACCGAGGTACTCGAATGACTTACCAACACAATGCAGCATCCCGGCCCGCACGGCACCGGCTTTGCCTTCGTTTTTGGGCAAAATAAGAGCCTCAATCCGGTCAGGATACTTGGTTTGCATGGCCTCCAGTACGGTTCGGGTTTGGTCGGTGCTGCCATCGTCCACAAAGCAGAAATTCACGTCGGTGCTTTGGCCCGCATAGGCCAGAAACACGTCGGCAGGGAGCCGGGTGGATTCGTTATAACACGGAATAATGATGCAGACAGACGGCATACAGTCCTTACTTAGTGGCGGTGAGGGTGGAGTCAAGAAGGATTACTTTATGTCCGTAATAGCCTGACTGACAGCGGTTCCACCAGTGATTTCGGTCGGCCTTAATATCCTCGACAAACAGACTTGGCGGATAGACGCTGATGGGTCGAAGCCGGATCGTGTCGGCCGATGTGAGCAGTTGGCGGTGCCGTTCGGTCATTTCGCGGTCGTAAGTTGCCGCGTCGCCACTGAGCCAGTCCCGCCAAACCTGATTGATGGCTTTACTGCCTATAATACTCGCAATCAGCCAGATACCGGTTAGGGCGTAAACAGGCAGCGGCCACTTCTGAACGGGTGTTAACCGGCGTCCGCGCCGGTCGAACCAGCCAACCCACACCGTAAGCACATAAAACCAGCCTAACGCGAAAAAGACAAACAGGATGTTCATCGTTCGGGCATACGGCGCAATACCCAGGCCGTAGTACGACGGAAAAATCATAACGGCTAATAAGCCGAGGTAAACGACCGTTACCAGACCCGCCGGGAGCAGAAACAACTCGCGGACGGGGCTGCCATGCCGAACCACCCGTCGGGCCATCGGTATGAACAGCAATGAAAGCGGCAGAATGGGCGTTTTGAGCAGCCAGCCTGCCATTGACCGGGCCAGCCAGAAAAAGGACAACAGCACCGACGTAATCAATTCGCCCGCTTTCGCCTGATTGCTGCCCATCCTGATAGCGTTGCCCGGTGCCCGAAACAGCAGCCATGCCGACACAAAAGCAACCAGCAATAACCCCGCCAGCAGCGGGTCGAACCGCCGGAGAAACACCAGCCGGTATCCGGCAATGGCCAACAGCAACAGAATCAACAGGACCAGATTTGTTTCGCCGGAGCCGATGATGGCAAACACCAGAAACCCCGCCCACACGGTCGTTAACCAATTTATGGGGCCTTTAGGCAGTCGATACCAGCGAATCAAAACCGACAGCAGGTAAATCGTCAGGATCGTCGGGACGGTGTAGGTAGCCATAGCGGCTGTCCAGAAGAAGGCTTCGACGGTACTTTGCAGGGCCAGCACAACCAGAAAAAATACGACGCCCGTTGCGAGCAGGCGGTTTTTCAATGATTCACCCCGAAACAATTCGCTCATTAGCGCGTAAATGGAACCCACCAAAGCCGTTGCCATCAGAGCCGGAATGAAGCGATACCCATCATACCAACCCAACACCAATGGACTGCCATGTACCAGAAAATTCGAGAAATACCGCCCGGTCCAGCCATCGTAATACAACTTCTGTCCCTGCCAGAAACCATACCGTGTAGCCGTATCGGCAAAGCAGTAATCATCGGCAGCCGACGGGTGATTATGAAACGAAAGCAGTACAAGTGGCCCGTAGGCCAGCAGGAATAGCAGAATAACGAGTATGGTCGCCAGCCGGTCAATGAGCGGGTGTTTCATGCAAAAAAGTGTAGGCCGGTGTATAGTTTGCGGTTTGTTGTTTGTTGTTTCTGGCTCATAACTCAGTTGCCTAAGTTGGAACCACAAACGACGAACAACAAACTATAAACTGTACCCTGACTTGTTAATTCAAATCAATTTCTAAATCGCCCCCGGTGGGCGTGGTTGTTTTGGCCGACTGCCGGTTCAGGAAGGGATACGACAGCACGGCAGCCAGAATGACCAGCGTGCCGATGTAGAAACCCGGTGTCATGCGTTCAGCGTCTCCAAAAACCAGAACAGCCAGTATAATACCATATACCGGCTCCAAATTTACAGTTAATATGGCCAGATAAGGCGAAAATTTTCGGAGCAACCGAATGCCAACCGTATAGGCATACACCGTGCAGACCAGCGAGAGTACGAGTAACCAGCCCCATTGCATAGGCGTTTGGGGTACGTATTGAACCACAGAATCCGCGCCGGACGTATCGAATCGCTGCACCAGAACCCACAGAAAAAACGCACCTAATGAGGCTCCAATCATTTCATAAAAGGAGATAACCACCGCATCGTACCGTTGCGTAAACCGGCTGTTAATGATCGTAAACAGCGAGGAAAGCATGGCCGAAAAAACGGCGATGGACAGCCCAACGCCCTTGTCGAATTCAAACCGAAAGATCAGGTACAAACCCGCCATCACGACCGCCCCCAAAATCACTTCGATGGGGCGCACCCGCCGGCGCAGCAAAAGCGGCTCCAGCCCACTCGCCCACAGCGAACTCGTTGCCATACCGGCCAGACAAACCGATACGTTGGACAACCGGGCCGCCAGAAAAAACGCTACCCAATGCAGGGCGATAATGCCCCCCGTTGCCAGCAGACGCCAGCGGTCGGTGGGCGAAACAGCCAGCGATTGTTTACGAACCAGCAGCACAGCACCCATACCCAAAACGGCCAGCAACGTACGAAACAACACTACCGCCGACGAGTCGAGCGGTTCCAGCAGTTTGCCCAGAATAGCTGTAAATCCCCAGATCAGGACAATGAAATGGAGTTGAAAATAGTCGGTGAAGGACGCCTTGCTTTGCATGAATTTGAGTGAATGATTGAATTATAGAATGATTGAGTGATTGAATAGAGGATGCGCCAGCTATTCAATCACTCAATCATTCTATAATTCAATCATTAAATTTCACCTCGGTATCGTATTGTACAAAAGTACCCCGATAGCGGCAAAAATAGCGTTTGGCAGCCAGACTGCCACAATGGGATTGAGGTTGCCCGACTCGGCAATGCCCTTTGCCAGCATGAAAAACAGCAGGTAGGTAAACGCCAGCAGGAAGCCCAGTGCTACTTGCCAGCCCACGCCCCGGCGGCTCTTGCGGGCCGACATGATGACACCAATGACGGTTAGAATGATGATGGCAAAGGGCCGGGTATCGCGGCTGTATTTTTCGAGCAGGTACGTTTCCACACCATCTGCCCCGCGACTTTGCAAGAGGGCAATATGACGATTCAGTTCGGGGCGTGTCAGGGTTTCGTACAGGTTAAAATCCGAGCTGAAATCGTCGGGCTTCAGGTTGAGCGTCGTGTCGATGCGCGTGCCGGGCGTCAGGGTTTCCTGTAAACCATTGATGGTGCGGATTTTATAATCGACGATGGTCCATTTCTTCTTTTTGGCGTCCCACTCGATATGGTCGGCGGAGAGTTTCTGCTTGAGTTGATTGCCCTCTACCCGCTCCATCGTGAACTTATAGCCGATGTTGCTTTGGGTATTATAACTCTCCAGGTAGGCGTAGGTATTGGGCGCGATTTTCAAATGCACATTTCGCCCGGAATACGTATAAGCCTCATTGATGTACTTTACCTCGAACGCGATGCGGGTTTTGTTGGCTTTCGGAATCAGGTAGTTAACCATGAAATAGGTGGCTACGGCCAGCACCGACGCCCCCAGCACATACGGAAACAGCAGCCGGATAAAACTGACGCCACTACTCAGAATGGCAATGATTTCGGTACGTGCCGCCAGCCGCGACGTTAGAAAGACGGTAGCAATAAAGACCATCAGCGGGCTGATATAATTGGCCCAGTAGGGAACGAAATTGAAGTAGTAATCCAACAGAATTTCGTTGCCGGGGGCGTGTGTCTTGCGAAAATTGTCCACCTTTTCGGTGTAATCAATCATCACCACCACCAGCACAATGACCAGCACCACGAAGATGTAGGTTTGCAGAAAACGCTTGAGAATGTATCCGTCGAGAAGCTTCATTTTTTGTGGTGTCGGTTTCCGCAACGGCGGACCGCTCAAAACCGACACGTTGGACTGTTTCGCCTGTCGGTTTTAAGAAACCGACACCACGTGTAAACTAATTAACCAGTAAGTTTTTGGCAACCTCGTAACTGACAAACACCGTACGGCCCGTTTCGACCTGCACCAGCACCGATTTGTCGAAGGTGTTAATTTCGTTTACCGTGACGGTGCAGCCCAGCGACAGATTCGAGTGGTCGAGGTGTTGTAAAAATTCGGTCGAGTGTTCAAGCACGGCCATCAGGCAAACGCCCTCTCCTACCGCCACCTCCGATAGTTTTCGGTAGCCTGTTTGGGGCATCTGTCCGGCAGGTGTCGGAATCGGGTCGCCGTGCGGGTCAAACTGCGGATGGCTCAAATACGTATCTAATCGGGAAACCAGTTCTTCCGACCGAATGTGTTCCAGTTCTTCTGCAATCTCATGGACTTTATCCCAGCCGAAACCGAGTTTCTGAACCAGAAAAACCTCCCAGAGCCGATGCCGCCGAATGACCTGTAACGCCAGTCGTTCACCTTCGTCCGTCAGCCGAACACCCTGGTATTTTTTATAATGAATCAACTGTTTTTCTGCCAGTTTCCTGAGCATATCCGTTACCGAAGCGGCTTTGGTCGCCGTCATTTCGGCCAGCGCATTCGTGCTGACTTCGCCCTGCTGCCGGTTGGCAAGGTAATAGATGGTCTTCAGGTAATTTTCTTCAGTGAACGAATGCATGAAAAAGACGGCTCGTATGCACAACGGTTAACAGAATGAAAACAGTTTGCCTACAAAGGTAGTTTTTATGTTAAACTTTCTAAAAATTTAGACTAATCTAAATTTTTATTTCAACAATGCTTATCTTTACTGCGTTATCAGTATACTGGCTATCCTGTGCTGCTTAGTGCCGATGCCCGGTTTGATTGACTAACCCGTACAGACATAATTGCTTTGGCATTCAACGTGTAGTAATAAAATGGAAGTGATTACAAAGCCGGATACATCGGCAAAAGGCTGGCGGCAGGAGAGTAACGCAAATTCTCTATCCGACGTACATAGTTCGGTTCATGTGCCGGTTGGTGCGGGCTTTTTCAAAACCCTGCGTGCCTACATTGGCCCCGGCCTGATGGTGGCGGTTGGGTATATGGACCCCGGCAACTGGGCTACCGACATTGCGGGCGGGGCACGGTATGGGTATCGACTGCTGTCGGTCGTGCTGATTTCCAACCTGTTTGCCATACTGCTTCAGCATTTGGCACTCAAACTGGGCATCGCCACCGGCCGCGACCTTGCACAGGCCTGCCGCGACCATTTTAGTCGCCCTACCGCTTTTATCTTATGGATTTTGGCCGAGATTGCCATTGCCGCCTGCGATTTGGCCGAAGTAATTGGCTCGGCCATAGCGCTTAATCTGTTGTTTGGCTTGCCGCTTACGGTCGGCATTTTGATAACAGCATTAGATGTTCTGCTGCTTCTCTATTTACAGAATAGAGGATTTCAATTGCTTGAGCGCATCGTTGCCAGCCTGATTTTCCTGATTGTGGGTTGTTTCGGTTATGAGTTGCTCGTATCCAAACCCGACATCGCCAGTGTCCTGTCGGGTTTGGTGCCGCGTCCTGAAATCGTTGCCAATCCGGGTATGCTGTATATTGCCATTGGCATTTTGGGCGCAACGGTCATGCCGCACAACCTCTATCTGCACTCCAGCATCGTGCAAACCCGCGATTTTCCGAGAAATGACGCAGGTCGTAAGTCGGCTATCAAATTCGCCACCATTGACTCCACGGTGTCGCTGTTTCTGGCTTTTTTCATAAACGCGGCCATCCTGATTCTGGCAGCAGCCGCGTTCCACTTTTCGGGCAATCAGCAAGTAGCCGACATTACCGATGCCCACCGGCTGCTCGACCCGATTTTGGGCGTCAAACTGGCGGGTATTTTGTTTGCCGTAGCCCTGCTGGCATCGGGTCAAAACTCCACGCTGACGGGCACGCTGGCCGGTCAGATTGTGATGGAAGGCTTTCTGAATCTGCGGCTTAAGCCCTGGCTGCGTCGACTTATTACGCGCTTAGTCGCTATTGTCCCGGCTTTAGTTGTTGCCGTTTTATATGGCGAAAAGGGCACGAGTGAATTGCTGGTGCTGAGTCAGGTAATTCTGTCGCTGCAACTTAGCTTTGCCGTGGTGCCGCTGGTACAGTTTACGAATGACAAAGCTAAAATGGGTCGTTTCGCCAATCCAGTCTGGGTGTGGCTGTTATCGTGGGCCGTTGCCGTCATTATTATTGGCCTAAACGGATATTTGCTGTGGGATACGTTTGCTTAAGTAAGGTGCTGGAGTTACAGAATCTGGTTCCAATTTATAAACACAGTGGCGATGCTGATCCGGTTGATTACCGAATTCGGTTATGGAAATATAAAGTTCATCTGAGGAATTAACCGAAGAGCTGACCAAGCGAACCTCATGCGTCGTACCGTCGAATTCGATTACCCGCGCCCAGTTTTTGCCCGAATCATTAGTACACATCAACAGACTTTTAGCCTTACCAGAAAGGCAACTGTAGGAGACAGCCCAGATTTCGTCTCCGAACGCCGATTGCCGGGCAACCATGTTCATAATGGGGCTTCGGCGATATGGATCAGGTAACACCAGTTTTTTAAATCGCTTACCGTCTGATGTTCTGACAATAAAGTTTGTCCCCCCTAAGTAGTCGCTGCCCAGCAACACAGTCGTGCCGGTTTCTGCCATCGACATATAGCCGCCCGTCTGATGATGGTATTTATTGATTAAGTGCCAGCCATCTGTTCGCCAATTCATCTGTTTGTTGAAATGGGTCAGGGACTTGTTTACCCAGACCTGTTTTTTATTATCGCCATCGGTCAAAAACACAGCGTCCAAATGGGCACAATACTTCACCAAATGAATGTGCTTGTTTACGCCCTGTTCCATCAGAAAATCAGACATTATCCAGGTTTCGCCCCCATCAAACGAGTAATACAAAAAAGCCAGGTTCTGCCACGTTTTTCCATGCCAGATCGAACCATATTCACCAATCATCAGTGTATGATCCGGCAGTTCGGTCATGCCGTTGTTGAACAGAAAATAGCTAATGGGCGTCGAGAGTTGCAAGACCGTCCTGAATGACTTACCCTCATTATCACTTTTATAAATAACCCCATTAGAGCAAACGAAGAGTATGTTGCGCTGGCTAATAAATAACGATGTTATAGGATGCTCAAACTCGCAGACCAGAACCGCCGACTGGCTTTGGTCATGGCTGCAATAGAGCGCGTTTGCATGGGAAAAGCAACAGCCCCAAAGTATTCCGTCTGCTGTCTGGCAGCAATATTTCCAGTCGATGGCTACTGACTGAAAGCATAATCCCTGTGCGGCTAAAAACGGACTGCGGATAACCTCTCCCGTGGCGCGAAATCCGTCGACCGTGATTGATAAAGGGGTGCCTGCTGTAAACTTAATATACTGACGACCAACCTTATAGAAGTGACATCTGTGATTAATTTCCCATAAAACAAATGAGAGAATTTCTCTTAATTTACCAACCCGATAAACGTCGATCAAAAAATTCCAGCAATACTTTGGCCAATAAGGGCCTGGTTTCCTGAGTAACAGGAAATATTTTGAGGAAACGTCCATGAATAATTCAGATGTCTTGATGGTGTGGATTAGGCTTCTGATTGTGTCAATGCACGGCTGACACGACCAGAAGCATAACGCCTGTTGTGGATAGAATTGGAAAGCTGACGCGTTGGTGAAGAGTCGAAAAACACCCTTCTTCCAATTACATAGGCACCGTTCGGGTGGCGACTATGGTGTACATAAGCTGGCTCTTGTTGTGCTGAGCGAAAAACTGGTTGTGGTAACTAATTTGAACATCACCAAAGCCCAGCACGGCTAAAAACTGTTCGAGTAATTCAGGAGTCAAGTGCCACCACGTTTCTTCAGGATGGCCGATAGATGTGATAGGCCGAAAGATCATGGACGGCCCAAGAAGTTTATGGCGAATTTTCCGCACAGTGGCATTGCTTAGCCAGCCAAACAGGCGGTTAATAATTTTCTGGCGGTTATTGTCCAGAATCTCCGTAACCACAATGGTTTCTTTGGTGATTCGGGCGGCTTGCTGTAAGGCCAGAAACGGGTCCCGCACATGAAGCAAAATACTGCCGAACGTACTGACATCGACCAACCCGACCGATTCTGGAATGGCATACACAGTGCCATGCACCAACTCCGCACGGGAGTTCAGCAAGGAGTGGCTCAACCGGTATGCATTGTTGAGCTTTCGGATGTGATTCTTTCGCTCGGGTGCCCAGGCCGCTCCATCTTTGTGAGCAAAAGGAACGATATCCCAATCGTTCTCCGGCGACAAATCATAGCTGACTACGGAAGCCCCTTTCTTCTCCATATAAAATGAGAGGAACCCATTGGCCGTACCCATTTCCAGGACACGCTTGTTCGTTAAATCAATATTTCCCAAGTAATCATCAGGGGAGATTCGTAAATCCCATTCGCCTTTCATTTCGCCCAGGCCGGGCAAATCAATCGTGTGGTAGAAGTAGTAATCGTCGGGGTTGACCTGCGACGTAACATCGGAAGGTTGAACTGGAGTCATGGTGTGTTCGTTTGATTTCCACTGTCTATCGGCGGAAGGGCAAAAAGGTGAGTCAGGTCAGAGAAAAATTATTAAAATTTTATTCTGACTCACCTTTTCATGGTATCGCCTATCAATTGATTATTGGTTGTTGAGTAACAGGAAAGCGTATCGGGGTTTATCTTCGCCCATTCTACAGCCATTATGTCAACCAGACCATTACCCATTTACTCAACCGACCGTGACTTGTACGATTCGCTGAGCCGTCGCGATGAGCGGGCATATCAGTTTTTGTATGCAGAATCCTATCCTTCTTTTCGGTATTGGATGCTGACGAATAGCGGCTCAGAAATGGACGCTGAAGATGCTTTTCAGAAAGGAATGCTCAATTTTCTGCTCAATATAGAAACCGGAAAATACCAGTTTCAGGCAGGAACGCGCGTTACGACCGTGCTCTTTGACTATTGTAAATGCGTGTGGTTCACTGAGTTGAAGTCGGCCCGGCTACGAACACGAACGAGTATGCCCGATGGCATCGACGCCATTGACACCGCCGATGTTGTAAAAGACTTAGAACGAATGGACGTAGTGAATGCCGTTCAGCAGTCGCTCGGTCAACTTAAAGAGGAGTGCCGGAAACTACTTGACTGGTTTTATGTAGAGGAAATATCCTTACGGGAAATTGCAGAGCGGCTGGGTATGAAAGAATCATCGGTGAAATCGAAACGGTATGACTGCGCCGAAAAAATGAAAGCGTTTTATCAGCAAACAGCAAAGCAGCAGGGATTATGAAGCTATCGGAAGATCAATATGAAATCATTGAAGCGTATCTGACCGACGAACTGTCGGCAACGGATCGGGCGTCGTTTGAAAACGATTTGCGGGTCGATGCCGAGCTTCGGGAAGAGGTCGACCGGCAGCGCGACATCCGGCTGGGTTTGCGGGCAATGGGCATCGAACGGGCGTTAGAGCGGGCCAGAAATCAATATAAAGCAACGACAGTTACCGCCGACGTAACGCCTGTCAATCAGACAATTGTTCGGCCCTTAAGCAACTGGCGATACTGGGCAGCGGCTGCATCGGTAGTGGCCGTGCTGGGCGTTGGTTATTATACGTATCAGCAAACCACTGATCGTCAGACGGATATGGCGTATGCCGAAACGTTTTCGCCCGACCAAACCGATCAGTTGATAAAAGATTTCCCATCGGGCAAGGTCTCACCGGAAACGCGTACGCAGTTTCTGGACGCGCTGACCAACTACAAAGCCGGAAAGTATGACAATGTAATCGAGCAGTTAAAAACGCTACCCGCCGACAAGCAGACGATTCACTACAAAAACTACTTCTTAGGCTTGAGCTATCTGGCAAATAAACAACCGGCAGACGCCATACCATTGCTAATCAAAGCACAGGCTGCTCCCTCTGAAAAACTCCGGCAAAAAGCCGAGTGGTTTCTGGCATTGGCTTACGTCAAAAACGGGCAAACGAAAAAGGCCCTGCCGATGCTGAAGCAAATCAGTACCGACAAGGCCCATCCATTCCAATCACTGGCACAGCGCGTGCTGCGGAAGATTGATTGACGTAATTGTGTTGTGCGTGGTGTCAGCATTGAGAAACTGATACCACGCACAACACAATTACAAATTTTATTGATTAAACAGCGTCTGTACTTCGTTGGACGTCAATGCCCGCTTATAAATACGAATATCGTCCATAGCACCTTTGAAATACCAAGGAAGCGATTGATACTGTGCGCCAAACTTCAACTCCCCACCCGGACAGGAATCCATTTTATCAGCGGGCAAATTGTTGGTTTCAAATACCAGCGTTTTGTTAAAGTACATCCGTGCCGACCGGCCACTATAGGTAAATACGAGATGATACCAGGTATCCGGTTCAACAGGTTTGGTAAACGGAAAACTCTGCCAGCCTACACCTCCCACGCAATTACTATTCTGCTTGATGTCTGTGATGAACGTAAGCTGAGGACCGATATCGTTCTCTAATTTGATTAATGAGCTATACGTTTGCGGTAAACCATCACTAAAGCGGGCTTTATTGTAAATCTGCATCCGCCCATTCACTCCACCCGACAACTGAGCCGGTTTGATCCAGATACTTATTGAAAGTGCTTCCGGGTTTAGACTACTGTTGTCAGGCATGAAGAAGTAATCACCCGAACCATTCAACAATATAGCCGAGTTTGTCCTGCCCTTACGGTCTGTTGTAAAGGTTGTACCTTTCAACTGAACGTGATTATTAAATCCACTAATATCTTGGAGCGACCGCTCATTGAAGGTGACGTTGGCAATTAGATCCTGCGCGACAGGGTCAGGCTGCGTTGTGAAGGATGCAATGGTCCCGTAGATGATTTCACCAGACGCCAAACGGGCATATGGCCGGTAATAATAGATTGTATTCGGTTTCAGGTCGTTCAAATTAACAATTATATTGGCACCCGGTGTAGGGTTGCCAACTAATGCAGTAGGGCTATTCACATCAGGAATATTGGTTTCCGATGAGTGATAGATACCGTATTGTATAGCGGCTGGATTACCGGAATTTTGTACAATAAAATTAACAGACGCCATATTATAGCTAATACTCGCCGTACCGTTTGTCACAACCACGGGATTCAGGTTTGTCCGGAAAGTTTGCACCGTAGTACTGTAACTTATGCCTACTGAGTTTTCGACATAACTTCGCGCATAATAAAAGGTATTTGGCGACAGGCCTGTCAACGAAATAGAGAGAGAGGTATTGACGCCTGCTGACCCCGTTATCTCTTGTTTCGGGTCTGCCGTTACAGTCGGCACTGTATTGGTGGACGAGTAGCAGATGCCATATCGGGTAATGGTTGCGTTACCATTGGATGTTATGGTCATGCCCGCTGCTGCCGAGGTGGTAGAGACCGTTGTGATTGCCTGTAAAGTAACTGCTGGGAGAACTGCGTCGCTCACCGAAATTGTCTGCTGAATTATTGTTTCAATGCCGCAGGTATTCGTCAGGGTAGCTTTGACAGTGTACGTGTTTGATGCTGGATAGGTATAACTGACCGTCAGGCCACTGGTTATGGTGGTGCTTCCGTTGCCAAAATCCCACTTCACCTGGTCAATAGTGCCGCTGTTGCCCGTGATTGAGAAATCAACTTTCCGTTGTTGAACATTGGTTGTCAGGTTGCCCGCTGGCTTTACACATTCCCGCTTCGATTTGCGCGAGGGTAAGCCCCATTCATTACAACTCAGCATTAAGGCTCCACTGAAGGTGAATAGAAAAACAACGCTCAGATAAGTGAGTAATTTCTTCATTATGAATAAGAAAATTAGTGTGGAATAAAATCAGAATGTGTAACCAATAGCCAACCCTGTCGACTGCGACGAGGGCGTCCAATACAGTGTTGTCGTACGGGGTTTCCGCTTGTGCAATAGCAAATACAATTCTGCAACGGTAGCCACTGCCGCCACACCGATGCAGGCTTTGAACAAACCGTTTTTTTGCTGGGCGGCTTCCGCAGCCTTGTAGGCGTCATCATACTGACGGTACGTATCGGGGTTGGCAATTTCTCCACTGCCTGTGGGGTCGGCGGTCTGGCTGATTTGGCTCAATGCGCCTATTTTCGTTTGGTAATCGTTCCGCAGGAGCAATGCATACGCACCCGCACCCACTGCTACCACACCCGTAAGCACCTTTAAGCCAATTAGTTTGGCAGGCTTCAACTGAGTATCAATAGTCCGTATTTGAATGACCAGCGATTCTTTCTTTACAGCCGTAGCATACTTGAGGGCTTCGATATAATTGCTTTTGGCCTCCAGATACCGTTTCTGATTAAAAAGCCGGTTGCCTTCGCGCTCATGATAATCCGATAACTGCGCTTTTGTAATGGCATCGTCAGGATTAAGATTCAACAGTTGGGCAAACAGCCGAATCGCTTCCTGGCCCTTGCTCTGCCGCAGCGCATCTTCAGCCTGTTGACGCAGTGCCAGCCCGGTGGTACATTCCTGAATTTGTCCTTTTGCGTAGGTATCATTTTCAAAGCCGGGTACTTCAAGGCAGTTCTGATATTGCCGACGGGCCTCAACATAGCGGCCTTCTTTAAAGAAATCGTCTCCTCTTTTTTTGTACCGATCATATTCGTCATCGACAACAAAAACTGAGGTTGGCGACCCGCCAATTACCCGAACGGCGGGCAGTAGACTAAAGGAGAGAAGCAGAACAAGGATAAACGGGTGTAGTGGTTTACGCATAACTAATTGATTTACTGATTTGTACATTGTTTAATTTTCCGTCGAACTTCCGGGGTATCTTTCAGAGCCTGGGCTACTTTATACCAGCCTTTCGCTCCTTCGTAATTCCCGCCCTCCTCTTCATTATCAAATATTCGGTTGGCTTTTGCTAAGAAGGTAGTGTAAGCCGCGCCAGCTTTGCCTGTGTTCAAGTCATTATTTTTCGCCAGTTCCTCGGCTTTATTAAATGCGGAAATAGCTTTCTCTTTGTTGTTGTTGCCATTGGTAATAGCTTTCAGCCCTTCCTCAACCAACTGATCGTATTTTTCCTGTGCTTCCTCTTTAGCACTTTTTGCGTTGTCCTTGGCAACGGGTTCAGGAACTTTGGGCTTCTCAATTTCTGGCGTTGGCACAACTTCTTTCCGTGGCTCTGGAACTGGATTGGCCGGAACCGTTACTTTTTCACTGGCCAATTTTTTCTGTTCAATTTCTTTCTGAGTAATATCCCGCAGCCGCGCTACGTCCCGGCGGGCTGGATCGAGAAGTAACGCACTGTTTGTCATCACAATAACCCCTTCGTAATCTTTCTGCCGATATGCCAGCCTTGCTTTGCCAAGCGCAATGTCAATTCGTTTGTCGAGCGCGGCTTTCGACTCGTTGAGCAGTGGCTTTAGTGGAATTGCTTCCGTAGCAGGTGTAGTTTTAGGATTAATATTAATCGAAGGAACAACCCCTGCTACTGAGGTACTGCCTAACTGCTGAGTACTGCCTGTTGGTCCTGTACCTGTGCTGCTCAGCATTAAATACAACCCAATTCCGCCAACTCCCACAGCTATTGGTGCCACAATGCGCCACGGGAAAGCCCGACCGGGAACACCGACAACTGACTGAATAGTAGCCGGTTCAGGCACTACGCTACGTTGAACGGGCGGGGCATTTTTAAATTTCTCAGGCAGATTGGCCTTATTTACCGAAGCCGGTTTTGCCGTAATTTTTGGTGCAACCGGTGCGGGTGGTGGTACGTAAACGTCGGTCTTTTCTTCCCGATAGAGGTCGGTTAATTCGGGTTCGGCCAGTGGTTTAGGCCGCAATTGCTCAACACACAAAGTCAACCCGCGCAGGGCGGATTCCTGCGCGGGGTCGAGTTGCAGCACCTGCTCATAGCGACTTTTAGCCTGCTCAAACTGATGTTGAGCAACCAGATTGTCGGCATCAGTTAACGAATCAATCAGGTGTTGCTGCCCAATAGCTAACGTACACTCGTCCAGCCCTTTGTGTGCTTCGGAATGCCCTTCCCGTTTAGCCAGAACCTGCTCATACAGGGCAAGAGCCTCTTTGTATTGCTGCTGGGCAACAAACGTTTTAGCCCCGGCCAGCAGGTTCGGAATACCGTCCAGCAAGTCCAGCAGTTCATCCTCTTTACGAACACGCTCGTGGATGTCGCGCACCAAACACCGCCGAATCATAGCGTTATACGGCTCGGCAATCTGGTTGATGCGATCAGGCAATTCGACCGTTATAATCTTCTTCTCGATCTCGCGCCGTGCCGACTGTTCGCTGCTGTTCCGCAGGTCGGCACGAAACGGCTTTTCGCCGGTCATGATCTCGTACAGTATGACGCCGAACGCCCACAAATCAAGGTTGAAACTTACCCGACTGCCTTCAATCTGTTCGGGAGCTTTGTAGGATGGTGTACCGCGCCCGTCGCTCAGGTCGAAATCAGAACTGTCGAGTTCGTCGTCCCGCACTAACTTGCTCAACCCAAAATCGGCGATTTTAGGAATGAACCGTCCGGCATTATCACGCGAGATGAGAATATTGGCCGGTTTGAAATCGCGGTGAACGATCCGCTGACGGTGCAGGTGCTGAAGGCCCAGTAAAATTCCTTGTGTGATTTCGTAAATCTGAGCAGGTGAGAGCGTTATGCGTCGGAGCAGGTCAGCCAGATTGCCATCCGGGTAGTATTTCATGATGGCGAAATCGCTGATGCTGGTGTCGGTTTCAAACCGGTAACAGGCATCGTAACGGGCAATGTTGGTTTGTCGGGGAACGCGCTGCGCCAGTTCGACTTCGGCTTTCAGCGACTTGGTATCATTGCCTTTAAACTCACTGATTTTTATGGCAACCCACTCTGTTTCAAGCTGATCTTCAACCTTTATTACCCGCCCATACGAACCGCTACCCAACAGTGCCCCCTCATCATTGGGGCGAATGGGGTAACGTTGTTTAAAATCTTTAAAAGACGTAAACGTTTTATTCATGGTATGGCATAGCAATATACTTATAGAATTGAATTAAAGATAGGCTAAGGGAAGGTCATCCGGGAAACGTCCATAAAAAACCGGTGTCTGCCTGCCTTTTGTCCTCCTCTTCACCTGCGGAGCTATGTATTTATGCAACTCCCGTATTGTTACGATTCGGTTGCCGTCCAGATCGCCCTGACCCGCCAATCCTTTCAGCAAGAAATAAGTGAACGTGCCCCCGGCTAATCGTCCTTCTTCAACCGCACTTTGGGTAGATCGACTTGCCAGCAACATAGCTACGTTACTCCCATCAGCAACCGGGCTGGCTATGGTAGATCGGCCTGTCTGTTGCCGGGTTATTCCGCCAGACAGGCAGGCATCGGCAATGCAAAGTTTGGTTGCGGCTTTGGCGTCGTGAAAAGCGGCTTTGATGGCGCGATACGTCAATAGCCTGTTCGTATCGCCCGGACGCGCATCATACGGCACAAAACTATCGGGCGTACCGTGACCCGAAAAATAAAGAACAACCCGGTCATTTGCGCCCGCTTGCCGAAAAAGCGTTAAGGCCTGATTAATGGTTGCCTGGGTCGCCTGCCCGTTCGTTAGCAGACGGATGCGAGACGCGGGTACACTTCCACCCGGTTTGCTTCGCAAAAAGGCAGCAACCTGACGGGCATCGCGGTCGGCAAAGCGTAGGTCACCCGTTGAATACGAAAGAGCTTGATAATCGGAAATGCCGATGACTACGGCATACGTTTGTCCCGTAGTTATCGGCTCCTGCCAATTGAGCAGCGTTAGCAAAGCAGCCAGTACGTTAATCAGCATAGTTTTTTACGATACCGATGGACGGAACTGACTCTGTTTGTGCCACATAGCTGATGCCAATCAGATACCCCGAATAATTGTCTTTCGATTGCTCACTACAGAGAGCCTGTAACGATTCGGCTTTAGCCTGATCGGGCATATTGCTGGCGAGCAACGATGTCAATGTATAGTCATCAATCGTTTCCAGTACGCCATCGGTACACATAAAAAAGTAGTCGCCCGCCCGAATGTCGGTCAGGACTGTAATAGCTGGCGTAGGCCGGGCTGATGTACCATCACCATCGGTCGAACTGACTACTACGGCCCGGCTCAGCCGGTTTCGCCAGGGGTGCGTCAGGGCCTGTGTAGCCGTAATGATTCCGGCTTCCACCATGTCATTTACCTGCCGGTGATCCTGCGTCTGAAAAATAATTTCGCCATCCCGTAACTGATACACCCGACTATCGCCAATATGCGCCACCGTAGCACCCTGTTCATGCAATTGCAGCAACGCGAGCGTTGATCCCATCCGGCTCACAAACGGGTGTTGACTCAAATAATCATGATACGCTTCGTAGGCTAAGCCAAGCGCGGTATGAAGATGCACCAAATCAAAAATCGGGTAATCCATAGACGATGCATATTGTACTATGGCGTCACAGAGCAACTGGCTGGCTACTTCGCCTTTATCGGCCCCGCCCATGCCATCGCACACAACAAAAAGTTCTGTTTGTTCTGTTGCCCCGTTAACAGTCGGGTACAGCGTATCCTGATTGATGCTTCGCTGGCCAATGTGCGAGAAAGCCAACGGCAGCGCATGATTGATCTTCATAGTTATTGCGTACGGTCGGGGTTGAAATCCAGGCCGACTTTATACGTATCGAGCATGGCGGCTGGTATGGCGTAGTGCGTCAGGCGAAAGCGGTCGATGCCACCGAGGGTGATCTGTTCACCGTCGCCAACGTCGATAATTTCGGTTTTCTGCAAAGGCATTGTGTTGAGCCATGTGCCGTTCAGGCTGTATTGCATGGTTTGGCCGGTCGCATCGACAGCTCCATCCTGAAGTTGATAACGCAATTGGCCGGTCCATTTATCGAACGTGACGGTTAGCGTACAATGTCGGCGGCTGATGAAACACCGGCCATTGTGCACAAAACGAGCGATCTGAACGCTGCAGGAATCAGCGGTGCCAATAACATTAGGTCCAAACCGGAGCGGATGCACGACTTCAGTCTCGCCTAAGTAGGTTAACTGCCCAAATCCGGGCAATCCCTGCACAATCGCTTCATCGTAATGAAAGGCCATTTGTAGTACATTGACAGCTCCGCACCCGCTATGCGAACAAGTAATCAAACCCCGCTCAGCATCGACAGCCCGAACCATAATTCGCCGGCTACATTGCCGGCAGTTGATAAGTGTTGTTTTAAATCCACTCATGCCTGTTATTCGTCCATGTCATGAACATCTGCATTGTTGACATACGTATCATCCGGCTCATGTGCATCAGCCAAATAAATGTTGTCATCCTCGTCTGGCGCATCAACCACGTCATCGTCGGTGGGCGGAGTTCCTGTAGACGCATCCGGTTCGAGGATTGAATCGACTACTTCCCGCGACATGGTATTTTCCAGATGCTGGCTGAAATCGTCGTTTGACAGCACAAACGGCTGGTCTAACAGAACGGCTCCGGTCAGTGTGCCATCTAATGAATCGTAACGATAGACCGTATCCAACCCATCATCGCCCGCTGTATCTACCACCCGGTACGTCTGTCCGTCGGGTCCGTCCATCACCAACGTGTCGATAACGCCATCCTGGTCGAAGTCAAGCCCCATCACCCGCTGGCCATTCAGGTAGCCTTCAATAATGGTCGGTTCGGTTTCGGCGACAGGTTGCCCGGCATGTTCAGTTGAATGGGAAACGGGTTGCCCGTAGGGTTTAACCGGCAATTTCTCTCCGGTAACCATTTCCGTATATTCCTGGCGTTGCGTTAGTGATAAGCCGCTCCATTCTTCTTTCTCGAATGTGTTGTACCAGTGTCCATGCCAGCTAAATACGCCACCCATACCAACCTCATCACGAGCAGCTCCAAAGGCTTGCTCAAACGACATACTGTCAGTCACTTTACCGGCTACGTCAACGTCGGCAGGAAGTTGGCCTTCGGTTTCGGTTGTTACTGGCTCATCGGGGTTATCTCCTACAGATGTGTTTTGTTTTTCCGTAATCTTTCGGCTGACAGCCCAGGCGGCACCGCCCAGCAACAACGTAGCGGCTGTGATACCCAATACTTTCTTCTGATTAGCATTAATGCCCGATTTGACGGGGGTTGTGGTCGATGGATTCATGAAATGCGTGTCGGTTTGCAGGTCTGTTAAATCGGAAAGTTGTGACATGGTTGATAGACTGATAAAGGTTGAAAGACGTCTGTTAATAGGGCATCTACAGAAAAGGTAAGTCAGAAAGCAGACGTTTTTTTACCTGACCCAAACGGCCTGGCAACGTCGGCAGGTTTTCTGTTGAGCCAGCAGTTCCCATTCCCGCGTTCCGAACGGGTCGCGGCAACCGGGATTAGGGCATCGATACCGCTCACGGTATTCTTTGTCGATGATTTCCAGCTTCTCTTCTGTCGATAACAGCGTCGAGCACAACGTAGGCAATAGCATACTTAGACCGGCCCCCGACATCATTTGAAGGAGCGACAAAGCCGATCCTGCTGTTGTTAAAACCGCACTTACGCCCACAATCGAGGAGAGAATAACACTGCCCGTACGAATCATTTTCTCACGATTCCGACAGTCGCGACGAAGCTCAGGATACTGGATAAATACCTGTTGTAAATCGGCAAACGGACGCGTATAATCTAATGAATCTTTTTCCGGTTTGGACGGGGAGATTGTAGGAACTGGCTGGGCGGGTTGAGGGGCAACCGGAAGTTTGACGGGTTCCGTTTTTCGTAGATTAAGTAGCTGTTCTATGCTAAAATCAACATCGGCAATTCGGATAATATCCTTTCTATCAATTACTTTACGGGAAATTCGTATACCGTTGACAAACGAACCATTTTTGCTATCGTTGTCTTCGAGAATAAAACTATCAGCCGTGCATTGGATCAGCCGGGCGTGCTGACCGCTGACTTTTCCGTTCGGGATAACGATTGTATTATCCGCAGCCCGTCCTATTGTGAACGTCGGAAGCTTGCTTAAGTCATCAATCAGTTGTTCAAACTGAACATTGCTGTTGGATACTATCCGGGATGGCATGAAACGGTGTGTATAGCTAATGATAGCGTAGCAATCTATGAAAAACGATTCAGATTTAATCTGGTATGTTTCACATATTTACTACTCGGCATGTTTTCTTCCCCACAAAAGAGATGGCCCGTTTACATGAACGGGCCATCTGCCAACTACACCTAATTAAACAAACCCGAAGAGCCAGCACGTATGGGTGCTCCTATACGTATATACATACGACTTAACTGCGTGTTTGGTTTTGCTTACATCCATAAACTCTACTGAATTAGTATATTATCTGACTTTGTGTCTCGGCTGAAGTGGGTATCTCGACTATTTAGCCGGTTAACTCACGATCAATTGATTCACAATACTTGTCGATGAACGGCTATTAACGTCCATTAGCGTACTTTTTGAGCTTTTTTTCCCTTGTAACTTTCGGTTGACTTCACATTAATGAAGCTAAACATCGGTTATCTTTGCGCCGTTTTGACCCGCTCGTAGAACCAAAAGGCGTACGCCTATTTTATGGAAGACAAGAAGCATATAGATACCGTTTCGGCAGCCGGGCTGCTGGTAGCCATGGGTATTATTTACGGCGACATCGGTACGTCACCCCTGTACACGCTCCGGGCTATTATCGGACCTGACAATATTATTCGGCCGGATGTGGTGCGTGGTGCCCTCTCCTGCGTTCTCTGGACGCTTACTCTGCAAACTACTGTTAAATATGTTATTCTGATTCTGCGAGCCGACAACCGGGGTGAAGGCGGCATATTCGCGCTCTACGCGCTGGTTCGGCGACACGCCCGCTGGCTTACGCTCCCGGCCATTATTGGGGGGGCCGCCCTGCTGGCCGATGGGATTATTACACCCCCTATTTCGGTTTCGTCAGCGGTGGAAGGGCTTCGATTGCTTTACCCGGCCATAACGCATCTGCAGATTATTGAGATCGTTATTGCCATTCTAACCATACTTTTTCTGATTCAGGCGTTTGGCACTAACGTAGTGGGCACGGCTTTCGGGCCGATTATGCTCGTCTGGTTCGTCATGCTGGGGACGCTGGGACTTCTTCAAATTGTTCAGGCACCGGGTATTCTGGCGGCTGCCAATCCGTATTATGCCTGGTGGCTACTGTCCGAATATCCGGGCGGGTTCTGGCTGCTGGGTTCCGTATTTCTCTGCACAACCGGTGCCGAAGCCCTGTACTCCGATATGGGGCACTGCGGCCGCTCCAACATTCGGGTTAGCTGGGTTTTTGTTAAATCATGCCTGATACTCAACTACTTCGGGCAGGGTGCATGGCTTGTGAGTCAAGAGGGGCAGAAACTGGCCGAACGGGTTCCGTTTTACGAGGTGATGCCCCCCTGGTTCCTGACCATCGGCATTGTTATTGCTACCGCAGCCACCGTCATTGCCAGCCAGGCCCTGATCAGCGGCTCGTTTACGCTGATTAGCGAGGCCATCCGGCTTAATTTCTGGCCCAAAGTTCAGCTTCGGTACCCAAGCGTTCAGAAAGGCCAGCTTTATGTACCCAGCGTCAATCTGTTGCTTTGGGCGGGCTGCGTCGGGGTCGTACTTTATTTCCGTGAGTCGGCGAATATGGAAGCGGCCTACGGGCTGGCTATTACGCTAACGATGCTGATGACCACGCTGCTGATGTCGTATTATCTCTATACGCACAAGTATCAGGCATGGTGGGTGGTCCTGTTTTTAACGGTTTATCTGGGTATTGAAGGGTCGTTTCTGGTGGCTAACCTCATCAAATTCCCGCATGGTGGCTGGGTATCGGTGATGATTGGCGCGTCCATTGCCAGTATCATGTACATCTGGCTACAGGCGTTCCAGATCAAACTTCGCCTGACAGAATATGTTCGAATTGACCAGTACACACAGGCCATTAAAGAACTCAGCCGCGACATCAGTATCCCGAAATACGCTACGCATATCGTGTTTATGAGCAACGCAGCCCGGCAGTCGGAAATTGAGTCAAAAATCATTTATTCGATCTTCCAGAAACGCCCCAAACGCGCTGACATTTATTGGTTTGTCCACGTCGACACAACCGACGACCCGTATACGATGGAGTATAAAGTCAATACCATTGCGCCCGACGATGCTTATAAAGTGACGTTTAAATTAGGGTTCCGGGTCGAGCAGCGCATTAACCTGTTCTTCCGAAAGGTGATCGAAGACATGGTAAAAAACAAAGAAGTGGACATTACGAGCCGGTACGAGTCCCTCAGCCGCCAAAACGTCATTGGCGATTTCCGGTTTGTCGTGCTGGAGAAGTTTCTCTCCTTTGAAAACGAACTGCCCACCCGCGAACGGATTATCATGAACATCTACTTTAGCATCAAGAGCTTCACTACGCCCGAAGACCGCTGGTTCGGTTTGGATAGCAGTTCGGTCAAGATCGAGAAAGTGCCGTTAGTTATCCGCCCCGTCGAAAACATCCAGCTCAAACGCATCACCACTTAATGTTGAGTGGTTGACTGATTGAGTGATTGAATAGCTGGCGCATACACCTATTCAATCACTCAATCAGTCAACCACTCAATCATTTAAACTATGAAACTACTCATCACCGGCGGGGCCGGATTTGTTGGCTCATCGCTGGCTATTTCGCTCAAGCAAAATTATCCGCACTACCAGATTTTCGCGCTCGATAACCTTAAACGACGCGGTTCGGAACTAAGTCTGGCCCGGCTCAAAGCGGCTGGCATCGAGTTTTTGCACGGCGATATTCGGAACAAAGAGGATTTTGACGCACTCCCCGCCGTCGATACCGTTATCGAAGCCTCTGCCGAACCATCTGTTCTGGCGGGTCTGGATGGCACACCCGACTACCTCATCAATACCAATCTGTTCGGTACGGTCAATTGCCTGAACTACGCGCTGAAGCACAAAGCCAGCTTTATTTTCCTGTCAACGAGCCGCGTTTACCCCATCAAAACCATCGAAACCCTCAACTTCGAGGAAGCCGATACGCGCTTTGTACTGACTGATAATCAACCGGTTCCGGGCGTATCGTCGCGGGGCATTGCCGAAGATTTCCCGCTTACCGGAGCACGGTCGCTGTATGGAACGACCAAGCTGGCGTCGGAACTTATCATTCAGGAATACAATGAGTTTTACGGACTGAAAACGGTGATTAACCGGTGCGGGGTCATCACCGGTCCGTGGCAGATGGGTAAAGTCGATCAGGGTGTGATGGTGCTGTGGATTGCCAAGCATTTTTTCGAGCAGAAACTGGCGTATATCGGCTACGGCGGTACGGGCAAACAAACCCGCGACATGCTCCACATTGCCGATCTTTACCGCTTAATCGACTGGCAGTTACATCATTTAGACGCGGTAAACGGCGAGATTCTGAACGCGGGCGGTGGCGTCGAAAGCAGCGCGTCGTTGCAGGAACTGACCGCCATTTGTCAGGAAGTAACGGGCAAAACCATCCCGATTACGCAGGTCACCGAAAACCGGGCCGCCGACATCCGGCTCTACATCACCGACAACACCAACGTAACGAAGCTGACCGGCTGGAAACCCGAACTCGGCATCCGCGAAATCGTGACGGATATTCACCAATGGCTCACCGAAAACCGGGCCGCGCTGGAGCCAATTTTGCGGTAGATGTACGTTAATTGGTGCTGAAAAGTGGTGTCAGGTTCTCAAACCTGACACCACTTTTATTTTTATATACCCGGCAAATTGCGATTTCTTGACGCACAGATATGTATCTAATAATCAACAAACTACCCCCCCCCATTTTCTTAACATATGAAAATTAATAGCTAAAAAAGACGCGTAATTACTATAAAAATTACTATTTTAGCCGTTAATCCTCTTCCTGATTCTAACGTCCTATGCGCTATCCTACGATCTATGTCCTTGATTGCTTTATGCCCCCGTCGTTCAACTGTACTAAAAATTGTTGCCGCCACTGATAAAGCCGGGCTAAACTGGCAAACGCCCCAAACGAACCCGCTGCTGTTTCAGGAGCGTGTTGCCACCGTTCGGCCCCGCTTTGCTCTGATTACAAACGAAGCCCTCGAAAACCCAACCCTATTTACTAACACCAGAAACATTAGTCCGCAAACTTCTATCATTGTTTGCCTGACACCGGAAACCACTATGAGCAAGTGCCTGTGGGCGGTGCTCGACAATCTGGAGTTCGACGTACTCTGCACGGTCAATGAACTAACCGATTGCCTGCTTACCCTCAAAGCAGGGCGGTTTTATCACTCCGCTCTATTGCAAACGCATTCCGGTTACCAACCAAAAGAGACCCTCTCTGGCTGGCATGAGCTTACGCCCGCCGAGCGACGGATTTTGAAACTAATGAGTGATGACAAAACCGGCCCACAAATTGCCGACGCGCTTTGCATCAGCGAGAAGACAGTGAACAACCACAAAGCCAAAATCTCGCAGAAGCTGAACGTTACCGGCGGGCCGGGTAGCCTGACCCGTTTTGTGCTGAACAAACGCGAACAAATTCACCAACTCCTTGATTAATTGATTAGTACAATAGCCTGTAGGTAAGTTTACCCATGCAAAAATGAGCAAGTTTACCTACTAAAATTGGGTAAGTTTGCTCATGCACCGGGCAATTTCATCTGCCACCTTTGTCTTGTTGACGCGCAACAAAGGCGTACGCCGAAAAGCCTGAAAAGAGTAGGCGTGTAAGTCTTAATATGATGCTGCTATCCATCATATTAAGATCTCGATTTATTAAGAAATTATTTATGAAAACGCTTTCATTAGATCAAATGGAAAGCCTCAATGGAGGCAGAACTGCGCTACAAAACGTTGGCTGCGGATTAGCCATAATTGGATTTGGGGTTGCTGTTGTTGGTTTGGTGACTGCAACTGGCGGTTTAGGATTGGCAGCTGGAGTAATAGGCTATAGCATTGCACCCGTCTCAACTGCATTGTCTTGTCTTTAAAGCTTAGGTATCAGGAATAATTGTAAATTCCTGATACCTGAATCTAAAATTAGAAAAATCGTATGAAACCTTTTTTGAAAAGAGACTTGCCAAGCGTGGCGTTTGTAATATCGTTGACAATTATCGGAGTAACCATGGCATGCATCGCTCTGTATGCACCTACAGGTAAAGTTCTATTTGGCCTAATATGTACGCTTATTGGATCGATTTTCACTGCAATGAGTCTTTATTTTACAATAGCTAATAAATTAGCTAAGTAATACATGAGAAGCGTTCACTCACAATTTTTAGCCACTACAAACATTAAATTTCACCTTTTTATGTACAGCCTACCTAAAAGATAACTTCAACCTTTTACTAAGAATTATTTTATCATAAACCCTTGTCTTACAATATTTTAATATAGTTTAATTGATTGAACTGACTTTAGGCACAAAATGCTACGGACTTTTTCTGAACCTTTCATAAAGGGTATTTTTGAACTAAAAAGCTGTAATTAATGATAGCTCTAATCTACTATTGCTTCTTAAAGGGTAGTATGTCGGCTTTTTAGTCTTTGGTACCATAAAGCCGTT
>CAXTKE010000019.1:0-8781 GCA_964244845.1 uncultured Spirosoma sp.
TGTGTTATGTTGTGCTGACCGTTTGTCAAAGAACTGGGCGCCTGACCCGTTGGTCAAAGCGTTGTAGAGAAGTCGTTTTAAACTAATTAAACGGTATCTCGTTATTTGGGAGTGCAAAGGTACCAGACTTTGTTTAATTTGTCAAGTAAATCTGAAAATAAATTTTTTAATTGATTCTCAGCACCTTACACTTAATGAGTTGATTATCAACAGCTTTTGTCGTTGTTTTCAGCTCATTCCCGATGTTTGGGAGTGCAAAGGTAGGATAAATTTATCCCTTGTCAAGGCCTCCTCGTAAAAATAGAGCGGGGATTACCAAAGATTGTTTGGCAATCCCCGCTTCTTCAGCGACTTAGCTCTTAAAAAAAATTTAAACTTTTTTTAAGAGGTGGTTCTTCTTCCCTTTAGATACCAGTATATAACGCTCCTGAAGCCACTCTAAATCTACTGAAGCCGCTGGATCAGTCACTCTTTCTTTATTAATACTAACCGCATTTTGCGTGATAGCGCGTCGGGCTTCGCCTTTCGATGCATACACTTCGCCCCGACTGGCAACGGATAATAGATCCGTAATGTCTTTGCTGTTGGCTAATTCCTCGGCCGACACTTCAGTCTGCGGAACGCCCTCAAAGATGATGTCAAACTCATCGACGCGAATTGAACGCAATGTTTCGAGGGTGGCTTTTCCAAAAAGGACGTCCGATGCTTTTACGGCTAAGTCATAGCCTGCCTGCGAGTGAATGCGAACGGTTACGTCTTTGGCAATCGCTTTCTGTAAAATTCGTAAATGCGGGGCTTCTGCGTGCTCACGTTCCAGCTCGTCAATTTCTTCACGGGGCAAAAGCGTGAATACCCGAATCAGGCGCGGGCAATCGGCATCGGTGGTGTTGAGCCAAAACTGGTAGAACTGATAAGGTGACGTTAAGGCAGGGTCAAGCCATACGTTGCCGCTTTCCGATTTACCGAACTTGGTGCCGTCGGCTTTGGTAACTAAGGGGGTTGTGAGGGCAAAGGCCTGGTATTCATCCCGCCCCTCTTTCCGCCGTATTAACTCTGTACCGGTCGTGATGTTGCCCCACTGGTCAGAGCCGCCCATCTGCAAGCGAACACCTTTATTTTTATAGAGCCAATAGAAATCGTAGCCCTGCAATAGTTGATAAGAGAATTCGGTGAAGGAGATGCCGGTTTCGAGTCGTTTTTTGACTGAGTCCTTCGCCATCATGTAATTGACAGAGATGTGTTTTCCGGCTTCGCGCAAAAAGCCGAGAAAGGAAATTTCTTTGAACCAGTCGTAGTTGTTGACCATTTCGGCGGAGTTGGCTCCACTGTCGAAGTCCAGAAACTTCGTTAACTGCTGCCGGATTCCTTCCTGATTGCGCCGTAATGTTTCTTCGGACAGAAATTCGCGCTCGGCGGCTTTGCCGGATGGATCACCAATCATACCTGTAGCCCCACCAACCAGTGCAAACGGTTTATGGCCTGCCCGTTGCAGATGGACCAGCAGCATAACCGTAGCGAGGTTACCAATGTGCAGCGATGCAGCCGTTGGGTCGAAGCCGATATAACCTGCGGTAATCTCTTTTTGAAGTTGTTCTTCAGTGCCGGGGGTCATGTCGTTCAACATGCCGCGCCAGCGGAGTTCTTCGATGAAATTCATGTTTACAAAGAATAAAAGAGTGAAAGAGTGAAAGAGTGAAAAGCTGGCACGTCAACCGCTCTTTCGCTCTTTCACTCTTTCACTCTTTAGGTTTGGCAAAAGCAGGGACGAATCACCGTAGCTTAAGAAACGATACTCGTTTTCGAGTGCTTCCTTATAGATACGCTTCCAGTTATCACCGATCAGGGCGGCAATTAGCAGAATCAGGGTCGAGCCAGGCTGGTGGAAATTGGTGATGATGCCTTTGCACAGCTTGTATTCGTAACCGGGTGTGATATAAATTCCGGTATGCGCCACAACCGATTCTTGTTTGTTAGTAATAAGATACTGCAAAACGGCCCTTACCGAGTCCTCAACGCCCGGCTGCTGAGTGACCGAAACCTGATACGCATACTGCTGGTCGAGCAGAAACAGATTCGGCTCGTTGTTCAGTAATTTGACACCCATCCAGTACAAACTTTCCAAGGCCCGCATCGACGTAGTGCCTACTGCTATAAGATGATCCAGATGCGTAAGCAGATTACGCAGATTTTCCTGTGTATATACAACCTGTTCCGTATGCATGTGGTGCTGCCGGACATCTTCCGTTTTGATGGGCTGGAATGTACCGGCTCCAACGTGCAGAGTCAGGTAATCATGCTCAATCCCGCGTTTGGTGAGTGCATCGAATACGGCAGATGTAAAATGCAGTCCGGCGGTGGGTGCAGCTACGGCTCCCTCCTGTTTGGAATACACGGTTTGGTACGTTTCACGGTCAGAATTGGTAGCGTCACGCTTTAAGTAAGGCGGCAACGGAATTTCGCCTGCGTACTGAATCAGTTGGGCAAAAGTCAACGCTGCCGGTTGCCAGCTTAACCGAACCGCCGATTGGTCGTAGTCGTGCCAGGCAGCCGTAAGCGTAACCTGTCCGGTAGGTGTTAAAAAAGTGGTTTCCAGGGGTTCATTGGGTTTCCAGCGTTTGCGATTACCAATCATACCCTGCCAAATGGCCGAACCCGTTACTTCCATTGCCTGACTAATGGGCTGAGCATCGGGAAACGGACTCAGTAAAAATAGCTCGATGATGGCCCCGGTTGGTTTCGTAAAATGCAGCCGCGCCGGAATGACCTTCGTATCATTAAAGACCAGAAAACTGTTTTCGGGCAACAGTTCGGGCAACTCCCAAAACCGCTGGTGGCTGATTTGTCCACCCCGGTAAACGAGCAGTTTCGACGCATCGCGCTGGGGCAATGGAAAGCGGGCGATGCGGTCGTCGGGAAGGTCGTACTGGAACTCACTCAGTAACATCGTGTTCTCTTCACTCATCATCGCTGGGTTTCATAAACAAACGAATGGGCAAATAGGCCAGCACGGCAATCAGGATCAGTGTGCTGACGGGCAACAGCCACGCATAATCGTAAGGCTGCATGGTCCGGTCTCCCCGATTGAGCAACGACAACACAAGCAGACCCATTGCCAGAATGGTGTTGATAGCGGCTGTAAGGGCACTAAACCAATTCGAGAAAACGGTATTCAATTGGGAGCGATGAGTTGCCCATAGTGCTTGATTGGGTACGGGAATTTGCGCCGTTGGCACACGCACAAATAACCGGGCAACTGCCTTAAGAAGCGTATTGTTGATGATAAAAATAGCAATAGCGATGTAAAAAATCGTTTCCCGGGTGATGGTCTGAATGGGTCGGTTGAGGTCGTCGAAACGAACCGACACCTGATCGGGGTAGGAAATATAACTGCTGAAAAGAGCCAGTAGTAAGCCTGCAATAGACACAATACGCCAGATGCGGATAAAGAAAGTACCTGTTTTCATTTACTAAAGAGCGAAAGAGCGAAAGAGCGAAACCGGGGTGCCGGAGCGGAGCAAAACCCATCACAACTCAATCAGCTCGTTAAAATCAGGCCGCAAAGGTACGGCTCGAACGGGGGAAATCTGTTAGCTTAGCCAATTGTTGAGTATTTTGGTTTAGCTATACGATGAAGATTTACACAAAAACGGGCGACAAAGGCCAAACGGCACTCATTGGCGGGCGTCGGGTGAGCAAGGCCGATTTACGAATTGATACCTACGGAACGGTCGACGAACTTAATTCCTGGATTGGTCTCGTTCGTGACCAGCCAATAAACACGGACCGGAAGGCCTTACTGAAAGAGATTCAGGACCGGCTTTTTACGGTTGGGGCGGAGTTGGCGACGGACCCCCAAAAAGCACCGATACGGGCCATTCCAACCATTATACCCGACGATGTTCGTTTACTCGAAAAGGCGATGGATGCGATGGATGCCGAACTGCCCGAACTGCGGGCGTTTGTTTTGCCGGGTGGTCATCAGGCGGTGTCGTTCTGCCACCTCGCCCGAACGGTTTGTCGCCGGGCCGAGCGGTTAGTCATCTCGCTTAACCAACAATCGACGGTTGATGAACTTGTCATACAGTACCTGAACCGCCTGTCGGATTATCTGTTCGTATTAAGCCGCAAAATGGCGCAAGAACTGAATGCCGAAGAAGTAGCCTGGAAACCGAGAACGTAGTGTTTCTGCCAGTTGGATAATCTGTAATCTCCGTAATCCGTGCCACGGTTTCAAACCGTGGCACGGATTACGGAGATTACAGATTATCCAACCAAATCATTTATTCGTACCGTTAAAAAAAAGTTGTCTTGACAACTAACTTTACTCAATCTATTTTTTTAGCTTTGCCGCAGGTGGTATCTATCCCACCTAACCCATTAACTACAAGCTGTTATGACGACGGACGTATTGCAAATTGAACTGCGGAAAGCGGAACGCTCCCGCCTTCAGGAGGTGGATTTTAATCATCTGCCTTTCGGAAAACATTTCTCGGATCACATGTTTGTGGCCGACTTTATCGATGGTCAGTGGCAGAATCAGATGATTGTGCCGTTCGAGAATTTTACGCTAAGCCCCGCTCTGTCGTCGCTACATTATGGTCAATCTATTTTTGAGGGCATGAAAGCGTTCAAAAATGAAGCAGGTGAGGTTTCACTATTTCGGCCTTATGCCAACTTCGAGCGGATCAACGAATCGGCCCGCCGGATGTGTATGGCTACGCTGCCCGAAGACGTATTCATCGGCGGTCTGGAAGCCCTGCTGCGTATTGATGCCGACTGGGTTCCGAGTCAGCCCGAAAGTTCGCTATACATTCGCCCGTATATGTTTGCGACCGATACGTTTCTGGGCGTAGCTCCGTCGAAAACATACCGTTTCTGCATTTTTACCTGTCCGGTGGGTGCGTATTATTCCAATCCGCCGAAGCTCAAGGTAGAAACCGAGTACATCCGGTCGGCGCCGGGGGGCGTGGGTTATGCCAAATGTGCCGGTAACTACGGCGGTTCGCTGTATCCAACCCTGATGGCGCAGCAACAGGGTTACGATCAACTTATCTGGACCGACGCCAAAGAGCATAAATACATTGAGGAATCGGGTACGATGAACATCATGTTTGTCATTGATGGCAAGCTGGTAACCCCGGCCACGTCGGATTCGATTTTGAAGGGTGTTACCCGCGATTCGATCCTGAAAATTGCCCGCAGTTGGGGCATGGCCGTCGAAGAGCGGTTAATAGCTGTAGACGAGGTAATTAGCGCGATAGAAGACGGTCGGCTGACGGAAGCGTTCGGGGCCGGAACGGCGGTGGGTTCGTCGCCATATTCGCTGATTGGGTATAACGGCAAGGATTATATGCTGCCGGAGTTTGCCCCGGAAGATTCCGTGGCGGTTCGGGTTAGAGACTACCTCAGCGATCTGCGCACCGGCAAAATTGCCGATACCTTCGGCTGGATGCATACCGTATAGATTGACTTACATATACATTAATGAAATAAAATCCCTGGCTTTGTAGCTGGGGATTTTACTTTTTTATACCTCATTAATGGCGTCAATAGGTATAATTTATAGGTATACAGGGATTTCCTACCCTTTTTTACTATAATTTATGGTTTACGTGCAAAATTCCTTTACTTAGAATTAATTTACTTATTCGAATACGTTCAGCTACGCTATATGATTCGGTTTATCCTGTCTTCCGTACTTTTCATTATGCTCGTTCAACAAACGCACGGGCAAATCGCCGTTTATCAGGACAAAAAAGGCCAGATTCTAACCACTACCGATGCGTATGCTACAGGCAGGCAATATGCGACTACCGCTTCTCACACACAGGTAACTTTTCTGGAAAGCCCTTTTTTTACCTTTCCTGTTTGGCAGGAAGGCAACGTTCAACTGGATAAGTCAGGAAAGGAGTTAGCGTGCCAACTGGCTTACAATCTGGTCACTAATGAAGTATTGTGCCGGTTTGCCGGAGACTCGGCGGTGAAAGTCATCACTCCCGAAGTATTTACAATTAACAATACGAAGTTCTTTCGATTGCAAAACAGTATAGCCGGATTAGATTATCGGACGTATTTTTCACTTTTACACAATGGACCTACTAAACTTTGGATGAGCTTAAGCAGTAAAATCGAGCCAAGAAACAGTGCCGAAGAAATAAAAAGTCGCTATTACAAGGATTTGAATATTCAGGGAATCTATCGTACCAAAACGAAGTATTATATCCAGAAAGAGAATGCCGGGCCTAAGCTCATTAACTTATCTAAGAAGTCTCTTTTAGATGCCCTGGCGGACCAATCACAGGCTCTTGATTCTAAAATCAGCAGTACGCAACAACTCACCACAAACGATATTATCGACCTGCTGAATTACTACGACTCACGGGTGGCCGCAGCCAGAGAGAATGAACTTCATTTAAGTAAAGAAGACGTGTTTAAGCACATTCTTCAGAATAAAATTATGTACCCTGGCTGGGTTGGAAATCAGGGTATTTATGGACGTGTCTATGCCGGATTCGACATTGATTCGATGGGCTTAGTCAAAAACATAGTGATTCTCAGCCCGGATAACGTTGGTTTTGGTTTTACCCAGGAGGTCAAAAAAGCATTAGAAACACTTTCCAATGTTGACCCGGCCTTCCATGGTCGTTATGCGTTGCCCGTTGCGTTCACCTATACCAATTCCAGAGAAGGTAAAGGGCCACATGTACCCGTCAATCATTTACCCGATGACCGTTTTGACCACCGTACGGTTTTAGAAGAGGTAGTTGTGCCATTCGTCGTTAATAAAGCAGCGATTGCCAGCAGAGAGGTTTGGGGCTATTATAAATAGATAAAATACGACTTGACTTTCATCGGCCTAACTCAGGGCACTCCGGCAAAAAGCCACGCATTTTTTTACTTCCGCTACCGAAGTTGAGCCTGCCGGTACCTGATATTCCAGTTCGACCACAGCCGGGAAAGTGTATTTCTGCTCCCGCATGAGCTGCAACACTGGTTTTAACGGGGTATCGCCCTGGCCCCAGGGCAGATTACCTTTGCCATGATCGGCCGTTTGGCGGTCTTTAATGTGCATGCTGGCAATGCGGTCATGCTTCTGCTTCAGGAAAACCAGCGGATCAGGGTTCCCCGCAGCCACGTAATGGCCCAGGTCGAAGTTAATGGCATTAGCGGGTGATTGAGCGAGGGCTGTGTCCCAGAACGTGGGCGTTTGCTGCTCATGCCCATGATAGCCTACCCGTAAACCATGCTTTTCGGCCATCTTGCCTAATTTGAGCGTATGGGCATCGTTACCCGGATGTTCAAGCGTGACCTGATTGGCACCCAGCAACTTAGCCGCCTGCATACCGTAGTTAATTTCGGCGTCCGAACTCTGCATCCCAAATGCATCGGGCTTAAACCCATAAATTTTTACGCCCGCCTGATTGTACATCTTACGCACCTGCTCAAACTTAGCCATAGGTGCCGAGAGCCGCCATTTAACCACTTCGGCCCGGTAGGCTTTCATCTGCGTATCTGCTTCGGCCAACGTTTTCTGCTCGTCTTCGGTTAGCGTCTGGTTCTCGCGTCGTTTCCGCATCAGGGGAAAAACAGTCTTCATATCAACCGAATTTTTGGGGGCACCGGCAAATGATTCGGCGGGTCCGCCCATCAATTCAATGGCATTGATTCCAGAATCCAGGACGTATTGAAGGGTGGCTTCAGCACTTTGATCGGGCATATCACGAAACGAATACGTAATAGTCCCAATCTGTACCCCGTCGATCAATGAGTTTGGCTTATCGCCCAGACTGCGGATAAGGGCGGGGGCACCAAAAAGTTTGTGGCTGCCAACCACTGCGGTTGACACAAGGGCGGCCGTGGTTCCCAAAAACTGACGGCGTGTTGATTGGTTTTTCATGGTTTAGGAAAGTGATTTAGCTTATAGGACGAGCTAAAGTTACCTAACGTTCCGGGAAATTATTCCTTCATGACCGAAAATGACGTTCGTTGCCTAATCGTGAACGTAAATACACGATTATACAATGAACGATTCTTATTTAGGACTTTCGCTCAGAGCCGTGCCACGGTTCCTGCTGATGCTAAAAGAACCGTGGCACGGCTCTGAGCGAAAGTCTTATTATTACTTCTCGTTGTTCATGAATTTGATACTCGACAACGACATTAGAGGCTGGATGGCTTTTGCCTGATCATTTCTGAAAACGAAATACACATCATGAACGCCTTCGGTAGCTTTCAGGCTCAGGTGAACAGGCGGACGAGCGAACGGATTACGAGGAGCCGGCGGACCACCGGGTTTGGTAGCCGGAGCACCAGGACCGCCAGCCGCCGGAGGGCCGCTTTTTGCCGACGCACCTGCTTTCTCGGCAGATTCCATCTCAGCCATAAGTTTTGCTATATCGACTTCAGGCGCCAGTTCAATCGTTTTTTCGCCGATGAGGGGTCCCGTTGGTGCGTCAAGTCGAATTTCAATCGTACCACCGGCACTACCTTCGCGTCGCTGGGCGGCAGCATTGATTTCGAGTTGTTTGATACCCGTCAAATCGAGTTGACGAAAACCGATGTAGGCTTTATCGTAGGGAATCACGTTCTCGCCTTTGCCCATCCCCTTCGCTTTGATATCGGCACGCTGAACAAACTGGGCCGACGAAGCCTCCAGTTGTGGACTATGCAAAATCACTACCTGTTCGCCTGTTTGCGCCGGAACCGGTTTTCCCCCGGCTGGATTGCCCCCGGCTGGATTGCCCCCGGCTGGATTGCCCCCGGCTGGATTGCCCCCGGCTG
>CAXTKE010000019.1:8881-86751 GCA_964244845.1 uncultured Spirosoma sp.
GATTGCCCCGATCTGTATAAGCCGCCCGGATAATTACCGATCCTTTGCCATTGTCGCCTTCCGGCAGTTTAACGGCGTAGGTTCCTTTCATAGGCAGGCTGCTAAATGTTTTCTGGTCGATATGAAGAATATACTGCACCAGAATTCCCGCATCGGCAACGGACATGGCCGGGTGGCCCGGCATGGCTACGTCGCCCCAAACACCAACGCCACCCTGCCTGATTTTGGCCACCAGCCGATCAGGTGCACCGGTGTCGCTTTTGTATTTAGCGGCTATAGCCGTAAAAGCGGGTCCGACCGATTTTGTGTTGATCTGATGACACACTTTACAATCGCTCTGGGTGATTAGTGACTGCGCTACGGCGTACTGCGTTGACGCATCCACGCTTCGCCGCCCCTGCCTGACTTCGGCATAATCGAACCCTTCCGAGGTGTAATCAATACTCATGGCTACCCGCGCCGGGCTTATTTTTCCCGGAGTCCCGTTCGACTGAGCCAAACTGCCATCCTCCTTATCGTCCACCTGAACGGCATACTCGACGGGCTGGTCCGGAAAAAAGAACGTCCGGTTTCCGGCCAGGTTCACCGTTACGGCAGGCGGGGCATTGCCCGCAATAATCCGAATGGACTGACTATTGGCCGCACCCTGCGGATCAGTAACGGTTAATATAGCCGTATAAACACCCGCTTTGTCGAAGGTAACGGCTGGATTGGCCGTCGTAAACACACGCGGAGCAACACCCGGCGAGGTAATCTTCCACTGATACGTGAGTGCGTCGCCGTCGTTGTCTTTACTGCCATCGGCCAGCAAGGTTAGTTGCAACGGAATTGGGCCGCCCTGTTTGCTTGTGGATGCCTGCACGATTGGTTTCCGGTTACCGCCGTTGTATTCAATACGGACGAGTTTAGCGTTATCACTTTTACGGAACCAGTTGCTGCCATATTCGAGGACATACAGATCGCCATCGGCCCCAAATTTCATGTCAATCGGTTCGACCGGATGATAGGTAGGCATGAACCGTTCCATTGACTTATAATTTCCGTCGGCATCCATCGAGATGGCCATAATCCAGCCCCGCGAAAAATCGGTAGATAACCACTTGCCCTCGTAATACGCAGGCCACGGGCGTTTTACACCGGTGAAATCAGCCTGCCGATAGACAGGCCCTCCCGTTGCCGAGCGCGACCCGGTCCCAACGAGCGGAAACTCTTCGGAAATGGCATAGGGATAATAAATAAAGGAAGGAGCCGTAGGTGGCAGGTTGGTGAGTCCCGTGTTATTGGGTGAATTATTGACCGGGTTGGCCGGGTCTTTTTTGCCAAGCGGCTTTTTCTCGCCGTAATCATAAACGGGGAATGCCTGATTATTGCCCACAAACCAGGGCCAGCCAAAATTACCCGGCTTTCGGGCCTGATTCAATTCGTCATAGCCACGAGGCCCTATCTCCGAGTCCTTCGTGGCATCGGGACCGATCTCACCCCAGTACACATAACCCGTCTGGCTATCAATAGAAATACGCCAGGCATTGCGGTGCCCCATCGAGTAGATTTCGGGCCGGGTTCGGCGGGCGTCCCCGTTATCGGTGCCTTTAGGAAACAGGTTGCCTTCGGGAACGGTATAGGTGCCATTGGCTTCGGGGTGAATGCGCAGAATCTTCCCCCGCAAATCGTTGGTGTTACCCGCGTGCCCCTGATCGTCCCAACTGCTGCGGCCCGGACGCTCATCAGTTTGGGCGGCCTGCTGGTTACCCGTGTTATTGCCGACGGTCAGGTATAGATTACCCGCCCGGTCCCAGGTCATACCGCCCCCGGTGTGGCAGCACACTTCGCGCTGGGTGGGCACTTCCAGCATCACTTTCTCCGACTGTAGTTTATCATTCAGCAATTGCCAGCGGGTCAGGATGTGTTTCTTCTCGGTGGGGTGGGCGTAATACAGATACAGAAAGTGGTTCTGCTCAAACTTAGGGTCGAGCGACAGGCCGATTAGCCCCTCTTCGGCTTCGGAAACGCGCCCTTCGGCTGAGGTATATTTTGTGTTGACCGGAATGGTTGCAATCAGATCAACCGTTTTGCTAACGGGGTCATATTTTTTCAGTGCTCCTTTGCGCTCAATGATAAAAGCGGTACCGTCTTTTAATACCTCAAACATCATGGGTTCATCGAGATCCTCGGCTACCACAACGGGTGTAAAACGGGTTTCGTCGGGTTTGGCCGGGTTATCCTGTACGACGAAAGCCATCAGGCTTATCAGGACGATCAGAAAGATAAAAGTTTGTTTCATGGTTTTGTTGTTACACAGCGATACACAGAGTTAAAGGAGATTGGCAGAGCTTCTCTGCACGTCTCCTTTGCTCTCCGTGCATCTCTATGTAATCTTTTTAGCTCAACAACTTCTTTAAATTCCCGTAGCTCGTTGTGATGCTTTCAATACCTAACGGGGCCATATCCTGCTCAACAAAGAAGTATTTCAATCCCGCCGTTTTGGCAGCGGCAAAGGCACTTTTAAAGTCCACTATGCCATTGCCTACTTCCGTAATGGTTTTCTTGTCGTCTTTGATGTCTTTGATATGCCAGAGTGGGAACCGGCCCGGCTGCTCATTAAACAGGGCAACAGGATCTTTGCCCGCTTTGGTTGCCCAGGCCAGGTCTAACTCCATCTTTACCAGTTCTTTATCGGTTTGCGACAGAATCAACTCATATGGGGTCTTTCCACCCTCAACGGCATCAAATTCCGTTGAGTGGTTGTGGTATGCAAAGCCAATACCGGCTTTTTTGGCCGCTTCGCCCGTTTTCTGAAACACCTCAATCGACCGCTGAATCTCATCCAGCGTTGCCACGGGCGTACTGGCGCAAACTAAGTACGAAAGCCCGCCCTCAACGGCTTCATCTACCAGTTGCTGGTAGTTATCGCGCAGGTTCAGCATGGGCGGCATTTTGGAAAAATCCATCGCCGGACGTTGCCCGCCAGCCGCCGGTGGTGTTCCCGCGCCGGGCGTAGCAACCGCAGCGGGCATCGGTCGGGGCTTAAAGGGAGCACCCCCGGCATGGTGTGCCCGCCAGGTCATACCCAGCCCCGACACGAGTGCTTTGAATTCCTTGGCAGTATAGCCGTAATAGCTTCCACGCGTGCTAAAGGCTGACTCCACTTCATTATAACCCACAGCCGCTACTTTCTCCAGAGTTCCTTTCGGATCTTCGTTCATCGACTTGAATAGCGTAAACAACTGGATACCAATTGGATAAGGTGTTGCCGATGAAAACAGCGTGTGAGCCTGAGTAAACTGAGGAAGTACCAGCCCACTGAGGGTCAGGGCACTGGCATCGCGGAGAAAGTGTCTTCTTGAGGTCATTGTAAGAATCTGTTAGATAATGGGTTATGGGTTACACGCCACCAGATTTTAACCTCGTGACGCAGCTATTATTTAGGTCGACCGCCTGCTGGTGCTGCCTGTTGGGGCGCATCGCCACCGCCTTCGCCCCCTTTCACATCGTCGTTACTGACCGAACGAGCCTTCCGGCGTTCTTCGAATGTCATTTTGCCGATGCGGTAGGTGAACGTCACTTTCACATTGGCGTTGTATAAGTGATTGACATTCACCTGCGAAAGCAGTGGAGAATTCAACGTGGTTCGCATGGTTACACCGTTGCCCGCGAAATTCTCAGCCGCCAGCCCTATGCTGCCGCGCTTGTTGGCAATGTCTTTCCGTACACCCAGCGAGTACATGTAAAAGCTGCCCATTGTGCCCTGCAACTGCGGATTAGGTCCCCGGAAGAAGCTAAACACCTGCGCACTCCAGCCCTTATTGAGTTGCAACTGGCTCATTAACCGACCACCAATGCTGACGCCCGTATTGCTGATCGTTACCGTTTTGCCGTCCGCGCCGGGCGTTGTTCCCTGCATATACACGTAGTAGCCATCCAAGCCACCGTTCAGGCTCCACTTCGACGTCAGATTGGTATTAAAGAACACGTTGGCACCTACCGTACGCTGCACGCCAATGTTCTGGAACGTGGTGAGAATGGCTCCCGGCGGGAATCCCAGCAGCGTATCGGCCGGTAGCCGAACCTGCGTGATGGCATTGTTGGTGAGCCGGCCGAACAGGGCCGCATTCAGGTAGGTTTTCTTTATGGTCGAACTCAAACTCAGCTCCACATTGTCGGTTAGTTCGGGGCTTAATGTCGGGTTACCCTTCATAATCATCTGGGGGTTAGCCGCGTTGACGTTTGGGTTTAACTGTTGCAGACCCGGCCGCTGAATCCGGCGGTTGTAGCCCGCTTTCAGGGTACTCCCTCCTTTCAGGCTTTTGGATACGTTCACGCTGGGCACCAGATTACTGTAACTGGGAATATTCAGGGCTGTATTCTCGTTCGCCGTAGCCGTTATACCCGTGTGTTCATAGCGCGTTCCGACCTTGAACGTGAACTTGCTGGGGGTTACATAGGTGTAGGAAACATAACCTGCGCCAATGTTCTGGCTATACTTGAGCGATCCCGATGGGTTGGTTGGATCGAAAACCAGTTCGCCGGTGCTGCCGCCCACCTGATACTGATAACGGCTATCGACCTGCCGCATAATGGCTTTTCCGCCAAACTCCAAGAGTTGATTTTTTCTGATTGGCGTTTGGTAATCGGTCTGAAACGTTAGCTCCTGATTGGTGTTGTTGTTCAGGTTGCGCTGTCGGCCCGTTAAGACACCCGTGCTGTTGTTGAGCAGATCAGCGTAAAAGTTATTGACCAGATTCGTATTGCTGTACTGCGTGGAAATACTCCACTCCTGCTGGGGCTTGAACGTGCGCACATAATCCAGATTCATATCCACCGAGTTGGAGAGGTCTTTCCGGTTCACGTCGCGGTTGGTCATGCTCTGGATAACTTCATTGGAAAATGTGCTGGTCAACTGATTCTGCTGCTGAATGAAATTGCGGGTGCCGTAGCGAATGTTGGCCGAGAGCGACTGGTTTTTGGCTAAATCATAGTCGAAACCCAGCGTGTACTGCCCAAATATGGGTTTATCGAAGGCGGTGCCTGCCTGATTAGTACGCAATGATTGGCCCCCAACGAGTGTTGTCTGGTCTAAGGTAGATGACGCCCGGTTGTACATAGCCCGGCCAAAACCACCTAAGCTAATGCCTAATTTGCCCTGCCGATATGACCCGTTCAGGCCCAGGTTAGACGCCCGCAGCCCAACGCCGGCATCGACGTTCAGCGTCAGTCCGTGCAGGGTAACTTTTTTGGTCACGATATTAATAATCCCGGCCGCTCCTTCGGCATCGTACTTGGCCGACGGGCTGGTAATTACTTCCACCGTCTTGATCATATCCGCAGGAATCTGCTTGAGTGCATCAGCAACACTACTGGCAACAATGGTCGAGGGCTTATTATTAATCAGCACGCGGATGTTCTGACTTCCCCGCAGGCTTACGTTGCCATCCAGATCGACCGACAGCATCGGTACGCGCTTCAACACATCCGACGCATCGCCCCCTTTGGCGGTCATGTCTTTATCGGCGTTGAAAACCAGCCGATCCACTTTCTCTTCGATGAGTGCCGCCTGCCCCGTCACCACGACCTCACCCAGCATCCGCACGTCGGCAGGGAGTTTCACCGAACCCATATTAAGGACGGTGCCTTTGGCGATGGTGAAGGCCTGAGAGTCTTTGTTTTTATAGCCGATGAAGGAGTATTGAAGCCGGTAGTCGCCCGGAGCCAGTTTGGCCAGCGAGAAATTCCCTTTAGCATCCGACGTTGTGCCGTCGATGGGTTTGTTGGTCAGCGTGTTGATGAGGGCAACGGTGGCAAACTCAACGGGTTTACCCGAGGTCGAATCGACCAGAAGACCGGTTATTTTGCCATTGCCTTTCGGTGTATCTTCCGCCACGCCTGTAAACTCTGTTTTTTTGCGCTGGCCATCCCCTCCGCCCATACCGGGGCCACCGGGGCCGCCCCCCGGAGGACCAAACTGAGCGGATACGGACTGGGACATACCGCCCCAGAACCCAAGTGTTAGCAGCAGAAAAAGGAATTGTTTAGGCATGGCCGATGCGATTTCAATGAATGATAAGCCAAAGCAACAGCCCGTTTATCAATCCTGAAAACGCAATAGACCGGAACAGGGAGAACATCGGCAGATCACCCCTTTTAGCCGATGAATGGAATACAGACAACGTGCCTGCCTAAACAGAGCCGTTCGTCGGTTAAACAGGCCCGGCTGTCGGCGTACCCACCGAAACGAACGATCTGGTAGAGCAGATAGTGAGATCAAGTCTGTCTGTAAACAAAACATACAATCTACTAAAAGCGGTAACCCGTACTTACACCGATTGTCGAAAGTGTTCCTGTTAACGTGCTATGACCGTCTGCTTGGAGCACATTCCCTCCTGTACTTATTCGTAGCCCTAAAATTACCCGAGTGCTTAACGCATACTCGTAATCGCTTCTCAAGTTCACCGCTAAATTGACATTATGGCTGTAACTTCTGGTATACGAGACACTTTCTAACTGTTGGCTACCCACGGATGTAGTACCGGACAAATTATTTACTATACCATTTCTTACATACCAGAAGGAAGGCCCGGCTCCGATTCGTAAGGTGTGTCGAGTACTCCTTAGAAGATTGACCATAAAGTTCAGATCAGCGGTAACCAGTTGGGAGCGGTCGCCGGGAAAGTAAAATTGAAATGGCGTAAACTGTTCGCGAACATAGCGATTGGTATAGCTAAGACCCGTTTCAACCAACCAAGGGCTGGTGCCCAACTGCCTACTGTAGATTACGCCATATTGAGGAACTGGTGATTGAGACTGCTGATCCCCTTTTACATAGGTGGCTCCTATTGTCATCCGTACCGAATTTTTGTAAGCAGGTGTCTGAGCATCAGCTAACCAGGGAGTAGCGTAGATCAGACAAGCTAAAAGCAGCTTTTTCATCATCGAGTGTTTGGTTTATACAAAGTACGCCCAAAAGTACTTTTTTGATGATAAATTAAGTGGACCTATGTTAATTTTTTAAAAAAAGATCCCTTCATTCCAAATTCTTCCTGAAGAATCGAAAGGCATAATACAGCAAAGCCATTAGGAAAGCGATAAACCCGGTGTTTATCAGAAGCCAAATCCAGGTCATTGTGTAGGTGTAGGACTTTCGCTTCGAGCCGTGGCACGGTTCCTAAGTGCGTTTAATTGAACCGTGGCACGGCTCGAAGCGAGAGTCCTAAGGTGGTTAAAGCGGTAAAGTTTACCGCCCTATTGTTTAAGGAGTTTACTGACATGAACCAGCGTGTCATCCCGGTAGATGAGCAGGATATATAACCCATTAGTCAGTTTCTCTATGTTCACGCGTTCGGTAGCCAGCCGGAGTGGCTGCTGCGCCATCGACTGCCCAACACAATTCAGAACGTCGACCCGGCCCCGACCGTTCGCACCGGGTTTCCACTTAACCGTAATCACGTCGTTGGCGGGGTTGGGGTAAACGGCAATCGACTCGGATGTAATGGGTTCGGCAAGAGCGGTAATGACAGCGGGCTGAGTTTTAAATTCGTAGGCACCCCTATCGGGTTGGGCACCCTGCGGGCGGCTAACGCCCACTATATCCGTTTGGCTGAATTGCCCGGCTATGTTCGTTCCCTTGTCAATGGCCGGGCTGGTGGCTTTCAGGTTGAAATTACCCGCCGTCAGGCTGGTCGATACGTTGACAAACTGCGGGTCGGCAATGAGGTCGTTTGGCCCCTGCGTACCCACTTTGCCGTTGAAATAGATATTGTAATCGTAGACTTCACTGGCATTTTTTGGTTTCGTATTGCACTCACCCCCGTCCCGTGCATACATGATGTTATTCAGGATATTAACGTCCTGCGACTGGTTCGAGAAAATATCGGCATACCCAACAACCGTACCGTTGTGGTAGGCCGTGTTGTTAATCATATCGACGTGGTCGGCTTTGAAGGCGTGAATACCCGACCCGCCGTTGTTCACGCTCAAGTTATTCTCAACCAGCGTACGCCCCACATAGGCTTCGTTGCTATTAGGAACCGTTGAATTCTGGTTATCGTAGCCGTGCTGATTGACGTCGATAATGATGCCATTTCCATCACTCAACCGCCCCTGACTGATCCAGGGAATGGTCGTTTTGTTGGTATGGCAGATGTTATTGCGGATAATATTCCGGTAGGTCGTGTCCCGGTCGCTGTTGAACGGGGTAAGAATGCTGATGCCGCTGCCCGCATACATCATGTACCAAGCATTGTTATAGACCACATTGTTTTCAATCGTCGTGTAGTCGGTTTGAATGGCATTGATGCCCCCACCCGGAAAATCATGCACCGTACAACCGCGAATGATGATATGATGCGGAAATTTAGACTCTGCTTTGGGGCCACCAAGCGTAATGGCGTTCGTGTTGTAATTCGCGTAAGCCGACCAGTTGGTGCCGCCGTTTTTCGCTTCCGTATACGACGCCATCGCGCCCGCGTAGGTCAGCTTTTCATTGTTGCCAGCCAACTCAAACCCGGCAAAAACGACATACGAACCATTGATGGATACGGTGTTCCAGACATTGCCCGATGCCGTGATTTTAGGCGTGTGTCCCGGCAGAGCTTTGTAGGTAATAAACCCACCCGCTGTGCCGGACCGCGTAATGTTGAGTACGGGTCCTGATGTGGAATTGTACACGCCGTTCATCACGAAAACCGTGTCGCCGGGAGCGGTCAGGTCGGCAGCTTTCTGGATCGTCAGAAAGGGTTTCCCGGATGATCTGCCATCATTGCTGTTACTACCCGCTGCCGACACGTAATAATTGGTGGCGTGAGCATTGAAAGCGAAACAGAAAGTTAATAGAAGGAATAGCAATTTTTTCATATCGATTGGTTGTAATGGAACCGCACCAACGGCACGGGCAGATTTTACAAGGTTTCCGGTCATCCGGTCATACCCAGGTTTCGCGCACAAGCTGAAAAATTTTGTCGTAGCGGCTGTCTACAGTAGCCAGAGCTTTTTTAACATTCTGCTGCGCTGCCTTATAGTTATTCGTAACCTCCATGAGCCGGTCAGCAATCTGTTTACCCGTTGTCTGCTCAATCTCGAACGTCCAGTCGCCCAGCCCCAGATCGTAATACATTTGCCCCTTTATGGTATCCTGCGGTTGGCGGAGGTAAAAGCAGGGCGTACCATTAACAGCCGCCATAATGGGCGAATGGCACTCAAAACTCAGCACCGTGTGCGCCTGTGCATACACGGAAGCGGCTTCGTCGGGTAGCCAGTACCCGTGCCTGACTACCTTCGCTTTCACATCGGCGGGCAGAGGGTCAATCAATAATTCATTCAGAAGATCGGCCTGATACGTCATTTCAGGACAAACCAGCACTTTATACCCCGTCTGGCGTACCCAGGTAATCATAGCCTCGCGGAGTTTAGCGTGGTCGATTTCCTTCCATTGGTCATTTAACTCATCGACCTGCCGGATTTTTTCATCACTCCAGCCCGAATCGGCTTTGATTTTGTAATACGGCGTGACGCGAAGCCGGGGAATGGCGCAGATAAACTGACGGGGTTTGAGGTCGTTGGCAACCAGAAATGCGTTGGCCTTCACGTCGTCGCGGATGGTCAGAGCGAAGGTAGCATCGGGGGCAAACGCAATGTGGTTTCCCGTCAGTCCGGCCTTGCGCAACACCTCGATGGAGGCTGTTTCGCGCGTAAAAATCAGCGACGCTTTCGACAGCAGCGTCTTCAGCGACGGGTAAATGTCGGGAATCGTCACGCCAAACAGACCAAACGGTTTGCCGGTTTGCTGCTGCCAGGCTTCCAGATAGTCGGCCGCCACTACCAGCGGACCGGAGCCGTGCAGGAAGAAATCCGCTTCCCGAAAGGCCTGTTTCACCTCTTCAGACTGCGGCACATTGTCCACAACGTTTCCGTGAATGATTCGCACATCGGGGTAATAGTGGGTCAGCATCGTTTCCACCTTTTCGCTGCGGCTGCGTTTCCAGAGAATGAGTTTTGCCTGTGGCATCCGTTTTTTCAGCAGCGCAATCAATCCCGGCGTGTGGGCAATATCGCCGATATTGACATCCTGCCAGCCGGAGGTAAACAGAATCACCGGATTGGCTTTTCCGCTCGCCAGACCGATTTTAGAAGCCAGCAGCGCAGCACTCAGCAAACTGGCCTGATGTATGAATGCTCTTCGATTTAGATCGTTTATAGCAATAGCCAATTTCATAGAATGAGCCATCTTATTTCAGCAGAAAGAAAGTGCTTCCGCACCGGCGGCCCGGCCCAAACAAGTGGGGAAGCGTTTACACGTTCAACCTATGATTAAACAGAAAGTCTTTTTAGTCAGCAAGTCGGTAAGTAGTCGACTATTAAATAATAGTGATGGTCATCGTTTTTTTAACGGCATCGGCACTGCCTGTAATGCCGGTGGCTGTCAGCGTAACGGTATACGTACCGGCATTGGCATACGTGTATGTCGGAGCCACATCGGTAACCGCCGTCGAACCGTCGCCGAAATCCCAGCTATAACTCACTGCGTTTACCGACGTGTTGGCGAAGGTAATTTTGCGGGGAGTTGCCGCATCCGCTTTCGTCGTGAACACAGGAACCGGTTTTAAAATAGCCGGATCGAACGAAATAACGGTGGTTTTGAGCAATGGATTGACCGGCGTCTCCACACTGGAAATCGTAACGCCAACGGCCACTTTCTGCCCCGGATTGGCCCGCAGGTAATCAAGGTCGATGCTGAGGGTAAACGGAGCCGAATCTTTTCCGTTGCCAATCGTTACCGACGCGGGTAGAGCAAATTTATCGGACGGAAGGGCCGTCGTTCCCGCCAATACGTTCGAACTGATGAGCCGACTAATGGTATCGGCATTGGTTGTGATGGTTACCGGCACATCGCCCTCGGACGAAACCCCGCCCCGGATAACGCCCAACGGAATGATTACTTTTTTACCGGTCAGGTCAACGGCAAACCGGTACGTTCCCGGTGTCGGAATGCTGGTGATGGCATACAGGCCGTTTTTCGCCGTAGGCATGTAAATAATCTGTTGCGGATAGTCGGCTTTGGCGAGGTCTTCGTACTTACAGGACGTGAGCAAAAGACCGAATCCCAGACAGGCAAGTACAAATCGAATTGGGTTGAAAGAATAGGCCATGTGTGTGTTCGTTTGGCTCAAACAGGCTCTGGCTGTTTGAAAAACTACCGTATCCTACTTTCAAACAGCCAGAGCCTGTTTGAGCCATGTGTTTACCAGCCCGGATTCTGAACCAATCCTTTCGACGCGTTCAGTTCGCCCTGCGGAATGGGATACAGGTACATTTTGGGTTCAAAAACGCGGTTTTCGACCGTAATCGGCTTATAGGTGAAGGTGCCATCTGCGCTTCTGGTGATGTCAACGCCCATCAGCGGTACGCCTAAATACTGCGGTCCCTGCATCCACCGACGAACATCCCAGGCCCGATGGTCTTCAAAGGCGAGTTCGACCCGGCGTTCGTTTCTGATTCGTTCGCGCATCTCCGTCTGCGATAATCCGGCGGGCAGCGCAGGCATGGCAACACCCGTTCGGGCACGCACCCGATCAACATAGGTTTTGATGTCGGCATGGCCGGGCGAGGCTTCGTTCAGGGCTTCGGCGTAGTTGAGGTAGATCTCGGCCAGCCGGAACAGATTCCAGGAATAGACACTGGTGTTGTTCAGCAGGAGATTCAGGTTTTCGTTGACGTATTTTTTCAGATAATAGCCTGTCTTTGTAGCGTTTACAATTCCTCTGCCATCGCGCCCACCGGCCCAGCTTTCAACGTTCCGGCCTTTATAGCTGGTGTTGTTCAGAATGATATTCAGGCCCAAACGCGGGTCGCGGTTGGCGAACGGAGCAGCCGCATGAGCCGGGTTGTTCCAGTCGAACTTCGTGCCGTTGGTCAACTCATAGGCATCGACTAAATTCTGCGACGGCGTGGTGCCGCTGTTGCCCAGATCGTAGCCAATGGGGTAATTCGCTTTTTCAAAATCGTTGGAAGCCCCATTTCGTCGCGAAAAAATAATTTCCGGCAGAGTGTAGCTGTTGGTAATGAACAGGTTTCGGTAGTTGTTGTGCAGCGCGTAGCCCGTTCCCGCCAGATCAATAACGGCTTTTGACGCATCGGCTGCGGCTTTCCAACGCGCCTGCCTGTCACCGGTCAGGGAGATGAGTTCAGGCTTACCATAGCCGGTTGCCCAGGTGGGGGTGTTGAATAAATCGCTGGCGGCATAGAGCAGCGTCCGGCTTTTGAGCGAGAGAGCTGCCCCTTTTGTGGCCCGGCCTAAGTCGGTAGCGGCATAGCTTACGGGCAGATTTTTAGCGGCCGAATCGCATTCCGCCGTAATGTACTGAATACATTCGGCCAGGGTGTTGCGGGTAACGCCCTGAAAATCATCGTTAACCGAAAACACCTGCGTAATAATGGGTACGCCACCGTACCGTTTCACCAACTCGAAATAGAAATAGGCTTTCAGAAAACGGGCCTCGTATTTCCACCGTTTAATATCGGCCAGACGGGTCTGATAAAGGGTTTGGGCCGAAGGCGCGGGGTCAAGTTTGTACTGGTCTAAATTCACGCTGTCGGTAGCGGCCAGAAACTGATTCGTTTTCCGAATGCCCCGGTAGAAATTGGCCCATACGTTTTCGGGATTGTCAATAGCATTCCACGAGCCATTGTTGAATTTCTGCACGTTCGATGTTTCCAGCGTGTGCTCCGCTTCATCGGTAGCCGAAGCGGTCATGGCACCATCGATTTGCAGATACCCCGCTGGCATATCGGTGTAAAGGGAGTTGACCCGATTCAGCGTAAAATCGTAGGAATGAATAAGTTGCTGCTCCGAGATGTCGGTGACGAGTTCCCGCTCCAGATCCTCGCAGCCGCTGAGCCACATAACCAGAACCGCACCGAGTATTGATAGTAGAATAGGTTTCATCCTTTATAGTTGATTTAGAACAATGGAACGCGGATTTTTATGATCCGTATGATCAATCATGATTAAATCATACGGATCATATTAATCTGCGTTCGATCTTAAAACTGAAGCCAGATACCGGCACTCACGGTTCGCAGGGGCGGATAGCCGCCCCCCACTTCAGGGTCGACATAGCCTTTCAGGTGATCGAGCGAGAACAGGTTTGTTCCGTTAATAAACACCCTGGCGTTGGTCAGCCCCACCTTTTCGACCAATTGATTTGGCAGGGTATAGCCCAGTTCCAGACTGCGTAATTTGATAAAACTGCCGTCGCGCTGCCAATAGGTCGAGTACTGGTAGTTGTTCAGGTTATTGGAAGCCGACAGGCGTGGATACGTGGCCGATTGAGCGGTTTCGGTAGTCCACCGACCCAGGGCAATAACGCCCGCCTGACCATTGTTCTGGAACGCCTGAAAGTAGTTACCGCCAAAATAGGCTGTCCGGCCACTAACGCCCTGAAACAGAAATTCCAGATCGAAGCCCCTGTATTGTAGCTTCGAGTGGAGACTGACGGTAAGCGTTGGTACTGATGTTTTCCCAATCGGGCGGGTGTCATTCTGATTGATTAAACCGTCGCCATTCTGATCTTTGTACTTGATGTCGCCGGGTTGAACGGGGGTAAATATCTGCCGGGGGCTGGCCGCAATATCGGCCTGATCGCGAAAGAGGCCAATGGCTTCCAGACCGAACGGCTGACCAATAGGCCGACCCGTTGTGTATTGATAATCAAAGAGTTTGATCGCTTCGGAGTTGTACACGATTTTGTTTTGGGCATACCATCCGCTCGCTTCCACGAAATACTGCAACTGATTTGTCGGTTTGCTGCTGTACCGAATCGTGGCCTCGAATCCGTTGTTGGTCACTTCGCCCTGATTGAGCAGCGGCAGCGTTACGCCAATGTACTGCGGTACGGTGCGGTTAGGGGCCGCCAGAATGTCGTAGCGGTTTTGATGGAACACATCCACACTAACGTCCAGCCGCTTAGCCAGTGTCAGTTCAAGGCCAACGTTCAGCTTTTTTTCTTTCTCCCAACTCAGGTCGGTACTCGCGGCTGCGCCTTCGGCTAAACCAAATACCTGTGTATTACCCGTTCCCAAATAGTAGGCAGCGGTGTAGGGGTAGCGTTGCTCAAACATGAACCGGGAGCCGCCAATCTGGTCGTTACCGGCCAGCCCATACGAACCGCGCAGTTTCAGATACGAGAGGGTGCCGTTCTCTTTCAGGAATTTTTCGTTCGAGACAATCCAGCCGACCGAAGCCGCCGGAAAAAAGCCATACCGTCGGCTTTTCGGAAACGCTTCCGACCCCTGATAGCCGAATGAAAACTCCGCGATATAGGTGCTGGCGTTTGCGTAGGTAACCCGGCCGCCAACACCCACATGTTTGTAGGGCAGGCTCTGGGCAGCCGTTGTAGTGGCACTTAACCCGTTAGTTATGTTCGTGTAGGAATCCGAATTATACATCACCATCGCCGACACACTGTGTTTGCCGAAGGCTTTATCATAATTTAAAAAACCCTGAAATACCGTATTCCGCCATTGGTCCGAGTTGGCTTCGTTGCCCACAAGCGATGTGTTCTGGCCAAATCGGGCGTAGGTCGTATCACCGGCGGTGCCTTTGGTGGCCGACACCCGCTCATACGTTTTGGTTTTGTTGGAATAGCTTCGGAAGAAATTATTGAACGATACAGCCGCCGAAATACTCAGGCCGGGCGTAATCTGGTCCAACTGTTCGGTCAGTTTTAGGGTCGACTGAAGGGTGCGTCCGTTGGATGTATAGGAACCCGTCTGAAGCAGGTTGGCGAGCGGATTCGATAGCGCACTGGTGCCGCCAAACGTGCCATTCGCATTATAGACCGGAAATGCATTCGGGGGCAGCGTAGCCAGGGCATTGAAAATACCCCCCGTGGTGTTGGCCGCCGGATTGGTTTTATCCTCTACCGTTCCACCCAGCGTCAGCGACGCCGACATGCGTTTGGTCAGGGTTATGTCGACGTTCGAGCGGAAGTTAAACCGCGAATACCGGGAGTTGACACTTTCTTCGGCCATATCGCCCGCGTTCTTGTATAGGCCGTTGCTCCGTATGGCGTTCAGCAGCACGAAGTACCGCACGGTGCTGTTGCCCCCTCTGAAGTTGAGGTTGTAGTTCGAAATCGGTGCGGTTTTCTTCAGCACCTCATCGTACCAGTTCACGTTCGGGTGGAAATACGGGTCGCTGCCGGTGCGGTAGGCTTCCAGATCGGCATTGGAATAGAGCGGAGCTTTGCCATCGTTTTTCAGCCCTTCGTTATACAGCCGGGCGTAGTCGTACGAACCCAGAAACTGGGGCAGATTCGAGGCCGTATGAAACCCCTGCTGCGTACTGAAATTAACGACAAGGGGGCTGTTGGTGCCGCGCCGGGTGGTCACTAACAACACCCCGTTGGCACCCCGAAGGCCGTAGATGGCGGTAGCCGAGGCATCTTTGAGCAATGAAATCGACTCGATCTCGCTGGGAACCAACTGCTCGTAACTTCCCTCGAACCCATCCACCATAATCAGCAAATCGCGGCCCGGCCCAAAGGTGTTGATGCCCCGCGCCGTGAGTCCCGGCGAGTCATTGCCCGGTTCGCCACCGCTTTGCAAAACGGTTAGTCCGGGTATGCGGCCATAGAGCGTATTGGCTACGTTGGATGTAAAGTTCTTTTGCAGGTCACTGCCCGAAACAGTCGACAAGGCACTGGTAATTTTCCAGGCAGGCTGCCGCCCGTAGGCAATGGGCCGGTCGGCGTTGCGGTACGATTGCCGGTCGGGCACCGTGACGCTGGTCAGTGAGTCTTTGCCTGCGTCCTGCCCCTGAGCGTTGGGGGCAATCCCAAGACCCAGCAGCAGTAGCAACCGTATAGTATAGTAGTTTTTGGCGTTCATAGGATTTCTGACAGACGTTAATAACCCGGATTCTGGATGAGGTAGCCTTTATACACTTCGGTATTCAGGAACGGATGCAGGTACATTTTCGGCGTGAACGTGCGGGTTTCAAACACGTACGGTTCGTATTTAAACTCGGTGCTGCCCGCTATCTTGGAGATTTTCAGCCCATACATGGCTCCCTGCATAACCCCTTCGTTCTGAGCCACCATCCAGCGTCGAATATCCCAAAGCCGATGGTCTTCAAAGGCCAGTTCGATGTCGCGCTCGTTGCGTACCCGTTCTCTGAATTGCTCTTTGCTAAGGCCCGCCGGCAGTTTGGGCATACCCGACCGCTGCCGAATGGTGTTGACGGCGTCATAGGCCGCCGGAACCGGCCCCTGCGCTTCGTTCAGGGCTTCGGCATAGTTCAAATATGCTTCGGCCAGCCGGAAAACGATGCCATTCGGTACGGCACTGCTGCTGCTCGACAAGGCATCGGGCATCAGTTTCTTTAGCCACGCTCCGCCATCGCAGTCTGTGACATGACGACCACCCTGAAAGGTTTCCAGCAGCGGTACATCTTTGTTGTAGAACGACCCATTATAACCAACCGTCTGGGCAAAGCGAGGGTCCAGTTCCCCGTACTTTTTCACTAAATCCGTACCGCCCGATGGGTTCCAGGTTTGGGAGGTGCCGTCTTTCTTTTCGTACTTCCGCACGAAGTTGTGAATGACCGACACGCCACCCCAGGCATTGATAATCGAAACCGGCTGTTGACCATACCACGGAAATTGCGTACGGGCGCGGGCACCGTATGTTTTTTCGGCCAGAACAACCTCCGCGTTGTCATTCTGCTCCCACGCGTATTTGTAATTTTTATCAACCCCTTTATCGGTGATGAGCGAGAACCCGCCCGCAGGGGCTAAATCAAGAGCCGCTTTGGCCGCGTCGGCGGCTAATTGCCAGCGGCTATTGTCCTGGTTTCCGTAGCAAATCAGCTTGTTGTCGTTCCCCAAAGACAGATAGGGCGTCGCCGTGTTGAACAGGGGGCTGGCCGCATACAGCAGGGTGCGGGCTTTGAGCATCTGCGCGGCTGTTTTGGTAACCCGACCCCGGAAATTGGGCGTGTACGTAGCCGGTAGTTTCGCAACGGCATCGTCGCAGTCGTTGACAATGAAATTCACCACCTCCTCAACGGTGCTGCGTTTCACATTGGGAGCCTCCGTGGCGTCTAATCGCTGATCGACAATAGGTACTCCGCCATAGCGTTTCAACATTTCCGAGTAGTTCAGGGCACGGATGAATTTCATCTCACCAATCACCTGATTTTTATAGACCTCGTCTATGCCCGGCACATCCTTGATGCGTTCCAGAATGATATTGCAGTTCCGAATGGCCGTCCAGCGAATGAAATACCGGTAGTCTTCATTGGCGACCAGACTACCCGTTGAGGTGATGTTGCCCGCGTTCCACTGCTCGGTATGAAAAAACGTCACTTCGGCTTCGGCCTCGTCCGTTATGGGCGCGTTGATGCAATAGGTCCGGGCCGTAGGAATCAGGTTGGCATCGTTATAGGTAAAGATCGAGTGCATACCAATCCGGTATGTCCCCGTAATAAACGTCTCTAACTGCACCTTCGAGGAGAATATCGTGCTTTCGGTAACGTCGACGCCCGGTGCTTTATCCAAAAATTCGCTCAGGCTTTTGTCACAGGCGGACGCAGCCAGACAGAGAACACCACAAAAAATAGCCTTGATGATTGATTTCATGGTGGTTTAGAATTTAAGGTTAAGACCGAAGTTGACGGTTCGGGTGAGTGGATACGGTTCTTCGTTGGTAATACCGGGCGGAAGTTCAGGATCGACACCGGGAAAGACTGAACTCCAGGTAATCAGGTTGTTCGAGTTCACATACAGACGGGTGGCACTCAGCCCAATTTTGGCGAGCAGTGCTTTGGGAATGTTGTAGCCAATTTCAACGTTTTTCAGGCGCACATAGCTGGCATCGCGTACCCAGTACGTAGATACCCGGTTGTTGTGGTTCGACTCATCGCCCTGCGTCAGGCGTGGAAACTGAATGGGAAGTCCTTTCTCATAACGCTCGGTCGACCAGCTATTGACTAAGTAATCGACTGCGCCGGAGTTCTCGAAGAAGCCCCTGATTTGCCGCCGGTTATAGGCCAGCGACACGTTGCCCGCGCCCTGAAAAAGCACCGACAAATCGAAGCCTTTGTAGTTGCCGCCCAACGAGATACCGAAGATTTTTTCGGGAAAATTGGAGTAGCCAATCGGCACCTGATCGTCATCGTTGATAATGCCATCGCCGTTGGTGTCTTTATACCGGATATCGCCCGGCTGTAGTTTGTTGCCATTAAATGACGAAACAGGCCGGTTAGCGTCGTTGACTTCTTCCCACGTATTATAGAGTCCGTCGGCCACTAAGCCATAAAACTGGCCGAAACGTTGCCCCGTGCGATACTGATACGAAAAGGGCCGCTTGATCTCATCCTGAAATTCCACTTTGTTGCGGGCGAAGGTGAAATTTCCTTTTACCCAGAAATTAACGCTTCCGATGTGGTCATTGTAGGTAATGTCGCCGTCGAAGCCGCTGTTTTTCATCCGGCCCAGGTTGTAAGCGGGCAGCGTGGCCCCCACCGTTACGGGCACGGTGCCTAAACTGGCTAAAATATTATTCCGCTGCTCGCTGAACACGTCCGCCGTGACGCCAACTTTCCCTTTCCAGAGCGAAAATTCCACGCCCAGATTCTGCTTGACGGCCCGCTCCCACGTCACATCGGGGTTGCCTAATTTCCCTTCCTGCGCGTAGTTGTACCGGGTTGAGGTACTCCCTACTTCGCCGAAAAAATAGCCGCCTGTTGCGGGCGTGGTTATCGTTGTATAGGCCGAAGGACGGTATAGAAAGCGGTCGCTTCCGATTTTATCATTCCCCACATCGCCATATGAACCCCTGATTTTCAGGTAGGTAAGCACATTGTTTTTGGGAAAGAACGGCTCATCGGACGCGACCCAGCCCAGCGAGTAAGCCGGAAAGAAGCCGAAGCGTTTGCCAACGGCAAAGTTTTCCGTTCCGTTATAGCCAAACGTAAACTCGGCCAGATAGCGGCCTTTGTAGCCGTAGGTGGTCCGGCCCACCACACCCTGATACCCGTTGGGCACCAAAAAGGCCAGTTCGGGGTCGAAGCGTTTGGTTTGGTTATAGTTCACTAAGCCCGTTACGTAATGGTCGCCGAAAGCCCGCTTGTAGTCGATCCCAAACTCGGCATACGTCCGCCGGTTTTTGCCAATGGTTTGCGTGAATCCGAACGGCTGTTCGGCCCCCTGCGGCACCAGATTGACGCTGTTGTCGGGCAAACGGAGGGCATTATACGTTATCAGTGTACGTGTGTTTACCAGCGTTTCCGTGTTGTTGTTCTGGTAGTTGACCAAACCATGTGCGGACAGCCCCTGCGTAATGAAATCAAGGCTGTAGTCCAGCCGGGTAGAGCCTTGCAGGTAATTTCGGAACTGCCGGTTATAGCCCTGCGCGAACATATCCGCGATGGGGTTATTGGCGGTTCCGACCCCCGTTAAGTTAACGAGTTTATCGCCGATGAAGCCCGGCGACGTCAGCGGGTTCGCCCGGCCAATGCCTTCTATAACCCGGACCGTTGGCCAGTTGCTGCCACTGATGTTTTCGGTTTGCGACGACAGGTCGATGGATACCTTCAGTCGTTTCGTTACGTCGAAATCAAAATTCGAGCGGAAGTTATAGCGTTTGTATTTTCGGTTGGCATCGAAATCTTTAACCAGATCGGTATGGTTGAACTGCCCGCCCTGACTGAAAAAACCCGCCGACACAAAGTAGCGAACCTTTTCGGTGCCGCCGTTTATGCTCAGATTATGCTGGGTCTGGAGGGCCTGAGGCTTTAGTGCCAGACTGTACCAATCCGTATTGGGGTGGAAGATCGGGTCAGCACCGGATTTGTATAAGTCCAGATCAGCATCCGTAAATTTCGGCGTGTAGACCGCCCCCGACACGTAGGCATCGTTCTTCAGGGATTCGTTATACAAACGCGCATAATCGTAGCTGTTCATACCCTTGCGCAGGTTCGTAAAACTGGTTACGGCCACGTTGGCGGTATAGCTCAACTGCGGCTTGCCCACTTTGCCGCGCTTGGTGGTAATCAGTAAAACGCCGTTGGCTCCACGCACCCCATAAATCGCCGTGGCCGACGCATCTTTCAAAATCGTCAGGTTTTCGATTTCATTAGGGTCGATGTTGTTGTAGTTGCTTACTTCAACGCCATTGACCATGATAAGCGGGTCGGCGGCTCCCGAAAATGTAGCCACCCCCCGAATACGCAGGGTCGAAGCGTCGTTGCCCGGCTCGCCACTGCCCTGAACGGCAAAAAGGCCCGGCATCCGCCCTACCAGCGAGTTGCTGATGTTGGCTACCGGCGACTGAAGCAACTCTTTGGTGCTTATAGATGCAATGGCACCCGTTACGGTCGCTTTCTTCTGCGTGCCGAAGCCTACTACTACCACTTCGTTCAGTTCCTTCATGTCGGCCTTCAGGATAATGTTTACCTGCGCCTGATTACCGACTGTAACTTCCTGTTTATCGTAGCCAACGAAGCTGAACACCAGCACCGACGCACGGTCGGGCACGGCAATGGAATAGTTGCCACTGGCATCGGTGTTGGTTCCTTTATTGGCTCCTTTCAGAACAATGCTGGCTCCCGGAATGGGTTCGCCTTTTTCGCTGTCGGTCACCCGGCCTTTTACCAGTATATCGGCAGGCCGGGCGGTTGCAACCAATTGGTTATCCGCTTTAGCCAGGAGTGCGTTGGGAACAGACTCCCGAATTGTATTCTGTTCGGCAGACGAAGGCGGGGTGGAATTCAGTAGCTGGGCTTCGGCGGGAACGCTTTTCTGGCTTTTGCGGGGTAGTATGGTATAGCCACCGCCCTTGAGTTTTTTGAAGCGCAGGTTTACGGGGGTAAGCACCCGATCCAGAACCGTTTCCAGTTTGTCGGTTTCGTTGACCGTCCCGGAGAAGGTTTTGTTCTCCAGCAATTCTTTCTGATAAACGAAACTGACCTTATGAACGGACTCTAACTTTTTGAGCAGACCGGCGAGGCTGTTGACACCTTCCTGCGTTCCGGCCTGATTCAACTTTTGCGGCCCGCTTGCGAAGGCCAGTTGGGCCATCGACCTGGGAAACCCGCTAAAACACAATAACCATACGAGGCTATAGACGAGGATAGGTTTTTTCATAGGTAAACGGGAAGCGTGTGACTATCTCTGCACTGGTTTGTTAGTAGTGAAACAGAGGTGGGTATCGCTTTTCCCGCTTTTTCTATGATTATTTTCAGGATAATTTTTACGTTTTTTCCTGATTCACTTGATGGATTTGGGCGTATAGCCTCCCTGTACAGATGTCATCTTTCGTGTCAATGGCCAAAAAAGATGACATCTGTACAGCGGGCGATACGCTCACCTGAGTCACTTAAACAGATAGGTATCTCCTGTTTTTTTCACGTCGGCACCCAAAATGATGGCTAAGTTCTCGATGCAGTCGTCGGCAACGTCCGTACGCAATTTCCCGGTTAGCTTCTTGTCGGCTAACTGCGCATCGTCCAGATTGATGATTACGCCAAAGGTGTCCTGCAGGCTGCTTATGATTTCCGGCAGACTTTTTCCGTCTAATATAATGTACGATTCTTTCCAGGCGTCGTAGAAATCAGGCAGTACCCGTTTTAGCTGAATCTGCTGACTTTTCGGCGACACGATGGCCATGTCGCCGGGCTTCATCACCACCGCCGACTGGTTTTTCGTGCTTAACTGCACTTTCCCTTCGTGGAGCACGACGTTGGTCTGGTCCCGGCGGGTGTTTACATTAAACTCCGTGCCCAATACCTCAACCTGGGCTTCGGGTGTATGTACGACGAATTTGGCACCCTTTCGTTTGGCGATGTCGAAATAAGCCTCTCCGTCGAGCCAGACTTCCCGAACGGGGCTATCGCCGAGTTTGTCGGCTACCCGCAGTGACGAATTGGCGTTGAGCGTAACCACCGATCCATCGGCTAATCGGATCTCCTGAATTTTCCCGTAGGCCGTTTGATACGTCAGGAATGAATTTACCTGCCAGGTCCACCAGGCAAGGCCTGCCGACGCAACCAGCACCACAACGGCAGCCGCAGCCCAGTATGGCCGCTGGTACCATCGTATTACGCGAAGTGAGTCACGCTCAGGCGTTTCTATTTCGTTCCAGATTCGTTCTTTAAGCCGCAGCAAATCCTGCTCCGACGGCTCAATCTCGCGGAAGCGAAGTGTTCTGACATAGTCGGCAGCCAGTTGAATATCAGGCACTTTGTGCGGATAATCGATCATAAAGGTCTGCCAGAACCGATTCGATTCATTACCAGGCGTCAACACCCATTGAATAAAACCGGGGTCTTTACAAAAATCTTCTACGGTAAACGTGGCATTCGGCATTGGATAGGCGTCATGGTCATACTCGTTAAACAGCCCACAATTTAATTTTCCCGGCTTTACGCCAATAAAATCTTTGTGATGTAGACCAGAAGGCCTCCGGTCAGGCTCCAGAGTGCTCCCCCCTGCTGGAATGAATCGCGTACATAGACCCGCAAAGCGGCCAGGGCTACATTCACGGAATTATAGACGCTCTTCATGGTGATGTCCATGACTTCGGCTGCCTGCTGATACGTCAGCCCTTTCATGTAGACTAAATATAAGACTTCTTTCTGGCGTTTCGGTAACTTATTCAACTGCGCAATGACCAATAGTTTTTGCTGCTCGACCAACTGCGCTTCAACCAATGTTTGCTCATACGGCTGAATCAAAAATTCCGCACTGTCGAACAAATAATCGTCCGAGTCCAGTTTGTTTAACCGCCCTACTGTGTCTAACAGCCGACGGCGCAGCGAGCGGTAGAGGTAAAACCGAATATTATCGGTAGGCCCCAGCCGGGCGCGGTTTTCGTGCAGGTGCAGAAACAGTTCGTGCAGACAATCTTCTACTAATTGCCGATTGCGGACCAGATTATAACCGTACCGGTACAAATCGGCTGAAAAGTACGCATAGAGTTGCGAGAAAGCTTCCCGGCTCCCCTTGCGAAAGTCATTCCAGAGGAGTGTATGTTCGGCGGGCGTCTGTGGGGGATTCATACACAAGCAGTCATAATGGGGTCGTTCTTTTCAAGTATTTTTCTCTAAGAAACTGTTTCAGTGTTGCTTTACGTAGCGTGGTGCTTCAGCCCGCGTAGCCGCAGGCTGAAATTTTTCTGCTACCAATTAGCCTACGGCTACGCGGGCTGAAGCACCACGCTACGTAAAGCACGTACCTTGAGTAGCCTCCAAATAAACAGAAAGTCAACGTAACATAAAATTACCTGAGAGCCAACGCATTGCGGATTAATCGGTCAGCGTTTTCAGGTAAACGATGCTTTGCGGCACCTGCGTCGACACGCTGGGGCTTTCATCTTCAATGTAATAATGCTGAACGCCCGCCTTTTTAGCTGCCTTCAGCACGGCAGGCAGGTTAATCTGACCCGTGCCCAGCGCAACGTCGTTCTCTACCGGCGTACCGCCCGACATATTGCCGACAATGCCTTTGCGCAGGTCTTTCAGGTGCATGAGCTTGAATCGTTTCGGGTATTTTTTCAGCAACGCCACCGGGTCCTGTCCTGGAAAAACCGTCCAGAGAATGTCCAACTCAAAACTGACGTATTTCGGGTCTGTATTTTGCACGATGTAATCGAACAGGGTTCCTTCCTGGTAGGTCTCGAACTCATAGCCGTGATTGTGATAACAGAACGTCAGGCCATACGCATCGTGTAACTGCTTGCCGAATCGATTAAAATCATCGACGGTTTTTTTGGCCAGTTCGAGCGTAAACGGACCCTGATGCGGCACCCACGCCACCCGCACAAACGTGGCTCCCAGCGTTTTGGCATTTTGGCCTACCTCCGTCAGTTTCGTTTGCAAATCGGGATAACCCACGCCAAATGAAGAACACCTCATGCCCCGTTCATCGAGGAGTTTACGCAGGTCGGCGGCTGTTTTCCCAAACAGATTCGAGAACTCCATATCGGTGATACCCAATGACTTGATGGTATCGAGTGTGGCCGCTGCGTTTTTGGCAAAGCTGGTTCGGTAGGTGTACGACACCATGCCCGGTGTTTGTGGAAACACTTTTTTCTGCCCCTGGGCGACACCAAAACTTAGCAAAAAGAGGAAAACGAACAGGCTGTTTTTCATTGGTTATTTATCGTTAACGGAGATTCGGGATTCGCGGCATTGGTTATCAGGTTGCCCTACATGCTAAAGAGCCGCCGGGGATTATCTACCATAAATTTGTCGATAGAGGCTTTGGTGATTCCTTTATCCCGCAGCCACGGCACAACCTTACGGAGCGGGTACGAATAGGTTCGGTCTTTGCCATCCTCGTTCGTGTCTTCCCACAGTATTTTGATGTTACCATCGACAAACGACCAGGTCAAGTCCATCGTTGCCACCATGCGGTCGTCGAAACCGCGTTTGGTCAGTTCCTGAATAATCCGGGCCAAATCGCCCGGTTTTGTGTGATTCCAGTTACCGAAGTTATTGAAACTCAAGCTACTGCCTTTTTCGACTACCGTCTGTAAATAATCAATTTCCTGCTCAACGGTGCGGCCACTCCACCCAAACGTTGCTTCGACGTGCGAAAAGTAACAGTGTGTCAAGTCGGCTCCGGCCTCTTCGAGTATCTGCTGCTGTTCGACACAGCCGCTCACCGCGTGCGTACAGATGGGCAGGTTGTACTGTTTCTGGATGTGGGCAGCGGCAATGAATAAATTTTTCTCCGCCGGGGTAATCGGCAGCCGTCGGGCCGCTACTTTAATCACTCCCGGACGAATCTGCGTTCCCTGAATGCCTTCTTCAACGTCTTTCCGCATCCGGTTCTCAAAATCGGCAACCGTCATGGCTTGCTGTTCATCTTTAAGCAGATACGACCCGGTGCAGCAAATGACGTTCACACCCGACGCTTTGGACACCTCCTGTATACCAATAGCATCGTCGGTCGGCCCAACATCAACAATCGTGTGCAAACCCAATGCTTTGGCTTTCTTCAAATCACTGACGGCAAATGCAAAACTTTTTTCGCGCAGGGCCGGGTCAGCAGGCATCACAATGTGCTCATGTACGCTGGTAATGCCCATCTGGTCGGACATAACGGTGCCCGTAGCGGTGGGAATTGCTTTACCAGCCGCCTTACCGGCCAGCGTAAACGGTGCCGATATTAAAGCAGCCGCCGAGCCGATACTAACCGATTTCAGGAACGTCCGGCGGGTAAGAGAAGTCGTGTCCTTGTTCATCTACGTTCGGAAGGTTACAGTACAGGCGTTTAGAATTATCAGCCCTCATCGGGTAGTTGTTAAACAGGGGTAATGCAAGTTTTTCCCGGTTTTGTCAATAAAATCTTTGTAAACTAATTACTCTGCTTCGTTGAGGGCAAAGGTGGTGTATCAAATCGAATCAAAGAGTACGCAAATTATACGTTTTCGGCTGATTGATAAAAACGCAACGGGTTTATGCACTAACTTAACCCATCCATCAACTAATTTGCTCTACTGAGCCAAGTAGTAGCGCAAAATTTTAACCACAGAGAACACAAAGGATCAATGCACCGAAGACCAACTGGTTAAAACCCTGTGCTCTTTACCGTCCGCCGTTGCGGTGTCTCTGTGGTTAATTAAATTTACATGATTACTTATGCGTTGCTCTCGTTTCGTGCTACTACTCATCTGCTTACTCAGCATCGGTAATTTACCGCTTTGGGCTACCAATCCTGCCCGGCAACCGCCAAAAAAGCTGCTCATCATTGCGGGCAAGCCCAGTCATAAAGCCGGTGAACATGAATACAACGCCGGTGCACTACTCATCCGGCAGTGGTTTGCCAATTCGCCGGATGTAGCGGTCACGGTTTGTCTCAACGGCTGGCCAACGGATTCTACATTAGTGCCAAATGCCGACGGTATCGTACTGTTTATGGATGGAAAACAAGGGCATCAGGTGCTCAACCCGGTCTGCAAACGTCAGCTTTTACAGGCTGCCAGCCGGGGTGCGGGCATTGCTGCGCTTCACTACGCCGTAACGTTACCGGCGGGTAACGGAGACCCGCTGCTGGACCTATTAGGCGGATTTAAGGAAGATACCTACTCCGTGCATGGGCTTTGGACCTCCGATTTTAAAACCATTCCTCCGCATCCCATTACCCAGGGCGTCAGGCCATTTCAGGTGTATGACGAATGTTATTTTTTCCTGCGGTTTCGGCCCGAAGCAAAGGCTATCCTGATCGCAACACCCCCCGACTCGATGCGAAACACACCGGCCAGCCGGGCCTTTCCCGGTCGGCCCGAAACGGTGGCGTGGGTCTATGAGCGAGCAAACGGTGGGCGAAGTTTTGGCATCACGGCGTTTCATTTTCACCATAACTGGCGGGATGAAAACCTGCGGAAGCTAACCTTAAACGCATTCCGCTGGGTCTGCCACCTCAGCGTGCCGCCGTCGGGTGTTCAATCAGATGTTACGACCGCCGAACTCCAGAAAAATCTGGACCCCAAATAAGTTACCGCTGTATCTGAAGCCGGTATGTATTAAGCTGGTGGGGAGCGAATGACGCGTTCAGCTTGCCGTTGTTCAGGGTTAACCGACGTTCGTTGGTTTCGATATGGGTCGTTTGCCACGCCCGGCGGATGGGATTGGCTACGGTGAGCGTGGGGGTCGATGGTTTACCTGCCATGTTCCAGAACCGGGCAATCAACCCCTCGTCAATCCCCTCCTCGCTCGGTTTAAGGCTCCACAGCAATAAATTCGGCGTGTCGGTTTTTAATAATGAAAACGGTGTGGCCGGATAGCGGTCAGCCGTTCCCGTGATGATTCCCGTTACCAGCGGATTCTGGTGTTCGAGCGAGAAACGCATGGCCGAAAGCGCGTCGAACGGGCCATTGTGCGTGGTCAGGGCAAATTGATACCGGAAAGCCGTTGCGCCGTTCTGCTTCAGAATACCCAGTTTTTCGCCATCCACCTGCCCACCCGCTAATGCATTTAGTTGGGGCGATTGCTCCCAGAGCGAGTCGGGGGTGCTCTGGCCGAGCTTGAAAAAACTGCAATCCTGATTCGAGAGGGTCACTCCGTAATTCGGCTCGCTCATATCGGCGAAGTGATTGAATGTCAGCCAGTCGTAGCGGGCGTTCTGGGCGGCATAATGCCCTCCCCGCGTTTCTTTTTTAGCCGTCAGAACTGCCCCTAATTCTTCGTGATGGGTCGTCGGGTTTTGCAGGTTAAGTGAAAAGGCCCACGTTTTCACGTCCCCGAAATTCGCCTGCAAACTATCCTCAATCTCAATGCGGGACGTGTGTTTAAACAAAGTCACCCGCACCGTATGGGCAATGGGGTCATTGGAAACAGCTTTAAGCGTGACCGACACGGCACCCTCGTTTTCGACAGTAAGTGCGTTGCCCGCATCTGGATTTACCGTGCCTAAATCATTGACCAATCGTCCGTTGAGCGATTGACTAATTCTGCGGTTTTTCGCTTTAATATCTACCAGTTCGCTGATAACGCCCGATTTACGCAACCGAATCCGGTAATATGCATTTTCAATAGCCTCACCGTTTACCTTCGCAGCTACCGTTTTTAGTGTCGGCTTGCCGGGTCTGATCTCATAGATTTTGTAGCCCACCGACAGTATGTTTTCAGCCCAGATACGCAGAAATCGCTTTCCTCCTTTATCAATTAACTGGCTTGCCACTTCGGTATTTGTCTGCCTGTCAATGACGTTCACTGAGGCTGGTCCGGCATAGGCAAAATCAGCTACGTCGCTGCGGACCCAGTTGAGCGGATTGAACACGTAAAACCGCGCAACCGTCGTACTGGAAGGCGTAACCGTTTTAAAATTCCGGCCAAACGCACTGATCGAGCGGTTATAAAGCGTATCGACATACCCACTGATTTGTCGCTGAAGCCTGATTTGCCAGTTCGCCCGCTCCTGCCTCGACACCGGCCCGTCGGCGGTCCAGTCATGCTCCCAATACATCCCAAACGCATCCCAGGCCGAACGTCGGGCTTCGGTCAGGTCACGGGCAAACGTACTGTCTTTGAGCGATACCAACGTAGCAAGCCCCTCCGCCGACCGGAGTTTTTCGGTGGCCCGTCGAACCTGCGCTGTCGTCTCGTTCATCGACGCCGGGTAAATGTCCCACTCATTGCCAAACGAGACCGATTGTGCCGGAATGCGCCTGTACGTCCGCTCGATGTCCTGAAAAAAATCAACCTCATTCGATACGCGAACCTTCCGGGTCGGGGTGGTCAACTGTTGGGCGACGGTGGTAAAAACCGGCGAATTGTACGTTTCCAGGTCATCCCAGCCGTAACCAAATGCCCCGGCCACATTATACGGGTAAGCCGAATTGGTTGAAATCGTGTCGCAGAGCGTCGTCAGGTCATTCACCGTTTTGGTTAGGCTCATACCTGCGTTGGTAGCTTTATGTTGCTGCCGGGTTTCGCCGTAACCGCCTAAGCCCGTATTATCACCGGGAATGTTGTACCATTTCATGAGCACACTGCGATTGTCGAAGCCCATGTACCGATACAACTGATGTTTCCGAACGCTCAGCCGATTCTGGATTCGGGACGCACAGGCGCACACACCCCGCCAACTGTATTTGGCTCCCGACCCCGCCCATAAAGAACTGATTCCGAGCGGTAGGGTCTGGTTTTCCATGCACACCGCCATCGGAAAACGGACCGTATAATCCCGTTCGAGTTGCCCGGCATAATACATTCCGCGCAGGACGGCTTCGGTCGGTTGCCCGCCATACGTACTCACCAATGAATTCAACGGGCTACTAATGTGCCCGGATTTGATGTAGCCCATCAGCCGGTTGAACTGAGCCGGACTGCGGTATTTTTGGTACGTTCGGAGCCAGTAACTCCCATCGCAATTCCACCGCGCCTGTAAATCGGGCGGGTTATTTTTTGTGGAGTCGATCTGCTGCATGTAATAGTCCAGCATACGCACGAAGGCCGTGTCGTACTGCGCTTCGTTGCCCGTCCACATATAATCGGTATGGTCGTCGTTGGCTACGTAAATACGCTTAATCATCTGAGCCTTAAGACTATGTAGGACAATCAACAACGAGACGGTGAGCAGAGCAGATTTCATACCGGACTTATGGGTTATATGGTTTCGGTTACCTTGCCACCCACCACAAATGTTTCGCCGATGTTCAGTTTCAGAGCCAGAAAGTACGCCATAAAATTGAACGGGATGATGTTGTGGAGAATCGAATAATTTTCAATCACGTCCGGCGTTTCCACCGTGAACACATGCGCACCCGCCTTCGCAATCATGTCCGACAGGCGCAGCGTGCGTTCGTAGGCTTCGCCCTTCGCCAGAATCTGAATAACGATGCTGTTGTTAGCCGTTTCTTTGGGACCGTGGTCGTACTGCGCCATCGGTAAGCCGTGAAAATTGAGCTTGGTACTTTCGCTCAAAATCAGGGCGGCTTCATACGCAGTAGCAATGTTTGGGCCGCTTCCGGTGACGTACATGCCGTGAATTTTATGCGTATTCAGCACGTCAAATACGTCATTGGCTAATTGCTCACCCAGTGCCCGATACTGGTCGAACCGGTCGGCAAGGAGCGCGACCGATGCACCGGGCGAGAAGCCAAATCCTTTGAACAGAGTTACCAGCGTATTGACGTAGGTTTTTGACGAGGAATAGTGCTCCTCACCCGCCCGGATGGTCAACACATCGGCCACATTCGGCGCGGTACATAACTCGCTGTCGGTGTAGTTGGACACGGCCACGTACTGATCGACCAAATCCCGACACCAAAGGGCTTCGCTACTCCGCCCCGACTGCGACAGGATGACGGCCATCGGGGCTTTTTTGCCGCCGGACAAATAATAAAAATACTCGGAAGCCAGCTCAGGAAAAATGGGCAACCCCATGTACTTAAACGCCAGTGGCGCAAAATACGACGACCCCATGCCCAGATACGGGACGTTCAACGGCAATGCGTTAGTCGGGCTGTTGAGCGCATCGGCTGCGCGGTCGGGTATTTCTAAAATTTCGTTCAGGACTGGGTTCATAAGGATTGAGGGATATGTAGAGACGCATACTTGCGTCTCATGACCGGATGGTTTTGGTGACGTAATAAGAGAGACGCAAGTATGCGTCTCTACGTGGGGTTCTCATAAGATAGGGTCAGGGCACCGATGATGGCCAGAAAAATACCCAGCGATTCGATGAGCGAAAGACTTTCGTTGAGAAAAATAATGGCCAGCACAATCGTAAAAACAGGCTGTAAGGCCCCGGCAATGGTGGTCACTTTCGAGGCTTTCCCTTCGGCACTGTAGGCGGCAAAACTCGCCAGTACCCCTGCTCCATTGAGCATTCCGGCCAGCGAACCAAGCACCAGCGTTTTGGTAGACATCGCGAACTCGGCCCAGCCAAACACGACAAACACGAGCGCAATCAGCACCGACGAAACAATGAAACTGACATACGACCATTCGGCAGAGATGTAATTGGTTGTTTCTTTTTGGGCGGCACTAAATACACCCCAGAAAAACAGGGCTATCAGCGAATACAACAGCCACGGTCGGGTAGGCCCGGAAGTTGACCCAAGTGTCCTGAAAAATGCAGCCGGATTATCGAACAACAGCGATTCGCCCGACAGCATGAGTACGGCCGGAATGGCCAGCAGAATACCGATGGCGTTTATCCAGTTGAGTTTCTCTTTAAAGACCAGCAGGGCAATGGCAATGGTTACAAGCGGATACAGATTAGTGACCGGGATCACGATGGCCGCCAGCCCGCCCGCGCTAAAGGCCTTATAAACAGCCACATTTCCCGTTACAGCCAGTACGCCAGCCGCCAAACCCCAGGCAATCCCTTTCCGGTTTGGGGTCACGGTGCTGACCTTTTTTATAACCAGCGGCAAGGTCAGCAGCATCCCTATGCTGAACAGCAGGTGATTTGTAAACGGGCTGACATCATCCGAAATCAGTTTAGCGACCACACCCCAGGTGCCCCAGAAAAAAGCAGCCGCAATCGAGTACAGAATCCAGTGTTTCATAAAGGCGAAAGAGTGAAAGAGTGAAAGAGCGAAAGAGCGAAAGGTGCGTCAACAAGAATTATGTGCCATCCATTCGCTCTTTCACTCTCTCGCTCTTTCGCTCTTTAAAAAGCGCGGCACTGCCCAGAATACCCGCCTGCTCTTCCAATTCGGATACGACAAGGGTGGTTTTGTAGGCTTTAAATGGGTTTAGTAAGCTGGAATTGTGCAGGGTAGCGATGTCATCTCGCAACCCTTTGGCAATGCCTCCGCCCAGCACAATGATGTCGGGCGCGTAGAGGTTTACGTAATTGTCGATGCCGGTTTGCAAATACCCCGTGTATTCCTGCACAATGGCCTCGGCGTGGGGGTTTCCGGCTTGTTTTTGGGTAAAAATGGCTTCTGCTGTCAGCGGTAATTCCGGGTAGTTCTGCGGCCACGAACGGCGGGTCGCTATGCGCCCGATGCCAGCTCCCGAAACCAGCGATTCGAGACAGCCGGTCTTGCCGCAGTAACAGACAAAATCGTTGGTGGTGATGGTCATGTGTCCGCCCATGTGCGCATACGGCAATGGCCCGTCGAGCTTACCATCGATGGTGAAACCAAGCCCAAGACCTGTGCCTAATGTAAGGACCAGAACGCGGCTAAAGCCCCTCCCCTGCCCATAAATGGATTCGCCAAGGGCAACAACGCGTGCGTCGTTATCCAGCAAACAGGGTAGATTGTGTTGTTGTCGGATTTTTTCGGCCAATGGATAATCCTCCATAAATTCGAGAAAACCGTAGGTCGAATCCACCGTTCCGTCGGCAAAGACAAAGCTCGGCACGCCCATTCCGACACCCGCCAGAAACGCCTGTTCTTCAACCGCTTTGGCTTTAAACTGATCAATAGCCTGACCAATGCCTTGCAGAAACCGGAATGCATCGCTGGTTTCGGTGGGTGTAATGAGCATAGCTTCTACGCGCCCGGTAACCAGGTTTACCAACCCAATTTTGGTTCGTGTTCCCCCAATGTCGATACCGATAGCGAGCGTTTTCACGTATAGAGCACTAAAAGTTTACGGTTAGCCATTGCGCGAGGGTCTGGGTGTTGCGCTACAGTCGTTCACTACATTATCCGACGAATAGTCCGCCAAAAATCGTCTGTTAAGGTATTTTCATCCAGTTTTACATACGCTTTAATCAATCGCTTTGTATTTTCAGTCGGAGTCAATACATTCCGAATAGTTACTTTTTGGGGCAACAGGTACGCTTCTACCAGAGCCAGATCCCACAACGTGCGGACTTTATCTTCCGGATTAGTTTGCTGCCATCGCTTTTTAAGCAGGTTCTGCGCGGGAATAGCCGTATTTACCCTGGTATATATTGTATCTCGGGCGAACCGAAAGGGTATGGCCGTATTGATCGGCATAACCGTTAAATCAACACTGAGGTTGTTAAGCAAATAATCGAATGCGTTTAAATCATTTCGAATGTTGAATTCATTTTTATTCCACGCACCAGTTTGGGTGTCGTACTTCGCTCCCAGGGCATAACACCTGATTCGGGGGAGAATTGTTGAGTCGATGAGAACCGCTGAGGCTATATTCGTTAACGCACCTAAGCAGATTACGTCTAATTTCTCACCCGCCTTCAGGTTTCTGACGGTGCGGATGAGTTGGGCCGTAGCGGCCGATTGTCGGGGCTGAGTGCCACCCCAGGCTCGCCCGATCTGGCGATCAGCCCCGACGGGGTGAGGAATGGTTTCTTTACCCATCAGCCGCAGTATCTCTTCATTGAGTTGCTGACTGATGGCTACGGTTTTGATGTTTTTGGTTGGGTACTGATTCCATTTATCAAAAGCCACTAAATCTGCATTGTTGAAATGAGCCGAGCTAAGCCCCATTACCTCAACGGTTGGTTCGGCCAGTAAACGCATAATAGCATATACATCGTCTGTTTCGTTACCTGTATCGGCATCCAGCCATACTTTTTGCTTTTGAGCAAATCCTTCGAAGCTGATAAGCAATAATAGAGAGAGAAGAAATTGACTCATGTGGATTCAGAAATTTAGTGAGGGGTATTAATTCGCAAATGTTATCCTATTAGGGTCAAATTAGTTAACCAGTTGAAGTCGGTATGAATGTAGCTGATTCGGCGCAAACCGCACCCGTAACTGCCTGTTGGCGGGCGTCAAAATACGCTCGTTGGTTTCAATATGGGTCGTCTGCCACGCCCGGCGGATGGGGCGGGCCAGTTGTAGTGTTGGCCTGACAGCGGTGTTTTTCAGGTTCCAGAACCGGGCAATCAACCCCTCACTGATTCCCTCTTCGCTCGGTTTCAGGCTCCACAACACCAAATTCGGCGAATCCACGCCGGAATCGCTGGTGTTGAGCAGTGAAAACACCGGGCTGGGATACGTATCCTGCAAGCCCGTAACGGCTCCCGTAACGAGGGGATTCTGGTGTTCGAGCGAAAACCGCATGGCGGCTGCTGGCTCAAAATCAGCCGAATGCGTCGTCAAAGCAAATTTGTATAGAAAACCGGTTTGTCCGTTCTGACCGGCAATGCCCAGCACACCTTTGTCTTCCCGTTTGGTATCGACCTGACCACCCGCCAGCGCACTCAACTGCGCCGATTGCTCCCAAAGCGAATCGACTGTGCTCTGTCCCAATTTGAAAAAACTACAATCCTGATTCGAGAGGGTCACGCCATAACCCGGTTCGCTCAAATCGGCGAAGTGATTGAAGGTCTGCCAGTCTAAGCGGGCATTCTGAGCCGCATAATGCCCTCCGCGCGTTTCTTTTTTAGCCGTCAGGATGGCCCCTAATTCTTCGTGGCGGGTCGTTGGATTTGTCAGGTTAAACGAAAAAGCCCAGGTTTTCACGTCGGTAAAATTGGCCTGAATACTATCCTCAATCTCGATGCGGGGCGACCCGGCAAATACCGTTACCCGAACCGTGTGCGGCACCGGAACCAGCGAAACAGCTTTCAGCGTAACGGACACAGGACCCGCATTTTCTACCACCACCGGCTCCCCTTCATCGACGTTTGACACGCCCAAATCATTGACGTACTTTCCGTCGGTTGGCCTGACCAACTGCCGCCCATTGGCCTGCTTATCAACAATATCCGTAATAACCCCCGACCGGCTGAGCCGGATGCGACATTGAGCGTTGCTGATGTACTCACCCGAAACGGTGGCGGCTACCGGCTTCGTTGCGGGCACGCCCGGCCTGATCTCAAACACTTTATACCCGACAGACGGAATGGCCGGGGCATGGATGTGCAGGAACCGACGCCCACCTTTCGTAATTACCTGACTGGCAACTTCTTTGTTCGTTGTTACGTCGAGGACACGAACCGGATACGTGCCCGTATAGGCCAGGTCGGCGACGTCGCTGCGGACCCAGTTTAGCGGATTGAATACGTAGAATCGGGGGGAAGTCGTTTTTTTGAGCTGACCGCCGAGCGTTCTGAGCGAGAGCGCGAACAGCGAATCCACGTACCCGGTAATCTGCCTCTGAAGCTTGTTTTGCCAGTTTGCCCGCACCGAATTTTTGACGGGTCCATCGGCGGTCCAGTTGTGTTCCCAATACATGCCCAACGACTCCCAGGCTGCGTTGCGGGCTGCTGTCAGGTGGTTGGCAAAAGCAGGCTTTTTCAACGACACCAGCGAAGCTAAGGCCTCCGCCGAGCGGAGTTTCTCGGTGGCCCGCCGAACCTGGGCCGTCGTCTCGTTCATCGACGCGCAATAAATATCCCACTCATTGCCATAACTCACCGATTCGGAGGGCAGGTGAGGATAGCTTTTGGCAACGTCAATAAAAAAGTCTTCTTCATTGGACACCCGCACCCTCCGGCCGGGGGTAGTTCCGTTTTTGGCGGCTTCGATAAACGGGCGGGAAACATACGTATCCAGATCATCATGGCCGTAGCCAAACGCCCCCGCTACGTTGTACGGATAGGTAGAATTAGTCGAGATGGTGTCGCAGTAGGCGTCGAGTTTATCGACAAGCTGACCAATTTCTTTGCTCGTATCAACCGACTTGATAATCAGCCGACATTCGGCATAGCCCCCAAACGGCGTATGCGCGTTGGGGCGGCCATCATAGGCGTACCATTTCATCAGGACGCTGGATGAATCCAGACCGGTGTAGCGATACAGTTGATGGCGACGGTTGGCCCGGTACTCGTAGGTCATCTGAGAGCCGTAGCCGCCAATGCCTTTCCAACTGTACTTGGCTCCCGATCCGGCCCATAAAGCACTCAGTCCCAGCGGAAGGGTGTTATTTTCCATTGCCTCAGCCAGTGTAAACCGGAGTTTGTATTTCCGCTCAAGTTGCCCGGCATAGTACATTCCGCGCAGGACGGCTTCTGTTGGCTGGGCACCGTACGTACTGACCAGCGTGTTTAGCGGACTGCCGATATGCCCCGAACGAATAGCGGCAATCAACCGGTTGAACTGAGCCGGAGACCGGTATTTCTGATAAGCCCGGAGCCAATAGCTGCCATCGCAATTGAAGCGGGCCTGAAAGTCGGACAGATTGCCTTTAGTGGAGTCGATCTGGGCCAGATAATAATCGAGCATCCGAACAAACGCCGAATCGTATTTGGCCTCATTAGCCGACCACATGTAATCGGTATGGTCGTCGTTGGCAATATACAGGCGTTTGACCGGCTGCGCCTGTGCCCCAAAAAAGGATAGGAATACGATTAAAAAGAGGAAGGAGTAGTTCACAAAGATAAATGCAGATGCGTAGCGTGTTTATTCATGTTTTATAGGTTAGGTTACCAAATCACAAACGCTCGTTGGCCTATTTAGTTAAACGGATTAATGGCCAGTTTTCCCGGTTTTCGTCATTGAAATAAGGAAAGACCTCACTTTAGTTTTATTCCATGGATAACTGGCTGGAAATGGTCTCCGCCGTTCGCCGAAGTTCGACCTCAATCTGCTGTTGCCGATACGAACTGCACCGGATTTCGGGCAAAAAGACACTCAGGCTGGCAACTACCTGCTGTTGCCGACGGATGGGCACGGCCAAGCCAATGATGTGGGTTTTGGAACGCGTTATACACAGCGCATCGGCCTGAATCGTAGCCAACTGAGCCGTTAACCCCTCAGCGGTATCGGCACCGGGCCAAGTGTCGGGGTCTGGATAACCAATGCTGCTGATCAGACTGGCCCGCTCTTTATCGGGCATATAAGCCAGCAAAAGCCGTCCCGACGCGGTTTCGTAAATACTGCGTTCCGTTCGGCTCCGCACCTGAAGGTCCTGATCGCTATTGACTAAATGAACGATAAACCGCTTTTGATTGCGAATAATCCCCAATATCGATGTTTCGTTGAGCCGGGTCGTCAGGTCTTCCATCAGGTCTTTGGCGGCCAGCAGCAAATCCTGACTGTAGGCCATGTTATTGGTCAGACTGTAGGCCATTGGCCCCAGCCGATAGCCTTTTTTCCGCCCTAAGTGCTCAAGGTAGTTTTTGTCTACCAGCGTCTTAAGAATATTTACGCACGTAGCCTGATTCATCTGTAGATTTTCGGCAATTTCCGTAAGCGAATGCGCCCGTCCGGCATCGCGGGCAACAAGTTCGAGAATATCCAGTGCTTTGACGACAACTAAAACCATGACTTTTAATGAATAATGTACAATGAATAATCGGACCAACAAAGCGTACAATGAGTAGCATCACACACTAATTATGCATTATACATTCTTCATTATACATTTCCTTTACCGCCCCATCCAGCCGCCATCTACCGTCAGAACGGTGCCGTGTACGTAGTCGGAAGCAGATGAGGCTAAGAATACCGTTGGGCCTTTAAAATCGTCGGGTTCGCCCCAGCGTCCGGCCGGAATCCGGGCCAGTATACTCTGGCTTCGTTCAGCGTCGTTGCGGAGGGCTTCGGTGTTGTCGGTGGCGATGTAACCGGGCGCAATGGCGTTGACGTTCACGCCTTTACCTGCCCACTCGTTGGCAAACGCTTTCACCAGACTACCGATGGCTCCTTTACTGGCTGCATAGCCTGGTACGGTGATGCCGCCCTGAAAGGTAAGCAGTGAGGCCGTAAAAATCACCTTTCCGCTGCCACGCGCTACCATATCGCGGCCAAGTTCACGGGTCAGAATAAAGGGCGCGTTCAGGTTTGTGTCGATAACCGTATCCCAGTACTCGTCGGGGTGTTCGGCGGCTGGCTTGCGTAGAATCGTACCGGCATTATTGACTAAAATGTCGATGATGGGTACGTCCTGTTTGAGTTGCGCCAGAAACTGGTAAATAGCGTCCCGCTTACTTAGGTCGCACTGGTAAGCCCGGAACTGACGACCCAATGCGGTAACGTCCCGCTCAACGTCGCTGCCCTCCCGTTCGAGCGAAGCCGATACACCAATGATGTTCGCTCCCGCTTCGGCCAGCCCTACAGCCATCGCCCGGCCAATACCCCGTTTGCAACCCGTTATCAAAGCTGTTTTTCCTGAAAGGTCAAATTGTATTCGCATATCCGTTATTTATCATCGTGATAGTATTTGCAATTTTAGAGCATTATCATCAAATAATAAAATCAAGTTTTTTCAAGATATAGGCTTTTTTGTATTTATCCAATACTCAATAAGCCTATTCAATGCGTAGGGAATCTTACTTAGAACTTTTTCAATACAGGACTAATGTAAGAATAGTACCAGAAAAAATAAATAAATGAAAACGTTTGGCAAAGTAAAAAGCACTATATAGTATTGCATAGATGAATTGTAATTTATCATTACTAAATAACGATCACCTCTATGAATTACATGTATAAGCATCGAAACCAGACCCTATTCCTCGGGTTAGTCTGGATTTTAACCATTGGGCAGGTATTCGCGCAGTCAGGGGCCACGGTTAGCGGGCGCGTAACGGACGAAACGGGGCAGGTTTTGCCGGGCGTAACGGTTCTGCTAAAAGGCACGGGGAATGGCACGACCACCAATGCCGAAGGCGTCTATCGGCTGTCGGCACCAGCGGCTACCGCTACCCTCGTCGTGTCCTATGTGGGCTACCTGAGTCAGGAGGTTGCGGTAGGCGGACGCTCGGTGATCGACGTAAAACTTACCCCCGGCGACAAAACGCTGAGCGAAGTTGTCGTCGTTGGCTACGGCACGCAGGAGAAGAAAGACCTGACAGGGGCCATTGCTACGGTTGGATCAAAAGACATTCAGCGACTCCCCGTTTCGGGCTTCGATCAGGCTCTGAAGGGGCAGGTGGCCGGGTTGCAAATTACCAATACGTCGGGTGCACCGGGCGGAAATACCAGCATTCTGGTCCGGGGTATCAGTTCCATTACAGGGGGCAACGACCCGCTGTTTGTTATCGACGGTTTTCCGGTCAACAACGCGGGCGTTGGTAATCCGCTGAACACCATCAACCCGAATGATATTGAAAGTATCGACGTGCTGAAAGATGCGTCGGCAACGGCCATCTACGGGTCGCGCGGGTCGAATGGGGTTATTATTGTGACAACAAAAAAGGGCAAATCCGGCAAAGCGAAAATCGAACTCAACGCCTATACGGGCTTTCAGCAATTAGCCAAAAAAGTGCCCCTGATGGATGCACAGGAGTATGCTGCCTGGGTTATCGAAGCCCGCAATGCTTCCTATCTCGACAATGTAGCCGGTGCCAGCGTGAACGACCCGAACAGCAAACGGGCTTCGTCGTATCAAATTCCGGTTATTTTTCAGGACCCATCCAAACTGACTACGACCGACTGGCAGGATGCCATTTTTCGCACGGCACCCATCACGAGTTACCAGCTTTCGGCTTCGGGCGGGACCGATAATTTCAGGTACGCGCTGTCGGGTGGCTATTTCAATCAGCAGGGCATTATCATCAGTTCGGGCCTGAAACGGTATACATTCCGGGCAAATCTGGATGGCAAACTCACCGACAAATTGAGCGTTGGCGTAACCCTTGCCCCCAGCTATACTGACCAGAACGATGTCAATGCCGAAGGGCACTATGGTGCGCTGGGTATCTTGAGCGCGGCCCAGTCGATGCCGCCTTATATTCCGGTCTATAACCCCGATGGCTCGTACAGTTCCTACGTTACCGCCACCGAAGGGCAACCGTCGCTGGCGAACCCGGTTCAGATCGCGAATGAATATAAAATCCACCCAACGCAGTTTCGGCTGCTGGGCAACGCCTATGCGGAGTATGCCTTTCTGAAAGATTTGCGGCTTCGGGTTACGTTCGGAACGGACCTGAACTCGGCCAAACGGCGGATCTGGACTCCCAATACCATCAACCCCAGCAATCCCTCAACGGCCACGGCCACGGATATTGAGGATAACAGTTGGCTGAATGAGAACACGCTGAGTTATAAAAAACAGATTGGCGTCCATGCGTTCGATATTGTGGGCGGTTTCACGGCGCAACGGGCCTACAGCAGTACGGTTACAGCTACGGCGAATAACTTCCCCGACAATCTGGTACCCAACATCAACGGCGGCACCGTAACCAGCGGGGGCGAAAGCACGCAGATTTACACGCTGCTGTCGTTTCTGGGGCGCGTCAACTATGCCTTCCGCGACAAATACTTAGTTACGGCCACACTCCGGCGCGACGGTTCATCGCGATTTGGAGCCAACAACCGCTGGGGCGCGTTCCCGTCGGCATCCGTCGGCTGGCGCGTATCGGAAGAGCCGTTCATGAAAGGGCAGCAACTCATCACCGACCTTAAATTCCGGGCCAGCTACGGTCTGACGGGCAACAACGCCATTGGCAACTACCGGGCCATCGGGCAGCTATCCAGCGTGCGCTACATCATCGGCGACGCGCTGGCCTCGGGGCTGGGCCGCTCGTCGTTCACCAACCCCGAACTGGGCTGGGAATCGACGCGGCAACTCGACGTGGGCGTCGATTTCTCGGTGCTCAACAGCCGCCTGTCGTTCACCGCCGACTACTACCGCAAGGTGAATACCGATATGCTGTTCACGATTCAAACCCCGGCTGTAACGGGCGTGACCAGTGCGGTTGTCAATCTGGGGAAAGTGGAAAACAAAGGGCTGGAATTAAGCCTGAGCAGCCGGAATTTAGTGGGTGCGCTGAAATGGAATACCAATGTCAACATCACTTTTAACCGCAATAAAGTGCTGGAAATGAGCAATGACGCCGAGCGAATTCTGAGCGCGTCGGGTGGTCGGCCAGCGTATGCGGTTACGCAGGTGGGGTATCCAATCGGTAGTTTCTACGGTCGGCGGTTTTTGGGTATTTTCAGAACCGAGCAGGAAGCCAACGAGTACAAGCCACAACCCAATGCCCACGCGGGCGATGTGAAATGGAAAGACGTTGATGGCAACGGAATAATTGATGCCAACGACCGGGAAGTCATCGGCAGTCCGTTCCCCAAATACTATTTTGGGTTCAATAACTCGTTCAGCTACAAGAACTTCTCACTCGACATCATGACCAGCGGCAACGTGGGGCAGCAGGTGTATAACAACTCGTTTTACCTCAACAACTCGGGCGTACAGAACAACGCGCAGTATATCTACGACAACCGGTATATCTCGCCCGACAAGCCCGGCGACGGGTTGTTTGGCCGGGCCATTCGCGGGGGCAAGAACGATAATACGCAGTACAGTTCGGTTTACCTGTTCGATGCATCGTTTCTGCGTATTCGGAATGTAACGCTGGCGTATAGTCTCCCCAACGCGCTCATGAACCGGTTAGGTATTGGATCGGCTCGCATTTACGCCACCGCCACCAACCTGTACACGTTCACCAAATACCTCGGGTATGACCCGGAAACCAACATCAGCGGAGATAACCTTACCTCATTCGGGCTGGATTTCGGTGCCTATCCGCAGGCCCGCACTATTTCGTTCGGCGTGAATCTGTCTTTTTAAAAATATCTTCAACCGATAGTTCGATGAAAACTACTTTATTTCCGCTTGTTCTGGTTGCCTGTCTGCTCAGTGCGTGCAGCGACCTGTCGCTCGATCAGGTGCCCATTACCGAACGGAGCGAAGCGAATTTTTACAAGACCAACGCCGATTTTTACAATGCCGTAGTGGGCGTATATGGCACGTTCAAAAACGGGGGTATCATCGGGCAGGGCAGCGGTTCGTATCTGTACATGACCGAACTGGTAACGGACAATGCCAACACGGGTCAGGCACGCGGGGGTACAGCCGCCGAGTTGTTCTACTTCGAGGATTTTAACTTTTCCTTAGCCAGCACCACGATTTCAACCGCCTGGACGGGTCACTACCTCGGCATTGCCCGGACAAACTCGATTCTGGACCGGCTGCCAGCGGCCAGCATTCCGCAGGCGTCTAAAGACCGGTTTGAGGGCGAAGCGAAATTCATGCGGGCCTTGTTTTATTTCAACCTCGTGCGGTTCTTCGGCGATGTGCAATTGGTAACGCATGAAATCACGTCGCCCTATGGTGCCGCCAACATCACCCGCTCGCCCGCTGCCGATATTTACGCCCAGATTATCAGCGATTTGCAGGTTGCCGAAGCCAAATTACCCGCTACCATCCCTACTGCCGAAGCAGGCCGGGCCTCGTCGTGGGCGGCAAAAACGCTGCTCGGCAAGGTCTATCTGACGCAAAAGAAGTATGATGTGGCGGCTGCTAAACTTAAAGAAGTGATTGACGGCAATGCGTACAGTCTGCTGCCCAAATACGCCGATGTTTTTCCGGCCACTACCTCTTATGCAGCCAATAAAGAATACATTCTGGCGGTGCAGTACAAGTCCGGGCTGCTCGGTCAGGGAACCGAACCGGGGCAAACCGGGCAGGGCAGCGATATGTGGTCGAACTGGGCGGCTGTCAATGCGGGATTGCCCCTGCTGGGCGCGGGTGGTGGCGTAGGGGGCGGGTTCAACCGGCCTACCGCCGATATGGACGCGGCCTATGAACCCGGCGACCTGCGGAAAGATGTATCGATGCTCAACTCCTACAAAGCGGCCAACGGTACGGCTGTTAACGAACGGTATGTCGTCAAATTCCGGCAGCAGGGCGCACTGAACGCTGATTCGGACGTGGACTTTCCGTTGCTTCGCTACGCCGATGTGCTGTTGATGTACGGCGAAGCACAAAACGAACTGGGCCGCACAACGGAAGGACTAACGTACCTGAATCAGATTCGGAAGCGGGCGGGACTGGCCGACAAAAGTGGATTATCTCAAGCGGATTTCCGACTGGCGATGGAGCAGGAACGGCGGGTCGAACTGGCTTTTGAAGGACACCGCTGGTTCGATTTAGTGCGTACCGGGCGGTTTGTTCCGGTCATGCAGGCCAAAGGCTATGCCGTCAAAGATTTTCATACCCTCTATCTGATCCCACAAAGGGAAACGGACTTAAATAAAGCATTAACCCAGAATCCGGGGTATTAGCGGACAAACCTGAAAGGTCTTTTTAGACCTTTTAGGTTTCCATTTACCGAGTCTCTTTTGGTATGAAACGATTCCACTTTTTACTGCTTTTCTTCTCCCTATTGCAGGGGTTTTCGCTATTGGCACAGCCGGTCAAACGGATGTACGTAGCCAACGACGACCATACGGACTATATGTGGACCGGCAACGAAGCGCAGTACGACACGGTTTTTGTCCGAATGCTTGATTATTATCTCGACCAAATCGATTCGACGCAAAGCAACCCGGCTGACTTTCAGGCGCGGTTCAACTGCGACGGCAGCTACTGGCTCAAAACCTACCGGAAATTTCGTAGCCCGGCACAGTTTGAACGATTGATTGGCCGCATCCGGTCGGGGCATATCAGCAGTCCGCTCAATGGCCTGGTCAGCACGTATGGCGGGCAACCGACCGAAGCCGTCCTACGCGGAATGTATTATGCCGGGCAACTCGAACGGCAGTGGAATCTGCGGTTTCGGCTGGCGGTGTGCATGGAGAACCAGACAATGCCCCTCGGCCTCAGTTCGTTGTGGGCCGGATCGGGAGCGAAATACAGTTGGCGGGGCGTGTGCGGCTGTGCGAGCCGAATTACCAACGCGAATCTGGCCCATCGCCGAAACCAATTGTATCGCTACATGGGGCAGGACGGACGGCACGTAACGATGAAGTGGTACAACCGGCCCATCTACAATGGGCGGACGCTGGGCGGCTATGCCGAAGCCCGACGCGAGAAAAACCCCACCGACATTGTGGGCGATATGGGCAAAGTCATTGACGACATGACCGCGATGTGTGACACCGTATCGGTCCGGTCGGCTTATCCGTTCAACGTAGCGGGCGCGTTTGGTTATGGCTGGGATGACCTCGATACTTACGTGTCGCCCCCGTTTATCAAAGCGGCCCAACGGTATTCGACCACCGGGCGCAGCGTTCGGGTGTCGAATGAAGAAGACTTTTTTGCCGATGTTGACCGCAGTTACCCCAAACTCGCTGCCGAGTCGGTGAGCTACGGCAACGAATGGGATTTGTACCCCGTGTCGATGAACGAAACAACTGCCCACATTCGGCGGGCCACCGAAAAACTCCGGTCGGCAGAGGGGCTTTCGGCATTGGTATCACTCAAAGACAGCACCTTTGCCCGCGACTTACAACCGGCCCGCGATTTGGCATGGGAAGCCTACGGCCTGTATTGGGAGCACGACTGGACCGCCGATGGACCCGTTTCCAAACGCGACCGAGCCAACTGGCAAACGAAATTGCACCACCGCATTGTGGGTTACGCAGACACGCTCTTCAACCGGGCATCGGTGGCAATGGGTCAGCAGTTTAAAGCCACAGTCAGGCCCCGGTTTTACGTTTTCAATCCCCTAAACTGGTCGCGCACCGATGCGGCTGATTTTGCTTATTCGGCAACCGGGCCGGTTCGGGTCATCGACCTGGCAACGAATAAGGAAGTTGTTAGCCAGCGCATTCAGAAGGGCGGTAAGTCATTTTTACGTATCTGGGCTGAAAATGTACCGTCGGTAGGCTATAAAGTCTTTGAAATTCAGGCGGGTGTGCCAACCCGGCAGGTCGATGCGGTTACCGTTACGGGAGAATTTATCGAGAATGAACACTACCGGATTCGGCTTCGTAAGTCGGGCATTATCAGCGAACTCTACGACCGCAGGGCCAACAACCGGCAGTTGGTAAAACAGCAGAACGCCGGGCCGATGGGCAACCGTTACCTGAACGATATTGGCACGCAGAACCCTGATGCGGGCAACGCGCTCGTTGTGGAAAACAAAGGGCCGGTATCGGTGACGCTCAAAGCCGTTTCCAACGATCCGATTGCGCATACGGTGCGGGTAACGTTGTTCCGAAATAGCTCTCGCATCGACATTGAGGACAGTTTGCAGGCCAATTTCGGGGATGTAAAGAGCTGGACTTTCTCGCTGAATCTGCAAAATCCAACCACGCACCACGAAGAACTGGGTGCTATTCTGACCGCTAAAAAAGAGACGCGCGGGGGGCATTATGCCAGCCAGAACGCCCGCTACGACTATCAGACATTCAACCACTTTGCCGACATCGGTGAGCCAAACTACGGGGTGACAATCTCGAATCAGGATTGCAGTTTTTTCAAGCTCGGCCAAAGCACCGCCGATTCGCTCTGGGAAACATCGTCGCAGTTCAACGCGCTGGCGGGTGGACAGGTGGATACGTACGGATCGGGCAAAAAAGACACGCTTCGGCTGGGTATTTACAATCAGAATGGCGTAAAAGCGTTCCGTTATCAGTTTGCCCTAATGACTCATGCGAATGCGTTCGACGCGCTTTCGGCCATGAAATTCGCTCTTGAACACCAGAACCCGCTGGTTACCGGAGCCGTGACGGGCAAGCAGGCAACCTATCCCGAAACAACGTTTTCGTTGCTAAAAACCGACGCGCCGGGTTTGTTGCTCTGGACGCTCAAACCCAGCGAAGAAGGTATTACGAATGGCCTGATTGCCCGGTTCTGGAACTTGAATAATACACCGGCCACCCCCACTCTGAATCTGGCGATACCGATTCGCCGGGCGTGGCAAACGACCCATATCGAAACGAATGAACAGGCACTGAATCCAACGGCAAATCAGTTAAAAATGAATTTCAGTCCCCGACAGATCAACACGTATCGGCTTCAATTTTGACCAAACTCAATCCCTTAAATTGCTTTATAAAGTGTTTATCATAGGTTAAATTGGAAAGGCCGCCGGGCCGCCGAAGCGGTGAGATTCCTGCCGGTCTTTTTTTTATTCCCCATAATAGTGAACCTGGATAATACACCGGTTTTAAGCTAAATTAGTTATGAACAACCGAGTACAACACAGCCTTCTCAGCCTCGCACTTGCCCTTTTTTGTGGCTTGCCCAGCCCGGCAAAAGCTCAGGTTATAGACACCTCGCCCGACCGGCGGTTCGGCGGTCCGATTAAAACCGATTTTACTATCCCGCTACCCCGTTTGGGAACAGTGAAACCCCGCAGCGCAACCGAAATTACAGCCTCGAACTGGCTGATTGGCTGCGAAACGCTCGACCGGGATTTTACCGATTACGACCAATATAAAACGTACCTTGCCCCCCTCGGCATTAAGCGGCTGCGGATGCAGGCCGGATGGGACAAGACCGAAAAAATAAAGGGGCAATATGACTGGGCCTGGCTCGATCATATCATCGACGATGCCCACAGCCGGGGGCTAAAGCCCTGGCTACAAACCTCTTATGGCAACCACCTTTACCTCAACGGGGGCGGATCCAATTTAGGGGCGGGCGTGCCGACCTCACCCGAAGCACTGGCCGCGTGGGATAAATGGGTGGCCGCATTAGTCACGCGTTACAAAAACAAGGTGGTCGACTGGGAGGTCTGGAACGAACCTAATTTCGGCGATAACGCGGAGAATACGCCCGAAAAAGCCGCTGCCCTACACATCCGCACCATCGACATCATCAAGCGCATCCAACCCGAAGCGAAGGTGTCGGGGCTGGCTCTTGGGCATATCGACCTCGCCTATGCCGACACCTTTTTTCGCATTCTTGCGCAGAAAAACAAACTGAAACTGTTCGATAACATTACCTACCATGACTACGTCTACAACCCCGATTCGCATTACCCAAAAGTGATGCAACTCCGGGCCATTCTGGACAAATACGCGCCGAACATTCCGCTGCGACAGGGCGAAAACGGCTGTCCGTCAGCACCGGGTTACGGGCGCGGGGCATTAGGCGATTACGACTGGAGCGAGTTGACGCAGGCCAAATGGGACACCCGCCGGATGCTGGGCGATCTGGGTCATGATATTGAAACGTCAGTTTTCGGAATTATCGACATGGCGTATACCGGCGGTCCAATCAGTCGGCTGAACTACAAAGGAATTATCAAGTCCGATTCGACCAAACAGGCAATCCGGCCAAAAATCGCGTACTACGCCGTTCAGCATGTCACGTCCATTTTCGATCATTCGCTGCAACGGATCAAGAAAATGAATCCTTCGCATAACCGCGCTGTCGTGCCGGCAAATAAGGCCGAGGTCAGCTACGTTACCGGCACCGACCGCAGCCTTGCCGTATATGGTTACCAGCACGCAACGACCAAAAAACAGGTGTTCACGATCTGGGCGGACGATTATATTCCGGTTGAATCGAACAAGACGAAGAACCTGACGCTCACCTTCGCCAATGCCAACTTCGACCAGCCGGTTTACGTGGATATTATTACGGGGGGCGTGTACGAAATTCCGGCTGCTCAATGGAAGAAAACGGGGGATAGCTACACCTTTACGGACATTCCAGTCTACGACGCGCCGATCCTGATTGCCGATAAAAGTTTAGTGAAAATTCAGCCGTAACAACACCATCAGCGAACAAACAACTCTGGCAAAAAGCCGTGCCACGGTTTGTTACATAGCATTAAGAACCGTGGCACGGCTTTTTGCCCAAGTCTTGTAAACAGAGAATCCAGCTACGTTTTGACCAATCCATTCATGAACACCATAATAAAATACAGCGTCAGCGTTTGCCTAAGCCTTGCTCTCGTTGGGGGCCTGTCGGGTCGTGTGCTGGCTCAGTTTATCGACACATCCGATGAGCGGGTGAAAACGCCGTTGGCCCTTAGCTGGAAACGAATCGGCACACTGAAACCCCGCACCACCAAACAGATTGCTTCGTCGCGCATTACGGTGGGATGCGAAACGCTGGACCGGGACTACACCGATTTCGACGCCTACAAAGCGTATCTGGCTCCGCTGGGTGCGAAGAAAATCCGACTTCAGGCGGGCTGGGCCAAGTGCGAGAAAGTAAAAGGAGAGTATGACTGGAAATGGCTCGACAATGTAATCGACTATGCCGTTGCCAACAACCTCGAACCCTGGCTCGAAACCTCGTATGGCAACCCGATTTACGAAGGCGGTGGTGGCGTTAGCTTGCTGAACAGCCTGATGACCTCGCCCGAAGGCTATGCCGCCTACGACCGCTGGGTCGAAGCCCTCGTGAGCCGCTACAAAAACCGGGTACACGAGTGGGAAATCTGGAACGAGCCGGACCACCCGATGCAGAAACTCACGCCCGAAACGGTTGCCGAACTCAACATCCGCACCGCCGACATTATTAAACGCATTCAGCCGGACGCCAGCATTGCGGGACTGGCGTTTGCGTCGCACAGTAACACCGACTACCTCGACCGCTTTCTGAAAGTAATCAGTGACCGGGGCAAGCTAAATCAGTTCAAATGGATTTCGTATCACAGCTACGATTTCCGTCCCGAAGACTCGTATAAAGGGGTGATGTCGCTGAAGGCGGTGATTGAAAAGTACTCAAAAACGCTGTTGCTCCGGCAGGGCGAGAACGGTGCTCCGTCGGGTTACATTCCGAGTTTCGCGCTCGACAAATACTACTGGACGGAATACGCACAGGCGAAATACGACACCCGGCGGTTGCTGGGCGATCTGGGCCACGACATCGAAACGTCGGTTTTCAGCATCATCGACATCTATTACGACTGGGGAAAAGACGCCGTGCTGAACATGAAAGGCCTGATCCAGTCCGACAACACGAAAGCCGCCATTCGTCCGAAAGTGGCGTATTACGCGGTGCAGAACGTAACGTCTGTGTTCGACAATACCCTCGAACTGGTGCCTGAATTCAACGCAACCACAACCGCCACCGAATCAATTTCCATATTCGGTTACCAGCAAAAAACGGGCAAAAAACAGTTGATTACCGTTTGGTTAGATGGCAAGACACCCAATAACCTGTTTAAAACCACCCCCATCGACCTGACCGTTCCGAACGGCAATTTCGACAATCCCGTCTGGGTCGATTTACTGACGGGGCATATCTACGAAATTCCCAAAAGCGCGTGGAGCAAATCCGGCACGACCTATACGTTCAAAAACATTCCGGTATACGATTCGCCGGTGCTCATTGCCGATAAATCCATTCTTTCAATGATTGACTGATTGAGTGATTGAATAGCTGGCGTATAACCTATTCAACCAATCAACCACTCAACCACTCAACCAATCAACCACTCACCTATGCCAACGCTCCAACCCTTAGACTACGCGGCCATTGTGCTCTACATGGTCATGATGGCCGGTATCGGCATCTTTCTGGGCCGGTTTGTGAAGAATATCAACGACTATTTCAAGGGCGGCAGTGGCGTCTCGTGGATAGCCGGGGGCATCAGCAACTTCATGACCAAATTCAGCACCTTCATTTTCGTGGCCTACGCCGGTATCGCCTACGAACACGGATTAGTGGCGATTACGGTGCTTTGGAGCACTATTTTTCCGTCATTGGTAGCGGTGTTTTACTTTGCCAAACGCTGGAAACGGGCGGGTGTCGTGAGTCCGGTCGAGTTTCTGGAAACGCGCTTCAACGCACCAATTCGGCAGCTTTTTTCGTGGAGTGGCGTGGCCTTCAAGCTGCTCGACGACATGATTAAGCTGTATTCCATCGGCCTGTTCGTGACGGCGGCTACCAACATTCCGTTCGAGACAACCGTGCTGGGTTGCGGATTAGTGGTGGTTCTGTATACGGTAGTCGGTGGGTTCTGGGCGGTTATCGTAACCGATGTTGTACAGTTCGTCATCCTGTTTTTTGCCACGGCCATTCTGCTGCCGCTCTCGCTGATGGCGGCTGGCGGACTCGACAACATGGTGGCAACCATTCCGCGAAATATGACCTGGTTCAACGGACCGAAAGGCACACCCTGGTTTTTGCTCGTTTATTATACACTCGTGCTGATTCGCTACAGCGGCAACTGGACGTTTATTCAACGCTTTTACAGTGCCAAAACCGAAACCGACGGGCAGAAATTAGGCATCCTGTCGGCGGTGCTGTTCTTTATCTTCCCGGTTATTTTCCTGTTCCCGCCCATTGCCGCCCGCGTCATTCTGCCCAATCTGAAAAACCCCGAAATGGCCTATGTTTCGCTCTGCCTCAAGCTGTTGCCTTCGGGCGTGATGGGACTGATGATGGCGGCCATGTTTGCGGCTACCATGTCGGTGCTGAGTGCCGAATACAACGTGACGGCCAGCGTGCTTACCCGCGACATCTACCAACGCCTGTTGCGACCCAATGCCAGCCCGAAAGAATCGCTCTGGGTGGGTCGGGGAATGACCCTGCTCGTGGGGATTCTGGTCATGATTGGTGCCCTGTTCGTTGGGGCGTTTGGCGGGGCGTTTGAAGCCAATAAACTGCTGTCGGGCCTGTTTGCCGTGCCAATGGTAGTTCCGGTCGTGTGCGGCATTCTGTTCTACCGGCCCAAGCCCATTGGCGCAGTCGCCACGCTCGTAATCGGTACGGCGGTGGGTTTCGTGCTGAACGCCAACAAGGCCCTGAGTTGGGAAACAGCTACCGCCATTGAACTCGTCGTTTGCCTGCTTATCTTCTGGCTTTCAGGCTTTTTACCCTCGCCCGGCGCAGATTATGACAACCGCGTGACGGCTTTCTTCCGCAAATTAGCTACCCCCGCGCTTGCCGTGTCCGACACACCCAATCAAACAGCCATTATGCGGGCCATGAAGCAGATGTACGGCCTTGCCTTTGGCATTACCGGGTTGCTGTTTGTGGGAATGGGCCTGCCATCATTCGGGCAGTTAAGTGGGAAATTAGCCGTTGTGGCAGGCATACTTTGCCTCGGCGTCGTAGCGGTGCTGCTGCTCCGAAAATCACCGAATCAACTTGAACCAAGCAATACACCTGAAAAACATACAGTCGATTTATGAACGAATTACGCGACAGAACCATCTTTATTACCGGAGGTGCCAGCGGCATTGGCCGGGCCACTGCTCAGTTGCTGGTCGAACAGGGGGCTAAGGTGTTTGACTTTAGTTTAAAAGACCGGTTAGCCGATGAGTTGCCCGGCGGTTCGGTGCTATCGTTCAATGGCGATGTAGGGAACGAAGCCGATGTGCAGGAAGCCTTTCGGCAGTGTGTAGCTGCGTTTGGCACCGTCGATGCGCTGATAAACAACGCCGGACTGGGTATTCCAACGCCCGATCTGGCCGAAACGGATTTGGCTACCTACGAGCGAATGATCAACACCAACATGCGGGGCGTTTTTCTGTGCAACCGCGAAGCCCTCAAGATTATGAAGCCCAAACAGGCTGGCCATATCCTGACCTTAGTGTCGATGGCGGGTCAGCGGACAAATCCCGGAGCACCCATTTACTGCGCGTCGAAATTTGGGGCGCGGGGACTGAGCAGCGGCCTGGCCGATCAGGTACTCAAACTCGGCATCAAGGTTACCGAAGTCAATCCGGGACCGGTAGACAGCAACTACTGGGGCGACCGGAAGGTGGCCCGCGAGAAATTTCTGAAGGTAAGCGACGTAGCCAACGTCATTCTTTTTGTATTGAGTCAGCCCGAGTACGTGGTGATTCGCGAAATCAATTTTGACAACATGAACTATCTGGCCGGATGATAACGAACCCACTCCCTACCGGAACGCCGGCCGCAAACGGCAATGGCCATTCCAAAGCCAAATCGCCCTTTCCAATTTCCGTTGCCGAGATGCGGGAACGCTATTTGCGGCTCTACACCGGCGCGGTCAATGATGTGCTGCGGTTTAACTACAACATGCACGCCACCAGCCTGCCCCCCGAATTTGCGCCCCTGCGCGAGTCGATGAAAATGGCGGGACTGGCCTTCACCGTCAAAGGTGGCCCCGACATTACGACCGACGGTGAGTTTGAAATGCGGGCGCAGATGCTCGAAGACCTGCACATGGATTCGGTCGTTGTCTGGGATTGTACGGGCGATTCGGTTACGTCCCAATGGGGCGAAGTGATGACAATGGCCGCCATGCGGGCCGGGTGCCGGGGTGCGGTTGTGAACGGCATTCGCGACACACAAGCCATTCTGGATCAGAGCTTTCCGGTGTTTCATAAATACAAAGCCAACACCGGTATGCTGGGCCGTTTCAGGATGTACCATTACCAGAAACCCGTGCTGATGGGCGAAGTGACGGTGAAACCCGGCGATTGGGTTTTCGGTGATATCGACGGGGTGATTTCCATTCCGCAGGGTATCGCGTACGATGTGCTGTTGGCGGCTGAGAAAATTATGCACAAGGAAGATGAAATTCGCGAGATGGTCGAAAGTGGTATGAAACCAACCGATGTCGTAAAAAATGGAGGCTATTTCTGATTCTGTCCGGCTGACCGATCCGCCGACGCGCAAGGAAGCACCCGCATCGGCAGACCGTTTTTTTCTTTCCGATACAGAACGCATCGCCATTCTGACCGGAATCCAAACAGGCGATCCGCTGATAAGCCGTTTTCATGCGGCTCTGAAGCAGCGTGTCTATGAACGGGTCGCCACGAAGAGCTTGCTCGGGCCGGACGCAACGGTGGCGTGGTATTATCCAGCGGCCGAGCACCTGTCTGACGCGGCCATGCTCTACGCACTCCAGCCGGACATTTCGGTAGGCAACTGGCTTCGTACCGTCACCCTCGACATTGCCCGCACACCCGCCTACGACTGGGCCGGACCCGCCTTCCGGGACCATTCCGAACCACTGACGGGCCACCTCGAAACAGCGCATGTATGCTGGGCGTTGAGCGCGGTGTATGACCTGGCACGCGATGCATTTTCCGAAGCGGAGCAAGCTGAAATCCGGCTGGCACTGATCCAAAAAGGCATACCTCTTTGCCAGCGATGGATCGAAAAAAATGCGCACTTAGCCAACTGGCGGGGCATTCTGACATCGGGCGTATTGGTGGCCGCATCGGTCCTCGGCGACGAACCGCTGGTCGATCAGTATGTTACCGAATGGCAGCGGTGCGCCTTGGCGTTTCAGCCCGACGGTTCGTATGGCGAATCGGTGCAATACGGTAATTATCTGGCGTTTGCGTTGATGCTGGGGTATGAATCACTGGCCCGGCGTTACCCCGGAAAAGCCGCTTTGTTGTCCATTTCAGCCTACAGCAAAGGCATTGGCTGGGTCGTCAGCAGTATGTTCTATGCGAAGCCGCTGTCTGGCTGGGACATCTATTCAGGAGCCGAACCACTGGCCCGTGCAGCTAATTTCAACGACAGCGGAGCGACGTTTCGGCCCTCCGGCGATTTACTGCTGCATCTGGCCGCCCGAAGCGAATCGGATGTGGAGCGCGGCCTGGCCCGTTACCTGTTCGATACGTATTATGTGCCCGTTCCGACGCAGGGGCCGCATGACCTGGCTACATTCGGGATGCGGAACGACTGGGGTTTTCTGACCCTGCCGTTGCTCACCTACGAAAGTCAGGCGATCAGTCCGCAGGAAGCAAATCTGCCGGTAACGCACTCGTTCAGTAATGGGCACGCGTTTATGCGGGATTCGTGGGACGGCAAAACGATTGTTGCCATTAACGGCGGGGGTGATGCGCTGCACGGCCCCGGTCATCTGCACGGCGACCTGAACAGCTTTATTCTCGTTCATAATCGCGAACGGCTCTTAGTCGATCCCGGCCATAGCTGCTACCGAAACCTGATTCACGGGCTGGAAAGCAGCACCCAAACGCACAATACCTGCACCTTTCTCGTAGAAGCGGAAACACTGGGTTTGCAGGAAGATAAAGCCAAATCGGTGATGCTTGAACAAAAAAGCGTCCTGCCCCGCCGATTATTGATCAATGGCAATGCGGGTGAAGCCGTTAACCGGGGCAATCGCCGGTTGATTGTTGAGTGTGATGATGTAGTGTCGGTCGTGGGTGCCGAAGTGGGGCAAACGTATGGATCACCGATTCGGGAATTTACGCGATTCTGGTTGATGGTGGGCAGTTCCGTAGTATTTGTTGTTGACCACATCGAAGCCACGCAACCCGTTACGACGGTCTGGAACTGGCTCGTTAATAACCGCGACGGACAGGCGCAGGTCGAGAGTCAGTCTAACTGCCTGACCGTTCGGCGCCATGAGTCGGGTATGAAACTATTCCATTCTGGCAACGGGAAATCGGGCCATCCGATTTATGGGTATGTGCATGATGCGTATCATGTGGAGCCGAATCAGTTGGGCGAAGGCAAACCCGGCAGTGGACTGCTTTATCGCTGGACCGAGTCGGCACCGGCCCTGAGCCGAACGATGGTTCACGCCATTGCGGTAGACGAGGCAATCCGATTGGATCGCTGGCAATTACAGGTGGACGACAACGCGTTTACCCTGTCGAATAATGAAAAGAAATGGACGCTTTTGGTTCATGACAATCAGGCCGGGCATTTTTCGTTACGTTCGGGACACGGTCGCCAGTGGGATGTTCTCAATCGGGCGGGCCACTACTCGCTTAACCGAAGGCCCGATCATGTATAAAACCGGTTTGTTAGTTGCCGTTTCCCTAATCATGAATACCGTAAATGCCCTCGCGCAGCCGGGATTTCCAGCCGGTGCGTCACCTACTAACGTTCATCTGTATATGCTGGCGGGGCAATCGAACATGGCCGGTCGGGGCGTTGTTGAAACGGTTGATAAAACCCCGCACCCGCGCGTCTGGATGCTCACCCGCGACAACCAGTGGGTTCCGGCCACCGATCCAATGCACTTCGACAAACCGGATATCGTTGGTGTCGGGCCGGGGCTGGCCTTTGGCAAACGGATGGCAGCGCAGGATACTACTGTGTTTATTGGCCTGATTCCGGTTGCGGTTGGCGGCTCACCCATTGATGCCTGGCAACCGGGCGCATATTACGAGCCAACGAAAAGCCACCCCTACGACGATGCGATCAAACGGGTGCAACTGGCGCAAAAAACGGGGACGCTGTACGGCATTCTCTGGCATCAGGGCGAAAGTGACAGTAAAGCCGAATTGGTTGCCGGGTATGAACAGAAACTTACGCAGCTCATTGCGCGATTCCGACAGGCGTTCAACTCCCCGGCCGCTCCCGTTGTGGTGGGTACGCTGGGTGATTTTTACGCCATTAAAAACCCATCGGCTACGCAGATCAACAGCATCCTCCGCAACCTGCCCAACCACGAATTGCAGGTGGCCTGCGTCGATGCGTCGGGCTTGACGGATAAAGGCGATGCTACTCATTTCGACGCACCATCGGCCCGTGAACTCGGACGCCGATACGCCGAAGCTATGCAAACGCTGGAACAAACAAAAAAATGAATCCACTGAAAATTACGGGCATCGACCATCCCGGCGTAGCGGCCAATGATGTCGAACAACTCGCCAATTGGTACTGCGACGTGTTTGGTTACGAGAAATGGTTCAAACATGAGAAGCCCGTCTGGATGCTCCGCGCCCCCGACGGTACGCTGCTCGAAGTGATGCCTAAAGATGATACTACTCGCCCCGAACGCACCACCTGGACACCCGGCTGGTCGCACCTCGCCCTGCGGGTTGACAACATCGACGAAGCCATTGCTTTTTTAGACACAAAAAACGTAACCTGGGGCGGCTCGGTCATGAACGCCATTGGGGGCGGCAAAGTCCGCAACCTCTTCGACCCCGACGGGAATATGTTGCAGATTTTACAAAGGCATTGATGTAGCAGGAGACGCATACTTGCGTCTCCTGCGCGTCAGCAAAGTTATCCGGTCAGGAGACGCAAGTATGCGTCTCTACATAATTTCAAAAACATGAAAGCACTCCAATATACAGGCAATAAAACATTTGATTTGCGCGACGTAGACCTCCAGCCGCTCCAGCCGGGTGAGGTTCGCCTGAAAGTAGCGTATTGTGGTGTTTGCGGCACCGACGTTCACATTTATCACGGAGCGATGGCGCACCGTCTGACTCTCCCGCAGGTTATTGGTCATGAAGTGTCGGGCGAAATCGACGCGGTAGGCGAAGGCGTAACCGGCTGGCAGGTGGGCGATCGGGTAACGGTCAGACCGCTTAAACCCGGTCAGGAAATGGCCGTCGACAACCGCGTTCAGCACATCGGGCAGAACCTGAAATTCATAGGCATCGACACGCCGGGCGGTATGCAGCAATTTTGGAACGTACCGGCCTATACGCTTCATCGGTTGCCCGATTCGTTGCCGCTAAGCCTGGGGGCCATGATCGAACCGCTGGCCGTAGCCTGTCATGATGTGCGTCTGGGCGAAGTAAAAGCCGGTGAGAACGTGGTTATTATTGGCGGTGGACCCATCGGTATGCTGATTGCGCTGGTCGCGAAGCAAAAAGGAGCCAGCGTTCTGATTTCTGAGGTCAACCCAAGTCGGCTGCACTTGGCCGAATCGCTGGGGATGGCTACGGTAAACCCCAAAGAAACCGATCTGGTTGCCCGCGTTGAGGAGTTTACGAACGGGGCTATGGCCGATGTGGTCTTCGAGGTATCGGGGGTGCAGGCGGGCGTAACGGCCATGACGCAACTGCCGTGCGTTCGGGGCCGGATTGTGATGGTAGCCATCCATGCAGAACCCAAAGCCGTCGACTTATTCCGCTTCTTCTGGCGCGAACTCAAGCTCATCGGTGCGCGGGTCTATGAACCGGAAGATTTCGAAGAAGCCATTGCCTTAGCTTCCAGCGGCACCCTGTCGCTCGACGCCCTGATTACAGAAATAACGCCCTTAGCCGATGCCCAGTCCGTTTTTGAAACGATTGACAACAACCCGGCAGGAATGAAATACTTGCTTCAATGCGACGCCTGAAATCGGTAGCTATTGGCATTAAGCACGACCTCAGCGACCTGCACACCGGCAAAAACGCCGACACTTGGTTGGATCTGTACGGTGTAGATTGACTTCTGTTTTAAATAAAAAGACCGGCGAGGTTTAATGGCTCCCCGGTCTTTTTGTCTTATTCTGAGATAATTCTCATGACTAAGTTTTTAAGGCATTTTAAACCAACTACCCGTCCGGAAAATGTTTAAAAATCTTTAACTACTTTTACGTTATCAAAGGCTGCTAACATAGTGCCCCAGTCGTTTCTACCTTCTCCAAGAGGGTTGGGTATTTACTATCCAAAAATATGAACGGCTCAACTGAATTACATCGCTCAGGTAATCAGTCACCTTACTCTTTTCTTATTTTATAGCCACACTGAGGAGCACGCAAGTCTACTTGTTCGTGTCTTGTATTCATTGTGTGCAATCCACTTCTGACTGCCGGATTTGTATCCATAACGAGCAGTCAACAAATAGTTAAGCAGCATGATAACTAATAATGATCTACTAATTGCCATTCTGGGCGGTTCTGGCAAATCGGGACGCCCCTTAGTTGAAATGACCCTTGCAGCGGGTTACCGAATCCGGCTACTTCTACGCCATCCCCAAAAGTTTGATCTGTTGAGTGATCGACTGGAGATTATTCAAGGTGACGCCCGTGATCCTGCTGCCATTCGCAAACTACTTCAGGGGAGTGACGCCTTATTAAGCACCCTTGGCCATACGAAGGGGGAATCTATACCCATGATGTCTACCGCAACTAAAAACTATGTCGCTATTATGGAAGAACTTGGCATAAGTCGGTGCGTAGTTGTGACAAGTCTTTTTGCAACCGGCAACGAACAATTAGACTTAAAAACTCAGGAAGCAGCGGATTATATGCAACAGCACTACCCGTTATTCATGGATGACCGGCGGCTTGAATTTAAACTGCTTTCAGAAAGTAGGCTGGATTGGACTTACGTACGTGTGCCATACATTGTGCAGAACTCGGCAACAGGCGATGTTAGTATAAATTTGAATTATCTGCCAGGGCAACAAATTACAGCAAATGACCTCGCTCACTTTCTAATTAATCAGCTTAACGACCGGTGTTACATTCGGCAAGCTCCTTTCATAGCAAGTAAACAACCCGTTTAAAGAATGCAATTCCTGATAGAATGAGAACAGGTCGGCTTATTGCTAACCTTTTCTCATTCTATGAAGATGTTTAAACTTTTCATTTCTTACATAGAATCAATAATTTGTTTGTCATTCCGACGACAGGAGGAATCTCAAGTTTCATAATAGTCGAGCTTGAGATTCCTCCTGTCGTCGGAATGACAAATCCATCGGCTTTTTATCATCTTTATAGAAAGTTTAAACAGGCTCTATACTTTGCTCTTATATTAAATAAACACGGCAACAAATTTTCCTCACCACTTAACAAAATCAAAACCGCCAATCAGGTAAAGCGCCCAATCATTCGTCACTTCACTGAAGCAGTAACCCCGCCAGATGCCATCGCAATTTTGATTTTCAGACCGAAATCCTTGCCTTTCGAGACGTCTTTCAGCGTGATGGTTTCGCCCCCTGGCCCCGTCCAGACCGTGCCGCCACTGCCCGGTTTCGACGTGCCGTAGCGAGGAGTGAAATAAGGTCTAATGTCTTCGACTGCTGACTGAATTCAAGGCATTTGAGCGAACTATGGATAAATTCTTGTGCAGTTGCAGAATAGATTAAAAATCTATTAGCCTTTATCAGAGTAGGGCATCATCTTACACTTTTCTTGACCATGTCTATAATATAATATACATCAGAATGACTTAGTCGTAAATGCAAAGGGAGGGATAGCAATTGTTCAGAGTGCTGACTCGCTCTAGGGCATGTACCCTTGCCAAAAGAATACATCTTATAGTCTGTGTTGTCTCGATAATGAACTCCTGGGTAAACACCACATTTGTTAAGCTTTTTCAAAAGTAGGTCTCGGTTCTGTACGAGAATTTGGTAAAGATGCCGCGATGATAGGCAACCGGGGGCAGTTTTTACAGTGCTAATAGCCGTCTCGTCCGCAAATTCCCTGTCATACCATTCACATATTTGTCGCCTATAAGCATTCTCTTCATCTAAATACTTAATCTGCACTAAGCCTATACTGGCCATGACCGAATTGCCTTGGTACTTGTGTCCAATATACTCGACATCGTACTCCCAGTTATAGGTACTTTCTGTCAACGTGCGGGAGTAGGTATCTTTGTTGATTCCCAGCCAAGATTTTTTGCGTGCGATCATATCTAAGTTGGCCAAGGCAAAGCAAATCATTCCTGAGTCACCTGTTGGCAAATTCTTAACGGATTGATAAGAATACACTGCCACGTCTGCATCTAAGCCAGGCCACCGACCGTTGAGGAGTGTTCCAGACATATGAGCAGCATCTAACACGACTTTGATATTATGTTGCCGACAAATTTCCAGAATTTTAGTGTATTGACCTGTATTACCACCAAGTCCGACGAAAATTAACGCTTTTGTCAAAGGAGTAATCTTTCGCACAATGTCCTCAGGATCAAGACACATAAACTCATCTACGTCTGCAAAAACAGGACGCAGCTCATTAATAAGGATGGCGTGGTTGGTTGATACAAAGGTGAGGGGTGTTGTTATAACTTCAGAATTATCAGGCCAACTATTCTCTTCTTTTAGGATTTCGAGTGCCAAGTTCAGACCAGACGTAGCTGAATTCAGATAATATGCATGCGAATGACCGGTATAATCTTTCCATTTATTCTCAAATTCGATGGTTTTAAAACCTGATCCCGTCCAGCCTACGTCTAAACACTCTTTTATCTGTTCCAAGCATTCATCCGTTCTAAAGAAAGGTGCAAAAAGTTGAATTTTTCGTTGATTCATAGGCCAAACTTAAAAAAATAATTAAAACATTCAACCTATTTGGTATACAAGCCATACGATTGGGATGTTTTCCAAGCAATCCCTGTCACTTCGCCGAAGCCGTTGCGCCACCAGAGGCCAGCGCAATCTCGATTTTCAGACCGAAATCCTTGCCTTTCGAGACGTCTTTCAGCGTGATGGTTTCGCCCCCTGGCCCCGTCCAGACCGTGCCGCCACTGCCCGGTTTCGACGTGCCGTAGCGAGGAGTGAAATAAGCACTCAACTCGTTCTGATACCCATCCACCGACGGACGTTTGTTCAAAAACAAATCGACGTCGATGGCCGATACTTTTTTGTCGGTCTGGTAATACAGCATGTCCGCCGTTTCGAGGTTTTTCAACTCAACGGTGTAGCCAATGTGCTCGGCGTCGCTTTCAAACGGTTCGCCTTTTTCGGTGGCTTTGACGCGGGTAAAGTCGTCGCCGAGGTTGATGCCACGCCAATGGCTGTCGGGGGTCAGGCCGAGGTCAGACAGGCGTTCGGTAATGACCGTATGGGTAGTAGTTTCAGTAACCGGGCTATCCGTAGTGGCGGTTGAGGTTGAATCGGTGGCTTGTGAACCCGCCTGCTGACGGCTCCGGCAAGCCTGCTGGTTCAGGAAAAGTGTACAGGCAAAGAATAGTAAAGCAATTCGTTTCATAGCGTTTTGGAGAAGATTTATGTGCTTGGCAAAGGTAAAGTTAACTCGTCCGTTTGTCGTGCATCAGCTTATCAACGGCCTCGTTGAGCGAACCCGCTCGGGTAACCTGCCCCGAGTTGATGAAGAATATCTCGTCGGCACTTTCGATGGTATTCAGGCGATGGGCAATGATGATGCGGGTGGTCGTTTCGGGAAGATTCTGCAAAATTTCGGCCAATAGTTGCTCCGTCACCGTGTCGATATTGGCCGTGGCTTCGTCCAGAATCAGCAGGTCGGGATTGCGTAACACGGCCCGCATGAACGCAATGAGTTGCTTCTGTCCCAGACTAATAGCATCGCCCCCTGTCTGCACGGTTGTGTCTAAACCCTTGTCGAACCGTTCCAGCAAACCCGCCAGATTTGCTTCCCGAATTACGTCGGCCAGTTGGTCATTTGAGTGATTCTCAAATTGCTTATTTCCGTACAGAATATTGTCCCGCACAGTGCCCGTAAACAGAAACGGCTCCTGCAAAATAAAGCCGATTTTCCGGGTTCGCTCGGCCGGGCTGTAGGCGCGGATGTCCTTTCCGTCGAGCAGAATAGTTCCGCTACTGGGGTCGTATAAACGGGCAATGAGCGATGCAGTAGTGGTTTTTCCGCCCCCCGTTGGGCCAACGAGCGCGTAGGTTTTGCCGCGTTCCAGATCGAAACTAATGTCGTGCAACACTTCCTGCCCATTCGGATAACTGAACGACACACGTTGAAAAGACAGCAGGGCCGACGTAGGGTGCGTTACCGGTTCGTCAATGGTTTTGAGGTTGGTTTGCAGGGCCAGCAGTTGCGAAATACGGTTCCAGCCAGCCAGAGCCACCTGAAAATTTGTCCATAAAGCCGCCAGTTGCCGAAGCGGGTTGTAGAAATTGTTGACATACGACAGAAAGCTAATCAGCAAACCAATCGTAAAATGCCCGGACGAAATCAGGTAAATACCAAACGTCAGCACCACCAATTGACCGAGACTGGCGGTCAGGCCAATGACCGGCGCGAACACGTTATTCGCCAGACCGGCCCCGATGGCCGTGCGGTAACTTTGCTGATTCGCTTCGTCGAAGCGTTTTCGGAAATAGTCACGCCGGTTGAAGGCGATGATGACCTTGAAATTGTTCAGATTTTCCTGAATTTCGGCACTCAGGTTTCCCACACTTTTCAGGTTCGCGGCATTCCGCTGTTTCACCCAGCCCGACGTCGCTTTCGTGAAAATCCAGATCAGGACGGCGGGCGAAAGCGCAGCGGCCCCAAGCGGCAAATCAATGAACAGCAGAAACAGACTCGCGCCGGTCATGATAAAAAGGCTGCCTATAAACTGCATCAGCGACTGCGAAAAAAACTGATTCAGTTTGTCGGTATCGTTATTGATTCGCGAAATCAGATCGCCCGCTTTGTTCTGGTTGAAGAACGCAACGGGCAACTCCTGCAATTTGTTAAACACCGCATTCCGCAGGCTGAACAGGGTCCGCTGCCCTACCCCACCCATCAGGCGCGTTTGCACATAATTGGTTACGAACGCAACGATGTAAATTGCCAGCAGGATACCGGCATTTAGCAAAACCCCGTCGTACTGCTTCGTTTGAATATACCGGTCGATGGTGCGGCCAATCACGACGGGTGCAACCAGCGTCAGCGATGAGTTAACCAGAATAGCGATGAACGCCAGAATCAATGTCCGGCGTTCGTCATCAATCAGGCCAAGCAGTTTTCGGAGGGCTTTGTAGGTCGATATTTTTTCTTCTTTCGGCCCGGCAACCTGATTAAGATCGTAGTTCATACTGATTAGTGCTTCGTTGCGACTGGTAAATCTGAACGTATTCGGGGCTGGTCGCCATCAATTCGGGGTGGGTTCCCTGAGCTACAATGGCCCCTTCCATCAGCAGGATAATCTGCTCATAGTCTTCAACCGGGGCAATTTTCTGCGTGACGGAAATGAGCGTCAGGCCGGGGTAATTCTGCCGGACATTCGCCAGAATTTTCTGCTCGGTCTGCGTATCGACACGGGCCGTAAAATCATCCAGCAACAGCACTTTAGGATTCAAAGCCAATGCGCGGGCCAGCATGATGCGCTGCTTTTGCCCACCCGACAAACTGGCTCCCCGCTCCGAAACAAGGGTCTGACCTTTATCGGGAAGCGACTCGATAAACTCATGCAGTTCGGCGGTGGCAATGGCCCGTTCCAGCGACTCGTCGGTGACGGTATCACTAAACGCAATGTTCTCGCGGAGGCTCAGGTTGAACATAATGCTATCCTGAAAAACGAACCCAACCTGATGATGGAACGCATCTTCGTCGTAGCTGTCGATGGGCCTGTTATCGTACTGGACAACACCCGACGCGGGCTTTATCAACCCCGTCAATAAAAACAGAAGTTGGCTTTTTCCGGCTGCCGTTGGCCCCACAATTGCCGTTCGCGTTCCGGCTTTCACCGACAGCGATACGTTGTTCAGAGCGGGCTTGTCGCCATAATAAACCGACACATTTTCCAGATCTATATCCCCGTTCAGCACCACATCGACGGTGCCGGTGCGGGTCGTTTCGGGTACGATCAGCACCTGATTTACCCGCTCGTAGGAGGCCGACGCCTGCGCAATGACGTTGCTCATAAAGCCAATGACGATGATCGGGAAAATAAGCAGCGCGAGGTAGCTGGTAAAAGCCGCGAAATCGCCCAGCGACATGCTGCCCGTGATAACAAAGTGACCGCCCAGCACCAGAATGGTCAGCGTTGCCATGTTGGCTGTAAAACTGATGACCGGAATTAGCCCCGCAAACAACCGCAGAATCGATAGCCCCAAGTCTTTGGCATCGGTATTGGCGGCCAGAAACTTCTCATATTCAAGTTGTTGCGAGTTTATTACCCGAATAATGGCTGAGCCGAGGATGCTCTCGTTAATGACTTTATTGAGCCAGTCGACTACCTCGCGGCTACGCATAAACAACACCCGGACTTTCTTCAATACGAGATAAAACGTGATACCAATGACCGGTACAATGGCCAGTACGGCAAGGGCCAGTTTCCAGTTGATGCCAATCAGCAGAATACTGGCACCGATGATGATGCAAAGCGAGGAAACGATGGACACAATGGCCTGCGACACGAACAGTTTGACCGAGTCAACATCCGACGTGAGGTTGGTGAGCAAACGCGATGGATTGACCTGCTGGATATACGCAAAACTCTGACGCGAAATTTTAGCGGCCAGTTCCGTACGCAGGTCTCTGGCTACCCGCTCAGACGCATACGTTTGCACGATGCTTTGCAGGTACGTGAACACAAAAATGAAGAGGGTTGCCGCCAGAAATTCGATAACCGTAGTTTTCAGCACAAACGTCCCGGTGCTGTAGTCGTCAATACCCCGCGCAATCAGCATTGGCAGCAACAGATTCGCCCCATTGCTGACCAATGCCAGCCCGATAAGCAACAGAATGATTCGGGAATAGGGCCTGAGCAGGCTCATTAAAGGAAACGAAGCCTTTTTGCCGGTCTTCTGTTTCGGGTTGACTGTCTCCATAAATAAGCCCGGAAGGGAGCCTTTGGCTGCGGGTGAAGGTTCCGTCAAAGGTAGGAAAAATTGGTCTTTACGGTACTGCTTACGTGACTCGCATCGCCAAAAGCCGTCGGGTAATCCGGGGTGGGAACGGTGTTGACGGTACAGAGGATTTGATGCATGGGATTATTCTTTTTCGCTTTTGTTCAGATTAATAATTATAGCAACTTTGAGGTATGTTCAGTTCATTTGATGGCATTCGGATTTACATTTACCCACGCGACCACAGCCCACCCCATTTCCATGCATACTACGCTGAATATGAAGCACTAATCAATATCCGAACGTTAGAGCGTATGGCAGGAGACTTGCCAGGCAAACAATTAAAACGAGTTCTTAAGTGGGCCGCGCTTGTTCAAGATGAACTGTTAGATGAATTTATTCGATTACAACAGCTATGATCCAATTACCACGTATTACTGAAATCATTAAAGTTGAACCATTTAAAATAACGTGCCGCTGGTCGACGGGTGAAGTACGGGTTATTGACTTCGAGCCGATTTTCAAGGAATGGAAACTGGCAGAAAGTTTGACAGAGAAATCGTTGCTGGACTACGCTATATTCAAATACGTATCTGTTAGTGAGCAAAAAACGCTTCAATGGGTCAACGTGTCAGTCTCTCACAACCATTGGGATGAGGCCGGTGCGATCAGTACGCAAACCAGTCCATTGACGTATGACCCAGAAGGTCTATATGCCCGAAGTCAACCATTGGAACTGTACCGGTTGGTGCCCGTTTCCGATACCAAGCAGGCTGCCTGAGTTTACAGTTCCTGCGCCAGATTGAAAAAAAATCCGGCTTTGCCCTGCCCGTTCAGTGTGCCGCTGAAACGCATGACTAAGTTATAGAACGTCACGACATCGAGGCTCATGCCCGTCCCGACCAGTACTTTATTGGCCAACTGACTCTGGTACTGCTCGGCTACGGTACTGCTTACGTAACCCGCATCGCCGAAAGCGGTCAGGTAAGCCGAAATAGGCACTGTATTGAATTGCTTGACGTGCAACCAGTTGAGTTGCTTCCGAACGTTAAAAAGCTGATACCGGAGGCTGTTGCGCCAGATGACCGTTCGCTGCCCATCGATCACATTGAGTTCATACCCGCGCACCATCTCACTGGAACTCCCCAACCCCCGCAAACTGACGTAGGGCTGGCGCGTAGGCCAGGTAGAACGGCCGCGCAGACTGCCCGCCAGATAAAAATGCCCCCCCAGCGGCCAATAGCGAATAATCGTTGCCGACATATCGAGAAAATGAAAATTGTCGCTGGGCAGTATTCCCGAAACGCCTACCCCCGCCGAAAATAAGGTTCCCTGCAACGGATAGACGACATTATCGCGCCGGTCGTAGCGGTATGAATAGCTCATAGCCAGAAACTGCTGCTGGGTTCGACCGTCCAGAAAATAGTCGGGGTTAAGCCGGGCAATGGTATCGGCAATAGTGTTGCGGGTGTAGCGCGAGTCGAGAGTGTGGTAGTGGTATAGCCCGCGCCGGTGCGTGAGGGTCAGGGCTGCGTAAGCCCGTTCGCGAAGCACGTCTTCCGACTTGACATACACCCACTTATCGGCCATCGTCCGGTAAGGAATTTCTTTATTGGTGATGTACCCAACATCGACCCGCAGGCCAATGCGCTGCGCCCGGTCGATATACGGTTTGGAATACGAGACAATCGTTCGATGAAGAAAGCCGCGTTCAAGAACCACCTGAAGCTTGTCGTTATTGCCCGTTACGTTCCGATAGCTCAGATGCCCCCCGTAAATTACCCGCCTAAAATCGCGCCCCCGGTCATACCACCATTCATTAAAATTTCGGTCGGCCAGATCGAAAACCGGATACGCAATAAAGTACCAGCGTTCTTTCATCGTTACCGTCAAATCGAGTTGGACAGGCTGCGTCGAATCGGAAGGGGGCGTAATATAGGTGGTCATATCGACCGTCACAAACAGCGTCGTGTTGTTGATATTCCGCTGATCCCAGGCTACCCGACCCGGCAAATCGCCCAGCCGAACGGAGTCGCCAACGTGGAGTGTCATTTCCCGAAGAATAATTCGGTCGCGGGTGCGCTCGTTGCCTTTGAGGGTAATAGATCGAACAACGACGTTCCGGGACGAGTCGGCGGGTGCAGAGGCAACGGCTTTATAACGCGCCCCGATGGAGGTCATCAGCAACAAAATAAAAAGCAGCCACTTTTTCGGAATCATGCTCAAAAGTAAAGCTTTTCAAAAAAATAAGACAACAATATCTCCATATCCTGCAAATCAGTATGTATTATTGTTCTTTATTGTGTACTACCTATGATAACTATTTAAAGTTACACTAATCCATGCAAACGGGAAGCATTGAAAAGACCAAGACCATCGCTAAGCCTAACCTGAGCTTCTGGCAAATCTGGAACATGAGTTTCGGGTTCCTGGGCATCCAGTACGGCTTTGGTCTGCAACAGGCGAACATGAGTCCGATTTACCGCTACCTGGGTGCTGATGAAGCATCCATTCCGGGTCTCTGGCTCGCCGGACCGCTAACCGGTCTGTTACTCCAGCCGATCATTGGGGCTATTTCGGACCGAAGTTGGTCACCCAGATGGGGACGGCGGAAGCCCTACATTCTCGCAGGTGCGTTGGCTGGCAGCATCGCCATGATCTTGATGCCCAATTCATCGTATGTCTGGATGGCTGCGGGGTTGATGTGGATGCTCGATGCCGGGTTAAACTCGGCGATGGAGCCATTCCGGGCCTTCGTGGGCGATATGCTCAACGATAAGCAGCGTCCGACGGGCTTTGCTGTCCAATCCTTTATGGTGGGTTTCGGGCAAACCTTAGCCAACCTGATGCCGTATATCCTGCCGATTCTGGGCATTTCGATGGTGATGTCGGAAGGGCAATTATCTAATGGCATTCCCAACTCGGTGCGTTATCCGTTCTACATTGGCGCGGCCGCTATCCTGATTTCTGTATTCTGGACGATCCGTACAACGAAAGAATATCCGCCTGTCGACAACAATTATAAGGAGCACCCCGTCTTTACCGCCGAAGAAAAGAAGTCGATTTCGTTCTGGCATGTCGCCTTAGCCGTTGGTGCGGCTGTGTTAGCTTTCTTCTTTGCTACGCGCTTAGGTGGTATTTCGGCGGGCCTGATATGGGGAGTTGGCGTACTGGCAGGCAGCTACCTGTTTCTGATGCTTCCTATTTTCAGAGAGATTCTGGCGTCGCTCTCGGCAATGCCAACCGTCATGAAACAGCTTTGGTGGGTGAAATTCTTTACCTGGTATGGCCTGCCACTGATGTGGCAATACCTGTCGCTCGCAACGGCTAAATACGCCTTTAACGCCCCCGATACCATTTCGAACCGAGCCGGATTTGAAGAAGGCACCAAGTGGGGCGGACTTTGCTTTGCCATGTTCAGCATCTCCTGCGCTGTCATTTCAATATTTATACCTCGTATTGCCAAAGCCATCGGCAGTGCCCGGGCTACGCACGCCCTGTTCCTCACAATTGGGGCTATGGGGTTCTTTCTGACGCTTACGTCGAACGATAAGATGATTTATCTGGTTGGCATGAGCATCATCGGTTTAGCGTGGGGTTCTATCATGTCGATGCCTTACCTGATGCTGGCGAGTGCGGTTCCCAGAGAGCGCATGGGCGTTTACATGGGTATTTTCAACGGCTTTATCTGTGTACCCCAGTTTATTGGGATGCTCACCGTGCCACTCTATTATAAACCGCTCCTGGGCGACGACCCGCGCAACGCACTCGTACTGGCCGGTGTTTGTCTGCTCCTCGCAGCAGCCTCCTGTTTCTTAGTAAAAACGCCGAAAATGACCGATGAAATCGTGCTTCCGGCTGGGTCAGGCGGGCATTGAGTGGTTTTGATAGTATAAACTGTTCCCTACATTTGCCGTTGCGGTCGGGCGTTTCCTGACCGCAACACTTTTTTATATGACAACTTCTCCCCGCCCCTACGCCCTGCTTTCTGTTGGCGAATTACTGGCCGATCTCATTGGTCATCACGTATCGACCAGTTTAATCGATGCACAGGATTTTCGCCGGTATCAGGGCGGCAGCCCGGCCAATATGGCCACCAATATGGCCCGTCTGGGTAATAAAGCAGCACTCGTGGCCTGTGTTGGCAATGATAGTATCGGCAAATACCTGACCCGGCAAATTGAAGAATCGGGTGTCGATACGCAGTATATCCGCATCGACCCGCTGGAGCCGACAAGTATTGTTCTGGTTTCGCGAACGGCGGCCACCCCCGATTTTGTGGCCTACCGCAACGCCGATTGTCAGCTAACACCCGACCTGCTGCCCGACTCCTTACTGGCACAGGCGCAGTTGTTTCATACAACCTGCTTTGCGCTCAGTCGGCAACCGGCGCAGGACACCATTGTCGATGCCGCAAAGCGGGCACAGGCTGCCGGATGTCAGGTTACGATCGACGCTAATTACGCACCCAGCATCTGGCCCGACCGCCAGCAGGCATGGCGCGTACTGACCGACTACTGCTCGGCCGGCGCGTTGGTAAAAATCAGCGAAGACGATGCCGAACGACTCTATGGATCGCCCCAAACGCCGGAGCGTATCCTGGCCGACTTTCACCAGATGGGCGCAACCATCATCTGTCTGACACTTGGCCCAAATGGCAGTATCGTTTCGTACGAAGGCGGACAGAAGCAAACCGCTATACCCGGCAAGAAAATCGACGTTGTTGATGTTACGGGGGCGGGTGATGCGTATTGGGCGGGCTTCCTGACGGCTCATTTAGATGGACACACACCCGAAAACTGCGCTCGGGCAGGGGCCGCTTTGGCCAAAATCAAACTCACCCGGCAGGGACCACTGCCCGATAAAGTGGACCGGAATCTGATTTATCAATAAGGAGTACTGTGAACAGAGAAGCCCCGCAACGACGAGTTTGTTGCGGGGCTTCTTTGTGTTCGTTTGTGTGGGGCCAGACGTTCAAACCTGACGCCACACCGATGGCTGTTTACTTTAACGCGCTCAATTTATCCAGATCGACATCGCCAAGTGCGGCTTTGATTTTGTCCATGCTGACGCCCCGCCCCTTTGCCGTAACAATGAACCGCTTGCTCACTAACAGGGCTATCTCGCCATCTTTACTGCTGTTATCATATTTCTCATACGATTTATTATCACCGATTTTACCGGTTTTTTCGTAGCCGTTTTCGGTTTCTTTATCTACATCAATCATCGACCAGGCTGCCAGGCCCATCATCATGGCCGAGCCTCCGCCATCGACAAGAGAAAGTTCGATGGTTTCGCTGTTGTCATCATTGGCATATTTGCCGGTTGCGGTTGAGATAGTAAACCCTGCGGCACCATTTTTTTCGCCGGTCGCTTCTTTTCGCGCCAGTCCATCGGCATCAGCGGGCAAAAGCTCCTTCAACGCCCGGAAGTTCACCGTTTCGACGGGGCCGTTTTTCTGCATTTCCTCGGCCTGAGCTGCCATTTCTTTCATGGCACCTACCGCACCCATCGCCGATACAGATTCTTCGTCTTTTTTCTCTTCTTCCTTCTTTCCGCCACAGCCGGTCAGTAACAGGGCCGGAATCAGTCCAGCCCAAAGCAGGTTTAGGTTTGTTCGCATCGTTTTTCAGATAAGAATGGGGAATTGGTTTATCAAAGGTAAGCTACGTTTTGTGAGGATATAACTGCCAATCTTTTGAGTAAGCGTATAGACAAATGCAGACGAGGGTGATTTGAAGGAACAGATGACATCTTTCTTAAAGATGTCATCTGTTCCGACTCACAATGACCATCGGCTAATAACCGCCAAATCACTTCACCAGTTTACTCAACACGTAGTAATTAGCGTCGATTGTCAGCGTCGTTTCGTTTTTAGTGGGCAGCGTTTTCCACTGGGCGGTCGGTTTTAGTTCATGATATGGACCCGATTCGCCGAGACACACCCGCACGGGCATAGCAAATCCGGCTACGCAATTCGCCCAGCGGTACTGAAATCCACCGGCAACCGGGCGGTATTCGACCGTCGGTATTCGGATGTCGCGCAGGTACTGGTCAAATACGGATTTCAGATTCAATCCCGCCTGCTGACTCACAAACTCCTCAATCTGATTCGTCGTAACGGTCTGATGGTAAAAGGTTTTGTTCATACCGCGCAGGAGTTGCCGCCACTTTTCGTCGTTGCCCACCAATTGCCGGATGGTGTGGAGCATGTTGCCGCCTTTGTAGTACATATCGCCCGACCCTTCCTGATTCACATTATAGGTACCGATGATGGGCCGGTCGTTGCGAATGTTGGCGCGGCACCCGATTACGTACTGCGCCCCGGCTTCTTTGCCATAATAATACTCTGTAAACAGGCATTCCGAGTAGTTCGTGAAGCTCTCGTGAATCCACATATCGGCTATGTCTTTATAGGTAATATTGTTGGCGAACCACTCGTGCCCCGACTCATGGACGATGATAAAATCCCAGAGCAACCCCCATCCCGTATGCGACAGGTCGCGGCCTAAATACCCATTCCGAAAGTGGTTGCCGTAGGTGACTGAGCTTTGGTGTTCCATGCCGAGGTAGGGTGTCTCAACTAATTTATACCCATCTTCATAGAACGGATACGGCCCAAACCAGTGCTCGAACGCCTTCAACATTTTGGGCACCTGCCGAAACTGCGTGCGGGCCGAATCGCCGTGATCGGGCAGGGCATAGTAGTTCAGCGCAAGCAGCCCTTTCTCGCCCGTGTACGTTTCCGACCAGTGTTCGTAGCGGCCAATATTGAGGTTAACGCCGTAATTATTGATGGGATTGACTACGTACCAGTCGAAGGTGCGTGTATGGTCGCTATTGGTTGTTACCCGGCGCAGGCGACCGTTGGAAACATCCGTCAGGTCTTCGGGAACCGTCACGCTGATGGCCATCGAATCCGGTTCGTCGTACATGTGATCCTTACACGGCCACCACGCGCTGGCTCCCAATCCCTGACAGGCCGTGGCAATAAACCAGTTCCCGGCCTTGTCGCGCGACCACACCAGTCCACCATCCCAGGGCGGGCGTTTCGCCACGCGGGGCTTTCCGGAATAATAGACCGTAACGGCTTCTGTCTGACCCGGTTGCTGTAACTTGCTCAACGTCAGAAAATACGCATCGCCATCCTGCCGAACAACCACCGGCTTCCCGTCCTGTTCCACACGCAACACCCGCAGTGGGCGTTGCAGATCGACCTGCATAACCTGACCCGGTTTCAGCACCCGGTAGCGGATCAGCGTCGAGCCGGTCAGCGTACTATCGGTTGGTTGCACGCGAACGTTGAGGTGATAAAATGCCAGATCCCACCAGGCGCGTTCGGGTGTAATGGACCCGCGCAGAGTGTCGTCGTGGGTAAATCTGCCGGGCTGCGCCTGAACGCTGAGCGTGTTCAACAGAAGAAGCAGTAACCAGTAAGCGAGTAAGCGCATGTTTTTATTTTTTGACGTTTGTCGTTCGAGGTTTATCGTTAGCTGACGCGAAAGCTCTGATGCCGCACCGGCGGTGATGCGGCATTCCGACCGGTCAGCCAACGACAAACCACAAACCACAAACTATTTATCTCCCTCCCGGTGGGCAGTAGTTCAACAGGTAATTCGTGTAGAGCGTCCGCAGGTGCTGTGTCGTTCCTTCGCCTTCAAAAATACCATGCGAGCGGTTCGGGTAAGGCATCACCTGAAACTGCTTGTTGTATTTCACCAGCTCGTTAATCAGCAGCTCGGCATTGTCGTAATGCACATTATCGTCGCCGGTGCCGTGAATATAAAGCAGATTGCCCCGCAGATTTTTGGCGTAGGTAATGGCCGAACCCGCCACAAAATCCTCTCGGTTCTCCTGCGGAATGCCCATATACCGCTCCTGATAGATATTGTCGTAGAATAGCTGGTTGCCAACGGCGGCAATGGCAATCCCGGTTTTGTAGATATCGGGATACTGAAACAGCAGATGCAGGGTTGTCGATCCGCCCCCACTCCATCCCCAAACGGCCACCCGGCTGGTGTCGATAAACGCATGTTTGGTAAATAATTTCCGGGCACCCATCGCCTGATCGCGGATGTTGACGCGGCCAATCTGCCGGTAAATGGACTTGCGCCAGGCCGCTCCCTTCAAGTTGGGCGTACCCCGGTTGTCGAGTGCTACGTAGATATAGCCGGACTTGGCCAGGTCACCCTGAAACAGGAAGTTGCGGCCTACCGAGAAATTATCGTTGACCGTACTGCCCGCCGGTTCGCCATATACGTAAAAAACGACCGGGTATTTTTTGGTGCTGTCGAAGTCTGTCGGTTTCGCCATCCAGCCATCCAGATTTACGCCATCGTCGGTGGTCAGGTTGAAGAAGCTGACGTTCGATTTGGCAACGGGCTTTATCCGTGCAGCAATGCTTTCGGCCTGATTGACGGCTTTATGGTCAGGCAAACTCACCCACTCGCGAACGGGTGGCGTCTGGTAATTGGTAAAGGTGTGCATAGCCAGTTTGCCGTTTGGCGACAGCGTGTAGCCGTGTGTGCCGGATAAATCGGCGGGTGTCAGGCGTTCCGCTTTTCCTTTGCCATCCAACCGGGTGCGGTAGAGATACCGCTGGTTGGTATTTTGGGGCGAGGCAATGAAATAAATCTGGTTCGCGCTTTCGTCGATGAGGCTAATCGTCTCAATGTCATACGAGCCGGGTGTCAGCAGGGTTTCTTTTTTGCCGTCGATGGTGACGCGATACAGATGCCGCCATCCGTCTTTTTCAGACACCCACACAAACGATTTGCCCCCTTCGAGCCACTCCCAACCACTGGGGTCGTCGTTGTTCCAGCGTTCTTTGGCATCAACCCAGGCTTTGTCCGTTTCGGTATAAATAGGCGTGATGCTTTGACCGACCGGGCTGCAAATCAGGACTTTACTTTCGTTTTGTTTGCGATTGAGTTGCTGCACAATCAGGCTCCCACCCTTCGGCAACCATTCCATCCGCGTCAAATAATGCTGCTCCGGGTCGCCGGGAATGTTGAGCCAGGTTGTTGACGGTACGCCATCCTGCCCCCCCGATACGGCCACCACCCCAATGCGCGTTGGCGATGGACTTTCGCCTACTTTCGGGTACTCGACCGGCACCACATGCGAATAGATGGAATCGGTCGTATTCAGCATCAGGTAATCCCGAATGTTGGTGGCATCGACCTGCCAGTAGGCAATCTGTTTGCTATCGGGACTCCACCGAAATCCGTCGCGGCAACCGAACTCCTCTTCATACACCCAGTCGAACGTACCGTTGATACGCTTGCGGGTTCCGTCTGTAGTAAGTTGGGTCGTTTTTCCCGTTGCCACATCCTCAACGAACAGGTTGTGCTCACTTACATAGCCAACACTGCGCCCATCCGGCGATAGTTTGGCATACATCAGCGACTGCGCCGGGCGGCTTTTCCCAACTTGCCGCGTTTGCCCACCGGCCCGATTAACTACGTAATAATCGCCTTTGGTGTTGTACCGCCAAACGCGGGCTGCATTGGTAAAAATCAGCACATTACTGCTGTCGGGCGTAAAGGAGAAGTCGGTAACAGACATCACCTGATCGCTGCCGGGCCGGTGCAGTTTATCCTTCGCCAATAGAACCGTTTTACGGCCGGTGCGAATGTCGGTTCGGACAAGATCGCCCTGTTCGATGGCTGCGGAGGCATTGCCGTCGGCGGTCCAGTGCATCTGCCGACCGGGCACCTGCGCGTTTACAACAGAAAGATTTACTGCCAGAAGCAACAGCAGCAGTAATAGACGGGAAACAGAAAAAGATGGGTTCACAGAATGAAGTGTATAGTTGAGGCAAGTAATTCCCAAAAATACACAGATTTCCGTATCTCTGTCTTCTGCTACCGAACAGATGTTATTCAGGAAGGATGTAGTAGTGAGAAGCGAACCATGCGGATCGAAACAGAAACGCCAAGTCTACATCCAATAGATTAATCAGTCAATCCCTTTCCATTAAGAATTTGCGGTATACATTTTTCAATTCTTGACGCCCGTGTTTTCGCTTGTTTGGGTGCAGAAAAGAAGAGAATATAGGCCCTTTGCCGTCCCGGTGTCAATGCGTCAAAAGCCGTTTTCAACGCCGGAATTTCATCTAACTTATGTTGAAATTCCTCCGGAATACTAAATTCTTTTACCGGTTTAAAATTCACTTTCAAACCAGCTTTTTCTATTTCAATAGCCTCATAAATATAAGCTTTCAGGATGGGTTCCATCTCTACTATTTCCTGAACATTGGTAAACCGAATCTGGCGTGTCGCCTGCACATTCTCCGATTGTTGGATAAGGATACCATTGGCATCATTTAACAAGGCCCCTTTGATGAACAAAACCGCACAGTATTCTTTAAACATATGCAATAAAAGGACATTATTTTTCTGAAACGTGTAGCAGGGAACACCCCACTTCAATTCCTCGGTTAGCAGACAATCAAGAACGATCATCCTCAATTTCTCCAATTCTTTCTGCCACTTTTCGGCTTTGTTGAAGTACCAGTCAACCTTAGGATTCATTTTATTTATTCATTTTAGGCCTTTCGCTTAGACCCGTGCCACGGTTCTCTCGAACGCACTTAGAAACCGTGGCACGGGGCTAAGCGAAAGGCCTACATTTATTGGTACGCTAAATATAGTAAGCTTATAGCTGCTTACCGTTTCTTTTCCTTAGTTGGCTTGCCGCCCTGCACGCACCTGTTGACCATTCCACACAACCCCAATCCGTGTTGGTGGTGAGCGCATGAGTTAACTGAAACAAACATACCCATCACAAACGCATTCATCAGGTTCTTTTCAGTCCTTTCAGGATAGCCGCTTCTACAGGGCAAACGGTATTGCCTACCCGCTGAAGAGTAAACTCCTGAGCCGTAAGTAAAGGGGGCTGCGCCATAAATTTAGGCGCGGTTCCCCGATGATCCTGCGCAGCATGGGCGATAAAAGGGTGACACAAATAAACGGTTCCGGCTCTCCCCGTAGCAACTATCTCTTTCCTGTCTTTAGTGATGTCAAGCTTATGGGCCAGTTCCATAAACGACAATCCGCTGTCTCCTTCGGGTTCCAGCAACGTTGCTACGTCGAGATGTGAGCCAACCCTGATTCGTGTGGGCGCATCCTTCTCGCCCACATCCGAAAAAAGAAAAAGCATCAGTAAAGCCCGCCCTTTTGAGTGTATGTTTATCCGCCAGTCGAGGTAGTCATCAGGATTCTCTCCCGGAAAACTGGCATCAACATGCCAACCTGTGTCTACCGCTTTTTCGTTAGCTGGAAAGCGGATTGGGAATGAGCCAAGCGTTGATCGGGGAATCCAATTTCCTTTGCCTGCCAGTTGGTCGAAGGCATTAAGCAGTACCGTTGTATTGGCTGCTTTTTTGAAGGGTTCAAGCCCTATTTCTCCGATTCGGATAACAGGCTGAACCCAGGTGTCAGGCCGGGTCGGGTCACATTGAGACGCTTTCCATAAAATGGCCCGGCATTCATCAGCAAGGGCAGTGGGAAACGCATTATCCAACCTGACAAACCCTGCGTCAATAAAACCGGATACTTGGCTTTCAGTTAATTGATCCATCGCCTACTTTATCAACTTGTGTTTAGTCGTTGTCATGCGGATCGTTCAGCTTATGCCCGAAACCCGCCGAATGCACTTACCGATTTCATGCCGACGGGCGAATCTAAACAACTGGTGCGACACATTATCAGACCAAACCCCGACTGTCGAGGGTGCGGCCTATCGCCGGGGAGCCACAAACCCGTTTTTATTCAGTCCTCAATTGCCTCAATACCAAGTTGCTTAAGTCGCTCAAGGTTATCTTTCATCGCTTTGAGTTGCTCGGGTGAGTGTCCCTGCCATTCCGTAATCTCACCAACGACCCTAAACGCATACAGAGAACGGTATGACTTTGTTGGATTACCCGGAAATTTTTTGTCAGTTAGGTTGGGGTCGTCCTCAATTGAGCCTGTTGGCTCCACTATATAAATTCGTTCACATCCTTCGCCAAGAGCAAGTTCAGCACCCCAAACAGCAGCGTCTAAAGTGGCTGTTAAATAAATATATTTTGCTTTATTTCTTTGTCCATAATTTGACTTAAAGCCAGGTTCAATTAAGTCTCCCTGTTTCAGATTTGCCTTTGTCCCGTGATAGAACTTCGCTGAACTCAGATCGTTTGTCGTTTCTATTGATTTGTCCATTCGTCTGTTTGTTTTTAGTAGCTGTTGCCGGGGAGCCAACCCATTACCTGAAATAAACCCTGTGTTAGCGGCTGGTTCCTTTATTTTCGTTTTCGGTAAAAAAGTCAATCGCAATTCTACAAAGCATCTCACTTTTCAATTCTGGCATATCATGTCCCATATTTGGGTAGATATACAGTTGTCCTTTTTTGAGCAAGCGAAATAGTTCGACACTGTGTTCTATTCGTATCATATCCCGGTCGCCACGAATGATAAGTACTGGAACGTTAATACTGGCAAGTTTATCATCCGAAACTTTACTTTCTTTTGACCACATCTTCCGGGTGTCCTCCCAAAATTTAACCCACTTGCCGGGTTGGGGATTCATGCGCTGATAATGGTCGAGCCAGTCCTTATCCTCTCTTACAGCTTCTACGGTGTATTCTTTCAACAGGTCCCGCCCCCGGAAAGGAAGCCTAAACGCTGCCTTCCGAGACGAGCAACCTGCCGCAAAGTGCTGATAGCGAACAAAAAATGGAGCATTTATTCGTTGCCCCGCCGTAACGCCAAAATACCTGTTGTGTTCTGTTCTTTATAGATTCAGTTCGTATTTCTGAATTGTTGTGGTGTCAGTCCCGTTTTTGTTTTAAAAACCTTAGTGAAATGGGAGGGATAGTCAAACCCAAGTTCATAGGCAATTTCACTGATTGATTTTGCAGTACTCCATAAAAGTGATTTTGCGGTGTCAACAAGTTTAAGATGAATGTGTTCTTGTGTTGTTTTACCCGTGTACTTGTTCAATAAATCGGACAAATAATTAGGCGATAAATTTAGTTGATCCGCAAAAAATTTAACATCAGGCAACCCAATGTTGATTAATTCTTCTCGTGCAAAATAATTGTTCAGTAAATTCTCAAATCGTTGTATAATATCTTTGTTTACTTTACCTCTCGTAAGAAATTGCCTGTCGTAAAATCGGTCACAATAATTCAGCAATAATTCAATATTACTGATAATCAACCCTTGTGTATGTTTATCTATATTTTGCGAATATTCTTTTTTTATTTTTTCAATACAATCCTGCAAAATCAATTGTTCATCTTCGGAAATATGTAAAGCTTCGTTAGCTTCATAACTGAAAAATGAATACCCGTTTATTTTTTTGGCAAGAGATGTTCCGTTAATCAAATCGGGATGAAAAAACAAACCCCAACCTTCTTCCATTTCACTGTCGTGGCTTGCGCTTATAACCTGATGAGGGGCGGTAAATATCAATGTACCTTCATTGAAATCGTAATGTGATTTTCCATACTTGAAAACCCCTTTAAAGTGTTTACAGGAAATGGTGTAAAACGCCATTTGATAAAAGGCTTCTGTTTCCCTTACTTCAGGTTTTATCTTCGTTAAATCGACCAACGAAATAAGGGGATGCTTAGGCTTATCATATCCGAACAGCTTATGGGCTTCGCTTATTGAGTGTAACTCTACAAATTTATTTTTCATTGCCTGCACTGACAAAATTCAATTGTCATTTTTGTTGAAGTTAAAATGTACATTCGTTAGTTCTTCTGAAACTTGCCAAAGCCTTTCAGCCAACGCTTTGTTATACGACTTATCACTTGATTTCACTAATTCAGGATAACCACGCAATTCGTTCATTTTCGTTGGCCCGAAATACTCTGAACCGACTAAATATTCTTCTGTCGCTGCTCGTAAAATCGGCAGCGTTCCCATCTCTACACTTTGTGCCACCAGATTATTTAAAACTTTGTTCACAAAAAAGCCCGATGTGCCCTGAAGATTTGTTTTAGTCCAACCCGGATGGGCTGCCGTAGCAATCGTGTCTATGTGATTTGCTTTTAATTTTCTGTCTAACTCATACGTGAATAATAAATTGGCTAATTTACTTTGTGCGTAAGCCTGAAAGCTGTCATAAGACCTTTCCCAGTTTAAATCATCGAAATGAATGTCGGGCTTCATACTCTCCGCTTTATGAACTGCGCTGCTTTGTGTAACAATCCGTGATTTTGGCGTGTTTTTAATAATGTCGAAAAGCAAACCAGTTAAAAGAAAATGCCATAGGTGATTGGTGCCGAATTGAACTTCAAAATTTTGTTTTGTCAATTCTCTCTTTACAGGATTCATTACACCTGCATTGTTAATTAAACTATGTAATTGCGTGTGCTTGTTGTGAAATTCTTCGGAAAACCTGCGGATAGAATCAAAGTCAGATAAGTCTAACTGCATCAATTCTAATTTTGCAGTTGGATTTTTACGCTTAATTTCTATTACGGCTTCTTTTCTTTTTTCAATAGTGCGAACAGCCATAATGATGTTCGCCCCTTTGCTGCTCAATACGGTTGCGGCTTCTAAACCGATTCCACTATTTGCCCCCGTAATTAAAATAGTTTTCCCTTTTTGTGAAGGAATCCTATCTGATGTCCAATTATTGTTTGCCATTGTATCTATTCTATTTTTAATTAAGACAACAGAAAGAGCTTACATGTTTTTCCTGCAGCCCTTTCTTTTATTGATCCGTGAGTAAGTCCGTAAACGTTTTTGCTTTACTTAGGCATGGCAAA
>CAXTKE010000020.1:0-66132 GCA_964244845.1 uncultured Spirosoma sp.
GCTTTATGGTACCAAAGACTAAAAAGCCGACATACTACCCTTTAAGAAGCACTAGTACCACTGGTAAATTTTTCATTCACACTTAAAACTGGTTTTTAACATTAATTCCAAATCGGTATGAGAACAAACCTACAGTTTCTTTACGCCTGATTATCACTGCTGAGCATAGTATTCATCAGCCAAAGTCAGGCTCAATGCCCAACAGCGGGCAGTTTCACGCCAACTGTTATGGCCGCGACCTGCCCATCCAATGGGTCAATTAAGCTAACCAGTGCGGCTGATGTGCCCGTTACCGGTGGCTCCGGTATTTCCGGGGCACTGTCCCACGTCAGCACCAGCCGCCTATACTCCGGTTAGCGTAGTTTCGGGGCCATCCGGGACATACACACCACCTCTGGCTGGTACGCGAGACCAAATGGCACTATACTGGTATGACCTCGCGCCGGGAAACTATACGGGCCAGATCGTTACCACCACCAACGGGTGCGGACCATTACGGTTACCCTTAACAGTAATAATTGTGGCCTGCCCGTTAGCCTAACCTCGTTCACGGCCAAAGCCATCGACAACCGCGCCGTCCAGCTCGACTGGACCACCGCTACCGAACGCAACAATGACTACTTCCTGCTCGAACGCAGCAAAGACCTGCTTGTTTTTGAGGCTGTTGCCAACGTGAAGGCCAGAGAAGGAATAGCGGCTCAGGGAAATGTCTACAGCTACACCGACGAGCAGCCCTACAATGGCACCAGCTACTATCGCCTGCGGCAGGTAGACTTCGATGGCACCACCACCACCTTTAAAGCCGTTTCGGTCATTCTGAGAGCCGACGCCTATGGTGTCTTTCCTAACCCTGTTAGTGAGGGTCGGTTTACCCTGCGGTTGGATGAGCCTAAAACAGCCATTGTAACGCTCTACGGCGTTGATGGACAGGTGATCGCTCTGCAAAAACGGGTATCGAAGCGGGAAATCTGTTGCTCAAAGCGGCTCAACCCCTATCGACCGGCGTCTATGTGCTGACGGTCAGTGAACGCGCTCAAACGCGTCGCTATAAGTTGGTGGTGAACTAAATTAACTTGATTTCATAAGGGCTGTTTAGTCCAGTCTATTCAGTCCCACTAACGTTCTTAATCATATGAAAACCAAAGCAATAACGTATAGCCGAGCGACGAAGCCTGCCCGGAAAGCCTACCAGGCACCCACACTCCAGGTGCTGGGCAGCGTCAAGAAGCTGACCCTCAAACTGGGATCGAATGTGGATGGCATGGGTGGGTTTATGTAAGCCGCCCGCCGGATAAGAACAGAAAGCCTGATTCGCTGCTACGGTAGTGAGTCAGGCTTTTGCTTGTTATAAGTAGCTCAATAAGTTACTCAACTACAAAAAAATACGTACATGTTTTGTCAATGCTTATTTTAACCGGTTGGCTGTTCATTGCACTTAACCCACCGTTTGTATACTTAGATCCTATTTTTATACTATGAGACTTATTAAGTAACAAATCTATCTTATTAATACGCCTATTATTGTCATTCAATAACTAATAATTTATTGATCAATATACCCATCTTACTCCTGTTACTTAGCCAATAGACAAGTTTCATCATGCACTCATGGAAACGTTCTATTTCGGCTTAAGGCAACCAAACTACCAATCAGGGCTACAGTGAATTAAAGGAGGATAAAAAGCAGTTCACACGGCAGTTTCAAAACGCTATGCAAAGAAATATTTTAATTATAGTTATCTCTGACAGTCAGCTACTTACCTGATAGTAAGCAGCAAGTGCTGTTTTTTTCAGTTACCAAAATTCATACGAACCGTCTTTATCTTTTAATCAACACTTAAAAATTTAGAACGTATGGCCATATTTACTTTTCAGTAAGTACCCATGCAACCAACTACGGCTTATAGTACTCCAGCCGTAGTTTTATTTGATCAGCCAACCACAGCCCCTTTTACGCCCAAAAGCGACAATAAAACCCAATTAAGCCTGCGCATGGATCGAACAATCCTTTTTCCATTAAAACCGACTGACTCCAAAAGCTCATAACCCGCCAAACACCAATAAAGTAAAACGTAACTGTTTTATGCAAACGTAAATATTATTTAGTAAATGCATCCCGCTTATAACAAACGAAAAATCAGGACATACAAAACCAAACAACACAAATTATGAAGACAGTACCTCTACGCAGTAGACATACAACCAGACAAGCAAACCGGTGGGGCCTCTTAGGGCTACTCCTGCTGTTTGTTCTTAGCTCCGCCTATTCGGTTAGGGCGCAGACAGGCTACATTTACGTGCACAAAAAGACGCTGAATGAAGAATCCAGCCCTGACTTTACCTTCAACGTCACCGGCGGGCCGACCACCGTCCCCACCATTACCCTCAATGACCAGCCCACCACTCTCCGAACCATTGCATCGCTGGGGGGCGATGCGGCAGGGGGCTTATGGGCACAAGCCGGTAATAGCCCAAATGATAGCGATGGAAACTACGCCACGTATTATCGCGCTCCCAACAGCAGCACCTGGACGCTGACACCGGGGGCTGGTGTTGTCATTGACGGCGGGGCGGCAGGCACCCACGTCAGTGTGGCTTCGGGCGGGGTGTACTATTACGATGGCACTACCGAGACTGACGTAACGGGTAATCTGGGCGCAGCCGCCACAGACGTAGCCGACAACTGGTTAGGCGTGCAGTATGCGGTCTTAAACAATAACCAGATCTGGCGCAGAACAACCGCATCGACCACGTGGACCCAGATTCCGGGCATCAGCGGGGTGAATGTGGATGCCATTCCCAACACCAACCAGATCGTGTATGTGTCGCCAAATGGGCTTTATGTGTACAGGGCTAACAATGATGGAACCGGGGAGGTGAGTTTGGATAGGCCGGCTCAATCAACCAGGCTTTTGAGAGAAATGGCTGTATCGGGCGACGGAACAATCTATGTGCTTGACAATCTTTATGTTTATCGCTATACGGGCAGTGGCTGGGTGACAGAAAATCAATCGCTGAACCTAAGGCATATAACCGGCGGACCAACCAGTCAACTCTGGGGGAATATAGCTTCGACGGGCACCAATATTCCTAACCGGATTCATTCGCGTACCGAAACGGCTGACTATCTGGAGGATGAGAATGTGCGGACCACCCCCAACGACAATTCGGTTCTACTGGCTGTTGCCCCCGGTACCTACACCATCAATGAAGGCGCGGTTGCCAACTGGAATCTGACCGACATTACCATCTACGAAACCCAGTCAGCCACCTCCACCAGTTCGATTCCCGGCCGCTCGGCCAGTGTCGTCGTCAGTGCGGGCGAGGTGGTGCATGTGGTCTTTGAGAATCAACTCACCCAAACTACCGCCGTGGTGAATGTGTGCGGCACAGCCAACACCTTTATTGAAACCTTCGGCACCGGCACCGGCTACGGCTCCCCCTTGACTGGCCTGACCAGTTACCACAAGGCCACCAACACCGATTATGGCTATGGCTACTACGCGCTCATCAATAACACTAATCAGATGGGGGGCTATGCGGGGAGTTATACCGACCACACGGGGGATGCCAACGGGCGGATGCTGGGGGTCGATGCCACCGTTGAACGGGGTATCTTTTACCGCCGGCGGTTTACCAATCTTCTGCCCGGCATCCAGTATGATTTTTCGGCCTGGGCCATGAATGTCAATGCGGCCAGTGTCGATCTGCCCAATATCTCGTTTGAGATTTACGATCCGGTGAGCGGAAACCTGCTCAACTCATCCAGCACGGGCAATATTACAACGGCTGGGGTCTGGCAGAAGTCGAGCCTGGTGTTTACGGCCACCCAATCAACGATTGAACTCGTTCTGCGCAACAATACCGTAGGCACACTCGGGAACGATTTGGCCATTGATGACATCACCTTCGGTCTGGCGGGTCCCCCACAACCGATAGCGGCCACCGGCTCGGCGACCTGTACGGGCTTAGGCTCCCTCACCATTAGTGCGCCCACCGGCCCCACCATCGAATACAGTGTCGATGGCACCACCTACCAGGCGGGCACGATTTTCAGTAGTCTGGCACCGGGGGTGTATTCGGTGACGGCCCGCTACACCGGCACCTTTGCCTGTACCTCTACGCCGACCTCCGTAACGATTAATTCGGCGGTCTGCGGCAACGTCCTCAACGATGTCAACGGACTGACCGACAATACGGTCAACGGCCCCGGCGTCAATGGCCCCAGCCTCAGCGGTACCCCCCTCTACGCCAGTCTGGTCTCCAACGGGGTGGTTATCGCTACGGTCCCCGTTACCAGCACGGGCACCTACAGCTTCAGTAATGTGGCCAATGGGGCCTACAGCGTGGTGCTCACCACCAACGCGGCCGGTAGCACCACCCCCAGCCTGCCTGCCAGTTGGACCAGCACGGGCGAGAACGTAGGCACAGCCGCCGGCAACGATGGCACGCCCAATGGTATTCTGCCCGTTACCGTCAGTGGCGCATCGGTCACCAATGCCAATCTGGGCATCGAGCAAGTGCCCACCGCCGGCAGCGGTGTCAACACAGTGCTTAACCCAGGGGGGACAACGCCCGTACCCGTACCCACCAATACGTTCACTAACACCACGCCCAGCAGCGATGTCGCGCCGGGCACGGTGACCAGTATTCTGATCACGGGCTTCCCTACCAATACTACCAGCCTGACCATCAACGGCACGGTTTACACCCCGGCTACCTTCCCAGCCGGGGGCGTAGTGGTGCCCACCGACGGCAGTGGTAATCCGACGGTGCCCATCAGCGTGGACCCCACCAACGATGCCAATCCGGTCAGTATTCCCTTCAAGGCCATCGACAATGCGGGCGTGCCCTCCCCCAATACGGGGACGGCGGTGCTCAACTTCACGGCACCCACCTTCAACCTGTCGGGTAACGTCCTCGATGACGCCAATGGACTGACCGACAATACCGTCAACGGCCCCGGTGTCAATGGCCCCAGCCTCAGCGGTACCCCCCTCTACGCCAGTCTGGTCTCCAACGGGGTGGTTATCGCTACGGTCCCCGTTACCAGCACGGGCACCTACAGCTTCAGTAATGTGGCCAATGGGGCCTACAGCGTGGTGCTCACCACCAACGCGGCCGGTAGCACCACCCCCAGCCTGCCCGCCAGTTGGACCAGCACGGGCGAGAATCTGGGCACAACCGCCGGCAACGACGGCAGTGTGAACAGTGTGCTGCCCGTTACCATCAGCGGCACCTCGGTCACCAACGCCAACTTCGGTATCGAGCAGGTGCCCACCGTAACGGCAGGCACCAATGCCCCCCAGGTCAACCCCGGTGGCACCATCGCAGCACCCGTCTCCTCGACCCTGTTCACCGGCACCGATCCCGAAGACGGCACCTATCCGGCCAACCTGACGGGACGGACCGTGACCTTGACGCCGGCCACCAACGGGACGCTCTATTACAACGGCAACCCCATCACCACCACTACGGTGATCCCTAACTTCGACCCGACGAAGGTGACCCTGGACCCCACCGCCACCGGCGCAACCACGGGTACGGGCGGTGCGTCGCCTGATCCTACGTTCACCTACACGGTGAAGGATAACGCGGGGGTGGAATCGTTGCCTAAAACGATTACCGTACCCTTCACGGCGGCCCTGCCCGTTTCATTGGTGAGCTTCACGGCCAAAGCCCAGGCGGATCAGAGTGTGTTGCTGGAGTGGAGTACTTCATGGGAACGCAGCAACAACGGCTACACCCTGGAGCGCAGTAAAGACCTGATCACCTTTGATTGGGTGGGTCAGGTGCGCGACGTGGCGGGAACGAGCAATAGCCTCAACACCTATCGCTTAGTGGATGCAACGCCTTATTCGGGCACCAGCTATTACCGCCTGAGCCAGGTGGATTTGGATGGCACCCGTAAAGTATTCCCCGCCATCTCGGTGGTGCTGCGTTCGGACGCCTATGGCATCTTCCCCAACCCGGTGAAGGATGGGCAGTTCACCCTCAATCTGGATGAGCCGCTGACAGCGATTGTCAACTTATACAGCACTGACGGACGGAGTGTAGACCTGCAGAAAGGGGCCACCACGGCCGGCAGTCTGCACCTGAAAGCGAGCCAGCCGCTAACAGCAGGGGTCTACCTGCTGCGGGTTGAAGAACGGGGTCAGCTTCGCCAGTACCGCATCGTTATCAACTAAGTCAACCCCACTCCTGCCCGCAGTTGGGCAGGAGTGGCTCAACTATAAGCAACCAATGAAAACCAAATCAACCATCGAGAGCCGGGCGACGAAGCCGGGCAGGAGGGCCTATCAGGCCCCCAAGCTCCAAATACTGGGCAGTGTTAAGAAGCTGACCCTGAAGTTAGGCTCCAACGTCGACGGCATGGGTGGGTTTATGTAAACTCCCTGCCGACCAATAGCTAAAAAGCCTGATTCGCTGCTACGGTAGTGAATCAGGCTTTTTTTAATGTATAATACAGTCTCCTATTTTTGAATAAGAGCCACAAAAGACTATCTTTCGTACCTTCGCAATTGTATCAGGTGCAGTCAGCCCATTCGTGGCTACTCCTAAACAAGACCCTATCCAGTGGATTTTAAAATGCCAAAAATCAGCAGTTTATATACCTCTCTTGCCCTATTTATCCTGCTCGTCGTTGTTGGCGGGTGCCAGAAAACACCGGACCCCGAACCAGCCGATTCAGACTATTTTCCCCTGCAAACAGGTGATTACTGGATTTATCAGGTTACGCAGGAAACCTATTCGCTAACGAATGCTGCTGCAAAACAAAGTTTTCAGATTCAGCGAAAAATTGGCAGTTCATTCACCCGGAACGGGCAGTTGTTTTTTCAGATTGAAGAATCCACCCGGAAATCTGAGCAGGCCGCCTGGCAAGTTAGTGCTGTTCGAACCGCCTACAAAACCCTTTCCGAAGTGGTTAGCCTAACCGATAATGTGCCAGCCTTAACACTGGTTTTTCCTATTTCGGCCACTACCTCCTGGAATATCAATACCTACAATGCCCGACCCGATACGTTGTTACACTATCAGGATACGGGCCGTTCGCTGACACTCGGCAAGCGCACCTTCGAGCGAACGGTGTCGGTTGTGGGCGCAAACGACTCGACGCTGGTAGGACAGGAAACGTATCGGCGGGTCTATGCGCCCGCCGTTGGTCTGATTTACCGACAGGATGCCTCTCTGGCGTTCTGCCAGTCTACGCCCGATTGCATCGGTAAGGGCATTATTGCCTCGGGCACAAAACAAACGTGGGAATTGATAAGCACTAACCGGTAATAGAAAGTAGTGAAGTAGTTTAGGGGTAAGTAGTAAGGGGTAAGTGGCTGACGAGAAAGCAATACTCGTGCGTCAGCCACTTACCCCTTACTATTTACTATTTATCCCTTACTTACTGTCCCCACACTACACGGCCCGTGTGCGTCTCAATTCGGCCATCTTTATACGTTAATTGCAGTGAGTATGGGTATGTACCCGGCGTTGTTCCCTGCCATAAAAACGAACTTTTCCCGACAGATACCGGCATACTATCCTCAAAAACCCGTTGCCCCAATTCATTATAAATCAGTAGCCGGGATTCGGTTGGGAGTTCTTTTTGATTCAGGGTAAGCTCAAATTTCACGTACGTGCTGGCCGGGTTCGGGTAAGCCGTAAGTACAACAGGCTGATCCGCTCCTACTACGCCAATGTCGAGCACGTAGGGCGGCTGTGTCCGGTTGCCGGCAGCATCTTTCCCAAAGACAATAAGTTGATAACTTCCCCCTTCTTTAAGCGACAAACTGGTGGTTACCTGAATCTGGTTGGCCGAAACGGCTGATACGGAAAACAACGAAGCCGAAAGTTTTTGAGGCACACAGGTTTCGCAACTTTTCAGGTAAACATCCACAGCAGCCGTATCCTTTGTCGAGAGTGGGTTCTCATCCAGCAGATAAATCTCTACACGCGGATTCACACCAACCATCGCCTGATTTTCCCGGATTCGCCCATCCACAAATACGTTGACCTCCGGGCTAACCCGGTCCGGTAATGCATTAAACGGATAGCTGGTGCTGCTCTGAGCCTGTGTCCAATCGATTACTAAACTTGCTTTATTGTTCGTCTTGTCCAGCTCCGTAATCTGATTGTCGGGATCTATGGTTACCTCTATTTTTTGCAGTCGTTCGTCTTTAACCAGTGTATAAGCCAGCGTATCGCGGTACCGGAACGCATTGAACCGCAGTGGGTTACTCGTAGCGGCTCCGTTTATGGTTTTAGTGACCGATACGGCAACCGCCTGGCCCGAAACAAACTTGCCGAGGTTGGCTAACGGAATCACAACCCGCACCGAGTCACTATTTTTGAGCGAACTTCCAACCACGTTAGACTGAATGTAAATTCCCTTTGGCTCGACCGAAAAATCGGGGTTGGGCAACGGGTATAGGCTCAGGGCCGGGTCGCCCTGCAAAAGCATCTGCAACATCACCGAAATGTCGTAGCCACTAACACCCTCGCTGTCGAGAATTGCGTTGACTTGCTGCTGCACTTTGCCAAAAGGCTTGCCGAGCGTAGTAGGATCGGCGAAGAGGTAGCCATAAAGCTTGGTCAGAAAACGGGTGGTCGGTTGCTGAAAACTCCAGTACGAGTGCGCCAGCACAATACCTGCTCCTTTATTAGGAGCCAGCAGCCAATCGGTTGACAGTGTATTAAATCTGGAAAAGATTTCACCCACACCACAGCCATTGAAGATCATGAGCGGGTAAAATTGATTGCGAAAGCCGTTCTCCGGGGGCGAGGCAAACCCAAAGTTCATATCGGTGACGGACGGCCCGGCATGACCAAAAAACGTAATCAGGCTAACGCCGTCGTTCACTAATGGAGCAATATTGATCTTTTCGACCTCATCAGTCGTGGTTTTGCTGAACGAACTGATTTGCCCACCCAACGTCCCGTTCGTATAAATGGAACCAACATCGCTCAGAGCACCCCGCAACCCTTCGGCCTCCGGGGCCGATTTCCCCCCGCTGATGTGAACAATATGCTTACGCCACAGTCCGTTCGGAGTCGATTCTTCGATCTGTTTTATCTTTTCCAGATACGTCAGTACCTGCTCGTTGGTCGTTACGTTAAGCCGCCCGGTTGGAATAGCCTGCGTGTTCATTGGATACCCGCCCAGGCCAGCCGTTAGCAGGATGTCAGAGCCAGGGTAGCCAATTGTCGGCACCAGATCATCGGTCGCCGTTTTCACCGAATACGGGTAGCTGTTGGCCCGGCCAATAAGCAGCATATTTTTTACGGCGGTGTTGGCAACCATAAAGTCGGCAAAACGCCGAAGGGCAAGCGGGCTTCTCTCGCCATAATTAAATGGATCGTAAAGCGAGTCGGCTTCGATAACAAACGGCTTGTAACCACCACCCACCGCCGACGACCGATAAGCCGCATACGCAGCCGCCGACTGCCGGAGCGACGCGTGGGTGATGATGAGGTAATCCGTCGATTTTGGAATTGTTGGTAACGAACGAACAGCCTGAATAGCTAATGGTTTCTGAAATTGATCGGTGAGGAGAACCGCCCGGTTCTGAGCGGCTTCGCTGACAACAATAGCAACCTGATTATCAGCTATCTGCGTAGCCAAATAGCGACAGTTGGCCTTGTCGGTGATGTCGTAGGCACTGGCTGTGGCCGGTGCATTTTTTACCGACATCAGGGCCGTTAGCCGTGAGCCGGGTGTCAGGTGAAACACCTTAGTCCGCTGATCGGTCATATCCAGCGTTTGCGGATACGACACCTTGACGTAGGTTACGGAAAAGTTATTGGTGTAGGCATTTTTCTCCGATTTAAACTGTACGGTAAACTGCTCATTCTGAATGGTTTCCGGCTTAATCGTTGTCTGAAATGTTTGGCTCGTAAAGCCCGGACAGTACAGGGGCGAGACAGGTGTTGCTGTGGTCGCGTCGATCTGTATCTGTATGTTGTGGAGTGAATTATCACGGCCATTGACCATGCCTTCGAGTGTAACGGGCCAGTTGACCGCTGCCCGACCCGTTAACTTCAGTTGCACGACACCTACCGAATCAGTCGTGAGCAACCGGCCCGACCAGCCTTCGCCGGGTTCAAAATAACTCTGTTGCAAAAATGGTTCTAAGCTCTTTAAGTTATTGAAGGTGTACTCCGTTGTAAAGGCCTGCACCGTTTCTTCAAGGTGAAACGCCACCGGCGACAGGCCCTGCGCTGACAGGTTCAGTTCAGGCATTCGCTTACCAGCCGCTGGGCTATCCGTCAGAAAATAAGCGGATTTATCGGAGAACAGCGTTTGGTAAGGGTGCAGTCGCTGCCGGGGCCGATAGAGCAGTGAATCCTGGCTGCCGTCGTTCCCTTCGCCGTAAAACTCGACGTAATCCTGCGCATTGAATACGCCGTCCTGTTGGCCCACTACCCGAATAGCGATGGGCGTTCCTCTGAAAAACAGTTGCCAGTTTACCGGATTGGTTTGCAAAAACGAGGGATCGGCGGCTTTAATATCCTCATAACCAATCCGGTAAACACCGGGCTGATTAACCGAAACTTTCAGGTATTTCTGCCCCGTCTGTATCCATTCGTTACCGAACCGATTCTGCGCATATAGCGTCAGGGAGTTGAGAAGAACCCACAATAACAGTATTCCTTTTTTCATACTCGATAGCTTGCATTAACGAAATGTCCTCGCAGCGCACCCATAAAATCCGCTGTTCCACACTTTTATTCAAAGATACGTATATAGATTCTATTAAATCGGTACGTAGCGGGTTAAGGATGAGCGAGGCCTGTTATACATACGCAACTCCGCAAGAATCGGGTTTCTCGTCACCTGACTTATAGCGACTTTTGTACAGGTCAACCAACACAACAATGAACCCCGACAGCACGTACACCTACGAACAGATTGCCCGCGCCATTGAACACCTGACTGCGCATTACCGCGATCAGCCATCGTTAGCCGAAATGGCTGCGAAAGCGAACCTGAGCGAGTTCCATTTTCAGCGATTGTTTACGGAATGGGCAGGCGTAAGTCCCAAAAAATTCAGTCAGTATCTGACCCTCGAACATGCGAAAAATCAGCTTCGAACGGGGGTTCCGCTGGGCGATGCCGCGCATGAAGCGGGCCTGTCCGGCACGGGTCGGTTACACGATTTGTTCGTGACCATCGAGGGCGTTACGCCGGGACAGTTCAAACAGGCCGGAGCGGGTTTACTCCTGACGTATGGCCTTTTCAATAGCCCCTTTGGCACCTATGTGCTGGGAGCCATCAGCGGTAAAGTTGCCCTTCTGCACTTTCTGAATGACGGCGACCACCCCGAAACCCTGCTGACAACGGCCTGGCCCGAAGCTACATTGCACTATGACCCATCCGCTGTTCAACCCCTGGCCGACCAGATTTTCCCAACCGTTGCTCAGTTTGGGAGCACCCCAAAACACCCGTTGCCCGTTTTGTTACGCGGCTCGGCTTTTCAGCTTAAAGTGTGGGAAGCACTATTGAAAATCCCCGAAGGCCGACTGGCAAGTTACGACCAGATTGCTACGGTTATCGGGCAACCCACAGCCTCGCGGGCGGTTGGAACGGCCATTGGCAGCAACCCCATTGGCTACCTGATTCCCTGCCATCGCGTTATCAAAAAAACAGGTCTTTTCGGTGGTTATCGGTGGGGCACCGAACGCAAGCAGGCCATGCTCGGCTGGGAAGCCGCACGGGTTGAGAAGTGAACTTGTTTGTTGTTCGTCGTTGATCTAAAAACATCGACAACGAACGGATGGGTTACAACCTGTCGGACAGATGTCATCTTTGTTTAGATCATTGAATAGCAAAGATGACATCTGTCCGACAGGTTGTAACCCACCCACTACGAACAAAAAACGTATAAACCATTTCGTTAGATGGACCAAATAAACTCAGCAGAAAACTGGTCTGCTCATCAGACAACTCTTTCCGAAACCGGCTTTGTGTTGTTACCCGCACGTCTATCCCCAGGCGACTGCCATGAATTGGCCGGTTTATTCGACAAATCAGAGATGTATCGCAAAGCGATTGTGATGCAAAAACACGGCTACGGAAGTGGCGAATACAAGTATTTCAACTACCCACTACCAATCATTATAAATGAACTTCGGCACAAATTATTCACACATTTAGCACTGGTAGCCAACAACTGGAACGAAAAACTCGGCCTTCAGCAACGCTACCCACCCGACCTCGATAGCTGGCTGGCGGCCTGCCATACTGCCGGACAAATCCGCCCCACACCCCTGATTCTCAAATACGGCATGGGCGACTGGAACGCGTTGCATCAGGATATGTACGGCGAATTATACTTCCCGTTTCAGGCTGTTATCTTTCTGAATCAGCCAGGGCAGGATTTCACGGGCGGTGAATTTGTGTTGATCGAGCAACGCCCCCGGATGCAGTCGCGGGCTATTGTGCTGCAACCCGAACAGGGACAAATTCTGGTGTTTACCACGAAGTCCAGACCAGCTAAAAGCGCACGGGGCTACCACCGAGTTAGGATGCGGCACGGTGTTAGCGAGGTAAAAAGCGGCCAAAGAATGACGTTGGGACTGGTTTTTCACGATGCCGCATGATACACCACACCGATCTGGGCAAGACTCCCTTTTCGCGTCTTCGTGCCGTAACCGGTTTAGTGCGAAGCGGAGAAATTACCCTCGGCGGACACCGACCCGGCAAAGTATACGGACAACTTACCTGCCGGGCGGGTAAACGCATGAAGCCAGAGAACCGGGTGTTCTTTCGCGACAAAACAGAAGCCGTTGAACAGGGCTATCGGCCCTGCGCAGTCTGTATGCCGACAGCCTATCAAACATGGCGGGCGAGCGAATAAACCGGCTTGCCAATGTGCCCGTTTTTCGGTAACCTTGTCAACGGATTAAATCCAAAGCAGCTATGACCGTTATTAATCAGGACAAACCCATTCAAAATGCTGGTGATGCTACTACATCAACGCGGGCAACCCGAACACGACGTACCACTCGCCTGTCTGCCGGCAACATTCCCCCTGCTCTTATTTATGAGATGTGGCAGGGAAAACCAGTTTATTACCGGGGTTACAGGGATGTTTTGGCAGGGAATAAAACCATCGAAGAAGTTATGTCGTGTTCTGATTTACAGGGAGTTTTAGTTTACTTATTAGGCTTATACATTGGCAATTCAATCAATCGTAAAAAATACCTGATTAGTTCTAACGAAACAGGTCTGCATTTAGGGCAAAACGACAATTTGGGGAACGATCTGGCCATTTTTGAAAAAGAAAAAGTTGGCAAGCTGAAAGGCAAATACTTTGATGTGCCGCCCAAAATCGTAATCGAGGTCGATATTAAAGCCGATGTCTCGGACTTTGAAGGCAAATTAGATGGTTATCTTATTCAGAAATCACAGAAATTGATTGAGTTTGGGGTCGAAAAAGTGCTTTGGGTCATTACAAGTGCGCAAAAAGTTTATGTTATCGACCGCAACGACCCAACCTGGTACGTCGTTAACTGGTCCGAGAATATTGCCGTACTGGATGATTGCGTCCTGAATATCAAGCATTTACTTGATGAGGAAGAAATTGCCTACTAAGTTCGTAAACACACTTTTTTCAGAATCCCCACGCTCTTTTCCAACTCCTCCTCTGTGCTCGATGCAAAACCCAGCCGGGTACCGTTGAGCTGCCGACCGGGCGGATTATGGGCTACGCCACTCGACAAAAAAAGCCCGGCACGACCCGCCCGCTGCGCCAATAAATCCATGTCAACAGCCGGGTCAAAAGTAGCCCAGACAGCCATGCCCCCATCCGGCTTGTTAAACTGTATCACACCGGGCAACTCAGTTGACAGCAAATCACAAAAGCGATCACGACGGGCATTATACGTTCGTAAGGCTTTGCGAAAATGCCGGTTGATCTCACCGGTTTTAATTAGCTGACCGATGGCAAATTCAAGCATCGGGTCGCCCTGCCGGTCAATAATGCGCCGGAGCCGGGCCAATTCGTCAATCACCGCCGTTGGTGCCACCACGTAGCCCACCCGAAAAGCCGGAGCAACCGACTTGGTCAGCGACCCGACATATATAACCATTCCCCGCCGGTCGGCACTGGCCAATGGCAGAATGGGGCGGCTCAGGTAGTGAAAATCATAGTCGTAATCATCCTCAAGGATGGCAAAACCGTACTGGTCGGCCAGTTGCAGCAACCTCACGCGCCGGTCTGCCCGAAGCGTCACCGTTGTTGGATAGTGGTGGTGGGGCGTTACGAACACCAATCTGATCGATTGATCTTGGCAAACCGTTTCCAGCGTATCCATATCCAATCCATGCTGATCGACAGGTACGGTCTGCACCAAAGCACCGGCATTTTGGAAGTTCATGGTGGCTCCCGCCCAGTTCGTTTCACCCGTAATCACTACGTCGCCCGGTCGCAAAAGGACCTGACTGGTTAGGTGAAGGCCCATAATACTGCCGCGCGTAATGAGTACATTGTCGGGTGTGGTTTGCAGACCGCGCGTTTCGTTCAGGTGAATGGATAACTGCTCGCGGAGCAATGGGTGGCCTTTTGTGTCGCCATAGCCGAAGTGTTCCTGCGGATTTCCCCACCGAAAATAAGAGCGATAGGCACGGCTCAATTCGTCCATCGGTGCCAGCCGAACATCCGGGAAGCCATCGTCTAAACGCAGGCCTGCCTGATTAGTCAGCACAGGCCGGGTCAGAAAATGAGGTGTTTCAAACGCGTAACCGGGCTGTATATTCGTTGTGTTCGTTTTCTGAGGCAAGTCATTTTTATTAGAAATTGGTAAAACATGCGGCTTTGTTTCCTGACGATACGTGGCAACGAACGTACCGCTGCCAATCCGGCTTTCGAGCCAGCCCTGCGCGATACCCTCGTCGTATGCCGCTACAATCGTTTGGCGATTCAGGTTCAGCAAGTCCGCTAATTGCCGCGTGCCGGGCAACCGCTGCCCCGGTGCCAGCGTACCCGCCCGGATGAGTTGCCCAAGTTGATTACTAACCTGAACAAAAACGGGCACACTCAATGCTTTGTCGATTTGGAGTAGAGATGTGAACGGAAGCATAACCGGACTATTCGTTTTTTAAAAATCGGACGATTTGAATAGTCCAGCAAAGAACGACATTTGTTTCAGTATCGCGGATGGAAATCCGCTATTTATACTTTCTAATTGCGGGTTTCCACCCGCGTTACTCTTTATGCAAACCACCCGCACAACACCCAGCCGCTTAGCTAAACGCGCTCACTACGACGCCGAAACGATCCATCCAATTCTGGACGAAGCCCTTTTTTGTACCGTCAGTTACGCCGTTGATGGTCAGCCGATGGCCATTCCAACCGCTTTTGTCCGGCAGGGCGATAAACTTTATATGCATGGCTCCGTTGGGAGTCATTTCATCCGTGAGATCGAAAAAGGCGGGCCGGTTTGTATTTCGGTGATGCTGACGGATGGCCTGGTTCTGGCGAAATCGGCTTTCCATCACTCCGTCAATTATCGGTCGGTGGTCATCTTCGCCAACGCCGAAAAAGTGACCGATGAAACGGAACGCATGAACGCGCTCGCAATGATTACGGACCACCTCATTCCCGGTCGCTGGGACGACCTTCGCCCAACGACCGACAGCGAGATGCGAAAAACGACCGTTCTGGTCTTTTCGCTGGCCGAAGCCTCGGCCAAAATCAGAACGGGCGGCCCCAACGACGATCCCGAAGATGCTCATCTGCCAACCTGGTCGGGTGTGATTCCGCTGCAAACCGTTCGGTTGACGCCCGTGCCCAGAGAAGGCGAAGAAAACGCCGTTTTACCGGGTTACTTACAATGAGACTTATTGAAGTAACTTCCACAGAAAATTGTGGTTATCAGGACTTTATGATGAATGGATTGCAGAAACATCGGGATTGTTTCCGCATCAGCCCCGCCGATCAGGCTAACGAAGAATTCCCGACAAGTAATATGCCGGATAGCTTTACGCTGGGGTTTATAACCGATTCCGACGAACTGGCGGGCGTAGTTAGTTTTCAGCGCGAAGGGCAAAGGCGCGAAAAAATCAGCCACAAAGGATTACTCTTCAGAATGTACGTCGCGCAGACCTATAGCGGGCAGGGGCTTGGTCGTAAGTTGCTGGAAGAAGTTATCCGGCGGGCGCAATTACTACCCAATCTGGAGCAGATTAATCTGACCGTTATAGCAACAAATAACGGGGCCAAACGGCAGTATGAAAAGCTGGGTTTTCGTACGTTCGCGCTGGAGAAAAACGCCATCAAAGACGGTGATATGTATTATAATGAAGAGCAAATGGTGCTTTTCCTGAAATAATAAATGGCTGAATAACAATCTGCTATTCAGCCATTCAGATTAAGTCAGGACCGCTTAAACAAAGCCGCCCATACCATCCACGTTAGAGCCTACTTTTAACGTCAGTTTCTTGACGCTACCCAGCGATTTCAGTTTGGGTGCTTTATACGTTTTCCTGGGCAACGGAGCCACTATATGTAAAACTTTTGTAGTCATGAGACAAGAGAATTTAATAAGATGAGCGAAGTGGATTTGGAAAAACCTACTGAATAATCAACCGATGCTGGCGGGTTTGGCCGCGTTCCACAACCTTAAGTACGTACACACCAGCCGATAAACTGCCTGCGGTTTTTAGTACGAGATTACCCGATTGAATGCTTGTTTTCTGAAGGGGAACCAGTCGACCATCGGCACTATAAAAATCGACCGTAGCGGCTTCCGGCTCATCTAACCGAAGCGTAAAACGCCCGTCACTAACGACCGGGTTGGGAAACACGCCATAGGCTTCGTCGCGCAACACTACCGAAATGGCAGGAAACACGTTTACTTTCCCGCTCAGATCGGTCTGCGTCAGGCGGTAGTAACTGGTGCCTGCATACGGCGTCTGATCGGTCAGACGATAAGTTTTCAGGGCACTGCTGTTGGCGGCTACCTCGCTTACTTCGCCTACTTTGTCGAACCGTTGCAAATCCTTGCTTCGCTCAACAACGAACCCTTTGTTGTTGGTCTCCAGCGATGTGATCCAGGTTAAATCAATCGTATGATTCGACTGCACCTTAGCCGTAAACGACACTAAAGAAACAGGCAACGCTGCACCTACGTTCGTTACGACGTTGTTATTCAGGGTAATCGCGCCTGCCGTTGACAAGGCTCTTCCCTCAAGCGAAGCTGCCGTGTTTAGTGTAATTGCGCCCGCAGCCAGTATCGTACCTCTGAACGATGAACCGGTTCCTAACGTAACGGCACCGTTTACCACAAAAAATACATTATTAGCCGTAGCCCCGTTTGTCAGTACAATGTTCGAGCTGGTTGCTGTGGTTAATGCGCTGCTCAATCGAATAATAAAGATGCCTGACCCACTCAGTGTCAACGTACCATTCAGGGTGGTAGCCGCTGCCGTATTTTGGCAGGAGACACCCGGAGCTAACGTCTGCCCCGCTAATTCAGGGCCAATCGTTGTACCACACGGCAGGGAGGTTAACGAAGTATAAGCAGCAATTACATCAGCCGCAGCCTGAACGGCCTGAGAGGAAACAGGCAACCGAATGCTGCCCGTGACGGTTCCGGGAGGGAATCCGGTCAAGGCTCCCGAATTGGTGCCAATATCACCTGTTACTACAGAGGCTCCCGTATTCGTAATAGCTCCTACAGCCGTAAACAAAGCGAAGTTGGTGGCAGTGCCTAAATTGGGTGTCTGGCCAAAACTTATACTCTGGACGACCATTAGTATACCAGACATTAGAATAAGTAATTTTCTCTTCATCTTTTCTGGAATTATAACGCAGAGTTGTTTCCGCGTCACAAGAATAACTTCTTTAATTCCAGAGCGTGTTGTAAAATCTAATAATATAGTTACAATATTCTCACATTTGAATAAATATAATATATTCTTTACACTTTTCGGTAACAAAATTACACTATTCACACATTTTCAAGTTCAATTCGTTTTTTGCGTTTAAGTTGCTTGTAGAAGCTGGGCGTTAAACCGGTAATTTTCTTAAACTGATTCGATAGGTGCGCTACACTGCTATAATTCAGTTTATTAGCAATTTGAGTAAGCGTATATTCATCATATAAGAGTAACTCTTTTACATGTTCAATTTTATGGGCAATTATATAATGCTCAATTGTTCCCCCGGTTACTTCCGAAAAAAGGTTTGCCAGGTAAGTATAGTCATATCCGAGTTTGTTGCTGATATAATTTGAATTCTTTGTTTTAGGGAGTTCATCAGCGTAATGCACCATCTCTATGACAATTTTTTTTATTTTTTCGACAAGTATGAATTTCTTATCATCCATCAATTCAAGCCCCGATTTCAACAAAGCGATTTTTACCTGATCGCGCTGTTCGTCTGTAATAGGCCCCAAAACTTCAACTTCCCCTAAATCCACATCGCTATACTGGACTTTCAAATTATCTAAAGCGGCCTGCACAACCATTTTGCAGCGTTTACTCACCATATATTTAATATAGAGTTTCATCTTATTCGTTCATCAAAATGTGGATTAGCAGACTACTATTTCTTATTTATTTTAGGCAAGATGTCATAAAATAAATAACAAACAGTTTACACAATTTGTTTAAAACCGATTTGATTTTAAAAACACATAGTTACTTATGTTAATTAGCATTAAAAAAGTCTTAAATACCAATGTATCGGCCTAATTGATATACAACAATACCAATCTATATACTCTTTCTGCAAATACCTTGCCTAATCTTCTTTATAGTTTTCAGTTACTTATTAAATTAAACAAAACACAAATCTTTATTTATTTTTGGTGACAGCCCCGAACGGTATCTCTACCAAAAAGAGGACACACAAGGCGTTTACAACCGTTTATTACGCTATAGGCCGAACCCAATTTGAAACTAATTACCGCGTCAAAACAAAAAACCCGATGCAGGAGCATCGGGTTTGGCATAGATTATAAGACACTACCAGTAAATCATATAGCCTGTCTCTATACAATTTCCAGCTTCACCTTCTATTTCCGTTCGTGGTAAACAAGCACTGGCACTTCCGATCTTTCAATCAGTGCAGATGTGTGGTTGGGGTGCAGTAAGCCATCCAGAAAACCGGACTTTGGATATAACTGCATCACAATCAAATCAGGATGAGCGGACTCAAGTTGATCGTCGGTTAAAATAACCAGTTCAGCATCGAACGCTTTTACGAGCGATTCGGTCTGAAACGTTACCAGACTTTGCGTTGTCTGGGTTTGCATGGCATACGCAATCGTACGCACCTGCGCCGGATGAACAGCTTGATTTTCGGGTGGGCTGGGAACGATCAGAACCGGGCATTTGGCGTCGCCGGCTACATCAGTGACGGCACTACCTGCCAGCCGGTCGAAGAACGTATTCAGTTCACTGCGCCCCATCACGATCAAATCGGCCGAACGCTCGCGGGCGACCTCCAGAATGCCATCATCAACAGTACCAATGCGCCACTCCACATCCACAGCCACTCCTTCGCTCCTGAGTTGAGCGGCCAGTTTTTCCAGTTGCTGACGGCCAATATCTTCGATTTCATGCGATGCCATCAACCCCAGACCAGGGTCGCCAATGGTGGGCAGCGTCGAATCAGGAATCATAGGCTGGTAAACGTGCAGCAAGGTGACGGTAGCCCCCGTTTTGTGGGCAAAAAGCCGGACCCAATCCAGAGCGGCTGTATTGCTGGCGGAGAAATCGGTAGGAAAGAGCAGATTCGTCATAAAAGATTTACGGTTTTCAGTATAGGGTTTTCAGTAGGCTGACGCAGTGGCGTGCAACCGAAAAACCGTATACTGAAAACCGTAAACCGCAAACTATGTTTAACGCCTGCCCGGTGCAGATGGGGGCGTAATAAGTCCGCCCGATTCGCCACTGCTATTCAACTTTTCGACAGCCAGCAACTGCCGCATCGTTTTATCCATCCCTTCGGTAGAGCCGTCGAGGAAAATAACGTTGCCTTTGCTGTTTTCCGCGAAATGCTTGATCGCTTCGGTCCAGATTGAAAACAAAATCAGCGACGCATCGAGTTTGGCTTCATTCATCACTTTGGCAGATTCGGCCATGCCTTTGGCAACTTCTTCCCGGAACAAAGCCACCCCCTGCCCGCGTAACTGCGACGCTTTTTTCTCGGCTTCGGCCGAAATCTGAATCGCATTTCCTTCTGCTTCAGCCGCTTTGGTTTTGGTGATCAGCAAAGCCTGGCCTTCGTTTTCGGCGGCTGCTTTCAGGTTCGACGACGCTACTACTTGTGCCATCGACCGCATAATGACTTCATCGAACGCAATATCATTCAGTTGCAGATCGGTGAGGTGATATCCCCAGCTTTCGAGCAGCGTATCGAGTTGCGACTTTACGTGTTCGATAATTTCGGAGCGCAGGGCCAGAATTTCCGACTGCCGTTTGGTCGCCACAAAACTGCGGATGGAGCCTTCGATGGTGCGGATAAGTGCCTGCATAAACGAGGCTTCGTCAATGAATTTGAACGCTACGTTTTTGATCGTTTCCTCTTCCTGATTGAGCACTGAGTACACCAGCATGGCCTTGAAATTAACATTGGCCTGGTCGGCAGTGATGGCCTGAAACGCCAGTTCGACGGATCGGTTCTGAATAGAAATCCGTCGGTAAATGACTTCGATAAACGGTATTTTGAAGTTCAGTCCCGGTCGCAGGACGCGGGCATATTTCCCGAAAATGGTGATAACGGCCACCGTACCCTGCTGCACAACGACAACAGAGAGGTAAATGACGACAATCGCCAGAAATAGAAGTACAAACAGGAAATTCATGCAGTGAATTGGTTTAGGCAGTAAATGAACGGCACCAAAGTACTCATTCCTTTGGTGCCGTTGTCAATAAATCATGTAATCGGTACAAATACGGCAAAGCCATTCCAGACAGGGCTTCGGGCGAAAACATAATAAACAGGACTTTCGCAAACAGCCGTGCCACGGTTATTTTAGAGTGACCAATAACCGTGGCACGGCTGTTTGCGAAGGTCCTGATAAATCAACGTACCCGTTTGCCGGGCATCTCCTGGCCGTTCTGATGCAGAATTAACTGCTCCACATCGCCCTTTTCGTTGCTCACGAACGATACTTTTGCGTCGACGACTTTGAGGAAAAATTTGTTTTTCGATTCAGGAAACAACTCAAACCGGCTCTGTCCGGTAGCCTGTCCGTATAGTTTGTCGCCCTCCCGCGTAATGACAATAGCAAACGTGGGAGCCAGTTCGTACCTGCCAACGTACGATTCCAGCGTAGCCGTATCGACTGTGGTTACTGTTTCTTTAGGTGCTTCAACCGCTTCGCCCAATTCTTTCAGTTTGGCAAAACCACCGGTATTCCGGGGATTGAGTTCAATGGATTTTTTGTAATCCTGAATGGCGGCTGCCTTATTACCCGCTTTCATGTAGGCCTCGCCCCGGCTGTCATACACATTATACGAATTCGGGAATGACTCGACATTAAGCGCAAACACAGCGATTGCCTCGGTCAATTTATTCTCCCCTAAAAATGAGTAGCCTAAGTTGTTTATCTCCCCTTCGTTCAAGTTGTACGCTTTGTCAGCTTTCCAGGCAGCGAGTTTTTGCCGCGTTTTTTCCGGCGAATCAACCAGTACCGATTGTCGAAGGACGTCGGCAATGGACTTTTGGGGAGCCTCGACGGGCTGATCGTAGAGAATGCGGAGAATGTTTTTCTGAATGTCGTTGAGCGGTGCCCCACCTGTATTGTTCAGCAGCACAACCAGGATTTTATCGGTTGGAAATCGACTGATGGACGTATTGAATCCATTGATTCCTCCACCATGTTGAATCACGTCCATACTATCTTTCAGTTGTCCTACCTTTGTTTTCCCGACGCCCCAACCGTAGGCATAGTGGTCTAAGTAAGGCGTGAATAGGGTCGTTTTGCCGCTGGCCGACAGTAGTTTGTCGGTGTATAAGGCCTGATCCCAGCGGTATAAATCCTCCACAGTTGAGTACAGGGACCCGGCTGCGTAGGGAATCGACATATCTAAATAAGGCGCGTTTATATATCCATTGGTCTGCTTTTCATAGCCCGCTGCCCGTTTTGGCAATATCGGCCCGGCCAGATCGTAGCCCGTGTTCTGAAGTTGGGCAGGCGTAAGAATATTGGCTTTCAGCACCTCAGCGTACGGTTTTCCCGTAACCTTTTCGATGATGACGCCCAGCAGAAAATAGCCGGAATTGCTATACGAAAACTTCGAGCCGGGTTCGAACTCCAGCGGCATATTCGCAAACTCTTTCGTGAACGCTTCGGGGGTGTATGGGTTGCGGCTTTTCGTGGCGAAAAAATCCGAAAAACTGGTATAGTTTGGAATACCCGCCGTGTGCGTGAGCAGGTGATGAATCGTGATTTTGTCGCCCGTTGCTTTCGGATAATCCGGTAAATAGTCTGTGACTTTCCCGGCCAGTTTCAGCTTTCCCTGCTCCACTAACTGCATAATGAGCATAGCCGTAAATTGCTTGGTAATAGAGCCAAGCCGGAATTTTGTATCAGGCGTATTCGGAATTCCCCACTCCATGTTGGCCAGGCCGTATCCTTTTTTGAAAATCACCTGCCCTTTCTCGGCCACCAAAACCGTCCCGTTAAACTGGCGATTGGCAACGTACTGCTGAACGAGCGCGTCAATCTTAGCCGATTTGGTTTGAGCAATTGTTACCGAAACAGCCAGCAGAAAGGTTATAATGGTCAAGCCGATGAATCGGTAAGTCGATATTTTTTTCATACAAGCGATAGGAAATGTGATGGTTTGTCAAGATTACTCGTTTCGAGCGTTCCACCTCATATAAATTTAGTGGTCGGTTAACCGCGTTGATAAGTGGTAGACATAAAAAAGCCCTGACCGGGTGGGGTCAGGACGGGGCAGGTAAATACAATAACTTAACGCTTTTTTTTTGGGCGCCAGCAGCCAGTTCGTGCCAATGCCCGTTTCTATCTGAACAGTCATCAACTCGCCTGTTTTAGTACGTTCCAGCTTTCCAGCGGGATAGATACCTGACGGGAAGGTGCCTGACCATCCTGATAGATAGCATTGAAACGGCTTTCAATCTGTTTCAATGTATTAATGTCGTAGTATTTTTCTCCGCAATAGGTGCAGACCAACGCGGGCACATCATCAACCATCATCAACGAACCATTTCTCTGATAGATGTATTGCGTTGAAACATGTTTAAATTCCTCATTACCACAAAAACTGCATTTGTCGTTCATGGTCTATTGCGTTTAAACGGTGTACTGAATTTAGGCGGTGTTGGAATATAAACAGTAATAATTACGGTTTTCTCTGTCTTCCGACCCATAATTACATGAACAGGTTTGCCTGATGCCGTGAAACCAACTACTAAACAACTTGGCCCCCGACCTGTATCAGCATACTGTTCAAGAATAATCCCGTTGTCAATAGCTTCTTCGATTTCGATCAGCGTCAAGTCATCAGCTAACCGTTCTTTATCAGCGTGGGCCGAGTAAAAATAAGTTTGCGCCTGTATACACTGCTTAATCCAATCAAGTTCAATCATAATTCTCAATGCGCCAGCAGCCAGTTCGCGCCCGTGCCAATGCCCGTTTCCATCTGAACACCCATCGGAATGGCGTTTTTCATGATGTCGTTGACACGCTCACGGAGCAGTTCGATTTCGTCGCGGTGAGCGTCGAAAACCAGTTCGTCATGGACGGTTAGAATCATTTTCGACTTCAATCGTTCGGCCCGCATGAACTCATGAATGCGGATCATGGCAATCTTGAGCATGTCGGCGGCACTCCCCTGAATGGGCGCGTTCACGGCGTTACGTTCGGCAAACATCCGGTCGGTCTGGTTGCGCGAGTTGATGTCGCGCAGATACCGGCGTCGACCCAGAATCGTTTCGGCATAGCCAAAGCCCCGCGCCTTCTCAATGCACTGGTCGATGTAGGCTTTCACCGCCGGGAATCCCGCAAAATATTCTTCGATAATCTGCCCGGCTTCTTTGCGCGGAATTTTCAACCGTGCGGCCAGCCCGAACGATGAAATGCCGTAAATAATTCCAAAATTGATGGTTTTAGCCTTCCGGCGCATGTCGCCCGTCACCTCATCCAGCCCAACATGGAACACTTTGCTGGCGGTTTGGGTGTGAATATCGACGCCACTATTAAAGGCATCGAGCATGGTTTGGTCGCCACTAAAAGCCGCCATAATCCGCAATTCGATCTGCGAATAGTCAGCCGACATGATCACGAACTCCGGCCCGCGCGGCACAAACGCTTTGCGAATTTCCTGCCCGCGCGGGGTGCGAATCGGAATATTTTGCAGATTCGGATTCGTGGATGAGAGCCGTCCGGTTGACGCAACAGCCTGATTGAACGAGGTATGAATCCGTCCGGTGCGCTTGCTGATCAGCAGCGGGAGCGCATCGACATACGTGTTTTTGAGTTTTATCAGTTCGCGATAGTCCAGAATTTTCCGGGCAATTTCGTGTTCCGCTTCGAGTTTCGACAGGATTTCCTCGCCCGTAGCATACTGCCCCGTTTTGGTCTTTTTAGCGTTTTTATCCAGCTTGAGCTTGTCGAACAGCACTTCGCCCAACTGCTTCGGTGAGCCAATGTTGAACGTCTCGCCCGCCATCTCAAAAATCTCCTGTTGCACCTGCTTCATGTCCACGTCGAGCGTGGCCGAGAGTTCAGCTAATGCGTTGGTATCAATCGTAATTCCCTCCAGTTCGAGATCGGTCAATACCTGAACCAGCGGCATTTCCACCTGATCGAACAGTTTGTAGAGACTGTCTTTTTCGAGCCGGGGCGCAAAGGTTTCTTTGAGTTGTAACGTAATGTCGGCATCCTCACCCGCGTAGTCGACCACTTTCTGAATATCGACGTCACGCATGGTCAGTTGCCCTTTACCTTTTTTACCAATCAGTGCCTCAATTTCGACGGGTTGATAGTTCAGGTACGTCATCGCCATCATGTCCATATTGTGGCGCATTTCCGGCTCGATGAGGTAGTGGGCAATCATGGTATCGAACAGTTTGCCCTGCACCTCAACGCCGTACTTTTTCAGCATCAGCAGGTCGTATTTCAGGTTCTGCCCAATCTTGCCGATAGCCGGATTTTCAAAAATGGGCTTGAACTGATCCACTACCGCCTGAGCTTCCGCGCGATCTTCGGGAACCGGTACATAAAACGCTTCGCCCGTTCGGTACGCGAACGAAAGCCCCACCAAATCGGCCTCTACGGGGTCAATGGCGGTGGTTTCGGAGTCGAAACAGATGCTTTCCTGAAGGCTTAAATAATGAATCAAGCTGGCCCGCAGGTCGGACGTATCGACTAATCGGTAATCATGCTTAACCGATAGAATCGTTTTCCGGCGTTCGGGCTGATTTTCGTCAAGTTCGTAGTCGGGGTAAACGTCCAGATAAGCCGGTGTCTCGGTGACTTCAGTTCCGGTGGCATCATCGGTAGTAATCGTATCGGTCAGGTCTGCCGGTGTCGCTTCCGTTGCTGATGCGACAGGCACTTTCACCGACGTGCGTTTGGCTTTCGGTTTTTCGGCAGATACAACCGCTGGCGTCGTGCCTGACCCAAAATCGAACGGCAAATCGTCGGCACCCGATGGGTTGAGCGCGCCCATATTCGGAAACGGCAGAAACGCGGGACTATCACCACCGGGCGAATCGAACAGATTCATCTGCGATGATGCCGGGGTTTTGAAGGCGTCGGGCAGGGGTTTTTCGTCGTAACTACCGCCCAGCAACCGGGTTTTCATCTGCCGGAACTCCAATTCATCCAGTAAAGCGGCCAAGCGTGGTTTGTCGTATTCGGTATGCCGCAGCCGCTCTTCGTCAAACGCGACTGGCACATCCAAGTGAATGGTTGCCAGTTCTTTAGATAGCAAACCCTGCTGGGCGAAATTGACAACGTTTTCTTTGAGTTTTCCTTTTAGTTCGTCGGCGCGGGCAATCAGGTTCTCGACCGATCCAAAATCGGCGATGAGTTTCTGCGCTGTTTTTTCACCGACGCCGGGAATCCCCGGAATGTTATCGACCGAATCGCCCATCAGGCCGAGCATATCCGTCACCTGGTCAATGTGCTCGATTTGCCACCGTTCCAGAATGTCGTTCACACCGAGTTTTTCGGCGGGTTTGCCCATAAAAGCGGGCTTGTAAATGTGAATATGCTCTTCGACCAACTGCCCGTAATCTTTATCGGGCGTCATCATAAAGACCTCAAAATCAGCCAAAGCCGCCTTTTTTGCAATCGTTCCGATAATGTCGTCGGCTTCATAGCCATCCAGAATCAGAATCGGGATGTGCATGGCCTCAATGATCTGCTTGATATAGGGCGTGGCGACGCTGATGTCTTCGGGCTGCGACTGCCGGGTGGCCTTATACATCGGGAATTTCTCGTGCCGGAACGTCTTTTTCGACGAGTCGAAGGCGACGCCAATGTGGGTCGGTTTTTCCTTCGTCAAGACCTCGATCATGGCATTCATGAAGCCAAAAACGGCTGACGTATTGATACCGCGCGATGAGATGCGTGGGGCCTTGCTGAACGCAAAGTGAGCGCGGTAAATAAGAGCCAGCGCGTCTAATAAAAACAGTTTTTTGGTTGGTTTTGCCATTCGATAAAAAGCACTAATCAGTCCCCCAAAGGTCGAAAGTCTTGCCGACAATCAACCATTTTCAATCCAAGATTTTGCCGGGTAACGCAGGAGAAATCCCACCTTTTTATAACAGGTATTGATCCGTTTTGATTCCTGTTTATAACCTCTACAATAGCCAGACGCCCGACAATCCACCCTGATTAAGAGCCATTTGCCGGGCGATAAAGTATGAATAAAAACAGTCAGCTTTGAAAACCTGACCTCACGTTGGCAACTACTGCGGCAGCAATAACCGGTCGATAATATGTACCACACCGTTCGTAGCGGTAATATCGGGGCCGGTTATATTCGACGCGGTGCCACCATTGCCCTTACCCGTTACGGTCAGCGCAGTGGTACTAACACCCGCCGTAACCGTCCCGCCCTGTAGTGTTGTTAGCGTCGTTCCATTGGCGACGGTCGGGGTATAGGTGCGGCTGCCGAGCACGTGATAACTCAGAATAGCAGCCAGTGTAGAAGCAGGTGTTTTAACAATTGCAGCGGAATCTATTCCTACGGCTTTGAAAGCGGCATCGGTAGGCGCAAATACGGTTATCGGGCCGGGGCCTACCAGTTGCGAAGCCAGTCCGGTTTTCGTAACGGCAGCCTGAAGCAACTTAAACGAGACCGTTGGCAGCAATTGCGGAATGCCCTGAATGGTTTGAACGACATTACCGAAAACAGGTGGCAACAATACGCGGTCGATAGCATGAACGACACCGTTCGTAGCTTGCCCATCGGCCTGAAGCACCCGCGCACCATTGATGGAAACAGTACTCGACGTACCTGTCGATGACGACGCTGTTTTGGATATATAAACCGGCAGGCCAGCTAATGTTTGCTGCGAGGTGTTGATGGCCGCTGGTATATCCGACGCGCCAATCCGGGTGCCGAGCACATGGTATTGAAGTACCGTTTTCAGTAAATCGACGGGTGCGGCATTGATGGCATTCACATCGGCGTACCCAAACAATTTAAACGCATTGTCGCTGGGCGCAAACACGGTATAGGCTCCCGGCTGGCTCAGGGCACCATCCAGACCAGCCCGAACAAGAGCCGCTTTGAGAAGGGTGAAGTTGTTTCCGCCCGTAATAAGTTCATTGATTGTTGGAACCGGAGTTGCGGGTGTATCGGTCTTCTTACAGGCTGAAAAAGAGAACGTTAATATAGTTAGTAAGGTGACGAAGAATGCCCATTTTTTTCCGGCGGGCGGGTTGTAATTTGGTGACATGATACCCTGAGAGTTAGTAAAAGAAGAATGGAACAAACGGTCCACCTGATAAAAAACGCCAAGTTAACTGTTTTGTTCTGTGCCGATGCTTCCTATAATCAATCAAACTATTCAGTAGAAACAGCGTTATCAAAAAAATCACCTCACGACATGATGCGTAATTACCTTGTTCTCGTTCTTACCACACTGCTATCCGGTTGCCAAAGCCGGTCGACTGAACAAGCCGCTACCGACTCGACGACAAACCTGTCTTCCACAACAGCAACCACGTCGATGACACCCGATACCGTTTGTTTTCGGCAAATCATGAGCCGTGACACTACTACCCTCCGGTTAGTTGTCAATGGCGAACAGGCTTCGGGTTATTTGTATATAAAGCCATACGAGAAAGACCGGGCGCGGGGTTCGTTTCAGGGAACTGTCAAAAACAATCAGATTCAGGCCGACTGGCAGCGTTCGGGCGAAGGCAAGACCCAGCGGTACGCACTGGATTTAACGCTGAAAGGCGATAGCATTACCTGGTACGAGGGCGAACGAGTTGAGAAAGAAGGTAAATGGGTTTTGAAAGAACCCAATACCGGGTTCAATTACGTGCTTATCAAAACCGATTGCCCGCCCGCTTCACTCTGACGCATAGAGATGTCATCTTTCACGGACAGTCAATATAAAGATGACATCTCTTTCGTACTCAAGACAGCATTTTCTCGCGTTCCTTCTCCCCTACCGGCTGTCGGTATTTCTGAAAGGGAATTTTCAGCAGATTACCAACATGCGAATGTTCATGCGGTTCGGGGTGGGTGTCGATGCCATAGTGAATGTCCTTACCGGCCATTTCGTGATACGTACCAAACAGCCAGTCCCAGTACGGGAAAATGTTGCCGTAATTGGTATTCGTCACAGGCAGTACATAATGGTGATGAACATGATGCATATTGGGCGTTACGATGACCAGACCCAACAACCGATTGGCCCATCGGGGCAGTTCGATGTTAGCGTGGTTGAACTGCGACAATACGACCGACAGGGCCTGGTACAAAAAAACGAGCCACATCGGTGCGCCTGTAATCAGAACGGCCAGGGTGGTAAAGACAAACCGAATCACACTCTCGCCGGGATGGTGCCGGTTGGCACTGGTCGTATCTAAGTACGTATCGGTATGGTGAATCAGGTGAAACCGCCACAAAAATTTCACCTTGTGCTGCGTCCAGTGGGGCATCCACGCACCAATTAAATCCAGCAACAGCAGACCGGCGATGGCCTCAGCCCAAAGCGGCAGAGAAGTCCATTGCAATAGCCCGACGTGCTGCTGAACGGCCCAGTCGCTGGTTTTCAGGAGAATGAAAGCCAGCAGAAAATTGACAACGATGGTGGTCAGCGTAAAGAAAATATTGATTCCCGCGTGATGGAGTTTTCGGTATCCCGGCGTATGCTGACCAAACTGAAACAAAGGAACTGCGCTTTCGATCAGCCAGAAAAGTGCGATGCCTCCCACCAGAATCAGACCTCGGTGCGACGACGGGATGTGTTCAAAATAGTTGACGAACCGCTCCATAAACGTTGTCCTATTGTTTGTTGATATTTTTCAAATTTACAACGAAACAGTGAAAGAAAAGGGATAGAAACTGACGTTTTTTCGCGTCTGCTCCAGCCAAACTTCACACTTCGTTTGCCCATGTCGGTTTTCGATGGTTGGTTTGCAAATCCGTTCGCTGCTTCTGGCTAACGGGCTACTTCTACAGACAAACGAACGAATGCCCCAACCCAAATACGCCCGCGATTCCATAACGGTAATGACCGAAATGGTGCTGCCCAACGACACCAACACACTGAACAATCTGATGGGCGGGCGACTCCTGCATTTCATGGACATTGCGGCTGCCATTGCCGCCCAGAAACACTCCAATCGCATTGTCGTTACGGCATCGGTCGATAATGTATCTTTTGCCGAACCCATCCGGCTGGGCAATATCGTGACCATGAAAGCGCAGGTGACACGGGCGTTCAGTTCGTCGATGGAGGTGTTTATTGAGGTCTGGGCGGAAGATATTCCGGCGGGCATTCGGGTCAGCACCAACAGCGCGTTCTACACGTTTGTAGCCGTTGACCAGAGCGGCCGACCCATTGAAGTACCGGCGGTTTTGCCCGAAACCGACGATGAAAAAGACCGCTACGCCAGCGCCCTCCGCCGACGCCAGTTGCGGCTTGTTCTCGCCGGACGCATGAAACCCGAAGACGCCACGGAGTTACGGAAGTATCTCAAGGTCTAAACCAGGATTTTAACCAGATTAAAACGATTTTCAGGATAACGATATGCACACCCGTGATCTTGTTTAATCTTTTAAATCTGGTTAAAATCCTGGTTCAGATTACTGCGCCACCTTTAGCGATTGCCACGTTACCATCTGCCACTGATTGCCGTTGCGGACATACACATCGGTATAGCGCAGACGGGAGTTGATTGTCGCGCCGTTGCTGGTCACTTTGACCATACATATGCCATTAATTACGGCTGTATTGCCATAAATACGAACGTTCTGTTCTAAGGCGTCAATTGCTTCATACGCTGTCTTTCCATCGCGAAGGGACTGAATGAATGATATTTTGGTATCCGTACCACCGTGCGAATGGGTGTAAATCAAATCATTGCCAAGTACTTGATTCAGAACACTATAGTTCTTACTTACCTGTGCCGCAAAGCGTTGTTTCTCGGTTTCGATAACGGCTTTTTGATCTGCCGACATAGCCGTATTTGAGGCTGTAGCGACCGCCGAAGGTGAAACCGCAACGGCCGACGGCGAGGTTTGTGCCCACAGTAGTTGGAACGACAGGACGCAACAGAGAGTCAGAATGGTTTTCATGCGAGTCGTTTTTATATGAACTGAGTGATAAGGTTGGCCCCGACAGGCTCTGGCTGTCGAAGCCGCGATAGCGGCTAACACGAGAGCGACAACTTAGCCTACGGCTTCGACAGCCAGAGCCTGTCGGGGCCAACCTTATCACTCAGTTTAATAGACTCTTAAAAGTCAGCCACACTGGGTCTTTACTATTTAATCCCGCTCATCTGCGTAATGGCCTGATAAACAAGCACTTTAAACTTATCGGTCAAATCACCGTAGCTGTTCGGGAATTTCTGGGTATAAATTAGAGCCACAATATCTTCCTGAGGGTCAACCCAGTACGTCGTACCGAAAATACCACCCCAGTCAAAACTCCCCTGCGACACTGGCATCCGGGCCGCGCTCCGCTCCGACGTTATGGCAAATCCTAATCCAAACTTGTTCAGACCCTGATTCAATTCGCCAATCTGGTTGGTTGTGATGAGCCGCACGGTTGTCGGGCTGAGCAAGCGTTTGCTGTTATACTCGCCCCCATTGAGCAGCATTTGCAGAAAAACGGCGTAGTCATACAGCGTCGAACTAAGCCCGGCCCCGCCCGAAAAATACGTACCATTCGCTTTCGGAAAGTCGGGTGATGCGTTTAAGCTTGCTGTTTGCCGCCGAAGTGCCATTGTCGAGTCTTCAGTGTAGAGTGCCGCCAGACGATTTTGTTTGGCCGCTGGCAGATAAAAATACGTGTCGTTCATGCCCAGCGGCTCAAACAGGCGCGTCCGCAGAAACTGATCCAGCGACTGCCCCGACCAAACTTCAATCAGTCGGCCCAGCAAATCAACGCTCAATCCGTACGTCCAGCGTTCGCCGGGCTGGTGCGACAGCGGAAGCGCGGCCAGAGCGGTCATGGCTTCATCGAGCTTGCGGTCGGGTGTGCCAATGCCGCTCGGAATTTTGTATTTGGCATAAATGGCGTTCATCTCTTTCGAGCCAATAATCGGGTAGCCAATCCCCGATGTGTGGGTGAGCAACTGCCGAATCGTGATTTCGCGCTTTGCCGGAACAGTCGTGAACGTCGTATCTTTCTCGTTGAATTTATCCAGAACTTTCGGGTTCTTAAACGCCGGGATATACTTCGAGACAGGGTCATCGAGCAGAAATTTTCCTTCTTCAAACAACAGCATCGCGCCAATGCTGGTAATGGCCTTCGTCTGCGACGCAATGCGAACGATAGCGTCGCGTTTGAGGGGCGTTTTGGCAGCTACGTCGTCCTGACCATAGGCTTTATACGCCACAATTTTGCCATGTCGGGCAATTAATACGCTCACGCCCGCCTGTCGGCCTTTGGCAATGTAGTCATTGATAACGGCGTCCATCCGCTGAAGCCGGGCCGTACTCATACCGACTGTTTCGGCGGGTGCTTCTTTTAAAACGAAAGTTGCCGAAGCCGATTGGGTAACGGGCATCTGCGCCAGCGCAGGCACAAAAAAACCGGCCATCAGGCCGGTTAAAACGAGTGTTTTCATGAAAACCGGAAGTTAGGAAGTTAGGCGAAGATAGTTATTTCTTCGTACCAACAACATCATAGGTTTGCCGGTATTGCGCTCCATTCCGCAAGCCCCTCGCCACAGAGGTGTATGAAGCCTGTTTGGTGTTCGGATCAAACGCGCCGGACGCGGTATAATCGGAACTAACGGGATTACCAATTGGGATACTGTCCGTATTTTTATCAATAACCGTGTAGTTGGCCCCGTCTAACTCCGCTGTAACCTTTACCGTTTTATCGCCGGTACGATCACCGATAGTCACGACTTCAACATAAATCTCTTTGGCATTTGACCCTTTCGTTACCGTGATTGTAGAGGTCCCGGATTTGGGTTCACCAAATATGTCTTCCACAATATAAATGGTATTCCGGTAGGTGCCCGTATAGGTGCCAACGTATTGATCGCGGGGGTCAACGTCATCGGCCCCGCCCGATTTTTTGCAGGCGGTAGTCAGCGAACTTATAACAAGTAAAGCAAGGAACGTGGTACGGAAGGATCGAACGGCACGATAAGCAGCCATGATTGCAGTGGTATGTAATGGGTTATGTTCAGAAGCTGTCTATCAAACGCCGTGCCGGGTTTGTTACGTATAAACTTCTTCAAAAAGAGCAAATTTACGTAGGTTTACCACATGGCAGAACGATATGACAATCAGCTTTCTTACGGTGTCAATAACTTAGTTGTGGCACTCTCCGATACAGAAGTCGCCAAAGTTTTCCGGGGCGACACCCGTTCCGACGTCGGCCGTAACGACGGACCGCTCCGAAGCCGAGAAGCTCAAAGTCGTCAACGGCATCAACGACCTGCTGGTACGCTTTATCCGGCTTGATTACGACGACGCCCACGATTGGGATATGCTCATCATGGAAAGGCTTTATCCGCTCGATTTCCGCAGTCTTGAGATCAGTAAGCGCGAACTGCGGTTAGATGTATTCGAGGATGAGCTTCGCCAACTACACAAAGCCGGTTTCGTCCACCGAGACATCAAACGCCCGTCCAACCAATCCGGCGAACGCTACGACAATATCTTTCTAACCAACAGTGGTTTGCGCCTGATCGACGCGGGCATTTCGGCGTTACGTTCGCAGGTAGGCGACAAATTATTCGGAAAATATCTGGAGGTCGAAGAGCGGGAAATGGCCGAGTTTAGGACGTACTTTCTGAATCGGTGAATATATCTTCACATACCCTAAATATAAAATCAATGAACAATCAGAACCAACCTACTTCCACTGAAGCAATGAACAAAGCGTTAAAAGCTTTGTATGAAAGTAGATTACCAGAACTTACTGATCAAATAGACCGATGCATCGAGCAATGCCACTGGCCTGCAGGCGAAGTCTCTAAGTTGTTTTTTATGAAAGTTGACGAGGCTTACGTGAATGCAAAAACTAAAATTCTTTTTGTTGGTCGTGAAACCTTTGGCTGGGGTAAATATGATAAACTAAACAAAGCAGTTGAATTAATGGCTGATTATGAGAGTGTCAGCCTTAGTGAAAAGCATTATAATTCACCTTTTTGGTGGTTTCGCGAGAGTTTTAGCCGAGAGCTAGGCATAGAAATGCAGGGCAATAATAAAGGCTTCATGAAAGCTACATTATGGACAAATCTATCAAAAATTGATGTCGGCAAAACCACTCCAACGGGCGCAGAATTCGGACATCTTTCACAACTGTTTATAAACTTACTGATTGCAGAAATTGAAATTATAAAGCCAGATGTGGTTTTAATACTGACGAGAAATGGTCATTATAACTGGCATCTAAAATATTATAGATGGCTTAGCGATGATTATTTTAAAGATTACAGTGACCCAATTGAGTTACAACGTGAAGAAATTTTGCCAAAGAAAATAGATCGATTGATTGTCCCAAACAGATTACCAGAACATACTTATCAAATCTGCCATCCAAACGTACTACGGCGTCGTGGCAACTACACAGAAAGAGCAGATGAGTTAATACAAGCCTTGGTTAATCAAATTAAGTAGTCCGTTAAAATTATTGGCATTTTTAGATACAGCCTTCCCGCAATGACCAACGTCCCCAACCTCTCCCCCACTGCTTTCTGGGATATAAACGTGCAGACGCTGGATTACGAAGCCAACGCCCGGTTCGTTATTGAGAAAGTGATGAACTACGGTTTATGGGCGGCCATACTGGAAATTCTTCGCTACTACGGTCACGAGCGTGTAAAAACAGAGGTTATTCAGTCGGCTCACCTCAAAGAGAAAACGCTGTCGTTCTGCTGCGCTATCTTCGATCTTACTCCCAACCAGTTTCGATGCTACACCCGTCAACAGTCGAACCCACTACCTTGGGCTGACTGACTCATTCCCTTTTCACTGTCAACCTGTTAGCGAAATCTTTCAAAAAATCTCCCGACACTCTTGCTCGTTCCCGGTTGAAAGTGGCTATTTTTAAGCCAGTAATCTGCGGAACCTATGCAATTCTCCCACCTCCACTGCCACACCCAATACTCGCTGCTCGACGGGCAGGCCGACATTAAGAAGCTGATTAAGAAGGCCAAAGCCGACAATATGCCCGCCGTTGCCATCACCGATCACGGCAATATGTTCGGGGTGTTCGAGTTCGTAGCCGAAGCCAGCAAGCAGGGTATCAAGCCCATCGTTGGCTGTGAGTTCTACGTCGTGGAAGATCATACCATCAAGCAGTTTACGAAGGAGAAGAAAGACGTTCGCTATCACCAACTCCTACTTGCCAAGAACGCACAGGGGTATAAAAACCTCGCCAAACTGTGCTCACTCGGCTACATGGAAGGGCTGTATGGCAAGTACCCACGCGTCACAAAAGCCCTGATTGACCAGTATAAAGAGGGCCTGATTGCGTCCACGTGCTGCATTGGGGCCAGCGTACCGAAAACGATTCTGAAAAAAGGCGAAGAAGCCGGTGAAATCGAATTTAAGTGGTGGCTCGACCGTTTTGGCGAAGATTATTACGTCGAACTACAACGCCATGAAATTCCCGATCAGATCAAAGCCAACGAGATTCTGATCAAGTTTGCCCGGAAATATAACGTCAAGATTATTGCGTCCAACGACTCGCACTACGTCGATCAGGACGATTGGGTAGCGCACGATATTCTGCTGTGCGTGAACACCAACGAAAAGCAAAGCACCCCGTCGATGAAAGATTTCAGCGACGATGATGTGATGCCAAAAAATACCCGCTTCGCGTTCTTCAGCGACCAGTTCTATTTCAAGAACACGCAGGAGATGACGACGCTGTTCAAAGACCTGCCCGAAGCCATCGACAATACCAACGAGATTGTTGGAAAGGTGGAAACCCTGAAGCTGAAGCGCGACATTATGCTGCCCAACTTCCCGATTCCGCAGGAGTTTCAGCAGCATACCGACGACGTTCTGAACCAGTGGGAATACCTGCGCCACCTCACCTACACGGGCGCGAAAGAGCGATACGTCGACATTCTGCCACACATTCAGGAACGGCTTGACTTTGAGTTATTTACCATCAGAACGATGGGATTCGCCGGGTACTTCCTCATCGTGGCCGACTTCATCAAAGCCGGGCGTGATCTGGGGGTTATGATCGGTCCTGGACGGGGTTCGGCAGCGGGCAGCGCGGTGGCCTATTGTACCGGCATCACCAACATCGACCCCATTAAATATGACTTGCTGTTCGAGCGGTTCCTGAATCCTGACCGGAAATCAATGCCCGATATTGACACGGATTTTGACGACGAAGGCCGACAGAAAGTGATCGATTATGTGGTACAGAAATACGGGAAGCAACAGGTCGCGCAGATTGTCACGTACGGCACAATGGCGTCCAAATCGTCCATCAAAGACGTAGCGCGGGTGATGGATTTGCCCCTTCAGGATGCCAACGCCGTCGTGAAACTCGTGCCCGACAAGCCGACGTACAACATGACCCTCAAACGTATTTTTGAGGACCCACTCGATGGGCCGGGTGGGTTGGCGAGCGTCATTCAGCCCGAGGAACTGGATAACGTCAAGCGGATGCGGGCACTCGAATCGGGCGACAAAAGTGCGGCTCAGGCCATGCGGATTGTCGATTACGAAAAGGTGTCGGCGGTACTTAAGCAGGCTCGCAAACTGGAAGGCACGGTCCGAAATACAGGGCTTCATGCTGCAGGCATCATCATCGCCCCCAGCGACTTATCGGACATTGTTCCGGTGTCGACCTCAAAAGATACGAACCTGATTATCACCCAATATGAGGGGAAAGTTATTGAGGATGCGGGCGTTATCAAAATGGACTTTTTGGGGTTACGCAACCTTACCATCATCAAGGAATGCCTGCGGCTTATCAGGCAAAATCACGGAGGATTTTTCGTTAATGGCGTAGAAACGGCTATCGACGACATTCCGCTTGACGACGAAGAAACGTATAAGCTTTTCCAGCGGGGCGAAACCAACGCCGTTTTCCAGTTTGAATCCGACGGCATGAAAAAGCACATGAAAGACCTGAAGCCCGACCGCTTTGGCGACCTCATTGCCATGAACGCCCTCTACCGTCCGGGACCGATTGCCTACATCCCAAACTACATCAACCGCAAACATGGCCGCGAAGAAGTTAAATATGACCTACCCGAAATGGAGGAGTATCTGGCTGATACCTACGGCATTACGGTCTATCAGGAGCAGTTGATGCTACTGTCGCAGAAGCTCGGTAACTTCACCAAGGGCGACGCCGACGTGCTGCGGAAGGCGATGGGAAAGAAGGACAAAGCCACGCTTGATAAAATGAAGGGTAAGTTTATGGATGGCTGCACGGCCAATAAACTCCCGCTGAAAGTCTGCGAAAAAGTCTGGACCGACTGGGAAGCTTTTGCGTCGTACGCCTTCAACAAATCGCACTCGACCTGTTACGCCTTCGTCGCTTACCAGACGGCCTATCTCAAAGCCCACTACCGGCCCGAATACATGGCTGCCGTTTTGACAAGCTGTCTGGGTACGATTGATAAGATTACATTCTTCATGGAGGAATGTAAGAATATAAATATTCCGGTACTTGGCCCCGATGTAAACGAGTCGGAGCGGTTCTTTGGCGTTAATAAAAAAGGCGAAATCCGCTTTGGGTTAGGGGGTATTAAAGGGGCAGGCGACGCAGCCGTTGAAGCCATTATTGAGGAACGTAAGGCGGGCGGGCCGTTCAAAGACATATTCGATTTTGCCATCCGGGTCAACCTCCGAACGGTGAACAAAAAAACGTGGGAATCACTGGCGTATGCCGGGGCGTTCGATAGCATCGACGAGTACCACCGGGCGCAGTATTTCGAGATGGCCGACGGCGACACCTCACCGTTTCTGGACAAAATCATTCGGTACGCCAATAATTACCACGCCGAGAAAGCAGCCGCGCAGCAATCGTTGTTTGGGGCTATGATGAATGGCGAACCCATGATTGCCCGACCCAAACCGCCCATTGTGACGGAATGGAACCAGATTGAAAAGTTAAAATTCGAGAAAGACGTGGTTGGTTTTTACATTACCGGCCACCCGCTCGATGAGTTCAAACTCGAAATGGACGGGTTTTGCAACTGTACCCTGGCCAATATTTTCGAGACAAAACAACCCGAAATCAAGGTTGGCTGTATTGTATCTGCCGTGCAAATGCGGGTAACAAAAAGTGGCAATCCATTTTGCATTTTTAAAGTCGAGGACTACAATTCATCTCTCGAAATGGCCCTCTTCGGCGACGACTACGTTCGATTAGTGCAATACATTGAGATAGGCCGCTTCCTGCATATTACGGGCAAGACGCAAAACAAATGGGGTTCTGAGCAACTGGAATTTAAGCCCGTAAGCATTCGACTTTTGAACGATATGCGCGAGAAATTCTGCAAAGAGTTGCGCGTATCACTCACCATCGACTCGCTGAACGCGCAATTGGTAGCACAAATCAACGACCTCGTCAATGCACACCCCGGCACCTGTACGCTGTCCTTGAACGTAGTGGATCATGCGGAGCGAATCGAAATCAGTTTACAATCACGAACGCTGAAGGTATCTCCCGCCAACTCCTTCCTGCGGGCACTCGAAGCGATTGAGGGCGTGAGTTGCAAGGTGGCCTAATTTGCATACGCTATATAGAATGACGAACTTAGTTTTATAAATGACGACACAAGGCTATGAAAAAGGACAGTATAGACCTGAACGATTACCACAAGCAGCAGAGCAAACAGTTGGTGAAGGAAGTCTCCGAACAGCCCTTGCTATCGTCCGAAGTGTTCATCAAACAGGTGAAGCAACTACGTTCAAAGAGCCAGAAACAATTGACGAGCGTTGGGAAATAATGCAGTCTCTACGGCCAGTTGAACGATATCAACTAACCGAATGGGCCAGCAAACAGAACCTCTGGCTTGATGCCGAAGCGTTCACGGCCCGCTGGCATGAAGGGGGAGAAATTGAAGGTGGGGAGCATCAGGTTTATGAAGCGAATGGGGTAGTTTATAAGCGAAACAACCTCCTTTAGCACACCAACTGGCTGGAGTATTTTCATCGGATCGTGCTTCACAACTGGCTTTTCCCTTTTTCCCTGAAACATCAATTCAATTTGAGGGCCTGATGCTGGTTGGCGATGATCTACAGCCGGTTATTACACAAAAAGCCTTTTTAGCCATCAGGGGTGCAGACCGTGATGAAGTAGAAGCCGAAATGGAATGGCGTAGTTTCTACCGCCGTAAGGCTGATAATTATTACAGTCCCGATTTGGGTATTCTGGTCGAAGACCTGCACGATGAAAACGTATTGGTCAGTCCGAAAGGAAATCTACTGATTTTTGATCCGGTGATTTACTTAGCCAAGCCAGAAATGGGATTAGCAGTGCCATCCGGATTTTATTAATTTTAGTCACCTGCGGGCACTCGAAGCAATGGACGGGGTGAGTTGCAAGGTGGCGTAGTCGTGAACTAATCGCTCTGAAAACGGTTTATGTAGCTGAAACAAGTTCAACTAAATAAACTCATTTCAGTCATGGCAGCAGGATCACATGCCGTAGAAGCGACCGACGCAAACTTCAACGATCTTATAAATTCTGACAAACCCGTTTTAGTGGATTTCTGGGCCGAATGGTGCGGTCCCTGTAAAATGATCGGGCCAGTTGTTGAGCAACTCGCCGGTGAATACGAAGGACGGGCAATCATTGCAAAGATGGACGTTGACCAGCATTCGCAGGTTCCGGCTAAATTTGGTATTCGCAGCATTCCAACCCTGATGATCTTCAAAAATGGTCAGTTGGTTGATAAAGTAATTGGTGCCGTTCCCAAAAACGTACTGGAGCAAAAACTTCAGGGCGCATTGGAACCCGCAACGATTTAAGAATACGTTTTCACATAAAAAGGCCGCTCCCAAATGTTTGGGAGCGGCCTTTTTATGTGAAAACGTTTGGTGGTTGTCGTTGCTTCGGCTGACATACGAGCAACGACAAACCACAAACATCAAACTTAAAAACTTACACCAACATCCGCATTGGGTCTTCGAGCAGTTGCTTCACCGTTTGCAGGAATGACGCGCCCGTTGCTCCATCCACTACGCGGTGATCGCAGGAGAGCGTTACCTTCATCACGTTGGTCGGTTTCGCTACGTCCCCCTCAAATTTGACGGTTTGCTTGATCGCTCCAACGGCCAGAATGCAGGAATCGGGTGGGTTGATGATGGCCGTAAACTCGTCGATGCCGAACATGCCGAGGTTCGAGATCGAGAATGTGCTGCCTTCCCAATCTTTCGGCTGTAGTTTCTTGTCTTTCGCTTTCCCGGCCAAATCTTTCACCTCGCCCGAAATGGTCGAGAGTGTTTTCTGGTCGGCGTTCCGCACAACGGGCACGAGCAAACCTTCGTCAACGGCCACGGCAACGCCGATATTGACGTACTTATATTTCCGAATTTTATCGCCTAACCACGACGAGTTCACGTTCGGGTGCTGTTTCAAGGCCAAAGCAGCGGCTTTAATGACGAAATCATTGAACGACACTTTCACCGGACTCAGGCCGTTTACCGTACCGCGCAACTCCATTGCCTTGTCCATGTTGATTTCCATGGTCAGGTAGAAATGCGGAGCCGTGAACAGGCTTTCGCTTAACCGGCGGGCAATGGTTTTCCGCATCTGGCTCAACGGAATGTCCTCATACTCGCCCCCAACGGACGTTGCAGACGGGGTTGGTGCGGCCGGTTGTGGGGCTGCGGGCGCAGGGGCTGACGTCGGTGCCGACTGAACAGCCGGTGCCGGAGCAGTTGGTTGCGCTGCCGGAGCTGCCTTGCCTGGTGTGAACGACTCAACGTCGCTTTTCACAATACGACCTTCGGGACCGCTGCCATGAATCTGCGCCAGATTGATGCCTTTTTCGGCGGCAATGGCTTTCGCTAACGGCGACGCTTTTACGCGGCCATTTGACTCCGCGCCATCACCCGCACCACCAGCATACGACAAATCCGTATCGGCATTGGCAGGAAGTTCGGCCTGTGGGTTTTGTTGAGCGGTTTCACTACCGCCTTCATTAGTACCCGTTTGGGTAGCGGCTGGTGCCGGAGCACTGCCACCGCCATCGAGCAGCACTTTAAAATTCGCACCCTTTTCGCCGACAACGGCAATGATTTCGTCAACGGCAACGGATGCCCCTTCTTTTACGCCAATATACAGCAGAGTGCCTTCTTCATAGGCTTCGAGGTCCATTGTGGCCTTGTCAGTTTCAACTTCGGCCAGCACATCGCCCGCTTTCACGGTGTCACCTTCTTTTTTATGCCACGCCACAATGGTCCCTTCGGTCATGGTGTCGCTCATTTTTGGCATCCGAATGATGGATGCATTAACGGTTTCTGCGGGTGCTGCCGAAACAGCCTGGGGAGCCGGTAATTTGGTAGCGGTTTCATTTGCCGCACCGCCCGTAGGAGCCGGGGCCGGGTCTGGTTTAGCAGCCGGTGCCGGTGCTTCCTGACTGCCTCCGCTGGAACCGCTGAGCAGTGCTTTATAATCTTCGCCATCGGCTCCGATAATGGCCAGAACGCCATCGACCGGCACAGACGCGCCTTTTTCAACACCGATATACAGCAACGTACCTTCTTCGTAGGACTCTAAGTCCATGGTGGCCTTATCAGTTTCAACTTCGGCCAGTACGTCGCCGGATTTTACTTTATCGCCCACTTTTTTGTGCCACTCCGCAATGACGCCTTCGGTCATGGTGTCGCTCATCTTGGGCATTCGGATTAATTCAGCCATAGTAGCTATGTATATATCGGGTTATACGAAGGAGTGCCGGGTCAGCAACATCCGGTGCGGGATCGTGCTGATGCATCTGGGGTCAAATTTAGCGGAAAGCAAGCAAGGTTGTATCGTTCGGCTGCCTTTTCTGTCAGAACACCCATCAACGATTCAACCTTGCTTTTCCCGTAATCAAAAAGCCCGGCACCTCCGGTCCTTTTTGACAGAATGTATTTTTTAACTGACTTAACTTTTCTACGCAAGTGCCGCAACGCCCGGCAGGGTTTTACCTTCCATGTATTCCAGCAGGGCACCACCCCCGGTCGAGACATAGCTTACGCGGTCGCCGTAGCCAGCCTGATTGACTGCCGAAGCCGAATCACCCCCGCCAATAAGCGAAAATGCGCCGTTTTCTTCGGTTGCTTTCACCACTGCTTCGGCGATGGCGTTGGTGCCGTGTGCGAAATTCTCAAACTCAAACACGCCCATCGGACCATTCCAAAGAATCGTTCTCGATTTTGACACAATATCCGTAAATAGCTTAATTGTTTCAGGACCAATGTCTAACCCCTGCCATCCGTCAGGAATCTGACCGGTTGCAACAACCTGTCGGTTAGCGTCATTTGAAAAACTATCGGCGCAGAGATTATCGAGCGGCATATAAATTTTTACGCCTTTTGCCTCTGCTTTTTTCAGTAACTCAAGGGCTAAGTCCTGCTTGTCGGCTTCGAGGAGCGACTTACCAATCTGCCCGCCTAATGCTTTGGTGAACGTATAGGTCATCCCCCCGCCAATGATGAGGTTGTCGACCGTATCGAGTAACTTCTCAATAATCAGGATTTTATCAGAAATTTTGGCCCCGCCCATAATGGCTGTGAACGGACGTTCGGCCTCTTCCAGAATTTTTTTGGCGTTGGCTAACTCAGCATTCATCACGTAACCGGCAACGCGGTCGTCAAAAAACTGACCCATTACGGCGGTCGATGCGTGGGCGCGGTGAGCCGTTCCAAACGCGTCGTTTACCCAAACGTTACCTAATTTCGCCAGTTTTTCGGCAAAGGCAACGTCGCCTTTTTCTTCCTCTTTATAGAAACGAAGGTTTTCAAGCAGCAGGATTTCGCCCGGTTGCAGGCTGGCAGCGAGGTCGGTAGCCGACTGCCCGATGCAGTCATCGGCAAATTTTATGTCGCGGCCAAACGCTTCTTTCAGCGCGGGCAACAGGTGTTTGAGCGAATACTTTTCTTCGGGACCACCTTTCGGCCGACCCAAGTGCGACATCAGAATGGCCGAGCCACCATCGTTCACGATTTTCAGGACGGTCGGGATAGTCGCTTTGATGCGGGTATCGTCGGTGATGTTGTTCTCGTTATCGAGAGGCACGTTGAAGTCAACCCGAACGAGGGCTTTCTTACCGGCAAAATTGTAGGAATCTACGGTTTTCATGCGACTGCGTATGGTCGTTGGTTTGCGGGGTCAAACTTAGCAGTTTTTCGGCAGACACAGACGCGAAGTTTATCGGCAATCGTCATGCCCCGGCAATTCGCAGGGCCGTGAAGCGGGCAATCTGGTCGAAGTCTGCGTCGTTGTGCAGAATTGGCATGTCGTAGAAGATGGCATAATGGGCAATCAGGCAGTCGTTGGGCTTACGAACCGTTACGCCTTTTCTGCGGAGCATACGGTATAACTGCGCGGCTTCAATAGCGGCCTCGACCGGGTCGAGCATAAGCATCGTATGAGCCAATAGACCCTCTTTGACAGGTTCATACTGGCTATCATCCCGTACGCCCTGCAAAACTTCCTGCAAAATTATTGGTATAATATAAATTCGTTGGTCGGCAATTATACGATTGGCAACAATGGCCACCTGCTTCGTCTGAATACCCCGAAGGCCGTTGACCCAAACGGATGTATCGACAATCATCGATCCCAATCATTCGGCGTGGTGTCAGTACGCATCTGATCGAAATCACCAACCCATTCAACCTTACCGAATAAAGAAAGTAAATCCAGCCGGGCCTGCCGATCAACGTACTCCTTCAGTGCCAGTTCAACGATAGCCTTCTTCGTTTTCAAATGGCTTATTGTCATCGCCTTCTGAAGTAATTCATCGTTTATATCAATGTTCGTTCGCATGACGTTTCAGAATTTTAGGATTTCCACAAAGAGCCATGCCACGGTTTGTTAGACATCATTAATAACTGTGGCACGGCTCTTTATGGAAATCTTGTATTTATACACAAAGATAATCTTTTCTATACACATCAGTAGTTCCCTTCGCTCCCGCCCCCACCGAAATTTCCACCCCCATAGCGAAGATTATCTTTGGGTCCGTGAGCCGCTGAACCGGCGGCCTGAACAGCAATAACAGTAGCGGCATTGATGAATAATTCGTTCGGCGAATCGTCGTCCGGTGCATCCGTGAACCCATACTTTGGGAGGGACAAATAGCGAATACCAAACACCGCAATGCCAATTAAGACCAGTCCTCCGAGCGTCAGGGCAACATTCAGCGGCAACACAGCCGTGTACTCGTGCAGCGTCATAACAGCCGCAATCAGGCCCAGCGTACCCAGAATAAGCAGCATCCGCAAGGGTGGTTGTGGTCCTTTTTTCGTCAACCCCTGCCACAGATAAATCGCAGGAATAGCGAACGTAAGAAACCAGAACAGCGCGGGCAGGGCAAGTTCAGGCGCACCCGTCACGATGGAACTGCCAGGACGGGATTCAAGCAGCAGTCCGTTCAGTTCACGCACCACAAAATAGTTGCCGCTGGCTGCCAGCACAATCAATGAAATCCACTGCGTCAGATTCAGCGCGTCGTTGTAATAGACCTCATTGATTGTGCGTCTCAGAATCTGACGTACACCCGCATACAGCACGCCCGAAATCGCCATCATCACGAACGGCAGCGCGTCTTTGCCCCAACTGATTTTCAGCATACTGTCGAAAACAAAGGCGTAGAACGTAGCGAGGACGAAAAAAGCAATGAGTGTATCGCCATAATACCAGAGTACCAGCAATAGTAAGGGCAACGTAACCAGACAGTGCGTGGCAAGAGAGAGTCCATTTGGCAGCAGTTGGTTAAGCCCAAACGCCAGAAAACCGGTCAGCGTAACGACAAACGCATTGTCGATGCCATTCCGATACAAAAGTCGCCGATTAATGAGCACCCGCCCGACCACACCAACCCCAACGCCGAACGCTATGTTAAACAGCGCGTCAACAGTTTGATTGGCCGACATCGACAAAAAGATGCTGGCGGGTAACAGGTAACAGGCCAGAATCGCGACGGTCGTGAACAGAAATAATCCTATTTCGAGAAAGCCGTTCGTTTGCCGGAATTCGACCGGATACGTTTGCCTGGCTGCGGCCATCTGCTCATCGGAAAGGAGACCCTGCCGATGCCATCGTCCGGCCTGAATTAGCACTTCGCGGTTGTAAATCCACTGTTCGTTATACGCTTTCATTCGTTCGGTTGCCTTTGGGTAACTGGCTCATCAGGTAGTAAACGAACGCAATGCCCGTCACGATAAAGTACCAGTAATAGATGTTTCCGGCAATAGGATTGAGGTAATGAAAAAACAGGTAGGTGATGCCGATGTACCCGTAAACGGCACTCATCAGCAGGAACAGAAATGAACCGTCGGACCCGTCGGGCGATGAGGCTTGGCGTTGCTGCCGCGCATAGCGGTCGAAGGCAAAGCAAGCCACAGCAAGCCCGAGCGCGAACAGTAACCGACTCTCATCGAAGTTGAACAGGCCACCCAGCAGGGCCACCATCAGCAGGTTTCCGGCAATGGTCAGGTACGTGTAGGTGAAGTGCATTTTGATGCGTTGTCTTGCCAGCACAAACGCCAGCGCGATGAGCACGAGTGCCAGACCAATGGCCGAAAGAACCGTTGGCTGGTCGAAAAAGTTGGTTTTGAAATAGAGTTCGAGCGGGCGAACCGTGACGCCCACCCACGAAATCAATGCGGTCAGGGCCATACCCAACACGCCCCGATGGTCGAACCGATAAGCCAATGGCAGGAATAGCAGGGCGGGCAAGAGGGTAACTAAGCCGTAGCGGTTTCCGAAGACATTATACGCGTATTGCGCGTAGCCTTCCAGCGTGAGAAATAACAGACACGCCAGAATCAGCGCGTAATCGCCAAAGGTCGAACGGCTTTTTGTTTGCTCGGGCGTCCAGTCGGGCCGGTTTTTCCAGGCGAAATAAAAGCACCCGACGCAGGCAACCGCAATGGCGGTCAGCAAGGCACCGTGCCCGATTCGGTCGAAGTTGTCATAGACCAGCAACCCCAGCCCTGAGCTAACCAGCAGAATGCCTGCATAGAGCAGCGACCGCAGTTCCCAATGGAGTGAAAACGGCTTTGACTGCTCTATTTCAGCGATTTTTGCTTGCTGGTCCGGTGAAACAATACCCTGTTTACTCAGTTCATTGAGAACCTCATTTGGGGACATAAACGGTTATTTTTTTGTTATTTACACGAGGTGAGTTTCAGTCTGCTGGAAGAGATGTCATCTTTATATTGACTGTCCGTGAAAGATGACATCTCTTCCAGCAGACTGAAATTCCCTTTATTTATATGATCGGACGACAGAAAATTATCCTCACTCCCCGCTATTACCTCGACAATTTCCGGTACGTACTCGATTTTGTTAAACGCCTGTACGGTAATTTGTTGAACGATGCCGAATGGGACTTTGTGCGCCGGTTTGAGGCATTGAGCCTCGATGCCCAGAGTCTGTATGTACGGCTGAGCAATCGCAAAGGACTCTTTTTTCGGGTCAACAAACTACAATATACCGAAATAACTGACTTACCGGCAGCCGTTGGCGAGTTAATTCTGGCTGGTTTCATCGAACGGCTTGCTCCTCATCATGCCAGCATGGGCAACGACGCATTGGGCGTTTTTACGAAACCCGAACTAATGAATCTGCTGCCGTTGCAGCCGGAAGAAATTCGTCCGCTGGCAAAAGAAAAGAAAGAAACTGTTGTCCGTTATGCCCTAAACGAGCTTGATTTTGGCGAAATCGTGACGAGCCTGACCACGCACGAGACAGTCATCCGAATGAACTTCGAGGCCGAAGGGATGATGGTGAAATACCTGTTTTTTGGCAACCGGGGCAGCAATATGACGGAATTCGTGGTGCGCGACCTCGGCATGGTGAATTTTGAACGATACGACGAGAGTAAACTGACCGCCCGCTTCCGCACTCGAAAAGAGGTGGAAGATAAACTGCTGATTTCGCTGACGAACGAAACGTTTTACGAACTCAAAGAAGCCGAAACACCCGCCGACGATATTTATAACTGGTTTCTGAACTGGAACGAAACCCGCCCCGAACTGACCGAAATCGCGATTCCGGGTTATCAGAAATTGGTGTGCCGGGTGGGTGGTTTTCTAGAACGGCAAAAACTGCCCGATCAGGCATTAGCCGTTTATGAACTGTCGGACCGGGTTCCGGCGCGGGAACGGCGTGTGCGACTGCTGTTCCGAAACGGTTCGATAGACGAAGCCCTCGCCCTTTGCGATGAGATTGCCGTAAATCCCCTGAACGCCGAAGAGCGGTATTTCGCCAATGATTTTCGGGAGAAGATTTTGAGCGCGGGCGAGAAAAAACGCAGCCGCAAAGCCACAACCCGCTTTTTATCGGATGCCGAAAGTGTGAACATTCCGGCGGCTTATCGTCACCACGTCGAAGCGGGCGTGATGAGTTATTATTTAGAGCAGGATTTCGACGCGGCTTTTACCGAGAATTATCCCTGGCGCGGCTTGTTCGGATTGGTGTTTTGGGACATTATTTACGACGCCAACGTATCGGCCATTCACCACCCGCTGCAACGCGCCCCGTCGGATTTTTACCTGCCTGATTTCTACATCAAGCGCGAAGAGTTGCTCAAAAAGCGACTTATCGAACTCGACACCAAAGACGACTGGCGACGCCATACGGGCCGGATGTTCAATGCCAAATACGGCATCACGAACGTACTGGTCGACTGGTCGGACGAGTTGCTCACGCTCGTTCAGCGGATGATCGACCTGCTCGATCTGGAGCAACTGCGCCTGATTCTGCTCGAAATGGCCCGTAACGTCCGCGAACATACACGTGGCTTTCCTGACTTACTTATTTGGAATGAGCAGGGAAAGTATGAGTTTGTCGAAGTCAAATCCCCCACCGACCACCTCGGCCCGCAACAACTGCACTGGTTAGAGTTTTTTCAGACCATTGGCGTTCACGGAAAAGTGGTGCGTGTTATCTGGGAAGCCTGATAATCAGGAGATAAACTAAATTTCAGAATATTATTGATTGGCTTATTCATGACAATCTACTATACGGCACGAGCACTATTTGACAAAAGCATTGATGAGGGACCGGGTTGGGATGGGTATATTGCCTGGACCAGAATGACTCATTTGACTGAAGTTGTTTCACTTGACGGCCTGCTAAACAAACCCTTAGTCGAACCCGATTACGGAAATGCGGAGGACTGGGCACACGTCGTAACGCAGGGGAAGTACATAACCGGCTTGTTCACAACGCTCGACTATGTGCTGAAAAAAGTGAAGCCAATCGACAGGTTCAATCTTTTAGCCGTCGTTATTGAGCCGACAGAAGCGTGTAAAGATGTAAGGCTTGAGGATTTTGAGTTCATTGGCTACGACCTACAGGAAAAAGACTTTGGTGTAAGCTCTTTGACGAACTGCGATGGTTTTGACGAACCTTATTCACCCAGCGACATCAATCAGTTTGGGCTGTTGAACGAGTTTGAGAAAGCCTATTCCATTAAGAAAAGACTTCTGGACAATAATCCCGAACATCCCCATGCAGACACGAATGTAATGGCCGTATGGCGACACAAAACAATCGGTCGATAGCGTGAAAATAAGTAGCTTCCGCGTTCATGGCAAAGTGGTGCAGGTATCCCCGGCGATAGCTAAATTCTACGGCCAGAATTGCGTGGATTAACCAGCTAATTATAACCGTTTACTGCCTTAGTCGTTATTCTATAGTACGTATTACTCTATGCCCTATGGAGCATTGCATTGTTTATTTCAGCACATCCGTCGGATTGTTTCAGGAAGAGGACCTTGTCGCCATCCTTGAACAAAGCCGCCGGAATAACGCCCGATATGGCATTACGGGCGTGTTGCTGTATGTTCGTGGAAGCATTATTCAAGTATTGGAGGGAGAAAAAGAGCTGCTTGAGGCTCTGTACGGACGAATCGAGCAGGATCAACGGCACAAAAATGTCAGCCGGGTAATTAGCAAGCCCATTACTGACCGGTTGTTTTCGCAGTGGTCTATGGGCTATGAAACGCTGACTTCGCGTCAACTGGATGCGCTAAAAACGACTGTGCTACTTAACGATAGCCAGGAAACAGCTACCGAAGCAGACAGCCCTGTCGTTCTGAAAATGATAAAACTGTTTTACGAAAGCAATCGCCATAACTAACCTCAGCTAACCGCAGGCGTCACGGTAATAACAATGGATTTTGAGGTAGGCGTGTGGCTTTTCTCGGCTTTGGAATCAATCGGAACAAGCACGTTCGTTTCGGGAAAGTAGGCCGCTGCACAGCCGCGCGGAATGTCGTACGGCACCACCACAAACTGGTGAGCGGTGCGTCTTTTTCCAGAGTACTGACTGTGTAAATCAACCACCTGTTTTTCCTGTACCCCTAAATTACCGATATCGTCGGGGTGCATGAATACCACACGCCGTTCGTTGTAAACTCCCCGATAGCGGTCGTCATTGCCATAAATAGTCGTGTTGAACTGGTCGTGGCTTCGGATGGTCATGAGCATCAATTCGCCGGGCTGTAGCTGGTGATGCGTGGGTGTATTGATCGTAAAATGCGCTTTACCGTCGGCCGTTTTGAACTCCCGAACACGCGGCCCGTTTGGCAGATAGAAACCGCCCGGCTTCCGAATCTGCTCATTGTACTTGTCAAAACCGGGTATCGTTTTCTCAATCAGGTCACGAATCAAATCGTAATTACCGATGAGATCATCCCAGTTAACGGTCGATTTACCGGCCAAGGTTGCTTTCGCGAGTTCACCAACAATAGCTACCTCACTTTTCAGTGTAGAAACGACCGGGGCCACCGCCCCATGCGACTGCGCCACCACGCCCGTTGTGCTTTCGCAACTAACAAACTGCTCGCCGGTTGCCTGTATATCGCGGTCGGTGCGGCCGAGGCAGGGTAAAATCAGGGCCGTTTCGCCGGTTAGCAGATGACTGCGGTTGAGCTTGGTCGACACATGAACCGTCAGTTTGCATCGTTTCAGAGCCTCAGCCGTGTAGTTTGTGTCCGACACAGCCATTGCAAAGTTGCCGCCCATCCCGAAAAATACACTTGCTTTTCCTTCATGCATAGCCTCCACAGCCGCAACGGTATCGTAGCCGTGTTCGCGGGGTGGCTCGAAGGCAAATACCCGTTTGAGCGAGTCTAAAAACTCCGGTTTGGGCTTTTCCCAGATGCCCATCGTGCGGTCGCCCTGCACGTTGCTGTGCCCGCGAATGGGGCTTGCTCCTCCCCCTTCAATACCGATGCTGCCTTTGAGCAACAGCAGATTAATCACTTCATTAATCGTTTCAACGGCATTTCTATGCTGCGTCAGGCCCATTGCCCAGCAGATAATCAGCCTGGGCGTGTAGGTAAATAAATCGACCGCTTCCCGAATCTGGTCAACGGTAAGACTGCATTGGGCGGCTAAGTCGTTCAGTTCAAACTGGTCTAAACTTTTGACAAATGCGTCGTAACCGGCCGTGTATTGCCGAATAAAATCGAGGTCGATTACTCTGCCGGGATGGCCCGCCGTTGCGGATTTATTCTCTTCTTCCAGCAAAATTTTACACATCGCTTTCAGCAAAGCGAGGTCGGTATTGATGGGTATTTGCAGAAAAATATCCGTTAGTTTTTGGCCACCAAACACCATATCCCGCACGCTTTGCGGGTATTTGAACGCCAGCAAACCGGTTTCGTGCAGTGGGTTTACGGCAATGATTTTGGCCCCTTTTCGCTTGGCTTCTTCCAACGGCGTAAGCATCCGGGGCGCGTTGGTGCCAGGGTTCTGCCCCATAATCATAATCACATCGGCCTTCTCGTAGTCGTCGTATTTGACCGACGCTTTTCCCAACCCAATCGACGCACCGAGGGCCACGCTGGTCGATTCGTGGCACATATTAGAACAGTCGGGCATGTTATTGGTGCCATACATCCGAACGAACAACTGATACAGAAAAGCGGCTTCGTTACTGGTTCGGCCAGAGGTATAAAAGATGGCTTCGTTGGGCGAGTTCAGCGCATTGAGTTCATTGGCAATGAGTTGAAACGCGTCGTTCCACGCAATCGGTTCATAATTCGTACTGCCTGGTTTTAGAATCATGGGTTGGGTTAACCGCCCCTGCTGACCCAGCCATAAATCGCTTTTCTGAAGCAGGTCGGCCACCGAATACCGCTGAAACAGGACCGGCGAGGCCGTATGTTTATCCATGATTTCGTCGGCAACAGCCTTCGCTCCACTTTCGCAATACTCGCCCAGTTTCGACCGGTCGCCGTCGGGATCGGGCCAGGCGCAGGACGGGCAGTCGTACCCATCTTTCTGATTTAGATCGGCCAGAATTTTCAAGCCGCGCACCAAACCGGTTCCACTCAGCACATGCTCAACAGACTTTACGATGGCGGTCAAACCGGCGGCTTCGGTATAAGGTTTTCCGGTTTCGAGGTTGCCGGTGAGTTCTTCGGGGGGCGTATTCTGATTCATAATTGGGCAAAAACAGGCTCTGGCTGTTTCAAATAATCTGCGAAACAGCCAGAGCCTGTTTCGGCCATATGTTACGTGGCGACTAATCCCATATCGACCGAATGCTGGCGGGCGTCGGCACTGTGAACAAAGTAACAGCAAGGTACACCACTCGCTTCAATTTTAGCCAGTAAAGTCTCTGTTCGAGCTTTATGTTCAACATGGACCTGCCGAATATAGACAGCGCGGACATGCCCCGGAAATTGCTGAACAACTGACTCATAAATAATAGGGTCCTGCTGCGAATCGTCGCCCAGCAAGATAAACTGCTGGTTTGGATACAGGTCAATTACCTGCTTAATCCGGTCGAATTTGGTGTGGTGCTTGCCCCGTCCCGTTTTCAGCACCTGCGCCAATCGTTTAAGCGGACTCAGCAGATAGACGCCGTCCGGCAGGTCGTTTGTTCGGGAAAACTCCAGTATATAATCGTATAAATTCCACTCGCTGCTCGACACGTAAAAAAACGGGTTACTGGCCGTGGGGCCGCTGTGCGCTTCGGCAAGCAATTGATAATGAGCCACTACGCCTTCAAACGGCACTCGACTGTGGGCGTTCTCGGTCAGGAGCACCAGGAGCCGTTTGGCAATGGTTGCCGAGTGCGAGATCAGGAACGTATCATCAATATCGGAGATGCAGATGAACTGGGTCGGATGTGGGATGAGCACCTGCCCCTCCCCCTCCGCCAGAATGGTTTCGGGCATTAGCGTTTGCGAAACAAGTTGCGCCCGTACCGAATGCCAGCCGGGAGACAAAGGCGTCTGTACCGGCAAATCAATTCTAAAATAGCCGTCAGCATCCGTTTCTGTCTGAATAATCTGTTCTCCAACCCGCACCCGAACCGAGGCCTGTGGGTAGGGCCGCACTAAAAACAACCGCACGACCGCCAGCAGATTGACCAGATTACTATCCCGATATTTTTTTCGGGGCAACGCGCTCCGCCGGAAGACGTGCCCAAAGATAAGTAGCTGATTAGCCGTGCCAAAACCGCGATAAACTTTAACGACGGGCTGGTCGGTCAGGCGCAGTGCTGTTAAGAAATAGTGAAGAAGCTTACCCTTCAGGCTTATTTTTTGTTTACTACTCATTGGCGGGTTGCCGGGTTTTCAGTAATCAAGCAGTAGTAGAGATGACATCTTTCGCAATCAATTGTCTGCTAACCAGCAAATTGTTTAAAGATGTCATCTCTACTACTGCTTGATTACTTCGTAACGTGATTGATTCTATGCCATCTATAACCTTTAACCAGCCTATAAGTTGACTTTTTTATTCGCCATTAATCCCGTTTCAGGCGGGAGCGACAAAACCAGTTGGGAAGACGGTATCCGGGATTTTTTCGCTGATTCATCCGGCGTGGATGCGCCCCACCATTTTCATCAGTTTCATCTGGACGGCAAAACCGATGAGGCCGTTCTGCGGCAACAGATCGCGCAGCACAAACCCGACTGCGTGGTGGCGGTTGGGGGCGATGGGACCATCAAAGTCGTGGCGGCTGCACTTCTGAATACCAATATTCTTCTGGGTGCGTTACCGGCGGGGTCGGCCAATGGCATGGCCCGTGAATTGGGCATTCCGCCTGATATTCAGGGAAGTCTAACCGTTTTAGTGAATGGCGAACATCGACCAATGGATGTTATCATGGTGAATGGCAAGGACGTATGCCTGCATTTAGCCGATATTGGCCTGAACGCGCAGTTGGTTCAACACTATGAGAAAAACAACCTGCGCGGTAAGTTTGGCTACCTGCGGAGCGTACTAAATGTATTGCGAAAACGACGCCTGCTGCGTGTATCCATTACCGTTGGCGACGAATGTGTACAGCGGGTCGCGTTTATGGTTGTACTGGCAAATGCCCGAATGTACGGCACCGGGGCAGTAATCAACCCCGACGGGTCGCCTTTCGATGGCCATTTTGAAGTCGTTATTTTCCGGCGATTATCGTTTGGAGAAATCCTGAAACTTTTCTGGCGGTATAAACCTTTCGACCCGAAGCAGATTGAAATTTTTCCGGCTACGTCGGTCAGCATCGACACCCACCGGCGGGCTTATTTTCAGGTAGATGGTGAGTATCGGGGGCGCGTTACGACCCTGAAAGCCGACATTAAACCGGGCGCACTGACGATGCTGGTGCCGAAGTGAAGGGGGTGACAGGTGGTCAGGAATGGTCAAGGATGGTCAGATAGTTGTCAAGGGTAGTCACGAGTATCGGGCCACACCGGGCTTCAGCCCGGTGCAAGTGACAAAGCAAGATGACTTGCGCCGGGATTTATCCCGGTGTAATTTGACAAGACGCCTGGCAACATCTGACAACTACCTGACTACTTTCTAACCTCTTCCTCATGCCCCAAAACAACCCGTTCCGGCTGGCTGTAGAGATTGAAACGGTTGTCGCGTACGAACCCGGCCAGTGTCATGCGGGCCTCCTTCGCCATTTGAACCGCCAGGCTCGATGGTGCTCCGACTGCCGCCAAAAATGGAACACCGGCCCGCCAGCTTTTCTGTACCAGTTCAACGCCAATCCGGCCGCTCAGAAAAATGCCGTAACGACTTAGGGGCAACCAGTTTTGCCAGAAAGCGGCTCCAATTAGCTTATCCAGGGCATTATGCCGGCCAATATCTTCGCGAACCAGCAGCAGTTTCCCGGTAGCATCGAACAACGCGGCTGCGTGAATACCGCCCGTGTGGGCGAATGCTTTTTGTGTTTGCCGAATTCGCTCCGGCAACGCGTGCAGCACATCGGGTTCGACGGAAAACGAATCACCGTCAATCGGGCCGGGGGTAAGGGCCATAATGGCGTCGATGGTATCTTTTCCGCACAGCCCGCAACTCGACGAGGTGACTGTATTGCGGGCCAGCCGCGCCCAGTCAATCACCACGTCGGGATTCAGTTCAACGCGCAGTACGTTGCCTTCCTTCTGCGAATCCTGCACACAATAACGGCAGGAAATAATATCGGCGGGCTGTTGAATAATGCTTTCGCTGAACAGAAAACCCATCGCCAGTTCTTCGTCGTGGTTAGGCGTCCGCATCGTAACGGACACCGCCCGCTGTTGCCGGTCGTTCGTCGGCCCGAAGCCCAGCCTAATTTCGAGCGGCTCTTCAACGGCCAGTAAATCAGGCATTTCGACCAGATCATGACCGGAGATTCTCTGAATGATAACAGGCGCGACGAGAGACATGGGAGTAAAATCTCAAAAATTAATGGAGGCCGAGGCTTTTAAGGCAAACGAATTAAGGGGAATTCCATTGGGACCGTCGTCTAAATAATTCAGCCGGTGAATGGCCTGAATCCGAATTAGCTTGAAAATATTGTCAATGCCGTACCCTACTTCCAGATACGGTTTACGGCCATCGAGCGCACCAAAATAAATGGGCCTTGTTCCACCCGGCAACGGTTTAACACTTTCGACGGCCTGGTTTGCCTTCGACATACTGCCCCACAACGCATCGACATTGGCAACTAATCGCCAGTTCAGTTTCCGGATGCCCGGTATCCGATTGAACAGTAATCCCTCGAACCGATGCTGAACGTGAACGGCAATGAAGCGGTCACTGACGAACTCATAAAACTGCATTCGGTTAAAGGTGTTGGTCGTTAGCAGCGGAGTTGGATTTCCGATATGCGGAAACAGCATGGGCGCGGGCAGTGTGGACGGGGTGTAGCCCGCCGACAGCAAATACGTCATCCGACCAAGCGGCCCGAGCCGCAGCGACTGCTGTGCCCGGAGTGTAAAGCGGTGGTAATTATAGTCTCCGCCCAGCATTTTGGCTCCGCGTGTGTACTTAAGCGTCAGGACAGGTGCGCGTTTTGTGCCGAGGGTAATGCGGTCGTTGCCGTCCATCAGGTATTTTTCTTTCCGGGCCAGCCGCGCTTCGATTGACCAGTAGGCGTCAAAAATATCCGACTTCAGCGACGACAATTCTTCCAGATCCGGCTCCACCCGATAACGAAACGGGAACAGCGGGTCGAATGTCCGAGTGCCCAGCGTGGCGGTCAGTAATATACCTTTGACGGGTTCGGTTCTGAAGAATATCTCTTTCTGATAGCTTTTATACCCCCCTCTGTAGCGGCCAAAGCGGCTTAGGGCGTAGAAAATCCGGTTTCCGCCAATCAGTTCCGGTGTCAGGCCAAGCCGTTCCAAATCATTAGCCACCCGAATGCCCAGCATGGTCCAGTGCTGCCGGGAGAACAGGTAATTTACTTCTCCGCCATATTTAAAGGCCTGATCTAACGTGCCATAGGCCACATAGCCACGCAGAATAAAGTTGCGGCTAAACTGCTCATTGGTTCGAAAACCGATGCGTGTGCGCAGCCCTTCCACACTATTAACGGCAAACAGATATGGGTAGGGTCCGAGGTCGAAACCACCGAGTTTATAAAATCCCGTAACGGCAACCTGCCCAACGGCTTCGGCCATTTTTACGGCTGGAACGGCCCGTAATTTCTCGATTACCTGCCGGGTTTTCTGGTCTTCTTTACTGAGTGAATCGGCCCCGGCAAGGGTGTTTTGTACTGTATGCCAATAGGCTTCATTGGTGGTCGCAACGGTATCGCCTGGCTCGATAGGCTGCTCATAGAACGAAGCCTGTCGCGGTCGGTTTACCACAATATGGCTGTTACGCAGGGTGACCTGTGCCCGCAACCCCAGCGACTGTTTACCCACCCCGGTCAAATCGGCTTTGAGGTGAATGCTAACGGGTAACCAGCCCGCCAGGCCCGTTGTGCCCGAAGACGAGTCGGTGGTGGCTTCCAGTTCCTGCTCGATGGTCAGGTCGCGTACGTAATTCAGGTTTGCGCCTTTACCGATGCGCGTTTCGATCTGGCAAAGTGCAAATGAGGTGGTATCAATCCAGGCTTTGCCTGTAAACGCAAGATCTTCGGGCCGTTTGGGTTCAAACTGAACTTCGTAGCAGATATGATCGCCAATCTGGGTGGTATCGGCCAGAAAAAACTCGTACCAGTTTCGCCAGTTATCGCCAATGGGTGAGGCAAAATCTTTTCCCAGAATGGGAATGTAGTTGTCATAGAAATTCTGGCTGACCAGATTGGTGCCGCCCAGTAATTGCGAGCTTAGTCCGGCATCATCAACCGCAACGCCTTTGATACGGGTTTTAAGAATGTCTTCGCGTTTACGCTCCGGGCTGGCTTTAAAATAGTATTTCGACACCGATTCGGACGCCAGAAGCGGCAACAGCCGGTGCCCGTCCTTATCAATGATGGAGTCATGTTTGCTCATGGCCTCATTAATCCGTTTGATCAGCGGATTCTTTCGCATCCGATCCGTTACGCGGCTGAGGGCAATTTCGGTTTTCACATAGCTGTCATATTCATAGGCCAACAGCCGTTTGCGGTCGTTGATGGGACGGTTTTTGCGTAGCTGCCGCAGCACACGCCAGGCCGGGTTCTCGCCCGCCCGCACCGTTACCTCCTGCAACGAGTTACCGCCCTGTTCAAGCTTAATATCGACAGCCTGGCTGACGCGCTCCCGGTCGATACCCAGCCGGGCTACTTTGTACCCTAATGAACTGATGGCTATCGAGTCTGTTAAAATTTTGGCAACTAATGAGTACCGGCCTTTCTCATCCGTTACGGTACCATTTCGGCGGCCAATCAGGGCAACACTGGCGAAAGGAATTGGATCGCCCGTATGGGCATCGGTAACAAGGCCGGTAACGGTATAAACTACGGTTTGTGCTTTTACGTTACCGGTGCTGGCAAGCGCAAAAACAAGAAGATAGAGTAAGAGATGGTGCAGAGGTTTCATCAGTAAATTTTACGGGTCGGCTAAATTACAAAAAACCTGTCAATCATCTACCGTAAACTGAGCCTCAACCCGCATAAATAACCACCTAACTGTCAATAGTTTGGCATGAACTGTAACATGTTGATTAAGCGGTATTGGTTACCCGACCAACCAGATCCGATCCGCTTCGGCTCCCTGCTCGGTCCATTCTACCAGCACCTGCTGCGACTCAAGGGTATTCACACGTTTGCCGGTATAATCGGGCTTTATGGGCAGATCGCGGTTATAGCGTCGGTCAATCAGTACCAGCAATTCTACTTTACGGGGCCTTCCAAAGGCCGTCATGGCATCGAGAGCCGCCCGCACCATCCGACCCGTTGCCAGCACGTCGTCAATCAAAATGACCCGTTTGTTTTCGATGATAAACGGAACATGGGTTGTGTTGGGGCGCAGGGGCGTGTCGCGTCGGCGGAAGTCGTCCCGGTAAAAGGTAGCATCTAAATACCCCAGCGGCACCTCATGGCCCAGCACCCGGCTCAACTCGCGCCCGACACGCTCGGCAAAATAAATGCCCCGTGGCTGCATTCCCAGAAGAACGGTATCCGTAAAATCCTGGTAATTTTCGATTAACTGCTGCGCCAGGCGGCTCACAACAATTTCAAGCAAAGGGCTGGACAGAATTAGGCGTTGCTGGTTCATGGGGTAAAAATAGTCAGTAAGTCTTTATAGTCGGTAAGTGGCTGACGCCAGCACGTTACTTTCGCGTCAGCCACTTACTGACTTACTGACTAAGAAAACTTACTGACTAAGCGAGAAATCATACAAATGGAGTATTATCGACTGCCCGGGATTCTTTGTAGATTTGGTGTATCTATCTGAACACTATCGGGCATGGGGATTAAACCGCTTATCGGACTATTGTGGCTACTCTGGTTCAGCTTTACCGCAGGCCATGCACAAACCATAGGGGGTTTCTGGCTTGGCGTCACCTACCCGACCGACCCCAACCAGGCAGTCTATAACTACACGATGACGCTAACCCAAACCGGCAATACGCTGGGAGGAACGGCCCAGACAGCAAATCCGAACGTACCTTTTAGTGGCGTAGCCTACATTTCAGGGCAGGTTAGTCCATCGGTGGTTACGTTCAACGAGTCGGACCAGAACGGCAATACGGCCGTCAGAAATATCTGTTACTGGCGCGGCAAACTGGTTTATAACCCCGTTGACGAAAGCCTGATTGGCTCGTATGAAAACATTACAAACGGTACCACCTGCGTCAGTTCGTCGGGTGGAAAAGTCGAGTTATACCGGATTGTACTCAAATCCGGCACTACTTACTGCAAAGGAAATCAGGCAAAATTAGTTGTTACGGGGAAAAATATCCGGTGGTATTCATCAGCCGCCAAAACGACGCTGCTGGCAACGGGTAACATCTACACCCCTCAACTCGCCCAGACAACAACGTTTTATATTACCCAGACGCTCTACCAGAATGAAAGTCCGGCAGTACCCATTACCGTTACGGTCAACGGCGGGCCGGTATTTACGGCAACCTCGTCGAACACAGGCTGCGGCAAAGCCAACGGATCGCTGGTGGTAACGGCTATCGATACCACCGGCTGGCAGTACAAGCTCAATGACGGCGCGTTTCAGAGAAAACCGTTGTTTGCCAGCCTTAGCCCCGGTTCCTACACCGTTGTAGTGAAAGATGCTGCCGGTTGCGAGGCCGCACAGCCCGTGACCATTACAGACGACGCTGCCCCCACCATTAGCAGCCTCACCAGCACACCACCCCAGTGCGCTACCGCCAATGGCGAGGTAAGTGTGGTGGCTACGGGCGGAAAGGCTCCGCTTATGTACTCGATTAATTATGGCGTTACGTTCCAGACCGACCCGATTTTCAGGCAGTTGCCGGGGGGTGCCTACACTGTTCGGGTGCGCGATGCCAACGGCTGCGAGGTGAACAGAGTCGTTAGTCTGCCCGTTTTTAAGCCGATGACTGTACTCGGCACAACGGTTGTGCCAACCACCTGCGGGCAGGCAAACGGGCAGATGTCCATGACGATTGGCGGTGGCCGAAACCCGGTTCAATACAGAACAGACAAGGGGAGCCTGCAAGCCAGCCCGCTGTTTACGGGCTTACAGGCCGGAACGTATGAACTTACGGCGCAGGACAGTGCGGGCTGCACCATCAGCCAGTCGATGAGCATTGCCGCCAGCACCGGCCCGTCTGTTACCGACGTGAAGGCAATAACCGAAGGCTGCGGGCTGAAAAACGGAGCCATCGCCATCACCGGCAACCGAACCGGCAGTCTGCTGGATTATTCGCTGGATGGGCAGACATTCCAGCGCACAGCGGATTTTTCAGGGCTTACCGCCGGTAGTTATGTGCTGACCCTGCGCGATGACAAGAATTGCATTGCCAAACAATCCATTCAGATACGCTCCGACTGCGCCAACCTGATTCACCTGCCAACGGCCTTTTCGCCCAACGCCGACCGCCAGAACGATGCCCTGACCATCTACTTCACATTGCCGTCAGTAACGATTTCGCAGTTCACTGTTTACGACCGATGGGGCGCAGTCCTGTTTTCTCGTGCTAATTTTGTGGTATCGAGCGGTGAATCCCTCTGGGATGGCCAGTTGAACGGCCAGAAAGCACCCGCCGGTATGTACACCTACCGGCTGGATTGCCAGTTTCCCGATGGCACCCAAACCAGCTACCGCGAATCGGTAGCCCTATTGAACTGATTGACCATGAAATTTTTGATTGTTGGCTTAGGCAACGTTGGCCCCGAATACGCGCTTACCCGGCACAACGCCGGCTTTATGGTTCTCGACCGGCTGGCGGCTCAGTACGGCTTCGATTTTACGCTGACTCGCTTAGCTTACACGGCGAAGTGGCAGCATAAAGGCAAACAATTGTTTTTTGTGAAACCCACTACTTATATGAACCTCAGCGGCCGGGCCGTGCTGTATTATATGAAGCAGGAAAACATTCCGGTCGAGAACATCCTGATTATCACCGATGATAAGGATTTGCCCTTTGGCAAGCTGCGCCTGAAACCCAAAGGATCTCCGGGTGGGCACAACGGACTGAAAAGTATTGATGAGGTGCTGAACACCCAGGAATATGCCCGATTGCGGGTTGGAATCGGCAGTAGTTTTGCACGGGGACGGCAGGTCGATTTCGTGCTGGGGCAGTTTCCAGAGGACGAAATGATTCAATTACCCGACTATTTGGACCGGGCAGGCGACGCGACCCTCACTTTTTGTACTATGGGCATACAAACGGCCATGAATAATTACAACCAATGATATAACTTTTCAAAGAATATTTCACTATTCCAAGAACGTATAATAACCATGTGCTTACCGTTGAATCAAAACAATATTCTGTTTATGTAGCTATCGTTAACACTAATAAGTGTTTTTCCAAACTAAACAGCATTAAATTCGGTATAAAATTTTACAGAGGACGCATATTGCTCTTGAAAATTCAAACTTTCTATAGACATTTGTGCGTTATCTAATTGAAAACAAAATAGAACAAAACAATGAAAACGCGTATTATCTTTGCATCGTTGATTCTTGGATTAGGGTTAACGGCTACTCAGGCAAACGCGGCTACCACCACCAACACTGATGATAGCCCGGCAGCCACCAAGCCGGCAAGTGCTATGCTTGTCAATGGTTCACAAATGCAGTTCGCTGCATACATCGGACAGAACATTGGCAAGTTTGCGCAGACTACCAATTGGCAAAACTTTGTGAGTGTTGTCTCGTTGTACAACCAAAGCCCATCTGCCGTGCTGACGATCAGCCCCGCCGACCGCGCTAAATTCAACGAAGCAGCCGCTCAATTAACAAATACACTGGCCAAGCAAAAAGATGCGAACGCCAGCCGCTGGATGACCCAGGCTGACCACACCACCCGGATGATTAATTTCCTCTGGAACACGAATCAGCCCGTTGCCGAAGCAACTGACATTCAGTAAGATATATCAAATTCCGATTTAATTTGGAATTTGGAACAGAAAAGAGTAAAAGTTAGTTTTTCATGTAGAAAAGGTTAAGGGTTTAGGAATAGTCAGCATAAGGTTCTCCGCACGATCGGGGAACCTTATCTTTTTTTAAGGGTAGTTGAGCGTAGTCTCAGACTACGCTCCGGCGTTATCCGGTCTCTGACCGGAGTAAACTATACATAGCGGTCAAAGACCGGATAACGCTCAGGACTTTCGTTAAGCATAGTCTGAGACTACGCTTAACGAAAGTCCTGAGCGTATGGTCGTAAAAAAGTTTTTCAGGCTTCCAACCCTATTCAACATAGAACGGTCTTTACACCGAAAGCCGAATTAGATAGATTATGTGTTTCCGGCTTATTTGTAAACGAACGCAATGATGAAACTCTCCAAATCACTCCTTCAGGCAATGGCCATTGCCGTAACCGTCACCACGATTAGTTCATGTACGAAAGGCAAGGTCATTGATCCTAAAGAACCAATTGGCCAGCAACAAAAAGTACCGTATAGTTGTGCGGCCTGTGGCATGGGTTGATTGGTGTTTATTGGTTCGTTGGCAACTGACTATGTATGCCTGAAATGTACTCGTCTATCGCCTGTAACGTAGATAGCAATCTACTACAGGCCTCCCTTCCACTCTTCGAGTCCGAAAAAGTGGGTGCCATCGAATGGTCATTCGATACGCTTTTTGGACACAATCAACCGCCCGACTGGTTTGTTGACTTACTGCAAGCCTACAGCCAGGAAGGTCGGTTGATTGGGCATGGTGTTTTCTTTTCGCTCTTCGCCGGTAAGTGGACTCAGGCGCAACAGAATTGGCTGACCCAACTGAAAGCAATGGCATCAGCGTACGCCTTTGACCACATTACCGAACATTTTGGCTTTATGACGGGTGAAGATTTCCATAAAGGCGCACCCATCAGCATTCCATTCACCACGTCAACGCTCGCCATAGGCCGCGACCGATTGAAACGGATTCAGCACGCGTGCAACTGTCCGGTAGGTCTGGAAAATCTGGCGTTTGCCTACTCGCTCGATGAAGTGAAACAGCACGGCGACTTTCTGAATCAATTGATTGAACCGGTCAATGGCTTTATCATTTTAGACCTCCACAATCTGTATTGCCAGAGTCAAAATTTTAATATTCCCATTCCAGACTTACTCGCCCTGTATCCACTCGGCAGAGTTCGGGAAATTCATGTTTCCGGCGGAAGTTGGAGTTCATCGCAACAAAACCCAGAAAAGAAGATCAGACGCGATACGCACGACGATACGGTGCCAACCGATGTGTTTACTTTACTGAAAGAAACGATTCCGAAATGCCCCAATCTGAAATACGTTGTGCTTGAGCAACTCGGAACCGGATTGACGACTAATGAGAGTCGGCATCTGTTTCAGCAGGATTTTTTGACAATGGATGCCATTGTCCAGCAAAAAAATCGTGAAGGTCGCCCGGCAACAATCAATTCGTTTTTACCGAAATCTCCGCCTGGCATTGATTCGCTTCCTATAGAAAATCCATTGCTTCACGCGCAGCAAACCGAATTATCAACAATTCTGGAAACGGCTGTCGATTACCAACAGGCGCAAATACGGTTGAACGCTTCGGGTTTAGCCAACTCAGATTGGAAAATAGAAAAGTGGAACTCATACATGCTTGAAACCGCTCTTGCCATCGCACAAAAGTGGAAGAACGGGTTTTTGGGTTGATCCCTGGATTGTATCCGGGGTTATCCACAGTCAACCCCGAAGGGGTTAGAAAACCACAAAAATTGTCAGAGTGACATTATAGTTTACATAGACTGGATTAAATCCATTGTCCATTTCGATTCAGGACTTTCGCTTCGAGCCGTGCCACGGTTCTTTCAAGCGTCACCATTAACCGTGGCACGGCTCGAAGCGAAAGTCCTGCTATTTTATTTCACCGCCTGCATATCGGCCGGGTCAATCAGCAGAAAGCCGGGATTGATGCAGGCCCCGTGCCAGCGAACGCCGAAGTGCAAATGCGGACCCGTAACCCGTCCCGTTTCGCCCACCAACCCGATTTTCTGGCCTTTCGTGACCGTCTGATTGGGCTTGACGGTATAACTTTTCAGGTGAAAATACTCTGAAATAAGGCCATTGCCGTGGTCGATAAATACGGCGTTCCCGCTATAAAACTGATTGGCGGCCAGCAACACCCGACCATTGCCAACGCTTAACGCTGCTTTCCCTTCACCAACGGGATAGTCCTGCCCGGTATGGCGGTCGCGGGGTTGCCCGTCGAAGGTGCGGCAGGCTCCAAAGTTACCTTCGCCTTTTGGCAGCGGATTAGCGGGTTTGCCCACCGGCAAATCAAACACGGCGGGTTTCACATCGGCTTTGTAGGAAATTAACGGATTGACCTGTTTGGCTTCTTTGGCCGCACGAGCCTGATTTTCAGCCGATACGTTGATGTATTCTTTCTTCGGGAAGTTTTTTAGATCTTCCTGAACGCAGGGTTTTTCGGTCACCGTCAGTTGGGCACTTTCGAGTTTGCCCCCCGTTGACCGGCGTGAAATAATGTACGTACCGGCTTTCATATCCATATCGACCGGGTAATAACAGGTGCCGTTCACCGCCGACCAGGCGCGTTTCTCAAAACTGCACCGCAGGCAATTTCCGGCCCATCGGGCTACCTCGCCCTGCACAACGGTAACCGCTTTGGCCGGTGCTGCCGTCGTCGCTTTTTTCGATTGGGCGTGTGTTGTAAACGGGAGTGCGCACAGACTGAGAGCAGTCAGGCAGAAGAATGTTTTCATACGTAATTAGGCGTGCTTAGTTGTGCTTACCCTAACTTCACTTAGGCCTAACAGGTTTTAGATAATTATTTTGTATATTTAATAGAGGTAATTAGTCAAGTTTCATTATGTTCTCGTGTGCGCGAACATAACTTTGTGTTATGCTTCAATACGCCATAGCTAAACAAAAGCCCAACCATTTTCTGACCCTGACCAGCATTGAAGTGCCTGAGTTCGAGTTTCTGCTGACTGATTTTACCCTCCGCTCGGACCGCTACTTCCGCTACCACACTTGGCAGGGAAAGAAACGAAAATATCCCCGGCTTGCTCCCCAAGCCGACGAGTCGTTGGCGGACCCAGCCGACCAACTCTTCTTTCTGTTGGTGTACCTCAAAAATAATCCATTGCAGGACTTCCAGGCAGCCTTGTTTGGTATCTCCCAGGGCTGGGTCAGTCAGCGCGTTCATCGGTTGCTGGCCCTGCTTAATAAGACGCTGAGCGCACTGGGGCTGAGTCCCTGTCAGGATAGCGACGCCTTGCGGGCGCAACTCGACCGGTTGAAGCCACCGGCCCTGAATTTGGATGCCACTGAACGCCAAGTCCCCCGCTCGGTGGATCAATCGGCTCAGCAAGAGGAGTATTCGGGTAAGGCCAAAACGCATACCTGTAAGAATCTGGTGCTGAGTGATGACAGTACGTACGTGCATTTTCTGAGCCTGACGGATGTGGGCAAACTCCATGACAAGGCCCAAGCGGACGCTGAAGGGCTGGCGTTTCCGGCTGGCCAACTCGTGCGACAAGATACGGGCTACCAGGGCTACGCGCCAGCGGGTGCAGTGGTGGCGCAACCCCAGAAAAAACCGCGCAAAGCGGAGCTGACCATGGAGCAGAAAGCACTCAATCAGGCGATTTCGGCCAAACGGGTGGTTGTCGAACATGCGATTAATGGCATCAAACGCTTGCATTGTTTGTCTGGTCGGTTACGCTTGCGAGGTTGGTCAGTTCGGGACTAACCTCCTTCCACTAAACTGGACCATTGTAAAGTAGAGCGTTCGGGCGATTTTTCGGTACTTTAAACAACCAATAATCGCTTATGAAAAAGACAAAATTCACGGAAGCGCAAATCGTTTTTGCCCTTCGCCAAGCCGATACCGGAACGGTCGTCGCCGAGGTTTGTCGTAAAATGGGCATCAGCGAAGCCACCTTCTATAACTGGAAAAAGAAGTATGGTGGTCTGGGCGTTCCCGAACTTCGGCGGCTTCGCCAACTCGAACCGGGCCGCCGGAGCGGAAGAGAACCAGCAACTAAAGCAGTTCGTGGCCGATCTGAGTTTGGACAAGCAGATGTTACAGGAGGTGATCAAAAAAAGCTTTAAGGCCAGTTCAACGTAGGGGGCTGGCCCAAAGCCTGATGACTGATTATCAAGGATCAAACCGCAGAGCTTGTGCTGTGGTTTTGTCAGGTCGCTCTACCTGGCACTACAAAGCTCGACGCCGGTATGATTCGGTACTACGAAAGCGCATTCGGGAGATCGCCCAGACCCGAGTTCGATATGGTTGCCAACGCATCTTCACCCTACTTCGGCGGGAGGGTTGGCGCGATAATCACAAGCGGGTACAGCGTCTTTATCGCCTGGAAGGGCTTAATTTGCGTAGCAAGCGGCCTCGACGTAATCGAACGGCTGCTCATCGACTGGACCGTCCAGTGCTTTCCAGTATTCATCAGTGCTGGAACGGTCCGCCGTAGCGGCATGGACTTCGTGACTGATCCGTTGTTTGATGGCCGCAAAATACGGGCCTTAACTATAGTGGATAACTTTAGTCGCCAGTGCGTGGCCATTCACGTCGGTCAGTCCTTGAAAGGGGAAGATGTGGTGGCAGTGATGAATCAATTAAAAATCATACATTTGGCTATACCCGAAGGGATTCGAGTAGACAACGGCAGTGAGTTTATCTCAAAAACCCTCGATTTATGGGCGTATGACAACGGGGTAACACTGGACTTTTCAAGACCAGGTAAGCCAACGGATAACCCGTTCATTGAATCCTTCAACGGGAGTTTTCGGGATGAATGTTTGAACGCCCATTGGTTCCTTTCTTTGGAAGATGCTCGGGAAAAGATTGAGCATTGGCGACAGGAGTACAACGCCTTTCGGCCGCATAGTTCGCTTGGGGGATTAACGCCAAACGAAGTGGGAACAGAGGGAAAAGAAAAACAAATGAACGTCCGATCCTCAATCTTTGAGCGGTCCAGAAAATGGGGGGACCTCAAAAAATGGGACTCTTGTTGTGCCGGGGTCTGGTAATGCAGGCTTGAATGCCGCCCTCGGCGA
>CAXTKE010000021.1:0-50962 GCA_964244845.1 uncultured Spirosoma sp.
TCGCCGAGGGCGGCATTCAAGCCTGCATTACCAGACCCCGGCACAACAAGAGTCCTATTTTTACACCGCTCCGATGGCTGCCTGAAAAAATCTCCAGTGTACGGTTGCAAGTCCAGTTTGTGGCTTATCACAAAACCAAACACGCCCCGTTGTTTATCTCCTTACCCGAAGTACAGCAGTATGTGCGCCGATACGTTCAATGTCATACGTTGGCGGTTGCTTTGCCGGGTATGCCACCACCCGCTTATGATGGCATCACTGAGTTGTGGTTTGACCATGAAGAAGCCATTGGGCACGTGTTTACGTCAGAGGGGTACTTGGCCCTGATCCGGCCCGATGAAGTGAAGTTTCTGGATCTGGCGGGCTGTGGTTTTTTAGTGTGTGCTGAGAATTCGGTGATATAAAGGAGTTCGGGGTTGCCGAACTCCTTTATATCACCGAATTCCCTCTGTATTTGAAAACTCAGCACCAGACGGGGGGGCAACCGAGTACGGTTCGGCGCCCAGGACCTGCTCCAATTGCCGACGGTGGTCGTTGCCCCACTGCGTCATGGCATCAATGACAGGCAGCAGTGAACGGCCAAAATCCGTTAGATAATATTCGACCTTAGGGGGTAGCTGCGCATAAATTGTCTTGCCAACGAGGCCGTGCTGCTCCAGCTCGTTGAGTTGAACGTTGAGCACCCGCCGACTGGCGTCCGGAATCCGACGCTGAATGGCACTGGGTCGTTGAACGCCCATGGCAATATTGTAGAGCAGGGCGCTTTTCCATTTACCACCCAGCACTTCCTTGGTGAGCAGAATGCCACAGTCAAACGATTGGGGAATTTTCTTCTGATACATTGAGCAATTTGTAAACGGAGTAGTAACGAAGATTAGGTATAGGGGCAATTTGTGCCCTATGTCATAAACGAATCAATAGGCGATAAATTTATCCGTAATTGGAAAGCCTATGTAACGGGCTGAACTTTGTAGTCATCATTCGATAATCGACGCTCGCTATAAAGCTATTTTTTCAACATCTGCTTTCCTTATGAAAACTACCCTGTTTTTGGCTTCCCTGGGCTTGGCTGCAGCTTGTAGCCCAAGCAGTGAATCGGATAGCGGCACGGCTGGTGCTGGCCTATCCCATCACTACGCCGACTATACCGCCCTGCGCATCGGCATTCAAAACGGAGTAGCTTACGTAACCATCGACCACCCACCCCTCAACATGCTGGATGCCGTCCTGATGACCGAGCTGAACCGCTTTGCATCTGTCGTTCGGGATGACGCGCAGGTGCACGTGATCGTCTTTCAGAGTGCTGACCCCGAATTCTTCATTGCCCACGGGGACATGAACTTCGTCAACAATCCTGACTCGTTCACCCAGTTGGTACTGGGGGACGATGATGGGGCACCCCTTAACCCCATGCAGAAGCTGCACGAGCGGTTTCGTACGCTGCCTCAGGTAACCATTGGCAAACTCGCCGGGCTGGCACGTGGGGGTGGAAGCGAGTTTCTGATGGCGCTGGATATGCGTTTCGCAGCCATTGGGAAGGCTGGGCTGGGGCAGTTCGAGGTGCTCACAGGCATTATTCCGGGTGCCGGTGGTACGGTGTACCTGCCTCGGCTGGTGGGACGGGCGCGGGCACTGGAAGTTATTCTGGGTGCAGCGCTTTTCGACGCCCAACAGGCCGAGCGCTACGGCTGGGTCAACCGGGCCTTGCCCGCCGACGAGTTAGATAAATTCGTCGATACACTGGCCCGGCGCATCGCGAGTTTGTCCCCAGGAGTAGCGTCGGCAGCCAAAACGGCCGTCAACGCAGCGGAGGGTTCTATAGAGGACGCCTTGAGCGAGCAGAACGTGCTGTTAGGTAAAGTCTTTACGGCACCGGCCGCCGTCGAGCGGACACGTGCCGCGCTGAAGGCCGGCGCTCAAACGCGCACTGGAGAGCGCGATTTGGAGGGGTTGCTCAAGGGCCTTTAGTGCTCTATATGTTTTACAGCAGGTCCAGCCAGATAAACAGTGGTTATCAACGTACAGTACTGCTCAACTTCCTTCAGGCCAAAAATAGCTCGATAACCCTCGTCAAGCTTCTGGTATAGGTTGCGTTGCTTTTTCTTTACGCACCTGACATGTTTATACCTGTACAGGTTCCCCTCCTGCTTAACTGGCCGTTTTCGTCCAATAAAAAGGCAGTAAATGCTATTTAATGACTCGTTATTTTGCTATCAATGAATGGGTTATATAGATGTATAGTCCCAGGGTGTGATGGTGTATCTTTAATCACCAAATATCAGCTACCGATAGAAATCATTCAGAAAAACGTCCTTTTACTTAGAAACTGCCTGAGAATTATCTTTTTGCAAACTTGAAACTGCATAAATCCCCTGAAGAAGACTTCGTTTTATAGCAAGCAAAGCCTTCTTCAGGCGGGAAGATTTTGAAGAGGGTCGCTTAGCGAGTCGACACGCTGCCCTTTCAAATGGATTTTAAACCCCTGCAATCTGGCTAAAAATCGATAGAACGCTGTTACAAACTCATGTTTTGGCGTACCTTGTTGATACTATATAGCCTATACAGCCATGCAACCAGTCGCTCTACCGTTTATCGGCCTCAAGCATCCTTTAACGCCCCTGACGGCTCAGGAAATTCAACGGGCAGTACGTATTCTCAACGAACAGGCTTCAATAACGGGGACCACCCGCTTTGTGTCCATATCGCTCAAAGAGCCGCCTAAAGAAACGGTTCTGGCCTTTCAGCCAGGAGATACGGTGACGCGCCAGGCCTTTGCCGTTGTATTCGATAATCAGACCAATTCCTGCTACGAAGCCGTCCTGTCGTTGGACGAAAAACGGCTTCTGTCATGGACCCATGTTCCGGGTGTGCAACCGACCATGACCGCCGACGAGCAGATTGAGTGTGAACAGGCCGTGCTGGCGTCGCCCGAATTTCGGGAGGCCCTGCTTCGCTATGGCATTACCAACCCCGATTTGGTAACGGTCGATATCTGGACAGTGGGTAATTACGGAGCTGATGAAGAGAGCACCATGCGCCTGGCCCGACCACTGTGCTTTCTGAAAGTCGATGAAACCGACAACCCATATGCTAAACCCATTGAAGGATTAAAGCCAGTTGTGGATCTGAACACCATGCGGGTGCTACGGGTAGAGGATTACGGAAAATGGCCTCTGCCACCTCAGGAAAGCAATTACCGCGCCGACCGGGTGGCTAACCAGCGTACTGATCTTAAACCCCTCGAAATCACCCAGCCCGACGGCCCCAGTTTTACGGTCAATGGCTATGAAGTATCCTGGCAAAAATGGAATTTCGTTATCGGTTTTAATTCGCGGGAAGGCTTAACGCTGCATAACCTGACGTACAACGATAATGGAAAAAAACGCTCGATTCTTTACCGGGCTTCACTCTCCGAAATGGTCGTTCCTTACGGGGATCCCGGCATTACGCAGCGACGCAAGAATGCGTTCGATACGGGTGAATACGGGATGGGCCAGTGTGCCAACAGCTTAGAATTAGGCTGCGACTGCCTGGGCCACATTCAGTACTTCGACGCCCACCTGACCGACAGCCGGGGCCAGTTATTGACCATCAAAAATGCGATTTGTCTGCATGAGGAGGACTATGGGATTCTATGGAAACATACGGATCGCCGGGATAACCACGTGGAGGTACGTCGGTCGCGCCGGCTGGTCATCTCGTCCATCTCGACGGTTGAAAACTATGAATATGGCTTTTACTGGTATCTCTACCAGGACGGCAACATTCAACTGGAGATCAAACTAACCGGCATTCTGTCGCTGGGTGCAGTACACGAAGGCGAGAAACCGAAGTGGGGTAATCTGGTGGCTCCGTTAGTGTATGCGCCCAACCACCAGCACTTTTTCAATGTTCGACTCGATTTTGCGCTGGATGGCTCCCAAAATACGGTCTATCAAATGGATATAGTGCCCGACGAAGTGAACGAGGATAATCCGTTCGAGAATGGGTTTTATGCACAGGCGACACCCTACGAAACTGAAAAACAAGCCTGCTCCAATATCAACATCGATTCGGCCCGATTTTGGAAAATTGCCAACGAGAACACCAAAAATGTACTCGGCGAATCACCAGCCTACAAATTTTTTGCGGGCGATAACTGCAAACCTTTTGCCACCCCCAACGCCAGTTGGCGCAAACGGGCGGGCTTTGTCAACAACCACGTCTGGGTAACGCCTTTCGATGAAACGCAGTATTTCGCGGCCGGCGATTACCCAAATCAGCATGTCGGTGGCGACGGACTAATTAAGTGGGTCGAGCAGGATCGGTCTATCCGAAATACAGACGTAGTGTTCTGGTATACAATGGGTCATACGCATATTCCCCGGCCTGAAGATTATCCAGTGATGCCAGCGGCTTACATTGGTTTTCTGCTTAAGCCACACGGTTTCTTCAATGAAAACCCCGCCAACGACGTACCCCCCGCTGCAAAGACAAACAAAGCGTCGGTTAGCTGCTGTCATTAATTAAGGGATGCAGGAGAATCCTATCGCCTTACTTTTCAAGAAGGGTCGTTAAAACGATACGCTCTGGGGTAAGGCTTTAGTTGTACTTGTAACTTTGCTTTATGAAATGGCAACAGGCGAGTTTCGTTCGGCGTTTTAGTTGGTAGCTCACTTGGCGTGGAGCATCAGATTTTGCAAGGGGAGGTCAACTTCGTTATCGAGAATTCCTTTGGCAAACCGCTCGGGCAACCCGGCAGAAAACCACCCTATTAATTATTTAAACAGAGTCTGTTAAATAATCTTTTTTGTTTACAAAATTCATTAAACCCTCGGTATGCTTCCGGACCGAATCTATAGCGATGACCCTCCTACCCCTTAAGTTGAATAAGATTGCGTTTAAATCGCTCCAGAATGTTCTCTTTGAACTTGCCGGCAGTCGGAATACGAGGAGCATCTTTGAGTCGAATCTCGTTGCCGTCTAATGCCAGAATGTTCTTAATGGGCACTATATAGGAACGGTGTACCCGTATAAACTGACTCTGAGGCAAACGTTCTTCGATGTCACCGATGCCGATGTATGTCACAATCCGCTCACCTTTGTCGGTATAAATAGATATATAATTCTTTAAGCCTTCTATATAGGTTATTTCGCTCATGTTTACTTTGCGAAGTTTGCCTTTGTGTTCTGTTTTAACGAAAAGGAAATCATCAGCCTGCTCCTTATGGTTAGTAAACTGTTGACTATTGATCATATTCAGAGCCTTTTCGGTGGCTTTAAGAAAACGTTCGAACGGAATCGGCTTGACAAGGTAATCAACTACGTTTCGCTCAAACCCTTCCAGCGCGTATTCACTGTAGGCAGTGGTTAGAATGACGTTAAACTTGCCACCCAGCAAATCGAGCACCTGCAGTCCGGTTAGTTTGGGCATCTGAATGTCCATAAAAAGAATGTCGACCGGTTCGGATTTTAGTAGTTGAACCGCTTCTATCGCATCAGTCGTGCTGGCTTTTAACTGTAGGTAAGGCGTGTCTTCAATATAGCGGCTCAGAATGTTAATGGCCGACTGTTCATCATCTACAACTAAGCAGGACAGCATAATATCAGGGATCAAAAAGAGTGAGTTAGCCGGTTATTGAAACATCTAAAATGATCAATTCCAGGGTGTAAACGTCCTGTGTTTCAGACTTGTTTAATAAAAATTTATCATGATAAAGCAGATGTAACTGTTTCTGTATATTGGTCATGCCAATACCAGTAGAGGGGTGACCAATGTACGCACGTTTTTTGTTCTCACTGCGGTAGGTCAGGGTCTTCTCCGTGAGCTGAAACAACACCTGAACGGGCTGTTCGGGGTCCGATAAATCTCCATGTTTGAAAATGTTTTCAATCAGGGTTATGAACACTAAAGGCGGAGCATAAACATGATCCATATACTCATCCCCTTCAATAGTTAATACAAAAGGAAGCGAATCGCCAAAGCGGTAGCGCTGAAGTTTGAGATAGTTTTTGATTGGCTCCAGCACTTTAGATAGGGGCAGATAGGACTGTTGGCCAGTTTCCGTCAGGGAGCGCATCAATGTGGACAGCGACAGGATGGCATCGGCCAGTTTAGGCGATACAAAAAACGCTTCTGAATACAGGAAGTTGAAGGTATTGTAAAGAAAGTGTGGATTTATCTGCGCCTGTAAAAAAGCGATTTCGATCTGCATCCGCTCTTTTTCCAGCCCGGCAATGCTAACGATCAACCGACGTTTTTCGCGCTCTGTCTGAATCCGGAATTTGGCAAACCAGTAGCCATAACTGAACAGCAGGTATTGAGAGGCAATCCAGAGTGAATCCAGCGAGAACTGGTTGAACATAAAGTTGAAATTCTGATACATTGACGGGATGTTGAGCGTCGGGAAAACATAGGCGAACAGGGCATACCGAATCAGGGCATACACCCCCACCAGCAGAATGGTCCGCAGAATAACCTGTCCGTACCGGCGTTGCGGCATGAACCGATCCGCAATATTATGGGCATTAATGTAGAAGAGAGCCGCCACCAACGGATAAGTAAAGAGCGTCCGGCGAAAAAAAACAGGGGAGTCTTCATTGTAAAAAAGTAAAATATTATTAATCAGAATATGAAGTAGCCAGACACCGGCATGGATAGCTATCAGGCGGGCATTTCCTTTTTCAATTCGCATATGTTTGTGCGGAGTTCAATACTGTTTAACCGCCTTTTCCCCAATTCATATCGGGGAAAAGGCTCTACGTATAATTATGTTGGGGAAGAGAGGGATGGGTAGCAACTTTGATTCATCAAAACGGGCATAAGCCCACCATAAACAAATCTATTTTACTTTCTTACTTCCTCTTTTATGAAAACTCTACAGAACGCTAACCGGAAATTGAGTTTGAAAACGACCACCATCGCTACCTTTAACAATGGCCGCACCAGTGGGCAGGGACGAACCGACTCGACCACAACCGGTACGATCACGATCATTACGCTTAATGGCCTGTTCCGCTAAAGATAGACGCTCCCGCTCAAATTTGTATCCGCTCGATGGCTCTGTTCGATTCTGTTCTTACTCTTCTACTTCATACACTGGAACCGGAACTCAAAAAAGAGACCAATCCGCTCCTGCGGATCCTTGGCAGAATGAGTGTGGTTCCGGCTTTGGCGGTGACTGAAGATGAATGGGCAGCACTCCAGCCAGCGGTCGTTTCAACCGAAAATCTGCCCGGTGTCTGCTGGCTGTTGCTCAGGCAGCAGACACCGGGGCATGAGTCGGAAACGAATCAGATACCCCTTCTGGAGCAACGGTACCGGCAGGAACTATTGACACTACTCGAAGGCAGTGACCCTACCCTGTGCTTACGAACAGCCCTGCTCTTGAACTACGTCCGGCTTTCGGCCCACCAGGCCCGCCACCCCGAAGTTGACCGGCAATTTTTCGATCAGCTACCCGTCGAAGCCTATTTGAGCCGAATCAGCGAAAAACCGGATGTACCCCTGCGTTTTCTGGACGGACTGACACCGCTGAGTATAACCCTGGCGAGACTATGCCAGTCGATGCCTATTTCAGCTCACCTGACGGCTGCCGTTTCGGACTGGCTGATGAACCTCACCGGACTGATACGGCAGTACTTGCTGCCTATGCAGATGGACCAACATTTGTATTCATTTTTCCCGACGGCCATATGCCGCCCCGACCAAACGTGCGAAACCTCGCAGCAGCTTACCTGGGGGTGTGGCGATCTAAATCAGGTGTTTTTGTTCCGTGCGGCCGCTCCGTTGCTGGGCGATGCTACATTACTGGCATTGGCCCAGCGGGTTGGCGAATTCACTACCTTTCGGCGGGAGCGGCCGGCTACAGAAGTCGTCAATACCCATTTTGGTCAGGGAACGGCTGGCTTAGTGATGATGTATGACCTTCTTTACCGGGAAACGGGGGATAATTCGTACAACGAAGCCCGTAATTTCTGGCTCAAGAAAACGGTTTCTCTACTCGTTCATTCAAACGATTCCAGTTCCTCGTCCTTTCTTGACGGCGTTGTTGGCACCTACATTGCTCTTCAGGCTACGTCAGAACCGTATAATCAACTGGCTCCCATATTATTCATCAATTGAACGGTCCTTTTTCAGGACGTTTTCGCTACGTTTCGGGCGGTTAGGGTAGCATACTGGCGAAATAAATAATGATAAATTACCAATTCATGGAGCCGGTGGCTGGAGATGAACATCCGGTTAAGAAACATGTGAATGTAGCTTGCCAGCAGCGAGTCCGGGGTTTGTATCTTGGGTAATAATGTGCTCGCAATTTGCTGGATAGCCTGTGCCCGGTTTGCCAGCAAATCCGGTAACGGATTGGGTAATACCGATTCAGCATCCATCAGCACATCGTTCACTTGTCCGGCTACAGCGCGATATTTAGTATTGAGCTGGCTTCGCAGCGCAGCATCTCCACCAAATTCGTTAAAAAAAGTGGCCTGTAATTCCGTCAGTAAGCGGTGTTTGTCAGGTAACGTATACGCAAACCCGTTCAGCAGGTCGTCAACGCCCCGTATGGCAAATAACCACCGATGCTCCTCCCCGATGTCGTCGGTCAGGGCCTGCAAAAGCCGGACAGCAGCCAGACTATCGATATGGAACAGATGTTCGCTGTCGGCCATCGTCTCTTTTCCATAGCGTTCCATTTCTGGCCGGTACGTATCCAGGATGGTATTATGAACCAGCCCCTGTTGGCAAAATGGCTCCAAATTTTCGTACAACTGATTGATAATCAACTGTTGAAATGATTCGGACTGGAGCACATTGCCGCGCAGCCGTACCCGTATGTGCGGTTGCGGATCGCGGTAGCGAACAAAGAAAAAGCGGTCGATCACGCCATCTTCCAGCCACTGTCGGGTCAGCGGTTCGATGACCGAAGCCAGTAGTGTATCCGCTGTTTTCTCACCGGTATAAATCTTGACATAAAGCCAGTGACTCCCTACCGGATACCGAATCGCCTGACCCGGTAACCTGTCCCGAACGCGGCCTACCGGCGTGGTCGCCTTGCGGACGGATCGCAGCGGAAAGATAATTTCGTTCGTATAACATCCGGCTTCATCGGTCAGCCAGCATCGATCTGGAGTTTGAAGAAATTCACTCAGTTGCACGGTCCGGTTTTTGCGTAGCGTTTCTTGTAGAATCGAGACGCATAATTCATGATTCAGATCGAGCAACATCTCATTATCGCCTTCGCGCAGGACTACATAACGCGGTAAATTCAGGCCCAGTTGTTTCCGCATGGCGGCAAAGGCAGCAACAGATGTAGCCTGATGAACATCGGCAGTCAGATTCCAGGTGGCCCGGCTGAGAATAATAGCACCGTAGCGAACACGGGGTAAGTACGTCTGCCGGTGCAGTATCGACCAGTGCCAGCTTACATGCAGACTCCCCTCCTGGTGCTGGACATCAGCCAGAAATTTATAAATCGGCAGGCCGTTTGTGAAGTTATGCGCACTTGTCAGGCGGGGAATAATGCGCCGTTGCAACCGGCGAGAGCGGATTACGACCCTTTTTCCCTGCGGAACAGAAATCAACAGGTCGTCCAGCGTGAGTTGAGTGTCTGGCTCCACCGCCGGGGCCGCCAGATACGGGATCTCGAACGAACGGAGAATTGGGCGTAGCAAAACGTTGCCTGTTCGGGCCTCCGGCAGATGAACAATTTCGGCCAGAATAGCATCGGGATACTGACTGGCTTCATACGCCAGACATGCCCGTACTTTTTCGGTCAGGTGAGCGTCGCCGTGGCAAAAGCGGCTGAGCAGATTAGCCGCCGAGGGGCCGGCCAGTGTGTTCAGGACAAAATCGAATTCGCCGTTGTCAACGGCTTGGGGCGAAGCTGCCAGCAATGTTCCAAAGGCATACAGGCTGGGGAAAAAAGAATCCGTTATGGTGGGGCTGCTCAACCGGGCAAGGTCTTGGTCCGTTAGTCGAATTTCGGGGCTGACGTCTTGCATGGCCGCCGTATATTTTTCGATGAGAAAAGTTGTCCAGGCCGTTTCCCGGCCCAAATCGGCTGGTGACCCGGACGACGATGGTGCCAGACTCAGGTTGTCGATCAGGGGTGTATGCCCAATTCCCGACCAGGCATTGTCGCCGTAGGGTATACCGGCTTCGCTGTCGAGTGCGAGTAAAAAGGGGACTTCTTCTTCCTCATACCGATCGTAAAAATCACGTTTGAATCGCTCCAGATCCGGAATGGTCTGGGTTTGTGCTATTGCCAGCAACCGGGTCAGGGCAGGTGCCAGTTGTGCGGCCACCCGCCCTGAGAGGTCGGTTTGTGCGGTGTTGAAAAACAGGTCCGTCTGAAACAAATGCTGGTTATCGGTCGGGATCAGGCGTTCATTGATTACCTGCTGAATCCGGTGGTAATGCGCCACCGATCCGTCGGGTTTTGCCAGCAGTTCGTCTACCTGATGCAGTGCCTGACCGACGCCATCAAGACCCGACAGTGATTCCGTTCGGGCCATCAGTCGTTTGAAAAATTCGTCGCCCGTTACGGTCGGTTCCAGTTCCGACACCAGCACCTGAGCCGCGATCAGTTCGCCGATAAAAACAGCCGCTTCATTCGCATCAACACCGTTCTCTTCCAGGCTGTTGGCTAACGTACTCAGTGTAGCTCCCACCCGTGCCCGATTTAAAACCGTCTCGATTTCGGGCATAGCCTCAGCCGATAGCAACGCATAGGATCGCTGTTTGTTCTGTATCTGACAGGCCATGTAGCGATACTGGTCGCCAACGTGGTGCAGGCTGGTGTTCGGAAAATAGCGCAGTTGCCCGGCCACACCCGGCAGTTGCAGAAGCCACTGACTCAACCCGGCCACGTAGTTCATGTCCAGACGGGTGTACCGCCGAAGGCCATCAACGACCACGTTTGTTTTAGGACCAAACTGACCGCTGGTGCAGCCTGCAAAAAGCCCGTAGGGTGTACAGCGGCTGCTCATCCGAAGGTAATATTTGGTTAGCGACTGTATGAGTTTATGTTCTTCCGCAATGGGTTTACCCATTAGCCATTCATTCAGCCGTTCGGACAGGGCCGGCGAAGCCAAATACAGGGCTTCGGCCACGATCGGCTCGGCAAACGTGGTTCTGATAAGTTTCCGGAATGACTCTTTCGATGGGTGCGTATCTAAAGCCGTCAGGGCTGCTTGCAGGGGTAGCAGGGGTCGGCGCAGGACGAAAAAGTCTTCGAACGAAATCGAGGCCATTAGCAGAACAATTAGGGCTAAGTTATACAGATTACTGCCATTGCGTCCGCGCCGTTAAATCAACTCCTGCACTGGTAAATACGCGTGTATGATTGGCAAAAGCAAGTTATGACATAGCCGTATATATAAAAAGTACCGTAATGCCATTTGTCCTTTTATTTATCACCCGATTACGCTACTGGTTAGAGTAGTACCGATGTATAAGGGATAGTGGCTTCAGTGAAACCAGTTGCTCTTCTCAATCGCTGGGCCATCGAACACCGGCAGAATTCTCAATGAAAGGGAAACAACGTTAATCTGTCAACTAATCTTTTCGTTTGGCCGGGTGGTAGTACCGCGAATGGGTTACGCTCTACCTTTAGTTGGGGCTGATCGGAATCGACTAAATCAGGTTTGATACTGACAATCGGCCTATTTGTCCTATAAAATTGGCCAGGATTTTATACTCAATGATCTTTGACTCAATCTTAAATCTGACTCATTCTTACCAACTTAACTCCTTCTCTCTCTCATAAAACATAACTCTTCCCTCCGACGCTTGACCGGGCGTGATACCAGTAGCAAGCTTTCCACCGTCTGGTACCATGAAAGGATTAATGCAACATATCGATAGCGGAATTGAGTGAGGAGAACGTGCTAATTGACGGCGGTTACTCAGCAGGCATCGTCCGGATGAATGTTGCAACTGGGAGTATGGGTGGTTGATGGTTCTATTGAACACCCATACTCCCAGCACAGCAAACGTGTGCCGGATATCAACGGCCACACGTTCATTGAGCACGCTGGCTTGCAGCACGGCAGGGGCACTTGAGAAGTGAAACAACAAATACTTAGGGAAATATGAAACTTCTGATGTAACCCTGATGGCCGGTAAGTTGCCGGTATCTCCCTGCCTTCGCCCATGTGAACAAAAATCGATAGAAGCTAAACACTTTAAACCAGACAATTTTATGGAAGCGTTAACTGAACCAGGTTGGTATCTTGTCTACACACGTCCAAACACCGAACGACGCGTCTATGACGAACTGCGCCGACGCAATGTCGTTGCTTATTTACCCGTGAAAAAGTTCTGTCAGGATGCTCGCCAATCGTTGAAGAACGACGTTGCAGTGCCGCTATTTCCGAACTACTTGTTTGTACAGATCGCTTCTTCCGATCAGTGGTCAATTCTGGATATTCAGGGGATAACCCGGTACGTCTCATTTGGTGATGCGCCCGTTCGGTTAGACTGCCAGGAAATTGGCCGGGTGCAGGAACTGGAATACCAGATGAATAGTGCAAAAGGCCAGCCAGAACCGATTCAGCTTGGCGACCGAGTTGAAATCACCGAAGGTCTTTTTATTGGTAAACAGGGAGTTATTATGAAGATGGGTGGCCGAAAGCGGGCGGTGGTGAATGTGTCATGCGCAACAACACTTATTCCGTTTCAATGGCTCAGAAAACAGAGCGCCTGACAAGGCCCATCCAACGAAACGATTGAACACAAAAACGATCAAATCAGCTATGGCAGAATTTGAAACGACCGACCAGATGCAGCAAAACCTGGCTTTACTGGGTAATCGGTATGAGGTAGATGGGCAAAGCTTGCCAGGGCACATAGAAGGGTTGTTTTTTTCGCAATACTTAAGTTATTGGGATTACATACACTCGGCTACCTTGCTTAGTCTGCAAACGCCCCGCACCGCTTTTCCGGATGAGATGATCTTCATTGTATATCATCAAATTACGGAACTCTACTTCAAATTGATTTTGTGGGAAATCGAGCAACTGACCAGCCCCACCGTTCTGCCTGACTATGCTTTCCTTGCCAAAATTGAGCGCATCTGTCGCTACTACGAAAACCTGGTTTATTCCTTCGATATGTTAATCAGTGGTATGGATAAACATCAGTTTCAGAAGTTCCGTACCGCGCTGACACCGGCCAGTGGATTCCAATCCGTACAGTATCGGCTGATTGAAATTTATGCCACCGACGCAATCAATTTAGTAGATGCCGACCAACGGTTTAACATCAGTAGTTCGGTCGAAAATATGTATGCGCAGTTCTATTGGAAGAAAGGAGCGACTAACCTGGTAACTAGCAGGAAAAACGTTGGACTGGTTGAATTCGAGAAGAAATACGACAGAATGCTGTGTCGGAAAGTAGTTAATTATCAGCATTGTAATCTATGGGCCAGGTACAAAGAGGAGTTTTTTTGCGCTGACCTCAAGAGCGATATTCAGGCGGCTATGCGTCGAATGGATCAGTTGGCCAACGTTAAATGGCCACTCTCTCATTTACGGGCAGCGACGAAGTTCCTTCAAAAGGGAAAAGAAACGTTTTCGGCTACGGGCGGCACAAACTGGAAGCAATATCTGCCACCAAGCTACCAGCAGATCAGTTTCTTCCCGGACCTGTGGACCAGAGGTGAACGCGACGATTGGGGAAAAGCGCACATTATGGACTTAATGGCGCAATCCATTTAACGGGCAACAAGCTATCTGACCAGCGTGTAGGGACTGGCTCTCAGGCTGTACTGGCCTGATTAAACGGAAAAAGAATCTATCTGATAAGTTCATAAACTGCTACAACCATGACACTGATACCTGCTTCAATCTCAACGGGGGCCCGAGGCTATTCTCTGAACGTCAAAAAAAATGTGAGCATTATAGGGGCTGGTCTGGTAGGTTCTCTGCTGGGCATTATGCTTTCGAAGAAAGGCTACAAAGTAACTCTTGTCGAAAGGCGGACAGACCCAAGACTGCACAAGTCACAGACGAATCGTTCCATCAATTTAGCGCTTAGTTATCGGGGGTGGCAAGCCCTGGAATCGATTGGTATCGCAGAAAAAATTAAGCCGATTGCCTTGCCAATGTACGGTCGGATGGTGCATTCGGTTTCCGGTCAACTTACTTATCAACCGTACAGTAACGATTCAAAAGCCATCTATTCCATTAGCCGAAACACACTAAACTCGGTGCTGCTGGATACGCTGCAAGAATCACTGCAAACGGAGGTTTTGTTTGACCACCGGCTGTTGGATGTAGACGAATCCAGTCCATCGCTCCAGGTAATGAATGAGACGACCGGCCAGTTGTTACGAATGCGTCCTGACTTGATAATTGGAACAGATGGCATTCACTCTACGCTGCGGGAAAAATTAGTTTCACGATCACTCATGCAGGCTCACGAAGAGCAACTTGACCAGGAATATAAGCAACTGACTATACCGGCCGCGTTGAGCGGCCAGTGGTTACTCGAAAAAAAAGCACTTCATATCTGGCCACGAAATGAGTTCATGCTGATTGCCTTACCAAACGGTGACGGTACGTTTACCTGCACGCTTTTCCTGAAAAAGACGGGTGATCAGACGTTTAAAAAACTGAGAACAGACGCCGACATAACTGGTTTCTTTTCCACATATTTCCACGACGTCTTTGAGTTGATTCCTGACCTGACAGCGCAATTCAGTGCTAATCCGGTATCGGCCTTGCAGACGGTTCACTGCACTCCCTGGTGCTATGAAGACAAAGTAGTGTTAATGGGCGATGCGGCTCACAGCATTGTTCCGTTCTATGGCCAGGGAATGAACGCCGGCTTTGAGGACTGTTTGGCCTTTACGCATTTATTGTCATCCAATCTGACGACCTGGGCGGAGGTATTGGCTGCATTTTATCAGAAACGGAAAGTTAACGCCGATGCTATTGCGGCCCTCTCGTTGCAGAACTTTGTGGAAATGCGTCAGAAAGTGGCTGATCCGCAGTTTCTTTTACGGAAAAGTATTGATACGCATTTGGGTGCCAATTACGCATCGAATTGGAAACCCCTGTATAATATGATTTCCTTTAGCGACATCCCTTACGCGGAGGCCCTTCAGATTGGCCAGCGACAAGACGAGGTGCTGAACAGAATTATGTTGCTGGATAACCTGGAAAACCAGTGGCGGAAAATCGATTATACCCCCTGGATTCATAATCTGTAGACCATGAACGGCTCAATATTATACTCAATGAATGCTTTATCATGATGGTCAATATCTACTACAGCCACGTAACCCGTCAGTTAGCTTCCTACGAGTACGAACGGTATCTGGAGCGGATCCCCAAACCAATGCACCAGCGTATTACCCGGTATAAGCACTGGCAGGATCGGCAGACGGGTCTGTTCAGTCGGCTGCTGCTGATAAAAGGATTGGCGGATTTTGGCATTCAGCCGACTGCTTTGTATGATCTGAAGTATACGAACCACAAACGCCCCTATCTGGACAACGGAGTCGATTTTAATATATCGCATTCCGGCGACTGGGTTCTGTGTGCTATTAGTGACACCCATCAGGTTGGTGTCGACATTGAACAGGTGAGGAGTGTACCCCTGTCCGATTTTGAACACATGCTTTCAACGACTGAAAAACAACAGATTGAGGCAACACTAAACCCCTATCAGGTTTTTTATGATTTATGGACCCGGAAAGAAGCCGTTGCAAAAGCCGAAGGCAGCGGCCTGATGCTCTCCCTTCATGACATCAATCTGGATGATGACAAAGCCCACTACCGGGGAAATACATGGTTTCTTAAAAAGATACCCGTCGCATCGGACTACAGCGCTCACCTGGCTATGAATGTGTCCATAAACGAGCCGCCGACACTGCACAAGGTAACGTTTAACTAATTGCACGGTGGCTCATCCAGGCCGTCAACAGAAGCAGTCATTACTATACGTATATACATTAGCGTTAGAATGGCCACCGCCTTGTCAGGCAAATCAAAAGGAAAGAGTGAGGTTAGGTAAAAGGGTTACGTGGTCCTTTCTAAGGGCCACGTACCTGTCTTACTCCGGCAAAATATAGTAGCTAATTGAGTTTGGTACAGGGAATGAGGTCATTCGTACAAAAAAATTCGCCGGGGGCAGTCAACCTGCCAATTTTGACTCAGGATCAACGCCGGATACTACTTGATAATTGAAACGAACACCAAGCGAACACATTGCTATGAACAACAGAACGTCACTTTGGATTGCTAGCTGGCTGATCATTGTCCTGATGGGGTTGATGGCTATGAGCAGTGATTTGCCGGTCAATTCAACTCTGCAATCATTACCAGCTTCTGAGGTCGAATTAGGCACAATGTTGTTTAACGACCCTTTATTATCCGCCGATTCATCGATTAGCTGCGCATCCTGCCACCGGGCAGACTTTGCTTTTGCCGATGTAATTGCCCTCAGTTTTGGCGTCAATGGCACAGCCACCAAGCGGAATACGCCCTCCGCCATGTACATGTCGAAACGGGCACACTTCTTTTGGGATGGCCGGGCCAGCACCCTGGAGCAGCAAGCGTCAGGGCCGATAACGGCTCCCGGCGAAATGAACCTGCCACTCCTCCGGGCCATAACGCGGCTAAACCGAAATCCATACTATCGGCTGGCCTTTCAGAAAATCTATAAGCGTCTGCCCGACTCAACCAGCTTAGTTACGGCGATTGCCGCTTTTGAGCGGACACTTGAACCTTACGACTCTCCCTACGACCGGTTTCTGAAAGGCAATGACGATGCGATGAGTGCATCCGCTATCCGGGGATTTAATCTCTTTTATAAACAAAGTACGTGTGCTGCTCCAGCGTGCCATACCGGAGATGATTTCAGTTCCGATTCACTGGTTAATCTAAACGTGAATTCAAAGGACGACATGGGTCGGTATGGAATTACCAGCCACGCTGCTGACATGGGTAAGTTTAAGGTGCCGCACCTACGGAACGTGGCCGTAACCGCGCCCTACATGCACGATGGCTCAGTGAAGACGCTACGGGACGTAATCGTTTTTTATAACGATATGAACAACTTTCCGCTGGCGAGCCTGGCCCACCCCAGCGTTAAGCACCAGCGCCCCAGACCGTTGACAAACTCGGAAGTTGACGACTTAGTCGAGTTCATGAAAGCCTTGACGGACAGTAAGTATCAGGATAAAATTCGGTAACCTTTGACGCCCAAAAGCCTTGAAAATCGTTCAGACATTCTGGTCATGCAACAAGCCAAATCTGCGCTCGTTGCTGGCGCATAAAGCAGGCTGGCCAGAGGCTTCCTACCATTACATGAGCTGGGCACTAAGCTGTCTGCAAGCTCGTAAATACTACAACGAAGTTGAATTGGTAACAGATCAACTGGGTCGGACACTGCTCATTGACCACCTGCAACTCCCGTATACGAACGTGCGGGTGGTACTGGACGAACAGATGGCAGGTCGGGAGGAGAATTTATGGGCACTCCCTAAAATCATCGCGTACCGCCTTCAGACTAAGCCTTTTATTCATATCGACGGCGACGTGCTGCTTTTCAAAGCGTTTGAGCCTGACATTGAACAGGCACCCCTGATTGCTCAGAACCTGGAAATCGATTTCCCAATTTACCACGAAGCTCTCGTTGATATCGATAATCACTTCACGTATTTGCCAGCCACCCTGCGTGCTGAACGCCAGAATAGTTCTGTCATTATGGCGGCCAACACAGGTTCTTTCGGCGGCCACAATCTCGACTTTATCCAGAACTACACGAAAGAAGCCTTGCGGTTTGTCGATGAAAACGCGCTCAACCTCCACCGGGCACATCCTGTTTATATCAACTGCGTCTTCGAGCAGTATTTACTGCACTGCCTGAGTAAGCAGGCAGATCTACCAATCACGTATCTGTTCGACGGCATCACCGACTTTAACCAGTATATGTCCATAGCTAAATTTATAGGACAACCGACTCAGTTTGGCTACGTTCACCCAGTTGGCCCCTTTAAGCAGCATCCAATGGGTTGCAGGGCTCTTGAACGCCAGTTGCGCACGACATACCCCGATACGTACTACCGTCTGCTTAAGGTTCTGAATCAACGCCCGATACGAGTTTATTTCTACCAGATCGGCAAACGGCTGCAACACCTGAGTGGTCAGAAAAAGCAGTTTAACCCTTCACTGAAACCGGCATGAATGCACCGAACGCCCTCCAGCTCATTGCTAAATTGAAACAGCAGCAGATTCACCTGCTGCTGGAAGGGGCCGATCAGCTTCGACTGGTTGGGCAGCCTAACCGGCTGTCGGCAAACTTGCTTGATGAGATAAGAAGCCATAAGCAGGAACTGGTAAACTTTCTGCTTATGCACGAAGTAAAACCGGCAGCGTCGTTGGACGAACAAACGTCTGACTCGTTAAAGAAACCCCGGTATTATGCAACGAACTTCGCGCAACAGAAAGAGTACGCACTGTTTCGGCTTAAAGAGAACCGCAATTTTTTCAACCTTCAGTTTCTGCTGGAAGTAGGGGCTATTGCAGAAACGGTGTTAACGAAATTACTGCGGACTATACTCAGCCGCCACGAAGCTTTACGCACCAGTTTTGCGCTTGTTGATGGGGAGTTGAAGCAGGTAGTTCACCCGGCTGAGTCTGTAAACGTTACGGTACCATACACTGATCTTACGATGGAGTCTGACCAGACGCTGATTATCGAACAGATTAGCCGACAGGAGAATGAGACGCCTTTCGATTTTTACCAGGCTCCCCTGTGGCGGATTATGGGTTTTCGGCGGCCCGGCCATCAGCAGTCATTCTTGTTCACGTTCCACCACGTAATTGCCGATCACACCTCTTTACGGTTGCTCCGGGAGGAACTCATTCTGCTTTATCAGGCGGAGCTATCGGGGCAGACCAATCCGCTGAAGCCTGTTCAGGCCCAGTACAAAGAATATATTCTTCAGAAAAACCAGCTAATTGATTCAGAACCGTTCCGTTCGTTCTGGACCAATCAGTTAGCCCACGGATTTTCTCCCCTGGCTGTAGTCCGTCCTGAAGCCATGCAGGCGCAGAAACAGGCGCGTAAGCAACTCGTCGACGCTGTAAAGCCCGCCTTCGGGCAACTAAGGTTACGCGATAGCAAATGCTTGATTGATGTAATTGAGCGGATGGAAACCCCCGATGGCGGCAGGATTTGTTATTTGATCGATAAGCCCTTGCTAAGCGACCTGGAAGCCATAGCTGCTCAATATAACGTGAGTTTGTTTGGGCTGCTGGCTGCGGGAATGGGCCTGCTCTTTTACCAACTGGGTAATCAGAAGCGGCTAACCTACACATTTCCGATTGTGGCGCGGCAGGAAGAATTATTTCAGCATACGTTCGGCTGGCTCACGAGTAGTGCTATCTGCTTCAGCACGATAAAAGAAGAAACGGAGTCCATAGCCTCGTATGTGCAGCGGGTCAATGCATCAATTGTTGAGTCCTTATCATACAGCGATTATCCCTTTCAGATGCTCTACGACGAGCTGGGTATTTCCAGCGAACAATGGGTACCGTTGGCACTCAATTATTTAAGCTTTGATGGCGAACGGGTACCCTCCTGTTTTCTCGATGTGCCCTGGCAGCCGAACGGCAGTATTGCCTACCACGACTTAAGCGTAAACTTCGGCCACTACGCAGATGGTCTGACCCTGACAACCTATTACAAAACCAGCTTATTTGACAAGGTGGAAGCCTTACAGATTATTCACACCTACGGCGACGTCCTGAAACGACTGGCTATCCAGCCGTACGCGGAATTGCATTCCTTCAAAAAAATATAGTCTACCATTTTGATCATTTACTGATGAAACAGACCTTAAGTGCGACCGTTATTATACCAACCTATAACCGTAGCCAGCTTTTACGCTACACCCTTCAGGCGCTCACAAAACAAACGTTGACTGCCGACGCTTTCGAGGTGATTGTAGTTGACGATGGCTCCAGCGACAACACCCGTGAGGTAGTAGACCATTTTCGGTCGTTGCTGAATCTACGGTATTATTACCAGGAAGACCGGGGTTACTGCGTGAGTTCGGCGCGTAATGTTGGCATCCGACACGCCACGGGCGACATCTGCATTTTTGTTGATTCGGGTGTTATCCCCGGTCCTGAACTGGTTGAGGAACACGTTGATTCCTACGCCACAGGCTCGTCGATTGCCCTGATTGGCTACGTATATGGCTTTGACCAGGATAACGCATATGGTCAACACTTAGAGAATTTGATTGATGTGCATGATGCGGGAAAGACCATCAATTACTTCCGCACGCACGGTATCTTTCAGGACATTCGGGAAGTACACTACGAGCGTTACCAGGACTGGATTGAGGATTTACCCGCCCCCTGGGTATTTTATTGGACCTGCAACGCGTCGGCCCGCCGGAACGATTTGCTGGCAATCGGCCTGTTTGACGAGAATTTCGACGGCGTCTGGGGATGCGAAGATAATGAACTGGCTTACAGACTTAGTAAACACGGCTGTGCGCTGAAATTAAACCGCAATGCAACGGCAATCCACTTCCCCCATCATAAGGACAGTCAGGCCAAGTTTAAAAACACAAAGAAGAATCGGATTTATTTCCACGGTAAACACGGCGTACTGGAGACCAAAATCTTCATGCAAACCGTCGATTCGGACTGTACCGATCTGAATGAGCGGTTCCTCGCTTTCTTCGAATAACTCATCCTCAACCCGTTGCTGCCATGTTCAGAACTTCTTTACTTTTCGCCGGCACATTAAGCATAGTCATTCTATTGAGTCGTTCGCTGGCGGGAACCCCCGCTGTTGGGCCGTTTCTGAGTCCATTCCTGGGATTTTGGCAAAACGAGGAATCGACGTTGGTCGTCAATAATACCCCCATTGAAGCCCAGGTGCTAAGTCAGAACGTGACCGTCCGGCTGGATCGTCACCACGTGCCGCACATCTTCGCTGAAACGGAGGCCGATCTTTATTTCGCTCAAGGGTTCGTTACGGCTCGTGATCGCCTGTGGCAGATGGATTTCATGAGCTACGTAGCTGCCGGTCGATTAGCCGAACTCTTCGGCGGTTCAGCACTGGAAGTAGACCGCTACAAACGACGCATGGGTGTGATTTATGGAGCCGAGCGGTCGCACGAAGCATTGATGGCCGATAAGCAAAGTAAGGCCATCCTGGAAGCCTATACCGCCGGGGTCAACCACTATTTAAGCCAACTGACGCCAGCCCAATACCCAGTTGAATATAAGCTGCTTGCCTACGCCCCTGAGCCTTGGACGACCTTTAAAAGTGTACTGCTGATGAAAGAAATGGCGTTCATGCTCGCTTCCCGAACGGAAGACCTGCGCATGACGAACGTGCGGGCCAAGTATGGTTTAAGCGCAACGGAAGCCCTTTTTCCAAACTATCCATATGATGAAAGCCCAATTATACCTGCCGGCACTATCTGGGATTTTACCCCGCTGGCTTTGCCGAAGAGCAGCACTCAACCTACCGACCAGACCGTTCCCTTCGCCCAGGAAGAGTTAAACAGAAGTTTAGGGTCTAATAACTGGGCGGTAAGCGGAAATCGAACCAGGAACGGCCATCCACTACTGGCTAACGACCCGCACCTGCGACTCTCCTTACCCTCAACCTGGTACCAGATTCAACTGAGCGGCCCGGCTGTAAACGTTTGTGGCGTATCGTTGCCCGGCGTGCCTAATGTCATCATCGGATTCAATCAGCACGTAGCCTGGGGCATCACCAACGTAGGCGCCGACGTTACCGATTGGTATAAAATCACGTTCCGGGATGCCAGCCAGCAGGAATATGCTTACGAAAATGGCTGGCGGAAAACCAAACGGAAAATTGAGCACATCAGCATAAAAGGGGGAGGAATATTGAGCGATACCGTATTGTACACCCATCACGGCCCGATTACGTATCTGCCTCACCAGAAGCCATTTAATGCCAATGTTCCAATGGGTTACGCTGTCCGCTGGATCGGCCACGAAGCCTCAAAAGACCTGCTCTGTTTTTATTACTTAAATCGGGCGAATACGTATCCAGACTTTGTGCGGTCGTTGCGTTACTATGAATCACCTGCTCAGAATTTTGTCTTTGCCTCCGACCAAAATGATATCGCACTGTGGGTTAACGGAAAATTTCCGCTTCGGGCCAGGCAACAGGGCAAGTATCTGCTCGACGGCAGCCACAAAGCCGACGGCTGGAATGATTTTATCCCCCAGCCGCATAACCCACACACGCAGAATCCGGCCAGGGGCTTTGTTAGCTCGGCTAACCAGTCGCCCACAACACCAGCATACCCGTATTACCTCGGCTGGCAGTTTTCTACCTCCGAACGGGGCATTCGCATCAACCAGCAATTGGAAACGATGCCACAGGCTACCGTTGAGCAAATGCGGAGTTTACAAAACGATACGTATAATCTCAGAGCCGCTAACCTACTGCCAATTTTCCTTCAGAACCTAACCAAAAGCGGCTTAACGCCCGAGCAGCGCAAGGTTTATGAGCATGTTGCGCATTGGAATTACCGGAATGATGCCGAATCTGTTGGCGCCACCATCTTTGAGGAATGGCTGAACCGATTCATGGGCAACGTCTGGGAGCAGCCGTTAGGGTCAACCGACGCGCTGCCCCTGAAATACCCGACGGTGGATGCCACAGTACACTTACTCAAAGAAAACCCCAATTCACCCTGGTTTCGTGGTGAAGCAACCGGCAGCACCAAAGCCGCCAGCGTTATCAACTTGGCCTTCAAAGCCACGGTCGATACATTGTTGAAGTATAAAGGTCCTGTTGGCCCTGCCTGGCAGTGGAGTACACAAAAAGCCACGGCTATCCGGCACCTGATTCCTTCTTTGCGCGGATTTGGCCGGGAAGCCCTGGCTATGGGTGGGGGCGACGGCATCGTGAACGCTATGACCGGTTCGACGGGGCCTTCCTGGCGGATGATCGTTGAACTCGGCGATACACCAAAAGCCTACGGTATTTATCCGGGTGGCCAGTCGGGTAATCCGGGAAGCCGGTATTACGACGACCAGATCGGGACTTTTCAGCAGGGTAAACTCAACGAATTAATCTTTCTGCATAAGGCTACTCAACAACATCCAGCCCTGATTGACAAACTGGTTTTGACAACCTCAAAAACGCACTAAACCCTAAAAATTTTTCTATGAAAGCATCGTATTTCTTCACCGTATTACTCCTAACCGCCTTTGTTCAGGTAGCCGTTCCCTGGTGGTGGACCTTAGTACTTGTTCCCGCTCTCGCTGCGCTGGGAAACAAATACTCGGCCCGTCGGCTCGTAACGCAGGCGGCTGCGGCTGTCGCGCTGGTTTGGCTTGGGTACGCCCTGCTGCTTTATAGCACCTCTGACGGTCTGCTGACGAAACGATTGACGGAATCGTTCAATCTGCCGCATCCGATTCTATTATTTGTGCTACTGGTAGTTGTCGCCGGGCTACTCGGTGGATTAGGTGCCCTCTGCGGATACCGGTTGCGTCGGCACGTAGTGCCAACGAAGTCAGTCAATAAAAATGAACTTGCAACCATCAGTCAAGACTACTTATGAAAACGCTTTTCAGACCCGTTGCCAGTGTTATCATCCCTGCCTATAATCGGGCCGCTCTGTTAAATCTTACACTTAACTCCTTAGTAAACCAGACCGTCGATCCGTCATCTTTCGAGGTGATTGTCATTGACGATGGCTCGTCTGACCATACGTATAAGGTGGTCCGTTCATTCGAAAAAGCGTTACAGATTCGGTATTTTTTTCAGCCTGATTTGGGCAATCGGACCGGCGAAGCCCGCAACTGGGGTATCAATGAGTCGGCTGGTTCAATCTGTATTTTTGTGGATGCCGGGATGCTATTAAGTTCTCGCTGTATTGAAGAGCATATACGCGTTCACCGAACCGAAGACCGACTGGCGGTGATCGGCTATGCATACGGCTTTGAAGAGTTCAACGCGTTGGATCACACCTTAACTGAACTGGTCAATACGACCGACCCCGACGACACGATTGCGCAGTTTCGCAGCAACAAGCACTTTTGGGATCTTCGTGAAGCGAACTACCGGCACTGCAACGACCAACTTGAGGACCTGCCCGCCCCCTGGGTGTTTTTCTGGACCTGCAACGTGTCGGTAAAACGGAATGATCTAACCCGGGTTGGTTTATTCGATCTGAATTTCGACCTGACGTGGGGCTTTGAAGACATTGAACTGGCTTACAGGTTGCATACCGACGGCGTAAAAATCATTCTACACCGGCCGGCCTCAGCTATTCACTACCCGCATCCGAAAGAGTCGTCGGCCTTTAAAGAGTACTGCCAGATGCGGAATGCCCGCTATTTTCATCAGAAACACCGCAGCCGTCAAACAGCACTCTACCTGCAATCGAGCGCGTTAGAATTCAATGATATCTTACTGAATCTGGACAAAGTAGCCCTCGCTGCTTAACTAAATTAGTCTCCACTGCCCGTTTTAATTTCCTCCAGCAATGGCTTTCTGCACGTTGATCAATCAGTTTCTCGACCAAGCCAGGATAGCGCCTGACCGCATCGCTTATACCTTTCTGCCCGATAAAGCAGGCGATGAACCCGTGTCCTTTACCTACGCGGCCCTGAACCGTAAAGCGCAGGCCATTGCGGCTACGCTCCAGGCACAGGGCGCTGAAGGCGAACGGGCATTGCTGTTGTTTCCGCCAGGTATTGAGTTTATTCCCAGCTTTCTGGGGTGCCTGTATGCGGGCGTAGTTGCCGTTCCGGCTTACCCACCCCGGAAAAATGGCAAACTGGACCGAATCGAGACGATCATGGCCGATTGCCGGGCAAAAGTCATTCTGACGACGGAGCCTATCCGCAAACACCTTGACAGTCAGTTCAAGGAGCTGTTAGCACCCGGCATGTCATTACTCACTTACGAAGCCATCGACGAGGTATCTGCGGCTTCATGGCAGCGGCCCGCTCTGACTGATAAACCATTGGCATTTCTTCAGTACACCTCAGGCTCGACGGGTAATCCCAAAGGCGTAATGGTCGGACACGACAATCTGCTGAGTAACCTCGAAGATCTGGCATTAGGGTCAGGGCATACCCCCGATAGCGTTATGGTTTCCTGGCTTCCGGCTTTCCACGACTTAGGGCTGATTGCCGGTATCCTTTTGACGATGTACAACGGGGCGACTTGTTATCTGATGTCGCCAGTTGCTTTCATGACCAAACCAACGCGTTGGATGAAAGCGGTTTCGGACTTTAGAGCAACCCACACGGTTGCCCCTAATTTCGCCTTTGAACAAAGCATTATCCATACGGACGCATCCGAACTGGCCGAACTGGATTTGAGTAGCCTCATCTATTTGGGCAATTGTGCCGAACCCATCAAGGCCGAAACGCTCAGTCGCTTTCAGAATTTGTTTGCAGGCGCTAAACTGGGATCATCGGTAATTAAACCGGGGTATGGACTGGCTGAGGCAACCCTAAAAGTGACCGCCAAGCATACCAGGCCCGGGTCTATCCAGTGTGTGGATCTGGACACGGATGGGCTTGAGCATCATAAAGTTGTTCTACAGGCAGAAGGGGGACGCCGATTTGTCGGCTGCGGAACCAGCGAGATCGACACGACCGTGCGCATCGTTAACCCGACAACGAAAACCAGTTGCGCAGCCGATGAAGTGGGAGAAATATGGGTATCTGGCCGGACAGTAGCATATGGATACTGGGAACGGCCCGAACAAACGCAGGAAATTTTCCAGGCATTTCTGGCAGACACCGGCGAAGGACCTTTTCTGCGCACCGGCGACCTCGGTTTCTGCCTGAACAATGAACTATACGTAACCGGACGAATCAAAGACCTCGTTATTATTCATGGGAAAAACCATTACCCGCAAGATATTGAACAAACCGTTGAAATAGCCCATCCCGCCTTACGAAAAGGCTGCACAGCCGCTTTTGCCGTCGATGGCAGCGAAGGGGAGCAATTAGTTATTGTTCAGGAGATCGCTGGACCATACATAAAACAACTGGACATAGAGGCTATTTCGGCTATTATCCGCGAGAAGGTTGGCCAGGAACACGCACTCGATGTGGCATCGCTTGTGCTGATTGAGCCGCTTAAAATCCCGAAAACGTCCAGCGGTAAAATTCAGCGTCGGGAGTGCAAACGCCGGTATCTGGCGGGTCTGCTGCCGGTCATTGGGGAAACAAGGTCGGCTGGCGTCAAAAAAACGGACTTAGCCACTCCAGTTACGGCCACTCAAGCCGCTATGCAATCGCTCTGGCAGGCTCGGCTGGGCCAGTCTCACGTTGGCATCCACGATAATTTTTTCGCCCTGGGGGGTGATTCCATCAAGGCTGTACAATTGACGGCGACTATTAACGATTACTTCAAAACGGACATCAGCACCCGAGACCTGTTCGACTCGCCCACTATTGAAACCCTGGTGCACTGCCTTGAGCGCGAAAGTCAGCCGGTTAAACCCATTGAACCACTGATCCAGAGCGATTGGTACGATCTCTCGCCCATCCAAAAAAGTATGTGGCTGATGGATCAAAACCAGCAGATGAGGGGCGTGAGCAACATTACGGTGCAGTACGATCTGAATGGAATACTGAATCCTGCGCTTTTCCAGACCGCGTGGCAGCGGATCGGCCGGCGGCATGAAGCGTTGCGCATCCGTTTCATCGAGCAGGCGGGTGTCGTTCGGCAAACGATTGATAACGAACCGACACTTATCCCCGAATGGCTCGACTGGCAGCATAAGGCAGGTCGGCAGGCGTTCCTGGAGGAACTTGGCAGGGTTGAAAATCGGCAACCCTTCGAGCTGGACAAAGCACCCCTGCTGCGCATAAAGGTCGTTCAAACCTCGGCATCGACGGCCACTTTACTGCTAACGATCCACCACAGTATTGCGGATGAATGGTCGTTAAACGTGCTGATGCAGGACGTACTAACCGCTTATGCCGGTTTGCTGCGGGGAGAAGAAAATGAGTCTGCCCCCTTGAGGATTCAGCACAAAGAGTTTGTTAACTGGCAGCAACAACTGCTCAAAACAGACCGGGGTCGGGCTGCGGCTGACTTCTGGAAAAACGAATTCGAAACCCTGCCCCTGCCCCTGGCAATACCCACCGATTTTGCCCGGAAAGCCACCAAAACATACAATGGCGCTTCGGTTAGCCTAACCTTCGATGCCGAACGGACGGAGGCCTTAAAAGAGTTTGGTCATCGTCAGGGCACGACCCTGTTCATGAGCTTGTTAGCGGGCCTGCAGTTGCTCCTCCATCGCTATACGGGCCAGAACGACATTGTTATCGGAACCCCCGTGGCCGGTCGTGAACATCCCGAATGGATGGATCAGGTCGGTTGCTACATCAACACGCTGGCCCTGCGGCAACTCATTGATGGAAACCAGACCGTTTCAGACTATCTGGCCTTTGTTCGGCAGCGCACGACGGCGGCTTTCGCCCACCAGCAGTATCCCTTCGAACTACTCCTTGAATCGCTGACACAACCGGCCGCTAAGGACCGTTCCCCGTTGTTCGATGTTATGCTGGTTTTGTATAACACGGAAACGACGCCCCTGACCAACCAGGATCAGCCGTTACACATTGCCGACTGCAATCCGGTAACGGCCTACAGCAAGTATGATTTCACGATTCTGGCAAAAGAAAAACCGGAAGGCCTGGTTATCCAGGTAGTTTTCAATACAGATTTGATTACGGCTGAACGGGCGGAACGCATGCTGATGCACTACCAGCAACTGCTGAACTGGCTGGTGGCCCATCCTGACGAAGCCATTTCAACGGCTTGCTACCTCCGGGAAAGCGAACAAACGCAGTTAATAGACGCCTTCAACCAGACCGCACTGCCGAAGTCAACCGAACCAACCATTATTGAGTGGTTTGAACAGGCCGTCAACAACCAGCCAAACCAACAGGCCATCGTTTTTGGTAACGAAAGTCTGACGTATCAACAACTCAACGAACGGGCCAATCAACAGGCTCACCAGCTTCGGCAGGTTTACGGAATCGGGCTTCAATCCCTGATTGCCGTGCAGATCACCCGGTCGGCTGAGCTAATGGTCAGTTTACTGGCTATTCTCAAAACTGGAGCGAGTTACCTGCCCATCGATCCAACCTGCCCATCGGAACGGCTGGCCTATTTGCTGAACGACAGCCGGTCGGTCCTGCTCATTACCGACCAACCAGGGAGCTATGCCGGTTCCGTTCCGGCTGTTCATATTGATGCGTTAAAGGCGACCAATCGGTCGACCCAAAACCTATCGGTTAAAAAAGCAGCGACTGATCCGGTTTACACCATTTATACATCTGGTTCTACAGGTCATCCCAAAGGCGTTACCATTCCGGAAACGGCCCTGCAAAATTATGTGCATTGGTTTACCACCACTTACCAAATCAAAGCGAAGGATAGCACGTTGCTGCTCTCTTCCGTTGCCTTTGATCTGTCCTACACAAGTTTATGGCCCGCGCTGCTGAGTGGTAGCACCCTGCACATTTTGCCGGAAGAAGAACACTTCGACGGAGCTACTTGCTTGCAGATACTGCTGAACAATAATATCTCCTTTGTGAAATTGACGCCTTCTCATTTCGGTCTGTTACTCGACCAGCCCGATTTTGTAACGAACGCTCAAAAGCTGGCACTGCGGTTGGTGGTACTGGGCGGTGAAAAGATACGGCCGGATGACATTACCCGTTTTCACGCGGCTAAATCCACCGAAACCCTGTTTGTTAACCACTATGGACCGACTGAGACCACCATAGGCACGGTAGCTCAGACGATTGGAAAAAGAGACGTTTCGTCCGCGAACGAGCTTTCACTGTCAGACTTTTCGCTGCGGCCGGTTATCGGGCAACCCATTGCGAACGCAGCCGCTTACATAGTGGACGAACTGCTGCGGTTGCAAGGTATCGGCGTTTGGGGTGAACTCTGTATTGCCGGGCCGGGTCTGGCAATCGGCTATCTGGGTAATCCCGAACTGACTGCGCAGAAGTTTGTCAACTGTTCATTTGGTCCGCATAGTCGGATGTACCGCACGGGCGACATTGCCCGACGGCTTCCTGATGGTCGTATTGAACTGATGGGCCGAATTGACAGGCAGGTTAAGATTCGCGGCTATCGGGTCGAACTGGGAGAAATCGAACAGGTGCTTCGTCAGCATCCGGGAGTTACTGAAGCGGCCGTTACCGTTTATCGTGATGGGCTGGTGGCGTACTACACCACGCCCTCGTCAATTGAGGCAGAACCGCTCGGTCAATTTCTGGCGACCCATCTACCTCCCTACATGGTACCCGCTACCTACGTGTCACTGGACTCGTTTCCGCTACTGGGCAATGGAAAAATTGACCAGAAGCGGCTGCCTGCCCCCCCCCAGACGGCGTCGGATCAGACCGGATGCATGGTGCCCCGGAACGCCAGCGAACAAGCACTGGCTGATGCGGTAGCTCAGGTGGCAGGCCGAAAGATGGTAAGCCTAACCGACGATTTCTTCCGGATCGGGGGCGACTCAATCAAGGCGATGCAGGTCGTATCGATGCTTTACAAAGCGGGTTATCGGCTGGAAGTGCGAAACCTATTTCAGCATCCCGTACTGGCAGATGCCGCCACGTTCGTAACACCGCTGGAGCGTCGAGCCGATCAAGGGCCCGTACAGGGTGACGTGGTGCTGACACCAATTCAACACGATTTTTTCAGCCGGAATTATAAAAAACCGAATCAGTATACGCAGTCCGTTCTCCTGAAAAGCAATGAGCGATTGGATGCTGAGGCCGTTCGGCAAACATTGGCGTTAATTCAAACCCATCATGACGCTTTACGAACAGTATTTATAGGGCAAGGGATTGATCAGCAAGCTTATATCCCAGAAGTCGCTCGTTCGTTCGAGTTGTCCATTCTTGATTTGCAGGGACAGCCGAACGCTGTAGAGCAATTAAACGAAGCCGCTCAAACGGTACAGGAACGTATTGATCCAACCCAGGGATCTCTGTTTAAAGCGATTTTAGCCCATCTGGATGATGGTGACCAATTGCTGCTTGTTTGCCATCATCTGGTGGTCGACGGCGTCTCCTGGCGGATTCTACTGGACGATTTTGGGGCCGCTTACCAGGCGTTCAACGCGGGCACCGACGTTCAATTACCCCTCAAAACCGATAGCTACCAGACCTGGTCACGTGCACAGAGCGAGTACGGACAAAGCCTCGCATTTAAGCAGGAAGTGGAGTATTGGGAAGGAAACGACGCGGTTATTACCGACAGTTGCTTTACACCAACGCAGTTGCCGGATCAGTCAATCGAATGGTCTTTTCGAGCTACCGCAGCCCAAACGGAGCAATTTCTTAACCGGTCGGCTTCAGCTAATCCGCTGTTGATGACAGCGTTACTGCTTGCCCTCGACAACCAGTACGCACGGGGTCGCTACCGCGTTCTCATGGAAGGGCATGGCCGTGAAGAGTTAACTATCCCGCTCAATCTGAGTCGGACGGTGGGTTGGTTCACCGCGCTGTATCCGTGTGTGTTCGACGTAGCCGCAACCGACTCGCTCGACCTAAACTACACACGGGTTCAACAAGTCCTGTCGGGAGTTCCTAACAAAGGCGTTGGGTACGGAATCTATCGGTACCTACGTCCTGGTGCTGCGGTTACCGCTAACCGACCATCGATTTGCTTCAATTACCTCGGCGATTTCACCCAGTCCGTTGCCGGAAGTGGCCTAACCATAGCAACCGATGATTGGCGATCCGCTCAACGCAGTGAAGAACAGCCTTTGTACGACCTGTCTGTTGTCGGGATGATTCAAAACAATGAATTAACCATTCATTTCACCGGCAACAATGCCCGTCTTCATGCAGGTGAATTAGCCAAATTGGGCAACACGTTTGAACAAATTCTGTTGAATCTGCTGGCAAAACCAATGAGCGAGGAAGCCGTTTTGGTGGAACCACAGAACTGGAGCACCATTGAAGCACTACCGGAACAGGCTCACTACGAGGTATCGTCTGCGCAAAGACGATTGTGGTTCCTGCACCAGCTTGACGATAAACTCACCGCCTACAATATGGTTCGGGCGTTACACATGCAGGGTGACCTGGATCGATCTGTTTTTGAACAGGCACTTCAGGAGTTGGTCGGTCGACACGAAAGCCTGCGCACTAATATTGTAAGCCTTCAGGGAACGCCCAAATTAGTCATTCATCCAGCCCAATCGGCGCGTGTTACGGTTGATTACCGCGACTTGAGCCATGAATCTGACGCTGAACAACAAGCCAATGTCTTTTTACGCACAGTTGCCGAAACGCCATTCGATTTAAGCACCGATGTTCTGGTTCGATTCAACCTGGCCCGGTTAGCTGAAAAAACGTATGTATTTCAGTATGTCATTCACCACAGTATTGCCGATGGGTGGTCACTGAACAACCTGCACGGTGAACTGATGAATCAGTATACATCCCGGATGGCCGGGAAAACGGTTGTGATTGACGCACTGACCATCCAATATAAGGAGTTTGCGGTTTGGCAAAACCACTACCTGAGTTCGCCCCAGGTGCAACAACAACGGCACTACTGGGCGCAGCAACTGGCTGGCGAGTTGCCGGTGCTGCAACTACCTGCCGATTACCAACGGCCTGCGCACAAGACCTATCGAAGTGCCGGTCACACGGTTACTCTGGGAGCCGGGTTGTCGCAGCAAGTGCGTCAACGGGCCAGCGCGGCCGGAACGAGTCCATTTGCGGTATTGCTGGCAAGCGTTCAGACGTTGCTCCATCGCTATACGGGCCAGAACGAACTACTTATCGGTACACCTGTAGCGGGTCGTAATCATCCTGCGCTACACAGCCAGGTTGGACTTTTCCTTAATACTCTGCCGATACGCACGTCATTTAACCCGCAGGAAACCTTTGCCTCGCTGCTGGCCCAAACCCAACGTACGGTGCAGGAGGCCTTAATCCACCAGGACTACCCGTTCGACCGGATTGTTGAGGACCAGGAAATCGTTCGGGACATTTCCCGGTCGCCCCTCTTCGATGTAATGGTTATTCACGAAGAGTTTCCCGCCCACAACCGGCAATGGGCGGATATGACAGTCAATGCCTATGAAGTTGACTTCTGCTCCAACAAATACGACCTTACCATTTATTTCCGGGAAACGGAGGGGCAGGCGGTCATTCGAATCGAATACAATGTAGACTTGTTCCGTCAGGAGCGCATTGCGAAAATGGGACGGCATCTGTCTCGACTGGTGCACTTGCTGGTAGAAAACGCCGAAGTGCCCATCGATGAAGTTGATTACCTTGAATCGGACGAGACTGCTTCCTATTTCAATCAGTTAAACCGTACGGATACCAATTTCGACTATCAATCACCGCTCCATAGGTTATTTGAGCGTCAGGTAGTTGACAATCCGGATGCAGTGGCAGTCCGTCAGAAACAGATGGGGCTGAGCTATGGCGAGTTAAACCGCAAGGCAAATCAGTTGGCTCGTCACTTACAGACGCTCGGCGTTCAACCGGGCAACCAGGTCGGTTTGGTAAGTGAGCGGAACCAGGCGCTTATCATAGGCATGCTCGCCATCCTGAAAACGGGAGCCAGTTATGTACCCATCGACGCAGCCGCGCCAGTTCTGTGGCGAAACGGGTTACTGACGGCTGCGGCTGTCCAGTTAATCCTAACGGACCAGTCATCATTGCTCAACGTCCCCCAGGGAATGCGAATGGTTCCCGTCTGGAGCGAAGCGTATGGCACGTACAACGCTGCCGACTGTCAACTGCCTTGTGCGGAGACGGCAACGGCTTGTGTGCTGCCCGCAATGGGTGCCAACGGCGAACCAAAAGCGATACGCATAACCCACCGGGCTGTCGTAAATCTGGTTCACTGCGTGAATGAAACCTACGGACTTGGGTCGGGTGAAAAAGCGTTGTTCGTCCGGCCGCTCAACTCCGATTTATCACTGTATGACCTTTTCGGTATGCTTACCAGTGGGGGGACGGTCGTTATTGCCGGGCGCGACGATATTCGCAATGATCAGCAGCTCAAAACCATGTTGGTGGAGGAGGCCATAACCGTCTGGAACACCGTGCCGGCTACGGTTGCCTACCTGTTGAGTAATCCACAGATAAGTGAGGAACTGGCCACTAAAAACCAGCTTAAGGTTGTCTTTCTGAATGGGGATGCCTTGCCTAGGGAACTGGGCCGCAAACTCAATCAATTGTTGCCAACAACGAAATGGATCTGGGCTGGCACGGCCGCCGAAGGCGCGATTCGGTCGAGTTTTCAGGAACTAACAGCCACCGAAATCGCGGCTGTCAACGGCATCGCTAAACCAATGCCAAATACATACTATTACGTGCTCGACGGGTATCATAATTGGGTGCCCGAGGGCGTAGACGGGGAATTATACATCGGTGGGATTGGGGTCTCCCCTGGATTTGTTACCGACTCAACTATTGAAGGATCGACGTTTGTTGCCGATAAGTTCAACGCCACCTGGAGTCAGACGATGGTCCGTACGGGCGATCGGGTTCGCATGGGACCCGACGGCAGTCTGGAATTTTTGGGCAGTTCGGTTAACAATGAATATGGGCCGGGAGGATATCGCATTAATAATGAAGGAGTTGCGGCTGCTATAAAACGATTTGGGGGCGTAGCCGACGCAACCGTTCGCTTCGTATCTAAGCCCGATGGAGCACCGCAGTTGCTGGCTTACTATACCGCTGACCAGCCCCTTTCAACCGATAAACTTCGCAAGTATCTGGGGCTGAACATTCCCGATTATCTAATCCCGTCCGCGTTTATTCAGGTAAAGGAGCTTAGTTATTCAGACGAAGCCGTTGAGCCTGTCAACTCATCCGCGCCAGTAGTTGCGCTACCCCGAACCGCCACAGAAGAACAGGTATTAACCATCTGGCAGGGCTTACTGAATCGGAAAGCGATTGGATTACAGGACAACTTTTTCGCCCTGGGGGGACATTCACTGCTGGTCTGGCAGTTGAGTCTTCAGATTGAAGAATCGATGGGCGTCAAGGTGCCGTTAAAAACTATTTTTTCGCGTCCAACCATCGAACAGGTAGCCGCTGAAATCGATGCTCTGCACTGGGTCAGTCGTGCATCGGAGCCAAAATCAGAACCCTTAACAAAAATTTTATTATGAATTTAACCGAGCTTATCCGTCGATTGAGTGCTGCTCAGATTAGCATTAAACTGGTTAATGACGAGCAATTAGAGCTGGCTACAACGGACGAATCCGTGCCGAACGAGTTACTACAGGAAATTAAACTCCGCAAAGCCGACTTAATTCAGTTTCTGAAGGAAACGACGTCATCGACGGACGCACTTATTCCGCGCACACCGGAGCGCACCTGGTATGAAACGTCGAACGCCCAACAGCGACTGTGGATGGTTGAAAAAATAGAAAATCCGCAGGGGGCTTATAACATCTCAAGTCTCCAGCAACTTGAGGGGCGGATTGACTGCTCAGCAATGAACCAGGCATTAACGGCCCTGTCCGAGCGACACGAAAGCCTGCGGACAACGTTTAGCTGGGCCGAGGGCGGTTTAAAGCAGCGCATTCATTCAGGCGACCAATTGCCCGTAACGCTGGAATTCGAAGATTGCAGTGCTGACTCGGAGGGTATAGCCATCGAAGCGGCTAAGCAGTTCATGACGACGGTGGTTTTTGATTTGGAAACTGGCCCACTGTGGCGGGTAAAATTGTTCCGCCTGAACGCCGATGCGTATCTCCTTGCGTTTCTGATGCACCACATCATCTCCGACAAAGCATCGATGCAGGTGCTGATTGATGAGGTTAGTCAGTTATATGACAAAGCCCTCACCCGGCAACCGCTATCTCTGCCGGAATTGCCCATTCAGTACAAGGATTATGCTGACTGGCAAGAGCAGAAAGTAAACACGGGTGCTTTTGCGGCTGACAGGAATTACTGGCTGTCGCAATTTGCCAGCGAACCCTCGGCTATCGTACTGCCTATCAAGCGGATGCGTCCTGCCACGAAGAGCCTGAGCGGTGAAAGCCGTTACCGGATGTTTAGTGCTGAAACCGTGGAAGCCTTGCGCCAACTCAGTGGCGCGAGCGGAGTGAGTCTGTTCAATGTGCTTCTTGCGGCTACGCAAACGCTACTACACCGCTACACGGGTCAGGATGAGTTGACGGTTGGCACATCCGTGCTGGGACGAAATCATCGGGACTTGAGCAGGCAGATCGGGTATTATGCCAACGTGCTGCCCCTGCGAACGACGTTCAAACCCGGCCAGCGCTTCGCCGATTTACTTGCCCTCGGAAAAGAAACGCTGACCGGCGCCCTCTCCCATCAACAGTATCCGTTCGATAAACTGGTCGACGACCTTGCCATTCGACGCGACGCCAGCCGTTCCCCGCTGTTCGACGTTATGGTAGATTATCAATACATAACCCCGCAGCCGTCGTTCAATACCTTTACCATGCGGGAAATCAACCGGCAAGAAACCAACAGTAAATTTGACTTGTCGTTTACGTTCTATCATCAGGAAGAGACGCTTTCGCTGCGACTCGAATTTGCTACGGAATTGTTTGATGAAGACTGGGTCGATAGAATCTTCAGTCATCTTGAAAACCTGATTCAGTCCATTGCCCTGAACCCCGAGGCTACGCTGGCATCGCTAAATTACCTTTCTAAAAACGAACAAGCAATCCTCCTGACGGAGTTTGGAACCGGACCGTTTGTCGAACGCCCAAACGCAACCATTAAAGAACTCTTTGAAGAGCAGGTACGTAAAACGCCGGACGCAATTGCCGTAGAAGCCAATGGAGAAACCCTGACGTATCGTCAACTCAACGAAGCGTCGAATCGGGTAGCACGTTGGTTAACGGAAACGTATACGGTTGGTTGCGGTGATGTGGTTGGTCTCTGGGCAGAGCGATCGAACAAGCTGATTGTGGCCCTGATGGGTGTTGTAAAAACCGGTGCGGCCTTTTTACCTATCGATGCAGACGTTCCCAGAGAACGCTTGGCCTATTTGCTCCGCGATAGTCAGGTTCCGGTGGTTATGACTACGTCCGATAAATTCTTCGAGATAACTGAACTGTTCGACGGGCAAACCATCGCTATCGACATTCAGCTCGATGGACTGACTGATTATGCGTCGACGGATATCCCAGCCGAACCCCAGCCGAATCACCTCGCCTACGTTTTATACACGTCCGGCTCAACGGGATACCCGAAGGGCGTCGAAATTCGGAAGAGCAGTATTGTTAACTACCTGTTATTTACAAATAGTTGCTACTTCGGCAGCACTACCGGGCAGACCATGCCGCTGTTTACCTCGCTGGCCTTTGATCTGACCCTAACGACGATTTTCTCGCCACTGTTGCGGGGCGATACGGTTGCCATCATGCCATCGAAACCGATTCATGCAATTCTGCAAGGTGTTTTCAGCCTGGATGGTGGTATGCGGGCGGTGAAACTGACACCGGCGCACGTATCGCTATTGGCCAGTCTGCCTGTCGCGTCCACTAATGTTGAATGCGCCATTGTTGGTGGAGAAGCACTCCTGGACGAGCACATACAGACCTTAAAACGGCTAAATCCAGCCATGCGGATTTATAACGAATACGGCCCCACGGAGACCACCGTTGGTTGCACAATCGAACACGTTGAACTCGATCAGCCAATTACCATTGGACGACCCATCGAAAACACATACATCTATATTCTGGATGCCGAACAGCAACTCGTGCCCGTGGGCGTTTGGGGACAACTCTGCGTTGGGGGCGACGGGGTAGGTGCAGGCTATCGCAACAGTATTGAACTAACGCAGAAGAAATTTAACGCCAACCCATTTCATGAAGGCACTCTTTACCAGACTGGTGACCGGGCACGCTGGCTCCCTGACGGCAGACTCGATTACCAGGGCCGCATGGATACACAACTCAAATTACGAGGCTACCGGATTGAACCTGGTGAAATTGAAATGGTGCTGACAACGCATCCTCACATTAAAGAGGCCGTCGTGCTGGCAAAAAGCGATCCGGGTCAGGATAAATACCTGGTGGCGTACATCACCATGGATCGATCCGAAACATCCGCCAACATTCAGCAGTATTTGATGACCCGGCTACCCGCCTACATGATTCCGACGCGGATTAATCAGCTTGACCGAATGCCACTGACCATCAACGGCAAAATCGACCGCGACAAACTGACTACGCTCAACGACGGAATAGATACCAATGCTCGCTACACGGGACCGTCGAACGAATTGGAACATACGTTGGCAAACATCTTTGAGCACGTACTGATGCTGCCTCGAATTAGCGTTGATCAGAACCTGTTTGAGGTGGGTCTTAACTCCCTAAAGGCTATTAAAGCACAACTGGAGGTTAATACCCTCTTCCCGGATAAGGTAGAAATTCATCAAATCTTTAGCCACCCAACCATTCAAAAGCTGGCTTTGCTGGTTGGCAATGCTGATCAGGAGATGGTTGATGCGCCTGTTTTCGAGACAATTGATTTTTAAGAACACCCTCTGCATTTCAACTTTCAAACTCCAAACGATTATGATTATTTGCGGATTAAAATTAACGCATGATGGGGCGGTTGCCCTTATTGACAACAATCAGTTAGTATTCAGCGTCGAGTTGGAAAAAATCAATAATAACCCTCGCTACACTAGCATTGAAGACACGAACATCATCGAAAAGCTCCTGGCCGATTACGGCTATTCGGTCGATCAGGTAGATATTTTCGCAGTGGATGGCTGGGGTGGCTACGATCAGGAAGCACTGGCCATTCAGCCCCGGTTAACGGTGGGCGAAGAATTCAATCGGTTAACGGTCGATTGTGACGGCGTTGAGCATCAGCTAAACATCGCACAATATCACGAGCGGACGCTATCACATAATCTGTTGCAGGAGTGGCAGTTTGATGGGTTGCCGTTTAAAGGGAAAATAGTTTCCTACTCCAGTTTTCTGCACGCAACGGGGCACGTTCTAAGTGCTTATTGCACAAGTCCTTTCGCCAAAAAAGAAGAAAGCTCATACGTCTTGATCTGGGATGGGGGTATGTATCCACGGCTTTATTATGTTGACGCAGAAACGAAGGCGGTCGAAAATCTTGGACCAATTTTTCTGCTGATTGGGAATATTTATACCATATTCTCCCAACATTTCGGACCCTTCAAGGTGAAAAGCGGGTTTGCCAAGGATAGCCTATCGGTAGCGGGTAAGGTAATGGCTTACATCGCGTTAGGTAAACCACGCCCGGAGTTATTTCCAATCTTCGACGACATCTATTCGGAATGCTACAATGCACCCATGGGATTTGCCAATGTATTCGCTAACGAGTTCAAACGGCGAATTGAAGGCAGCCCGTATTCAGATGAAGATATTCTGGCTACTTTTCACCTCTACGTGGAGGAGATGCTGGTTGAAAAACTGGCCAAAAAAATCAGCCGCTATAACAAAACGTCACGGAACCTGTGCTTTGCCGGTGGATGTGCTCTCAACATCAAATGGAACAGCGCGATCCGAAACAGTGGTGTATTTAACGACGTATATGTACCCCCGTTTCCCAATGATTCCGGTAGTGCCATTGGCGTTGCCTGCGCAGCCATGTATCAGCGCTCTGGCAAAATCAGCCTGAACTGGGACGTTTACTCAGGCATGCAAATCATTAAAAATGATCCGGTCGCAGGCTGGACACAACAGGCCTGCCCGGTTGAGAAATTGGCCGAATTGCTCCACACGACGAACGAGCCAGTCGTCTTTCTGAACGGTCGGGCTGAGCTTGGTCCTCGGGCACTGGGCAATCGAAGTATCATTGCCGCAGCCAAATCGCCCGGGATGAAGGAGACGCTGAACCGTGTGAAGGGGCGCGAACATTATCGCCCGGTATCCCCCATTTGCCTGGAGGAAGGCTCCGCTGAAATTTTCAGCCCCGGCATTAAAGACCCTTTCATGTTATTCGACCATGACGTTCGGGAAGGGTGGGCCGACCGGATTCCGGCCGTCTGTCATCTCGACGGTTCATCCCGCCTGCAAACCGTCAATGCAAACGAGAATGCGGTCATGACCGATTTGCTGACAGCCTACCAGACATTAAGCGGCTTGCCATTGCTGTGTAACACAAGTGCTAATTACAATGGTAGCGGTTTCTTTCCCGACGTGCGCTCGGTTACGGAGTGGGGAAAAGTTAATTACGTCTGGTGCGACAACACGCTTTACGAGAAAATAGACAAGCTCCCCTTTTTCGCTTAATGCCCCTCAATTTTCTCGCCTTTAACTGAACCGTCAATGGAACGCAGCGTTGCCATCATTGGTGTAGCCGGCCGGTTTCCGGATGCCCCCAATACAGATCAATTACACCAGAATTTGCGGTCGGGCACCTACAGCCTGAAACCCATTTCCGACGAGCGTATACGTCAGACGACGTTACCCATCGATCAGGAATACATGGTACGGGGCTATCTGGATGAAATCGACAAATTCGATTATAAGTTCTTCGGTATTTCCCTGGCAGAAGCCCAGACAATGGATCCTCACCAGCGTCTGTTCCTGCAAACCGTTCACGAAACGATTGAAAACGCCGGTTATAGCGCCGAAACACTGAGCGGGACCGATACGGCCGTTTACATTTCTGATCAGACCCTATCGTATTTCAAACATGCCGATGAGTTCGTGCCAACGCTGGTGACCGGCAACACCAGCGAATTTGTGGCCGCTCGTGTCAGTCGGCAGTTCAACCTGACGGGTGGGGTGGCGGTTATTGATACGTCTTGTTCCTCATCGCTGGTGGCACTGCATAATGCCTGCAACGAGCTGATTCTGGGCAACGTGAGCCAGGCACTGGTTGGCGGGGTTAATCTTGAACTGTTTCCATTTAAGAAGAAAGCCTATCAGCTTGACGACGTGGCTTCACCCGATGGCCGTTCTATTCCTTTCTCGGCACAGGCAAATGGCATGGCTTATGGCGAATCGGTTGTTTGCGTGCTGTTGAAACCATTGGCAGCAGCCTTGCGTGATAAGGATAACATCCAGGCCGTTATCAGCGCTACGGCGGTTAACAACAATGCCGGGCGGGCGGCTGGCCTGACGGCCCCTGATAGTCTGGCACAGGCGGAGGTGATCCTGAAGGCCTGGGAAAGAGCCGGTATAAGTCCATTGGACTTAGGCTTTATCGAAGCGCATGGTTCAGGCACGCAACTGGGCGACAGCATCGAAATTGGCGGCTTAAACAAAGCGTTTCGGACTTTTACGCAGGCGAAACGAATCTGCCCCGTTGCCACAATAAAATCGAATATTGGGCATACACGACTTGCCGCCGGTATCACCGGTCTGGTCAAAACTGTGCTGTCGCTGAAACACAGGGAGATCTACCCTTCGGTATATTCCGGGCAAGCGAATCCGCATATTGACTTCACCAACTCAGCCGTTTACGTAAATGAAGAACTGACGCCCTGGACCGTACTCCCCGGCAAAAAACGATATGCGGCTGTGAGCGCCATCGGCTTCAGTGGAACCAACTGTCACGTTGTGTTGTCTGAAGCGCCAGCCGCTCAACCGACTGAAACGCCTACTCACGAACCGCAACTTTTTCCGCTTTCAGCCAAAACACCGCTTGGTCTGCTCAATAACGCGAAGGCACTGCTTGCCAAAGTTCATTCGATGGCAGACGCTGATCTGTCCAATATTGCCTACACGCTGGGCGTAGGTCGCAGCCACCACCCATATCGGGCCGCCTTCCTGGCCAACGATCTAAACGAAGTGGTTGTTCAGTTGGAAGCACTGATTGCCGACGGTACGGAATCTGATCAGAAAACCGCCCCCCGGCTTATCTTTCTGTTCGCTGGACAGATGGCCACCGGTAACCAACGTTGGTTCGATGGTTTACGTAAGTACCCCGTTTTTGCCCGGCATCATAACGCCTTTCTGCTGCACCGGCCGACAGACGTATCGGAGGCAACGTTCAACGGCCTTGCTTTTCAATATGCCTATTATCAATTACTGCTTTCTTTCGGGATTAGCACGGGCAGTCTGCTGGGGGTTGGGCAGGGTAAAATGCTGGTCGACGTCATTACGGGTAAACTGACACTTTCGGAGGTTGGTGCGGCATTACCGCACTATCCGGTCGAGGAGGCCAACACCCTGGATCAGCGAATTCAAGCTCTGGTAAACCGGGAAGCCACTAAAGGAGACGTGCTGTTCGTAGACATGGCGGTAACGTCATCAATTACGCAACGCATTCAGCAAAAAGCCGCTCTGGTCGATGCTGTGCGGGTATTTGAACCAGAACAAAGTCCGGATCGTCTTATTCCGGGATTAGTTCTGGCGCTTTATCTGAATTCATTTTCAATCGATTGGTCCAAGGTTTACCGCGACCATACGGGCCGACGGATCGAACTACCCGCCTACCAGTTTGCACAAACGCGGGTCTGGATTCGTGAAACGGCCACGTCGTTCGAACAGTTGATGCAGACTAAACCAACTGAGTCGAATGCAAGATCTGCCGCAGAAGCCATGAGTTCGGTACAGCGGAAGATAGCTGGGATCTGGAAAGAAATTCTGCAGATCGACGCGGTATCGCTGGACTATCATTTTTTCGAATTGGGTGGCAACTCCCTTCAGGCAACGAAGGTTATTAATCAGATCAACAAGTTTTTTGGTATACGCCTTTCCTTTGAAGACCTGTTTGATTATCCCCTGCTGGAACAATTCTGCGCCTGCGTGGAACAGACAATGGGGACGCAAAACCGGCTGTTGCTGGTGTGGAAAGAAGTCTTGAAAACAGACGATCTTCAGCCGGAGGACAATTTCTTTTCTTTGGGAGGTCATTCGTTGCTGGCCAATCAAATCCTGAATCGCATTAATAAACAATGGGACTATGCGCTCAACTTTGAAGACTTTTATGCGCATCCCAGTGTAAAAGAGCTGGCCGCGTATATAGAGGGACGTTATGTCAGACCGGAAGCTACTTCAACAGTAACCACTATAACGCTGGCTCCCGACGCTGCGAATTATGACTTGTCGAACGCGCAGAAGCGGTTGTGGCTGTTGGCTCAGACGGAAGAAGGCTCCTTAGCCTATCATGAATCATCGGCTTACATTATTGATGGTAAAATCGATGAAAAGGCGTTTGGAAAAGCCCTTAACGCGCTGGTGGAACGCCATGAAAGCCTTCGAACCATCTTCCCGACAATTGACGGCGAACCCTATCAGGAAGTGCTGCCCACCGGTTCTTTTCACATTGACTTGCCCATTATTCGCCGGGATAAGGCAGAGGAACCCAACGAATGGGTAAATCAACAGATGGCAGTCTTCAACAATAAACCGTTCAACCTCGAAACTGGGCCATTGCTACGTGTTCAGTTATTGGAAGAAAGTCCGAAGCGATACCACCTGTTATTTAATGTTCATCACATTGTGTTCGATGAATGGTCGTTCAAAGTATTCATTAGTGAACTATCGGCTTTATACAATGCTTTTCGCCGGAACCAAACCAGTCCACTTAAACCACTCACCGTTCAGTATAAAGACTACACCCGGTGGAGTGTGGAGCAACAGCGGGCAGCAGCTCATACCGAACACGAACAATACTGGCTGTCGCAGTTTGCCGGCGACATACCCGTGCTGGAATTACCAACGGATTTTGCCCGGCCAGCCCTCAAAACGTATCGTGGCGATACCCTTCGCAGCACACTTTCAACAACCCAGTGGCAAGCGTTGCAATCCTTTAGCCATCGGCAGGGTGTGGGTGCTTTCGCCGTCGTTATGGCCGCTACCCAGGCTTTGTTACACCGATATACAGGACAAGACGACATCGTTATTGGGATGCCGGTTGCTGGACGCGAACACGTCGAGTTGGAAAATCAGATTGGTTTCTACGCCAATACGGCTGCCATCCGAACCAAAATCCCCGAAAACGCTACGTTCGGGGAGGTAATGGCACTTGTGCAGAAAAATCTGATTGCTGCCCAAAAACACCAGGCATATCCATTCGATTTACTACGGAATAAACTTTCTTTAACATCCGACCTGAGCCGGTCTCCGTTGTTTGACGTCATGCTCCTGTTCGACGTTCAGGGGCAGGAACATACTGGAAACCTATTTGAAGATCTACAAATCAGCCCCGCCGGAACTAAACGGACAACCAGCAAGTTTGACCTGACATTTTCGTTTTTCGTGAATCCGGAAAAGGAAATGCAGTTCAATCTAATTTACAACACGGATCTGTTCCGGGCCGACACCATCCGTCGAATGATGCAACACTTCATTCAACTATTGGATGAATGCCTGAATGCCCCCGAGGTTAGGATCGACCAGGTCAAAATGCTGTCGGCTGCGGAAAGTGATCAGCTCATAACGGAGTTTGCCGCGCCGGAGGGCTACCGAATCCTTACCAATACCCTACCCGAATTATTTACGGCTCAAGCCCGCCGTCGCCCCGATGCCGTTGCGTTGTATTACGGCGATGAAACCGTTCGGTACGCTACGCTGAATGAGCGAGCTGATGCGATTGCGTTTGCGCTTCGTCGGCAGTTTGAGGCAGGGCCGGGCCAGCGGGTTGGACTCCTGCTCGACCGTGGCCCCGATATGGTGGCGTCCTTGCTGGGCATTCTTAAAACGGGGGCTGCGTACGTACCCATCCTGCCAAACTTCCCCACAGATCGAATCAATCAGATTTTGGAGGACGCCGACCTAAGTGCGCTCATCACAGAAGCGTCTAACCAGGCCGTTGGATTGACCATTGATGCGGCCAGGATTATCGACATACGTACGTTGCTGAATGAGGTTGCTCCTGCACCGTTCACGGTCGAAGGGGAACCCGATGCGCCTGCCTGTATTCTATACACGTCGGGTTCGTCGGGCAAGCCGAAGGGTGTACTCGTAACGCACCGGGGGCTGGTCAACATCACCGACTGGATGGGCAACCGATTTGGGTTGACGGAACAGGATGTTCTGCTACAGAAAGCCAATTGTATTTTCGATGTGGCCGCCCGCGAACTGTTCACGAGCCTGTGTCGGGGAGCCGGCCTGGTATTAATTGACGAAGAAACGCTGAGCGATGCCAATGCCTTAGCGGCAACGATTGGTCGATTTGGGGTGAACAGTATTCACTTTACCCCGACAGCACTGAGCCTGTTTCTGAACGGGCTACAAACCGATTCAGTGAATGAACTATCCTCTCTGAAACACGTATTATGTGGGGGCGAAACCATCACAGCCGACCTGGTTCGCCGGTTTTACGCCAAAATTAACGTTCCCTTAATCAATGAATACGGCCCAACGGAAACCTGCGTAACATCGAGTTATTATCCGATTCGGCCAGATGATACATTCATTCCGATTGGAAAGGCATTGCAGGGCAATTCGATCTATGTTCTGGGTCAGAATCAGGTGCTTTGTCCAATTGGTATCTGGGGGGAAATTGCCATTGCCGGGGCCGGCCTTGCTGCTGGATACTGGAATGATCCGCAACAGACAGCCGCTAAATTTATTGATAATCCCTATGCCACGCCCGGATTTGAGCGGCTCTATCGCACGGGCGATTCAGGACGCTACCTGCCCGATGGAAACATCGAATTTAAAGGCCGCAAAGATAACCAGTTGAAAATAAACGGCTATCGAGTTGAACTGGGCGATATTGAGCAGACCCTGATGATGCACCCCGCCGTGCGCGAAGCAGCAGTTACCGTTATTAAACAAGCCACAGATAACGCAGTGATGTATGCCTATTGGACAGCCACTGAAAATCAGGTTGCCGATGAGCGTGAACTACGAAACTGTTTAGTTGAAAAGCTGCCAACGTATATGGTTCCCCGGCGGCTGATTAAGCTGGACGCCATGCCGATGACGGCTACGGGCAAAATTGACCGTCAGGCACTGCTAAACTACCGGCTCACGACCGAACCCGCCGGGCAAAGTGCGCTGACCACCGAAACCGAACGCCGGATGGCTGCCATTTGGGCAGCGATTCTGAATAAAGAGGTTGCCAGTGCCACCGTAAATTTCTTCGAACTGGGTGGGCACTCGCTTAAAGCGGTTCGCGTATTGTCGGCCGTCGCCAAAGAATTTTCCGTCAAAATGACGGTTCGCGACTTGTTCGCCAACCCCACGCTCGACACTTTCTCAGCCCTGGTTGATAAAGGAATGGCAACAACGCTGCTGGTTATTGAATCGGTGCCGGAGCAGGCGTATTATGAACTCTCGTTTGGTCAGCGTCGGTTGTGGGCGTTAAGCCAATTCGATAATGGACTGACCGCTTACAACATCCAGGGAACGTTTGCTATCGATGGGGATTTCAGTGGAGATTTACTGGAAAAAGCCGTTAACACCCTCATTGAGAGGCATGAAAGCCTCCGGACGACGTTCGTGCTGATTGAGGGCGAACCCAAACAACGGGTCACGCCGGTTGCCGATTGTGCATTCCGTGTTCGATGGACGGATTTATCAAACCTGGCCGATGCCAACATAATTGCTGCCACGTTGATCCGCCAGGAAGGGTCCCATTCCTTCAAACTCGAAAAAGGGCCCTTGTTGCGGACACTGTTGATTAAGCTGGACCCGCAGCAATACCTGCTGTCATTCACGATTCATCACATTGTTGCCGACGAATGGTCACTGGGCGTTTTTGTCAATGAGGTCATGACTTTGTACAAATCGTACATTAAGGGCATACCGGCCAGCTTGCCTGCCCTGCGTATTCAGTACCGCGATTATGCCGCCTGGCAGCATAAATACCTAAACCGCAATGCGTCGTCCAGAGCGTACTGGCTCAATCAATTTGCTCAGGAAGCACCGGCAACCGACCTGCCAACAGATTTTGCCCGGCCTGTGGTTAAAACCTACGCAGGCGCTGAAGTAGTCTTCACGCTGGAAGAGTCCTTGAGCCGCCAGTTAGACAGATTGGGCGAACAGCACAATACTACGTTGTTCATTAATCTGTTAGCGGCTTTAAACGTCTTGTTGTATCGCTATACAGACCAGACAGATATTGTCGTTGGTGCTCCTGTTGCCGGGCGTGATAACGTGGATCTGGAACACCAGGTTGGTTATTACCTAAATACGTTAGCCCTGCGCAATGAGCTGACCGCCGATATGCCATTCACTGACTTACTGACGGCTGTTCGGCAGAAAACGCTGGAAGCGTTCAACCACCAAACCTATCCGTTTGACCAACTCCTGGCTGAACTGCCCCTTGAACGCGACATAAGTCGGTCGCCTTTGTTTAATGTTATGTTGGTGGTCAATAACACAGACATTGCGGCCGCCAGCGCCATCGAAGCCGATCAGTTTGTGATTCGTCCTTATCACACCCCGGCGCAATTCAGCAAATTTGACCTGACGTTTTTCGTGCGGGATGATAACGGAGCGATTCGGATTCATCTCAACTACAATACCGATCTGTTCACTGCCGAACGAGCCGAAAAGATTACTGACCACTTCGTCACGCTGATCGAGTCGATTCTGAATGCGCCTGAAACCAGGATTGGTGAACTGTCCTATGTGTCGGCCAGTGAGCGTCAGCAGTTGCTGGAAACCTTCAATCAGACAACGGTTGCCTACGAAGCGGCTCCAATTCATCAACTGTTTGAGAAACAGGCGGCTGCTAACCCAAGTAAAACCGCACTGGAGTGGGCCGGTGGACAACTGAGCTACGGCGACCTGAACCAACGGGCAAATCAACTGGCCCATCACCTTACTCGGGTGTACGGGGTGGGTAAAGGCTCCATCGTTGGCGTTCGGGTTGAGCGCTCAGAAAAGTTGATTATCAGCATTTTGGCAGTCCTTAAAGCGGGCGCGGCCTTCTTGCCTATTGACCTGAATTTCCCCGACGACCGCGTGTCATTTATGCTCAACGATTGCCGGGCCGACGTGCTGATCGACTCATCGATTGCAGGATTGGCTGCCGACGTACCCATCTATTTGTATGACGAACGGGATTTCATCCGGGAAGCGACGAATAATTCTTCGTCCACAGTAACGGCCGATGCCATCATGTACGTCATCTACACATCGGGTTCGACGGGTAAACCGAAAGGCACGCAAATTCGGCACACGTCCCTGGCAAACTACATCCAGAATTTCGTTCGGGAGCAGGAGGTAACCCTGGAAGACAGGCATTTCCTTATGTCGTCGGTTGCGTTTGATCTGAGTCATACCAGCTTATGGGTTTCGCTGCTCAATGGCAATACGCTGGTGCTATTTCCCGAAAGCCAGTACCCCGATCCAGCCGAGCTTGTGGAGTGGATTCACCGGTACCGGGTCAGTGTACTCAAGTTAACACCAACGCACTTAAACCTGATTGTGAATGAACCTCGTTTTGAGGAGATAGCCGCTGAATCCGCCGTTCGACTGGTGGTAGTGGGCGGAGAAAAGTTGAAACCGAGGGATCTGGAGCGTTTCTTTCAGTTCAAACCACAGCACCTTGCCTTCGTTGATGAGTATGGCCCTACCGAAGCGACAATCGGTATGATCATCAAAAAAATCGTCAGCGATACCGACCACATTACCCCCGGTACGCCATTTAGCCAATTTGTACGCCGAGCCGTAATTGGCCGACCAACGGATAACCACCGCATCTACATACTGGATAAGGATGGACAACCGCAGGGAATCGGGGTCTGGGGCGAACTCTGCATTTCAGGTGCCGGTCTCGCAGTTGGCTACCTGAACCGCCCGGACTTAACGGCCGATAAATTCGTTGAGAATCCTTTCCAACCCGGGTATACGATGTACCGCACAGGTGATATCAGCCGCTGGCTGCCCAATGGTGAGGTGGAATTTATGGGCCGGAAAGACAATCAGATAAAAATCCACGGCTACCGGATTGAGGTGGGTGAAATCGAACACGTGCTCCAAAAACTTGACGTCGTTAATGACGCCCTGGTTGTGATTTGGAAAAATGAGATGGGTAATGATCAACTGGTAGCTTACCTGCTGGTTAACGCGCCAACGGAAATCGCTTCAATCCGGCATCATTTACGCCAATCCTTGCCAGATTACATGGTTCCAACTCACCTGGAGCTTTTGGAGAATTTCCCTCTGACGGGCAACGGAAAAGTGAATCTGAAGGCCCTGCCGGCCCCTAAGGCGGCAGAAGCCAATGAAGCCGAACCTGAAACAGCACCAGTGAGCACGGAAGCGGCCATTCTAAAAGCAATTGTGAGCGACGTATTGGGTAAGCCGCAGGTGAACTTACAGGATGAGTTTTTTGCGCTGGGTGGCGATTCCATTAAAGCGATTCAGATGGCATCCCGATTACATAAGAAGGGCTATAAACTCGACGTAAGAACCATCCTGAAAACGCCCCGACTAAGCGACATGGTCGGCCAGATTAAGCCGCTCGATGTCCAGATCGACCAGTCACCCGTGACGGGATCGGTACCGCTAACGCCGATACAGGCAGACTTTTTCCAACTGGCACTGCCCAACCCGGACACTTACGTACAATCTGTATTATTGGCGACGGCCCACGAACTCGACGGCGCGCTTAGTCAAACACTTATTAACGCCCTGGTAAAACACCACGATGCGCTCCGAATGCGCTTTAGTTGGGAAATCAGGAGTGTTGCGCAAGTGAATGAACCCATTGGGCAGGAGGTGACCGTTCCGGTATATGACCTGCGTGATGAACAGCATCCGGAAAAACGGCTCTACGAAGTAGCGGAGCGTACCCGTCAGGGCATCAGTTTAGAAAAAGCCACGCTGCTACAGGCCGCCCTGATCAAAATGCCAACTTACAATGGGCTTCTGATTATGATTCATCACCTGGTGGTCGACGGAGTTTCGTGGCGTATTCTTCTGGAAGACATTGAGACGTTGTACGAACAAGCCGCTACCAATCAGCCGCTTAGCTTGCCAGCAAAGACAGATAGTTATAAAACATGGTCGTTAGGGTTAAATCAACTTGCTGCCGAGACCACTTTTCAGTCGATCCAGCGAAAAACCTGGGCCAAAATAGCCGCAATCTGGCCACTACTGCCGGAGGCTCATCAGCCGGAACGACTTTGCCGCACGGTTGGGAAAACCTCGTTCCAGATCGACGAGTCAACAACACAGTCCCTATTAACGACGTCCTCATACGCATATCATACGGAAATCAATGATCTGCTGTTGACTGCGTTGGCCCTGGCGTTTCACGATACGTTCGGCTACGAATCACTACCACTGCTGCTGGAAGGCCACGGGCGCGAGGCAATTCTGCCTGCGGTGTCAGTAGAAAGAACCGTTGGCTGGTTCACGTCTATGCATCCGGTGCTGCTGCCCGTGCCAGTCGGTCTTCCCCTCGAACGCCATCTGATTACCATCAAAGAAACACTGCGGCAGGTTCCCGATAAGGGTGTTGGTTATGGAATGCTGACTCAATTGGAAAAGCAAACAGACCTTGTCGTCGCACCAGTGCTACTGTTTAATTATTTGGGACAGTTTGGCAATTCGGGAACAGAATCATCCTTTCGCATCATAGCCGATGAGCACTATTTAAGTGTAGAGGATAAACTGTTCATTTCCCAGCCAATTACCGTCACGGGAGTGGTTACGCAAGGACGACTGTCTATTTATTTTCGCTATGACAAACTTCGGTTCAACACAAGTTGCATCAGCGGCTTTGCGAACCGGTATGCCCATTGGATACAGGCCATCGTTCATCACTGTTCAGCCCAGCAGACGACCTTGCTGACGCCCAGCGATTTGAGCTATAAGCACCTTTCAATCAACGAATTAGAAAGCATTTTTGATTAAAATAGCCTTAGAGGATATGACAAACATTGATCTTAATCCCAAGAATATTCAGGATATCTACCGTCTGAGTCCTATGCAGGAAGGAATTTATTTCCACGCGCAAACGGAAACTGGGGCGGCTTATTTCAGCCAGACAAGTTACCGCCTGTACCAGCTCTTACAAGTGGCGCTGGTGGAAAAAAGTCTTAACCAGGTCATGGCCCGTCATGACGTTCTACGAACAGTATTTACCCATAAGAAGACGGATGAGATTCTTCAGATCGTCCTCAGAAAGCGGTCTATTGATTTTCACTACGAAGATTTACGTGGTCTCAACTCAGACGAACAGGCACGTTACCAACAAGCGTTTCTGGAACAGGATCGCCAGCGTTCGTTTGATCTAAATAAAGACGTACTGATTCGGGTGTCGCTTTTGCAGTTAGCTGAGGGCGAATTTGACTTTATCTGGAGTTTTCACCACATCCTGATGGACGGCTGGTGTACTGGTATTCTAATCCGTGAATTCTTCACGATTTATGAATCTCTGGTAGCTAATCAGCAACCGGTATTACCCACTGCCGGTAACTACCGATCGTTCATCCAATGGATCGAAACTCGTGACGAAGCAGAATCAACGGCTTTTTGGAGCCAATACCTTGAGGAATTTACCACCCCAACTACGATTCGAGCTGTAAGTGATTCACATCAGCAAGGGTATAAAAATCAAGAAATTAGCGTAGTCCTTGACGAGTCGATCACGCAGCAGATCAATGCCTTCGCGGCCGAAAATCAGGTTACACTGAATACATTTTTTCAGGCATTGTGGGGCGTACTGCTGGCCCGCTACAATGACACATGCGACGTGGTCTTCGGCTCCGTCTGTTCCATCCGCCCCGCCCAAATCCCCGACGTCGAGCACATCGTGGGCCTCTTCATCAACACCCTCCCCACGCGCATCCGCTTCGACCAACACACGACTTTCCAACAACTCCTGCGAACTGTACACACAGCGAATAGTGAAGCCGACCCTCACAAATACGTACCCCTGTCAACCATCCAATCGCTCACACCGCAAAAGAATAAATTGTTTGATCATCTCTTCATTTTCGAAAATTTTCCGCTGGCCGACATAGTACAGGAGGGTACTGATTTAGCACTTCATCAACATAGTTTTTCTCAAACGAACTACCCGTTTAACCTAATCATCGTACCGGGTAGGCGTCTCACCCTGACACTCAACTACGATGCCAACT
>CAXTKE010000022.1:0-47284 GCA_964244845.1 uncultured Spirosoma sp.
ACCTGACTGAAATTGAAAAAGCCGTTCTCCCATGGGACAACGGCTTTTTTGCGTTGCTAAGCATACCGCCGATTCCTGAAAAGGGTCGGCGGTATGCGTTTAATCCTATTCGGGTGAGTAAAGAAAGAAATACTTTTCTTTTTCTTATCTTAGGTATTCCCAGTCAATTAACTCTCTTATGGCCATATTCAAACTACAAATCAATGGGCGCGGTTATCAAGCCGACGTTGAACCAGATACCCCCCTTTTGTGGGTGCTTCGCGATAGTTTCGGATTAGTCGGTACCAAATACGGTTGCGGAATTGCTCAATGCGGTGCTTGTACAGTACACCTGAATGGAGAAGCTACCCGCGCCTGTGTGTTGCCCATATCATCGGTGGGTAAGTCAAAAGTAACAACTATTGAAGGCCTGTCTGTTAATGGGAATCACCCTGTTCAACAGGCCTGGGATAAATTAGATGTACCACAGTGCGGGTATTGTCAGGCCGGCCAGATTATGACGGCGGCTGCACTGCTTAAACGAAATCCGAAGCCGACACAGGCTGAAATTGACGATACGATGACTGGTAATCTATGTCGTTGTGGAACGTATCACCGTATTCGGGAAGCAGTCAAACTGGCTTCTTCCACAACAACCGCACCTGCCGGAGCCACTAAGACGATAAAAGCTAAATAGTTATGGAAACGGCGGGACATTCGGGTCGAAGAAATTTTTTAAAAATAGCCGCCCTAACTGGAGGAGGCCTTGTTTTAGGTTTCAACTGGTTTGAATCAGAGGCAGCTACAGCTACCACCTTCAATGTGGCTGCTCTACCTGGCGTTGACTTTAATAGTTATCTTTCTATTAGTCAGCAGGGTATTATTACTATTCTATCGCCAAATCCTGAAGTTGGCCAGGGGATAAAAACTGCTTTTCCAATTATTGTTGCTGAAGAGTTAGACGCCGATTGGGCGAATGTTGTTGTTGAACAGGCTCCACTCGATACGAAAAAATTTGAGCGGCAGGTAGCTGGTGGTAGTGGTTCTATTCCGCACTCCTGGAAACGCCTTCGGACTGCCGGAGCGACAGCCCGGCAAATGCTGTTGCAGGCAGCCGCGAAGCGATGGAACACGCCAATAACCGAGTTGACAACCGATAAAGGCTTTGTGCTTCATTCGGCCAGTAACCGTAAACTGAGTTATGGCGAACTGGCTGCTGAAGCGGCTCAGTTGCCTGTGCCCAATGAGGTTAAGCTTAAAGAAATAAAAGAGTTTAAACTGATTGGCAGCACCGTTAAAAACGTAGATAATCCTAAAATCATCACGGGTAAGCCCCTGTTTGGATTAGACTTTTATCGGGAGGGTATGTTGTTTTCCATGATTCAACGGCCTGCTTTTGGGTATAAATTGAAATCGCTGGATGCAACAGCAGCCAAAGCTATGCCAGGTATTATTGATGTAGTAACGTTTACTAATAACGTAGCCGTTGTTGGTAAATCGACTTGGCAGGTAAAGAAAGCGAAAGACGCACTGAAGATTGAGTGGGAAAAAGCAGATGCACTTGAAAGCACAGCCGATCATAACCGGCTGTTTAGAGAATTGTTAGATGGAACGGACGCAACTGTTCGCCGGAAAGATGGGGACGTAGAAATGGCGTTTAAAAGTGCCGCAAAAGTGGTGAAAGCCGAATACCAGTGTCCATTTCTGCCGCATAACCCGCTGGAGCCAATGAACTTCTTTGCGCATGTTCGGGCGGATGGCGTCGAATTGGTTGGTCCAACACAAACGCCCGAACTGGCCCGTAATGACACCGCTAAGTTGCTGGGTATTTCGCCCGATAAAGTGACTGTGCAACTCACGCGAATGGGGGGCGGCTTTGGTCGGCGGCTCAAATCCGACTATGTGGTTGAAGCTGTGCAGGTGTCGAAATTAGTCAATGCGCCCGTAAAAGTTATCTGGACGCGGGAAGACGATATGACCGGAGGCAGCTACCGGCCAGCCGTCCGTTACCGGTTTGAGGCTGCTTTGGATGCACAGGGCAATATGACCGGCTATAAACTCCGGGGTGCCAGTATTAACGCAGGTAATGCAACGCGGGAAGATAATTTTCCGGCTGGGGCAGTCGATAACCTGCTGATTGACAGCGTAGATCATAAATCACCAATTACAACGGGTCCCTGGCGAGCACCCATCACGAACTTTTTGGCTTTTGCCGAACAGTCATTTATCGACGAAGTAGCGCAGGCAGCCGGTAAAGACCCCGTTCAGTTTCGGCTGGAGTTATTGGATAAAGCCAAACAAAAACCCGTTGGTGCCGTCAAATATGACCTTGATCGGATGAAAGGGGTCATTAATTTAGCGGCCGAAAAATCAGGCTGGGGGAAAAAGAAAGGTGCTGATGGTAAGCCTGTTGCACAAGGGTTCAGCGTTTATTTTTCGCACCGTTCCTACGTAGCGCAAGTGGGCGAAGTCGTGATGCAAAAGGGAAAGCCCGTGCTGCAAAAAGTTTATTCGGCAGCCGATTGTGGCGTTGTTGTCAATCAAAGCGGTGCGCAGCAACAGGTACGTGGCTGCGTCATTGATGGCATTGGTCACGCCATGTACGGGAATATTACGTTTAAAGAGGGTGTACCGGAGCAGAAGAATTTTGACGCGTACCGACTTATTCGGCTTAATGAAATTCCCGAAGTAGAGGTTCATTTTGTTCAGAATGAAATTGACCCTACTGGTTTGGGCGAACCATCGCTTCCGCCCGCCGGTGCTGCTGTTGCCAACGCTATTTTCAAGGCTACGGGGAAACGATTGAGAAACCAGCCTTTTGTAGAACAGGAAGAATTTAAGGGCGTGTCGTCATAGAACAAAATTGGGTTAAGCTTTTTGAGATATGCCTCTTTCTAACTGTTAACCAACAATTACAAGTATGTATGCACGGGTAATTCAATTTCCTCTGAAGGCTGAGAGTATAGCCGAAGCTGTTGAGTATTTTCGGGAATCGGTCGGGCCGGCACTTAAAGAACTTGACGGATTTAAAAACAGTCGTATGCTAACCAATTCGTCTACTAATAATGGTCTTATGGTAACGATATGGGAATCTGAAGCGCATCGGCAGGCGGCTGAAACCAGCGGCTTTCTTCGGGAAGTCCTTAAACAGATGGGCACTTATTTTGCCGGTCCACCAACCATCGATTATTACGAAGTAAATGTGCAGGTCGCCAATTAACCGAAACCAAAAGCCCGGATCAGATAGATCCGGGCTTTTGGTTTTAAAAGACCGCTTGTTTACTGTACTGCAATAACGCGGGTCGTTTGTTGAGCGGGTGTGGTCGACAAACTGAGCTGTTTACGAATGCTGCCCTCACTCGATTTTACCTCTAATTCATACTGTCCGTCAGCCAATTCATTGACATCCAATTTTACCGCATATTTCAGTTCTTTTTTACTGATGTTCTGACGAAACAGAATCTGATTGTCTTTGCTACGAAGAAAAATGACTACGGGCGCATCAGCCGTTTTTTGGACAGCCACCCGAATTTGCTTGTTTGCGGTGACAAACGCGCTGGCCTCAAATGAAAGAGCCTTTGGGGTAGTTGGGGTGGTTAGCGTAGTTGCGCTCATCAGGGCGGAGACTACAATTTTGCTCATTAGTGAAAACATGATCGTGTGTGTTTAGTGATTAAAAAAGTTTGAAATTAATTGGTTGTTTACTGTTCGTACTAAGTAATCCAAAGGACGTGCCAACTATTTAACTGTCTGACTATCAGTACAAAACTTGCTGTAATCCGATTCCGCCCTGTCCGTAACTGGACATCCTTCGTTCACTTGCGGACAAAATTAGTGGGTGCGTTCGCCCTGGGAAACGAACAAATTGTGAACTGACTAATTTAGACGATGAACTGCGTAGAATTCCCCGTAAACCGTTCGGCAGAGCTTACGGAAAGTGCCAAAAATAGCACCAGAGAAAGCCGACAGACTGATCGTAAGGCTGTTTTATGAACAAGAGTCGCTTTTGCCCGTTAGTGAGTAAAACGAAAGAAGCGATATGAGCAGGGCTTTTCTGAAAAATGAAAGCGCGGATGATCCCGTTGTCATTCCCGCACGGGCACCATTACCACCGGGCGCGATCAACTACGTGACACCACGCGGGCTTTCGTTATTGCATACCGAGTTAGAGGCCCTGGAACGGGAACGCGCTGAACGGCAAGTTAATGACAATGATGAAGCAGAGCGCACCCGTCAGTTAGCCCTGCTCCAGGGCCGTATTGGTGCACTCCATCAGCGGATAGCTACCGCAAAAGTTGTTGATACACACAAGCACCCGCAAGACGAAGTCCGTTTTGGGGCTACCGTTCGTTTGCACAGTACACGTGCCAAAAAGGACGTCAGAGACCGCCAGTTAACCATCGTAGGCGTTGATGAAGCCGATGCTACCCACGGGCGTATTGCGTTTACTGCCCCCATGGCGCGACTGATGCTGGGAAAGCGCGTGGGCGACTCAATCACGCTACGAACTATACAGGGCGAAAACGTTATGAAAATCGTAGCTATTACTTATGAGGAGTAACAGGGTAGGGTTTTGTTAAACGGCTGTTCAGTAAATAAGCGAGACTACATCCTTTTCAGTTTGTGCGTACAAACTATCAGGCCTTTCGCCAGGAGCCGTGCCACGGTTATCTTTTACGCTCGTGTTAACCGTGGCACGGCTCCTGGCGAAAAGCCTGACTATATAAACGAAAACAGTTGCATGCGTATTTATGGCAAGTTAAAGTATGTGGTGTGTTCTGTAGGGATCGTCTTACAGGCTTGCCAAAACAGCGATAAACCGAAACAGGAAAATACGACGACTCAGGCAACCGCAACCGATTCGGCCAGTCGGCAACCCTTGTCCAAACCGTTAGTAAGCCACATCTACACCGCTGATCCATCGGCTCACGTGTTTAATGGTAAAATTTATATTTATCCCTCACACGACATCGACGCGGGCGTTAAAGAGGACGATGAGGGTGCCCACTTCGCTATGCGCGATTACCATATTCTGTCGATGGACAGCATCAACGGGAAGGTAACGGATCATGGTGTAGGGCTTGATTTGAAGGATATTCCTTGGGCTGGCCGTCAGTTGTGGGCACCCGATGCCGCCTATAAAAACGGAACGTACTATCTGTATTTTCCGGTGAAAGATAGAAAAGATGTGTTCCGAATGGGCGTTGCTACAAGCAAATCTCCCGCTGGACCATTCAGGGCCGAGCCTGCCCCAATAAAAGGCAGTTTCAGTATCGACCCCGCCGTTTTTACGGATACCGATGGAAAGACTTACATGTATTTTGGGGGAATTTGGGGCGGTCAACTGCAAAAATGGGCAACCGGTACGTATGACGCCAATGGCTCGAAAACAGATTTGAAAACCGATAAGGAACCCGCTTTATCTGCAAAAGTGGCCCGGCTAAGCAGTGACATGCTGCATTTCGATGAGGTATCGAAGGACGTACAAATCGTTGATAAAGACGGAAAGCCGCTTCTCGGTGGTGACCATGACCGACGCTTTTTTGAAGGGAGCTGGATGCATAAATACAAAGGGAAATACTACTTTTCTTATTCGACCGGCGATACGCACTTTCTGGCTTATGCAGTGGGGAATTCACCCTATGGCCCCTTCACCTATCAGGGCGTTATTATGAACCCGGTGAAAGGCTGGACAACGCACCACTCCATCGTTGAGGTCAAAGGCAAATGGTATATTTTCTACCACGATACTGAACTGTCGGGAAAAACGCACCTGCGAAACATCAAAGTAGCCGAGCTAAACCGCCAATCGGATGGCGCAATTGAGACGATTGACCCGTAGTCAGACGCAAAGCGGTTCATAGAATAATTGCGGTTTCGCCATTGATTATGAATGCATGAAACCACGTTTAATTTTCGGCTCTGGAATGTATAGGCTTACTTTGCGCCTGAACTCCGCGTTCTTCATTGCGTAGTCTTGCCAATCAAACAAAACAGTTTTTATTAATGCAAAACAGCCCCTTACGTGTGCTCGTTGTCGGATGCGGCAACATGGGCGCATCGCACGCCATCGCCTATAAAACAATCGACGGATTTGAGATTTGCGGTATCGTATCGACCGGAAATAGTAAGGTTGTCCTCAACGAACGCCTGGGCGGTGGCTACACGCTCTATTCCGATTATGAAACAGGGCTGCAGGAGACCAAACCCGATGCCGTTTGTATTTCTACCTACCCGGATACCCACGAAACGTTTGCGCTGATGGCTTTTGAGCAGGGATGTCACGTGTTCATGGAGAAACCCATTGCCGACACGGTGGAAGGCGCAAAACGCGTTATGGCGGCTGCCGAAAAAGCCGATAAAAAATTAGTTGTGGGCTATATCCTTCGGCACCACCCCTCGTGGGAAAAATTTGTCGAACTGGCGCAAACCCTGGGTAAACCGCTGGTCATGCGCATGAACCTCAATCAGCAGAGCCACGGCACGATGTGGACCGTTCACCGGAATCTGATGAAAAGCCTTAGCCCCATTGTTGATTGTGGGGTGCATTACATCGACGTGATGTGCCAGATGACCCGGTCAAAACCTGTACAGGTCAATGCCATTGGTGCCCGGCTAACCAATGACATCCCCGCCGATAATTATAACTATGGCCAGTTGCAGATTCGCTTTGAAGACGGGTCTGTAGGTTGGTACGAAGCCGGTTGGGGGCCAATGATGAGCGAAACCGCCTTCTTCGTGAAAGATGTAATTGGGCCGGATGGCTGCGTGTCGATTGTTGCTAAAAATGCTGGAGCAACAGGCAAATCGGATAATGTTGACTCGCACACCAAAACCGAATCGCTGCGACTGCACCGGGCCGCGCTGGACGCCAACGATCAGTTTGTCGAAGCCGATACCTGGATTGATATGCAGGATGAACCGGACCATCAGGAACTCTGCAACCGCGAACAACGCTATTTTCTGCACGCTGTTCAGAATAACCTCGACCTCACCGACCACATGCAGGACGCTGTAAACAGCCTGCAAATCGCTTTCGCCTGCGACGAATCGGTGCGGACAGGCCAACCGGTTATGTTATAGGTTTTCAGGAAACAGGAAGGCGTGCCACGGTTCAAAACTGTGGCACGCCTTCCTGTTTCCTGCTGCACTTACTACACCACTTAACTCCTCACACGTACCGTTCCGTGATGTGCCGGGCCTGTTCGTCGGTTTCGATCAGCAACGGGTGGCGCGGCTGAGTCAGTGCCGTTTCCAGTTCGGCAATAGTGTCTTTGAACAGCAGATTCACCGGAATCTCGTGCGATTCCTGTTTGCTTTTAATGTACATCAGCGTAGGAAATACAGTGCCCGATGCCGCCAGTTCGTTGTACTGTTGTTTGGCGGCTATAAACTCGTCGTCGGTGCTCCCAAACGAAACAACCCGTTCGGGAAATGGGTTGGCTTTGCGGTGGGCCAATTGCGCGTCAAGATCAGTCAACAGGCGTTTAAGATGGAACGTATCTTTTCCCGTACGAATACGTTCCCGCAGAGACTGCCGAATGAGATATGTTAATGAATTCGCCAGATTCAAGCCAATTTCGGCCATTTGCTTAAAAATCAACGACGACGGCGACATGCCGGGTATAGTATTTGGGTCATGCAGCAGCACATCACCTGCGGGGGTCAAAAATCCATCAATTCGCGAATAAACGTTGATGCCCAACCGGGTAAACACCTCGGCTACAGCCAACTGAATCTTCCGGTTATTTTCTAAACTTGTCTCGACCGGAATCCGCTTTTTAGTCGTGTTTAGTTTGTATTTGGACTCAAAATCGAAACTTGTTACGTTATAAATCTCCGTTGGTGGCAGCGCAATGGCAATCTGATCGTCGTCCTGAATAACTCCGCACGAAAATTCCTGTCCGCTGATAAATTCTTCAAACAGCACTTCGTCTTCGGCACTAACAGAGCTGATGGTGAGTGCGTGAGGGAAGGCCTGAATGAGCGAATCAAATCGGTCGAGCAACTCGTTCGGGTGCTTTATTACGTCTCCGGTTTGCTCGATCACAACCGGAAAGCTAATCCCTGAATCTAAACTGACCATTTTCTGAGCCAGTTCACGTTTTTCGTCAACCGACAAAGTAGCCCATTCGCTTAGCTTACTCCAGCCGTCGGGCTGAACGCTCATTGTGAAAAAGCATTGCTCTACCGCCCGGCAAAACTGGGTCAGGTCGGCCTCGCGCACGATGGCTACCCCAATGGATGATCCCTGATGCGGTGCTTTAATAACGATGGGTAATCCCAGATGCTCGGTCAGTGACTGAAAAAACTGCGCTTTGTCGGTTTGTTCGTAGGCATCCCGGCTAATGGTCGCCGTTTTTTTCTGTTGTCCGTTTGCCAGGGCAATCAGTTCATTTTGCAGAATTTTATTGATTCCCACCGCCGACCCCACGAGGCCCGGCCCGGTGTATGGCATTTTATACCACTCCAGCAGTCCCTGAATGGCACCGTCTTCGCAATCGGGTCCGTGCATGGCCAGAAAGGCGAGATCAAAATGGTCCCGGAAGTATTCGGGACGCAGTTCGGGCAGGATTGCGTCGAGGACATCGGTGCCCAGCGATTCATCATAAACCGAAAAGCCGGACTCATCCTGCGGCAGTGCGTCGCGCAGGGAAGGGAATTGCAGAAAGTCGGGCGTGACGAGCCGAAACCGACCGCGACCATCCACAAATACCAGAACCGGCTCGAACAAGCCTTTATCCAAATTTGCCAACGCCGTGCGGCCACCCGCAAACGACACTTCGCGCTCCCGCGCCGGGCCACCAAAGAAAATGCCTATTTTCACTGAATTAAGGGATAATTACGATTGCAAAGAAACAAAAAAGCCGCTTGTTTTAAGACAAGCGGCTGATAGTATATTGAAAATCGGAGTTAATCAGACGAAATTATAGTAACACCTTCCGGCATGTTACTCGCTAAAATGGTTCTTATTTTGTCAACGAGTGGCAACAAAAACTCATAATCACTGCGCTTCACTTTTAAAACCAGAACAGGAATGGGATATTTAGTGAAATTCTGCTGATGCTCAAAGCCCTTATCTAATGTGATCAATAAGTCAAATCCAACCTCAAGCATTAGTTTCATTAATTCGCCATTCCGTTTGCCGCTCCAGTCCATATCCCTAACTGTCAAGACATCATGATTAGGGAACCGAAATTTTAGCTTGTTGTGAACATTTTCATCAAGCAAAATTTTCATTCAGTTCAAGGAGTTTACCATCTAAAACAGTTTGGCTCATCAGATGAATAAAGGCAACAGCCTGATGTTTTGATACGGTAGGAAAACCTGCCAAAAATTCGTCAATCGTCGCGTTATTCTCAAGATGATCCAATAAGTGCTGAATCGGCACACGGGTGCCCCGAAAAACGGGCGTACCACTCATCAACTCAGGGTCGATATTGATTAATTCTTTAGCAGTCATAGCCAGAATCAGTTAGAACGCAGGTGTAATGTTTATGGCTTCTACTCTCGTGATTTCGGGTACGGCCCGCAGAATGGCTTCTTCCAGACCGCCCTTAAACGTCATCGCCGACATGGGACACGAGCCGCATGAACCCAGCAGTTCGAGCCGGACGGTTTTGTCCTCCGTCACTTCCAGTACCCGTACATTGCCACCGTCGGTAGCCAGATAAGGACGCATACTGTCGAGTGCCCGTTCTATCTTGTTAATTAGTTGGTCGTTGGTAACTACCGTTTCCATTGGATACTTGATTTACGGTAAATTTAGGCTTTATACGCTGTTTATGCAACCTGAACCCGCTCCGTACGGTCGATGGTTGCGTTCCGGATGGCAACCTGCTGGGCGAGGGCTTCGGCGGCCGACCGGAAGGCTTCCGATGCTACCGGTTCGCCGGAACTGATAGCCGGTCGGCCTTCGTCGCCCGCTTCGCGAATGCTTTGTACTAACGGAATCTGACCCAACAGGGGCACATCAAACTGGTCGGCCAGCAGTTGCCCACCTCCTTTGCCAAAAATGTAATACTTGTGGTTGGGCAGTTCGGCAGGGGTGAAATAAGACATGTTTTCGATAACGCCCAGCACCGGTACGTTGATTTGCGGTTGCCGAAACATCGACAGCCCTTTTGTTGCATCGGCCAGTGCCACTTTCTGGGGCGTTGTCACGATGATGGCTCCCGTAACGGGTACGGTTTGCACCAGCGTCAGGTGAATGTCGCCCGTTCCCGGTGGCAGGTCGATGAGCAGGTAATCTAGTTCGCCCCAGTCGGCGTCGGAAAAGAATTGCTGCAAGGCCCGTCCCGCCATTGTACCCCGCCAGATAATGGCCTGACCGGGAGCTACTAACAAGCCCATCGACAGCATTTTGATGCCGTACTGCTGAATGGGTTCCATGCGGGTCTGCCCGTCTACCTGAAAAATACGCGGCTGAATATCTTCGGCCCCGAACATCGTTGGCATCGACGGACCGTAAATGTCCGCATCGATGATCCCCACTTTCGCGCCTGACTTATGCAGCGCAATGGCCAGGTTAGCCGTTACCGTCGATTTGCCAACGCCCCCTTTTCCCGACGATACGGCAATGATGTTTTTTACGCCCGGCAACGTGGGTGCATTGGCTCGCGTTGAGGTCACATCCGACGTCATGTCAATGGTAATCTGAATATCAGCACCGATGTTCGTATGAATGGCATCTTCACACCGCTTGCGAATAATTTCTTTGAGCGGGCAGGCGGGGGTGGTCAACACAACCGTGAAACGAACGGAGCCAATGCCCAGCGTTACATCCTTCACCATGTTGAGCGAAACGAGGTCACGCTTTAAATCGGGTTCTTCAACGGTGCTCAGTGCCCGCAGAACGGCTTCTTTAGATAATCGGTAATCAGACATTCGGAAAATGAATAATTGATAATCGGGGCCGCCCGTGCGGAACAATGTAAAATGCAATACAACGCTGGCTCTGTTACCATTGCTCATTATGCATTGTCCATTATACATTTTTCTAAACGCCCCCGCACCTCAGCCAGTTCCGCCGATACGTCTATCCGTTTCGAGAGTATCTCTATCCGGGTCAACAAGTTGACCAGAAACTGCTGGTGTGCCGGACTATTGTGGCCGTAAAGCGGACGATGCGCCAGCGATTTGCTGACGTGCGACCACTCGGCGATGAAACCGCGAAGTTCGTCATCAAACGCGCTTTCGGCAAACTTCCCGAAAATATAATCGTGCGCCTGTGCATTTGGGTGAATCATATCGGCTTCGTAAAACCGATAATCGCGCAGGTCGTCCTGCATCAGTTCGTAGGCGGGAAAATAAGACACCCAATCATTCCAGACCGTCAGTTCATGGGTAATCACACGCAGCGTAGACTTGCTCACCCCGTTGAGCGGCAGCGTGTCGCGCGTGTGCCGAACGGGGCTAACCGTCAGCAACACCTTTAGTTTGGGATTGGCTTTACGCAGTGTTTTCAGCAGCCGCGTCAAATCGTCGCGCAGGTGGTCAATCTGGTACAGGTATTTCTCGAACAGCGAGCCGGGCATTTTATGGCAGTTGGCAACAACCTTACCCGTTTCGATATGACGGTACACCACGGCCGAGCCGAGTGTCAAAAACAGGAAATCGGCTTTGCGGACAGCGTCAGCAGTTTGGGCCAGACAGGCCATTAATTTCTCGCGCAGTTCATTCTGATTGGTTGCCCAGAGCGAGGAATGGAAATCGTAGTGAAACCAGACGCCATCGCGTTCAACGTACCGATTCTCGTCGGGCATGGTTCCGTAGAGAGCCATCGTGAGTAGCTTAGCGATGGAAACCGGGTTGAAGATGGTGCCGAACGGATTGTTCAGCACGGTCAGTTTATGGTCGCTCAGCCGATGCCCCATCACATCGGCAAAGCACGAACCAACGGTCACAATCCGGCTGGTCAAACCGATGCGGTGGGGGAGGGATTCGGGCGAAAATTCGGTATGAAACTGCATACTTTATCAACAAAAAAACGGGCTGTTTAGGTCCGTTTTTTTATAAAACATTTGATTGATAACCGGCTGATTATTAGGGCAGAATAACCTCGTTTTGCTTGTAAAATCTGCATACTTTTTGGCTTACTTTCAACAACTTTTATTTACCCAACTATACAGAGTTTTCTTTTAAAAACTGAGTTCATTGTTTTAGACAGCTTTCACACTGTGTAGTGCCGAAGTTCCAGTTTCGGTGATAGGCCAAAGGTTTCGTGCTGTGACTACCGAAACTGAAGCTTCGGCACTACAGAGCCAATTGCCGGCAGCCTGGGTTTTATAAGAAAGCCCTACTCAACTATAACAAAAAACCGACCAGTTTCGTCGGGAACGAACTGGTCGGTTTGGTCAGAAATTGAATCAGACTATTCGGCCGAAACGACTTCAAATTTCACTTTATGCTTCACGTCCTTATGCAGGTCAAGTGCCGCTTCGTAGTTGCCGAGAACTTTAACGTCTTCAACCGTAATTTTCTTCCGGTCGATGTCAAAGCCTTTCGCACGCAGGGCTTCCGCCACCTGTGTGTTGGTAACCCGGCCAAAGATTTTGCCGCTGTCGCCTGCTTTCGCTGGGATGGTTAGCGTCATATCGCCAATACCTTCGGCAATTGTTTGGGCTTCGGTTTTAATTTTTTCGGCTTTGTGGGCCGCCTGACGAATGTTCTCAGCAACAATTTTTTTGTTGGAGTCGGTCGCCATCATCGCAAATCCCTGAGGAATCAGGTAATTACGACCGTAACCGGGCTTCACCGCAACGGTGTCGTTCTTGTAGCCCAGGCCGGCAATATCGGTTTTTAGAATGATGTCCATGTTTGGAAAAGTTGTAAGTGAGCAAGTAGTAAGGAGTAAGTGAGTAAAGATCTGATTGTCTTACTACTTACATACTTACTACTTACCACTGTTTTTATTTCAGTGAATCGCCTACGTACGGCAGGATGGCAAGATGACGAGCGCGTTTGACAGCCTGGGCCACTTTGCGCTGGTTTTTCAGGGTCGTGCCGGTTAACCGACGGGGCAGAATTTTGCCCTGTTCGTTCAACAGTTTCAGCAGGAAGTTGCCATCCTTGTAATCGATGTATTTAATACCGGCTTTTTTGAAGCGGTCGTATTTTTTGCGGTTCTCGGTTTTCGAGACAGATTCGTTTTGCAGACTCATGATTACTTGGCCTCCCCGGCGTTTTCGGTTTGTTTTTTCTTACCCACTAAGCCATTGCGCTTTTTGTCGTTGTAGGCAACAGCGTGCTTGTCGAGCGAAATCGTCAGGTGACGGATGATACGCTCGTCACGGAGATACTCGGTGTTGAGTTTCTCGATGATGGTGCCGGGGGCCTTAAACTCGAAGAGTTGGTAGTAACCCGTGTTCTTATGCTGAATTGGATAGGCCAGCTTGCGCAAACCCATGTTGTCTTCGTGAACAAGCTCCGCACCGTTGTCGGTCAGCACTTTGCGAAACTTGTCAACGGTGTCCTTCATCTGAGCTTCAGATAAAACGGGAGTTAAAATGAACACCGTCTCGTAGTTATTAGGGAACATTTAGCTAATTGGTTTGATAATGAGGGCGCAAAGATAAGAAAAAAAGTTATAGAGTTGTAAAGTTATAGGGTTATAAAGTTGGCTGACGCGAGAAGAAATACATGCGTCAGCCAACTTTATAACCCTACAACTCTATAACTCTTCTATAACGCTACTTCACCGTAAACTCGCCTTCGCCGATGCGGAACCCTTCGCAGTAGATTTCGATGGTGTGTCGGCCTTCGTTAAACCGCTGACCGCCCCGCCCGAAGATGTAATCGACCCGCTGACGGCTATTCTCGAAGGTAAAGCGTTGCTGGGCCGTGTAAATCATACCCTGACCGTTGTAGGTGAATTCGCCCGACCCGGTTGCCAGATCGGAGATAACGGCACCATTGGGGTCTAAAATGCGCATATACAGTGTTTTCTCATCCTGTTTGGCCAGACCATTTGGAGCCAGCAATACCGATACGTGAATTTTGTCCAGCCGCTTCGCTTTATACGTGCCGCCGTCGCTCTCTTTGCCACGTGCGTTGATGGCGTTGACCGTTACGGCTTCGGCCCGCAGTGCGGCAGCAATAGTGACTTTTTCGGCCAGTTCCTGATTTTTAGTCGAAACCGCTACTACCGAATCGCTCAGCGTTTGCCGTTCGGCTTTGAGGCCGCTGTTTTCCTGATTGAGTGCTTCGTTCTGCTTCGTCAGTTCGCCGTTTTCTTCTTTCAATCGGGCAATTTCCTGATCTTTCTGGGCAAGGATTGTCTGGTAATTACGAATTTTCTGGTCGTACTTCTTGTTGTCAAACGAGCCAACATTTCTCAATTCGCGCTTATCCACTTCCAACTGTGCTTTCACCTTCATCAGTGAATCGACACTGCCGCCAAGTCGCTGGATTTCAGCAATTTTGAGGTCTAACTGGGTCGAAATCGAGTCCAGTTTGGTTTTGGCAATCAGGACTTCCTCCGTTTTAGCGGCAATGGTCGCGTCTTTCGTTTTGTTGTCCTGCCGTTCCTGGTAATAGAAATAAAGCAGCAACACGTTTAAGGCCGCCAGAATCAATAAAGCGGCCAATAAGTAGCTGCGGCTGTTATTCCGGGGTTGTTGTCGAGGTTCTATGGGTGTCATGGGTCAACAAAGGATTTTTGGTTGAAATCTCTACAAAAACTAAACCAGAGCGTGGTTTATTGCCCTGCTTAATCGGTTTGCGGCTAAAAACTACGGGTTTCTGCGTAGTTCTCAAGCCTATATTTGCACAATATTAACAAACGGTTCCAAAAGCGACACCAGATTCATGACGATGATTGCTGAAACAATTCGCCTGATTGAGAATGAATTACAGGATAAAGCCAAATTGATTGCGGTTACAAAGACGAAGCCAGTCGAGTTATTGCGTGAAGCGTATGACGCCGGATGCCGACGGTTTGGGGAGAACAAAGTGCAGGAAATGGCTGATAAACAGCCGCAACTGCCCGCCGATGTGGAGTGGCATTTGATCGGTCATTTGCAGACAAACAAGGTGAAATACATAGCCTCGTTTGTCGCCCTGATTCATTCGGTCGATAGTTTGAAACTCTTGCAGGAAATAAATAAACAGGCGGCTAAACACAATCGCGTTATCGACTGCCTGTTGCAAATTTACATTGCCGACGAAGAAACCAAGTTTGGACTCTCGCCCGAAGAAGCTGAATCTTTACTGAATGACCCAGCGTTAACTACACTGCCTAATGTGCGCCTTGTTGGATTAATGGGCCTGGCAACAAACACCGATGATGAGTCGCAGATTCGCGGGGAGTTTCGGGGCTTGAAACAGCTATATGATAAACTTGCCCAGATTGACTGCCCTGTAATTCAGTTTCGTGAGTTGTCGATGGGCATGAGTGGCGATTATCGCATTGCGGTGGAGGAAGGCAGCACCCTCGTTCGGGTCGGAAGTGCTATTTTTGGGGCACGGTAGAACGGTATCCTGGACGTCCACGTCCGGGTAAATAATAGCCATCGCACACGCACCCGGACGCGGACGTCCAGGATACATAACTATGAAATTCTTTATTCAATCAGGGGCCATTCTGGGTCTCATTGGTGTTGCACTCGGTGCATTTGGTGCTCACGCGCTGCGTACCATGCTCGATGCATCGGGTCGGGCCGCTACGTTTGAGACGGCGGTTAAGTATCAGTTTTATCACGCGCTCGCGCTGGTGCTGGTGGGTATTTTGCTGCATCTGTTTGGCAGTAACCCAACAATGGTTAAACTGCTTAACTGGTCAGGCTATTCATTCCTGGGGGGCGTCCTGATCTTCTCCGGCTCACTCTACATCCTGTGTTTCACGGGCGTTACGTGGCTCGGAGCCATCACGCCCCTCGGCGGTGTTGGTCTGATTGCGGGCTGGGCGTTACTGCTCTGGGCTTTTCTTTAAGTGAAGCGTGTAGCGTGAAAAGTGAAGAATAGCTTGCGTTAGTCTCTATTCATCATTTTTCACTCTACACTCTTCACTTACTCTTCGTATCTTTGTACTCTGATTCTGAGAATAATGCAAACCAATATACAGGCTGAGACGGCCCGTCGGCGGACGTTCGCTATCATTAGTCACCCCGATGCCGGGAAAACCACACTGACCGAAAAACTGCTGCTTTTTGGCGGAGCCATTCAAACAGCCGGAGCGGTCAAATCCAATAAAATCAAGAAGTCGGCAACGTCCGATTTTATGGAAATTGAGAAGCAGCGCGGTATCTCCGTCGCTACCTCGGTGATGACCTTTGAGTACGACCATCTGAAGATTAATATCCTCGATACGCCTGGTCACAAAGACTTTGCGGAAGATACCTACCGCACGCTGACCGCCGTTGACAGTGTTATTCTGGTCATCGACTGCGTGAAGGGCGTAGAGGAACAGACTGAGCGGCTGATGGAAGTGTGCCGGATGCGCGACACGCCGGTTATTATTTTTATCAACAAAATGGACCGCGAAGGGCGCAACCCATTTGACCTGCTCGACGAACTCGAAGAAAAGCTGAACATTCGCGTTCGGCCCATGACCTGGCCCGTTAACATGGGGTCGGATTTTAAAGGGGTGTATAGCCTCATCGAGAAAAAATTATATTTCTTTAAAGCCAACAAAACCAAAGTCGAATCCGACGTGCTTCCCATCGACCTGGCCGACGACATGCTCGACCAGAAAGTAGGCACCCGCGATGCGGCTCAACTGCGCGAAGACGTTGAACTGATTGATGGTGTCTATGACGGTTTCGACCGGCAGGCGTATCTGGATGGCAAACTGGCTCCCGTTTTCTTCGGTTCGGCAGTTAATAATTTCGGTGTGAAGGAGTTGCTCGAAGGATTTTGCGACATCTCGCCCGAACCTATTGCCCGCCCGACCGACAAACGCGAAGTGCTGCCCGGTGAAAAAAACTTCAGCGGCTTTATCTTTAAAATCCACGCTAATCTCGACCCGCGCCACCGTGACCGCATCGCGTTTCTACGCATCTGTTCGGGTATGTTTGAGCGGAACAAGTTTTATCACCACACTCGCTTAGATAAAAACGTGCGGTTTGCCAGCCCGTTCAGCTTCATGGCCGACAGCAAAAGTTTGGTTGAAGAGGGGTTCCCCGGCGATGTGGTGGGGCTTTATGATACCGGCACGTTCAAAATTGGCGATACGCTGACGGAAGGGGAGGAGTTGCAGTTTCAGGGAATTCCGAGTTTTTCGCCGGAAATTTTCAAGGAACTCGTCAACCTCGATCCTATGAAGTCGAAGCAGTTGGATAAAGGTATTCAGCAGTTGACCGACGAGGGTGTGGCGCAGTTGTTTACGCTCGAATTAGGAAACCGTAAAATAGTTGGGACCGTGGGCGAACTTCAGTTTGAGGTAATCCAGTACCGGCTTGAAAATGAATATGGAGCCAAGTGCCGCTGGGTGCCGCTCAACTACACAAAAGCCTGCTGGATCACCGCCGAAAATCCGGTTAAACTGACCGAGTTCATCCGGCTGAAAGGCAATCAGATTGCGTACGATAAAGACCAGAATCCCGTTTTTCTGGCCGAATCGGACTGGATGTTGCGCATGAACCAGCAGAATAACCCCGACGTTACATTCCATTTAACATCGGAGTTTAAAGTAGCTGCGTAACGTATAAAGTAAGCAATAAGTTATCAAGTAGTAATTATCTATAAGACAGACGCTTGACTTGAGTTGCCGCTTGATTAAGCCAACTATTAAGTGAAATGCCCCGGTTCAGGCCGGGGCATTTTTTATAGACGCATACCCTTGAGCCGCAGACTATTGCTAACAACAGACACCGAACTCAGGGCCATTGCCGCACCAGCAATCATGGGATTCAGCAGGAAGCCGAACGCCGGATAAAGTACGCCAGCGGCAATAGGAATGCCAATCAGGTTGTAAATGAACGCCCAGAACAGGTTCTGACGCACGACCCGCACCGTTTGTTTCGACAGTTGAAGGGCTTTCGGTATGCTGTTGAGGTCGGAGGTGATGAGTGTTATGCGGGCAACATCCATAGCAATATCAGACCCTCTTCCCATCGCTATACTTACATCGGCCTGAGCCAGTGCCTGCGAGTCATTGATGCCATCGCCAACCATCGCAACGACTTTCCCTCCACTCTGTAACTCCTTCACAAACAGAGCTTTATCGGTGGGCATCATGGCGGCTTTGTACTGCTGAATGCCGACTTGCTTCGCTACGGCGGCTGCGGTTTGCGTTGTATCGCCCGTGAGCATATAGACCTCGATACCCCGGTTTTGCAAAGTAGTAATCGCCTGTTTCGAGGTCGCTTTTACCTGATCCGAAATAGCCAGTATCGCGAGTACTTCACCATTTTTTTCGTCAAGTCGCTGGTCGAGTCCACGCTGGGCGAATCCACGCCGGGCAAAGAAGATGACGGTTTTGGCCTGATTCTGTAGGTCTCGGGCCTGTTGAGCGAGGTTATCAGGCAACTCGATCTGGTTTTCTGTCAGCAGGCTTTGATTACCTGTGAAATACGTGCTGTTCTGATAATCGGCCCGGACACCCCGGCCCGTTAAGCTCTCGAAAGCGTTTAGGACAATGGGTTCAGACTGACCTAAATAACTTATCACGGCGTCGGCCAGCGGGTGTTCCGATTGCCGTTCGAGGGCGTACAGAATCGCCTGTTGCCGGGCTTGCTCACTGTCTGGAACGAACCAGTGCAGATCGGTAACGCTGGGTTTGCCTTCGGTAATAGTGCCGGTCTTGTCGAGAATTACGGCGTTGACCGTATGGCCAATCTCCAGACTTTCAGCATCTTTAATCAGAATCGAATTCTCGGCACCTTTACCAATACCGACAATAATGGCCGTTGGCGTGGCAAGCCCCAGCGCACAGGGGCAGGCAATGACCAGCACCGTGACCGACGTTAGGAGGGCGGTCGTGAGTGGGTCGCTGTTGGGCGCAAGGGCATGGCCGAATACCATCCAGACGACGAAGGTAAGCAGGGCGATGGTCAGTACGACGGGTACGAAAACCCCGGCAATCCGGTCCACAATCTGTTGTACGGGGGCTTTGCTGCCCTGGGCCTCTTGCACCATGCGGATAATTTGTGCCAGCAGGGTATCGGCTCCCACCTTTTCGGCCCGAAACCGGAAACTACCTTTCTGATTAATGGTCCCGGCGAATACGGGCGTACCAGCTTGTTTTTCGACCGGTACGGGTTCGCCACTAATCATGCTTTCGGCCACATACGACTGCCCTGACTCCACGCGCCCATCGACAGGAATCTTTTCGCCTGGCCTCACAATCAGCAAATTGCCGACCAGTACAGACGCAATCGGCACCTCGCGCTCCGTATCGCCGTCGATCAGGCGAACCGTTTTTGGCTGTAACCCTATCAACTTCTTAATGGCCGATGAGGTGTTTGACTTGGCCCGTTCTTCAAGGAGTTTGCCCAATAAAATAAAGGCGACAACGACCGATGCGGCTTCAAAGTAGACATGCGGATGCAGACCACGACGATGCCAAAATTCGGGATAAATCGTGTTGAACGCGCTGAACAGAAACGCGATTCCCGTGCTTAGGGCCACCAGCGTATCCATATTGGCTTTCCCGTGACGCGCCTGTTTCCAGGCCGTAACAAAAAACGACCGGCCTAACCCAAACACAACGGGTGCAGAAAGGGCCATCATCAGGTAATTCCCATAGGCGACTGAACCGTCGGGTCGGTTCATGAAAAACATGCCGATAATGACAACCGGCAGCGACAAAATTAACGCCCAGATGGTTCGCTGTCTGATCAACTGTACCCGTTTCTGTTGCGCTTCTTCCTGAACCTGCCGGGCATCGACACTGGTGTTCTCCGTCTCAACGATAAGGTCGTACCCGGCCGCCCGAACGGCACTTTGCAGGTTAGCCGGTGTTACCACTTTCGGATTGAACTGCACCCAGGCGGTTTGATTGGCGTAATTCACACCCGCATCGCCAACGCCCGGCGTATGTTTGAGCACCGATTCGACACTAACCGCGCAGGCGGCACAACTCATTTCCAACACCGGAAACGTCTGCCGAATGTCCGGTTCCGTCTTACGCGTAACGGGTTTCGTATCCAAAGCCGTGTTCGTAGTCATTTTCCTACGTAGTTAGCGGCTCTGCTTTGTAGCCAGCCTTTTCAATAGCCCGTTTCACCAGCGTAGCATTGACGTTTTCAACGGTCAGCACCTTATTGGGATTCTGCACGTCGACCTGCCAGTTTCCCTCGCCAACGGCTTCGTTCAGGAAGGGTGTTACGGACGCTATACAGCTACCGCATTTGATATTGGTTTTGAATTTTTGTGTTTCCATAGTTTTATGAGACGAACAGTGCCGGGTCGTACCACACTTACCAGCGTGGCACGACCCGGCACTGTTACACGCTTTCATGTATAACACAAAGGTGATCGGCAACCTTCCATTTTCCTGTACAGAATTACTGGCCGGTGTTATACAATTGGCATTCTATCCATGCTTTCCATTCGGTGGTGTTTCGGGCATGGACCCGTATCCGCCCGATGCAAGCAGTCCGGCAGGTACGCTCAATTCACCCGTTTGCGGATCAATCAGGCCATTGCGCTCGTCTTCAATGTTGGTTGCCTGCGTATAAACATCACCGGCAATCGAGCGTTTTCGCATTTCTTTCTTGAAGGCCAGGATGCGGTCGGCGCGGTCGCCGGACTCTTCAGGCCCGCCATAATTGACAAAGCCGAAGCCGCCCCACTCACTGACAATCAGGGGAATTTGCCGCCGGTAAAAAAACGGGTCGCCAACCACAAGCGGAAAGGCGGCTACCGAGTTCAGATCACCCGCAACCAGCCGATCCAGCAACGACTGCCAGTGGGCCAGATCGGGGGTGTATAAATGAGCCGTGAGCAGGTCTGACTTAAGGCGTCCTTCGAGCGAAACATGTTGCCAGCCGTCGTTGTCCACAACCAGAAACTGCGGGTAAGCCAGTTGCATGAAATGGTACATGTTGGTAATGTACTCGCGGGTATCGGGATTGGTGGCAATATCCTGCGCTCCCCAGTCCTCATTGTAAAGGCTCCAGATAACCACCGACGGATGGGTCCCGATCAGGGCCAGCATACGCAGTAGTTCGGCCTCGTGGTTCCGGCGGCTGCGGGCCGTTGAACTGTGGGGGCTGGGCACCTCAACCCAGAGCAGCAGACCGAGCCGGTCGGCCAGATTATAGATGCGGGGATCAATACCGGCAATGTGAACCCGGACCAGATTACAGCCCAGTTCTTTCATGGCCTTCATGTGCCGTTTCATTTCGTCGTAGGTGGCGGTGCCGGGCTGATACAGAATGCCGTCGAGGTAAATGGGTTTGTTGTTTAGATACACATAGCGACCACGGGCTTCAATTTTACGCAGGCCAAACTCCGTTTCAATCTGGGCCGCGTGTCCGTCGGCGTCGATCAGTTGGGCAACGAGCTTGTACCGAACCGGCGTTTCGGGCGACCACAATTCGGTGCCGGGCACTTCCAGCGTGACCCGCTGCTGCTTTTGACCGGCTTCGAGCCGCAGCGGAAAATCGGAGGTGGCTAATGGGGGTGTACCTTCCGCAACTTTTCGCTCAAAAACCTGCATCCGCAGCACATAATTGCCGGGATCATGAATGCGCGTCGTTATGGTAAAACGCATGAGGTGGTCCTCAATGGTGCTGGCTACCCCCACCCGCGACCGCAGCCGGTTCCGCTCAACGGTTTCAATCCATACCGACCGTACGGCACCCGTGTAGGTCTGATACCAGATACCACCCCGTTTATAGACGTGCGATTCCTGCTTGCCGCGTGGCGTTTCGGCGTCCATCGTATCGGCAATTCGTACGGTCAGGCGGTTAACGGGCCGGAGGTATTCATCGGCCAGTTCGTAGGAGAACGAGGTGTATTCGCCATAGTGAATTTCCTGCCCTTCAATGGTGCGCAGGGGATGCCCATTGAGCCACACGCGCGTTTCATAGCCACAGGCACCGAATGTAAGCTGAAGAATCGAACCGGTAGCCAACTCGACGCGCTCAGGCAGCGGAAACTCGCGCTCATACCAGGCAATAACGTTATCCTGCCAGACTGCCGGTTGAGGCTGCCCTTTCGCCTGGGCCATGTGCTCTTCAACCGAGCCGGGCCACTGGGCTGTGTCGTCATACCGATGGCCCAAATACCAATGCTCATGCAAGCCTGTATCGTTGGCATCGAGCGAAAATTTCCAGTTGCCATCGAGCAGCCAGTGGGTATTGGGCCGTAAAACAGCTCTGGGTAATGGATTGATCGGTTCATCGGCTACGGCGGTTTCTTCTTTGCTTCCCGCAAAACCAAAATTTGGTTGGAATTCAGACATGATTAATAAGATAATCGGTTCGCAATTTTTACCGGACAGATGGTGTCAAAAATAAACTTGTTTACACATTGATAGTAGCCGTAGATACTCGTGACCTATATCCACCATATTACCTATACCGGATAAAGGTATCAAACGAGTTTATTGATTAAAAAATTTGGCATTCCGACCGATGGATGAGCTGACAGTGACCGAATATACCGAAAGTCATTGGCCTCAAAAGGATTTAACACACTTTTAACCGCAGCTTAAGCCTGATTTAAGTCCGGGTCAGCACTTTTGCTGGCCTAAATGCACAGGTATCACAAGCGATATGAACAAATTCATCAAAAGCATTCTATCCTTTTCGCTGAAGAATAAATTTTTTGTTTTCTTTCTGACAGCCCTGGCCGTCGTTGCGGGCATAATCAGTTACCAGAACACACCCATCGAAGCCTTCCCCGACGTTACCAATACCCAGATTACACTGATCACGCAATGGCCTGGACGGTCGGCTGAAGAAGTCGAAAAGTTCGTCACTATACCTATTGAGATTGGGTTGAACTCCGTACAGAAACGGACGGATATCCGTTCGACATCGTTGTTTGGCCTGTCGGTAATTAAAGTTTTGTTTGAGGATGGTGTCGATGATGCCTTTGCGCGGCAGCAGGTCAATAATTTACTGAACAGCATTGAACTGCCCGAAACGATTCGGCCCGATGTGCAGCCGCCCTACGGCCCCACCGGCGAAATTTTCCGGTACACGCTGCAATCGCCAACCCGCACCGCCCGCGAACTCAAAACCATGCAGGACTGGGTCATCGAACGGCAGTTGAAAAGCGTGCCGGGCGTGGCCGATGTGGTCAGTTTTGGGGGCGAAGTAAAGACCTATGAGATTTCGGTAGACCCGCGCCGGTTGACTGATTACAACATTACGCCCCTCCAGTTGTATCAGGCCGTAGCCAACGCCAATGTCAACGTGGGGGGCGATGTAATCGAAAAAAATTCGGAAGCGTATGTGGTGCGTGGTATTGGCCTGCTCAACAACCAGCAGGACATTCGGAATATTATTATCCGAAATGTTAACGGAACGCCCATTACAGTGCAGAACGTGGCACAGGTGTCGGAATCGGCACTGCCCCGGCTTGGTCAGGCCGGGCGCGACAAAAAAGACGATGTGGTGGAGTGTATTGTGGTGATGCGCAAGGGCGAAAATCCCAGCGAAGTCATTGAGCGGGTGAAGGACAAAATCAACGAGTTGAACGCCGGTATTCTGCCTGCAGATGTTAAAATCAACACGTTTTATAACCGCGAAACACTCATCAATTTCGCTACGCATACCGTAACGCATAACCTCATTGAGGGGATCATTTTTGTGACGGTGATCGTCTTTATTTTCATGGCCGACTGGCGCACGACCGTCACCGTGTCCATTGTTATTCCGCTGGCTCTGCTGTTTGCATTTATCTGTTTGCGGCTAAAAGGCATGTCGGCCAACCTGCTGTCGATGGGTGCCATAGACTTTGGGATCATCGTTGACGGTGCCGTTGTGATGGTCGAGGGGATTTTCGTGACGCTTGATGAACTGGCTCATCAGAAAGGGATGCCCGCGTTTAACCGACTGGCCAAATTAGGCATCCTGCGAAAAACAGGGACTGAAATGGGAAAGGCTATCTTCTTCTCCAAAGCCATCATTATCACCTGTTTAATACCCATTTTTTCCTTTCAGAAAGTAGAGGGAAAAATGTTTTCGCCCTTAGCCTGGACCCTTGGATTCGCCCTGCTCGGTGCGCTGATTTTCACGCTGACCCTGGTGCCGGTGCTGGCCAGTATTCTGCTCAAAAAGAACGTTCGCGAAAAGCACAACCCGTTCGTCAACGTCATAACCAACGGCGCAACCCGGCTTTTTACCTTCACGTATGCTCACAAAAAATCAAGTATTCTTTTTACGGCGGCACTTGTTCTGGTCGGTTTATCGGGCTTCACGTTGCTTGGTACGGAGTTTTTGCCCGAACTCAACGAAGGCTCTATCTACGTCCGGGCCACCATGCCCATGAGCATATCGCTGCCCGAGTCGGTGCGGCAGACGATACAAATGCGCCGTATTTTTGACCAGTTCCCGGAGGTGAAGGGCGTTATTTCGCAAACCGGCCGACCCAACGACGGCACCGACCCAACCGGCTTTTATAACATTGAGTTTTTGGTCGATATTTACCCGCAGGACGATGGAGCCGCCAACCGCTGGCAAAACGGCCTGACGAAAGAGGGGCTGGTTGAGAAAATGCAGGAAAAACTGGCCGTCTTTCCGGGCGTGAACTTTGGCTTTTCGCAACCCATCATGGACAATGTTGAGGAGGCTGTTTCGGGGGTGAAAGGCTCCATTGCCGTAAAAATATATGGACCAGACCAGAACATCCTGGAAAGCAAAGCGGGTGAGATTCGGAATCAGTTGGCAACCGTCCGCGGTATCGAAGATCTTGGCGTTATCCGCACCACCGGCCAGCCCGAAATGCGCATTGAACTCGATGACCACAAACTGGCGGTTTATGGAGTGAATAAGTCTGATGCTGAGGCTGTTATCGAAATGGCTATTGGCGGTAAAGCGGCTACACAGATTTATGAAGGGGAGCGAAAATTCGATCTCCGAATTCGCTACGACCAGCCGTTCCGATCCAGCGAGCAGCAGATTAGCCAGTTAATGGTTCCCACCGAAAACGGCAGTATGATTCCCATTAAAGAAATTGCTACGGTTACTACCCAAACGGGACCTGTACTGATTTTCAGGGAAGGCGGGCAACGCTACGGGGCTGTCAAGTTCTCGGTTCGGGGCCGCGACATGGGTAGTGCCGTTGCCGAAGCGCAGCAAAAAGTACAGGCGAATGTTAAACTTCCGGCGGGTTATACCGCGAAATGGGCGGGCGATTTTGAAAATCAGCAGCGTGCTACGGCCCGGCTGGCGCAGGTTGTACCCATCAGTTTACTGGCTATATTCTTTATACTATTCGTTCTGTTCGGTAATGTAAAAGATGCCGGGCTGGTGCTGTTCAACGTACCGTTTGCCATCATTGGCGGCATAGCCGCGTTGCTGGTTACCCACGTCAATTTCAGTATTTCGGCGGGCATAGGCTTTATCGCGTTGTTTGGGATTTGCATTCAGAACGGGGTGATTTTGATTTCGGTGTTCAAGAAAAACTTACGGAACGGCCTGTTACTGAACGACTCCATTCGGGAGGGAGTTGTCTCCCGCATTCGACCCGTCGTGATGACCGCCATGATGGCAGGCATTGGTCTGATTCCGGCGGCTATTTCGCACGGTATCGGCTCCGAAACCGCCAAGCCGCTGGCTATTGTCGTAATTGGGGGATTGATAACAGCTACGTTACTGACTCTGTTCGTGTTTCCGCTGCTGTTTTATGCCTTTTACAAGCATACATTCAACGATTTATAAGATTCACTGCATTTTTTAGCACGTTTGATAATTTTAACCGCCGATTAACGTTTTTTATAAAAGATAGTGCAACATTTGTAATGTCTTGCACATAGAAAAAAATACACTTTTCTATGATGTATAAAGAAATTGCTTACTTTAGCATAACAATCCTTTACAAAGGGAAGGTTGAACATCAAGATTTGGCGGCCGCCCGGTCGTCAGTCTTGAAATGGTGTGGATAGAAGCGGAAAGCCGCCCCGATATTCGGAGCGGCTTTTTTGTTTGCAGGCAGTAAACTCTGCTGGCTGTTAGCACGATCAAGGATTTAACCGCTATTTAATTCTATTTTCAATCCTTTTTAAGGTACAGGAGCGAGGTTTAACCGCTCAACCGGGCAAACGCTCGCCTGCGGTTTTGTCGCTTTATTGGCCAGACTGTCCAGCCGTCGTTCTAAATAGTTCGTTAACTGTTTTTTAATCAGCCGATAGCTATGTATGTTGCGGATATGAAGATTCTGGTAGTTGAGGACGAACCTAAACTGGCTTCGTTTGTAAAGAAAGGGCTTGAAGAACAATCCTGCGAAGTAGATGTCGCCTATGACGGTCAGATTGGTCGAAATATGGCTCTTAACAACCTCTACGATGTAATTGTGCTGGATATTAACCTGCCTAAAATGAATGGGTTCGATGTTGTACAATCCATTCGGCAGGAGAAAAACCAAACGCCCGTTCTGATGTTAACGGCCATGGGTTCTGTAGATGATAAGCTGACCGGGTTTGAAGCGGGTGCCGATGATTATTTGGTGAAACCGTTTGAGTTCCGCGAACTGATGGCCCGGTTGCGGGCACTCACCAAGCGAAGCAGCGAAGCCGGTATGCAGGCCAACGTCCTGAAAGTGGCTGACCTCGAACTCGATCTCAATGAGAAAATAGCGCGTCGGGGAAATAAACGTATCGAACTGACAGCCAAAGAGTTCGGTCTGCTCGATTACCTGATGCGAAACCGGGGGCGCGTGGTCTCCCGTGTCGATATTGCCGAGAAAGTCTGGGATATTCACTTCGATACAGGCACCAACGTGATTGATGTGTATGTGAATTTCTTGCGTAAAAAGGTTGATAAGGACTTCGACCAAAAACTCATTCACACGGTCATTGGAATGGGGTATATGTTAAAAGAAGAATAGGCAATTGGTTGATTAGTTAATTGGTTGATTAGTTAATTGGTTAATTGGTTAATTGGTTAATTGGTTAATTGGTTAATTGGTTAATTGGTCAACCAGTGGCTGACGACTGATTAACTAATCAACCAATCAACTAATCAACTGGGTATGAATATCCGCACTCGCCTGACGCTGCTGTTTGTGCTGCTGGTCGCTTCGATTATGCTGCTCTTCACGGTTTCGGTCTACTATCTGTACGATCAGTTCAGGGAGCAGGAATTTCAACAACGACTCGAAGAAAAAGCGGTTACAACCGTTCGGTTACGCGAGGATGTGGGCGAGGTTCCACAGGCCGACCTGCCCGTTATGACCGACGAGCAGGTAACCATTTACAACAGCAAGGGAGTTGTACTTTACAACTTGTCTAATAAACAGCCTCGTTTTCCGATTACACCCGCTTTCCTCAATAAAATTTCACTTCGCCACGCTCATTACATCCGAATCGGTGATCTGGAAGCGGTTGGCGTTCGGCACCGCAATGTGCGGGGTGAAATGCTGGTCATTATCGCATCGGGGAATGATCGCTACGGCCTTTCAAAGCTGGATCGACTGCGGGAAATCTTATTTTTTGGCTGGTTATTGAGTCTCGTTATTGTTGGTATTGCGGGCTATCTGTTCGCTACTGATGCGCTCAGGCCCGTTGCCGAACTGATTACGCAGGTGAACGCCATTTCGGCAACCAACATCCACGAACGGTTGCGGGTGGGTCGTCAGCGCGATGAGTTGGCTGATCTGGCCGGAACGTTTAATAACCTGCTAATCAGGCTCGAAGAAGCGTTTGTGCAGCAAAAAAGTTTTGTGTCGCACGCGTCCCATGAGTTACGAACACCGCTAACGGTGATGATGGGTCAGATTGAGGTGACGAGGTTGCAGGCACGAACGACGGAAGAATACGAAATAGCGTTTGATGGGCTGCTCGACGAAGTCAAAAGTATGATTCGACTCGTAAATGGGCTGCTCGAACTGGCGCGGGCCAATTCCGACGCCGTCATGCTCAATTATCAACCGGTTCGTATCGACGAGTTATTATGGCAGGCCCAGAGCCAGATCGTTTCCAAAAAACCTAACTATCAGATCAACATTGACTTTGCCAATCTGCCCAATCAGGAGGAAGACTTAGTGATTATTGGTGAAGAGTCGTTACTACAGACCGCTTTCCAGAATCTGATGGAAAATGGCTGTAAATATTCGGTTGATGAGCGCATGTCCGTCCAAATTTCCTTTGAACGGAAGCAGCTACTGTTAACATTCAGCGATCAGGGCTATGGCATTCCTGAAGCGGACCTCCCCCATATTTTTGAACCATTCTACCGGTCCGACTCAACGATGACCATCAATGGGCATGGTATCGGTTTGGCACTCACACAACGTATAATCGAACTGCACCGGGGCCAGATTCGCGTGGAGTCCGTAGTTGGAAAAGGCACGACATTCTGGATCACACTGCCCGTTCCCAATGGGTCTCTTTCTAAGCCCGCTAAGACCAATAAGCTTACCGAAAACGTTGCCATCAACAACGGTTAAGTTACCCGCACCGAATAGCCTCGACCGGACCGAGACGGGCGACCCGGTTGGCTGGATCAATGAATGGCGATTACCGTAATCCGACTGTAGGACAACGGTAATCGGCCAAGTGGTCATTTGGCTTTGCCTATTCGGCAGACACCTTGTTCTCCACTCATCTCAGCCATTTCAAAGCCTGCCCGCGCAACTGGACTTCAGCCTTTGGCGAGAGTTGCTTTGTGAACGTAATGGCCTGTGTGTCATTCATCTGTACACCGCTCGAGTCCTGAATACTGGCTTGCAGTGACCCGTAGCGATCAGGCCCGAGCACCGCAAAACTATTCTGACTGGCCGTGAGGTCGAACGCCCCGGCAATAGCCAGTTTGTCCGTTCGGAGCCGACTGTTTTCTAACGTGATTGCTACCTGTTCACCCGTCCAGTTTCGCAATGTCAGTCGGGCGTTCTTAGCCGTTAGTGACTGAAGACCAGCTAACTGCAACAAGACTGCATTACTGTATCCACGTTCAGCATCAGCGCGGGGTGAATTCCGTCCGACACTGTAATCCGGCGTAAAAAATACGAAAACAGTATCGCCCTGTTGTCGGGTGCGGTAGTATTTAGCGGTCTCTTTCTCTACCAATGCATGAGAAACACCCGTACGTTGCTCAATAATAATTTCATTGGTTGGTGTGCCTTCAATGACCCAGTGTTTCGCCGTTGGCAGGTTTCGCTTTTCATAATCCTGATACGGATTTTTCCAGTCTACTTTGTTGTATTGTTGCTTCAGCAATACATCGGTAGCCACCATTCCCGTGAGCGTTACGAGAGCAATCACGGCTAAAAGAATAGAACTTGTTTTCATTGGATAGTGCTTGTGGTGTTTATATAGTCCTCGTAACGGGTTTCGATTTCGCGCAGGGTAATATCCAGCAGGGTCAAATTTTTGAAGAACTGGGGCAGGTCATTCTGCAAAAACTGTTCGCGCCGAAACGCCCGGATTTTATCGGCGGCATCCTCGGCAGAGAAATAACCGATGCCGCGTTTGTTGGCAATGACGCCCTGCTGATTCAGGAACTCATACGTTCGCATAACGGTGTTGGGGTTCACTTCCAGTTCAGCCGCCAACTCCCGCACCGACGGAATTTTCTCGCCCGCCCCCCAGCGGCTCAACAAAATCTGCTCGCTCACATATCCGGCAATTTGCAGGTAAATGGCTTCTTTATCTCGAAAATCCATGGTTATACCTCCCGTTCTTTAAGTCTGAAATAAGCGGTGACGTATAGGAGCACGACAGCAATAATGCCCACCGCATACCGAATTTGATTACCAATCGGCTGGGGTAACTCTATTCGGCGGTATTCAAAATGTGTGGTAGGCGATATAGCACTTGCGTCACTGAAAGGCGTAGAACTGCCAACTGTTTGCGAGCCGCTCAATGTATGTAGTAGATAGTTATTTCCGAAATAGCTGAAAATCAGCACGGCGAACGCGATCACAACGACCAAAGGCAAGGTGTAACGCCGAACGAGCAATGAAAAAGCCAGCGTGAAGGAATGCAACAGGGCTGTAAAAACCCATAATTGTCTCGGTATGTTGTCAATGCTTTTTTCACCAAAAATAGATTTAAGCTCAAAAAGGCTTCCCTGCCGACGCATCATATCCAACTGTTCGGGCGTCCAGTTGCGGTTGTTAACATACGAGACGCCGATTGCGTCGAACAGGGCAAAAACACAGGCATAGACGATTACAAACCCAATTCCAGAAATCAACCAGGTTAACAGGATTTTCTCAACCTGCGAAGTCGGTTGCATGAGGTAGTTAATTGCCCGCTCCTTCTGATTCAGAACAGCCGTTTGCTGAACCGTGAACACGTACCAGCAAGCCCAGCCCAGCACAAAAAAGAGTATATACCGCTGATCGTTCACGGCTCCGGGCGAACCCTGATAGGCGAATACAATCAATACAAATAAACCGCTGACGAGCAAGCCGATGTTTGCCAGCAACTGCCCCCGGTTATCGGTAAAATACTTGCGAGTGAGTCTCCCGAAGCGGGCTAATGAAAAGGTCTGGTTCATGCGTTGGTGAGGGTTGAGGTGGATGAGAAAAGCTGTTTGATGCGCTCCGGTTCGGCCTGTACGGCGTTGAAAAGCCGCTCCAAATCCAATCGGCTGGGTTCGCCCATGGGATTCTCCGTTACAACGGCATACCCGCCCACGGCCCGCTCCGAGTATAAAATCTGGCGGCCGGTTTCCAGTTCAGGCGTCAGGCCAAACCACAATTTCGATGTAATTTCTTCAACGCTGGCTTTCAGCGCGACGGTCATGTGTGAGCGCGACCGCTCGGCCAGAATCACAATCGGGTCGATGAGAGCTTCGAGGTCACGAACCTGATGCGTAGAAATAACAACCGTCCGATTTTCGTCAACGGCCCCGGCTACCAACCGCCGAAACTGACTTTTCGACGGAATGTCCAGGCCATTGGTTGGCTCGTCCATCAGCAATACCGCCGTGTTGGTGGCCAGTCCGAAACCGATGAGTACTTTTTTCTTTTGTCCATACGACAACTCGCTGAGTTTCTGGTCGTCGGTGAGGCCAAATTCGCGCACGTACCGAGTCATCTGCGCCCGGTCGAAGCGGGGATAAAATGGCGCGTTGCTGTCAACGAACTGCCGTATACGAACGGGCGGCAGGAAAAATTCTTCCGGCACTAAGAACAAATCTTCCAGAAAAGCCGGTTTGCGGTCGGCGGGGGTGTAGTCGCCTACCCGAATGCTGCCTGCCTTCGGGTACAGCAAACCCGACAGCAGGCGCAGCAGTGTCGATTTTCCGGCCCCATTCGGTCCCAGCAATCCGTAGATAGAGCCGGGCGAAAGAGTCAGGTTCAGGCCCTCATATAAAGGCTTACCGCGTTGATAGCCAAAGGATACGTTGCGTAACTCGATCATAAAAATAGTGTGTTATAGTGTATTAGATAAATAGTACACTACAATAGTACAGGGATAAGGTTAATGAGTCAAGTTTTTAACAGTATTTAATTTTAGGCCTTTCGCTTCGCGCCGTGCCACGGTTAGTGAAGCACCATACATAACCGTGGCACGGCGCGAAGCGAAAGGCCTGTAATTTTAGGGCACAAAAAAACCGCCCGTCAAGAGCGGTTTTTTAGAAAGAAGAAAGTGAATTGGTCTAATAGATGCCTTTCAATTTGTGGCACAGATGTCATCTTTGCTTTGCCACCACTTAAAAAAGATGACATCTGTGCCACAAATTGAAAGGCACCCATACCTAATTCGCCTTCTTTTTCATCATTTTACCATCATGTTTCATTTCCTTTGCCGTACTGGCTTTCATCGCATCGCCATCTTTCTTGGCTTCATGCTTCATCATTTTCGCGTCGTGTTTCATGTCCTTACCGGCCATTTTCGCGTCTTTCTTTGTTTCATCCTGCGCAAGAGCGGCACCCGACATTAGCACAACAGCAACAGCGGCAATTAATAGCGTTTTCATTAGTCTATCTGATTTAAGTAGTTATAATACCTCTATAGAACGAATTACGTACTGAAAGGTTATTAAAGTGCTATTAAATCATTAATACAGACACAAAACAGGTGCGCTGTACAGTTACTTGCGGTATTTGACGGATTTCTTCTTCGCCTTTACCGCCGAAGCCCCCGTTCGGATGCTGCTGTTTGCGTCAACCTTTGTGGTCCGATTTGTTCCACTGCCTTCGGTTTGTCGCTGGTCGTTTGTTAAACCCGTTCCGGTCGTAACGCCTTCTGTTCCCTCATGGGTGCTGGCCGTCGATGCATTTGACTGGGTAGCATTCGTTGATGGAGCCGTGCCGGTTCCCGCCGTAGTGGGTTTGTTTCCGCCAGCCCGTCGGGGCTGCTGCTGGGCGAGGGCAGTGCCGCCCAAAAGTAGGAGAAGGGCAAGGGATGTGAGCGAATTTTTCATAAACCTGTGTTGGTTAACGTGAGTACTATCACTAATAACCCAACATGCAGCGAGTAGTTTTCTGAAAAACAAAAATGCCTCACCAGAAGTCTGGTGGGGCATTTTTATAGATCTATTAGCAATAAAAAACCGGCCGGTAAGCCGAATTTATTTGGCCGCAATCGTACCACGCAGTGCACGCGGAATTTCAATGCTGGCTACTGGGTTCGATGCTTCTTCAAGCAACTCGACATTTTTCACCTGAATCTGACTAACCCGTACGGATTTGCCCAAATCCAGCTTCGACACATCGACATCAATAAAATCAGGGATGTTTTCGAGGCTTCCCTTCACGCGCAGTTTCCTGACACGCGTTACTAATTTACCGCCTTTCTGTACGCCCGGTGCTACGCCAAGCAAACGAACCGGAACGGCAATTTTAATTGGCTTCTTGTCCGTCACCAACAGGAAATCGACGTGCAACAGCACATCGCTCACCGGGTGAAACTGGGCTTCCTGAAGAATAGCCCGATACTCAGCTCCCTCAATGTTGAGCGCAACTTCATAAATATTAGGCGTATAAATCAAATCCCGAAACAGAATCGCTGGTGCGTAAAAATGCACTTGCTCTTCGCCACCGTACAACACGCCTGGAACATTGCCCTCGGCCCGAATCGCCTGTGATTCTGTGCGGCCGAGATTCGCTCGTTGATACCCTACAATCTCGATTTTTTTCATTTTATGTAGTGCCGAACGTCCACGTTCGGCCGAAAAAGATGAAATACCCGGACGTGGACGTCCGGTACTACACTCAATATTTTATAAACAGTGAACTAATAGATTCATGGTCACGAATGCGGCCGATTGCTTTGGCAAATAACTCTGCCACCGACAGCACTCTTATTTTCGCATTGGATTGCTGCATGGGCAGTGTATCCGCAACAACTAACTCCTGCAACACCGAACCGGCAATGTTTTCGTGCGCCTTGCCCGACATGATCGGGTGCGTGCACACGGCCCGTACCGACAGTGCCCCTTTGTCCATAATAATCTGGGCTGCTTTCGCCATCGTGCCGCCCGTGTCGATCAGGTCATCCACCAACACCACATTCGCCCCTTCAACATCGCCGATGACCTGCATCGACGCAATTTCGTTGGCCCGTTTGCGGTGCTTATCGCAGAGCACAATATCGGCGTTGAAATGCTTGGCAAAGGTGCGGGCGCGGTTGGCTCCGCCCACATCCGGCGAGGCCACCACTAAGTTTTCCAGATTCAGGCTTTTTATATACGGTACAAAAACCGATGTTCCTTCGAGGTGATCCACCGGAAAGTCGAAAAACCCCTGAATTTGTCCCGCATGAAGGTCAATCGTCATCAGCCGGTCGGCACCCGATGCAGCCAGCATATTCGCCACTAACTTAGCGGCAATAGACACCCTGGGCTTGTCTTTCCGATCCTGCCGGGCATAGCCAAAATACGGAATCACCACCGTTACATAGTGAGCCGAGGCTCGCCGGGCGGCATCGACCATCAACAGCAATTCCAGCAGGTTATCGCCGGGTGGGGGTGTCGACTGAATCAGAAACACATCGCAACCGCGAACCGATTCTTCGAAACTGGGCGACATCTCGCCGTCGCTGAAGTGACGGCAGGTATAACCGCCTAAGTCTTTACCGTAATAATGGGCAATTTTTTCGGCCAGATACGTAGACTGACTGCCCGAAAAAATCTTAACCGGGTTAAACGAAGCCATTGAATGCCAGACAAATTTCCCGCAAAGGTACGCAAAAAACGGTCAGCTTGCCGATGCGCCTTTGAGTTTCTTTCTTAAATCAAGGAAGCTGTTTTAACTTATCCAGGATAATAGGGCAGTGTACTTGTAATACCGACCGGGACGGTCGGGCGAGGGCTTCCTAACTACACGCCCGACCGGGACGGTCGGTACTACAGGCAAGAACGCACTCGTTTTGGCTGAAATAACAACAGTTTCAACCGCTTCAAGATCAACGAAAGAAGGCAAATCGAAAACACAGGGGATTAACAGAAACTTTAAGGGCTGATTAAATGAAACAATTTACCCGCTCAGGGATTTGATTAGCTATGATTATGACCATCCCTGACCCCAATGATAGACTTGTTCTGAAGTCAGCTCTGCCAGCCGATACAGCCCGGATGGATGCGCTGATCAAACGGGTTGCCAATGCATCTGCACAAACCGATACCGACGAAACGTTTCCGGAAGATGCGTTCGGCTGGCTGGCCGATGCCGGTCTGCTGGGCGTCACTCTGCCGACCCAGTCAGTGGATAGCCAGCAACCAGTAATGGACCAGTTGCTGCAACTTCTGAAGCGTATTGGCTCCGCTAATCTGTCGGTCGGGCGGGTGTACGAAGGGCATATTAACGCGCTGAATCTGATTGATTTATACGCTGCGCCGAGCCAGAAAGAACGCTGGTACGCCGATGTGAGGCAGCACCGCCGTCTGTTCAGTGTCTGGAATACGCAGGCCGCTGATGGTGTCAGCATTCATGCCATTGGCAACGGCCGCTATCGACTGAATGGCACCAAAACATTCTGTTCCGGTGCGGGCTGGATTGACCGGCCACTCGTAACGGGCGAGCTGATAGGTGCCGACAAAAAAGGCTGGCAGATGTGCATCATTCCAACCGAACGCGTGAACCCCATTCCGCAGGATGCCAGTTTCTGGCAGCCGCTGGGAATGAGGGCGTCGGTTAGCTACAAACTCGATTTTACGAGCGTCGAACTCGACGAAAGCGACTTGCTGGGGCAGCCCAATGACTATTACCGGCAACCGCATTTCGGCGGAGGAGCCATTCGGTTTGCCTCTGTGCAATTGGGCGGGGCAGAGGCCCTGTTCGATGCAACGCGGGCGTTTCTGGCTTCTATGAAACGGACGGATGATTCATTTCAGCAAGCGCGCTTAGCCGAAATGGCCTGGCTGATTGAATCCGGTAATCAATGGATCAATACGGCTGGTGTTAAAACAGATGTCTGGCTGGCAAGCGGGGGAGAAACCGATAAAATCGTGGCCTATGCCAACATGACCCGCACCGCCATTGAAGAAATTTGCCTGCGGGTTATGTCCTTAGCCGAACGCTCGGTAGGGGCACGGGGCCTTATGCGGCCGCTCTCTTTTGAGCGTATTCACCGCGACCTGACCTTTTACCTGCGCCAGCCAGCCCCCGACGCAACCGTGGTCGATATAGGTCGGTACGTGCTTGATAATCAACAGTATGCGTATGACCTCTGGCGTTGATAAATCCCGATTTCTGTTGGAAATGGCGCAACCAATCCGTCTCGATCAGATTGGCCAGGTGCTGGTCGTTGCTCCGCACCCGGATGATGAGTCGCTGGGGTGCGGGGGAACGATTGCGCTGCTGCGGCAACAGGGGTATTCCGTGCATGTGCTTTTCATAAGTGACGGCACCATGTCGCACCCAAACTCGCCCAGCTACCCATCGGAACGGCTCCGGCAGTTGCGCGAGTGGGAAGCTCTGGAAGCGTTGCAAATATTGAACGTACCGGCTGATCATGTAGTGTTTATGCGGCAACCCGATACGCAGGTTGCCACCCCGGACAGCCCCGGTTTTGCCGAAGCCGTTGCTTTTGTGCATACGCTGCTGCAAATGATACAACCGACAACTGTGCTTGTGCCCTGGCGACGCGATCCCCACCGCGATCACCGCGCATCGTGGCAAATTCTGACCGATGCTGTCGGGAAACTTCCTGTTCGGCCTCGTGTGCTTGAATACCTGATTTGGCTGTGGGAACTGGGCACGGACAACGACATGCCCCGCCCTGACGAGATGTCGGTTTGGCTCGTGCCGATTGAGTCGGTTATGGCGCAGCGCAACCGGGCCATTGCTGCCCACCGTTCGCAGGTTACGCGCCTGATTGACGATGACCCAACCGCCTTCTATCTGTCGCCTGAACTGCTGACGCATTTCGATGCGCCCCTTGAACTGTTCCTGGAAGAGAACGAATAAGGAAAGCGTGGGGAGTCATAAAAAAGGACGTTCTTTACAAGGTGTAATGGTACACAGCCACCTCCGTAACACCTGATTGCCACTGAGCTACGAACAGCAATAGGCCTTCTGGAAAATCGTCTGATTGAAAAAAGAATGGTAACGAACCCAATGAACAGTCCGATTATCTGCATCGAAGACGATGAAGACGACCAGCACCTTATTGCCAGGGCACTCAGGGAGTTAGAGATACCCAATCAACTGTGTTTTTTTCCGAATGGTGAAACCGCCTTACAGTATCTGCAAAATGCTGATGAGCCACCTTTTTTAATTTTGTGCGACATTAATATGCCTATTATGAATGGGTTGGAGCTACGTCAGCAACTGAATGAAAGCGAGTATTTACGGAAAAAATCAGTTCCTTTCGTCTTTCTGACAACCACAGCTACGCCGGAGACGGTTCAACTTGCCTACGATGAAACGGTTCAGGGTTTCTGTCTGAAACCGAATACGTACGCTGGCCTGCGCGAACAAATTCGGTTAATCGTAGCGTACTGGAAAAGCTGTTTACATCCCAACAAAGCATTTTAACCTATTGGTTACCAGGAGCAACCAGCCCGCATCCGGTGTTGAGCGTAGCCTCGGCAGTTGAGCGTAGTCGCAGTTGAGCGTAGTCTCGCAGTTGAGCGTAGTCTCTGACTACGCTCTGGCGTTACCCGGTCTCTGACCGGTGTAAAATGAATGATGTCAGACTGCCGGTCTCTGACCGGCCATCACCAGAGCGTAGTCTCTGACTACGCTCATCACCGACTAACTCAACATACTAACCTCAACGATTTATATGCCAGATGCCAGCCTTCCCACTACGTATTTTGATGATGTATACCGGGCGAATAACGACCCGTGGTCGTTTGAAACCAGTCCCTACGAACGTGACAAATATGCAGCCACACTGGCGGCTTTGCCACAGCAACGCTATGCCAGTGGGTTTGAAATTGGCTGCTCTATTGGTGTACTAAGTGCTATGCTGGCACAGCGATGCGACCAACTGTTGTCGGTGGATGCCAGCGAGTTGCCGCTGGAAACGGCCCGAAAACGGCTGGCATCGTATCCGCAGGTGCGTGTTCGGCAGATGAGTATTCCCGATGAGTTCCCGGACGAGTCGTTCGACTTGATTGTTCTGTCGGAAGTGGGCTATTATCTATCGCTCGACAATCTCAACCGACTACGTCAGCAATTACTCGCCCACCTGACCACAGGTGGGCATTTACTGTTGGTGCACTGGACACCGCTCGTACCCGATTATCCGCTCACCGGCGATCAGGTTCACGAGCAGTTTATGGCCATAGCCAGTAGGGATAAGCCGCTCTTGCATCGGCTCAATCAGCGGGCGGACACCTACCGGCTGGATTTGTTTCAGAAACAGTAGTCCGGATTGCGGGGTATAATGCGTGGTGGCAGGTTCTCAAACCTGCCACCACGCATTATACCCCGCAATCCGACATAAACGGGTTACATACTATTGAAAATCAACTGACTGCGCAACTCCTGAATAGCCATTGTAATCGGGACGGGTTGCCATTGGGTTGCCCATTTGCCCGTTGCCATTTTCTCCTCAACCTTCTCCCACAGTTCGCCAAAAAAACGACTTTCCCGCGCTTTATTGACGAGCCATGCCGGGTCGATGAAGAGTTCACTGGCAACGGTCTGCAACGGATAAAGGGAGGCAGACTGACCTCGCGTTTGCCAATAGTGGCGCAATCGCTGCCGGTTTCGGAGCCGGGTAATAACGGCTTCGGCGGGTTCGGCCACCTGACATTGATTGGCCTGCTGCATTTTAGACCAGCAGGATAACTGCTCCGAAAAACCAACGGCCACGCGCCCCTGCATCCGGGACGACGTAATCACTTTTACATGAGGGCTTTGCCGGATTTTAGCGTCCGTTCGCACTAAGGCTTTGTAAAAGGCTTCATCTTCCAGAAATGGTTTTTCGGGTAGCCGCCCGGCTCGCTCATACATCTGGCAGGTAACGGCAATACTGGCACCAAAATGCTGAAAATGACGCGGCCAGGGGTCGTTCAAACAAGGGTCGAGCAGGGCTTCCGCTTTCGCTACCAATGTTCGGTACATGACATCGCGCAAGTGGTAGAGCCGCACCCGGCTCTGGTCGGGCCGGGTCAGGATGCGCCCGCCAACCGCGTCGTTTCCCTTTTCAATTTCGAGCATAATCTGATACACCCACTGGCCGTCAACAACGGTGTCGCCGTCGGTTGAAGCGATGATACCATTCGGGCGGTCGCTGCTGGTTAACCGCCGGTAGGCTTCATCCATCAGCAGTCGCCGAACCGTGCCAATATTTGCCTTGTCGGGCGGGAGAACGATCCGGGCAATGTGCAGCGAAAAATCGGGATGCTGCTGCTGATATCGAAGCGCAATTTCGTACGAACGATCACTACAATTATTGGTCAGTAAGAGCACTTCGTAAAGCGCAGGATTAAGCGGCAAACCAACGTTATTTTGCTGGTTATGAAGGGCTTCGAGCGTATTTATTAAGTGATGTGCTTCATTCCTGACTGGAACAATGACACTCACTTGCAGGCGCGGATGGGGGGATGTCGTGTTGAAAAGGTAATCGAGCGACGCACAATCTGTCTCATCGGTATTGGTTTGCATACGGGCGTTCCTGTCGCGTGGTGCTGTATTTACACACGGACTCACCTTACACAACCGATGTTAAAGAGGATTGTTAGTTCCTTGTCAAAGTTGTTCGTAAATGGAATCAGGCCAGTCTGGGCGGTTCTGAATGCCCTTGCACACGCCGAAAAATGAGCACACAAACCACCGCCGACAGCACACCGATTCCCGCTCCGGCCAGTACATCGAGCGGGTAGTGAGCGGCCACATAAATTCGGCTGTAAGACACGACGGCGGCCCATAAAAAGCCCCATTTTAACCACGGATACTGCCTGCCCAGCAGTAGCCAGAGTGTTGTTGTTAACGCAAACGTGGTCGATGCATGTGAAGAAACAAAACTGTACTGACCGCCACAATCCAGCACCGGATGAATCAGCTTGCGCAGGGCCAGTTCGTGGCAGGGCCGCAGCCGGTGGGTGAGGGGTTTAATAACCGACGAAGCCACCTGATCGGCCACAGCGACGGCAGCAATAATGGTTAGCAAAAACCCGATAGCCTGTCTGCGATACCGATAAATCAGCCAGCCAATCAGCAGCGTGTAAAGCGGAAACCAGCTATTCCGCTCCGTGATCCAGATCATAATCGGGTCGAGCCAGGGCGTGTAACGGCCATTCAGCCAGACAAACAGGTCGGTATCGAGTTGGTTAAGGGTTTGCAGCACGCTGGAAAGTCAAATAAATAAGCCCCGCCGGAGCGGTAAAACGGAGGGTCAAAGATACGAGAAATCAAACGGCCAGTGAAGCTCCCGCCTATGGGGTGTAAGACCAGATTTTTTGACAGAATTACCGTTTTTAGACAGGATTACCGGGAAGCTGTTTAAACTTTCTATTTTCGGTCAAAAATGAGTGCTTTTTTTGTCATTCCGACCGTAGGGAGGAATCTCAAGCTTGATTAATAGGCGAGGTTGAGATTCCTCCCTACGGTCGGAATGACAAAAAAGTCGGTTTATCAGCTATTTTGAAAAGTTTAAACAGCTTCAGGATTAAACAGGATTCTTCGTATGAATAAATCCTGTTTAATCCTGTAATCCTATCTAAAAAACCTTGTCGTACACTCGCCTATGGCGTTGCGCTGGGAAGCGTTAGTATCCAGTCAATGTATATATCGCTGGAAGCATCTTTAGCCCAATCAACCGCGCTGCCCGAGGGTAAGGGCTTCTGATTATTACGGACTTTGTCGAAATTTTCCTGTGCTTTTTTATCAACCTCTTCTTTCGTTCGGTTGTCAATATTTTCTTTGCTTCGGTTGTCGGCCCGGATGTAGGGTATCTGCCGGTTGTCGAGAACCGTCAATAAGTCCTTGAACGGAATCCGATCCCAGCGGAATGTTTTGGCTTTTGCTTCATCGACCGGGATAAGCGTGTGCAGATGCGGGTTGTTCAGTTTGGCAATACCGCGCGTATTGGGCGTTGCGTTCTGACTGCCATGATGCCCCATTTTATAAAAGATAGTCCGGGCCATCAGGTCTTCAACAGTTACCGCACGAGCCGGAGTGGTGGGTAATGTCCAGGCATACTGCCGCTGTTTAGCCGGTTTTTTCTGGTCACTTTCCCAGTCATCCCACACCCCAAATTCGGCATCGCCCGGAAAGAAAAGTACTTCGTTGGTTTCCTCAATCTCGATTGCCATGACTAAGCTGGTATTGTTAACGCCCGTATTGAGCTTAATAGCCAAATCGTCGGCACTGCTCAGGTAATCGGCGTTGATCTGCCGCCAGGTTTGTGTCGGGTCAAAATAGGTCTGAAATGCCTTTGTCTGGGTAAGTCCATCGAAATTTTTCGTAACCTGTCGGCTGACGGCTGTTTGATTTTCGCGGATGTTCAGGTCGGCGGAGGGCGGCAGTTTCTGTGTTTTCAGGTCGATGGGCATCACAAATTCCTCATCGAAGGGGGCTTTCTGAACGTAATACCAGAAGTCTTTGTCGGTCGAATCGGGGGCATCGGCAAAATTACTCTGCCCGAAATTAAACTCGTTGGTGGTCGCATCGGCCCGAAGCGAACTTTGCCAGTCTTCGGGTTCGCTGGCCCGCATGACGCTCAGATTACGCGGGGGACCCAGCACGAATAACTTCAGCCCCGGAAAAATAGTCGGGCTGGGCAGGCTGGTCAGTCCTTCGCCAATGATATGCCCCGGCACAACCGTTGCCGATGGTTCTGTATAACCGGGTCGTAAGTACCGGACATTTTCCTTTCCCACTTTCTCAATGAGCCTGTCGTAATTCTCATTCACCGAAAAATCCAGATCGGGGCTGTCCGTATCCTCGGCCGTTTCGTTAGCCGCAAATTCAAAACCGGCCATCAGATTTAACCGTTCGGCCAGACCCTCAGCTACTTTGGCCGTATGATCGGTCGCCCTAAGCCGGGCTTCTACCCCCGATTTTTGGACCTTGTCGGTCGCCGACGCTAACTCAGCCGAATGCAGACCGACCTGCTCCGTTAGTTTGCTCACTTCCTGCCGAACCTGCTGCACAGCTTTTTGGAGCGACTCGCGGGTTTGCTTTTTGTGCGTCCGCCATGCCTTTGCCAGCTCATCTTTGGGGTCTTCGGTCCAGGCGAACCAGACTTGCCCAATATCAATCCCGTCCAATTCATCGCGGGCCTGTTTCAAGCCCGAAATATGGTCCTGATGTTCGTGCGTAATCGCCAGCACATCGACAAACGGCTTCCCGTTGCGCGTCAGACCCTGTGCGGTCAAATGGGCTTTCAGGTGTCTGGCTATTTCCTGCATTCGGATTGATTTTCCGGCTCTGGCACCAAAGTCAATCCAGAGAGTTTTCGCGGTCTTCGTAGCGGGGATCGTTGATTCTTCATACCAGAAGGTCAACAGAAAACAGTCGCCGAAGCCCGTATAATACATTCGGACGGAAACAGACGTAAGTTGTGACATGAGGGGTGGTCAGGTTAGCGGTGAAGCAACGCAAAGGGTTCGGCCAGGGCGGGGTTGGCGGGCCAGGTAGCGGGCGCAAACGGCGATTCGCCTTCGGTCACGTCGGCGTTGTACCGGCGCAGGAGTTCGTCGGCTAATCGGCTGGCGGTGATCACATTTCGGAACCGGCGCAAAATGCCTTTATGCACGAACCGAACGGTTTTCAGGTCAATATCAATAATCAGCGTGCAGCCGCCCCGGTATTCATAAAGCTGCCCGTCGGTCAGTTTCACCTGACACCGCTGCATCACTGTCAGAATCACCTGATTCAGTACGTTATAGTCCGGCCCGACGCGCTGCGCCCGGTTGAGCGAATGGACCTCGAAACCCGGTCGTCCGTTGGGAGTTGCCGTACCATTTTCGTCTTCGAGGGTGTTCATGAAGATTCGGTCTACCGCAATCTGAAGGCTGTTGTCGGTGGTTTGGGCCGCCAGTGCCCCATTAATCGCCACCTTGCTGTCCTGACAGAACGTATCGTAAAGGTGTCTGTCGTTCAGCATCAGCGTGCCGGTCAGATCCTGAAACACCTGTTTTGTATTCCGGTCAAATCGGTCGATCAACTGATGGACCCTGATCTTATACCTCATCGACAGTTTAAACAGTTCTTCCCGATTCGACATTTCCACCGCCGTAGCGTTATAGTAGTCCCGCATCAGGCTAAGCAGCCGCTGGATTTCTCCCTCCGTACCGGGATATAGTTGACTAAGGCTTGACAAATCATTCTCGGTGTAGAGCGTGTACGACAGATTTTCGACCGACAGCGTGCGGATGTCTACCGGGTAGATGCCCCACCGTTTAAACGACTCGATAATTGCCACCCGAAAGCCAAGCGGGTCGTTTGGTACCAGATCGACATCGGCGGTGATGATGGCCCGCAGCAGTTCGCCGAAGGTCGTGCCCACGGGCGGGCAGTAGTCCAATGCCCGGATGCAGAGCGAAAGAAACTGCTTGGCCGTTCGGGCGGCTTCTTCGGCCAGCCGCCTGACTAAGTCGGGATGAATTTCACCATCGGGTAAAATGCCGCGTCCTTCGGTTGCAATTCGGTATAAATCGGCTGTCCGGCGGTTGTAAATATTCAGGAACGCGTCGAAAATGGCGGCTACCAGAATACTGCCCCGTTTGTGCGGTTCCCGCGTCTGCGCCAGTTCTTTGGGGCTGGGCTGCAACCGGCCAATGGCGTCGCGCAGGGAATTATACTGACCAATAGCCAGACCAAACTGCTGCGCTAACTGCGAGAGCCACTGCTGACCGGCCAGATTGCCTTTCGTGCTGGCAATCTGACTTTCCAGAATTTCGTTAAATGTAAAGTGCTGAAACAGAGCCACAATGTCGGAGAAGGCTTCGTGCAGCGCGAGCGTATCTTCGTGTACCGGCATGATGTATCGCTTGTAAATTCCGTCAATCAGCGCGTGGGTAACCTCGTGGGTGATAATGTCGTGCGATAAGCATGAGAATACCAAACTACCGGGCATAAGCAGACTGGCATCGCTGGGGCGGGCCGAAAAATACCCGAACAGCACCGCTTTTTTCTGCGAACTGTAATAGGCGTTGGCATCGCGGAAGGCGTGTGGATAAATGCGCAACCGCTGCACAAACTGCTCCCGTTGCTTGGTTACGGTGTCATATTCCGTCGAAGACCACTGCACCGGTCGGCCGAGGGCTTTCTCGAAGTGCTGAATCGTTAGCATGGCAACCGCATAAACCATCTGCTGATGAAACTGCGGATTACTCTCCGAGGGCGGAAGGCCGTCCTGCGCCAGCACCTTGGGGTCGTCCAAATGAACCGGCGGGTACATGACCCCGCTGGCCGGGTCAACGTCAATGACCTCAATGTATTCGCCAATGGGTCCCGCTTCGAGGTCTTCCCACCGAATGGCATACACGACAATATTGATACCGAACGCATCGAGCCGGTTCGCAAAACTGGGGTCGAACGCATAGCCGCGCAGCCGTCGGTACGCGGGCTTCAGCGATGAATCATTGACATTCATAGGGTTATCATCTGGCTAATGGGTGTGGACGGATTGTAAAGGGTAAGTTTACCCCACCCCAACCCCTCCCCTAAAAAAAGGAGAGGGGCTTAGAAGGAAATACACTTGTTTAGTCTCGTTGAGCATAGGTTTAAGTATGTTCGAGCGTTATCCGCCGGGTGGCCGTTGCCATCTCTGACCTGTACTGCCAATCGCCGGTCAGAGACCGGATAACACACCGACGTAGTCACAGACTACGCCGAACCATCCGAAAAACACTAACTGTTGTAGTGGCCCGTTCATTAACCCCGAATTTACCCTATTTAAATACCTTGTAATCAGCTCATTGGCCTGGCGTTATTCAGGGCGTTGGCCCGCGCAATGAGTTGATCGACGGTGCAGTTTTCGTCCGTAATAGTCGATAGCACACCGGGATGCAGGTGAAAGTCTTTACCGGCTTTCTGGTAGGCATCCCAGATCAGCCACGCCCGCCGGTTTAGTTCCTGCCCGCGCGGGCCGTTCGGTGCTTTCCGTTCAAACTGGCGCAAGAGCCGGTAGCAACCGGTTATTTCGGCACTCGCTATAACCGCATTCATCCGGGGCTTGTCGGTCAGCCACCATAGCGTTGTACTCATATCGCTGCCCGTACGGACGATTTCATACACAGCCTCCAACTGATTACGTACGGACGTTGGGGGTATGCCCGGCCGTACCGGCTGATCGTGCTCTTTAACGATACCGCCAATGATGCTGGGTAACACAACCACATCCGGGGGCAGGCCGTTGTCGGAGCCAAACACCAAGCCGTAGTCTAAGCCACGAACCCGACGCAGAAAAACGCTCGACAGCAGGGTTAGTACACTGGACATACGAATGCGGAGTAAATAGCCCAGTTGTTTGAAGGATAGTCCCTGAAATGGGGGAACGGCCAGGGCATGAATCTCTACGCCAAGGAGCTTGAAATAGCCTGTGATTTTGTTCCACAGCCATTGAATACCCAGCGTAACCAGCAGCCCTACCGCCGATAAACCCGCCAGCAACCCGGCCCAGAAACTGCCGTGACCGTAGTAGCTGTTCTGAAATACGGCCAGCAGAAACACGCCCAGCAACACCCATTGGGCTATTGTTCGGAAGCGGCCCAACTGCCCAATCGACGAACTCCCGGCGCGGTTCGGGCCGGGTTTGGGTGTATCGTACAGATCCATGCCCGCACTGTCGACATCAGAAATTAAGAGCAGCGTCGATGGACCTAACAGGGCCTTTTGTGCCGGTGTATTTTCCGCAAACGAAGCTGACTTCTCCCGGTATTCGCGGTTGCGTTTGTTGGCGGTTAGTAAACTTTCAATTCCCTGGTTGTCATACACGCCCCCGTCGACCAGCCCAATCCGGTCCCGGTCTATTGCCTGACCATTCGCGTTGAGTAACGCGGGCTGAATGCTATCTGCCGGGTAGAAGTCGTCGGGCATGACCAGCGGCTCGAACCCACCCGGAAAGCACGACGAAGCCGCAACCGTGTCGGCAATGCGTAACTCGTGCGCCCGCTTGGCGAGAATGTGTACGTTGCCATTCCCAACCAGAAAACCGGGCCTGACAACACCCTTGTCATCAGTAATTGTTTCGGGCAGGAAGGCCGCGTACTGAAAGCGAAACGTCAACCCCGAAAACAACTCGGTCGAACCGAAAATGATGCTTTGCAGATGAAACGGATTGGCTGGGTTGGGGTCCGGCTCCCAGAATGCACCAAACCGCGCTTTATCGTAGAGGTCGCGGTCGTACACATCGGCAAACGCATGAATGAGTTTGTAGTTGCTTTTGTCGGTATCAATGTTGGTTTTCCATTGGCGAAGTGCTTCGGGCAACAGCGTATCCTGCCCAAGATACGTGTAAAAATCCTGATAAATGGTCTCGAACGGCTTTCCCCGCTTCCGCCAGAACGCATAGAACGCGCCCGTAATGGTGCCGCCCGAAGCGGTCGAAAGCATGTGTACATTGTCGAGCAGGCCGAGCAGATAAAGCGTGTTCAGCGTGCCGAGGCTATAGCCCGACGCCCGGAATCCGCCACCGGATAAACTAAGCGCAATACGGTCGAAGGCCGAGTCGGGCGTAGCCGGTGGCACAGGTGTAGATGCCTGCGGCAAGGCAGAGGGTTCAGCAAGTGACATGAGGAGGAAGGGTTGACGTATCGAAAGATAGGTATCTTCCCCTGTCACATCAATGAACTATAGCGTCATTTGAGTTAACGGTAGGTTAGTGGCTGGTGCAGAGCGGTACTCTGTTAATTTTAGAGCACCAGAAACTGACTCAGGTAATTTCGGGCCGTCAGGATGGCGGTCTGCACATCGTCCGGGCTGCCTTCGTAAGCTTTGTCTTCCACCTCTATGCAAACGGGTCCCCGGTAGCGCACGTCGGTCAGGGCCGCGAAAAACGCCCGCCAGCGTACATCGCCCAAGCCCGGTAGTTTGGGCGAATGGTAGTCCAGCGGATTGGCCATAATACCCACCCGGTTCAACTTGTCGCGGTAGAGTTTCGCGTCTTTCAAATGAATGTGGTGCAGCCGGTCGCGGTAGTCATAAATGGGTTTCACCTCGTCCATCATTTGCCAGATCAGATGACTCGGGTCGTAGTTCAGCCCCAGTGCCCGCGACGGAATAATGGCGAACATACGGTCCCAGATGGCTGGCGTTGTCGCAAGGTTTTTACCACCCGGCCACTCATCATCCGTAAACCACATGGGGCAGTTTTCGATACCTATTTTTACGTTACATTCCTCGGCCACCTTTACGATAGCGGGCCAGTACTCGGCGTAGAGTTTCAGGTTATCGGCGATGCTCAATGATGGATTCCGCCCGATAAATGTATTTACTACCCGAACGTCGAGTCTGGCCGCTGCGCGAATGATTTTTTTGATATGTTCCCTATAAAACTCAGCCTGTTCGGGGTTGGGATCGAGCGGGTTCGGGTAATAACCCAGCCCCGAAATCGACACCTGATACTGTTTCGTCAGGCTATGAATCTGTTCAACATTGAGGTTATCGACGTCCACATGCGTCACGCCCGCATACCGGCGGGTATCGCGGTCCGGCTCCCCGGCATTGCCAGCAGGCCAGCACATCAGTTCAACGCATTTGAATGTGTGGTCTGATGCAAATTTCAGAACGCTGTTCAGGTCATAATCGGGCAAAATGGCCGACACAAAGCCGAGGTTGAGCATAGGGTATAGCAAAGTAAGAAGTTCAGGTTCGCAAATAAACGAAATTACGGGGTGGATTATTGATCCGTGAGTAAGTCCGTAAACGTTTTTGCTTTACTTAGGCATGGCAA
>CAXTKE010000023.1:0-33635 GCA_964244845.1 uncultured Spirosoma sp.
ATTTGGCTGGCCCGTAAGCTTGCCCGACAGTTATGGTTTGAGAACCTGACACCACTCCACGACCCTTTTTCTTGCAGATCCTTTCCTACAACCTCATGCCAGGCAACGATTTAAAACCGCTCGTTGCCTTCGTCTTCCTCTTCGGCCAGTTCCTCAATCTGCTCCTCGATTTCATCATCCGATAGATCAGCCTCGTCGAGTTCGTCCGTAAACTCGTCGGGTTCGGCATCGTTCGAGACCTGGTCTGTAGCATGGCGGGCGGTGGCGGTATCGGTATACAGGAGTGTATCTGAGGCTTCCTGATCGCCCGGATTCAGGCTGTCGGGCTGGTTGTTGACGCCCAGACCAGCGTACACAATGGCGTCCTCTTCACTGTCATTTTCGGGAATATTCGTGTGTTGGGGTGACATGCCGCTCAGCGGACCACCCGAGTTTTCATCGACGCGCTGCTGATCGGAGTTGTTTGTATTTTCCATAATGGTTTCGTTGGTTTATGCTGAAACTACCTAACGACTGACGACCAAAAGAGTTTTCGGTTTGGGTAGAGGAATGCTTGTAGAGATGTCATCTTTTTGAGGTCATTGACAACAAAGATGACATCTCTACCCACTTACAATTCACTTCCTTTCCCGCTATTTCCAGACAACGATTTTCTGGGCCTGCACCGGAAGCGTATCGGCCAGGAGCCGGACAACGTACGTACCAGCGGGCAATCCACCCAGATCGAGAATCGTTTCTGCCGCAGCGCGAACAGTTTGCGCCGGTAACATGCGCTGTCCCGATAGCGAAACGACCTCAATTACACCCTCGTGCGGTGGCCGAATGGTGAGGTAACGATTAGTCGGGTTCGGAAAAACCCAGGGCGATACAGGCTCCTCTTCTACTCCTGTCACGACCTTCTGCGAGGTATTTTTCAGGTAACGCACGCCCCCGGCCAGACTCCCCAGCATCAAATCGGGCAGTTGGTCGCCGTCCAGATCAGCCGCCGTAGCCACAAGTCCCCTACCCGGCAAACCCAGCGCGGCCAGTGAATCGAGCAGAAGAAGCGGCTGGTCGGGCTGGTCAGGAAAATGATACACCCGAACCCTACCGTCTGCATCGGCAGCAATCAATTCGTTTTTCTGATCACCGTTCACATCGACTACTACCAGCGACGACGGCTTATTCCCGTAATCGAGAGAGACAGGCAAGCCGCCAAACGTTTGATTCTGGAGTTGAAAAACGGGCAAAGCAGCCGTTCCGGTGTTGCGGAAATAATGGATGTTCCTCGTGTTCTTGCCAATCAGCAGATCCGGTTTTCCATCGAGGTCAACATCCGTTACGGTTGGCAGTTCGCCTACCTCCATGCGGTCAGGTGTGGGCCAGCGCGTAGCACCCGTGCCCGTGTATCGCACAGCCGCGCCTTTGGCAGCCGCATTGTACAGCACCCAAATCTGATTTTCATTGGTTCCGGTAAGAACAAGATCAAGACTCCCGTTACCGTCGGCATCGGCAAAAGCGGGCACAATGTTACTCAGGGTCAGCGATTTAGACAGATCGAGGTAATCAGTAGTGATGAGTACAAAAGCCGGATCCTGGTTTGTGCCCATGTTCTCGAACTGCCAGATGCCCGCGCGGTAATTTCTGGATGGTCCACTAACACCATACCCGATCAGTAAATCCTGATCGCCATCGCCGTCCAGATCGGCTAAAGCAGGCGAAGCCCGGTCGCCGAGATCGAGCATATCGCTTTGCAAAAAATCTTTCTTAACTAACTGAAAATCAGGCTTCTGCGTCGTGCCCGTATTCTTATAAAACCAGCCCGACGCCCGGAAATCGAACGCCTGATTTTCGTTTATGCTCACATTGGGCGATGCCAGCAAATCCTTCTGTCCGTCGCCGTCTACATCCTCCCAAAACGTAGCGGGAAAGGCCGGGAACAGAATTGGATTCCGGGCGGGAAACAGGCTGTCGTAACTGACAAAATTTGCTTTGTCGTTGTTGGGGCCACCATTTCGCAGCCGCGCAATATTCTCGCAACTGACAAACCCGAACAGCAGGTCTTTTTTACCGTCGCCATCCGTATCTACAACCGTCAGCGTATTGCCGGTATGCTGGGGTCTTGCGCCCGAATTGCCCTGGCTGGGATTCGTTCCGGCTCCTACCCTGCCCGACCCATCGCACTGAAAGCCAAATGTAAAGTCATTGCAAAACTCCTTCCGAAAATGGCCCCAGCATAAATCACCCGTGCGCTTGAAATCCAGCCCACCTGCTTTGCCGGTTCGTTCAACGCTCATATTCTGCTGGTAAGCCAGAATATTTCCATCGGCATCGAAGGTGATAATATCAACATCGCCATCATCATCGTAGTCGGTGATGGCCGGTATATCGGTGCTCGCGATGTAAAGCTGAATTGGAATCTCGCTAAGCCCTACGGTGATAAGCGGATTCGCCACTATCTTAAAAACGACCTGCCCATTCTGCGATTCGTTACGCCACACCTGCACATTGCTGCCCCCGTTCGTAAACAAATCCTTCCGGCCGTCGCCATCATAATCAACCAATAATAGCCAGCTATAAAGGGTTGTCGGGAAAGCCGTTTCGTATTCGGGCGCATATTGCCAAATGATACCAGTGCCTGTCGGATTGTTAACCGCAATGAACGTACTGACTTTATTGGTCGTGCGGTCGAACACCACAAGGTCGTCGCGCGTGTCGTTATTCAAGCGAATGGTCGAGTACTGGGTTGCGTTCAGCCCACCGGCCCAGGGGTTCAGCAGCGTCCGGGTATTGGTCGTAACCGTTGGCCGCTGATCATATTGAAACGCTATTTTCCCCGCCGACTGCGCGTTGGTGAGTAGCGGCATTACCAAAAAACAAAACGTAAACAGCTTTTTCATTTAATTTTGATTTTTTAAACACAGCGCGAACACAGCAAAGTGTAGAGAATAGTTAATCTCTGTTTTCTCTGTGTAACCATTGTGCGCTCTGTGTTTAACCAAGCGAAACCTGCATTGAAAACGAAGAAACCAGCCTGAATGTGATGATTACTACCGATCAACTCTATCATAAATTTCAGGAATGTACAGGCGTCTCGACCGACACCCGCCGAATTACGCCCGATTGCCTGTTTGTTGCCTTGAAAGGCGATAATTTCGATGGGAATCAGTTTGCCGAACAGGCCCTCGCGTCGGGTGCCCGCTACGCTGTTGTCGACGACGCGACCGTTGCGGCCCGCGATCCGCAACGCTGTCTGCTGGTGACGGATGGACTGACGGCTTTGCAGGACCTCGCCCGGCACCATCGGCAAACGCTCGCCATCCCGATTATTGGCCTGACCGGCTCGAACGGCAAGACCACCACGAAGGAATTGATTGCGGCTGTACTCTCGAAAAATTACCGGGTTTACGCCACCGCAGGCAACCTCAACAACCACATTGGCGTACCGCTAACCCTGCTGGCAATCAACGAACAGCACGAACTGGCCATCATTGAAATGGGTGCCAATCACCAGAAAGAAATTGAACTGCTTTGCTCCATTGCCCAGCCTACGCACGGCCTGATTACGAACGTAGGCAAGGCGCATCTCGAAGGCTTTGGCGGTATCGAAGGCGTTCGGAAAGGCAAGGGCGAATTGTATGATTATCTGGCCCAGAACGCGAAAACCGTCTTTATCAATTCGCGGGATAAAACCTTGACGGCCATGTACCGCGAACGACTGAAAACCCTGCGTTCCGAAACGAGTTTTGCCGAAGCTATTTTTTATCCGGCCGTAGAGGCTTCAGGAGAAGCCGTTGAGTTGATTGAGGAGTCGCCGGTGGTTATTTTTCGCGATGAAACGGGCCGTACCGTAACCACGCATCTGCCCGGTCGCTACAACTTCGAGAACATGCTCGCGGCTCTGGCCATCGGCGACTATTTCGGCGTTTCGCCCGACGATGCCAGCCACGCCGTTGCCGATTATAATCCGACCAACAACCGCTCGCAGGTTATTCACAAAGAAACAAATACCATCTTGCTGGATGCCTACAACGCCAATCCGAGTTCGATGGCCGCTGCCATCCGCCAATTTGCGGCCACACCCGCCAAACACAAACTGGTGATTCTGGGCGACATGTACGAACTCGGCTCCGAAAGCGAAGCCGAGCACGCAGCTTTGGGTAAACTTATCGCCGAAAGCAACTTTGACGTGGTCATTCTGGCCGGAAAAGACATGCACTTTGCACTGGGTGCACTGCCTCAAGCCTATTATTTTCCTGACAAATTTTCACTACATAACTGGCTGATGGACAACCCCATGACCGACACACACATATTGGTCAAAGGATCGCGGGGCATGAGTTTGGAGTCGGTTGTGCCTTTTATTTGAAACCCTGTAAAATGATTTCTTTCCGAACGCTTCGCTTACTGCTCATTTGGTCCATTGGCCTGTTATTTATCGGTTCAGCATCGTTTGGGCAAACCGCACACGAATACCCGTTTGCGTCGGAGATTTGGGCATTTGAAAAAGCCGATAGCGTTACGCCCCCACCCAAAAATCCGATTGTTTTTACCGGGAGTTCGTCCATTCGTTTCTGGGAGAATTTATCGACGTATTTCCCGGATAAGCCCCTGCTCCAACGTGGTTTTGGCGGTTCTGACTTAAGCCAGGTAATGCACTACGCCGACCGAATCATTATTCCGTATCAACCAAAACAGGTGGTGCTTTATGCGGGCGAGAACGACATCGCCACCGGCAAACAAACCGGGCAGCAAACGTTCGACCGGTTCGTTACGTTGTTTCGGTATGTTCGGCAGCAGTTACCCGGCGTTTCATTCCTCTTTATCTCAATTAAGCCCAGCCCGTCGCGTCGGCAGTATTTCGCCGAAATGGACATCGCTAACCGGCTCATCAAACGGTTCTTGGCAAAACAGCGTAACGCCCGCTTTGTGGACATCCGGCCTGTGATGCTCCAGAAAAACGGGCAGCCCGTACCGGCTCTGTTCAAGCCCGACAGCCTGCATATGCGCGAAGAAGGGTATCAGCGGTGGGCCAGCGTGTTGCGTCCGTATCTAAAATAGATTTTTTATTAGCCCCGACGACCGGCCGCTGCCGTTTTAACCGGGGAAACCGCCGACAAACACCTTTCATCAACCGTTTCAACGGTTTGGGCATCCGGTAAACCGTTGAAACGGTTGATGAAAGGCGATTTTTATTCTGTAACCCCACAGCTAAAGCAGTGGGCTGATAGGTGTCGATTCGGCGGGTAATTTCTTCAACTCAAGAATCCCGGCGTTCTTTGGATTTATCCCTACTCACAACGCCATTTCCATCCGAATATCGGCGCGGGCGTAGGGCGATGGAATCAGGGGCACTTCGCGGAAGCCAACGCGTTCATACAACCGCAACGCAGCAGCCGCTTTGCGGTTCGATTCGAGCCAGATCATTACCGCATTCTGTTGACGGGCGTAGTCAATGGCCGCCAATGCCAGCAATTTACCGGCTCCCCGTCCCTGTACGGCGGGCGTAACGGACATTTTAGCCAGTTCAAACGTACCTCCGCCCGTGTTGACCATTGCCACTGTACCCACGATTTCGTCGTTCTGCTTAGCCAGAAAAATAGCACCGTTATTAGGTAAAATATGCGTTTCGGGATCGGTTAACTGCTCCAGATCGTGCGGTTCGATGGCAAAGAGTTCACTAATCCAGGCAATGTTCAGCCGTTCAAAATCAGGCTGGTAATCAGGCGAGTAGGGAATAACGGTAATGGTATTCATCGTATTATTTTTGATTTAGGGGGTTCTGATTTAGCTGATCCTGAACGCGGTCGAAAAAAGACCGTTCGGCCAATTGCGATTCCATCTCCTGGAGTGATAGCAACAAATTGTGCATCTGTTTAGCGAGCATTTCCCGGTTGACCGCAATAAACGCATCCCAAAGCGGCTGAAGCTGAGGCAGCATGGCCTGTCCGGTTTCGCTCAGTGTAAGCAGGCGTTTGCGACCGTCCTCTTCTGATTTGGCCGAGGCAATGAGGCCATGTTTTTCGAGTTCGTTAATCACCTGAATTACAGCCGGGTGCGTAATGCCCAGCCGGTCGGCAATTTCCATCACGGCCACGGGTCCCTGCCGGGCAATGAGCACGAAAATAGTAGCCCATCGAACGTCGAAATCCACCCCCGACTGCCGGTACGTAGCTGTTACGCCCTGCCAATAAAGATCACTCAATCGCCGGAGTCGGCTGGCCATTGCTAATTCGGCCATTTCCGCCATAAAATCCATATAGGTAATCAATTACGTAAGTTCTTACATAGTTAAAAAACCTATTTAACAAAAGCAATTGCGCAATAGAAAAAATATTTTAAGACGCGTCACTTGCCCACTGGCTAAAGTAGTTGTCGTTCAGATAGGGATTCTGCTCAAGGCTCCTTATTTTTGCACTTTCCTAAGAAAACAACTTGTAAGGGCCTGTTTATTGGAGTTCGATACACGCGCCTTTGCTATTCACAACTTACTATGCAAACGTCAACCTACGTTCCTTATAAGGTAAAAGACATCGCGCTGGCCGAGTGGGGCCGCAAGGAAATCAAACTTGCCGAAGCCGAAATGCCGGGTCTGATGGCCCTTCGTGCCGAATTTGGCCCATCGCAGCCGCTCAAAGGGGCGCGCGTTGCCGGGTGTCTGCACATGACCATTCAAACCGCTGTGCTGATTGAAACGCTGGTTGAACTGGGTGCCGACGTAACCTGGTCGTCGTGTAATATTTTTTCGACGCAGGATCACGCGGCTGCGGCCATTGCTGCCGCTGGTATTCCGGTCTACGCCTGGAAAGGCATGAACGAAGAAGAGTTCAACTGGTGCATCGAGCAGACGCTGTTTTTCGGCGAAGATCGCCAGCCGCTCAATATGATTCTGGACGATGGTGGCGATTTGACCAACATGGTTTTCGATGTGTATCCTGAACTGATTCAAAACATCAGAGGCCTGTCGGAAGAAACCACGACGGGTGTTCACCGCCTGTATGAGCGGATGAAAAACGGTACGCTGCACCTGCCCGCCATCAACGTAAATGATTCGGTAACGAAGTCGAAATTTGATAATAAATACGGTTGCCGTGAATCGCTTGTCGATGCCATCCGTCGCGCTACTGACCTGATGCTGGCCGGTAAAGTGGCTGTTGTGGCGGGTTATGGTGACGTAGGCAAAGGCTCGGCTGAGTCGTTGCGGGGTGCCGGTTGCCGCGTTCTGGTAACGGAAATTGACCCGATTTGTGCATTACAGGCTGCTATGGATGGCTTTGAGGTTATTCCGATGGACGAAGCCGTTCCCCGCGCTCAGATTTTCGTGACGGCTACGGGCAATGTAGGCATCATCAAAGGCCGTCATTTCGAGGCCATGCGGGATAAAGCCATCGTTTGCAACATCGGTCACTTCGACAACGAAATCGACATGGCGTGGCTCAACGAAAACTATGGTCACTCCAAGAGTCAGATCAAGCCGCAGGTAGATATGTACGAAATCAACGGCAAAGAAGTGATCGTACTGGCCGAAGGCCGGTTGGTGAACCTCGGTTGTGCCATGGGTCACCCATCGTTTGTGATGTCGTGTTCGTTCGCCAACCAAACGCTGGCGCAACTCGAACTGTGGGCCAACTCGGATAAATATGAGAATAAAGTGTACGTTCTTCCGAAAATTCTTGACGAAAAAGTAGCGGCTATGCACCTTGCTCACGTAGGTGCCCGGCTCGAACCCCTTGAGCAGGAACAAGCCGACTACATCGGCGTACCGGTTGCAGGTCCGTTCAAATCAGAAATGTATCGGTATTAATGTAGTGTCGGGATTTTCACAGGATTTAAAAGATCTACAAGACAAAAGAATTTGGCATTTATCCTGAAAATCTTTCAAATCCTGTAAAAATCTTGGTTCAGACATAAGCGCGGCTTCGGAAACGGGGTCGCGCTTTTTTGCGTTAAATTTGTTAGTATTGACACAAGGAAACGATACGCGACCATGATGTTCCCGCTAAACCCGACTACGCGCCGGGATGACCGCCTGACAGACGATGAATTTTATGCATTTTGTCAGGCAAATCCTTCGCTTCGCATTGAGCGCGAAGCCGACGGCCAGATTATTTTTGAGATGCCCACCAACACGAAAACTGGATTGAGAAACGCTGACCTTGTCGCGGACATTGTTATTTGGAATCGCAAAACTAAATTAGGTGTAGTGACTGATTCGAGGGCGGGCTTCACATTGCCTGACATGTCTATTCGGGCACCGGATGTTGCCTGGATCAGTCACGAACGGTGGGATGTACTGTCTGAAAAAGAACGGGACAAGTTCGCCAGAATCTGCCCGGATTTTGTCATTGAACTGATGAGCGACTCCGATGAGAAATACACGTTGCCCGCCAAAATGGAAAAATACCTTCAGAATGGCGTCCGGCTGGGCTGGGTAGTCAATCCCTTTACAAAACAAACAACGATCTACCGCCCCGATCACGAACCGGAAATCAAATCGTTTGATGATGAATTGAGCGGTGAAGACGTACTTTTGGGATTTACAATGCGCCTGAGTGATTTACAGTAAGTAGACCGATTACCACCTATTCCATTCCTGACACGTCAATGAACCGTCTGCTCCTGTTGCTGCTTCTGTCCTCCCTGTCCGGCTCGGCGCAGGTGATCGACACGCTGCATTGGGATGCGAACCGTCGATTACAACTCACTGATTTTCACTCGCCTACGCAGCCCGGTCTGGGCGGCTCGGAGTTTTATTACCAGATTGGCTACGAAGTACGGCCAACGTCGATCTGGAGCCAGCCCGCCATCGACGCCTTTTGCCTGATGTTTCGGAACCTGTCGTGGGTGTCCGAAACGGCCCGCAACGAGCGCACATTAGCCTATAATCAGGTACTTTTTGATTTGGTAGAAGTGCATACCCGGCTCATGAAAGCCAAATTAATTACCCTCCGCGCCGACCGAAAATTTAAGCAACAGGCCAAACAGATCGAGTACCTCACCAACGCCGAACTGGGTGCCGAAGTCAACCGGTTTCGGTCCGAATCGGGCGGTGGCGACGATCTGCCCGTTCTGCAACGGTGGCAGCGGCAGGTGGTTCAACGGCTCTATGACACCCCCGATTTGGTAACGACGTATCAATCATCGAAACTCGGATACGGGCTGTTCGTTGGCGGGGGTGGCGTTCTGCCCACCGGCCCGCTTGCCCAAACACTCAACCTGTCTACAGGCCTGGTTTTTGGGATCGATATTGCCCTTCGCCGAACGATGTTGCTGCTGCATCCAACACTCTATAGCGGAACCCTCAAATCAGGTTTTTCGCACCAGAATCAGACATGGGAAACGGGTATGTCGGTTCGGCCTACCCTGTTTGAAGTGGGGCTGGGGCAGATTATCAGCGATTCGCCCCGCAACCGGGTAATTCCTTATGTGGGCTATCGACTGCTCGACCTGTCGCCCCGCGACCGAAATGACGAACGCTATAAAGGTTTCTCGCTGCTCGACCATGCGCCCACAGTTGGCCTGATTGTCGACTTTAAATTGGGCGACAACACCCGAAAACCCGACCGTTCGGAAGAAAGTTTCTGGTTTGTTCGCACCAAAGTGTCGTACAGTCCGATTCTGGGCGCGAAATCGTATTCGGGCGGGTTGCTCAATCTGCAAATTGGTGTAGGTGGCTTTGGTCGGGCACGCCGGGTCAAGTACCAGCCCGAACGCACGGTTATTCCGTTGCCGGGCAGTCTTATATAAAGGTCAGGTATTGTCAAGAGTAGTCAGGAAATGGTCAAGACTTGACCATTTCCTGACTACTCTTGACAATACCTGACTACTCTTGACTATCTCTGACCATTCTTCCTGACCACCCCTTGACAATTTGTTAACGCAGGATTGCGGAGAGTTTCCGAACTTGCGCCTACGTATGAAAAAATACTTATTGTTCGTAGCACTGGCCGGCTTTTCGGCCTGTAACACCGGCTATCATCTGGCCAACCGAACGGCCAACCGCATTGGCGTGGATTCGGTTACGGCCGCATCCGACAGCAGCGTTGCCCGGTTTCTGCAACCCTACCGGCAGGGTCTCGATAAAACGATGAATGAGGTGCTGACGCGCTCGACGGGACGCATCGAAAAGGGACAGCCCGAAGGACCGTTAAATGATTTGCTGACGGATGCTTTGCTCCAGCAATCGACCCAACGTTACGGTAAACCCATCGACTGTTCGCACCTTAATTTCGGCGGGATTCGCAACAACCTCCCCGAAGGCAACATTACAACCGGCTCCATTTTTGAAGTGATGCCGTTTGATAATCAATTGGTTGTCCTTACCGTTACCGGCGATATGCTCCAGCAAATGCTGAATCATTTTGCCAAAGGCGATAAATTAGTGGTGGGTGGCCTGCGGGCAAAAATACATGAAGGGCAGGTGCAGTCTGTCACGTTTACGAACGGCCGAACCCTCCAGCCAACTGAAACCTATACCGTTGCCATGAGCGACTACGTAGCCGACGGGGGCGACAATGCGGGGTTTCTCAAAAATCCTGTCAAACGCGAAAACATCAATTATCTCATCCGCGATGCTCTGATCGACTATTTCCGGCAGCAGGGCAAATCCGGTCAACCCATTAATCCTGTTTCCGATGGACGCATTAGCATCGAATAGACGCCAGTTTCTCAAATTTCTTGGCACAGCCGCTGTCATCGGCTCGGTTGCTCCCGACCTATTGGCCCGGCCTGGATTGAGTAGTGTCAAAACTACATCGCTGACTATTCTGCATACCAACGATGTACACAGCCGGTTAGATCCGTTTCCAATGGACGGGAGCCGCAATGCGGGTAAGGGTGGTGTTGCCCGACGCGCTACGCTGCTGCGACAAATCAGGCAGGAGCAGAAAAACGTGCTGCTGTTCGATGCGGGCGACATTTTTCAGGGAACGCCGTATTTTAACATCTACAAAGGAGAACCCGAAATTCTGGCGATGAACCAGCTTGGCTACGATGCCGGCACCATTGGCAACCACGATTTCGACGGGGGCATCGACAATATGGTGACGCAATTTGGCAAGGCCAGTTTCCCACTGCTCATCGCCAATTACGATTTCAAAAATACGGTACTCGATGGCCGAACCATGCCGTATAAAATCTTTGAGAAAGACGGGATTAAACTTGGTGTTTTCGGATTGGGAATCAAACCCGACGGATTGATTCCGAGAGACGCGTATCGGGAAACGAAATACCTCGACCCTATTGAGATGGGCAACGATACAGCCGCGCAACTTCGTACGGAGAAAAAATGCGATTACGTCATTTGCCTGTCGCACCTCGGCTTTAAATACGACGGGCCAACCGTTTCGGATAACGTACTGGCCGCTAAAACCCGGAACATCGACCTCATCATTGGCGGGCATACACACACGTTTTTAGATGCTCCGGTGGTAGTCAATAACCTCGATGCCCAACCCGTCTGGATCAATCAAGTCGGCTTTGCCGGGATTAATCTGGGGCGCATCGACCTGGCCTTCGAGCGGGGAAAAGCCGTGTCAAGTACCGGTAATTCCGTTGAAGTCAAGTAACTTTGTCCAAAGAGTGAAAGAGCGAAAGAGCGAAAGAGTGAAAAGCTGACGCCAACTGTCTTACTCTTTCGCTCTTTCACTCTTTCACTCTTTAGATTTTATGAAATTTGGCGTTGTTGTTTTTCCCGGCTCGAACTGCGATCAGGACGCGGTCGATACGCTGGAACTGATGGACCAGCAGGTCGTTAAACTCTGGCACAAAGACCACGATTTGCAGGGTTGCGACTTTATTATTCTGCCCGGCGGCTTTTCCTATGGCGACTATCTCCGCACGGGGGCGGTGGCCCGCTTCTCCCCCATCATGAACGAGGTGATTGCCCATGCCAATCGGGGCGGTTACCTGATGGGTATCTGCAACGGATTTCAGGTGCTGGCCGAAGCGCGGCTTGTGCCGGGTGTGCTGTTGCGGAATGCTAATCAGCAGTACGTCTGCAAGAATATTTATCTGACTCCCCAATCGCCCGACGCGCTGTTGACGGCCGGGCTGGACCGGGCTTCGTACAAAATCCCGATGGCACACGGCGAGGGTCGTTACTTTGCCGATGCCGACACACTAAAGGCATTGAATGACAACGGTCAGGTCCTGTTTCGCTATTGCGACGAAACGGGTGCTGTTACTGAAGCCGCCAACCCAAACGGCAGCCTGGAAAACATTGCGGGCGTAACGAACGCAGGCAAAAACGTTTTCGGTATGATGCCCCACCCTGAACGGGCCGCCGACCCCGCTCTCGGCAACACCGATGGCCGGTTGATTATGGACCAGATTCTGAAAGCGGTTTTAGTGTAGTAGTCAATAAAGTGAAGTGGGTGTAGTGAGTTGACCAGCTATCTGCAACTCACTACACCCACTTCACTTTATTGACTTGTATACCTACTTTACCAAATTACCCATTCACTACTTCCAGCACCGGATAATCCGTATAGCCTTTTTCGCCGGGCGTGTAGAATGTGTTAAAATCGGGTTGGTTCAGTTCAGTACCTGTTTTTATACGTTCGACAAAGTCAGGATTGGCAATAAATGGCCGACCAAAAGCCACCAGATCAGCCTGTCCGCTTTCCAAAGCAGCTTCGGCCCGTTCGGCGTCGTAGCCTCCGCTCAGAATCAGCGTACCCGTGTACTTTTCGCGAATCGCGTCGACAATGGCCGGATCGACAGCCGGTGCGCCCATCGACTCGTGATCGACAAGGTGAACGTAAACGACATAATCAGACAGCTTTTCAGCTACGTAATGATAAATTTCGTCGTCGGCAGGCGAGTAAGGCATGTCATTGAACGGGCCATAAGGCGACAGCCGGATACCGGTTTTGTCTTTGCCGATAGCCTCCGAGATTTCCCTGGCTACGTCGAGTGCAAAACGGGCGTTGTTCTCCGCCGAACCGCCGTACTCGTCGGTACGCTGGTTTGTTGATCTCCGCAAAAACTGCTCGACTAAATAACCGTTGGCACCGTGAATTTCCACGCCATCGAAACCGGCTTCGACGGCATTTTTAGCCGCCTGAACAAACTCCTGAATTGTTTTTTTGACTTCATCCGTTGTCAGGGCGCGGGGCGTTGGGTGGTCCAGCATCCCGTCGGTGTCGGTGTAGATCTGCCCGGCAGCGGCAATTGCCGATGGGGCGATAACCTCCCCACCGTCGTGCATATTGACCGCATGACCAACCCGCCCGCTGTGCATTAACTGCGCGAAAATTTTACCGCCTTTCGCATGAACGGCGTCGGTAACGTTTTTCCAGCCTGCTATTTGTTCGGTGGTGTACAGGCCCGGTACACGAGCGTAGCCATTGCCATTAGGCGACGGGGCTATGCCTTCGGTTATCAGCAAACCAGCCGATGCCCGCTGTGCGTAGTAGGTTGCCATAATATCCGTTACCGCATGGTCCGTTGTTGCCCGGTTACGAGTCATGGGGGCCATGACAATGTGATTCTGAAGAGTCAGGTTGCCGAGTTGGGCAACCGAAAAAAGTTTTTGTGCCATGTTAACGTATCTCTATTGAGACGGGTTTGAGTGTTGATTTCGGATAACAAACATTTCCAAACATTTAAAAGTTTGAATGTTTACAGTAAAATTTTTACGTTAGCTTCGCCAAGTAAACTGACAATTGCCGCATTACATCTTTATTGAGCCGGAGGTACACATTCCGTCCTTCCTTCGTGGCAATTACCAGTTCGCTCTCGGTCAGCAACCGAACGTGGTGTGACACACAGGGTTGGGACAGGCCCGTCAATTCCTGAATATCAGACGGTGTCATGCTGTCTCGCTGCGCAAGTTCCTCCAAAATCGAGAGCCGGTATTTATCAGCAATAGCCCCCGTTGCTTTCTCGCACGATTTAGAATCCATAGTACAAACGTAACAAAAAATGCCCTCTTAAGGTGCGGTCGTCAAACGGCCCTGAATTCTATAGAGTAATTGACCGTTTTATTTTACTCTAACCAGTTGTTAACCTCTTGATTAACAGTTATTTTTCCTACACGATTATTCTTGCGACTACGAATACCATAGGTGGGTAAGTTATTGGAGGAGTCGTATGCGTTTTCTTTCATAGGGAATATAAGTTCACAGACGCCAAACAGCGTTTCTGTTCACGGATAAATTGGTTAAACAGCTATCTTTGATTGTATCAGCACGACTTCAGAGACAAGAACGAACTCAAAAACGACATGAACAAACCTGCATCAAAGGCAATGGATCGGCGCAAATTCATCGGCACTACCGTTCTGGCTGCTGCTTCCGTTGGCACCCTATCGACAGGGATTGCGGCTTCCCGGCAAGTTGCACCTGCCAAATCCAAACGTGATCTGATGATGCAGGTGCTCGACAAATCGGGTACACCGAATTACATTCCGGCTGGCTTTTTTCTGCACTTTCCACCGGCGCAGCGAACGGGCGATGCGGCCATCAAAGCCCACCTCGACTATTTTCGGGCTACGGGCATGGACTTCGTTAAAATTCAGTTTGAGCAAAGCTACCCGCGTATTACAGAGGTGCAGCGGGCGGCCGACTGGGCCAAAATCCCCGTTCTTGCGGAAGACTGGTTTGAACCGAGTTTATACGTTATAAAGGGGTTGGTGAAAGCGGCTAAACCGGAAGCCCTGATCCTGCCAACCATGTACTCCCCTTACCAGATGGCCAAGCAGGCGGTGCCAAAAGAGATGCTGCTGAAGCACGTACAGGAAGACCCCGAAGCCGTAAGTCGGGGTATGGAAAACATTACGCTGTCGGTGATGAACTACGTACGGGCAGCAACACGCGCCGGTGTAGACGGTTTTTATACCTGTTCGCAGGGCGGGGAAGCTAATGCCGTTGCCGACCGGGCACTGTTCAATCGGTTAATCAAGAATTACGACATGCTGATTCAGAAGGAAGTGGCCCAACTGACTCCGGTCAATATCCTGCACGTCTGTGATTATGAGGGTGCTTACGCCGAATTCGGCCCACGATTTCAGGATTACCCCGGCCAGATTGTGAATGTACCCCTTGCCGCTGAAGGGAAACCGCTGTCGCTCGGTCAGGCTGCCGACCTGTTTAACCGGCCGGTGATGGGTGGCATCGACCGCCACGGTGTTCTGTCTACGGGTACACCGGCAGAAGTAAAAAAAGCGGTCGAACTGGTACTGAAGGAGGCCCCTACCCATGTGATTCTGGGAGCAAACTGTACCGTCCGCACCGATATTCCTATTCAGAATTTGCAGACTGCCATCCAAACCGCCCATGCCTTTCGGGCGTAGCGATTGTCTTTTTATAGTCCCTTAGGCTGTGGGTAGTGCAAACAGGTCATTGATGCTGATTGAAAAATCGGGGAGTACAGGGGCGGCTGAGCAAATGTCATCTTCTAAACAGATCGTGACCTGTTTGCGAGAGGTGTAAACGTACACGACCTCGTGTTCGGGAATGATATTCCAGACTATCTGTACGCCTGCTTTGAAGTACTCGGCAATTTTCTCTTCAATGCGATACGCCTGATCCGTTTCTGATAGAACCTCGACCACAAAAGCCGGAATTACATCCTCCCCCCTCCGTCCCTGATCAACTTGTTCGTCCGTAAAATAAGCAATATCGGGTCGACGCATCTGAATGGCTGTTAGCATCACGTCGGGTTCAGCCATAAGCGTTCCTTTCTGATGATAGCCTTTTTCATAAAAAAGCTTACTTAGAATATTATAGACGAAATACTGCTTTTTCTTCATACCTGAAAACCGGATAATTTCTCCATCATTCCACTCATACTTGAACCCATCGGCGGGTTCCCAATTCAGAAATGCATCGAGTGTTTGAGGAGTTGCCGGAGCAGAGGCTTGTACCATGACATTTGTCGTTTGAGCGAATATACTGAAAACGCAGGAACAGCGGGGCCGGTTCAACGAAATAAGCATTCCGTACTACCAATACTGACCGAACCACTGAGTCACAGGTCTTTCGCTCAGACCCGTGCCACGGTTATTATTGTCGTAAATGATAACCGTGGCACGGGTCTGAGCGAAAGACCTGGAGTCAGTAATGCCGGAAAATCTCAGCGGGCAAGTGATGCATCAACCATCGGAACCCAACAGATGTCCTCTTTTTGAGATCATTGAAAAGCAAAGAGGACATCTGTCTTTTCACATCTGTCCTTTTTCGGGCTATTAGTGCCTTTTGCTACTCATCATCGCGCTATAAACAGAATAGACATTAAATTAGGATTAAAACCAGAAAAAGTTTGATTTCATACTTATAATATATTCTGCCAAAATCCCACTCTATAAAATTTTATGTAGGCTTATTAAAATAAATGCAAAATTGTGTTTGGCTTTTATTACAAACGGCTATATTTGATACATAAAGTTAGTACAACAAAACATTCTTCTCGTTCTGACTGCTCACTGGCCGCACTTGTGGAGTAGTTGGTAAAACCCAGAGCCGATGTTCACCACTGGTAACTGAGTTTAGAGTTGGCTTCTGCCGTTGGCTGAATGCCCACTCGCCTGATTAATCAGGATTATCCGGTTACTGGTTTGCAAAACCAGCCCTGATAATCGCACTACACGTTTACCAACATTTATCTTCTGTTTCACCCACAGGCCGTGAGGTCTGCGAGGGCGGTTGTGTTGTGCCTGATCGGTTCGGACGAATTCGGATCGGGCGGCCAGTATTCGGCATTGTTCGGGCGATCAGGCACAACGCAATTGCTTCATTATCAGTACAAATTATTTTTGAATTATCTCTTTTCTTAACACGACGCTACGTAGTAGCGTAAATGACCTATGCGAAAAAGACTACTCATCTGGGCACTATTTTGCTGTTGTGCGGGGCTGTCAGTTCAGGCGCAAACCCGTGTGCTGACCGGAACGGTCAGCTCCCCCGACGAGGGACCAATGCCCGGCGTAAACGTATTGCTCAAGGGCACCTCTATTGGCACCACGACCGACGCGAAAGGCAAATTTACGCTGAGCGTTCCCAACGATCAGGCTATCGTTACGTTTAGTTCCATTGGCTTTTTATCCGAAGAAATTAACGTAGGAAACCGTTCGGTTCTGGATCTCGCCCTGAAGTCCGACGTTCGCGCACTTTCCGAAGTGGTTGTTACGGCGTTTGGGGTCAAGAAAGAAGTGAAATCGCTTGGCTATGGTGTACAGGAAATAAAGGGCAGCCAGCTTACCGAAGCACGGACGACCAACGTAGCTAATGCCCTGTCGGGGAAGATAGCGGGCCTTCGCATCAGCAGCAACGGCGGACCCGGCAGCGGCTCCGGCATTCAGATTCGCGGAGCCTCATCGGTATCGGGCAATAACCAGCCGCTGATTGTGGTTGATGGCGTACCGATTCAGCAAACATCCGAGAAACAGTTTGGTGGCGGCTTGTCGGAAATCAATCCCGATAACATCAAGGAAATCAGCGTATTGAAAGGCCCAAATGCAGCGGCTCTCTACGGCTCGCGGGCGGCCAACGGCGTAATTATCGTGACGACTAAAAACGGGTCGGGCACCAAAGGAATCGGCGTTGAATTCAACTCGAATTTCATGGCCGAGCGGCCCTGGATCAGCCCGAATTTCCAGAATACCTATGGCGGGGGCAATGGCTACCGCACCTGGTATACCGACGGCTGGAGCGGTTCCATTACCGATCCGGCTGAGATTGCCCAATACCGGGGTGCGTACCCGAACGGTCCGTTGAGCGGCACCGAAGGCACCGACGAAAGCTGGGGTGCGCCAATGGACGGGCGGCTCGTGCGGCACTGGTGGAGCGGCAACCAGGTGGCTCCGTTAACTCCAAATCCTAACAACTGGAACGATTACTGGCAAACCGGGAAAACATTCTCTAATACCGTAGCCTTATCGGGCGGTAACGAAAAAGGCAGTTTCCGCATGTCGGTCGGGCAAACGAAGCAGGACGGGATCATGTATTTCAATGATTTCTACCGGAACAATTTCAAGCTCAATACGGCGTATAATTTCACGCCAAAACTGAACGTATCGGTGTCGGCCGAGTACGTAAAATCGGGTGGAAATCGGGGTTATCAGGAAGGCCAGCAGTTTATCTGGGCGCACCGGCAAACCGACTGGACCAAAATCCGCAACTGGCGCGATTACTCCGCCGTTCATATTCAGCGGGCGGTAGCGGGCAAACCAGCGGACAATGACCCACCAAACTGGCAGCATACGTTCTTCACGAACCCGTATTACTCGACTGAACTGCTACCCTCTACCAACGAGAAAGACCGGTTGGTTGGAAACATCGCGCTGAACTATCAGATCATGCCTTACCTGAGCGTGATGCTCCGCAGTGGTACGGACGTCTGGACCGATACCCGCGCCAATGTGGTCAATTTCGCCCGTGTTCGCAATGGCAATCCTACGCCGGGCCGCTACTCAGAAGAAATTTTACGTCGGCAGGAAACCAACAGCGATGTAATCATGACGTTCAACAAAACGCTCACCACCGACCTGACGGCCAACGTACAGGCGGGAGCCATTCAGCGGACAAACTACTACAAACGCAACTACACCTACGTTGGCGAATTGGTGGTCGATGGCGTGTATAACCTGTCGAATTCCAACGTGAGCCAGAACGCGGTTGAGAGCGAAATCCGCAAGTCGGAGATGAACAGTTTGTTTGCCTCCGCCGAATTTGGCTGGCGTAACTCGCTGTTTCTGAGCGGCACGGCCCGGAATGACTGGTCATCGACCCTGCCCAGCAACGCCCGTTCTTATTTCTATCCATCCGTATCGGCATCGGCGGTGCTCACCGAATTGCTGGGTGTTCAGAGCCGGGTTTTATCGTTTGGCAAAATTCGGGCTTCGTGGGCGCAGGTGGGCAACGACGCCGACCCCTATCAACTGGCGCAAACATTCCGGTCGGGTGGTTCGTGGAACGGCTCTGTGCCGGAATTTTACGAGAACACCAAAATCGCCAACTCCACCCTCAAGCCCGAAATCACGACCGGTATCGAGTTGGGCATTGACCTGCGTTTCCTGAAAGGCCGCGTTGGTTTGGACGTTACGTATTACGATCAGACATCGCGCAACCAGATTCTGGCGGTCGACATTTCAAAGGCAAGCGGCTATAACCAGCGCGTGCTGAACGCAGGCGAACTTACCAACAAAGGCATTGAAATCGTGCTGACCGGCACACCCGTGAAACTGGCAAATGGCTTCACCTGGGAAACGACGCTCAACTACGCCCGCAACCGAAACAAAGTGGTCGAACTGGCGGAGGGCCTGACCACGTACATACTCAACACCCGGCAGGGCCTTAATTCCGAAGCCCGCGCTGGTCAGCCATACGGTACGCTGTTCGGGATTGGTTTCGAGCACGCGCCCGATGGTCAGATGATTTACAGCAATGGCCTGCCCGTTGTGTCGACCAACCCAAAGGTGCTGGGCAATATTCAACCCAAATGGACGGGCGGATGGCTCAACAGTTTCAGCTACAAAGGGATTACGCTGTCGGCGTTGATCGACGCCAAAATTGGTGGCGATTTCTATGATGAAGGCACCGGCACCGCCCGCTGGACGGGTCAGTATGCCGAAACGGCCATTGGTCGGGAAGAAGGCATCATTGGCAAGGGCGTCGTGAACGTCGGTTCGGCAGAATCGCCCCAATACGTTCCCAATAACGTGATTGTACCGGCCAACACACTCTACGGCTACAACAACCCCCGGCGTTACCACGAAGCGGTCATTTTCGACGGTTCGTACGTCAAACTCCGCGAAGCCACCGTAGGCTATGCGCTGCCCGCGTCGCTGCTGGCCGGAAAATTTATTCGCACGGCCAAGCTGTCGGTGGTGGGTCGTAACCTGCTCATGCTCTTCCGCAACAATCCACACATCGACCCCGAAGTTGACCGGTTTGGTGGCAATATGCAGGGCTTTGCCTATGGTGAACTGCCTTCGTCAAGGAGTTTGGGTGTGAATTTGAGTCTTGGATTTTAAGTCAGTTTGTGGTTTGTCGTTTGATGTTTGTAGTTGGCTGACGCAACAATACGTAACGTCTGTAAACTACAAACATCAAACAACAAACCACGAACCACAAACCTGATAACTATGAAACGAATCGTATTATTTATACTCACTTTACTGACGGCGGGAGCTTGTACGAAGGAATTCGACAAGATGAACGTGGACCCCAATAACCCCACGGCCCTTAGTCCGCAGTATTTGTTACCCTATGCCATCGAAAAAGTTGTGGACCGCTCGTGGGGTGGCCGGGATCGCTTCGAGCGGCTCAACCTCGACGGGGCCATGCTCTGGATGCAGTACCTGACGCGGAATATTTACTCCAACGAGGGCGACAATTACGGTCTGTCGGTGGCGTTTTACAACAACAACTGGAAAGCCCTCTTCAACGATGGACTCGTTAATTTCCAGCGGATTATCGCGCTGTCGGGTACGGGTGGTAAATTCGTGAATACCAACTACGAGGGCATCGCGCTGGTGATGCGGACATGGACATTCTCGCTGATTACCGACCTCTACGGGCCAATTCCCTACTCCGAATCCCTCAAAGGCACCGCCGATCAGCCCATTTATACTCCTACGTATGACTCGATGGACAAGGTATATGCCGGGCTGCTGGCCGATCTGAAAACGGCGAATGAGAAACTAACAGTGGGTGGTGCAGCCGTATCGGGCGACATTCTGTACAACGGTGATATTCTGAAATGGAAGAAATTTGCCAACTCGCTCCGGCTTCGGCTGGCGAACCGGCAGGCCGCCAAAAAACCAGCCGAGTCGAAAGCCATCATGGCCGAAATTCTGGGTGACCCGACAAAGTACCCGGTCTTTACAAGCAACGCCGATAACGCGACGCTGAAAACAACGGAAGTACTGTCGAGCAACAACGAGTTTTATTTAGTAATGATCAACGACAGCCGCACCGACTGGAACATCAGCAAAACCTTGGCCGACAAACTGAACGAGTTGGGAGATGCGCGTATTACGGTGTATGCCCAGCCCAACAAAGCCGGTAAATATGAAGGCCACGCTAACGGGTTGCCCGACGCCATTGCCACAACGTACCTCGCCACAAGCTCGAACATCGGTACGTATTTCATCCAGAAAACCTCGCCGGAAGTGATTATGACCTTTGCCGAACTGAATCTGATTCTGGCCGAAGCGGCTCAGGATGGCGACATCAGCGGTTCAGCGCAAACGTATTTCGAGAAAGGCATGACCGCTTCGTTCGATCAGTATAGCCTGAAAATTACCGATACGTATCTGAAAACGGTGGGTGCTGTCTCGAAGGAAAAAATCATGGAGCAAAAGTGGATCGCGTTGTTTGGTCAGGGGCTTGAAGCCTGGACCGAATACCGCCGGACGGGTCTGCCGGTACTCCCGGCCAAAGACCCACGGGCGGTGTTCGAGAATGACGGCATTATTCCAACCCGACTGCCTTTCCCAACATCGGAAGTATCGTTGAACGAAGCGAATTACAACAAGGGCGTTGAACTGATTGGCGGCAAAAACGACACAAAATCGAAACTGTGGTGGGCGGAGAAGTAATCAAAAATAGTTTGTGGTTTGTAGTTGGCTGACGCGCCAGTAATTGCCTATGCGTCAGCCAACTACAAACTACAAACCATAAACCTTAAACAACGATGACATATCATAAAAAACTTACAATAGCCTTCGTACTGGCCGTACTTGGCCTTACCGCCTGCGAGAAGAAAGTCGATCCGTTTGTGGACCGGGTAGTGGCTCCCGTGCTGGTCATCATCGACAATGCAACGGGCGATGGCGGTGGCCTGACGCAGGAGCCGGTCGTTTCGCAGAAAGTAACCGGCCCCGTCACGCTTGCCGTACGGATTTACGAACTCGATAAGGCTGGAATCCTGGACAATAAAGTTGGTATCGATTCGATTCCGGTGACCTCGCTGGCCCTCAAACTGACCACGCGCACCGGTACGGCCATCGGTACGTTAACAACCGACGCTGCGGGAAAAGCAACCATCTCGAAAACCTGGACCGAACTCGGCATTGCGGCTCCCAAAGCGGGCAGCAGCGTGTTGCTGACCTGGACGGGTGAATACAAAGGGCAGGCTTTTTCGCGGTTCTCACGGCTTCAGGGCATTAATTGATGTAACGCGGGTGGGAACCCGCTCTGTTTTGAGAAAATCGCGGGTTCCCACCCGCGTTACATCAATTAATTAAATTTTCACTCTACATTGTTAACTAAAAATTCATGAACCTCAACCGTCGTAATTGGCTGAAAAACAGCCTAATGATGAGCGCGGGAGCCGTAGCTGCCCCGTCGCTGTTACCGATAAACGCGTATTGCGAACCCTGGCTCGATGCGCCGGAAACGGCACCCGTACTGCCCCCGAAAGGTGGCGTTATGAAGGCCCGGCTCTCGGCGAATGAGAACCCATACGGACCATCGCCAAAGGCACTGAAAGCCATCACCGAAGCAGCCTCGGACGGCTTTCTGTATCCGTTCAGCTATGGCGCACAACTGCGAAAAATGATTGCGGAGCAGGAAGGCGTATCGGAAGAGCAGATTCTGCTGGCACCGGGGTCGGGGTCGCTGCTGGTAGCGGCAGCCATGTATTACAGCAACAAGAAGCCGGGCGGTTCCATTATTTCGGCAGACCCGACGTATGAGCAACTCATGCGGGCCGCCGTACAGCACGGAGCCAAATGGGAAAAAGTGCCCCTGACGGCTGGTGACTACGACCATAACCTCGCCGAAATGGAAAAACGCGTTGGCGACAATACCAGCCTGATGTATGTCAACAACCCCAACAACCCAACCGGCGTAACCATCGACCCGGTGGCGTTGCGGGCGTTCGTTGATCGTGTATCGGCCAAGAAGCCGGTGTTTGTCGATGAAGCGTACATTCACTACACCAGCGATCCGAAGAAGTTTTCGGTGATCGAGAATGTGAAAAAAGGGCAGGACGTACTGGTTGCCCGGACATTCTCGAAAATCTACGGAATGGCCGGTCTGCGGTTAGGCTACTTAGTCGGCCAACCCGACACGCTGAAGGAAATCAGCAAATGGGGCGGTGGTCCGGGCGGGCTAACCATGACGACCCTGCGGGCTGGATTGGCGTGTTACACCGACGAGGATTTCATCAAATACTCGCTTGCTAAAGGACTGGAATCCAGAGAATTTTTATACCAGACGCTGAAAACGAACGGCTATACGTACTTGCCATCGGGCACGAATTTCGTGTTGTTCCCCATTCGGATGAAGGGTGAAGATTTCGTGAGCCGGATGATGGAGCAGGGCGTGAGCATTCGTCAGTGGAAATTCGACGGGCAATACTGGTGCCGCGTGAGCTTAGGCACGATGCCACAAATGCAGGCATTCGCCGAAGGTCTGAAAGTGATTTCGTAAAACGATTCAGATTCACACAAACGGGTCGCTGGCATTGTCAGCGACCCGTTTGTTTTTAGGGTGTTGAATGAGTAGAACAGGAATTTCGATCTCTTATTTTATCCAAACAGGGCTTTCGTAAAAACCCGTGCCACGGTTCCTGATAACACTGAAAATAACCGTGGCACGGGTTTTACGAAAGCCCTGTTTGGATAACCCAGTCACACTCTCAGCCATGAATCACCTCGATCAGCTTCTGTATGAAGTAGCTACCGCCCGAACTCAGTATATTAACGAAGTTGGTAAACTCACCGAAGAACAAGCCCACTGGAAACCATCGCCCGATGTGTGGAGCGCGGTTGAAAATACGGAGCACTTATACTGGGCCGAACACGGGGGTATCTGGGGTATGTGGCGGGCCTTTCATGCTAAACAGGCAGGCAATCCCATCTGGGAGGGCGAGCTGATACACAGTGGCTTACGCATCGAAGAGATCGTTGCCCGCACCTGGAAATCAAAAGAAATTGTACCGGCCATTGCCGCGCCCCGCATGGGTGGCCCGTCGGCATTCTGGCTATCGGCACTCAGTAGTTTGCAACAACCGCTGACGGAGTTAGGCCATGCCATACCCGACGAAGATTGGGAAACGCTTATTCATCCGCACCCCATTTCCGGCCCGCTCGACGTTCGGCAGCGATTCGAGTTCCTGCGCTTCCACATCGACCGCCACCGGAATCAGGTACTGGCATTGGGGCTGCATTAAATTTGCGTCTCTACACCCACCCAAACCGTTCCATCAGCCGATCTTTCTGCTGGCGGGCAACGGGAATGCTTACCCCATTGGTCAATAGAAGATACGTTCCTTCGCCTTTGACCAACTTCTGAATGTGGTCCAGGTTAACCATGTATTGCCGGTGGACCCGCACAAAATCGCGGGTTTCGAGTACGTCCTGCACATCGCCGAGTGTTTTCGAGACCATGTACACCTCACCGTTTTCGAGGTGAAAGCGGGTGTAATTACTGTCGGCTTCACAATAAACAATCTGTTTCGTATCCACGAAAACCATACCGCTGGCATGGGGAAGTGCAATGCGACTGGGGCTGCTTCGCACCGAACCACCGAACGTCTGCCCGGCGGGATAATACTGACGCATCAGTTCTAATTGTTGCGGGTGAATGCGGGCGGTATTTTCGGCTCGTCGGACGGTGGCGATCAGGTCAACCGTGTCGATGGGTTTGAGCAGGTAGTCTAACGCGCTGAACCGGAACGCCCGAACCGCATACTGGTCGTATGCCGTCACGAATACGATATGAAAATTAATGTCGCCGACCTTTTCCAGCAGTTGAAACCCATTCATGATGGGCATTTCAATGTCGAGAAACACCAACCCCGGTCGTAGCGTCTGAATGGCTCGTAGCCCATCAGTGCTGTCCGTAAACTGACCAACCAATTCGACTTGCGGACAGTGCCGGGCCAATTGTAACGCCAGCAACCGGACGTTGTCGGGTTCGTCGTCGATGATGAGGGCTTTCATGGTTGACTGATTGACTGGTTAATTAGTTGACTGGTTAACTGGTTAATTGGTTGAATAAGTGGTGCGTCAACCAATCAACTAATTAACCAGTCAACCAATTAACCAGTCAACATTATATCGGTATCTGCAAAATAACTTCCGTTCCAGCGGGTTGCCCCTCGGCATCAACGAGGTCCTGAATGAGTACCTGCGTTTGGGTTTGGTATAACTGGTTGACTAAGGCAATCCGTTCGGAGGTCATTTTCAGGCCAAACGACTTGCGGTGGCTGGCCGATTTGCTTTTCAGTTCGGCGGCTCGGGTTCGGCCCACACCATCGTCGGTGATGGTCAGTTGGAGCAGGCTTTCCTGCGGCTGGCTGGCCCGGATGCGGACGGTGCCGCCTTCGGTTTTGTGCATCAGTCCGTGCCAGATAGCGTTCTCCACATATGGTTGCAACAGCAGGGGCGGTATCTCCAGGAAGCTCGCATCAATACCCGCTTCAACCTCTACTACAAACGACAGCTTTTGCTTAAACCGCATGATTTCCAGATCGGCATACAGCCGCAGCATAGCCAGTTCGTTCTGCAGCGTCACACGCTCGGACCGGGAGTTTTCCAGCACCATGCGGATGAGCCGGGCGAACTTGGTCAGGTAGTCAGACGCTTTTTCCGAGTCGTTTTCGGTGGCATACAGCTTGATGGAGTTGAGGCAATTAAAGATGAAGTGCGGGTTCATCTGACTGCGTAAGCCGGCCATCTCGGCTTCAGCAATCTGCCGGACAAAATCCGACTGAAGCTGACTGATCCGCTGTTCTTCCAACTCATGCGCTTTGGTCAGTACCTCGGCTTCCCGCTGCGCCAATGTTCGTGCCAGTTCGAGGCTATGCGTTTGTTGTAGTTGCCGGTTTTCTTCGAGTTGCCCGATCAGCTGTTGCTGCGTCCGAATCGTTTCGTCTTTGTTTAGCTGAAAACGCCGACCCAGGGCTAAGGAAAAGCATAATATCTCAAGCAGTATAGTCACAACTACGTAAAACATCGGCATTCGGAATAGCTGGTCTGACGCTGGGAAGCCGGTATATTTCAGGAAAGTCGCGGTCATAGCCCCGCCCAATATTAAGCCAAAACCGATCAGCACGTATCGCGTAAGCGGGTGCCGGGTACGGAGCATACGGATCATGAGGAACAGAAGGCCTGCGTAGATAAGTACGTCAACTCCGATGTTGAGGTAAGCCGAACCGGTGTGCTGGTGGTCCGGCATTCCGGGCGACGGCCCGACCGAACGCGGCCCGACCGAATGCCAGATGAACAACTCGGCCAGTAAAGCCAGCACTGCTACCGTATAGAACCGGACAAAGTAACGCGTCCAGCGGTCTAAACGGGGTTGCTGCCGGGGCACTTCGAGAAGATGGCCTATAAAACGGATGTACGACACAATCATGCCATACTTCAACAGCAGCGTGTATACAAAGAGAACCGTCGGATCGGGTGGCTGTGGAGCGCCATCGAACCATACACGCGTTGACTGCCACAGCCAGGTTGCGGTTATCAGCAGATAGAGCGCGTACCAACCATACGGGGCATCACGGTTGAGCAGGAATTGCGCGAATGTAAACAGGCTTATGAATAGCAAAGCTCCCAGGGCAGCACTGAAAAAATCCAGAATAGATGCCGGGAACTGATTAGTCAGTTCGTGTGCTGTCTGTCCCCAAGCCAGCGGACTAATCAGCCATAACCCCAAAAACAGACACCAGCGCATAGGTTTAGTATTTCTATAAAGATACTGATACTGAGTGCGTTTACGGGCCTCTCCCCGGCTGGATGGCCTGTTCTTTTGAGTGAATGGTCGTTTTTTTGAGTGAGCTGTTCCGTAGACCGTTCACCCGCTCCGCTCATCATTTCGACGGCTCACGCGAAATTCAATACCGCTCACCCTGCCCTTTTTTCAGGCCACTTGTCAGCTCAGTACGTTTGGCGTAGTCAAACAGCAGCTATCGAAGCCGTGTGGCCATCTGACTGACCTGTCTGGTTGCCGTTGTTAGCAATGGGCCAGGTAGTTGCCAACAAACAGTTGATGCCATTTTTGGTCCAGTGCTACTCCATCAAACATTTACCAAACTATTGTAAACCTTAAAAACATAAACAATCGCCATGAAGTATTCTTCTCTATTCCGGTTCATTCAGGCAGGGCTGATAAGCTTGCTTGTTACCTTCACAGCTACCGGGCAAACCGCTGCGCCAACGATAATAGGTGCCATTGCCGATAAATACAATGCATTAGGAGCCCGTCCCGGCAAGCCCCTCACCAATGAATTGCCTACCACTGACGGAGTAGGCAGGTACCAGAAGTTTGAGAATGGCCTCATCTTCTGGCATCCGTCCATAGGTGCCTATGAAGTACATGGTCTCATTGCCCAACGGTACATAGCCTTGGGAGCGGAAAGAAATGTTGGTTACCCGGTTACAGACGAGCGTGGCTGTTCAGATGGAGTCGGCCGATACAGTATTTTTAAAAAGCTGATGAGCGACGGGAAATGGGCCGAATCCGCAATCTATTGGTCACCTAAAACAGGTGCCTGGCAAATTTACGGAGCCATCTGGCAAAAGTGGAAAGCGGATGGGTATGAGAAAGGCGCGTCGGGTTATCCTACAGAAGCGCAAAGCGGAGATAAAAATTATAGTTCGCAGGATTTTCAACGCCGGGTCATCACGTATACACCATCGAAAGGCGCTGTCGTGGAGTTGTATAAAACCTTTTAAGTAGATGCTGTATTCTGCCATTCTGCTGATTTCTGAAGCGTATGACGTTTATGTTGTTGCCCGGCACTTCATTGTCTACGACTAAAGCGTTGATGGTCAGTGCGGCAACAGCCGATGCGAAAATCGGGGAAATGGGTCTACGTGAAAGGCGTTTGGTCAGCTACGGCACCGACCAGCTTTGCTACGACCGTTCCGGCGGCTCGGCTTTCCACTTTATACCGGCCCGTCCGGTGTAGCGCAGAGCCGGTAAATCGCACGCTAAACATGAAAATAACCAATCAACGCGCTGTTAAAAACGGCGGACGCTTCTCCATACCCTATCATCATGAAATCAAATCAATGGTTTTTCATCATTACGGCATTGCTAACAAGCCTGCTGTTTATACAAACGTTTGGGCAGACTACGCTCAACGGAGCCGTCCGCGACGGAGCCGGTAAACCGCTGTCTTTTGCCAGCGTGGCCCTGCTCAACGCCCGCGATTCAAGCGTGGCCAAAGGCACAGCCAGCGACGGGCAGGGAATCTACGCCTTCGAAAACGTTAGGGCCGGTCAGTACATCGTGCGGGCCACGGCAGTCGGCTATCAGAAAGTACATTCGGCGGTATTGGACGTAACGGCCCGGCCAGCCGACGTACCGACGCTGACATTAGCTGACGTTACCGGTAAACTGGGCGAGGTGCAGGTAACGGCAAAAAAACCATTTGTTGAGCAGCAACTCGACCGCATGGTGGTCAACGTAGCGAACAGCATTGTGGGCAGCGGCAGCACAGCCCTGGAAGTGCTCGAAAAATCGCCGGGCGTAACGGTCGACTATCAGAACGAGCGGCTTCAGCTACGGGGCAAAGAAGGCGTAATTGTCCAGATCGACGGGAAGCAAACCTACCTCTCGGCGCAGGACGTCATTGCCATGTTGCGGAGCATGTCGAGCGATAACATCGAGACGATTGAACTGATTACGAACCCATCGGCCAAATACGACGCGGCTGGCAATTCGGGCATCATCAATATCCGGCTTAAGAAAAATAGCAATGTAGGCACGAATGGAACGGCATCTGTAGCGGGTGGTTCAGGGCGGTTCGACCGCGAGCGGGGCAGTGTTCAACTGAATAACCGTACCAAAAAACTGAATCTGTTTGGCAATTATAGCCTCAACCGGGGCGGTAATTACTGGGATTTTCTGCTTACCCGCAACCAGCCCGATCCCATCTCGACCGATGCCAACCGTCGGAACCTTGTGAGCCAAACGACGTATCTCAAGTTTCGCGATCTGGGCCAGAATGCCAAAGCCGGACTGGATTTTGCGCCGACCAAAACCACAACCATCGGTCTGATCTGGACAGGATTCTGGAGCGAACACCGCGAAGTTGGTCCCGCCGGGGCCAGTTTCCGCCGAACCGAGGGCGGCCCGGTTTATTTGCAAACATCGACCCATAAAACCTATTCGACCGTTTCGCAAAATCAGATTGGCAACGTTAATATCCAGCATTCGTTCGGCGAGAAGGGTGGTCAGTTAACCGCCGACTTCGACATTGGTCATTTCAGCCGGGAGTACAGCAACAGTCTGCTTACAGAAACGCTTATTGCTATTGGCGACGTTACGAAACCCGCCGATGGATTACTGATCACCCAACCGTCAACGGTGGACATTCGCACAATAAAAGTCGACTACAACCACCCGTTGCCGAACGGATGGAAGTTGGAAACGGGGCTGAAAAGTGCGTTGGTAAAAACGGATAACGACCTGACCCTGAGTAGCGGATCAGCCGGAGCATTGGTGCCTGATGCTGCGTTGTCGAACCATTTCCAGTACACTGAGCGCGTCAATGCGGGGTATGTCAGCGTGTCAGGAAAATGGGGGAAAACCAGCGTGCAGGCGGGGCTGCGGGCTGAGCATACGCATTCGGAAGGTAATTCATTGACGCTGAATCAAGTTGTTGCCCGTGACTACCTGAAATGGTTTCCGAGTGTATTTCTATCCCGACCTTTGTCTACCAATCAAACACTTACGCTTTCCTATAGTCACCGCATCGACCGCCCAAATTATCAGAACCTGAACCCGGCGCGGGGCTATGTTGACCCCTACGCCTACAGTCAGGGAAATGCGTATCTGAAGCCGCAGTTTACGCACGCGCTGGAAGGCAAGTTAAGCCTGAAAAACGGCGTATTTACCTCATTGGGAGCCAATTATACGACCGACTTAATGTTTTTTACGATCCACGCGCTGGAAGGCAATAAGTCCTACGTCACGATGGAAAACCTCGGCCATTCGCAGGGGTATACGCTAACGCTGAGTTGGCCCCTGACGGTGGTGAAAGGCTGGCAACTGCAAACAAATGTACTTGGCTACTACAACCGCTTTCAGTACGATTACGAGGGGACGCTGCTGCAAATCCAGAACGTAGCGGGGAGGCTCAATGGCAACAACGCCTTCACGCTGGGACACGGCTGGACGGCCGAACTCAACGGCTGGGTTGCTACACCCTCCGTAACCGGCATCTGGCGGTCGCCCTGGTTAGGTGCGCTCGATACGGGCGTGCAAAAAGCAGTCTCATCGGTGCTGAAATTAAAGTTAAGCGTACAGGACGTGTTTCATACGAACCGCTTTCGGCCCAGTGTCGAAACACCGAATGGCAACCAGACCGGCGTCCTCACGTTCGACACGCGCGTGGCCCTGCTGAACCTGACGTACTCGTTTGGCAACCAGAAACTGAAAGGCGAACGGCAGCGACGTACCGGCTCCGACGACGAAACCCGGCGGGCAAATTGAGCAATAAAGTCTCACTACTCACTTTGCCGGGTTTCCGTCAATTGTCCGCTTTGCGACTAACGTTTCGTGTACTATTTTTAAAGCAGTTCCTTCCTAATCAGTAATGAATTTCTTCATTCTACCACAAAACACATGCAATCGGTTCGCTTTCCTATTTTGATGAGCAGTTTGCTGCTACTTTCCTGCTTCCAGGCAAATCCAGTTTGGGCACGGGTGGATACCCTGCGTACGTTTCCCCAAAACCGCTTCGTGAATGGAAGCATGGCTTTTACGCAGTATATGGCAAAAAATCTGCGCTATCCATTGGAAGCAATGCAGGCAGCTACTATAGGCACGGAACTGGTTTCGATTACGATTGCACAGACGGGAAAACTGGCTAACATAACGATTATCAATTCGTTAGGCAGAGCCGTTGACGGAGAGGTAGTGCGTTTATTCCGATCAACCCGCAAACTTTGGCTACCCGCCGATGGATCAGCCAGTCAGGACAGTATCATGCTGTTCCTACCCATCAAGTTTACATTAGCGGATGGATCCGGGGATAAAGACTTTTATGTGGAGGCCGTCAAACCTGATTTCATCCTGAACGAAACTGTCGTAGTCGGCTACAGTTCGCCGATTAATCCCAATCTACATGACGATGCGTATTACATCAATGAATTAAGTTCGGCCTCACAGAAAAAGGAGTACAAACAGATGCTCAAGATGGTTAATGAACTGATCCGGCGTAATCCCTACAGCGATAAGCTATACCTGCAACGAGCCAACATCGAGCAGCAACTTGGTCAGACAGACGGGGCTTGCAGCGACTATAACAAGATCATTTACTTTCTGGGCCGGACGAGCTTCCCAAAGAAATTCATTCAGAATTGCCCGGAATTTCCCCGGCATAGCAGTTCGGAAACTATGTCGGCGCAAACGACCAGGCAGGAGCCAATCGAGGAGGAAATTTTTACGGTGTGTGAAGTACCACCCAGCTTTCCGGGTGGACCCACTGAACTGGATAACTTCCTACGCCAGAATTTACGTTACCCGGAAGCCGCCCTAAACAAGAAGGTTCAGGGCAAAGTGCTGGTGTCATTTATTGTCACGAAGGATGGTAACATTCAGAATGTGGAGGTCTTAAAAGATCGTGGATTTGGGACGAATGAAGAAGCCGTGCGCTTGTTGAAAAGTATGCCTCAATGGATACCCGGAAAGCAATCTGGACGACCCGTCAACGTAAAATATAATCTGGCTATTCCGTTTCGGTTAGAGGGGACAAAATAGCTCTGTATGCGGTCTCCCAACCGTAGCGACGGACCGCCGTAAACCGGATACCAAAAACCACAAACTAAGCCTCCTCTGTCTGCAACTGCTTTTCGTAGAGTTCGCGGTACGCACCGTTGCGGGTCAGCAAATCGTCGTGGGTGCCTTGTTCAATGATGGTGCCTTCGTCGAGCATGATGATGTGGTCGGCGAGTTTGGCCGATGAGACGCGGTGCGAAATCACCACCGACGTGCGGTTGGCCATGATGCGCTGGAGGTTATTCAGAATGATGTTTTCCGTGTTCGTATCCACCGCCGACAGGCAATCGTCAAGGATCAGGATTTTCGGGTCGCGGGCGATGGCGCGGGCAATGCTCAGCCGTTGCTTCTGCCCACCCGACAGCGTAACACCCCGCTCGCCCACGCGCGTCTCGAACTGCTCCGGAAACTCCAGCACGTTCTGGTACAAATCGGCATCTCGGATGGCCTGATCGACGCGTTCCTGCGGCAGATCAGGCTTACCAAACCGGACGTTGTTGCTGATGGTTTCGGAGAACAAAAATACATCCTGCGGTACGTAGCCCATCTGCTCGCGCAATGAGGTCAGGTTGTAGTCTTTAAGGGGTATGTTGTCCACGCGAATCTCACCCGATGTTACGTCGTACATGCGTGTGAGCAGGTTTGCCAATGTGCTTTTGCCGGAACCGGTTGTACCCAAAATGGCGACTGTTTCGCCCGCCCGAACGCGCATGGAGAAGTTTTTAATGGCCTCAATGCCCGAATCGGGATAGACGAACCGGACGTTTTTGAACTCAATATCGCCGTTGATCGTGTGCTGAAGGTTCTTTTTGGAAACAATATCCGTTTTGATATTCAGGAATTCGTTAATACGCTGTTGAGAGGCAGCCGCCCGCTGGGTCTGGCTCGTTGTCCAGCCGAGGGCCATTACGGGCCATGTCAGCATGTTCACGTACAGGATAAATTCGGTAATATTTCCCGGTGTCAGTCGGCCTGCTATGATTTCCTGACCACCCACAAAAATTACCAGTACGTTGCTCAGCCCCACCAGAATAGCGACGATGGGAAAAAACAGCGAATCGACCCGCGTCAGGCTCAGTGATTTGTTGCGGTATTCGTCGCTCTCCAACTCGAATTTTGCCGCCGAATTATCTTCCTGCACAAACGCTTTCAGCACCCGAATGCCCGAAAACGCTTCCTGCACATACGTCGACAGGCGCGACAACGACCGCTGAATCTCTTCTGACCGCCGGATGATAATGTTATTGACGATGTAGATTGCTACGGACAGAATGGGCAACGGCAGCAGCACGTACAGCGACAGCCGGGCGTTGATACTAACCATGTATGTAATGACCAAAATAAACAGCACAATCAGGTTCAATCCGTACATGATACTCGGTCCAACGTACATCCTGACCTTGCTGACATCTTCCGAAATTCGGGCCATCAAATCACCGGTATTGTGCTGGCGATAGAAGCTTAGCGGCAGCGTCTGGTAGTGGTTATAAATTTCGTTTTTGAGGTCATACTCAATGTGCCGCGACATGACGATGAGTGTCTGACGGACCAGAAACAGAAAGAATCCTTTCAACAGGGCGAGAATGAGCGTGAGTACGCCAAACAACAGAATACTAAACGCAAAAACCTCGTACAGAGCCGATTGCAGGGGCGATTTATCGTACAGATAATAGACATCGAGCGTTTCGCGCACCAAATCAAGGGCGTAACGGACCAATTGTGCCGGAAAAATGCCAAAGAGATTCGAGATGACGGTAAAAACCGTTCCCAGGATCAGATACCATTTATACTTAAGGAGGTACTTATTTAGATAGGAAAGTGCTTTCACAGGACAGCCAACGCGTTTGATTCGTAACCGCCCGGCCAAGTGAAAAGTTGCAGATTTATAGTGTACAATAATCGATTTAGTCCTGTGATGTCAGGTTCTCAAACCATAACTGTCGGGCAGCATTTTGTTTGTGCCAACTATTA
>CAXTKE010000024.1:0-23041 GCA_964244845.1 uncultured Spirosoma sp.
AAAGGCGAGGCTTGAATCTTGGTTTTGTCTTCAGGGCAAACCTAACAGTTGGGTGAAGCCAAGCAATCATAAAAAGCGTGAGTGCCGTCGTTTCGGTGACAACTTGCACGTCCCGTGACAAGGCAGCTTTGGCTTCCATCTCTGGCTGGTGTGCGACAAGGTGAGCGCCCCGCGAAGGCAAGCTAAAAAGTGAGTTTTCCACCCTCTGGCCGACAGGCCAACCGCCCTGGTAGTTAGGGCTAATCGGTTAACTAATGACCGTTACGGTGGTGTATTTGGGAAAGTATCTGTCGGTTGAAAGAATAGGCAATCGTTCGTACTGTGCTTGTGCCAAAATCAGCAAATCGAAGGGATCACCGTGAGGTTTACCCTTGTCGTCGGTGACTTTGGGTACGTTGTGAATCATGACAAAATGAAGGGTTTCCAGATTGAGCATACGAATGGAGAGTTCACGACGAAATTCTTCCACATCGCTTAAATCAAACTCCAATTTGCCGAGCCGGAGTTTGATCGCCATTTCATAATACGAAGCTTGTGACAACAGGTAGTTGTTTGTCTTATCGTTGAGAATTTCTAACTGGTTTTTGCTGAGTCGGTTGTATTCTTTGGTCAATAAAAGAATCAGGACGTTAGTGTCCAGCAGATAAGTCATAGTTAGTTAAGATAAAGCAATTTTGAGTTGACAGGCTAATTAGCCGCGTTTAGCGGGTTTGGGTTGCTCGTGAGGTTCGAGTAGCTTGGTCAATCCTTTGAATTTGCCGTTGGGTATATGCTGATTAGCCAACTCAATAATGCTTTGAGAATTGGCTTTATCAATGGTAACAGTGGATTTGGTCTCGGTTTTCATCGTAAAACTTTGTTACATATCTGTAGAAGAAACAAAAATAGCCAAAACTTAGTGCAATACGCTCTGCGTGGCGTAGCTTTTCGGTGACAGGCAGCACGTCCTGAAGGAAAGCGGGCAGCCCAACGGATCAAGGATGTAAAGGCCGAAAGTACGTGTGTTTTTTCAAGTAGTTTGCTGAGCCATCAGTCCTTGAAGGCGTTGGGTGCGAGTCCATAAAGTGCTTGCGGGGCGGGTTGCGGGTGACAAGGCGCACGACTCGGACAGGCGGGCTTCGGGTTTCCATTTCGGGGTCGCTTGCGACAGGGGGCACGTCCCGTGACAGGACGGGTTTAGCTCGTTAGTCGGCTCCCGTTGACAAGCCAACCGCCCCGTAATTTGGGCTTGGACAGGTTGGGCGGGTCACTTGCGACAACGGAAACGCCCCAGTTCTTGCGGCCTGACAAAAGCGGATTCAGTGCGTCTTTGAGCTTCGCGTTTCGGCACAAAAGCGGAAGTGTGTAGTGTTCGCTCGTCGGGCGGACAGCCCAACCAAACGGGTGTGTAAAGGTGCAGGTACGTATGTTGTAGTGAGTTGTTCGCCCACCATCAACACCCGTGGGTGTTGGGGGAAGCGGCCAAATAAAAAGTTCGTTTGCCGGGTCACTTGCGACAAAACGCACGTCTTAGTGAGTGGGCTTTGAGCTTCCATTTCCGGCTTTCGGCTGACAGGGTGAACGCCCTAACAGGCCAGCCTTGACAAGGCTCGGTTTAAATTGACAAAATTTATGTGTAAAACTTACAGACAAGGTGCAGTTGGGGCATTACTTGATGAATACGAAAGAGCAGTTGTAGACTTGCAAAAGACAATTGCTGATATTTCAGACAATGAACTAATCACAATTGTCGACAATAAAACTACTGACTCTAACTGCAAATCGGTTCAGACAATTTTAACACATGTTGTTTCTGCTGGATTTGCTTACGCTGTTGACATTCAGCGACTTTTTGGGGGAAAAACAGACTATCCAGATGATTTACTTCGTTTGACAGTTGACGATTATCTTAAGGACTTGAACAGCTTTTTCGCCTTCACAGCAGAAACATTTAAAAATATTCAGGACAATCAACTTGAACAATTTGATAATACTAAAAAGATAAATACTCCTTGGGGACAAGTTTATGACATAGAGCAAATAACAGAGCACGCAATTGTTCATATACTGAGACATAGGCGACAAATTGAAAAATTCAAAATTATAATGAGGAGTGGACAAAAATAAAACTACTATCAACGACGTAAAGAAGTGGAAGTGCGTTATTGTTGCGCTCCGCGTGGTCGGGTTTCCGGGCGACAGGACGCTCGTCCCAGAGGTCAGGCTTTTGGCTTCTAAGTCCAGCCTTGGCGACAGGAAGCGGGCCGCAGAGGTTAGGCTTTTTGCTCGTTCGACGGGTTCCGGCTGACACAGGGTACTTAAGCGTTGTTTGAGTAACTTTGGCTCATGGACTTGTACAATGACAACGAGCGATTTATTTCCCTTGTCTCCGATTACGGTTTCAAAGCCACCTTTGGCAACGAATCCGACACCCGGTTTTTGAGAAAGGCGTTACAGGCACTCATCAACTCGCCGGTATCTATTCAGGAGGTAACTTTTATTCAGAACGAAATCAAAGGCATAACCCGTGACAGCCGAAGCGGGATTTATGACCTGTTTTGCAAAGACGAGCAGGGGAATGAGTTCATCGTAGAAATGCAACTGAGCGAATACCCAGAGTTTATTCAACGCATGAAATTTTATGCGTTTTATCGGCTTAACACGCTGATTCGGAAAGGTGACTACCAGTTTGACAATCTGCCCAAAATCTACTGCATCGGTATTTTGGCTGTCAGTATTTTTCCACACATTACTGATTACCACAATATTGCAGTTCTGAAGAATCAAAATAACGAACTGATAGACGAGCAAATGACGTTTATCACGGTAGAGTTAGACAAGTTCAACAAGGGTTTAAGTGCCATTCAAAGCGATTTGGACAAACTGATTTATACGATGAAAACCATACATGAAGTAAGTGAGCCAACGCAGTTTCCTCAGTTCTGGAATGAGGAATGGTTGCGGGTAGCGATTCAAGAATTGGACAAGCGGGCTTTCACGCCCGAACAGCGATTGAGTTACGAAATGACCATTTCAGCCAATGCGTTGGCGATCAAGAACGAGAATAAAAAGATTGAGGAAGCAAAATCGGTGGTAAAGGCAGAAGCCGTTACAAAGGCTCTTAAAGGTGGAAAACTCACAGTTGAAGAAATCGCCGAGTACAATGGGACTTCGATTGATTTTGTTCGTGCAATTCAACGACAAATTTCGACAAATTAAAAAAGCATTTCCACGTCTCCGGTGACAGGAAGCAGGCCGCAAGGTCAGCGTTTTCAGCCCAACCGAACGAGGCCGAAAAGGCTCCTACGTCGCCATCGGGCCGTCGTTGGCGTTGGGTGATGCGGCCAAAATGGCGGTTCAAGGCGGGTTCCCTGCGACAGGGCGCACGGCTCGACAGGTAGCTTTTAGGCTCGTTGGTCGGCTTTGGTTGACAGGCCAAACGCCTGAGTTAGGGAGATAAAAAGTAAGTTTGTTACGTCCTCTGCGACAGGCCAACCATTATAAGCAGGAAAACAATTTAGGTCCCGCTAGCAAGTATGAGAAGTTTCGTTTTTTCTGAGAATACTGACCAGTATAAAACCTTAATTTGGCGACAATTTTATTACTCACAGAAAAAAGAGTTCTTTCAACGTAAACGGGTTCAGACAACCGCCTTACTTGTTATACCATTTTTATTGCTTTTGGCCTACTTTGCCAATCATAATGCCAATAATTTGGTAGCTGCTTCTGGTCTCTTCTTGGTGCTATGTCTTTGGATATTGCTCTTTTTCGTAAGAAGAAGTTTGTTGAAGAAAAGCATTGCTGATTTTCCAAATAGACATCCATATACGATAACACTGAGTGAGGAGGCTATTACTTACTCAACAATAGTATCGCAAAGCGAAATAAAGTGGGAATACTTTCTTGAATACGAAGAATTTGAAAGAAACTTTATACTTTATTCACGCGAAAAACCTAAAGAGCCCATTTATTTGCCATTGTCCTTTTCCCCAGACAGTGAAGCTTTAGCCGCATTAGTTCGCCAAAAAGTCAAGGAAAGAGAATAAAAAAGGAGGGTTGGTATTTCGCTTCTGTCACCCTGCCGGGCGACAGGATGCTCGCCGGTTGAAAAGCCTGGCAGCCCAACCAGCCACCGAGTTCGCGGGCGAACGAACCCACAAGAACGCATGAGAGCAGTAAGCGACCATTTGCCCCTATATTTACCCTGCTGTCAGTAGCCCCTTCGGGGGAAGATCGTCCCTTGCTTATGGTGTTCGTCAACCCGTCCAACCACCCGATCCGGCTATTTGTCATGTACTGGCAAGCCAGTCCATGACTTGAGAACCCAACTGGTAGAAAAGCGTCTGCTTTTACTCCGTACATCCCGATTATCGTCTTTCTGAAATAGCCCGCTGATAGCCTTTTGTTTTAACTGCTTACTCTCCCAAGTATGAAAAAGCAAGACAACTATCTGGCCATGCCCGTCATCCACCAGCAGGTGGCCGGTATCGGCTCTCAGTTCCACATAGTGGCTGTGGGCGACGACCCAAAGCAACATGTTCAACAGTTCGGTGTATCGACCAAAGAACTCTTCCGACTCGCCGACTGGTTGCGCCAACGTCAGGTAAAACACGTGGCTATGGAAGCCACCGGCGGCTATGAAAAACCACTGGTCAGTGTGCTTCAGGAGGCTGGTTTTGAGGTATTGGTCACTTCAGGAGCCAACACCAAAAACTACCGTCGGTTTAAGTCGGACACCGCTCCGTCGGCTCGGCTCAGATGCTATTCCCATCCGTACCCTGCACAGCCTGGGACTGTTACTGCCTATCTTTACTACCAGACGAATTTTCGATGCTTATCCGGCTCTTAGTGCGTCTGCGCCGGAGTCTGGTTGAGGATGCCGCTGATTATATTCGGCGCATCCAGAAAGCCCTGCGGGCGGGCAATGTGCGGCTGGATGCGGTCTTGACCGACACCAACTCAGTATTAGGCTTACGGGTGATTGCTGCCATCTGTCAGGGAGAAGAAGACCCGGTTCAATGGGCGGCTCTGGTCGATGCGGGCTGTAAGAAGAAGCCCCACGAGATCATCGAGCTGCTACGGGGTAACCGCCCCGGTGGTACTATCAAGTGGAGAGAAATGCTGGTTGAATAAGGACATCCATATGAACAAAACCCTGTTTGTTGGTTGCGGGTATAAAAACGGGAAAGTGCGTTGTTGTCCGCTCCGCGTGGGCGGCTTACCGGACGATAGGCGGCACGGCTCAATACAAATCCGTAATCCAACGCCCATGGTGACTGAAAACTATTGTACACAAGCAAGCGCGGTGAGGACAACCCTCATTGCGCTTGCTTGTGTACAATACAGAAAATTATTACTCCACTGTTACGGACTTCGCCAAATTGCGTGGCTGATCAACATTGCGGCCCCGCATGACGGCAATGTCGTAAGCCAGCAGTTGCAATGGGACAACAGACACCAGAGGCATCAGAATTTCGTGCACTTTCGGGATTTCGATGGTGAAGTCCACAATGCCGGGCAGGTGCGTATCGCCCTCGGTCGTGATCGCAATGACGCGCCCTTTGCGAGCCTTTACTTCCTGAATATTTGAAACAACTTTTTCGTAGGAACTGTCTTTCGTAGCAATCACCACCACCGGCATGTCTTCGTCGATGAGCGCAATGGGGCCGTGCTTCATCTCGGCGGCTGGGTAGCCTTCGGCATGGATGTAGCTGATCTCTTTCAACTTTAATGCTCCTTCCAGCGCAACGGGGAAGTTCAGCCCCCGGCCGAGGTAAATGAAATTTCGGGCGTAGGTGAAGATGTACGCAATCTCTTTGATCTTATCGGCCGCCTGCAGTACCTTTTCAACTTTTGCCGGAATGCTTTCTAATTCGGCCAGCAGTTGCCGGAATAGGGAGTCCGAAATGGTGCCTTTGCGTTTGGCAGCAGCCAGTGCAATCAGCGTCAGTACAGTCACTTGTGCGGTAAACGCTTTCGTACTGGCAACGCCAATTTCCGGTCCGGCGTGCGTATAGGCACCCGCGTGAGTTGCCCGCGCAATGGATGAACCGACTACATTGCAGACACCAAAAATCGTTGCACCTTTCGATTTTGCCAGTTCGATGGCGGCCAGCGTATCCGCCGTTTCACCCGATTGCGAGATGGCAATCACAATATCGCCCTCTTTAATGATCGGGTTCCGATACCGAAACTCCGACGCATACTCCACCTCGACGGGAATACGGGCCAGTTCCTCAAAAATGTATTCGGCTACCAAACCGGCGTGCCACGATGTACCACAACCCACAATCACAATGCGCTTCGACTTCGCCAGTTTGTCCATGTAATCGCGCAGACCACCAAGTAGTAGCGTGCCCTCGTCGGCCCGGACGCGCCCCCGCATGGAGTCGGCAATGGAGCGCGGCTGTTCAAAGATTTCCTTGAGCATGAAGTGGTCGAAGCCGCCTTTTTCAATGGCTTCCAACTCCAGTTCAATTTTATGGACGTAGGGCGTTGTGCTTGTGTTATCGAGCGTTACAACGGTCAACTCGCCGTTTTTTATCACCGCAACCTCATAGTCGTTGAGGTAAATTACGTCTTTGGTGTATTCAACAATTGGCGTTGCATCGGATGCCAGAAAATACTCGTTTTCGCCCACGCCAATGACCAGTGGCGAACCTTTGCGGGCCGCAATAAGCTGGGTAGGTTCGGTTTCGTTCATGATAACGATGGCGTATGCACCAACGACTTCCTGCAAGGCCAGCCGTACCGCTTCTTCGAGTGTGCCGCCCTGGTTTTCCCAAATGTCTTCGATAAACTGTCCCAGCACTTCGGTATCGGTTTCGCTGGTAAACGTGTGGCCTTTCTGGAGCAGTGCCTGCTTAATGGCCGCGTAATTCTCAATAATGCCATTGTGGATAATGGCCAGTTTGCGATGAAACGAGTAGTGCGGGTGCGCGTTTACGTCGTTCGGTTCGCCGTGGGTAGCCCAGCGGGTGTGCCCCATGCCAATGGTGGCGTGGAGTTCCTTACCGGCCAGTTCCTGTTCCAGCGCAACGACTTTGCCTTTTTTCTTGTAAACGTTCAGCCCGTTCTCGTCCATCAGGGCAATGCCCGCGCTGTCGTAGCCCCGGTATTCGAGTCGTTTCAAGCCTTTTATCACCAGCGGACACGCTTCCCGGTGCCCCACATAAGCCACAATACCACACATAATTCAGTTACCAGTTAATAGTTCGTCGTTATCGGCCGTTGAGTGGATCAGAAAAGTGGACTGTTATTTCAAAAGTAAAGTAAATGCAAAAAGCCGGAATGACCGGCTCTTTACAGAATTTGATTCGTGGGTGTATTAAAATGAATCGTTCTTTATGGGTCGATTAACCTGCCAGTTGCGTATAAAGATTGTAGTACCGGTCTGTTACATCTTCATCTTCGATGGTGTCGAATTTATGTTCCGGGAAGTCCGTCAGAATAGCATTCAAACTATCACTCGACTCTTCTTCGGCTCGCACAACGGCATCGGCGTAGGTAGAACCAATGCGAATAAAGCCTTCAAAATCAGCCGTTTTTAGTTCGGCAAGCATCTCATCGTCAATATCCATCATGCGGGCTTTCTCGATGATGTCGCCCTCAAACCGGTGTTCAAATGAGTTATTATAGACTGTAAAAACCGACTTCGTGTCTTTAAACATCGGGTCGTTTTTGTAAGTTGTTTTCAAATACAGGGGAATAAGGGCCGTCATCCAGTCGTTGCAATGAACGATGTCGGGTGCCCAACCCAGTTTCTTTACCGTTTCCAGAACGCCTTTGCAGAAGAAAATAGCCCGTTCGTCGTTATCGGCATAGAACCGGTTTTCTTTGTCGTGGAAAACGTATTTACGTTGGAAATAGTCCTCATTATCAATGAAATAGACCTGTAATTTTGCCGTTGGAATCGAAGCCACTTTAATAATCAGAGGCTTTTCATCATCGCCGACAGCGATATTAATACCCGACAACCGTACTACCTCGTGCAACCGGTTTTTGCGCTCGTTAATCAACCCAAAGCGCGGCACCAAAATCCTGATTTCCATCCCCCGCTCCTGCATGGCCTGCGGTAATTTGCGGACGAAGTCAGCGACATCAGATGTTTTCAGAAAAGGATTGATTTCGCTGGCAACGTAAAGGATACGTAGTTTGCTCATAAGTAGGGAAGCGTGTGTTGTCTGAGTGAACCAAAAAACTTACAAAAATATGCAATTTTTTTCCGTATTTCAATACGTTTTGTCCAAAAAAGATATGATTGCTGTATCATTGCAGCCGAAAAAGAGACTTGTCTGCTATGCATCGCTTCACCACTATTGCCAGTCTTTATCAATACCTGCGTTCAGTCCGTTTTGAACAGACCATCGGTTTTGTGCCAACCATGGGCGCGTTACATGAGGGCCATACAACCCTTATCGAAACGGCCCGTCGCGACAATGATGTGGTTGTCAGCAGTATTTTTGTGAACCCCGTTCAGTTCAACAATCCTGACGACCTCGCCCGGTATCCGCGTACGCTGGAGGAGGACTGCCAGAAACTCGAAGCGGCTGGCTGCGATGTTGTTTTCGCGCCTTCGGCCACGGAAATGTACCCCGAATCACCCCTGTTAAAATTGTCATTCGGCGAGTTGGAAACGGTCATGGAAGGGGCCTTCCGACCGGGGCATTTCAACGGCGTTGGTATTGTTGTTGCCAAACTGTTCAACATGGTACAGCCTGACCGGGCGTATTTCGGTCAGAAAGATTTGCAGCAGGTGGCGGTAATCCGGCGGCTCATCCGCGACCTTAATTTCCCGGTCGAACTCATCCGATGTCCAACCGTGCGCGAGGTCGATGGGCTGGCTATGTCGTCGCGCAATCGCAACCTCACACCCGCCGAGCGGGAACAGGCACCAACGCTGTTTAAGGCTCTAACGCTGGCGCATGATTTGCTCACCGATGGTCGTAGTGCAACAGAGGTCAAAGCCGCTGTAACAGCCTTGTTTGAGCGCAATCCTGATTTCCGGCTGGAATACGTCGAGGTTGTAAACGCTGATACCTTGCAGCCTGTCAGTGAAACGCTGGCTCCGGGCCAAACGGCTATTTGTCTGGCGGCTCACTTAGGTAAGGTCAGGCTGATCGATAATCTGGTGTTTTAAGAAGCTCAGAGGGCTTCATCGACCTGAATCTGCAATCATCCAGGCGGTTTGAAAGACCAGCGTAGCACGTTTCTGCAACACGTCATACACCAGCTTATCGGCGGTGTCGGAAGGCCGGTGATAATCGGGATGCTGCCCACTGGTGAAAAATAAAGCGGGGACACCTGCTTTGACAAAATTGTAATGGTCGGACCGGTAAAAGTATTGTTGCGGGTCGTTTTCTGTGTCATATCCACCCTTATTCAAGGAAAGATTAACCGATTGCTGATTCGTTGTTTCGGCTGCTTTCTGGAGTTCGCTCCCCTGTTGTCCTCTGATTAGGTAGCAATAGTCGGGCTTTTTTCGATGGGCATCATCGACCCGTCCTATCATGTCTACGTTGAGGTCGCACATCAGTTGATTAATTGGAATAGGGCAATTCTGTACAAAATATGTTGACCCGGTCAATCCGCCTTCTTCTCCCGAAAAAAGAACGAACAGAATGCTTCTACGGGGCCTGACGCCCAACTGGGCCAAACTGTCAAACACCGATGCCACGCTTAAAACAGTTGCTGTCCCCGATGCATTATCGTCGGCTCCGTGATAAATCTGTCCGTCAGCGCGGCCCAGATGATCGTAATGAGCGGAGAGGACAACGATCTGCTGCTTCAAATCCGTGCCGACAAGGATTCCCGCTACATTGTCGCCAAACAACACACTGCTGCTGTCTTTGGCAGTAAGCGGTGGTGCCGACAAATCGTGTTGCTCATTGGGTGTTGTTAGGGTGAAGTAAGCTCCTGCATTGCCAAAAGGAACGACTTTGGTTGTTGTGAACGGATACGTCTGGCGAAAGGATGCATGAGTCGAATCGGGGCGAAAAGCGGCCATCAAATGACTTTGCCTGAATGCTCGTGCACAATAAAAAGCGGCCTGAAGCTGACCTGTGGTACCGGTTTTTCGGCCCTGCAAACTATCGGAAGCCAGCAGATAAACGTGCTGTTTTAATAGGGATACTGAAACCGAAACCCGCGATACGTCCGGTTGTGCATAGCTTTGGGTAAATCCAGTGGATAGTAAAAAGAGCGTGAATAGCGTGATTCTGAAGGCGATTGACTGCATAAATTGATAGATGGCGGATTTTTGACCGATTTTGTCGCCAAAGTAAGTCAACGATTGCCTTACTATCTATCAGTCGACAATCCGAAAGGCCATTTTTGCCTTTTCACGCGAGAGGGAATTGAAGTGCCACCACTCAAATTCGATGGAACTGAAACCGCCCTGCCGCATGGCCGTTCGCAGAATCTGGCGGTTGTCGATTTGCTGCTTTGTTAGCTTCCCGGCTTTCAACAGGGCAGTTTCTTTGGATGGGTATGCCATCTCGCCAAAGAAATCATATTTCGTTCCCATGTCCAACGCGCTGCCCTCTTTCGTAGCAACGGTCAAATCAACCGCGCAGCCATAATTATGAATGGAGCCTTTGCGCGGATCGGCCACGTATTTCTGGCGTTCACGTTCGGGCAGTTCGGGCAGGGCGTTCCAGAGGTTCCACTGTGCGGAGCGGGGCCGCGCGGCATCATACACCAGTAGCCGCAGGTCGGGGTGATGCGTTTGCAGGTACTTGCTGGCGTTGGCGAGTTTACGGGCGGCCATCGGTTGCATATACGCCCGCGTAAGGTCGCCGTACACGTCTTTGCCAACGAAATTATCAGTGGTTGAATACTTAAGTTCGACCAGAATTGTCGGGTCCACTTTCTGCACATCCACAAGACCCTGTTTAATCATGGCCTGCTCCAGTGATTGGGCATTAAGGGTTGAAACACAGAGATACACGGAGAAAATGCAGAGATACACAGAGAAGGTAGAATAAAACCTTTGTGTATCTCTGGGCGTCTCTGTGTATCTCTGTGTCACAGCTTTTTTATCTGTTATCATACCGTAAATAACACAAAATCTTGTTACGTTCGCCGTACTATGGCTCTAAACTACATTTGGGTTGCTTTTTTTATCGTTGCGTTTCTGGTCGCGCTGGTCAAGCTGATTTTTCTGGGCGACACCGAAATTTTCCGAATCATTGTTGAAGGGTTGTTCGATTCCTCGAAGGTGGCGGTTATGGATATTGCCCTGCCGCTGGCGGGTGTCATGACGTTTTTTCTGGGACTGCTCAATATTGGTGAGAAAGCCGGAGCCATCAACTTTCTGGCCCGCATTATCGGCCCGTTTTTCAACAAACTGTTTCCCGAAGTGCCGAAAGATCACCCCGCCAACGGTCAGATGATTATGAACTTTTCGGCCAATATGCTCGGGTTAGATAATGCTGCTACGCCCTTTGGCCTGCGGGCAATGGCGAGTTTGCAGGAGTTGAATCCCACTAAAGAAACGGCCTCCAATGCCCAGATTATGTTTCTGGTGCTGCACACGTCGGGCCTAACCATTATTCCGCTCAGCATTATGGCACAACGGGCTATTTTGGGGGCCAAAGATCCGTCGGATATTTTTATTCCGTGTTTGATTGCTACCTACGTAGCTACGGTCGTGAGCATGATTGCCGTGGCGATCAAACAACGTATCAACCTGATAAACAGTACGGTACTGGGTGGATTGGGCGGCATTACGGCCCTGATTGGTCTGATATTGTGGTTTCTGTCGACCAAGACGAAAGAAGAGATCGAAGTCATCTCGAAAGTAACGGGAAACCTCATTCTGATGCTGATTATCGTATCGTTTTTGCTGGGAGCAATGCGTAAAAAAGTAGATATTTTCGATGCATTTATCGAGGGTGCCAAAGGTGGGTTCGAGACCTCGGTTCGCATTATTCCGTATTTGGTCGGGATGCTCGTTGCCATCAGCGCGTTTCGCAATTCGGGAGCAATGGACTACGTCATCGGCGGATTCAAATACGTATTCAGCCTGACGGGTCTGAACACCGAGTTTATTGATGCCCTGCCCGTCGCGCTGATGCGGCCATTGAGCGGGTCGGGGTCGCGGGCGTTGATGATCGACGCCATGAAACAGTTCGGCCCCGATTCGTTCGTTGGGCGGTTGGCGTGTATGTTTCAGGGAGCCGCCGACACCACATTCTACATCGTCGCGCTTTACTTCGGCTCGGTGGGTATTCGCAACTCGCGCTACGCCATTCCGTTCGGCCTATTCGCCGATTTGATGGGCGTTATTGCCGGTATTGCGCTCGGATATTTCTTCTTTCACTGAGCGAAAATCATCAAAAACGCGTTCATTAAATAGCCTGACTAACCCAACAAACCAATCTGCTTCGGCGGTTTTCCGAATGAACATTACTCAAGTCCGCGAACACCTCCATCGGCTTATCGACGAGGTTGACGATATTTATGTGCTGAATGGCCTCTACCGCAATCTGTTATCCGATAAGAACCAACGCGACGCCTACGAAAAAGAACAGACTGAAAAAGCGAAAAAACAGACAGGCATTACGAATCGGCGGGGTGGCCGGTCAGATTAATCCCGACAATCCGCTGATTGTCAGCGCGACAATAATGGCGTTGAATACGAACGAGAGTACGCCGTGTGCCAGTGCCGTTCGACGCATAACTTTCGAGCCAATGGCTACGTCGGAAACCTGACTCGTCATGCCAATTACGAACGAGAAATACGCGAAGTCGAGGTAATCGGGTTCCGGCTCGTGCGGGAAATCCAGACCCCCCGGCCATGTTTTCTGTTGGGTATCGTTGCCGTAGTAGAGGTGGGCATAGCGAAGTGTGAAAACCGTATGCACCAAACTCCACGAACTGGCAACGGCCAGAATAGCCAGCAATACAGGTTGCCGATGATTCGGGTTAGTCTTATCGATTGATCCCAGTACGTCGATTACGGCAAACAAACTGGCAACGGCTGCGGCAACGACAAATACCAGAATCAGCGTCCGGCCCGAATCCTCCATGCGCGAAAAACGGGGCAGGTCGTGAGGATGCGCGACAAAAATAGTTGTCCAGGCAAGTAGCAGCACCGTTAACGCAAACGCGATCCAGACAATGGTCAGGTGTGTTGACGTAAAAAAAGGAGCTGGTGCCACAAAGAAGGTTATGATAGCCACACCAAGCGCAATAAACAGTCGGTGATTGGAGTCGAATTGACTGATTTTCTGAAGTAAAGATGAGAACATAATCGGGCTGAAAAACGTAACAGAATGCATAGATAGCAATAACTATACGAGTTCAACGACGGTCTGCCTTATGCCCCAACACAATCAGCATCACATTGTCCGTATTGGAACGGATAAAGACAAAACAGTACTGTCTAAATCGCAGAAGGAATTCAACCGCCTGACGCGCAAAATTGAGCAATTAACCGTTGATCTGAGCGAATTGGAGGAGGCCGCTCAACATATTCAGCAACGGGTACAAACCGATTACCGGCCATTAGTTGAACAGTACAATCAGTTTCGGGCTGACCTGGTACGCCTGTTCGACCGCGCCCATGACCGGAATGAGCACACGAAAACGGAGAAGAAGAAATTGGTCGATTTAATTCAAAACATGGCGTTCGAGTTGATTTCCGAACACGGTATGGACGACCTGAAGCCCATTTACGACAAGTACGACACCCAGGGATTTGACCATACGAATGCCGAAGCCGATCAGCAAACTGCCGAGTTGATGAAGGAAATGATGGCGGCTATGTTCGGTGTCAAATTCGATGAGGACGCTGATGTGAGCGATCCGCAGAAAATGACCGATTACGTGCAGGAACAGATGGCGCAGCGGGAGGCCGACGAAGCCCGGCGGCAGCAGCAACGCGCCAGCAAACCCAAATCGGCGAAACAGCAGGAACGCGAAGCCAAAAAACAGGCTGAAGAACGCAACACTACCAAAGCCGTGCGGACGTTGTACATGGATTTAGTGAAGGCGTTTCACCCCGACCGCGAACCCGACGAGGCCGAAAAGCTCCGCAAAACCGAAATCATGCACCGCGTAACGGACGCCTACGAAAAAAGCGATTTGCTGGCTTTGTTCCGGTTGCAACTCGAATTTGAACGCATCGACCAGGCACATCTGGAAACCCTCGCCGAAGACCAGCTTAAGTATTACAATAAGATTTTGAAGCAGCAGGCGCAGGAATTGGACGACAAATTTTTCGCGCTCCAAAACGAACTCGCGGCCATGATCGGTAAACCCGCTTTTGCCGTTTCATCGCGGTTCGCGCTTGAGTTTAGCCTCAACAGCGACATTGCCCAATTAAAGCGCGACATCAAAGCAATCAAATCCGACGTAAAAGCATTGGCCGACGCCAGCCGACTGAAGCAATGGCTGAAAACGTATCGAATTGAAAAACCGGATGATTTATCGTTTTTCGATTTGTGATTACTCTGCTAACTGGCTATTCGCTTCCAGAACCAGTTGAATAGCTTCCTGCAAGTTGATTTGTGTCTCCTCCAGCGTTTCACCTTGCGTATTCGCACCAGGGAGTTCTTCCACAAAGCCGATGAAGCCTTCGGACACTTTGAGGTATACGACGGTTAGTTGCATAGCTTGGCTTGTTCATTCAAAAAAAGTTTCAAACTTTCCACCATCGGTGCTAAGTCCTAAACTCTTCCATACTGACTCAGATGCATTTTTCGATTTTGTTGATATCCATTCAACAGCAATATTCAAGTGCTTTCTATACTCTTCCAATCTGTCAAAATTAGGTATACTCAAAAAAGCTATAGGCGTATCCAAGTATATTTTACTGTCTTCTTTAACGAGTACGCATGCCGCTAATTCTTCATTGTAATCTCCAGAGTGAGCTACAAATGCATCTCTATATTTTTTTAATTCTTCGTGAATTTCTATCTGCTTTTGCAGTTTATAGAGGTCTTTGGATTTTAACTTGATTCTTCCAGAAGAAGTACTATTAAATATTTTGCAGTAAAACATTACAAAAGCTGAAAACAGACTAAGTTCAACCGTATTTGCCTCAAAATTTTCAGTTTTGATTTTATGTTGTAGTAATAAAATTAGCTCTGAGATGGCTTTTTGAGATAATATGAGATCTCTACCTAAAAACGAGTAATTAAGTAATCTACGACTTTCTTCGTTTTCAATGATACAGAAATCCTGATTTGGGTAGTTCCGTGTCCTTAATAATTCTTTATATTTTTCTAAATTCATGTTCTTTGATCCTTGCCTGTTACAAATAACGTAAAAAAAACGCGTGGACATCCCTTAATTTATGAAGCCCAATTTATGCAATATTCCCGGAAAAAGCTGTCTTCTCCAATGATTCTATGGCTTAGGACGATTATTTCAAAATTTTCAACAATCTTGCTGTGCTATTTGTCATCCTCATAGCCTATTGCCGTTTTTGTTGAGAATCATGAAAGATTACATCCGACCCATTAACCGATTACTTGTCGCCAACCGGGGCGAAATTGCCATCCGTATCATGCGGGCTGCCACCGAACTGGGCATCACAACCGTAGCCGTCTACACCTACGAAGACCGGTATTCGCTCCACCGTTACAAGGCTGACGAAGCCTACCAGATTGGCCGCGACGAAGACCCGCTGAAACCTTATTTAGACGTTGAAGGGATCATCATGCTGGCCAAACGGCATAAGATTGATGCGATTCATCCCGGCTATGGTTTCTTGTCGGAGAACGTGAAACTGGCCCGCCGGTGCCGCGATGAAAACATTATTTTCGTTGGGCCGTCGCCGGAAGCCATGGACGCGCTGGGCGATAAAGTGCGGGCCAAAAACCTCGCTACCAAAGCGGGTGTACCCCTTATTCCCGATTCGCGGGAAGAAAATATGACCCCCGAATTTGCCCTGACCGAAGCCGAACGTATCGGTTTTCCGGTGATGGTGAAAGCGGCAGCCGGGGGCGGTGGCCGGGGTATGCGCGTGGTTCGGCAGGCCGAAGAGTTCGAGAAAGCGTTCAATGAAGCCAAAAACGAAGCCCGTAACGCCTTTGGCGACGATACGATTTTCCTCGAAAAATTCATTGAAGACCCCAAGCACATCGAGGTGCAGTTGCTGGGCGATCAGCACGGGAACATCGTTCACTTGTATGAGCGCGATTGCTCGGTACAACGGCGGTTTCAGAAGGTTGTCGAAGTGGCTCCGTCGTTCGGGTTGCGGCAGGACACCAAGGATAAACTCTATGCGTACGCGCTGCAATTAGGCCGGGCTGTCAACTACTCCAATGCCGGAACGGTCGAATTTCTGGTCGATAAAGACGAGAATATCTATTTTATTGAGGTCAATCCCCGCATTCAGGTTGAGCACACCATTACGGAGGAAGTAACGGGTATCGACATTGTCAGAACACAGATTCTGATTGCGATGGGCTACCAACTTTCCGATAACGGCATTTACATCAACCACCAGGACGAAATTCCGCTGAACGGATACGCCATTCAATGCCGGATCACCACCGAAGACCCGGCCAACGGATTCAAACCCGATTTCGGCACCATCACTGCCTATCGTAATGCGGCTGGTTTTGGCATTCGCTTAGACGAAGGCAGCAGCTACGCGGGCATGAAAATTTCGCCCTACTTCGATTCCATGATTGTAAAGGTTTCGGCGCGGGGAAGGACGCTTAAGGGAGCCACCCAACGGCTGACGCGGGCTTTGCTGGAGTTTCGGATTCGGGGCGTTAAAACGAACATCGGTTTTCTGCTCAACGTAATCAGCAACCCGGTTTTTCAGCGGGGCGAAGTGCGCGTGTCGTTTATTGAAACGCATCCCGAACTGTTCAATTTCAGAAAGCCGCAGGATCGCTCGACACGGGTGCTCAATTACCTCGCCGAAGTGATTGTGAATGGCAATCCAGAGGTTAAAAAGAAAGACGACAGCAAAATTTTCCGCTCGCCCGTTGTTCCCAATTTCGATACGTATGGTGCTTATCCGGCGGGTAATCGTGACCGGCTGAAAGAACTCGGGCGCGACAAATTCGGGCAGTGGGTACTCGATCAGAAATGCGTTCTCTACACGGATACAACCTTTCGGGATGGGCATCAGTCATTGCTGGCAACGCGCGTTCGGACGCAGGATTTGCAGAAAGTAGCCGAAGGCTTCGCTAAAAACCACCCGGAACTTTTCTCGATGGAAGTGTGGGGTGGTGCTACCTTCGATGTAGCGATGCGCTTTTTGTACGAAAGTCCGTGGAAACGCCTGGCCGCCCTGCGCGAAGCCATGCCGAATATGCTCCTGCAAATGCTGTTTCGCGGTTCCAACGCCGTGGGCTATTCGGCCTATCCCGATAACCTGATTGAAAAATTCGTTGAAAAATCGTGGGAAACGGGTATCGACGTGTTCCGTATTTTCGATTCGCTGAACTGGATCGAAGCCATGAAAGTAAGCATCCGGGCCGTCCGCGAACGTACCGACGCCCTTTGCGAAGCGTCTATTTGCTATACCGGTGATATTCTTTCCCCGACGCAAAAAAAATACACGCTTCAGTATTACCTCGATATGGCCCGCCAACTCGAAGACGAAGGGGCGCATTTGCTGGCAATCAAGGACATGGCCGGACTGCTGAAACCGCTGTCGGCTGAGGTGCTGGTGCGTGAGTTGAAGCAGGCCGTAAGCATTCCAATTCACCTGCATACGCACGATACGGCGGGTATTCAGGCTGCTACGTACCTCAAATCGATTGACGCCGGTGTCGATATTGTGGATTGTGCGTTGGGTGCGTTGTCGGGCCTGACGTCGCAGCCGAATTTCAACTCGGTGGTGGCCATGATGCAGGGCCATGAGCGCGAATGTGAAATGAATCTGCCCTCGCTGAATGCGTACTCGAACTATTGGGAAGACGTTCGGGAATACTACTACCCGTTTGAGTCGGGCATGAAGGCGGGCAGTGCCGAAGTGTATGAAAATGAGATTCCCGGCGGGCAATATTCCAATCTGAAACCGCAGGCCATCGCTACGGGTTTGGGCGACAAATTCGAGACGCTCAAGAAGAATTACTCAGTAGCGAATCAATTGTTCGGCGACATTGTGAAGGTCACGCCTTCCTCGAAAGTGGTTGGCGATATGGCTATTTTCATGACCGCCAATAACCTCACCGCCGACGATGTTCGGGAGCGGGGCGAGTCGCTGTCATTCCCCGAATCGGTAAAAGAGTTGATGAAAGGCATTCTGGGTCAGCCCGTTGGCGGTTTTCCGGAAGACATTCAGCGAATCGTGCTCAAAGGCGAGCAGCCCATTTCGGGCCGCCCGAACGAGCATCTGAAACCAATCGATTTCGACGCCGACTTTAAAACATTCCAGGAGAAATACCCACATGCCGACGGTTTCGTTGATTACCTGTCGTACCAGATGTACCCGAAAGTGTATGACGAATACTACAACGCCAACGAGCAGTACGGCAACGTCAGCATTATTCCGACGCCCGCGTTTTTCTATGGTCTGAAAGAGAACGAGGAGATTCTGATCAACATCGAAGAAGGGAAAAATATCCTTGTTCGGCTGTTGTTCAAGTCGGAGCCGGATGAGTTCGGAATGCGAACGATTACGTTCGAACTCAACGGCCAAAGTCGTCAGGTGCAGGTTCGGGACCGGGCCTCGAAGGTGGAAAAGCAAATGAACGCTAAAGTCGGCAAACCCGGCGACGTGGGCGCACCCTTGCAGGGCCGATTGACCCGAATTCTGGTGAAAGAAGGGGATGTGGTCAAGAAAAATCAGCCCTTGTTCGTGATCGAAGCCATGAAAATGGAAAGCATTGTAGCCGCGTCGAAAGAAGGTAAAGTTGCCAAAGTGCTGCTGAAAGAAAGCACCGTGGTGGAGCAGGATGATTGCGTGGTAGAATTGGCGTAATTTTACAGAAACAACGTAGGCTATGACGACAAATCCGCCATTTTCTAACCTGCAAATGCAGTTGCTCAAACTCTATGCCCGGCAGATTTCGGATGAAGACTTGCTGGCTATCAACCAACGCATTATTGATTACTTTGCCGAGAAAGCCGTAAATGCTGCTAATGAGGTGTGGGATAAAGAAGGGTATTCAAATGAGCTAATGGATGAGTGGCTAAAGACAGATTTGCGAAAAAACAGGCCACTATGAGAATAGTTTTAGATACAAACTGTCTATTGGTTTCTGTATCTGAACGGTCAAAATATCATTGGCTATTCCAGGCACTTCGTCAAAAGCGGTTTGATTTATGTATATCCAATGAAATCCTGACGGAATATGTCGAACTAATTGAGCGGTATTTCAATCGCGAAGTGTCTGAGCCAGTCTATCAGCTATTGACCGAATCAGATCATATTCATCAGGTCGAAATTTTCTTTCATTGGTCGCTCATTACGAATGACCCTGACGACCGATGCGTCGGACCGTGATAATTTGTAGACTGTGCATTTGCGGCCAATGCTGATTTTATCGTTACCGAAGATAAACACTATGCGGTATTATCGTCCGTTAGTTTCCCTAAAGTAACGGTCATCAATCTGGAAACATTCAGGCAGTTATTAGACGAGGTGTAAACCAGCCGCTGTTCGTGATCGAAGCCATGAAGATGGAAAGCATCGTAGCTGCTTCGAAAGAAGATAAAGTTGCCAAAGTTGTGCTGAAAGAAGGCTTCGTCGTAGAGCAGGACGATTGCGTAGTAGAATTGGCTTAGAACAGGTTTACTAAATAAACAATCGGGGTAGTTGCAGGACGCAGCTACCCCGATTTCGTTTATTCCCGATGAACATCTTTAAAGCGCAGCATATCGCCTAAACGCAACTCTTTTTCCTCATCAAACCCGCAGGTTGCTTTAAATTCTCTGGGATTTTGATACGTTCCGAATAGCATATCCCACCAGACAATATCGCCATAGTTATGGGTATGTTTTTCGTATTCGTGGTGAATACGATGCATCTCTGGACGCTGAAAAATATAACCGATCCACTGGGGCGTTTTTACATTGGTATGGTAGAAAAACTCGCCCAGAGCTGTACAAAGCGTATAAATCGCCCCAGCTTCGGCATTTAGCCCCAACAGTGTATACACCAGTAAACTGCCAATAATCGAGTTGACAGTCATTTCGAGAGGGTGTTTATAAAACGATGTAATAACTTCCAGCCGTTGTGGACTGTGATGAATCTGGTGAAAATGCGTCCACAGAAAATCGACCGTGTGCCGCCACCGATGCCACCAGTAAAAGATGAACGTAGCGATTATGTAGGCAATGATACCGCCGATTACGTTGCCTGCACAAGCCGAAAGATGGAAAACAGAATAGGTCGACAGCCACTTTTCCCAGGTAAAACCGGCAAATACAACGACAATAAGTTGCACAAAATTGATGGCAAGCACCCGAATTGTCCAGGTAGGTACGCTTGGGAGTTTCCAGCCGGGAATGATCCGTTCCAGGATGAAACAGGCGATAAAAACGCCAAATATAATCGGTAGCATGACTTTGGGATTTTGGTGAATCAATACCCCAAAGCAACAGCATAGGTGGCCCCAAAACATTGACGGATATCAATTTCGCTGACCCCTCAGCCGACTTAATGTTTCGGGCGAGATGCCCAGGTGTGAGGCTATGTACTTAAGCGGTACGCGTTGGAAAATAGCCGGGAAATCGGTCAGAAGTTGCTGGTAACGCTCGGGCGCGGTTTGCATCCGCAGATTTTGGGTGCGTAGCTCACTTAACACATAATATTTTTCGGTGAGCAATCGTCCGATGGCATTGAATTCTGGAAAATCACGATAAAGTTCGTGTAGTTGAGCGTACGTTATTGACCACACAATGCTGTCTTCCATCAGTTCGATATACTCCTGCGCGGGCCGACGGCCATAAAAGCTGACAATTGAAATAATGAAATCATTTTCCCGCATAAACCAGGACGTAACTTCCCGCCCTTCGCCCTGACCACTGGCTTTTAAATAATAACTTCGGGCTACACCCTGCTCAATAAAATAGATTCGGTCAGAGATTTGTCCCGGTTGCAATAGCCAGTGTTTACGCGGTAGCCTTTCACGATGAAGAATCTTTTGTAAAATTCTTCTCACATCGTCGGAAATGGGCCAAATTGTTTCAATAAAACCGATGAGTTGCTCCATTTATCCATACCGTTTGTCAAAATGACATTGTCACTATCAAAAAATTACGCCAATTTACCTGTTAAAACGACTCCTCTTTTATCATGGAAAATCAGCCTCCTGTTCCGCCCTTATTGCCCACGCCCATGCCGCTGAGCGAATCCGACGCCCGCATGTGGGCTATGCTCGCTCACCTGAGCGCACTAACGGGTATATTCACGCTCGTTGGCAGCGTTGTTGGACCACTCATCGTCTGGCAAATTCAAAAAGACAAATCGGCGTTTATTGATTATCACGGCAAAGAAGCGGTCAATTTCCAGATTACCATGGCCATTGCGTTTGCCGTATCGTTCATACTGATGTTTGTTCTGATTGGGTTTGTTCTAATTTGGATTTTGGGTGCTGTCTGGCTTGTTTTCACTATTATTGCCGCCGTAAAAGCCAACAATGGGGAGTATTATCGGTACCCATTGACGTTTCGGTTTATTAAGTAAAGCGATTGCCGTGTTGACATCAACCGGCTATTGATAACTATTTTTAGAATGAATTCTCAACCACAAAACCCCGAAGGGGCCATTGACGTCGAACTGAGCGAAGAGATTGCGGAAGGCGTTTACGCGAATCTGGCCATGATTGCGCACTCGAACAGCGAGTTTATCCTCGATTTTATCCGCCTGATGCCGGGTGTGCCCAAAGCAAAAGTAAAAGCCCGCATTATTTTAACGCCCGAACACGCCAAGCGATTATTGGAAGCTCTGCGCGAAAACATCAGCCGGTTTGAAGAGGCTTACGGGGGCATTAACGAGCCGAACGATTTCCGTTTCCCGGCTGGCGGTTTTAACGGACCCATTGGGCAGGCGTAACGGTTTACGGTTTGTAGTTTGTAGTTGGCTGACGCCCGTAGTAGCTCGCGTCAGCCAACTACAAACTACAAACCGTAAACCGAATACCCATTCTCTAAACTAAAAACCCTTTGGCTTTCAATCCCTTTTCCGTATCTTTGCACCTCAAAATTCGGGAAGACTGTTTTTTCGTAAACAAAATTTTAGAATGCCTACTATACAACAATTAGTGCGTAAGGGCCGCGAAAAGCTGATCGACAAGTCGAAGTCGCCAGCTTTGGACTCCTGCCCACAACGTCGGGGTGTGTGTACACGCGTGTACACAACGACGCCGAAGAAGCCGAACTCGGCCCTTCGGAAAGTTGCCCGGGTTCGCCTGACGAACCAGAAAGAAGTGAACGCATACATTCCGGGCGAAGGCCACAACCTGCAGGAGCACTCAATCGTGCTGATTCGCGGTGGCCGGGTGAAAGACCTTCCGGGTGTTCGTTACCACATCGTTCGGGGTGCTCTGGATACGGCTGGCGTAAGCGGTCGTCTGCAAAGCCGCTCGAAATACGGTGCTAAACGTCCGAAACCAGGTCAGGCACCGGTGAAAGGCGGTAAAGGCGCACCACCAGCGAAGAAGAAAAAGTAATTTAGTGTAGTAAGTTGACTCGTGTAGTCTGTGTAATGAGTGAGTTTTCTAACTTATTACACCGTTCACTCAATCAACTAATCACTAAACATTGACTGGACATTGGAAAGACTGCGTCCAGAGTAAGATCAAAAATCTGAAGAAAACATGAGAAAGGCGAAACCGCCCAAGCGTTACGTATTACCCGACCCGAAATACAAAGAGGTCCTTGTAACGAAATTTGTAAATAACCTGATGTACGAAGGCAAGAAGAGCCTGGCGTACTCCATCTTCTACGACGCCCTCGATGTGGTTGCCAAGCGCACCACTGAAAGTGGCTTGGATACGTGGAAAAAGGCATTGAATAACGTCATGCCATCAGTTGAAGTAAAAAGCCGTCGTGTCGGTGGAGCTACCTTTCAGGTGCCAACCGAAGTACGGGCAGACCGAAAAGTCGCGGTAGGCATGAAATGGCTTATTAAGTATGCTCGTTC
>CAXTKE010000025.1:0-19519 GCA_964244845.1 uncultured Spirosoma sp.
GGGTTTGTCCCCAAATGTGCCTAAAAACCGTCTCCAGTCAAATATAGCAAGTCCAGCTTGGTTGTATCGCCCTGACTGCCTATTTCAAAGCTACGGATAATACCAGGCTCATACCCCAATCATTTCGCTACTTCTGAAAGCGTTGCAGCAGCACGGCCAGGATGATGATAACCCCCTTGATGATTTGCTGAGGGTAGGCGGGTACGTCTTTGAGGTTCATGATGTTGCCGATCATGCCCAAAATAATGACCCCCAGTAACGTGTTGATCGCCGACCCACGGCCTCCTTTCAGGCTCGCCCCACCCACCACCACGGCGGCAATGGCATCCAGCTCAAGGCCGATGCCCACCACCGGCGAACCAATGCCGGTGCGGGCGACGGTGATGATGCCCGCCAGGGCGGCCATCGCGCCCGAAAAAGCGTATACCAACAAGTAATACCGGTTGACGTTGATGCCGGCCAGCCGCACAGCTTCTTCGTTGCTGCCAATGGCAACCAGGATGCGGCCAATCACGTTGTAGCGGAGCACCACAAACACCAGCCCGGTGATGACCAAGAAGAACAACACGGGATAGGGAACGCCCAGCAGATACCCGTCGCCGAACGTTAGCAGGGGCGCAGCGGCTGAGTTCAGCGGCACGGGCGACCCGTCGGAAATCATGAACGACACGCCCCGGGCGACGGTCATCAGGGCCAGCGTTGCAATGAACGGGGCAATCTTACCGGCGGTAGTCAGAAAACCGGCCGTCAGCCCCAATGCTATGCCACAGCTAATGGTCAGCGTCAGGGCGGCTCCCAACGGCATTCGGTGGGTGAGCAGGGCCAGTAACACCCCACCCAGCGACATCACCGACCCCACCGATAGGTCGATGCCGCCCACCATGATGACCAGCAACATACCCATGCTGATCAGCCCCACGCCCGATACCTGCCGGAACAGGTTGGAGAGGTTGGTTTGGGAAAAGAAGACGTCCGACACGAAGGTCGACAGCAGAATCATGATGCCGAAAATGATCCAGGCATTATACTCGACCAATACGGAAAGCAGGCGGGTACGGGGTGTGTTCAAGGGTTCAGGTCGTTTGGGTGGTTAATTGGATAATGCCTGTTGGCCGATGGAGAGCCGCATGAGGTTTTCTTCGCTGAACTGGGCTTTAGGCACTTCGCCCTGAAGGCGGCCCTCTCGCATCACTAAGATCCGGTCGCTGAGGCCCATAACCTCGATCATTTCGGAGGAAACGACTAAGATGCCGTAGCCCGCTTCGGTCAATTCGTTAATAATTTTGTAAATCTCGGTTTTGGCCCCCACGTCTACGCCCCTCGTCGGCTCGTCGATCAGAATGAGTTTGCCGCGCCGGGTGAGCCACTTGGCAAAGGCCACTTTTTGCTGGTTGCCCCCGCTGAGCTTAGCCACCGGGTTGTCGGGGTTAATAGTTCGGATAACCAGTTTCTCGATCAGGTTGTCGGCTACGTCTTTTTCCTGCTTGTGGCGGATAAACCCCAACCAATTGGCCACGCTGGGCAAATTGGTTAATGTTAGGTTGTCACGAATCGACATGGGCAGAATGACCCCGTGCCGCTTGCGGTCTTCCGGCACGAAGCCCATCCCGGCCACCACCCCGGCGCGGGGGGTTGATGTCTGTGTTTGTTCCCCAGCCACGAACAGCCGACTGTCGGCAGCTTTCGGATCGGCCCCAAAAATAGCCTGCAACAATTCGGTTCGGCCACTGCCCACCAGCCCCGTGATCCCCACCACTTCGCCCGCCCGCATCTGGAAACTCACGTGGTGCAGGTGCTGATTGGACAGATTCTCGACGCGCAGGATTTCGTCGCCCAACCGGTTTGTCCGCTCCTCGAACAGGCTTTCCACGCTGCGGCCAATCATCAGCCGGATCAACTTGTCCTGACTGACCGACTTGGTATCGACGGTTTTGATCGAGGAGCCATCTTTGATGACGGTGATCCGGTCGCAGAGTTCAAATATCTCTTCCAGCCGGTGGGAGATATAAAGTATGGTTACGCCCTGCTGTTTCAGCAGGTTTAAGATAGCGAACAGCTTACGCGTTTCCTGGGGGGCCAATACGGCCGTCGGCTCGTCTAAAATCAGCACCCGGACATCTTTCGACAAGGCTTTGGCAATCTCGACGACCTGCTGATGGGCTACGCTCAGCCGGGACACGAGCGTTTGCGGGTCGAGGTCGAAGCCGAGGTTAGCCAATAGAGCCTGCGCCTGCTGGTTGAGCGCATTTTGCCGAACCCACATCCGGCCCGAAGTCAGGTGATTGAGGTAGATATTATCAGCGACGGACAGATCGGGAATTAAGGAGAATTCCTGATAAATGATACCAATGCCCAGTTGCTTGCTGTCTTCGGGGTTGTTGATGGTAACGGCCTGCCCATCGACTTTTATCTCGCCCTGATCTTTCTGATGCGCGCCCGACAAGACTTTCATCAGCGTCGATTTACCCGCGCCATTCTCACCGAGCAGGGCGTGAATTTCGCCCGGTCTGGCCCTGAGCGAAACATCTTTCAAAGCTTTTACGCCGTTGAATGATTTGCCAATGTTGAGCAACTCAACCCGGTATTCGTCTGGCTCGTTCATGACTACAGGGGCTTTAAAAAATGGCGTTGGGATTGTAGTACGTACCGGCGTTGGCTTTGGTGACGACCACCGCCGGGGTGTAAATCACTTTGGGCAGTTGCTTGTCGCCGTTGAGGTATTTGGCCGCGGCTTCCACCACGTATTTCCCCAGTTCGTCGGGACTGTTAACGGCCGTGCTGCCCATTTTTCCCTCACTAATGAGTTGATACGCTTCTTTCTGACCATCAACGGCGGCAATAGTAATGGCGTTGGTTTTGCCCGCTTCGTTGATGGCCCGCATGGCACCTAAAGCCATCGCGTCATTCTCGGCCAGCAGCACATTCACATCAGGATGCGCCACAAGAATATCTTCCATCGCTTTCAGCCCGCCGTTGTTCGACCAGCCGCCCCAGCCCTGGGCTACGACCTGAAAATTAGTGCTACCACTTTTGGTGAGTTGTGCGCTGGCAATACCGGTGAGCATGCCTTCGCGCCGTTCCTGCCCCACGGGGTTTCCTTTGGCCCCGCTCAGCAGGGCAATTTTCAGCGGCTGGCGGCCCAGCGTTTCGACCACCCAGTTCCCAATCAGACTGCCGTTGCCCCGGTTGTTGGCCTGCACCGACGAGACATACTCAGCTTCGGGGGCTATTTTACTATCTAAGATGAACACAGCAACGCCCATTTTGGTAGCCGCTTTGGTTACCGGCACTAAAGCCTCCTGATCCAAAGGATTTAGGATCAGCACATTGATTTGTTTGGCAATCAGGTCTTCAACGGCAGCTATCTGCTTAGAAATGTCGTCCTGTCCCTCGGCACTCACAAAGGCCATGCCCATACGCTCGACGTTCCGTTTGACGGCCGCATTCAGAGCCGCGTAGAACGGGGCATTGAGCGACGGGCTGCAGTAACCTATTTTAATCTTAGAGAGGTCTTTTTTGCTTTTATAGCCCACTCCATCGGCAGCGGCCCCATTTGTAGCAACTACGTTTTGCTGGTGGCTATCGTCATTGGGTGGAGCACAGGCCATGACCAGCCCCGCCAATAACAACGCTATGGATAACCTGCACGAGAATGCTCTGAAAATTGTCCTCATCAATGTTGGTAACATTTAGGTATCGACTATGTAATTTTCTTTATTGTTTCGAGAATACCGTCGCTCAAAATGGAAGCCCTGAGCTGCGTGTATAGGCGTATAAATTCCGGGCTGTCTCGAATGGAGGTACTATCGAATAGATTCAGATTGAGAAAAGCCGAAACGTCGGCTTTTTTACCAATAGCCAACACTTCGGCATCTAATTGTGGCTCGGCGATGGTGTACGGTTGCCCACGCTCGGTTTGGTCTGCCGACAAGTAATGGCCATAAGCGGCAATCAGAAAGGCAATGCGCTGATACGGCAGATTACGGGCCATCCGGTCGTTCAGGGTTGGCAAGACGTAAACCGGCAGTTTCGACGCGCCATCGAAACACAGCCGCGTCAGTTGGTCGCCGATGCTTTTATTGGCAAATCGCCGGAGCAGGGTGGCCTTGTAGGCGGGCAGGTCAATGGTACTGGGTACGTTCAGGATGGGCGTTACGTCCTCGTCCATAAACGTCTGGATAAACTCTTGCAAAACCGGGTCGGCGATCGCTTCATCAACGGTAGTGTACCCGGCCAGAAAGGCCGGGTACGCCAGCATCGAATGGCTGGCATTAAGCAGCCGCAGCTTGACGGCTTCGTAAGCCGATACGTCATCGGTAAATTGTACACCCACCGTTTCGAGGGCCGGGCGACCGTTGCAAAAGCGGTCTTCCACGACCCACTGAATGAACGGCTCCGAAAATACCGGCACCTCATCTGCCCAGCCTGCCAGTTCATTGAGTCGCTGCTTTTGGGCGGGCGATACCGACGGCGTGATCCGGTCGACCATCGAATTGGGAAAGGTAACGGACTCGGCGATCCAGTCGGCTAAGGTGGGATTGCGCAGGGCGGCAAAGGAAACGAAGGCTGTTTTAGCCGCATCGCCGTTGTGAGGGAAATTATCGCACGACAGCACCGTGAAGGGAGCTACCCCGTTCTGAAATCGTCGTTCCAGAGCCGCTGTAATATATCCAAACACTGTACGAAGTTGGTCGGGGTGCTGCGCATCATGTTGCACCGCAGGCGAATCTGTTTTGAACAGGCCCGTGGCAAGATTAATGTTATAGCCCGCTTCGGTAATGGTGAGGGTAACAATTTTTACGTCGGGCGAGCTTAGTTTCTCAATCACCGCCTGGGGGTCATCGGGGGCAAACAGAAGCTGAGCGATTGACGTGATTCGTATGGATTCGGTATGGCCGTTTTCGTCAAAAGTCGTTAGCGAATAGCCCCCCCCCTGCCGTTTGAGGGCCTCAATGCTAAGGCGGTCGTTCTCTAACAATGAGATGCCGCAGATGGCCCATTCTGTATTCGCAGCCTGATTCTGGCTTAGGTATTGATGAACGTAATACGCCTGGTGGGATCGGTGAAAATTACCGACACCGATATGAGCAATTCCTGTAAGCCGGTCTTTCGCTTCAATTGATGCTTGCATACTTGCATAATTCGCATTGTGGGGTTGTGTCCTGATACGTTGAACGTGAGCCAAAGGTAACTCGTTTAGTCTACAGTGGCTCACGTTCAATCTAGGGTAAATCTAAAAAAAGGGATCAAGTCTTAGGGTAGTTTTACCGAATCGTACTTTTCGTCGGGCGTGGTACGCTTCGGCTGAACTACCCTAAAACTTGATTCCTTTTTTTAAGGAAAGTAAAACCCAGAACGACCGATTACTGACCAGGCTTGATGCGGTCTTTCGTACCAACATGGCCCTTAATAAACTTCTCGAATTGAGCGGGCGACAGAATTCCCTTTAATGTCTTGTCAAAAGCTATCTGATTGGTTTGAAGCGCCGAATTAATCTCTTTCTCACTTCCTCCACCTATGCGGATTTCATCCACCGACTTGGTATTGACTAAATAAGCGGTGAACACCTGTTTAGCCGTAGCCTGGTCAAGACTAAGTGTTTTAGTTAGCTCATCGGCAAATTGCTGAGCATGGGGAACAGCATCGGAAGGCATTCGCCATTCGTTACCCGTTTTTACAGGTTTAGTACCCGTAATTGGTACTTGGGTGAGGCTGACCAAGAATCCCAGTAGCAGAAGGGGACAGTATATTTTCATGAGTAAGTTTACGGTTTTGATGATTGTTTATCAATTCCTATTAATCTCTTTGTAGCACATTAGCAGGATTAGACGTAGCTGCTCGAAGAACATGATAGCCTACCGTTAGGAGCGCCAAGACACTTGTTAATAAGGCTGTAAGGGCAAAAATCGGCCATGTAATGTCGATTTTGTAGGCATAGTTTTCTAACCATCGATGGATGGCGTACCAGGCAACGGGGGAGGCCAGCACAAAGCCAATCGCCACTAAGGACAAAAACTGCTTCGATAAACCACCTGACACGTTCAGTAGACTGGCCCCTAATACTTTGCGAATCGCGATTTCCTTCAACCGTTGCCGAATCGAGAGCATGGCCATGCCAAACAGTCCAATACAGGAAATAAAAATGGTTAGTAAGGCCCCCAACGTAATGATTTGTTTCCACTTGGCTTCCGCTTCGTAGCTCTGCTGGTTGAGCTCATCCTTAAAACTGTACTGGAAGGGCTCATTCGGCATAAGTCGGTGATACATCTGCTCCAACGCCTGAATTGTCTTCGAGATATGTTCCCGCCTTAGCCGAATTAGGAACTTACCTAACGGTAATTTCGACTCCATCGTCAATACTTGGGGCTGAATTTTCTCCCGCAAAGAGGTCGCGTGATAATCCTTCACAACACCAATAACGGTCACTTTTCGGTTTCCCCAATTCGGAAAATTCATGCCATCAATAGTCTGGCCGACCGGTGTTTTCCATCCAGCTTCTCGAGCAAATGCTTCGTTAATGAGGACTGAATGAAGCGAATCAGCCGGAAAATTGAGCGAGAAATTCCGGCCTGCCAGCAGGGGTACTTGCAACGTAGGCAGGTACGATTCGTCCACATGTTCGTATCTAGCTTTAAACTCCCGGTTACCTGTTTTGGTCGGCCCTCCGAATGAGCCAACGTTGTGCGGAGCAACCCATTCGACTCCCGGAACCCGGGTCAATTCCGTTTTCATCATCGTCGTCAACGATCGGTTCACGATGGCTTTATCGACCGTTAATTCTAACAAATTCTCGTCGTTATAGCCTAAATTGGTTTGGGTTAGAAAGCTAAACTGGCGGTAAATAAATCCAGTTGAGATCATCAGGAACGTGGCCAGTGCGAACTGAACGACCACTAAGCCTTTGGCAATGTAATCGTTGCCACTTCCTATAAACCGGCCATATAAAGTTTGAGACGGAGTGGCCCGAGCAATCAGTAAGGCCGGATAAAATCCTGCTAAGAAGCCCGTTAGAAGAAACAGCCAAAAAAAACCGGCAACTAACCCTGAGTCCAGCAGATAATCGAGTTGCAGTTGTTTGTTAGCCAATTCATTGAAGGAGGGCAAGGCTAGCTGAGCCAATACGATAGCTAACACGAAAGCCAGGAAACACAACAACAATGATTCACCGAAGAACTGTTGAATGAGTTGGCTGCGCTGGCTGCCCATCACCTTTCGGATCCCAATTTCTTTAGCTCGCTTAAAGGATTGGGCAACCGTCAGGTTGACAAAGTTGATACAGGCGATCACCAGGATAAAGAAAGCGATACCCGTCAGGATATACGTATAGATCGGATTACTGGCTTCGGGTGTCCCTTCAAAGTCGGTGTTTAAGTGCATTTGCAGAAACGGTTGAATACCCCAAACAAACTGATCGGTGTAACCCATGAGCTTATTCTGGGCCAGTTCGTCGCGGGCACTTCGCTTAAATATCCGATTCATTTTTGCCACGACCGATAAAACTGACGCCTTTGAATTTACCACCAGATAGGTTGGATAAGCGACCCACATCCAGCCATTATCGGGATGGGTTGCTTCCAGATAGCGAAAGGGCAGCAGCATAGTAAATTTAATACTCGAGTTTTGGGGTGCTCTTTTGGCAATGCCCGATATGGTGAACGGCTCAAACCGCCCGTCCATTTCTAGGTCGAGCGTCTGACCGACCACATTGGTCGTGCCGAAATATTTTCGCGCCATCTCCTCGCTGAGTACCACGGAATGGGGGTCCGTCAAGACTTGTTCAGGATTCCCCGAAAGCAGGGGAAAGGAGAAGATGGAAAAAAAATTTTGGTCAACCCAGGTACCTTTCTCCCTGACTACCTGATGATGGGTACGAACCACAAAATCTTGTCTGTTCACCCGGACGAATGCCTCGATTTCGGGAATTTCCCGCTTAAATTCGGGTCCTTGCACCATTGCGGCCATCGCAAAGTGCTTGTCCTCTCCCTGTGCACTAATCCGGTGGCAGGTAAGCTGAAACAATTGCTCTTTTTTCTGATGAAACCGGTCATAGCTGACTTCATCTTTGGTATAGAGTAGGATAAGTAGACAACAAGCCAAGCCGATACTCAAACCGGCCACGTTGATGAAGGCGGGAACCTTGTTCCGACTGATGGTCCGCCAAGCGATTTTGACATAGTTTTGTAGCATATCTGAGTTGGGTAAAAAGGAAGGTTGCGGGTATTGACTTGCTTTACGTTTGTAAAAAAAAGGCGTTACGTAATGCAACACAGCCCAGCCGTACTGGCGCCGGGCACTGGCTAATCCAACCTGTGCTACGCACTTGTAGAAGACTTCCTGTAAATCACCCTGTATCTCTTCCAATAGGTGGGGAGCCACCAACCACTCCAGCAGGCAGTCAGCCCAGTGGGGTGGCCGGTGATCCGGCAGTTTGGGTGGTTTATTCGCAATGGCCATACGATTGAAAAGATTGGCGGTTATTGACTGATGAGTTGCACTTTGCCTTGGGGAATGGCCTGCCATAGCCGTTGACGTATGGCCTGAATGTCCAGTAAGGCGCGACTGCCTGAAACTGTCAGGGAAAAGAACCGTTTGCGTCGCCCCCCCCGCTCGGCTGTCGCTCCGCCCATTTGCGAAGCGAGATAACCCTTCTCTTCCAGTCGGTACAAAGTAGTGTGTACAGCACTCATCGTGATTGAGCGACCGGTTTGCTCCTGTAGGTGCTCCCAGATCGTTACCCCGTAAGCGTCTTGGGCGCAGGCGGCTACTATTAATAAAAGTACTTCTTCAAACTCACCCAAAAAGGTTCGTTTCATCCGTTCAGTTAGGCAAAATGATTAGTTACAATTAAGCAAAACAAATACAGTGCCAACCTATTAAAAGGCCAATTAAACGTCATTAAGGGTGCTTTTTTTAACGGTTACTAAATGATCTGTCCAGAAATGGACAACCTTGTCCGCCACAGAACGATTAGAGCGAGTGGCCTTGTGACCTGACTATAAGAATCCGACGTTTTATTAGTGACAGGGGCTGTAGGTACCACCGGTAAAGAATTAGGCAAGGCGTTTAAACTTGTTTACAGGTCTCAGAGTAGTTTAGCCGAAGCGTCTCGCGACGGAGCACCGTGCCCGGCGAAAAGTACGATTCGACAAAACTACCTAAGTAACGAATTTGATCCCTTTTTTAGATTTACCCAACCTATTAAGACATCTCCATTTCTTTCAGCAAGCTGTCAAGGTCAAGTGGCTCTATTTTCATATCGATTGACCCATTGGTCCCAGAATACGTACTTTGTGGCGGCAACCGTTGCGCCAACAAGCATCGAGCAAGGCGGCCGTATCGTCAATGTGGTCGGGGTGGAGATGGGTGTAAAACAGTGCCGTCAGCTTGTGGAGTGGCAGTTTCATTATCTCCGCGTTGCGGACGACGCCACTACCGGCGTCGATCAAAATCATCTGCCCGTCTGCCACGAAGGCCAGGCCAGACTGGGCATGATCCGCTTCGGGTGCGGAAGTGCCAGTGCCGAGAAACACAATGTGCAAACGACCATCGGTTAGCCATTCAGATGCTCTTTGGGTGAAATTGGTGACGGCCCGCTGCGGATCAGTTCGTGAGTGATGGCCGTACATCCACAAACCCAGTATCAGAACCAACAAAACGAATAAGCTGATACGTAGTGCTTTCATGAAGGGGCCAAGATACGGATTATGGGCCTGGCGTTTATGACAATATGCAACAAAACATACTGTCTTTTATAGCAGAAGTTTTTACTTTTATCTCACTTCTAATACCCATTATTCTGGGGGTCAGGTTGCTCCGTTAGGGGTGGGTCATTTTGTCCGTCATATACATTCGGAGGGCGCACAAAGTCGACTATGTTACCGTAAGTATCCGTCGTTAAAAAGCAACTGTTTTGACCTGGCTTCTGATTTTCTGTTTGGCTCGCCGTAAACGGGATTTAACCGACCTGCCGGGCAAGCCGTGCGTTTTAGCGGAGTGCGTCTGGGAGATGCCCTGTAGTTCAACGGCCTCTATTACGTCCTTTCCAGTCCATATCTATTTCAAACCCACCCCGAAGGGATAAGCCTTTTACGCTACCCGAACGCCACGCAGTTGGTAAGGCAGACAGTAGCTCAATCACCCCGGCGTGACTTTGAACCAGCATTTCGGCCGTGCCGGCGGTCGCGCCAAAGTTCCCATCAATCTGAAACGGGGGGGTGGGCATCGAACAGGTTTGGGTACGTCCCACCAACGTTGGGAGTACTGTCATCCGGCTCCCGAACCAGAGTCAGCAGGTTAGTCAATAAGCGCAGAGCATGGTCACCATCCTGGAGCCGTGCCCATATATTCAGCTTCCAGCCCATGGCCCAGCCGGTTGCTTTATCACCCCGGCGCTCCATCACGCGTTTAACCGCAGCGGCCAATGTCGGCGTTGTATGCAGGTTGACCTGGTTGCCGGGGTGGAAACCGTACAAATGGGAAAGATGACGATGCTCTTTTTCACCATCATCACAGTCATGCTGCCACTCCTGCAACTGTCCGTATTGACCGATTTGATAAGGCAGTAGCCGATTCGTTAGCTGCCCGGATTTGAGTAACTGTTTTATCGTCGATACCCAATAGCCGCGATGCTTCCAGGTAACGCTCAAACGACTCCCGGATAATAGCCATATCCATGGTGGGGCCGGGGTACACCGGGGTAGGCCGTTGTCGAATTGTTCATCACCAGACAATCGGGCTGAAGCGACTTGATGTATTGGTAGAGGTGATCCATCTGCCAGCGGTACGCTCCCTCGTTACGCCACGATTGAATGAAGGCCCCATTCCGGTCGGCGCGGCTATCCGTGGCGATAACCTCCCCGTTGATGGCCGCTTTGCTGGTCCAGCCGGATTGCTGCTTTTTCCAGAATCCGTCGACCATAGCTCCACAATATCGCCGTAACCCGTCAACAGTTCATGGAACTGCCGTTTCATAAACTCGACATAGGCCCATTCGTCGGTATCGTGCGAGGGTTCGTGTCGGTCCCGGAGCGAATAATAGAATCCCACTTTCAGGCCATGCCGACGCGCTGACTCCACGGCCTGCCCCAGCACATCCCGTTTGAAGGGCGTAGCCGATACCGAATAAGCCGTCTGGCCGGTTGGCCACAGGCAGAATCCATCGTGGTGCTTGGTTACCAGCACGATGTAGTTCATGCCGGCTGCCTTAGCCACGCGGCACCACTGGTCCGTATCTAATTGGGTGGGTTTAAAACGAGATGGGTCGAGCGTACCGTCGCTCCATTCGGTATCACAATAGGTGTTAATACCGAAATGGACGAACATCCCAAATTTCAACTCCATCCACCGCTGCTGGGCGACGGTTGGCCGGGGCAAGTCGGCCAAGGTCATTGCCGGAAGTTGTTCCGGCAAGTCTGTTAATGACGGAATAGCTGCGCACAACGGCAGCACACTGGCTTGGCGCAGAAAGGACCGGCGGTTTAAAGGAGACAACTCCATGTGTGAACTACGGTTGCCTGGTAAACGTCGCCGTAATCAGCCCGATCCGACCCGCCCAGGTCGTGTTCAGGTTTTGCGTAGCGGGCGTGACGGCAACCTGTGGCAAATTGCCAATGCTGCCCGTCGTTTGAAAACTAACCACCAGCCGGTTAATGCTTACCTCCCGGATGGTCAGGGGGTAATTTGCATACGACGTGTAGCTGTACACCGGCTGACTCTGCGCGTCGGGCAGCACCGTACCGTGGAAAACAAAGTCGTAGTTCCAGCGGGTCAGGGTGCCCTTTGTATAGGTAGGCCGGGCAACGCGCAGCACCGATGCTCCATTGTCAGCTCCAGTGGTCAGGAAGAAATTACCCTGCTGGCGAAGACCCCGGTTGCGGGTGAAAAACGTGTCGACACGAGCGGGGGTCACCGTGCCGATATAGAGCGTATCGGTGAAGGGCATGATTACGTTGGCGCGGGTCGGCACCAGCAGCGGAGCCGTCGTGGGCGTTAACGTTATAGTTGTATCCCGCTGGCCGGGTATGATGCCTACCTGATATTTGATCTGAAGCTGTGTGGGTAGCCATACTCCACGCAACTGGGTTTTGAGGGCTTCGTCGCCAGTAGTCAGCGTCGGTAAGGCGTCGTCCTGACAGGCAAGAAGCGTGAGCAGGGTGAGACTAAGGAGGAGTACTTTCATGGTCATGAAGGGGTATGGGATTTCGGTTTAGTCGTTCTGTACCATTTGTGGGTTGCGATCCAGTACGACCTGCGGCACCAAAAATACCGTAAAACGGCTGTTCCAGGGAACGGGCTGGCATCCAGCTACGGCGCAGTCCACCCCGTTCGGTGAGAGTTTCCGGTCGGCAGGATCGACGGCCTCGCGCCGACGTTTAAGGTCGTGAATCCGTTGCCCCTCGGTGAACAGTTCCCGTACTACTTCAGTACGTATTTCTTCGAGCAGTACGGTAGCGGCTGTGTTCAGGGCGGGCAAGCCAGCTCGTTGCCGCACAGCATTCAGATCGGCGGTTGCCAGCGCGAAATCATTCTTTCGGGCTGCCATCTCGGCTCGCATCAGCACAAACTCCGCCGACCGATACAGAAGAATATTTGAGTTAACGCCCTGCGCCGGGCCGGGGTTTGTGGTTCCCTGAATCCCCCATTTCCGGCTGAACCACAGGCGGTTGGCATTATCCCATGGGGTAGCTACGGTCGTGGCCTGGCTGGTATCAATCAGGGTTCGGTAGCGCAAATCGCGAGTCCGGTCGAAGTTAGCGAGGGTTTTGAACCGCTGACTCATGCGCATGTTCGGTCCGCTGGTGAGCGTATTGACATTGGCGAGTTGAGCCGCCGTGTAGGGTGATTGCAGCGTATAATGGGTACGTAGCGGGGCACCGGTGATGGTTTGTACATTCCGCCCCGCTACGTTGACCAGCTCGAAAATCACCTCGTCGCGGTTTGCTGAATTGGTTGTTGGTGTGATGCCTGTTCGCTGAAATACACTGGCGAGCATCTGATTACCCGCCACTAAGGGAAAACGGTAGCCGCTGCCCGTTCCCAGCAACCGGTTGCAGACCGCTAAACAGCTATCCACATTGTCCTGCTGGAAATACACGCGGGCCATTAGGGCCATTGCCGCGTATCTGTTAGCGCGGGGCTGGTAATCGGGCAAATGACGGGCGGGGTCATAATTTTCCGGTAGCAGCCGCTCGGCCAGCCGAAGGTCAGTCAGCACCGAGTCATAAGCCGCCCGGACGCTCAGGCGGGGGTACGTCAGATCGCCGAAATCGGACAATGAGCGATAAGCCGCAATGGGGCCGGGGTGGTTGTTGTCGGGCGTATGGCCCCAGGGATACGCCAGCAGGCGCATCTGCTCGAAGACGCACATGGCCCGGATAAACCGCGCTTCGCCTTCGAGTCGGTTGCGCTGCTGGGCAATGTCGCGCCGGGGGTCAGTTTCGCCCGTTGTCTGCACCTGCCCGCTTCGCAGAATCTCCAGCACATTGTTGGCGTTATTCAGCCCGAAGGTACTCCACTGTAAGAACTCAGCCTGAAAGCCATATTCCTCTTCGCGGTGCGTCCAGGTGTACACCCGCGATGGTCGGCCGGGGTTGTTGCGGAAGTTGCTGTTATTGATCGCCACCAGATCAGCGAAGGATTCGCCAATGACGAGTGCGTTGCCACCAAACGCTGCGTTCCGGGCAATACCCGCGTAGGCACCCGTGGTAAGAATCTCTAATTCCTGAACGGTTCTGACGTTCTGCGCCTGAATCAATTGTTTGGACGACACCTCGTCGAGGTACTTTTCGCAGCCAGCCAGCGCGAACAATACGAGTATCGAAAGAAGGTATTTCATTGCTGTAGTTATTTTGTAATCAGTATATTATCTGATTTTGATTAGTTAGGAATGTGCTTGCCGATACGTTAAAAGCCGAAGCTTAGGCCGATCAGGTACGTTCTGACCTGCGGCAAATCGTTGTTGGTCAGACCCGGCGACAGGTTGGCATCGGCTCCACCTACTCCGCCGTTCCGAAACACCTCCGGGTCCCAGCCGTTGAACTTAGTCACCGTGAGCAGGTTCTGTCCCGTCAGGCTTACGCGCAGGCTCCTCAACCGAAGTTTTCGGGCCGTTTCGAGGGGTAGGTTATAGCCAATCTGAACGTTTTTGAGCCGGGCAAACGAGCCATTGTGCAAAAAGCGTGTCGACTCAACGCCCCGCACATTCGACGCCCATTGCAACTGATTCAGCGACGTATTGTCGCCCTGCCGAATCGCCTGCTGTACATCCCCGATGCCGGGGATGTTCCGGCGCAGCACCTGACCTGTGAAGGGATAGCTCTGAGCACGCTCGCCCTGGTCATAAATCCAGTTGCCGACCTGGTAATAGATCAGGGCGCTCAGATCGAACCGGCCAACCTGCACTGTGTTGGTCAGCCCGCCGAAAAAGGTGGGATAGGGCGTGCGATCCTGTAGAATAAACTGGTTGTTACCCGCCTGATTGTTCACCGTGCCGTCCCAGAGGTTGCCCGTCCGAACGGTCTGGCCAGTGTTGGAAAAAACCGAGCGGTCGCGTTCGTAGAAGAGTTCATTGCCCGTTACGGGGTCGAAACCCGCGAACTGCACCATGTAGTAGTTGCCCAGCGGATAGCCCGGCGTGGCAATATTCGGCCCGTTGATAAGCTGCGAGGGGAAGTTCAGGAACGGGGCGTTGTACGTACTCAACACCTGGTTTTCGTTGCGGGCAATGTTGAAATCGGTGGTCCAGCGCAGGTTTTTTTTGTCGATGTTACGTGAACTCAGACTCAGTTCAACGCCCCGGTTGCGAACCGAGCCGAGGTTGATTGTCATCACATTGTTGATCGTACCGGCCAGCGGCCCCAGCGAGTAGTCGAGCAGTAGCCCATCCGAAATTTTGCTGTAGTAGTCGATGGTGCCGCTCAGTCGTTTGCTCAGCAGTTGAAAGTCGGCCCCGATGTCGAGCTGACGGGTCGATTCCCAGCCCAGATCGGTATTGCCGGGGCTGGTAAACTGCCCGCCCTGCACACCGCCGTAGATGGCTGTGTTATAGCCGACGTAGGTAAAGACCTTCTGCCAAGAAAAATCGCCGATGTCGGCGTTGCCCGTCAGGCCGTAGCTGGCGCGGAGTTTCAGGAAGTTAATGACCGATGAACCGTTCAGGAAGGATTCGTCGCTCACGACCCAGCCCACCGACGCACCGGGGAAAGCGGCCCAGCGGTTACCCGGCCCAAAGCGGCTCGATCCGTCGGTACGGGCACTAATTTCGAGCAGATACCGGTCGCGGAAGGCGTAATTGATCCGACCGAAATACGATACGAAGCGGAAAGAGAGCTGGTTCTCATAGACCACCGTTCGGGCCGTATCGAGACCACGGCTGGTCCCGTCGGGTACGTTTTCGGTGATGTAAGTGGCATTGTCGGAGCGGGTACTTTGCAGGTTGTTACCCACCAGCAGCGTCAGCCGATGGTCCTTGTTGAGTGTGCGCGTGTAGCTAATCAGGTTGTTGATATTGAACGTTCGGTTCTTAACGACCTGATTCTCGGCGCGGCCTTTTCCGCCCCGTTCCGCCCCCGAAATTCCCGCCGGAAACAAGGTTGGGTTCAGCAGGACATCGCTGCGGGTACGCTGGAAATCGTAACCCACTTCGGTCCGAATACTCAGTCCGGCAATGGGTTTCAGGTCGATGAAGCCGGTATTGGTGCTGCGAAAGGTGGTGGCTACGTTGCTGTAGTTATTGCGGTAAAAAACCGGGTTCGTACCAATACTGATGGTATTATTGGTGCCGTTAGCAATGCCATTGAACAGCGAACCATCGGCCAGTTGCACCGGATAGGCAGGCAGGGCCGCGCCCAGGGCCGTTCGGTAGGAATTGCCGATGGGAACCGTGTTGACCTCAACCTCATTGGCCGATAGATTAACTCCCATCGACAGAAATTTAGCGGGGGTGTAGGTCAGGTTGGCCCGGCCACTGACGCGCTGAAACGACTGCCCCACCACAATGCCGTTTTCGCCCCGGTACGAGCCGCTGACGTAGGCCCGCAGCTTGTCGGTGCCCGCGCTAACGCCCAGCGTGGCCTGCCGGAAGCGTCCCGAACGCAGGACCTGATCGAGCCAGTTGGTGCTGGTATTGTAGAGTGTGGCCGAGTCTGCCAGCAACGGGTCCTGGGCCGGAGCCAGCGTACCGCGCAGGATACCCGTGGGCAGCAGACTGGCCAGATTGGTCGATTGCGGAGCCAGCCCAGCGCGCACGTTGTTGCGGGCGGCCTGCTTCAAAATATTCAGGTGGTCGGCCCCATTATCAACCAGATCGACGCGATTAGTGGCTGTGTTCACGCCCTCCTGGTAGCTAACGTCGAACTTCGGTTTACCTTTTACGCCCTTTTTGGTCGTAATGAGCAATACGCCATTGGCCGCCCTTGACCCGAACAGCACCGACGCAGACGCATCTTTCAGGATTTCCATACTCTCAATGTCGTCCGGGTTTAGCTCCGACAGCGGGTTCATCGCCACTCCCCCGGCTCCGAAGGCCCCCGTCAGCACCGGCACCCCGTCGATCACAATCAGCGGCTGCGAGTTGGAATTGATGGAAGCCACGCCCCGCACGTTGATTCGCACGGCCCCGCCCGGCGTACCGCCCGCCTGCGTAATCTGCACACCGGGTGTCCGGCCCTGAAAAGCGACATCGGGGCTTGCCGCCGTGTTGAGCCGGATATCGGCTGCTTTCAGCGACGAGATGGAGCCGGTCAGATCGCGGGTGCGTTGCTCGCCAAAAGCAACTACCTGCACCTCGTTGAGTGATCGTTCATCGGCCACTAATTGCACATTCAGGCTGGTCTGGTTTCCGGGCGTAATTTCCTGAAGCACGTATCCCACAAAGCTGAACACCAACGTAACGCGCTCGTTGGGCAGGGGGAGCCGGTAGTTTCCCTCGCCATCGGTCGTCGTGCCCCGGTTGCTGCTTTTTATGGTAATGTTTACGCCCGGCAACCCTTCGCCAGTGGCATCGGTTACGCGACCGCTAATAATCCGGTCCTGGTTCGATAAAATAATCTGCGTACCAACGACCTGATACGCTACGTCTATTGGCTTCAGGAGCGACGTCAGTACCGTCAGCAACGGTTGGCGAACGGCCACTATTGATGGCTTCAATTGCCGAAACTGCTCGTTGCTATAGACGAAGGTGTAATTGGTTTGCTGCTCCAGGTCGCGCAGAATCAGATCGAGCGTCCGGCCTTCCGACGCTATCGTCACGATGGTTGCATCGGTAAGTCGTTTGGGCGACACCACGGCACTGGTACTGGCTACGTCCTGCGCCCATACCGTTGGGCTGAGTCCTGATAAAACCAGCAGCCATTGAATGAAAAGGGTTTTCATAGATTGGTAGATTTAGGAAATAGAAAGGCGTTACTGACCCTCGCAACCGGGTCCTTTAATGGTCACCTTCGAGGGCGTCAGTTCGTACTGAAATCGGTTGGTCATGGCAATTAAGGTCATCACTTCCCGCAGACTCTGGTTCTGAAATGTACCTGTTAGCGGACACTGGCGCAGGGATTCGCCTTCGAGCGTCACAGGCGTGCCGTACCAGCGTTCGAGCGTTTTGGCGACCTCGCCCATCGGCGTGCTGCGAAACACTAACTTCGATTCCGTCCAGGCAATCTGATTCGTGGCTACCGTTGGCTGAGTCGCTGTAGATTGCCTGTTCAGCGACTGAATGGCTTTGACATTGGGTAGTAGGAACAACGTATCGGTTTGCGTAACGGCGGCCCCTTTTGGGTCAGGTCGGGGCTGCGGGCCATTGGTTACTGGCCTGGGAATAAAGGCGACCCGGCCCGTCACGACGGACGTTTCAACAGTGCTGTCGCCGGGGTATGCCCGAATGTTGAACGATGTACCCAGTACCCGCACCGACCCCGTTTTTAGCCGAACCACAAATGGCTGTTTCGGATTATGAGTGACGGTAAAAAACGCTTCGCCTTCCAGCGTTACCTCGCGCAGGGCACCGGTAAAGGTTTTGGGGTAACTCAGGTGGCTATCGGCATTGAGCCAGACAGTACTGCCATCCGCCAAACGAATCTGCGAACGGGTGCCTTTCTGATTGATTTGCTCAATCAAAACGGCTGAAGCAGGAGTAGACGGAAACTGGCTCCATGCCCACACGCCTACCGTGATGATCAGGGACGCGGCAGCGGCCAAACTTGCCCATCGTCGCACCGACCAGAGTGGCTGCGCGGGTATCTCATCCGGTTGGTGCAATTCACTTTCGATGCGACGCTGAAGACGTTCGTAGGCGGCTGCCATGTCGAGCGGTTCGTCGGCCATTTTTGCGTCCGGCGTCAGGTAGAACCGACGCAGCCCGTCTATTACGGGTTGTTTTTCAGGGTGGGCCGATAGCCAGTCGTTGAACTCTTGTCGTTCAGCATTGGTGGCTTCATTGGCCAGTACTTTGCCAATCAGCGTCCAGTTGATAGAATCGTAATCGTGCATTGCTTCTGGGTTTCAAAAGCAAAGACAATTTTTTAGGCGACAGCCCGTAAGACAAGCAGTAAATTTTTTAGTTTTTTTCTATGATTCCAATAAAGGCCGTAGGACAGCCGCTATTTTTTTGAGGGCGATGCCAATCTGTGTTTCCACAGTGCGGGGCGAAATCGTCAGTAAATCAGCTACTTCCCGATACGAAAAGCCCTGTTCTTTGACCAGTTGGAAGATTAACCGGCACTGCGGAGGCAGCGCGTCAATGGCGGCTCTGATGCGTTGCTGCATATCGGCCAGTTCAAGAGCCTGCTGCGGATTATCGTCGGACCCAACCCCCTCAATTTCTGATTCACTATCGAACTGAGTCTGTACCGACTGACTTTTTTTCTGGAGGTGATTCAGGCACTGATTGCGCGTGACAGTAAATAGATAGGCGCGAAAATTCAGGATCGAGAGGAGGGTGGCACGCATCTGCCAGATTTTCAGAAATACGTCCTGCACAATCTCTTCGGCCGCTTCCCGGACTTTTACGTAGTACAGGGCAAACCGCATTAACTCGGGGTACATAGCCTCGAACAGCCGACGAAACGCCCGGTCATCGTTATGGCGGGCAATTTGACGAAGCCAACCCTGTATCTGTTCAGCAATATCGCTCACGAAGACCGCTTTCTGCTTTCTGCAGATTAGCGGAAGCATCCCTGCTAAAAGATGGCTTTCTATCGACTCTACCCAGGAAGATAATTATTGGGATTATTAGCGATTGAGGATACGCACGCCAGTAAACGGTAAGAGGTTGACACCCACTCGCCATTCGATCATTTTCGAATGTTCCGGCTGGTGCTTCTTTCTGACCAGTTGTCCTTATACCTTTAACTTACATAGTAGGGTAAAAAACTTAAGTTTAAGCGGCCAGTAACGGGTTCGTGTTCATCACCACCGGTTTCGATATGTGCATAGCAGTTACCTATTTCGCGCCCTCCTGCTACAAGGAGCTTTATTATTTAGCCAATCTCAATGAAGACGACCGAACAACCAGGTCTCCTTTTATAAC
>CAXTKE010000026.1:0-16530 GCA_964244845.1 uncultured Spirosoma sp.
GCCCATAGTTTACTTTTTGCATCCGTGCTGCTGGGAAGCTGCACCGATCATAACATTCCCCCTTCCATTGGACCGATCATTCATCCGCCGATTGGAGGCTTACCAGACTGAAGCACCCATTCTACAGCCGGGGCGCTCAGTACCCAACCCGTTCGTCGGTAGTCATTCTCGCTTTTTAATTAAGTAAACCAATGAACATTCAGCTACCTACCAGGCCGATTTCACTTCGACTTCTGGGGAATCGTCCCTATTCGCTCGCCATGATTCTGCTGGGGTTCATCACCCTGGCGGCTTGTAGCGACCATATGCTGCCGCCCCTCATCCTCCAAGGTACATCCCCAACCGATACCCATAAACGGATTGCTCTGCTGTGTATGATCGCGGATATCAACTACGATCTGGTAGCCGCATCGGAAGAAGAGCTACGCCAGAACACGTTAAAAATAAATGATCTGCTGCAACACAACGCCGACGTGCGGGCCTATCTGGGTACCGACTGGCAGGTCGTGTGGGGACCCGCCATTTCTAATAGCATCAAAAAATCCAGCACCAGCAAAGTCGACAGTTTCGTCACCGATAACACGATGTATGTAGCCCGGGGCACCGACCTGGCCACGGGTAAACCCCTTTATGTGGTGGCCATAGCGGGTACCAATGCGGTCTCGAGAAAAGGGGCACTATTCGAAGATTTCAACGTATTCAACGAAAAAGAGTGGGGCACCCAAAAGGCCTGGGGCAGTCCCAACAGTGGTAAAATCAGCGCGGGCAGCGCTCTGGGTCTCTCGATCCTGACCGCCATGAGCGATCCCGCCACCGGAAAAACCCTGCTCCAGTTCCTGAGCACGCTCAACGATGCCGGTCCTACCCAGGTCGCCTTTACGGGCCATAGTCTGGGCGGAGCCCTGGCGCCCGTGATGGCCCTCAACTGCATCGAGTGGAAACAGCAGATGGGCTATGCCAACCTCAACGTGAGCGTCTACCCTATTGCCGGACCTACCCCCGGCGACAAGGCCTTTGCCGAGTATGCCGCCCAGAAATTTGGGGAGGGCTACTACTCGGTGATCAACGCCAATGACATGGTGCCCCATAGCTGGCAGAAAGATCTATTCGCCCAGATTCCCTCGCTCTACAAAAACTCGCCCCCGTTCAATCCGGGTTATACTACGGGTTTTGGGTTAACCCTGAAAGATCAGGTAGCGTTTGATGCGATAAAAGTGGTGATCGATCTTAAAACCTACCAGCGCATTGCTCCTGACCGGGAGTTTGTCTTTGAAGGCGGAGCGAATGTGTATCCTGATGGGTCGGGTAGTTTTTTTAAAGAGGCAAAGTATCAACATACTATCGCTTATTACCAGGACGCCTTCGGGTTTCCTCAACCCATTATTGATGCCCTCTCAATCTAATTCCGCCTGAAAACGGCTGCTCACCCACTAATTTAATCTTTGAACAAAATACTGAACTTCAGTTGCCAGGCGAGGTTTTTCAACTTCCCTGCCATCAGCAATACTTGTTTGTTGTGTGCCCTTCGTGACACCTATTTACTTCATTCTAAAATGAAAAGCTATGCTACAATTAAGCAGTGACCAAACATTCCATTACGAATTATTAAGAGTTCTTGCCGCCACCCGTGGCAATGCCGCCGACATTGCAGAGGTATTAACGGTTGTAGAAAAAATTACGCCGGGCGATTTTGAAAGTTGGTATCAGCAATTTAATAAACTTGCCAGTCATATTCATTCAACAGCTCCCGATTCACGGCATCCTGTTTCTGCAAGAAATGCAATGTTTAGGGCAGCAAATTATTACAGAACGGCCGACTTCTTTCTACATGGCAATCCTGCCGACCCAAGAATAATGGAGCTGTGGGATAATCAAACCGCTTGTTTCGATAAAGCCATTTCTTTATTGGAAGTTCCAGGCGAACGTTTTGAAATAAAAACCGCAGGGTTCAATATTCCTGCCATTTTTTACAAAGCAGCAAAAGACGACAAGCCACGACCAGTGCTTTTATTGTGTACCGGCTATGATGGAAGCCAGGAAGAAATGTTACATATGCATGGTTTTGCTGCATTGGAAAGGGGTTTCAATATAATCACGTTTGAGGGTCCGGGGCAGCCAACGGTTGTACGGAAACAAAAAGTCGGTTTCATTACCGAATGGGAAAAAGTAGTTACGCCTGTTGTTGATTATTGCCAGAATATCGCATCAATAGACAGCGCTAAAGTAATTTTGTTAGGTTCCTCGTTTGGAGGTTTTCTTGCACCAAGGGCCGCAGCGTTTGAACACCGGCTTGCAGCAGTTGTTTGTGTAGATGGCATATATAATGTGTATGAATCGTTTACTAAAGTATTGCCGCCAGCCCTTACAAAACTGCTTCAGGAAAACAATAAGGATACAGTTGACCTTGTTGTAAAAAAAGCCATGGAACAAAGCACTAAACTAAGATGGTCGGCAGAGCAGGGGTGCTGGGCTTTTACTACAAGCTCTCCTTATGAATTTCTGATCCGTACCAAAAGCATGACGATGGAAAATATCGCAAAGAATATACAATGTCCTGTTTTAATATGCGAAGGAGAAGCAGATAGCTTCTTTGCAGGCGACCAGCCAAAGCAATTAGCAGATGCAATAGGAACTTTAGCTACGCTCCGTATCCTAACTGCCGCTGATGCAGCACAAGACCATTGTCACGTTGGTGCTTACGATTTTGCCATGCGAGTTGTAATGGACTGGATTGAAGATGAGATATTGTAAACCGGAAGTAGTAATTAAAATAACTACAATGTGAGAAAGTCATCTGCTTATTTTTGGGACAATCTTATCCCTATTAAACAATCATTATCTGGTAAACAATACGCAGGCTGGAACCCTAAAAAAGAAAATACCCAAAAACTTGGATGCCGTATAATTTCTGACCAACGCATTCCTGTAAACGGTGGCGTTACTCTTTCAGGAGATGTATATACTCCCAAGGTTGCGGGCCGGTATCCTGCTATTATTTCTTTTTCGCCCTATTGTAAGGAATTGCATACGGCCGGGATTCCTACGGGAACGAATGAAATAGGTAGCCCGCCCATATTTACCAATCGCGGCTATTGCCATGTTGTTATTTCTGCAAGAGCAATGAGCCGCTCCGGTGGAGAGTTTGGCGCTTTTTGGGGAACAGAACAAATTGATGACCATGAAGCGTGTATTGCATGGGCAGCGGCACAACCGTGGTGCAATGGCAATGTCGTTATGTTTGGAACTTCCTACTATGGTATGAATCAGCCTTTGGTGGCCATAAGAAACCCGCCAGCATTAAAAGCATTTTTTTGCAATGAAATGTGTACAGATTTTTTCAGGCACATATTGCAGTTTGGTGGTGTCTCCAATCTATACTTTTTCAGCCTTTGGGCTGGTGCTAATTTTAAAGATACTGACTTCAAAAGGCGAATGTCTCCGCTTAAACGCGCACTTGTAAGCCACCTCACTAATTCCCGGTTATTAAATCCGTTTTTAAAAAAAATGGTAAAGAAAAATGTAGGAAAGGTTTTCAAGGATTTTATGAGCAGTACGCCTGCTATGCCGATACGAAAGATTTTGGCAAACTGGCTGTTTGATGGGAAAACACGGGAAACAAACTATACAGGGTTTGGCTCTTATACCGAGCTTGATAAAATCACTGTGCCATTTGTTACAATTCAAAATCTGGGATATTTTAACCTGCACAATTATGGCAGTTACGACCTTTTTGAAAATGCAGGGACTGCTATAAATAGAAAATGGATGATACTTGCACTTTCTGACTACGAATTGCCAGTCTATTCATGGCAGTTAGAGGCAGTTGCCTTTTTTGACCATATACTTTTTGGAGAAGACAATGGATATGATGAACAAGCGCCTGTTCGTTATTGGTTAGATGGAAAAGAATCTTTTAAAAGTGCCGATACTTTTCCTGCTTCAGAAACCAAGCCAATACGCTACTATCTTAACAGTGTAGGTAATGATAGAGCTATTCACCAACTTATCAATAATAGTCCTTCAGAAGGAAAAAATTCATGGGAAGCTATCCCGATGGGATTACCCATATCAGGTGGCATGGATGAAATAATAAACCAGACATTGGTTTATGAAATGACGGTTGACAAGGATACTGAATTTGCAGGTGCAGTTTCGGCGCATTTAAGCTTTAGTTGTAATGAAATTGATTCTCACATCGTAGCAAAATTAAGCCGTGTTGATAAGAATAATGTTTGCCATTTATTATCCATGGGAACGATTAGTCCCGCAAGGAGACGTTTAGACCCTAAGTGGAATACTTCCTGTGAAATCGTAATAGATACACAAGTTCCCCAACCATTAGTACCAGACGAAATAATCCAGCTTTCTTTTAGTTTGACGCCCGCACCAACATTTCTTTGTATAGGAGAAAAATTAAGATTTGAAGTTGCCAGCCGTGCAGATTTATTGAAAAGCGACGTAGGACATGGTTATTGTCATTTTGATATGGCAGCCCCCCCTTATTTTTCAAAAAACACGTTGCATTATGGAGACAGAACTTATTTACAATTGGCTATGGTTTCAAAATAGACGAGAAGACTAAAACTGGGGCGAGACAGATCGTAATGATTCAAGATCACATTAACCATTTAAGTTTAAAAATTTTACCCAGCTACGGTCGTTTGATCAATTATGAAAAGAAGCACTATTTTCAGGAATACATGCTCAATTTCTTGGCTCCTTAAACGACTGTAAGCTGAGATGGCTGATCGATTATCTGTATACAACTGGAACGACAGCTCCATTGCTAATACCTATTTATTTCTTATGGCTGAACACAATGTTCCCGCCTTTTTTAAGCGTTATTTCACCCTGATGCTCCGTAAATTCATAATCAGGGTTGCTGTATTTTATACCGGAACCCATCTGATCCTGTTTCATGTCAATGGTTTCTCCCTTTAGCACGAACGTTGCGGTTTGTTTTGAATTGTTGAAGGACATCGCCAGTTGAACGCCATCCGTATTGGTAACTGTATCCCGGACAATTTTGTCGGTTTTCGGTTCAGTGGCTGCCGTTTGTAATGACGCTTGCTTACCCGCTTTCTCAGATTTTTGGCAGGAGCTGGATAGAAAACTGATCATTATGCTGGAAAGAATAAGTGTAGATTTCATAGTTTGTCAGGTTTTGTTTTTAGAACGCAGATGCCGTTTTCAGGTAATAGATGAGAGATAACTCAGATTTTAAGTTTGGTTATCACTCGTAGCGCTCAGCCGATGGCTGCCCAAGTTTTTAAACAATTCTGTCGGATTAAGCATCATCTGGGGTTAGTCGTTAGGTCCTCAAACGAATTGGCTTACCGATTAATTTCTACTAACAGCGCCCAGCCGTCAAGTACAGCTTTGATAATGGAAAGAAGAGTGGCAGGAACAAGCCAATACGCACTCATTGGCCAACTGGCTATCAGGGAAATACCCGTTGTAATAAAACAACTGGTAGCAACCTGGTTAATAAGCATATTGAAAAGATACTGTCGTTTATGTTGCTTTTGCGTGTTTTGAATAGTGCGAATATCAAGGCAAAAAATAACGAGCCAACTAACTTACTTCAATGGCTAAAATGACTGTGCCTACTGTTTTAGTTGTTAGCCCTAGCACCAGGAATAGAATCGATACGACGAGTACATTAACAAGAAGCAACAAGGCGAGTAAGGCTCGATCAGGTAATCCGTGAATAGAAAGAATTTTTGTCAAGTTAACTGAAATACCCACAAAGATCAGCCCCGTTAACGCGGCTGACGCACTGGCTACGGCCAGATTAAAATTAGTCCATTCGCTCATTGTTATTTGTGAAAAAGTTTTTATGATCCCTTAATTTAAGATGTCACCGGACAACCCGGCCTAAACAGGCCGTTACTCCTCACTAAGTCGAATCACGAACTTCAACACTTGGGTTGATCATAAACCTCATCCAGCCAATCGAAAGCGCGCTGATTGAACAGCGAGCGATTGCCGTCTTCGCAGTGCTCACCAGCCCCTTCGGCACTGTAAAATAAACTGTACGTTTTGGGACATGTTAAGCCCTCGTATACATCCTTGGCAAACGAGGCAATCTCATCATTTTCTGCCGCACAGACCAACGTTTGACAACGGATATGATCAACCTTGTTTTTATACGTGAAGGTTTTCGTGGCTTCAATGTATTCCTTCACTGATGAGGCCTTATGCACGGCAAGGCCCCGGCGCAGCGACCATCCTTTTACCGGATTACGGAGAACGGCCCCTAAAATCATGTTGGCAATCGCATTTTTGAAACGGCTGTCACTCTGCACATAATTCAGCAGGAAACCCGGCATTCGTTTCGTTACCGCGTCGTACAAATCGAACTGGGCGGGGTCAGCAATTAAGGCTGAAATACGGTGTTCCTTCGTGAGGGAGCGGGGAGCCAGGTAACCACCAAAGCTAATGCCCAACTGAGCAATACATTCCTTTTTTACATCGCTCCTTGTGTATAGATAATCCACTATGGGCGTAACTACATTCTCCCAATCGGGTCGAAAGGGAATGCTCCGTTCGATGATCATATCGCCCTGCCCCGGCCCGTCGTACACTAAGCAGTTGTAGCCACGGCGTAAAGCCGCTTCGGCACTAAAGAAATACGTTTCTTCCGCCGTACAATCGTAGCCGCCGGTAATGATTAGCGTCGGCCGCTGCACATCCGAACGATCCAGTTTGAAAAAATAGCCTTTCATGGACATTTGCTCGTAGGGTATCGCAATTTCTTCCACCGAATATGGACTGTATTTCATGGCCTTGCGAAATGTATCGCGCTGATCCCGGTAGGCTTTTTGTACGCGCGGGTCGAAAGGTGATCCGATGTGGAAAATATAGGACGTTCTGTAATAGTTGGATGCCTTGAGATAGCCTTCCCGGGCACTGACCAGATGGCCTGCCCTCTCGCTCACCTGTGCCTGCTGATCAATACGCTGTGCGGTGGCTGTCCATTCGCGGTACCAGCTTTCGGTATCTTTTTCGCGTATCCGCGAAGCTGTCATCAGGCATTCGCCGACATCGGCCCCATTGTGATACACGTGATTGACGGCCCGGATCAACTGCCCGTCAAACAGGGGATCCTTAAAAAAGAGTCGCATAGTGGTACCGTGGGTTATGAATGCAGCGGTTGGCAACTTTACCGGTCAACCGGCTGACCTTTAGAACAAACCGTAATCTATTTGACGATTACTACTTTAGCGTCTTGGACGCAGTCGAGTGCGTGGGTCCGCCGGGTGGGAAAAACGACCCACTCCCCGGCCTGAAACAGCAGGGTTTCGTCCTCCAGGGTGATGTTGAGCTGCCCATCGAGCACCAGTACGAAGACATCGTTTAGGGCGTGGTGGGGTAGCATCCGATCGCCGGTACGGAAGGTTTTACAGAACACTTTTTTACCGCCTAAATCGGTCAGCAACGACATGCTTGCCGAGTCGGTAGCGCGTTGAGGGGTGGGGGCAGGCTATTCTTAATCATAGTGATGTATGGTCGTTTAAATGAGGGTACGTAGTTTGGCCTGTAAGACCATCGACATAGTCCGGGCTCGGGTTTTGGCCGTTTCGGCTACTTTCCCTGTAAACAATTCGTCTACCGTATGGCAGAACAAGCTTAGCCAGCGATCGAACTGAGTCGGCTGGAGGGTCTGTTTCCGGTGCAAGTCAATATGTTTCAGAATGACGTTGCCATGGTAGCGGTTTTGCCCGAAGAGTACGGTTTCCCAGAAATCACCCATCAGTGGAAAGTGGGTTTCGGGCGTTACGTGGGCGACACGAGCAAAAACTGGCCCGAGCTGCTCATCAGCAAAAACTCGGTCGTAGAAGGTTTCCACCAAGTGATTAATGTCGGTGCGATTTTGTATATCGTGCATGGTTAATTTCATTTACATCACCAGTGAGGTGTAGAAGTAATAAGCACCCCAGCCCAGAAAGGCAATTACCAGTGCCCACACCCAACTGGGGATGGCTTTGGGCGTTTCAGAGGCCACCACCACAAAGGAATCGGTTTGTTCGCTACCGTAGGCATTGACCGTCAGTGGAATTACGTCCGATACCGTGTCACCCTCGGCGATGCCGATGACTGAGATCGCCGGCCCATTTCGTACCGTAAAGCAAATGTGCTGCACGCCCTCCCGCCCATCCGACGAGCGGGCCACGATTTTCAGCGAGTGCTGACCATCGGTTAGGCGCGTGGTATCAATATCTAATTTGATAGGCGGTGCATAGGCGGCAAACGGAACGGGATTCTCATCCAGAAAAAGCGTAACGAGTTGCGATGTCTTAGCCATGATTCCAGTCGATAACCGGTTGTTGATCGGCGCTTTTTGGTTTAATACTATAGTAGATCAACAGCCCCAATGTCAGCACCACCACGACAATCGAGCCGTACAGCATTACGTAATCGAACAGATTTTCGGGACCCGTGCCGTGGGTAATGTTGGCAAAGCCCTTGGGCTGCCGCTTCTGGCAGAGGGGACAGGCTAAGCTCCAGGCACTTAGCAGGCAGAACAGGAGCGCCAAAAAGCGTGATTTCATTGTCATTGGGTCGTTTCGGTTTTAATGGTTGCCCGAATTTTTTGCACAAACTCAGGGGTTACTTGCTCGGCTTTATTGCCCCATGAACTTCGCTCGTGGGTCAAAATAGCCGCAATTTCAGCATCCGACAGTTTGGTGGCAAAAGGCGGCATCACGGCATATTCCGGTCGAGCGTCATATCCCTGTAGAACAATCCGAACCATCATTTCAGCGTTGGCATCGGTCACAATGGGGCTACCTTTCAGCGGTGGGAAAGCTCCCTTCAATCCCTCCCCAGTTGCCTGATGACAAGCCTGACAATGCTGGGCATATAAGGGTGCGCCATCGAGGGCTGCCTCGCCAGAACTGGCGGTGCTACCGGCAGTAGGTTTAGGCTTTTTGTAGTCGATAAATGCGGGTGCCTGGCTATCGGGCAGGTCCACCTGTTTGAGCGACAGCAGATAAGCGATCAACTGGCGGGCCCGCTCAGTGGGCACGATGTGGCCCGTAATGCCCTGCCGAAACTCCGCCGGTACGTTCAACTCTTTCTCGTAACTGGAAACCGTTGTTTTCGTGGTAAACAACCAGGGATAAGCGGGCATGATTGATTCCTTGACGACCGAGCGTGGGTTGAACAGGTGCAGGTAATGCCAGTCTTCGCTGGGCTGCCGTTCACCAATTTCGGTCAGATCGGGACCGGTGCGTTCCGTGCCCAGCACCGAGGGCGTAGACCGCCAGGTGTCTAATCGCTGGAATCGGGCGTAGTCGGCGGGAATACCGGGACGACCGCCCCAGGTTTTGTCCATGTCGATATTACGCACCTGCTGGGTATGGCAAGCCATACAGTTCTCGCTCACGAACACATTCAGCCCATTTTCAATGTCGGCATTGGTAGGGGGTGTACCCGGCAGCGATGCGTTATTGTTCTGCACCGAAAAGGCGGGCATAATGGCAATCAGTGTGCTCAGAAAGAGGAAAATACCAGCCGCTAAACTTAGAAACAGGCGGTGATTTTTATGCAGGTTCAGCCACATGATTGGTGTCGTTTAAGTGGGGAACAATACCCGGTTCAGGGGCTGACTTAAGGAGCATCTCGTAGAGGTTGTAGGCGAAAACCAGGTGAGAGAGCAGCATCAGCGTACCCCCAATGGCCCGCCAGACCCAGAAAGGGGCCATCATGACCACACTTTTGACGAAGGGTTCTCCATCTAACCAACTAAGACCTTTCAGGGTGCCGCCAATCATCATCGAAAAAATGTAGGCCAGCAGGCCAATCAGGGCAAACCAGAAATGGATACCCACCAGCAGTTGCCGGGGCTCACGGCCCATAAAGCGGGGCACCAGTGTATAGATGCACCCCCAGAGCAGAAACGCGATGATACCGTACATGGTGATGTGGGAGTGGGCTACGTTGAAGTCGGTAAAGTGCCAGACCACGTTGGTGAAGCGAAAGGCCTGCATCGATCCCTGCACCGACCCGGTGAAATAGAACAGGACGCCAACGAGGATAAACGGCAATGAGTAACTGCCCGTAACGTGTTTGCCACTGCCCCGAAAGGTCATCACAAAATTGGTCGTGCCCGCCAATACCGGAATGAACATCCCCATGCTAAAAACAATGGCCACCGTCTGAAGCCACCACGGAACAGGGCTGAATACGTAGTGGTGGGTGCCAATAAGGGTGTAAAACAGAAGTTGGGTCCAGAAGGCCAATACCCCCAATGAGTAGGAATAAATAGGCTTGTTGAGCGACATGGGCAGGAAATAATAGACCAGCCCCAGCGTAAAGGACATGAACCACATGCCCACGCCCTGGTGCATGTAATAACCCTGAATGACGGTTTCGCCCAGGCCATTCTGGTAAAAAGGCAGATAGGCGATAACCGATAGAATGATCACCCAGGACAGGGCCGCCAGCATATACCAGTTGGAGATGTACATCTCCTCGATGTTACGGTGAGCCACGGTCTGGTAGAAGTTAACCAGACTGATTACCAGGCCGAGAACAAACAAAGCCATCACCGGCCAGACAAACTCGCGGTATTCGCCCCCACCGTTGTTGATGCCATTCATCAGACAAAGTGTACCCAGCAGCAGGCAGGTATTGATCAACCCCAGCGAGATCCAGCCTAAGCGGTAGCTAAACAGGCGGGTGTTGCAGGTTCGGGTGACAACAAACAGACCAAGGCCCAGCATCGACAGCGACGACCAGCCCCAGAAGACGGTGTTGGTGTGAACCGGTCGGAGTCGCCCAAAGGAAAGCCATTCGATATGGTCGATGTCGGGCCGGACGAACTTGATCCCCACATACCAGCCAATGGCCGTTCCGAAGACTAACCAAAAAGCCGCACTCAGCAGATAGGCGGCAATGAGCCGAATGAGAGCAGGTTCTACTTTACCGTACCGAAGCGCGTGCTTTTTTTCGGCCACCAACGGGGCGTGCATATCCGTGGTCACGTGGCTGACCAGCCCTTTCTCATCCTGGGGACGCTGCTGACTACCCAATTCACGACCCGTCAGATGATAGGAGCGGGCCTGCCGCCGTTCCAGAATCTGGTCGAGTTGGTTGGGGCTTAAATTGACAACCGCCTGGTCGAAGGCTTGTTCCTGTTGCTGCTCCGATGGGGTAGACAGTCGCTTCAATACACCGGCCAGCCGAACAGCAGCCAGCAGTACTACGCCCATTACAATCAGCAGTAGTACCACAATGGTGCCGATTATTCCCGGTTGATTCCATAACTCGTCGTCTGGCCTGGCTTGTGCCCAAGCGGATTGAATTCCCAGGCCCAGCCACAGTACCAGAATTCCGTAGATATTAGTAGATTGTTTCATGGTATATGAATTAAAAAAGGGCCTGATTATTTATAAATCAGCACTTTAGCCTCCTCGACGCAGGCCAATGAGTGGAGTTGCTTAGCCGGGAAATAAACATACTCACCCGCCTGAAAACGGCCGGTTTCGTCACCGAGCGTAAGGTCCATTTGCCCTTCGAGGACCAGCACGATTACATCGACCGGGGCATGGTGGGGCGGTATGCGGTCACCGGTCTGAAAGGTTTTATAGATGGTCTTTTTCCCGTCGATGCCCACTATAGATTCAGGGTTGGCTGGACGGACCGGCTGAGATTGGATGATGCTGCCTCGTTGCATGATAATTGGTTGATTTAGAGGATGAAAACATGGTTAGTTTACCTTGTAGAACCATCGCCATCGTTGGGGCCAGGGTCCTGGCGGTTTTGGCCACCGGTCCGGCAAAAAGCTCATCGACAGTTTGGCAAAACAGGTCGAGCCCCCGAACGAAATGGTAGGGTGCCAATGCGTGCTTCTGGTGGAGTTCGACATGTTTATGAATCACAGCTTAGTTCTGCTGCAGTTTTCTGAATAGTTCTTTTGGAGTCAGCACCATCATGGGTTTGGCCGTTGGATCGTTGACCGATAGGTCAATCTGGTAGGGCTTACCCTGAAGGACAAATTGGTTCAGAAAATCAATAATGACCGGTAACTGATCGATCATCGGTAGAATCGATACCTCATGCCCTAAACCAACTTGTCGGTAGATGTAATAGGAATACCCTTTTTCTTTAAATACCCGGGCAATGGCGGACGAACCAAACATGCCCCGGTTGAGAAAACGAATCTGCTCATACGGAACCATCTTGTCGGCCGTTCCATGGAACAGCAGCACCGGGGCCGGAGGAATCTCAAATTTGGGTCGGCCATCCACACTGAAGATGGCACCTGAGAAGGCGACGATGCCCGCGTAGTTAAAATCGGCCGGTAATTTTTTGGCTACAGGCTTACCGTTTCGACGATTGAAATCGGCTTCCAATACCGTAATGGCGCCCGAACTGGAACCCGACAGAATAATCCGGGACGTATCGATGTCAAGCTGTCCAGCGTGATCGATGAGCCAATCGGTGGCATCATAGACATCGTCAACGGCCATAGCAATGGCTTTTTCTAAGGGAGCAATGTTAAATTTAGATAGTGTTTTTACGCCTTTCAATCCAAGCCGGTAGGATATGGAAACCACTACAAACTCATGGGCAACCAGACTATTAAAGTAATTAGTATACAGACTATCATCCCGCCGTCCGGCAATGAACGCTCCCCCGAAAACAAATAATAGGCACGGCTTTTTACGAGTCGCCAGGCTATCGCCCGTGCTAAACACATCCAGCCCCAGGGGGATTGAATCTTTGGTGGCATACGTAAAACTCTGCTTATGAATTGTGGAGCTGATAGGATCGATGTGTCGACGCGAGACAACGCCTACCGGAACGGTTTGGGAAAGGCTTGGAAATGCTGACAACCAAAGCAGAAAACACAACCAGCCAGAGGGCCCTGAAGCTTGCTTTTTATCGGATTTAACCATGAGAGAGTTTACTATGTGAGCAGGATATAGGAGCAAACAATTCATCCGGGTCACGCAACAATGTGAGGGAGCGAATGAATTTGAATGCCAGATTCTCGATATTAAGAACTACCCGATGATAGCTTACATGCGGTGCCTACAGGCTGAGCCATAGGGTAAAGGCTTAGCTTGACTTATAGAGGAAAAGCCGGATCTTTTCAATGGTGGGATCGTACATGATGATGGCAGGATACGTAGGGGTGGCAACAATCTTGGTAACTTCGGACGTGGCCAACGTGGGATTCGCGGTTACCGGCCTGATTAGTTTTCCTTCGTCGAAGGTTTCGAATAAGCTTAACGATGTTTGTTTCCCCCCACTGACGGCGCCACCGAACAGAAGATGATGCGTATCGGTTGGATCAACCCAGATGCCATACATATACGCATAGGGAACGGTAGGATTGCTTTCTTCCGCTTTAAAGATAAATTGGGTGGTTGTCCCGCTTACTTTGGACAAGGCTCCTTCCTGACCCACATAAATGCTGTTGCCGGTATACGCGTGTGTCTGTAGCTCCACCGGTCTTCGATTGCCGTAAACATGTGTATCCACCACTTTGGTGAAATTGGTCAGCACCACCGGATCGTTTGCGTCAATGTCGTATCGGCCCAGCCAGGCATCATCGAACGGATTTTCACTGCCCTGAAAGAGCTGGTTAGGATTATCGGGTAAAAAAACAATCGTACTTCGGTAACCAAAATGGGAATCCGTCTCATGATTCATTCGTTGCCAGTTTAGGCCACCATCAGTTGATACGGCAATCGTGGTTCCGCCTACTAAATTGGCGTAGATGTGATCAGGATGAGTAGGTCGTACGGCTATACTCACATAGATTTCATACCGATTATCCAAATCATCGTGAATAGGTGATGTGGCAGCCGTCCAGCTTGCCCCGCCGTCATTGGAGATAAACAAGGATTTTTCCGTGCTATTTTCAGCGGGTATAAGCCCGGCAAAAAGCTTATTTTCAATAGTAGGATGCCTGAAAATACAGGAGACCTTTTGGCCCTCAAACCCACTTCGGGACCATTGTTTTGTGAGCAGATTGTTTTTCCATAGCCCATCCGACGTGGCCACAAAAACAAAATTGTTATTGTAGGCGGCCGTTTGAAATTCATTTTCAGGAAATTCGAAATGGCTCTCTACCGGTACAGGCATATACCCCAGATCAATGAGCGTACCCTGGCCCGGCAGCACATGGTCCTGGTTCATACAGCTTAGGGTAACCCATAAAAGCAGACTAAAAAGGGTGAGTTGAGGGATACGTTTATTCACTATTTTTTTCATGGCGGAGCTTACTTAAAACATGATTTGTCATTGCTCAGACTTCACATCGGGTCACCTTGCCGCAGTGGCACGGTACGCCGTCGCAGGACCATCACAGTGGCGGACCATCAAATCGTACAGCAGCGGCTGACCGTCGGTCCGCCAGCGAGAGCAGCGGTACGGTACGTCTCAGAGTCGCGATCGACTTGCGGAACCGTCGGTACGCCATGGTCCGGCATTCCGGCGCGGATAAAACCTAATCGCGTTCCCATTTCGCACGAATGAAAAATTTATAAGGTTAAGGCTTTCGCTTAGACCCGTGCCACGGTTAATTTACATACCAGCACAAACCGTAGCACGGGTCTAAGCGAAAGTCCTAAAGGTAGTAGAGCCTGTTTTTAGTCAAACGTGGCCCGTGCCCGGCGGTCGTTTCAGGCTTCGTTTACTATTAAGCGTAAAGCCACAAAGCGCTCGGTATCCATCTCCCTCTGCAGGGTCGTCATGAGCTGCTCAAAATAGCATCCTCAAGTAGGTTTATCGATAAACCAGTTTATCAGGGCACGGGGATGAATTAAGTAAACTCATTGATATCCAGATGGTTGTTAGCCCAAAACGGGTAGTGATGCGGCTGGTTTAGCACTACCCGTTTTCCCCTGTTTAGTCTTCGTATAAGCCCATCCATAAGTCCTATTTTGTCGTAAGATCGATCACCTGTAATTCGAAGTATACGACACCATAAAATGGCCCGGGTACCCTGGCCGGGCCATTTATCAATCAGCCTCTTCGCGAAGACTATGCAAGCTATTTGCCACGCGTTTTCATAGACTCCCAGTACGCCTTGCGAACCGCCTTTAAGTTTTCGGTGATCAGATCAGCCGGAATGTTATGTTTCGGTAAGGCTTTGGCAAAATCAGCCGCTGATCGTTCTTTCGGGCTTCTTACGTAGATGGCTCGAAGCGCATTGTTGATGGCTGCTGGCGGGGTCCAGTATTGAAAGCCAAACACCACACAGTCTGCACTGCCAATACTTTTATTTACTCCGTTAATGTGAACACTGGATACAAACTGATAAAGATAACCGAGCAGACCCGTATCGTTGAAAGTCAGTACACTATTTAGATTCTGGTTGCCAAGTATATTTGTAAGTATCCCGTCCTTCTGGTTATCAATCAGGAATTGCATCCCAGTGACAACAGGACCTATCGCTCCGCCACTTGGAGCTTGATATACGTTATATAAGGCTCGGGCCTGGATGATCGGTTGGTCGAGCGATATGTCAAATGAGCCGCCACGAGGAGGCTGATTAGTGCCACCACTCTGATCTCCCATTCGGGGCGTTGTCGTAACCCCACCGGGTCCGCTACCGGCTGGGTAGGTTAGCTGAACCGCATCAATTCGATCATAAGCCCATACGGTTAGGTTAGTCGGGCGCTGCGTTGGCACAGGTGACGCTATAACAATGTTTCCGCTGTCATCGCAGGTGCCATACGGGTCAGTGTAAATTTCGCGGTTTAACACCACTGGCGTTCCATTCGGGTATTTGGTAGCATCATAAGCATACCAGCTATCCATAAAGTTAAGTACCGATAACGTCATCTGACGGTCGTAATTGTTAACGGTTCTGAAAGGCTCGCACTCGTGGTTATTTTTCGGTGCCCCTTTTACCACATTAGCTCGGCCGGTGTTATACCAGATAGTGGTGTATGATTGAATGTCAGAAATATGATTTGTCAACTCTGTAGCTGTTTGCTGCACGTCTCCGTCGGTCCGACCCCAGCTTTTCCCGAAGAGTACCCCATCGCGTAATATTGACAGGTACATGTTGGTAAACTGCGCCAATAAGGGCAACAGCAGCAACTCAGACCCTGTTTGTCGAAAATTGGGAAGATATAAATCAAACAAATTTTTTGTGATCAACCATTGTTCCAGGATTGTAGCTGGAGTACCGTTTTTGATTTCATTCAGGTAATTAAATGTAACGGTTTGCAAGCCTTGCAGATTTCCTGATACCGTGGTGTAGACAGTTGCATCGATTTTTTGGTTTATCAATGCTTCCACCTGGGCTTTGATTTCGCCCCAGACGTCTTCCTTAGTGCTGGGCCAAAAGATGTCAACCAAAGGGCCAAGGATATCACCGACTTCGGGTATCATTTCAAGCCCGGCGACGACGACTATTTTTGCGTCGTCATTCCAATCAATATCATAATCGCCTAAAGGCGGAATGATAGGGGGAAAAATCGGTGGAACGTGAGGGTCAGGGGGAATTCTGTGGTCGGTGCAGCTGGCCAGTAGGCTGGGTAACAGAAAGGCACCGCCGAA
>CAXTKE010000027.1:0-15164 GCA_964244845.1 uncultured Spirosoma sp.
ACTTCTTCGGCCACCATCGCAATGCCTTCCAGACACACAAACAGCCAGATGGCAAACGGCAGGGCTGCAAATACGCCCGGCCACCCGAACGGCATGGGATTGTGCAGAAACGTATCTAAGCTCGCGTATGGATACACAACGCCGATAAACAGCAATAACTCGCCAATGGCGATGATGGTAATGACCAGCGAAAACCAGGCCGCTTCTCTGATTCCCAGCATATTAATAGCCGTAAACAGCACAAACGAAGCCACCGAACACCAGACCACTGGAACAGCCGGATACAGAAAATGAATATAGCTGCCCAACGCGAGCGCAATGGCCGGGGTGGCAAACAGAAACTCGATGAGGGTAGCGTAGCCCGCGATGAGTGCGCCCAACGGCCCAAACGCCTGAAGCGCGTAGGCAAACGGCCCGCCCGCGTTTGGAATGGCCGTTGTGAGTTCGGTAAAGCTGAAAATGAACGTGAAATAGAGCAGTGTAATCAGCAGCGTAGCGATGAGCAGACCGACCGTTCCAGCCACCGCCCAGCCGTAATTCCAGCCGAAATATTCGCCCGAGATGACCAGCCCCACGCCAATAGCCCACAAATGAACAGGTGTCAACGCTTTTTTGAGGGTTGGGGTTTCGTTGGGCATCGGCTTTGGTCAAAAAAGGTTGTAGGGGTAATCCGTGCTATCCGGTACTCAAACCTGACACCACAGATTGCCCCTACAACTTACGCATTTATCACTTACCGGCTGGCCAATATGTCAACCTTTCCCATTAAGGGGTCGCTGAAACCCGGTTCCCCCGTTTCGACCCGCCCGGCATAGCGTTGCTCAAAGTCAGCAAATCCCGCTACGTTCACGCTGAAATCATACCAGTTATGGCTGTTTTTTAGATTCAGAACTACCGCCCGTTCGGCTCCTTTCGCACCCGCTTTTTCAAGCATAATTGACTGATTTTTACGCTGATAGGCGTTATCAGAAAGCTGAACCGAGTAGCTGCGCTTCGGGTCTGGGTTGCTCAGTTTCAGAAGCACATTTCCGGTAAACCGTTTCTTCGCATCCTGCTCATACGTACAGGAAATGTCCAGAAGCGGGGTATTGCCATTCCCTTTAAACGCCCGAAAAAAACCGTTCGGTCCCTGAACGCACACATGCAAGGGACCATCAACCAAAAAGGAATCCGTTAGAGTATCGCCGGCCGCAACCGTGTACGACCGGAAACGGGCGTTTTTGTCAACAGCCTGACAAACCTGAAACGGGGCGCCCAATGCTTTTTTACCAAACGCTTCATTCTTGGCAGCAAGCGTCAGAACAAATCGATCAGTAGTGATGTGTCCATCCACATACAATTCGTAAGGCAGCGCACAGGATGGTCGTACGCCCTCCTCCTGCCGGGGCAGGTAAGGAGAAGCCAATGGGTTTGTATTGCACTGCCGGATTTCATCGTCGGTGAGTCGTTTGTAGTTCGTCGGAACGTCCTTAAACTGAGCTTTGTGAATACCTTCGAGGAAAGGTTCTTTTTTGACAAAGGCAGGCATTTTGATGGCTTCGCCGTGGTAGGGTCGGAACGCCGACGATAAATCGCCACAAACGGTACGGCGCCAGTCGCTGATGTTCGATTCTTCGAGTTTTCGGCCTTTTTTGTGGCTCACGAAATTCTCCAGAAATCGCAGTGTAGAAGTATGGTCGAACACCTCCGAACACACATAACCGCCCCGGCTCCAGGGCGATACAATCACCAACGGCACCCGATAGCCCAGCCCGATGGGTCCCGTTCGGCCTCCATTTTTGCGTTTATTTTCCTGTTCCTGCGTGACAAACTCCAGCCGGGTGTCGATGCCTTTGCTGGTCAGGCCGCTGTCGGGCTGGTCGGGGTGAGCCGGTACGAACGGCGGCACATGGTCGAAATAGCCGTCGTTTTCATCGTAGGCCAGAATGAAAATCGTCTTCTTCCAGACGTCCGGGTTTTGCGTCAGGATGTCCAGCATTTCCGACAGATACCAGGCACCGTACCAAGCCGAAGACGGATGGTCGGAGAAATTTTCAGGAGCCACTACCCACGATACCGTCGGGAGTTTTCGGTTTTGTACATCGTCGCGAAACTGGTGCAGCACATCCCCTTTCGGTACGTTCACCGTACGCGGGGTTGCTCCATCCTGATACGTCAGCGACGTGAGTTTGCGGTAGTTGGGGTCGTTGACGTTGGTGGTAAACGCTTTCCGGCAGAGGTTTTTTTCGCGCTCCGACAGTTGGTTGAATTTTTCGGGCGTGTAGTTCACCAGATCGGCTTTAACAATTTTCAGGAAAGCCTGTTGCCGCTCAATGGCTTTTTTTGTGGACAGATACGCTGTATCGGCTTCGGTGAGGGTTTTCAGTTTGATCTCCAGTGCCTGAATCCGTTCAGGAATAGCTTTTTCTTCCTGCTGAATATAGGTATAATAAGCCGGATGAAAACGGGCCTGATACTGCGAAAACCATTCGATGGGATTATCGGAAAAATTGCCTAACCAGCCATCTTCCTCGCCCTCAAATCCGGTTGGCAAACTAACTTCGTTCTGGTAAATTTTCCAGGAAACGTCATTATCCTCCAGTCGTTCAGGAAATGTTTTCCAGCTTACCTCTGAGCCAAAATCCACGTTTTCGTTCCGTACATTGGCCATTGCCTTTGGGTCGCGGGGGTCGCGAACGGTTCCCGTCCAGAAATACAGGCGGTTGGGCGTAGTACCGGTCAGTGAGGAGCAGAAATTCTGGTCGCAGACGGTGAAGGCATCCGCCAGCGCGTAATAAAACGGAATATCGTCGCGGTCGTAATAGCCCATCGTGAGGGGCATATGGGCGTACTCTTTATTGCCCGACTGCTTGACATCCAACCATTTATCGTACTTTCCGCCGTTGCGGGCATCCACCTGATTCTCCCACGAGTGCGGCAGCGAACTCATCCACGTCGCTTTCGTGTCGTGCATATTCAGCCGAAAAGGCGCGTAGGTTTCGCCAGCCGCGTTGGTCTGGAGCCACACCTTATTTTTGTTCGGCAGCGTAAACGCCCTGGGATCGTTGAAACCCCGAACACCCTGAAGCATCCCATACGTATGGTCGAACGAGCGGTTTTCCTGCATCAGAATCACGACGTGCTCAGCGTCTAAATACGTAGTGCCGGGATGGGGATCAATGGCAAAGGCTTTTTGAATCGACTCAGGCAACACACCCGACAGACCTGCTGAGAGCAGAGCCGCTTTTCTAAGAAAATCCCGTCTTGAATCCATAGCGTTTCGTGTACGGAGCATTTGGTTGAAATTCCACTCCCCGGAAACCAAAATTAAGCCATTCACAGCCATAAAACACGACTGGTGTTTTAGCCATCAATAGTTGACGGGTAGAGCCGTTTAAGTTTAATGCCAGCGTCCTCTGCCGTGAACTGCCAGTCCACGTTGGACGATTTGTCGTTTCGTTGCCTGCCCCATGCCTGCAGTTGCTGCTCAAACTCAGCCAGGCTGGCCACCTGATGGGTCAATCCCTGCTACGTTTAGTCGCACGGGCGGCCCCGCAAGAGCCGTGTTTGGGCGTGTACACAAACTCAATCTTTCGTAGAATCGCTCTCGCCCGCCAGGCATTGAATACTTCATACAAAGCCGCAATACTCACTTGCCTTTTGACGCTACAACATTCGTCGCCCTGCCAACAACCTTATTCCAGGCCGGACGCTAATCGGGGGCGCAAAAGAAAGCGTATACCCGCTGGGCCTGTTCGCACAGGTGATCGCGCAGGGCGGGTGGTTCGAGGACGGTAACGGCACCCGCGTAGGGAAGCAGCCAGGTGGCGAGGTAAGCCAATGTGCCAATTAAAAACGTCATATCCACGCTTCCATCGGGCAGAAGTTCATCGCGCACCCACCCATACTGATGCTTGGTATCCTGTATATGCTGTGCCAGTTCGGGCAGTACGGCAGCCGGCTGAAATCGAATAACAACCTTTTCCTTCGACCTCCGCCGGGCCTCGTCGTCCCAATAGTGTTGCAATGTTTCGGGGCGAGTAGCATACACTTCTTCGCTAAGGGTCAGGTGCTGGATGCGGTCGAGCCGAAAATTGCGAAAAGCCTGCCGCAGCCGACAATACGCCACCACGTGCCACTGCTGGCTTAGGTAAAGCCCGATAGGCTCGACTTCACGCATGGTCGGAGAGCTGGTGTCAGCAGCACGATAGGTCAGGCGAACCACCCGTTGTGCCGTAATGGCCGTCACTAACTGCTGGTAGGCATTCGAACGGCCGGGCTGGTCGGCTGGCCCCAGCACCTGAATGTGGGGGTCAAGGGTTTCAAGGTGGTCGCGGTCAGCACGCCGTAACACAGCCCGCAACTTGTCCATCGCGGCACCACTGCGTTGAGCCGTGGGCGCGTCGGTCAGCCGGGCAGCCAGCTTTTCAGCCGTGAGCAGGGCAATGGCTTCCTCGCGGGTGAACATAACGGGAGCCAGCCGATACCCTTCCAGCATGGCATAGCCTTTCCCCTCCTGCGTGACCACGGGAATGCCCGCCCCTTCGAGGGTTCTGATGTCGCGGTAAATGGTACGGGTACTGACCGAAAAGCGATGGGCTAATTCACTGGCCGTCAGTACCCGTTTTGTTTGTAGCAATGTCAGTATTGCAACAAGTCGGGATAGGCGGGTTGTTTCGTGGTCGATCATCGGTTAGGCTGTTGCAGTTGGTAATGTATTTTTCTAAACAGCGTATCCTAACTTAATCAACAAACCGGATAGCGCAACGACTACGCCCGTTTTTTTATCCGTCGCATGAAGTCGGGCTTCCGGTTTTGGTCGGCCAGTTCGATCAGTTCTGTAATTCGATTTCGCCGGGTTTCTGCCCGTTTGGCCACAACAAGCCATTGAAGAATCGTTCGCTTGTCGGATCGGCTTAGACTTATAAAATAGCCTCTTGCATCCGGCCTTTTTTGAAAAGCTTCTGCTAAGTCCTCAGGAATGATGAGGACTTCTACTTCGTCTAAGATCGTCCAGGAACCATTCCGTTTGGCGGTTTCAATAGCCTTGAAACCGGCCTGGGTCATCAGCCCCTTGTCAATGAGTTGCTGCACTTTTTCTTTATTGATTTTCGACCAACCACTATTGGGTTTTCTTCGGCTGAAAAACTGTCTGTAGTTGTAGTCGTCCATCGGTTTTGCCCGACTATCGATCCACCCAAAGCAAAGAGCTTCGTCCACGGCCTCACTCCAGGTCACGGTTGAACTGCCTGATTTCTTTTTGTGGTAAATCAGCCAGACAGACTGTTTCTCAGCATGGTGCTGTTGCAACCATTCCCGCCAGTGTTGCCGGTTGATAGGGCAAAACGTTTCGATTTCTTTTTCCACCATGCTTCGTTGCCAGATACTTTTTAATCAGTTGTATCAGCATTCAACGGGTTATCAAACCCGTTGAATGCTGATACCTAATGCTACTTCATGGCCACCAAAACCAGGTTAACCAGTACCATACCCACCACATGATAGCTACCCGTAATAGACCCATACAGAAACGGGCGGGGTATGTTTGGGTTGATAGCGACATTGACGGTATTGGCCACTAAATACCCGATGCCGACAAGTGCCGCCAATCCTAATGCATTGACATACGAGGCCACGTTTAGGGTATAGACGAATACCGCACTGGCAACGGTACTAATCAGCGCACACACCGCCGGGCCGATAATATAAAGCGGGTCCGGGTTTTGCGGTTCATCGGGTTGTCTGCCCAATGAAACCCGGTATTGCCTGGGAAACAGGAATACGTACCATAGGGGACCAAGCAGGAAATAACCCACGAAGGCGACCATAACACTGAGCCAATTGATGGTGCTTAGTACATCAAACATTGTCTGAAAATTTAGGGATGAAATAAGGATATTTGTCAGGTAAGAACAGTAAATGACAAGGGTCCGAAATAGTCTCGGACCCTTGTTCCGTCGGACTGCTGAGGTGATTACTTCACCACGGTCGCTTCCAGTTCAACCGTCAGGGTTGCATAAAGCCCTTTCACTTCGATCAGCGAAGTGGCTTGCTTAATGCCCTGTTTAGTAATCCATTCCTGATAGACATCCGAGCAAGTCGTAAAAAACTCGGTGGCTGAGGTGGTAAAAATGTTTAGCCGTACTATGCCCTTACATTCGTACCCAGCCTCGCCGATCAGTTGTTCTATATTCTGAATGGTCTGAATCAACTGAGATCGCATGTCGGCAGCACTGGGCTGACCATTCGCGTCGATGGCTACTTGCCCCGAACAATAAAGTGTACTTTCGGCCTGTTTGATGTCAACGGCCTGCACCGAATTGGTGAACTCCCCCCACTTCCACGGATCAATGGTTCGCTTTTCCATTCGCTTTGTTTTTGAGTTTGTGTACGTAAGGACGTTTGTCCTTCGACTCAACAAAGGTCGTTTCGGCCAGTGACAGCCTTATGTCATACCCTAATCGGGGGTCATAAAAAATCGCTGATTTGTTAAGCCTTTTCTTTGGTTTGCAGCCGCGTCAGGAGTGCTGTAAGTCGGGACAGCCGTTTTATTTCCGGGCCAACCATTGCTAAATGGGTTGTCATTCGATCAGGTAAATAACATAAACCAAACACATCCCGGCCTGACCCGGTTTACTCCAGGCATACCCGTCACCTAATCAAAGTCAAAACACTACTTCGATTAAGAAATTATTTCCTGTTTACGACTGTTTTTTCAGACAGGGTCAAGGATTAAAAAGGATTTTAGGGAACACCAACTTATTCTTTTTAATCCTTGATCCTGTCTGAAAATTTATCCTGGCTTGTCATACCATAAGTAAAACCTTTCTTACAGAACAACTACATTTGTCGATTCATCGCTGTAGAGTCTCATGGCCGCTCCCGTAAACGAAAAACTTGACCTTGCCCACAATTTTGTTCTCCATACCAACCGAAATATTTTCCTGACCGGGAAAGCCGGAACAGGTAAAACAACGTTTCTGCATCAGATTAAACAGTTGAGTGCCAAGCGACTCGCCGTTGTGGCCCCAACCGGCGTAGCGGCCATCAATGCCGGGGGCGTCACGATTCACTCGCTCTTTCAACTTCCGTTCGGGCCTCTGGTGCCGGGGGCCGTGCAGCGCGAAGGCCGGAAATTTAACCGCGACAAAATCAGGCTGCTGCGTAGTTTAGACCTGTTGGTTATTGACGAAATCAGTATGGTTCGGGCGGATGTTCTCGACGGTATTGACGAGGTGCTGCGCCAGTATCGAACCAACAGCCAGCCCTTTGGCGGAGTGCAACTGCTGCTCATCGGCGACATGCAGCAGTTGCCGCCGGTGATTCGGGATGATGACTGGACGTTGCTGAAACCCCACTACGAAACGGGCTATTTTTTTGGTAGTAAAGCGTTGCGCCAGACGGATTATGTGTCCATTGAACTGACACACATTTACCGCCAGTCCGACCAGCGATTTATTGATTTGCTCAACAGTATCCGCGAAAAAACCGTTACCCGCGAGCAATTAGCCGACCTCAACCAACGCTACGTCCCCGATTTCGCACCCGCCGATAGTGAAGGCTATATTACCCTATCGACGCACAACACAACGGCGCAGCAAATCAACAGCGACAAACTTAAAGGTCTGAAAACGCCCATCCATACGTTTGAAGCCACCATCGAAGGTGACTTTCCGGCCAATATTTACCCAACCGAACTCAATCTGGACCTGAAAGTTGGGGCGCAGGTAATGTTTATCAAAAATGATATCTCCCGCGAAAAACTCTATTACAACGGCAAAATCGGGCAGATTATTGCTATAGACGACGACGTTATCTGCGTCCGAAGCCAGTTCGACGGGGAAGAAATTGACGTGTACCCGGCCGACTGGACCAATATCCGGTATAGCCTCGACGCGGTCACGAAAGAAATCAAAGGAGAGTCGATTGGTACGTTCCGGCAGTTTCCGCTCAAACTCGCCTGGGCCATCACGATCCACAAAAGCCAGGGGTTAACGTTCGAGAAAGCCATTATCGACGCGTCGGCGGCTTTCGCGCACGGACAGGTGTATGTCGCTCTAAGCCGCTGCAAAACCCTCGGCGGACTGGTACTGCGGTCGCCGATTCCGTCGCACAGCATCAAAACCGAGCAGACGCTGGAAGATTTCCACGCCGACGTACAGCAGCAAACGCCCACCGAACAGCACCTGCACGATGCCAAACGTACCAATCAGCAAACCCTGCTGCACGATCTGTTTTCGTTTGAACGGGCTAATTCGCTGTTGTATCGGTGTCGTCGGGTCATCAATGAACACGCGGGCAGTTTGGACCCGGAATGCACGCCCATCATCACCCAACTGACTGATCTTGTGCGCGATAAAGCCCGCGACGTAACCCAGCGTTTTCAGCAGCAACTGCCCAACTATTTCGCAAATGATGGGTTGCCCGAAGCCAACGAAGCCCTACAGGAACGGGTTCGCAAAGCCGCTTTGTATTTTCAGACTTTGCTCGGCGATGAACTGCTACCGCTCCTGCAACGCTGCCCCACAGACTGCGACAACAAGCAGGTGCGCGAATTGTTGCTCGAAGCCCTCGATGAACTCGAAAAGGAATTGTTCGGCAAGTACCGAAGTTTCGAGAGTTGCCGGGATGGGTTCGAGGCACTCTCCTATTTGCAAGCCCGCAACCATGCCGAACTTGACTTCCAGCCCGAACGCAAAAAACTCGAACGTCAGACCGAAAGTACGGCTACCGGCTCTTCCCGCGGGGGTTTGTACGCCGTTCTGATGAAGTGGCGCAACGATATTGCGGGTGAACACGATACGTCCGGCTATATGATTCTGCCGCAAAAAACCATCGCCGAACTGGCCCGCCTTCGTCCCACCACAACGGATGAGTTACTGGCGATCAAAGGCTTCGGCAAAACCAAAGTGAAGCAAATTGGCGGAGAGTTGCTGGCCATTATTAAGGAATTTATCGACCGCCCAAAGCCATCAAGCCGGGAAACAACGCCGAAAGAGAAAAAACCGAAAGAAGCCAAAATACCCTCTACAACGCTCACATTAGGCCTTTTTCAGGCTGGCAAAACCATTATCGAGATTGCCACCGAGCGCGGGTTCGCCGTTTCGACCATCGAAGGTCATCTGGCGCAGTGCATCAGCAAAGGCGAGTTATCCGTTGACGCGGTACTCTCGCCCGACAGAATTACCCTCATCCGAACCTACCTCGAATCGGGCAGGTCCGCTACGTTCAGCGAAGCCATACAGGAAATCGGCAATGGCGTGACCTACAGCGAGATTCGGTACGTAAACAGCGCGATCCGGGCGGAAACAGGCGAAAATGGAGAGGAGTGAGCCTGCTTAGAAAATCAGAGAGAAGAATTTGAGCAGTCGTCTATTTTTCTGCTTCGGCTAAATGCTTGAACAACTCAACAAACTGACTGAAATATGGGTGCTTTTTACTCAGGATACCGGAGAGAAAAGTGACCCGGTCGCCATCGGGCAAACGTATGTCCATTTTGAACAGATCGACAGCAATATTTTTGTAATACCAGCTTGTGAATTTCCGAAACCGGGCTTCCTGTCGCCCATCCGAACTATCGCATATGTAAACGATAACGTGTTCTTTCGACCGAAAAAAATCGTAGAAAATAGCGCGGATTGTGGGTTCGGTGAGTGGGGTCAGCGGGCACTCGTTTACCCACTGGATTATCGGCTACCGCAATCACCATTTCGAAGGCATCAACGTGGTCCTCTAAGTAATCGACGAACAAATAAGCAGACGGAACGAATTTGATTTCATAAATGACTTCATCACCAGTTGTAAAATAATATAAGTTTTGCTGACCACCAGCAAAGCTAAATTCATACCTATCCCTTGGCGCGTCGTAAGCCATTTTTCTTCTTTAGTTCTTCAACAATAGACCGAATTTCCGGGTCGGTCTGGTAACGTTCCTGTGCTTCCCGCTGCGCATGTTCCGTTACATCCACCAGTTTGCGGATTTTTTCGCGGGCGGTCATTGGTTTGGTTGGCGTTTCCATCGTGGTCATTGATTGTCAGACGAAAATAAGTAACTAATGTCTCTACTAATAAAGAGAAAACACTGATTTCGGACAAAATAGTTTAACCGGCAAAACACGCACTAATAGCCACCATAAAACTTCCGCAACCCCCACTCAATGGCGACCAGCGTGAGCACAACGAAGAAGAGCCATCGCCAGTTGATGAGTTCGTTCATTTCTTCGGTGCTCGTCAGGCGGGCCGGATGTGGGCGGGTCGTCAAATTACGGACAAGGTCGTCCATGCGGCTCGCGTTGTAGAATTGACCACCCGACTGGCTGGAAAGCTGCCGAAGCAGACCGTGATCGGCGGTGGTGTTGAGTGCTTCGAGTTGCAGGTCGCGCACCACAAACTGCCCCGACGATTGCTCAGCTTTGTTATTGACGGTCACGCTGGCCCGAAACCGATACGCTCCTTCGGGAAGTCGGCTGATCTCGAAACGGCTGTTGGCCGCTGTCGGGGTGTAGTTGTACGAACGGGTCAGCCCCTTTTCATCGCTGATTTCGAGTCGGACGGGTTTATCGAAAAGACGCTCGTAAATGTCGTTGTAGAGTTCGGTTTCAAAGATAACTTTCTCGCCCGCCACAAACTCATTGCGAATGGGATAAACGCGGAGTTTACGACGGTCTTCTTTCACCGAAATCAGTTGAATAACCTTCTGCATCAGTTCGTCAACAACCTCCTGCTTGTCGGTCAGGGCGTATTCTTCGAGCCGCCACGCCCATAGCCCCTCCCCTGCCAGCACGGCCGTTTTCCGAGCCGATGTTAGGTTCAGGGCCAGCAGCGGCTTGGTTGTTCGCACACTGCCTACCTGCTGCCACAGCACCACTTCACTGCCGGGTTGCAACCTGAATTCGCCGTAAGGCACCAGCATGGGCGGCAGTTTGGCCAGAATATCGAGCCGGGCCGGGTCAAGGTTTAGCTGCTTGAATTCGGGGTTGAAAACGCCCGTCACTTTGTCGCTCTGATTCGGCTGTGCCGACACCTGCATCACCGGATTAGACGTGTTGAACGGCCCCATCGAAGACTGATTTCCCAGCACAAACAACACGGGAGTATTTTTGGCTAAATATTTCTGAACCAGCGTGTTACCAACACCGCCATTATCGGGAATCTGATGCAGAATGATCAGATCGTACGCTTTATCGGCCAGTGCGGGGGCTTCGGTGGGTGTGCCGGTCAGAATGCGGATATCGAGTTCGTAGTTCTGATTTTTCTCCAGAATCGTCCGCAGCGCTTTCAAATCAGGATGGGGGGCCAGAGCCAGCAATAGCACTTTTTCCTTTCCGTCGATGACATCTAAATAAACGTCCTGCCGGTTGTTGCGGGTGCTGAATTCGCCGGTTTGTGGTAACACCTCCACCACATAGTGCTGAACCCCTTTCTGGGCCGCCGTCGCCTGAAACGTCAGTTGATTGAACGTGTCGTTCTTCGTGAACGTAACCGATTGCCGACCCAGTTCTTTCCCGTTCTGACGCAGCACAACCGTTGCGCTCCGTCCCTGAAATCCATTGCTTACAATTTCGGCCTGCACCGGAAACTGGTTTCCCAAATACGCAATCCGGTTGGCAATGATACCTTTAAGTTGAATGTCTTTTTTCGGAATCGTATCGCCCAGCCCGACGGTCTGCACCGCAAACGGGTACTGCCCGAACGTTGGCGACAGGCCCTGATTGAAAATCCCATCCGATACGAGCACGACATCCGTCAGGTTACGCCCTTCGTAATCCGCCCGAATTCCCGATAGCAAACCCGACAAATCCGACGTGCGACGCGTAAACGGAATCTGGGTCAAATCGCCATCCGTGACGGTGTCCCCAAAGGTTCGCACGGCTACGTCTAACCCCTTGTCGGTCAGTTGCTGACGTAGCGTTTGCAGGCTGGCCAACGCTTTGTTCAGGGCCGGACGTCCCGCTGCCGCCACCGACTCGGAGTTGTCAACAGCCAGTACGACTTTAGGCTTTTCGGTTAGTGTTCGCAGGCTTCGGATGAACGGATTCAGCAACAAAAAACACAGGAAACTGACCACCAAAAACCGCAGTGCCGCCAGCCCGTACGTTGTCCGTTTGTCGAAACCACCGACAGCCGTACCCGTACCGACAAGTCGTGGAAGCGGCTGATATAGCGCAAACGCATAGGCCGCTCCAACGAGCAGACACACCAGAATCCACCAGGGTGACGATTGGAAAAGGAAATTCATGGAAAAGTCGGTAAGTTCATAAGTCAGTAAGTGGCTGACGCGAGAGTAATACTAATGCGTCAGCCACTTACTGACCGCACGGGCGGCCCCGTTACCAACTAATCAACTTACTGACTATTTAAGTGAGCATTCCCCCATCCACCTGCAACACCTGGCCGGTAATGTAGCGGGAGAGGTCGGACGCAAGAAAAACAGCGCAGTCGGCTACTTCTTCGGGCTGGCCACCGCGTTTCATCGGGATTTGCTGCTTCCATTCGTCGAGGGCTTTTTCGTTGATTTCGCCGGTCATTTCGGTTTCGATAAAACCTGGCGCAATGGCGTTGGAACGGATATTCCGCGACCCTAACTCAAGGGCGACCGACTTTGTGAAGCCGATAATGCCCGCTTTGGATGCCGCGTAATTCGACTGCCCGGCATTTCCCCGGATACCCACCACCGATGTCAGGTTAATAATCGAACCGGATTTAGCTTTCATCATGGTTTTGATGGCCGCTTTGGTGAGGTTGAATACCGACTTTAAATTAACGTTAATAACCGTGTCCCATTGTTCTTCCGACATCCGCATTAGCAGCCCATCTTTAGTAATGCCCGCGTTATTGATGAGCACGTCGAGTTTACCAAAATCGGCCAGCACCTGAACGATAAGTTCTTCGGCAGCCTGATGATTGGAAGCATCTGATTGATAGCCTTTTACCTGACCGCCAAAAGCCCGGAGTTCATCTTCCAATGCCTGACCTTTCTCAACGCTCGATAAATACGTGAAGGCAACAGCGGCACCTTCCTGCGCGAATTTTTGAGCCATAGCCCGCCCAATTCCGCGCGAGGCACCCGTAATGAGGGCAACTTTTCCTTTCAGTAAATCCATTATAGGGGGTAATAATTAATAGAAAACGAAGAACGGCTACTTCAAGAGAAGTAAAATCCTTTCCCCTAAATTTAGTATGCATCGGTGCATACTAAATTTGATCAAAATTACTGCTTTAGGTGTAAACAGCAAGGTTAGAGCCGGTTTTGGTTTCATGGCCATACGCGCTTACCTTGTCAAAAATTAAGCCATTCGTTATGCGTCTCTCTTACCTCCCCGCCCTGCTCTGGCTAACCTTATCGGTCGCATCGGCATCGGCTACGTTCGCCCAGAAAATCTTCTCCCACAATGATTATGCCCGGCCAAAACCATTTATAGCCGCCTACGAACAAAGCGTCGATTTTATCGAAGCCGATGTCTGGCTACAGAACGGTATACTGGTAGTCACGCACGATAAGCCAACGACCCTTGCCCCCTCGTTCGATTCGCTTTATTTACAGCCCATCGTAAAGTTGTTCGAGCAATATAAAGACAGGCCGAGTTCAGACCGCGACTATACATTTAGCTTGGTTATCGACGTAAAAGACAACCCTGCCGAGGTGCTGCCTGTTTTACTGACGATGTTGCAGCAACATTTGGTCTGCTTCAACCGGGCGGCCAACACGAAGGCCATACAAGTCATTATCAGTGGAAACCGGCCTAAAATAGATACCTTCCTCGACTACCCACTGCTCCAGTTCGATGGACGACCGAGCGAAGTGTATGATGAAGAAACCCTCCGGCGCGTGGCCCTCATCAGCGACAACTTCACCTCTTACTCCCGCTGGGACGGCACCGGCGACATATCCGATCTGGACCGCGACAAACTCAAGCGCGTAATCAAGCGGTCGCACAATGACAACAAACCCTTCCGTTTCTGGGCCATCCCCGATACGCCTAATGGGTGGAAGCAACTGAAAAAATTAGGCGTAGATATAATCAATACGGATAAAGTTGCGGAAGCTGTGCAAGCCATACGGTGATGAGATAATGTTTTTTGTCCTTTTCTGTAAATGATTGCTAAATCATATTACATTTGAACGTGAGTCAATACACAAGTTGCGGGAAACTTTACAGATCGTAATATACATTAAAAAAATATATTAACAATAGTATGAGTAACGAATTAAGACCTTTTTGGAGTAGATTTTTTATTTTTGACTGGAAATTTGGGCTGTTCTTAATTCTCAGTGTTTGTATACCTCGATTTATATTGGTTCTTAATGCAAATGCTTCAGGAAATTATGGTTCTATAGGGCTAATAATGACTATTTCTGCGATTGCACCATTTATCTTTTTGAGTAAACATGGCCGGAGAAAAATAGGGATCGCTAAACCTAAAAAATATAAGTGGCTTTTGATTGCTTTCTTTTCTGGACTGATTGCAAGTGTCTTACTTTATTTTTTAGGTCAAGCCTTGTATGGAGACTCTTACGAAAATTGGTACACTTATATTGGAAAGTCATACAAAATTCCAACAGAAATTAATCCACATGATAAAAAAATATTATTTTCTATTATGGCATTTACTGGAATAACTTTTAGCCCAATCGGCGAAGAATTGTTTTTTAGAGGAATTGTACACTCAAGTTTTGAAAAATCAATTGGAGAGAAAAAAGCATCCGTCGTTGACAGTTCTGCATTCGCTTTTACTCATATTTCACATTTTGGCTTAGTCTTTATCAATGGTAGGTGGAATTTCTTCACGGTGCCAAGCATACTGTGGGTATCAAGCATGTTTTTGGTAAGTGTATTATTTTTCATTTTTAAAAAGTATTCAAGTTCTATTTTAGGAGCGATAATTTGCCATTCAGCATTTAATCTTGGAATGATTTATTGTATATTTTATCCAATATAATTGAAAAGCGCAAAAAACATAAACGCTCTTAAAAGTACAAAATAGCCATTAACAAGGTATTACCAAAAGAATCACTCTCGGATCTAAATAATAGTTTTTAATTTGGTTTGAGTATAAATTTGAACCAACGTTCCCTGATTTTTTCACCAACGCCAAGCCTTGTTCTTTAATGATCATTTTAACAAAATCGGGTGATGGCTGAATAACGTTGAAATGCATACCTTTGAACATGGTCTTAGAAGCAG
>CAXTKE010000028.1:0-12679 GCA_964244845.1 uncultured Spirosoma sp.
GGGCTATTCATCAATCAGTTTTTCTTTGGGGTTCAACATTATTAAGCCATCACCAAAGGCTTTATAGAATTCCGGACTACCAAAGAGGATACGCTTGGGGAGAAAAACAACTAAAAGATTTCTGGAGCGACGTTGTGCAATTAGAGGAAAGTAAGAATCATTATATTGGTGTTCTTACGCTAGAATCTGTATCAAAAAATATTTATAATAGTTGGCAAGATGATAAATGGATTATAGATTCCAAAAGTTTTTCACCATATTTTGTAGTAGATGGCCAGCAGCGATTAACTACAATAGTTATATTAATTCAAGCAATTACTGAAACAATTTCCTCTTCTGAAAAGCTTAATTATACTACTATAGACGAAATCAGAAAAAAGTTTATTTTCGATTCAAGGAATGAAGGTATATCTAGATCGTATATTTTTGGTTACGAAAAAGATAATCCAAGTTATGAATTCCTTAAAAATAAAATTTTCCTCGAGTCTTCAAGTAGTGGATACATTAGTGAAGAAACTATTTACACACTAAATTTAGAATATGCCAGAAAATTTTTTCTTGAAAGATTGTCAGAGTTGGCTACTTTAGAAATAGAAAATATATACAGAAAAATTACTCAAAATATGTTATTTAATACATACACTATTTCTAGTGATATAGACGTTTTTGTTGCATTTGAGACAATGAATAACAGAGGCAAACCTTTATCTAATCTTGAATTATTAAAAAATAGATTAATATATATATCAACAAAATTCAATGTTATAGATGAAGAGAAAAATAAACTCCGAAGAGTTGTTAATGATTGCTGGAAATCACTTTATCATTATTTAGGAAAAAATAGGGAAAAACCCCTTGATGATGATTTATTTTTAGTAAATCACTTCTTTATGTACTTTGGAAAGGAAATCAGAAAAAATAGTTCTGAAGAAACATTTTTCAGAAGAACAGCTTCGTTATATAGAGAAAAGTATGTTGATTATTTATTAGAAAATAAGTTTACTACTAAAAGCATATTAAAAAGCTCAGATGGAGATAATTTAACTTTAAATTATGTTTACAAGTATTCTGAAAGTTTGCAGGATACTGTAAAAATTTGGTATGACTTATTTAATCCATTTCAAAGTAGTTTATTCAGTGATGAGGAGAAGCTTCTATTAGAAAAGCTTTCAAGGATTGGTATAATTTTTAATCTGCCAATATTATTAAGTGCTTACACGCGTAAACCATCAAAAGCGGACTCAATTACTATACTTAAACTTTTAGAAAGGTCGTATTTTTTAGGAACTTTAACACATAGTAGACTTTTAGCATTTCCCCAAGAAGCTTATCACCTTTCTCTAAATTTCAATTCTAAAAAAAATACTATCTCAGAGATAATTAAATTTTATCAAAAAAGAATCGACGGTTTCTTAGAAAACAATGATAATTTTTATGATCAGATGTTAGATAGGTTTAAACAAAGAGGTTTTTATCAATGGGAAGGAATAAGATATTTCTTATTTGAATATGATAACCATCTTAAAAGCTCCTCTAAATCATCCCATGTGAAAATAAATTGGAACGAGTTTAGTCAAACATATACTACAACAGATTTCCTGACAGTTGAACACATTTATCCTCAAGAAAGTAGTTTAGATTGTTGGGATGTAATAAATAAAAAATTCAAACCAAATGAACGAAACATTCTAGTCAACTCCTTAGGAAATTTACTTCCTTTATCAAAACCTAAAAATTCAAGTCTGCAAAACGATTGCTTTAAATCCAAGGTAGATTCTAAGGGGACAATTGGTTATAGGTATGGTTCTTTCTCCGAAAATGAGGTTTCTAAATATGAAGAGTGGAACGCATTGACTATTTTACAAAGAGGAATAAAGATGTTAGAGTTTATGGAAAAAAATTGGGAGCTTCCCCCTACTGATAGAGATAAGAAAATTCAACTACTTAATTTAAAATTTGTAGAAAAAAAGCTCGAGCTAACAGATTAATAAAATTATGATTTTATTCTTGTCGAGAAACGAGAGTAAAAACGTAATTTTAATGTTTATATCCAAACTATATTTTTACTGCTAATTGTGAAAGTTTTCATAACCTTCTTGCAGTTTTAGCACATACATAGCAACAGAAGTTCGAATTCCTTCTAAAGATTTCATTGTTTGCAGTGTAAGCATACCTGTTAATAGTAAATACTCTGCATTCAATCTTGATACTTTACCCCCGTCTCCCAAACATTTCCCACCGCAAGCCCGTTGTGGGAATACCAACTGAACGTACTCAACACACCTTACTTTTCTACTCTATTATGGCCGATGCACCTATTTCTTATCAACCCGGCGATCAGGTTGCCTTATTAGATGGCAGCGCGCCCATGACCGTGAAAGCCGTTAGCGAGGACGGCATGACGGTTACCTGCGAGAGCAGCAACGAAGACAATCCGACTGAGCAGGAGTATGATGCTACCAAGCTTACCAAACTGCACAGCAGCGAGCAGACTGGCTCGAAAGCGTGATTAATTTAATGTAAAGCGGCCGGTCGGTCGTTGCCGTGGGAACCCGGCGCAAATTATCATTAACTGCACAAATCACTTGCACCGGGTTTCAACCCGGTGTTCCATTCCGTATCAAAACAAAAAATGCCAGTTCCATCAGAATTGGCATTTTTACTACGTGTATAAAGCTTATACGATAGATACGCTGTTTCAGACAGTCGTGTTGTCTATGACCGCCGAAATTAACTAAACGGTTCGTACGTTCCCGCATTACGGCTTTTTCAGGCCGGGATACGGTACTTTCCCTTTCATGGCGAACCACAGAATCCGGTTCATCTCATCATCGTCGCCCTTGTCGGTGCCTTCTTTGGCATTTTCGACCGATAGGCGGGCGTAACGAAGGGCCGAACCCGACAGCGATGTAAACGGCTTGTTCATATCATCCAGCGGAATCCGGTTCGGCAGGAAGGTAAATGGCGACGCATCGGCCTCGTTGGTGAAGCAGTCGAACATGGGCAGCGCGGTGGCATCGAGGGGCGTCATGGGCGGTAATCCCAGAATCAGTTCGATGGTGCGGAGCATGGAAATCTGGTTATAATTTGTGGAAACCGTTTTCCCGATTCGGCTGTACGGGCTGAGCACTAAGGCCGTTGTGCGGTACGACGAAATATGATCCCAGCCATTCTGCGAGTCATCTTCCGTAACAAATACTACGGTCGAATCCCAGAAACGGCTGTGCGTCAGCGCGTCCATGATCCGTCCGAGGGCCAGGTCATTATCAGCTACCATCGACTGTGGGGTTGGAAAACCGGGGCTGGTTCCGGCGGTGTGGTCGTTGGGCAGGGCCACAATCATCAGGTTGGGCAGGCTGTCGCCGGGGAGTTGCTCGTACTGATGCAGTTCCCGGATAAACGCGTCGGCCCGAAGTTGGTCGTTGATTTTAGGGTCGTCGTAGCCGGGGTACGTCTGCGACAGAACAGGCCGTACCCGCGAAATCGTACTCGTATTTTTAAACACAAACGGCTTACCCGCTTTGTAATTCTGGTAGATGTCGGCCCACTTCATCGACTCGTCGAACTCCGTAAAACAGGCTTCGCCGTAAATACGAACCGATTTCCCATGATCGAGGGCGTGGTTCCAGATAAATCCGTGCTGGTTGTACACCATCGCGTCGTACTGGCGATGCGGATAGGACCGGAACCAGGCCCGCACGTTCTTCTCCACATAATCCGACACCATGCCCGCATCGGTCCACTGATGCCCCTCCGCCGACGATTTTCCCGACGCATGGTAATTGTCGATCAATGAATAAGTCAGGGCCAGCCGGTGCTGATTGGGCGTAATGCTATCGCCAAAAACGCATAACGACGGCATCCCGCGTCCCTGCGGCATATCGCCAAAAACCTGATCGTAGGTGCGATTTTCCTTGATAATGTAAATAACGTGTTTGAAAACCGATGGCTCACCCGTGCGAACCGGTACGGGAACGGGCCGAATGCCGGGGCGGGGCAGCAACCGGCTCAGTTCGCGCCGGAAACTCAGGTTCATCGTCTGCACCTGTTTGGTGTAGGTTGCCAGTTGCGCCGGATTTGGTATCGGAATAATAGACAGCGAGGCTAACTGCTCATGGGCATTAAACGCTCCTTTGGTATCGGCGGGTAGTTTTGGGAACCGTTTTTTGAGTTCGGGCGTCTGGTTGGCCACCCGTGCGCCACGGGCTTCGAGGTTTGCTACGTAGAGCGTGTTGTCGTGCCAGAGCATCCCCGCCGGATAGGCTTCGGTAGGAATGTAGCCCAGCACAGACGCCGTTCCGGCCAAACTGACTACCGCAACGGCATGGTCGAGACCGTTGGCAACAAACAGCGTTTGGCCGTTGGGGTCGATAGCCAATCCGTTCGGGCTGCTGCCAATCAGTGATGAATCGCGGGCAGTTGCTGACCCAGCAAACAAGCCAACCGGAATATGGCGTATTACCGCATCAGTCGTCGCGTCAATCTCCGAAACGGTATCGCTGTTGCCGTTTGCTACGTATAGTACAGACTTTACGGGACTGACTACCAACGCATTGGGATGAAGACCAACCGAAATTTCGCGCAATTTGTTGCCCGTTACCGGATCGAATACCGATACAGTTCCCTCGCTCGTTGCGCCGGTTTTCGGATTGATGTAAGCCGCTCCATACGGCACACCAGCCGTTTCGCGCACGTTGCCGGACGATTGTAAACTGTCGGGTTGCGGGCCACCCCAGTTGCTGACATACACCTTGTTATTGGCAACTACTACGCCAAACGGGGCCACTCCGGTCGGTACGGTCCAGACGATACGTCGGTCGGTAAAGCGCACTTTAGCGAGTTGATTGTTGCCGTTGAGCACCACATATAAAAACGGTTCACCGGCTTCCAGGCTAACCGCTACGTCGTTGGACAGAGCCAGTGGCGACGGAGCCACCGGCGCGAATGGCAGCAGGTCGGGTGTGGTGATTGTTCCGTTGGTCCAGGCTGCGATCATCACCCCGGACTTCCCGTTGTTCCGGTCCGACACGCTCCAGATGATGTACGTTTTATTCTGGTACGTCATCGTCTCGATACCCGAAAACGTGCTCATCAGCGATTTATAGGCGGGCACGTCGCTGAAACTCCACCGATAAACCAGCCGCTGACTCGCCCGATCCAGCACCGCGATGCCATACCGATCTTCGATAACGACCTGTGTCCCGCCCGGCAATAACGCCATGTCGAGGGTGTGGTTTTCGAGTTTTGGGTCGCCGTATGTCAGTACCGTCCCCGCCGATTTAGCCAATCGGTTATATGGCATTATGGTGGGCGACTGATCGCCAAGCGTCTGTTTATCAACAGGATGACGATACGTTTTTTGTTGGGCTGTGGTGGCTAAACTAACCAGTGTCAGACAGCCGACGGCAAGGAGAAAGGTTTTCATGCAGGAGCAAAGGAGCAGATGAGCAGGCAGTTTTATAAACGACAGAATACGTCAATTGCAACAGCCAAGTTAAGGCTGTCAGCATTATCGGTGTGTTAAATGTTGTGAGGTGGTTTTTTGGACAGGATTACAGGATTACAGCCGGGCCGACGCTCGGATTTGACAGGATTAAGCAGTTTATTGAAGCTGTTTAAACTTTTTGAATCTACTCGAAATTAGGCGTGTGTATTTGTCATTCCGAGGCACGAGGAATCTCAAGCTTGACTTATAAGCGACTTTAAGATTCCTCGTGCCTCGGAATGACAAAAATAGCTTAAATACAAAATCCTAAACAGCTTCACTGTTTAATCCTGTTAATCCGCACGGCGGCCCGGCTGTAATCCTGTCTAAAAATCCTTTACACCCAGTCTACACCTTTCCGCAGTAACCCCAGCGTTTGTTCTTCGCGGCTGTTGGGTTCGGGTCGGAAGTCGTAGGTCCAGTTGGCTTGCGGGGGCATACTCATCAGAATCGACTCGGTGCGGCCGTTGGTTTCAAGGCCGAATTTCGTCCCGCGATCCCAGACCAGATTAAACTCCACATATCGGCCCCGGCGCAGTAACTGCCAGTTTTTTTCGCGTTCGCCAAAGAGTAAGTTGCGGTTCTGGTGCATGAAATGCGTATAAATCGGCGCGAACGCATTGCCCACGTCCTGCACGAAGGCAAACAAATCGGCTTTAGAGGTCGGTTCGCCGTCGTGGGTATCGGTTGGTTTGAGGTAATCGAAGAAAATACCGCCAATGCCGCGCGTTTCCTGCCGGTGAGGAATGTAAAAATAGTCGTCGGCCCAAGGTTTGAACTTTGGGTAATAAGCCGGATTGTGGCGGTCGCAAACGGTTTTGAGGTGCTGGTGGAACCAGCGGGCATCATCGCCTACGACGTAATGGGGCGTTAAATCAATGCCGCCACCAAACCAGCAATGGCCGGTGCTCATCTCGAAATACCGGACGTTCATGTGGATGATGGGCACCATCGGGTTGCGCGGATGCAGCACAATCGAGACGCCGGTGGCATAAAATTCGGCGGGTTCGGTGAGGTTAAGCGCACGCAGCGTAGCCTCGGTCGCTTCGCCATGCACAGCCGAAAATCCCACGCCCCCTTTCTCGATAACGGCCCCGTTGGTCAGTGTACGCGACCGACCTCCGCCCCCACCGGGCCGTTCCCAGCTATCTTCCCTGAATTCAGCCGTCGTGGACTCGCCCGGCGTGGACTCGCCGGCTCCGTCGGCATCTTCCAGCGACTGGCAGATGCGATCCTGCAAATCCATAAAAAAAGCCGAGATGATTTCCTTCGTTACTACGTTTTCGGTCGTCGTCATGGCTGCAAAGTTCGTAAAGACATGCGTATCATCCACCGCCGGTTCAACTATTCAGCCAGTTTTAGGGCATAGCGAACGGGGCGGTGCTTATCAATCAACAGTAGCAATCCCCGCTCGGCTAATTGCCGGAGGAGTTTACCGGCCCGGTAGTCGGATATGTTGATGAGTTTGGCAAATTTATCGGCGGTGATAAAATCGTTCTTCCGCAAATATTGAATCAGCGTCCGCGCCATCGGCGATTTAAGGAGTTCACGATCCGCCATTTCGGGCGTAATAATCAGCTTATTAGTCGGCACCGATTTATCTTTTGCCCGAACATAAATGATTCGTTTACCGGCTTCATCCAGCACATAATGGGGCTTCTCTTCACTTTCCAACACGCTGATAATCAATAGCAAACGACCATCGGGCGTGAGCGTTTCGTAGCTCACCGAGAGGGCCGGTTCGATCAGGCGGTCGGTTGCCTGTTCGATTTTGTCCATTTCCCGAAACTCCGACGGCACGCCTACCAACTTACCCTCGTCGGACACGCCAATGATGAGCGTACCACCCGATGTATTGGCAAACGCGGCCAGGGTACGGGCAATTCGATAAGCCGATGAGATCATTCGTTTAAATTCCAGCCGGGTATGTTCGCCCTGCTCGATCAGGGTATCGAGTTGATTACGGGTCATAGGCACGCAAGCAGCATTAAAGATGACATCTTTTAAATAATCTACGGGGTAGCAGGCAATTGTGCATGAAAGATGTCATCTCCAATGCGGCCTGGGTACTCAGCCCGAAAACCCTGTGTGTTCCGGTTTGTTGATTCGCTGAATAAATCAGCCCGTTTAGGCACATTTTTATTTACTTTTAGTTGACGAATTCGTTGAGTCAATATAAAAATGACCTGCGTACATAGACTACCAAGTAAGGTACTTTTTTATGCGAAACACTATTTATTGTATCTTTTTTCTGGCAGCCATCCGTGTATCCGCGCAACACGTCCCGCTTCGTCAGCAGCACGCTACTGTTTTACATACGCCTACCGATTCATTCTATGTAAATAGTGGTAACTGGAAATCCCCTTTTGCCTTTTCAATTGGCGAGCGTGATACAATTGACTTAGGTACGGATGGGTATGCCGGAGCCTACATTGATGTTATTACCGGCAAAGATACGACACGCTTTACGTATGTAAATCTCCCGTATGAGCAATGGCATTACGTGCCTATTGCGTCGCCCACGAATAAAGTAATTTATCGACTACGGTTTAATGCTGTTCCAGCGAGTTTTTCACACGAGTACGTGGTCGAAAATACAAACCAGGTACGGTTTGCTATTCCGGAAGTTTACGAACTCGCCAACATCATCTGGGCGTTGTCGCCGAGTGGTAAACGGGCCGGTAATCTGTACACCCAAAGTGCCTATTATCAGCGGGTACTCACTTATTTTTCTCCATACCTGAATCATCCCGTTTTCAGCCAATTGAATTTCCCGGACAAGGATTATTTTAGCCGCTATTATGACTTTCGGGAAAATAGTCTGTGTTTTAACTTCAGTGCGAATAAATTAGTCTATAACGGCCCGTACTATTACGTAATGGGCGATAACTGGGATGATTTTACCAGCCTCTTTAAGAAATTACTTCCCTTAGTTGAAGATTTTGCACTAAAATCCAATTATCGAACATTCTTTCATACTAATAAAGCGTATTATGATGCGCTAATTCAGCAGGAAGCTGACCTAATGCCGGTACGGAAAATGTGGAATTGGCTGGAAGTACGTTTTCCACAACGCTATCAGGCTTATAAAGTTATTTTCTCCCCGCTTATTGGTGCAACACACAGTACGCAACAGTTTGCGTACAAGGCAAATGAATCAAATTGGTTTAAAGAAACCGTTATGTTTGTTTCGGGTCCCGAATTAATTATGAACCAGTCCGGCATTTCTTTACCGCAAAAAGAAGGATTAGCATCGGGTATTGTTTTTACGGAAATAGATCATAATTACGTCAATCCGGTTACCAGTCGCTATAAAAAACAGGTCGAAGCGATATTTGGAAACCGCGCCGTGTGGACCAAAACGGGTGGCGATACAGACTTTTATAGCGCACCGCAGGCTGTGTTCAACGAATACATGACCCACGCCCTGTTTTGCCTGTATGTGCGTGATGCATATGATAAAGCAACAGCCGATTATGTAATTGATGAGCGGGAAAAACTGATGGTTAACCGGCGACATTACATCAAATTCAGGGAGTTTACGCAACAACTCCAGCTACTCTACGGACAACAAAAACCCGGTCAACTACTTAGTGATGTTTACCCGGCTTTACTGGATTGGGCCAGCACAATTAAATAGTACTCAGTACTATAGACTTGCAGTAAGCTGGGGTAATGGTCTACAGGGGCTTGCTTCAAATACGATTGACAACAGAAAATTACTTGTCAATTGGATGCGTTTCAAATTATCGAATCCAGTCAACTACGCACTTATTGACTACATACTATAATTAGACAATAAAAAAGCGAACATATAGTTCGCTTTTTCGCTATAACGTGTATTTACTTACGGAACGGATACGATTGATAGCCGCGTAAGCGATCATTTATTCGGCCACTGGATTTGACCGTTTCCGGCCCCGTGGTTTGCCCGTATATGGCAGTTTAGGGCTTTCGTTGGTCAATTTCAATTCATAACCCATTACGCCATTATCGTAATCGAACGATTTAACCGTGAAATTATGCTTCGTTTCAGCAAAATCGATGCCTCCTTTTTGCAAAATGAATGGCAATGAAATGCTGTAACTTTTTGCACCCTGTTCTAACTCAAACGTACCTTCATGCCCTTCCGTACCCGGAATAAGGTAAAGGGATTTTATTTTCCGCTTTCCTTCCTGCGTACCTACTTTAAACTGATTATTTTGCGGATCAATACCCAATTGGGCAATGGCTTTCGCCGGGAATACCAGCTTACCAGTTGATGAAACATAACCCGTTACCGGCGCAGCCTTCGTTGCCGTTTTTTCGGCTTTTTTCTTTGATTCACTGTTCTCGTTAGGCGAGAAGAACCGTATTTGTTTGGCTTTCATTCGACAGGTTTTTTTTGTTTATAGAATACCCACACCGCAAATATAGTAACTCTATTTTCTAAATGTGAAAATCTATTTAATAACTAGTACTAATAAATTTTCACGGCCACGCTGTTGATTAATTTCCGAAAATTCAGCCTGTATCATTTTTTAAGAGACGACAATAGCTATGTACCATTTACCATACCTGACATTTTTTTCAGATTCTGCACCGATTCGCCTGCTCCTGTTTTATAAAATCGTAAAACAAAAAACTTCGATACAGTATGTACCGAAGTTTTTTGTTTGTGGAGACGGAGAGATTCGAACTCTCGTCCAGTCAAGGAAACCAACGCGCTTTCTACATGCTTAGGTATGCTTGAGATTGTCGGGAATCGACCCGGTGCATACCAGACCAAGCGTCATCCGTAGGTGCCTGTGTCTTACTCAGCCGTTAACACCATAAACTGAGCCAGCGCTGCGAGTCGATGCCTCCTGATCCAGCCAGCAGCACGTAGGCCGGGGAGACAATGGCTATTGCTTAATCCTCCGGATTAGGCAGCCATGGCGTAGTTATATTCGCCAGTTATTGTTTTGACGATTTGTTTGGGCGGGAAATTCCGTCAACTCCCGGCATGCTTACCCGCGACCTCAGCAAGCTGTCAATTCCGGTCGTCCCCAAATTGACACGCAAAATCGGGCGTGTAAAGCATAACCTGATCGGGTTGGCTTTAGTTCGGCCTGTATACCCCACACTACCCGCCTATTTTGCTCATCGCGCTAAACTTATTCGTTCTGAACGGGTTATGAACGTATTTAATTGCCCGTATTTTCTGACATAGTGCTGCATTCATGACGCTCACCCCTTTTGAAACGAGCCTTTATCAACAACTGACGCCATTCTTTAACCGGCACCAGTTTGTTCTCCTGCCCGAACGCAGACAGTATAGGCGCGTCATTGACTCCGGCTTTCATAACGTAATCCTGTCCCCAACGTTCTACAGCGACGAAACAATGCTGGAGGTTAATTTTGGTTGCCGCAATGAGCAGGTTGAACAGATTGCTCAGCAATTTCTCAATAACCTGTCCGACTACCGCTCCGATGCCAATACGCTTGTTATTTCCATCGGAAAATTCACCGAACGTCCGTATTTCCGTTATAAAATCCATTCCGACGAGGAGCTGGCTGATACCTGCGAACGCATTGCCGATTTTTTCACCCAGCAGGGTTTTGCTTTTCTCGAAACGGTTTCTACGCTGCCTACCCTCGACCGGCTTCTCAACGAGCATCCTGAACTACCCTGTCCCTACCTGTATAATCAAATACACCGCTGTTATAAAGGCCTGATTGCGGCCCGGCTTAATCATAGCACCCATTTTGATGGCCTGATTGATGTGTATCGCCATCTGCTGGTTCATCAGACGCAAAATCGCTATCAGCAAATGCATGTCGAGCGGCTGATTGCATATCTCCATCACTACTCAGCGAATTAATCCACAGATTCACTCTTTCCCTTCTTTTTGTACGACGCTGATATTACCACTGCCCTCAATATGACACGTTTTCACATCGCCGACCTGATCGACGCCCTGTTCCCTCAGCATACCCATCAACTCCGAAGCTGATATAAGTTCTTTTTTCATATTCTGTCGTTGCATCACCCCGTTTTTAATGAGCAGAACGGGGTCAGGTTCGGCCAGCTTGCTAAATAATACAGACCGGAAGCCCAGCCAGTTGATGGCGTAATCCCAGAAGAGCAGCACACCTACCAGCACACACCCTTCGGTAACCGACTCATAATCAGCCGCCATAGCATTCTGTGACGCATCGGAAATGAGCGTAATCAGTAATAAATCGGCGATGGTTAACTGTCCGGCACCCCGCCTGAAAAACCGGATATACAAAAAACAGAACCAGTACGTAAGTGTACCCCGGATAATGATTTCCCAGAGCGATACGCTCGGAACAAACATATTCTTCCAATCAATATCAATAAGCAGGACCGTGTTCATGGCAGCGTGTGTGATGGTATTGCCACTAAGAACTAATTTTGGGAGTTCTGGTTTTATCCATGTCCGTTCCGCACTGGAAACACCCTGGACTTTGCTGTGTCTGTTAATGGAGTTACCTTTGCCGAACGTCTGTGCATCAACTGTTGATTTTACTTATGAAGCCGCTTCAAATTCGCTTAATCACCCTCACGATTCTTGTTCTTGCCACTGCTTTGTTTCGTTTGATGCCGCACTGGCCGAATTTTACGCCCATAGCTGCACTGGCTTTGTTTGGCGCAGCTACGTTCGAGCGTAAGTGGCTGGGGCTGGCCGTTCCGTTTACGGCGATGCTGCTGAGCGATGCCCTGATTGGCTTCCATGGCAGCATGGGTGCTGTGTATCTTAGCTTTGCCTTAACGTGGCTGCTGGGCCTGTGGACGCTGCAACGCCCTACAGCCGGTCGCATTGCCGTCGTGTCAATTATATCGTCAGTCCTGTTCTTTCTGATTACCAACTTTGCCGTTTGGTACGGCAGCACTTTCTATCCACAAACGGCGGCTGGTCTGATGACCTGCTACGTGGCGGGTCTGGCTTTTTATAACGGCACCTCTTTTTTCCTGAATGGTTTGGTTGGCGACCTGTTCTTTAGTGCCCTGCTGTTTGGTGGCTATTACTGGCTTCAGAAGCGTTTTCTGGTCCTGCGTCCGGTGAAAGTGTAAACAAATTTTCCGCAAAAAAGCCCTCCTGACAACCAGGAGGGCTTTTTTTGTGTCTGATCGTGGTGTCAGATTCTTAAATCATAACTGTCGGGCAGCATTTTGTTTGTGCCAACTATTATTTTGTCTTCCTCGTT
>CAXTKE010000029.1:0-12441 GCA_964244845.1 uncultured Spirosoma sp.
ATTATTTAGCCAATCTCAATGAAGACGACCGAACAACCAGGTCTCCTTTTATAACCAGCGTTTTTGCATGAGTACTATCCGATTTTATCAGCTCATCTAAAAAGAGTTGAGCCGCTGTTTGTCCAATTTGGCGCGGATGCTGATCAAATGTAGTAAGGCCAGGCGTTACAACCCCCGTTACGGATTCGTTCCCAAAGCCTGCTAACGCCAGTTCACCAGGCACAGAAATACCCTTTTGCTGCACGGCAACCAATAGATCAACGGCTCCTCCATCATAGACTGAAAAAATGGCATCGGGTGGCTCTTCCAGTGCCAGCCAATGATCTAAGGCTGCCAGAGCGGTTTCCGACCGAAAATCGCCATGTACAATCCATTCCTCCCGCACTGGAATCGCATACGCTGCCATCGCAGCCAGATACCCTTCTATGCGTCGTTTACTGATGAGTAAGCTGGGTGGGCCAGCGAGTATGGCAATCCGGCGACACCCCTGCTCTAACAGGTGTTCAACTACAGCCGTTGCGCCCACAACGTCATCCTGAATAACTTTTGACGTATTGATTTCTTCACAAACCCGGTCGAAGTGAACGATGGGGATGCCTTTTCGGTAAGGCAGTTTTATGTGGTCAAACGTTTCCGTTTCTCTGGAATGACACACGAGCAACCCATCGACCCGGTTCGCCACCAACGCCTGGACATTGTACACCTCCATCTGGTGGGTTTCGTTCGATTGGCAGATCATCACCCGATACCCGGCGTTGGTTGCCACCTGCTGAATGCCGCTCACGACGGAGGCAAAAAACGGTCGTTCAATATCCGGGATAACAACCCCAAGGATGTGCGTCTCACTACTGGACAGGCTCTGTGCCAACAGATTAGGCTGGTAGTCTAATTGAGTAGCCGCTTCCAGTACAGCCAAACGGGTATCGGGATTAATGCCGGCCTGATTGTGCAAAGCTCTGAAAACCGTAGATGTAGAAACCCCCAGATACCGGGCCACATCCTGAATTGTCGTCTGATGTCGCTTGCCCGACGTGGCCTGTTCGGACGGGGCCGACAGGGTAAAATGATACGCACAGGCTTTGCAATAGTACCGCTGTTTGCCCCGCACAAAACCCGCCCGCAGAATGGTTTCCACCTGCCCACACTGAACGCACTTAATCATAAATAATTGTATTAAACTCAGAAACAGTGTCTGGTGCTACGCGATTAGCCAATCAGTATAAATTGGGTAGACCAAAGATAATATAAAAGAAAAAGATAAAATAATAATCTCTAAATCGTATATCGGCAACGATACCGGCACCGTTGCCGATAGATATTAATGGGCGTAACCGCGTTCATCGGCTGCATTTTGCCTTGACAAGCCAGTTGCGTCAGCTATTATTAATGAAGAAACCCAAAAACAGCCTGCTAACAACAACTATAGGCAGGTGAACACAGACCATCCATCATCACCTGAAAATTGAATTATTCATAGTTTATCCTAATCAACTACCTGTTATGTCTTATCAACCTTTACCTCTTTATTCCGTATGAACACGATGATTACATGCGTCCGATGGCTCACCTTTTTGATGCTGTTCCCGCTCTATTGTATCGCCCAGGATGTTTCGGTGAAAGGTCGAATCACGGATGGGAACGGGGTGGCGATACCCGGCACCACCGTCGCCATTAAAAACAGTACTAAAGGAACCACGGCTGACAGCGACGGAAACTACACCATAGCCGTCGGGTCGGGGGCAACGCTGGTCTTTTCAGCCATTGGTTATCAGAAGCAGGAGATGGCCGTTAACCGGCGGACGCTCGTGAATGTCAGCCTGACAACCGACGATAAATCACTGGAGGAGGTTGTGGTTGTGGGATACGGTACCCAGCGAAAAATAGAAACGACAGGAGCCATTGCGTCTGTCAAAGCCGCCGATCTCCTGCAAACGCCCGTTGCCAACGTAGCGCAGGGACTACAGGCCCGCGTAGCTGGTGTACAGATTACGCAAAACTCCGGGGCGCCGGGCGGCAACGTCAGCGTCCGCATTCGGGGTACTAACTCCATTAATGGCACGTCGGAACCACTCTACGTCATCGACGGTATCCAAATCGGCAACACGGGCGGTATCAACGAGGTTAGCCCCCTCTCGCAGATCAACCCGAACGATATTGAGTCGATTGAAGTGCTCAAAGATGCTTCGTCAACGGCTGTTTATGGGGCGCGGGGCGCGAACGGCGTGGTGCTGATTACGACAAAGCGCGGGAAGGAAGGCATCACGCGGGTTAGCTACGACGGCTACGCGGGTGTGCAGCAGGTGAACAAAACAATCGATGTGTTGAACGCCCGGCAATTTGCCCAGTTGGAAAACGAAGTCTATAAACGCGCCATCTATGCCGACCCAACCAGCGTAGGCGAAGGCACAAACTGGCAGGACCTGATTTTCCGGCAGGCTCCCATTCAAAGCCACCAGCTTTCGGTGACGGGCGGCAACCAGAAAACCCAACTGTCCCTGTCGCTGAATTACTTCAATCAGGACGGTATTATCAAAAACTCAAACTTTACGCGCTATTCGTTGCGCTCAAACCTCGACCATACGCTCTCGAATCGGGTTCGGATTGGCACCAGCCTATATTACGGTTATACAACCAGTAATGGCGTGAACGCAGGCGGCACCGGTTCGGATATACTCGTTACGCGGGGCGGGGTGCTGGGTGCTGCCGTAGCCGCGCCCCCCACGCTGGTTCCCTACCGGGCCGATGGCAGCGTATTTCCGTTTCAGGACCAGATGAACGGGCAGTATCAGGAAGTGTCTAATCCCCTCAACCAGCTTATTCCGGTCAACCGCCGGTCTACCCAGCGATTTTTGGTCAATGCCTACGCGGACTTCACCCTGTTTAAAGGGTTTACCTATCGGCCCAGCTTCAACGCCGATCTGGGAACCACACTGGCCGAATTCTACGCTCCGCTTTCGTTGTTGAGTCAGTCGCAGTTGGCTTCGGGGGGTGGCACGGCCGATAACAACAGTATTTATGGCCGGACATTATTGCACGAAAGCATTTTTACGTACCGGACGCGCATAGCCGAGCATCACACGCTAACGGCAACGGCCGTGCTGGCGACCCAGGCGAATGTGAACCAGAACTACCAGCAGGCAGCGTCCAACTTCCCCAACGACGTAACGGAGAATAATTCCGTCGGGCTGGCCGTGAACCGGAGCGTTAACAGCTACAAGAGCAAAGCCCGGCTGGACTCGTATCTGGGCCGGATTAATTATGGCTACAAAGACAAATACTTCCTGGATTTGACGGCCCGCGTGGATGGGGCAAGTCGGTTTGGGGAAAACAACAAATACGGATTTTTTCCGGCGGTAGCGGGTGCGTGGCGCATTGTGGAAGAGTCGTTTATGAAAGGACTGCCCGTTTTTTCTGACCTGAAACTGCGCGGCAGTTGGGGCATTACCGGGAATGCCGGGGCCATTGAGCCGTATCAATCCTTAGCTACCGTGGGTGCATCGGGGCTGAACTACAACTACAACCATACGCCGTTGACGGGCATTAACCCGAACGCCATTCCGAATCCTGACCTGAAATGGGAGCGGTCAACTCAACTCGATATTGGGCTGGATGTAAGCCTGTTCAACAACCGACTGTCGTTAGTGGCCGATTATTACAACAAACGGACCGATGATCTGCTATTTCAAAAGGTGTTACCGATGTCGTCGGGCTACACGGCGTTGACGGGTAATTTCGGATCGATTCGTAATCAGGGCGTTGAGCTGGCCGTAAACGGTCGGATTTTGCCCGGTGGCGGACGTTCGCTTCAGTGGGATGCTTCGGCCAACGTTACCTTTAATCAGAACCGGGTGCTATCCCTCGACGGGGTGCTGGATGAATTGCCGCGTTCGGCCTATGCCCTACTGAAAGTGGGCTACCCGATGGGTCTCTACCGGACGTACCTGTTCGATGGCATCAGTCAAACGGGCGAGACCATTCTGCCCGGTTATGACGGTCGGGTAGGGGGACACAAAGTAAAAGATTTGAATGGCGACGGCATGATTACGGCGGCTGACCAGGTGAATGTCGGGGATGCCCAGCCTAACTACATTTTCGGCGTTTCGTCGTCGCTGCGCTTCCGGGGTTTCGACCTGAGCCTGTTTGTGCAGGGCGTTCAGGGCAACAAACTGATGAACCTCTTCCGCTACACGTTTGAAACGGCGTTGGGGCAGCAAAATGTGCTGGCTGGTCTGGCCAATCGCTGGTCGCCAACCAACCCCAATACCGAATACGCCAGTGGTTTTCAGGGCGGGCGGTTGCCCATTTCAGACCGATACGTGGAAGACGCTTCGTTTGTGCGGCTGAAGAATATCTCGCTCGGCTACACGCTGCCGAAGATCAAAGGCATCAGTCAGATTCGGGTCTATGTCAGTGCCAACAACGCGCTCACATTCACGAAATACAGCGGTTTCGACCCCGAAGTAAATAACTTCGGCAACTCCAACACGCAGTTCATCGACAATGGCTCCTATCCCATTGCCCGGTCGTATCTGGGCGGTTTGCAGGTAACCTTCTAACTTTCTCTGGCTCTTTTTACCATGAAAACGATAAAAAAACAAGTGCTGCTGGTTGGGGTGACACTCGTGTCTTCCCTGACCCTATCGTGTAGTAAACTGGAAGAATCCGTGTATTCGTCCATCTTCACGACCAACTTTTATAAAACCGCATCCGATGCAGAAGCTGGGCTTGCCTCTTCGTCGGGGTCGCTCATCAATCTCTATGGTTTTCCGCTGGTAGCCGCTTCTGATTTTGCCGCCGACCAGTCGTACCCACGAGCCGTGGTTGGCCGCAACACCATCACACTGTTTACTTACGACCCTTATTTTACGGCCCAGCGCAACTCAGGTCGGCACGAAACCGAAGGGCCGCAGGGTGTCTGGCGGTATAGCTACAAAGGCATCGAAAATGCGAATTGGGTCATCGAAAAAGTACCCGCCATTCCGATGGATGTGCAACGCCGAACCGAAATCCTGGCCGAAGCCTATGCCCTTCGGGGGTTGTATCACTGGACGCTAACCAAAAATTTTGGCGATGTTCCGGTCAAGACAAAGGCCAGTTCGAGCGAAGCCGAGGCCTTGATTGCCAAAAGTCCCCGCGCCGATGTGTACAAGCAAATCTACAGCGATTTGGATCAGGCAGTTGCCGGATTGCCGTCCTATTCAGCTACGTTAGTGAAGGGCCGACCATCCAAAGAAGCCATTCAGGGGCTTTACGCCAAAGTGGCCCTCTATAACGAAGACTGGGCGAAGTCGCTGCAACTGGCGCAGGCCGTTATTAATTCGGGCAAATATTCGCTCATGCCCAACGTACTCGACGTGTTCGATGTCGATAAAGAAGACGCGGCCCGTGCTGAAAACATGTGGGCGGTGGAGGCCGAGCGGCTCACGCCCGGTCGCTGGCTGACGGTCATGGGCATTGCCGGTCCCCGCAACAGTTCGGGAATCGACTACGCCAAAGTATCGTATGGGTCATGGTTTGCTTACCAGTCGTTCTTTGACTCGTTCGACCCAAAAGACAAACGGCGGGCGTTGTTAGATACAACTTACCGCGACGTAGCGGGGAAAATCGTACCCCAGAAAGACATCACGCCCGTTACGCCCAAAGGCGTGTTGATTCGCAAGTACCGCGACCCAAACTCCATTGCGGAAGCCAACAACTGTAATTTTCCCATTATCCGGCTGGCGGACGTTTACCTGATTGCCGCCGAAGCCGAAGCCCGCGCCACTGGTCCAACCGCTACCGCTTACGGTTACATCAACACGGTCCGCAAACGGGCGGGTTTGGCCGACCTCACACCGGGACTGAGTAAAGATGCGTTCATTGCGGCTGTATTACAGGAGCGTTCGTGGGAATTGTTTGGGGAAGCAGATCGCTGGTACGACCTTACCCGAACAAACACCTTCCTGACGGTGATTCCGAAGGCGGTCAACGAGGTGTATCCCACGCGAAGCCCGCAGGCGAAACATCGCTACTATCCCATCCCGCTGGAAGAAATTCAGGCTAACCCAAAACTGACTCAAAATCCGGGTTGGGAATAAATTAAAACCGGTAACTCTAACCTCGCTATGACCGCACTCGATTACCTGATTCTGGTTGTTTACGCCATTGGCATGCTGGTCATTGGCAGCATACTCCACAAACGCAATCAAACGTCGTCGGATATGTTTGCCGTGAGCAAACAGGCAACCTGGTGGTTGTCAGGCTTGTCGGCGTTTATGAGCGCGTTTTCGGCGGGTACGTTCGTGGTCTGGGGCGGCATTGCCTACAAACAGGGATTAGTAGCCGTGAGCATCCTGATGTGTTCGGGGGTCAGTTCGTTTCTGGTCGGGAAGTATCTGGCCGGACGCTGGGCTTCGCTGGGCATTGAATCGGTTGGCGAATACGTCAAGCTGCGGTTCGGTCAGGCGGCCGTGCAGTTTTATACGTGGGTCGGCATGGGCTTCAAAGTGGTGGCGATGGCGGTGGCCCTCTACGCCTTCGCTACGTTGCTGTGCGCCCTGATGCCCCTCGCCCCCGACAATCCGCTCGTCGATCCCGCAACCGGCAAACTGGCCGTTGCCTACGCCACTATTTTCTCCGGCCTGCTGATGCTCATGTATGCCGTCAGTGGCGGGTTGTGGGCCGTGCTCATCATCGACTCCATCCAGTTTGTGGTACTCATGACAACGGTGCTTTTTGTCGTTCCGCTGTGTCTGGCGCGGGTGGGTGGCGTATCTGGATTTATCAATGCCGTGCCACCCGGTTTTCTCTCCCCGGCCAGTGGGTCGTTTACGTATTTGTTTCTGCTGGGCTGGATTGTCGTCCACACCTTTAAACTGGGCGGTGAATGGGTATTTGTGCAGCGGTTTCTGGCCGTGAGCAACCCGCGCAACGCCCGGCGGTCATCGTATCTGTTTGGCACACTGTATATAGTCAGCCCGATTATCTGGATGCTGCCGCCCATGATTTACCGACTCATCGACCCCAACGCTAACCCGGAGCAGGCGTATTTTCTGGCGTGTGCGTCGGTGCTGCCACCGGGCATGATTGGGCTGCTGCTGGCGGCTATGTTTTCGTCGGCCGCCAGTTACATCGATGGTGAGGTGAACGTCTATGCCGGGGCCGTTACAGACGATTTTTACAAGCCGATTATCAACCCGAACGCCACTCAGAAGCAGTTGGTGTGGGTAGGCCGGATGAGTTCGTTTCTGATTGGCGCGGTCATCATCAGCATCGCGGTGGCCATTCCGGTGCTGGGCGGGGCCGAAAAAGTAATCCTGACCCTCACCAGTTTGCTCGTTGTGTCGATGGTGCTGCCCGTGTTGTGGGGGCTGCTGTTCGGCGGTATCCGGCAAAATGCGGTCTGGTATTCAACAGGTTCGGCGTTTGTGGCGGCAGCTTTGGTTAAATTCGGTATCCCGGCCAATCCGACAAATCCCGCGCTGTTCTGGTTTCGGGCCAATGCGTCGGTGATGGAGGTGCTAATCGGCGTGTTGGTACCGCTGCTCGTGCTGACCATGCTGGAAATTCGGGCCGGAACAAAATCGGCTTATTTCAGTCAGTTTACGCAACAGCAACGAGTGGAAACCGTGCCCGGATCAAGGGTGCCGCTCTCTTTATTTCCCGCCCGGATTCTGGCCTATAGCATCGGCGTACTGGCCCTGTTAATGGCTGGATTAACGGTTACGGCCGGAGATAAAGCCCGGTTGGTGGGACTTTTCGCTGGCGCACTGGCCCTCATCAGCGGGGGCATTCTCTGGGCAATTCGGGCTAATACGCCCCAAAAATCAATAACTCAACCTGAACAAAACTATGTTTCATAAAACAGAATCGTACCAGGTCGTCGTGATCGGCGGTGGACTGGCCGGTTTTTGTGCCGCCGTAGCCGCTGCCCGGCAGGGCGCCACGACCTGCTTAGTCAATAACCGACCCGTTTTTGGCGGCAACAGTTCGTCGGAGGTGCGGGTAACGCCCCACGGCGCGGCAGCTTTCCACGCCTATGCCCGCGAAACGGGCATTTTGTCTGAACTTCTCATCGCCGAGCGAGCCGCCAACCACGAAGAAATCTTCGAGAATGGCTGGACGAACTCCGTCTGGGATATGACCCTGTACGACATGGCGATGCAAACGCCCAACCTAACCTTCCACGTCAACACCGACGTTCAGGACGTGGTGATGAACGGCCAACGGATTGAGTCTGTGCGGGGAATTGTCCAGAACGCCGAACTGGAACTGACCCTGAACGCAGACCTGTTTATCGACTGTACTGGCGATGGCGTCGTCGCCGACCGGGCGGGCTGCGAGTGGCGGATGGGCAGCGAGAGCCGAGCCGAATTTGGTGAACCCCACGCGCCCGAAATAGCCAGCAAAGACGTAATGGGCAGTTCGCTGCATTTCAAGACCAAAGACATGGGTCGCCCGGTGCCGTTCGCCACGCCCGATTGGGCCATGCACTACGATGATGCGAGTTTTTTCTACCAGCAGGGCCGTCCGCCCAAAGAAGAACGGGGCGGTTACTGGTGGCTCGAAATCGGGGTGCCCTACCATACGATTGAGAATAACGAAATCATCCGTCATGAACTGACCCGCCACATTCTGGGCGTGTGGGACTGGATGAAAAACCGCGACCCCATTATGATGGAGCGCACCCGCAATTACGCCATCGACTGGATTGGCCAGGTACCAGGCAAACGTGAGAGTCGCCGGATCATGGGTCGTTACCTGATGACCGAACACGACCCGCAAAACCGCACTAAATTCCCCGACGAAATTGCCTTTGGCGGTTGGTTTATCGACCTCCATACCCCCGGCGGCTTGCTGGCCCAGCATAGCGAACCAGCCAGTGGCGAAGAATACAACACGTTTTCGGACTATGCCGTGAAGAGTTACGCCGGACCCTACGGCATTCCGTTACGGTCGCTCATCGCCAAAGATGTGGACAATCTGATGATGGCGGGCCGAAACGTGAGTGTCACCCATGCCGCGTTAGGGACGGTTCGGGTAATGAGCACCACCGCGCTGATGGGGCAGGCGGCTGGCACGGCTGCAGCCATTTCTCTGCAAAGGGGTCTTTCGATTGCAGACGTACCGACTCAGGCGATCGCGGCCGTGCAGCAGCAGTTGTTACGGGATGGTTGTTTTCTGCCCAATTACAAAAACGAAGATTCGACCGATCTGGCCCGCCGAGCCACCGTATCGGCCAGCAGCCAGGCGTTGCTGTACGGTGCCGGGCCGGAAAGCAAAGGTGCTCACGAAGGCCTGTTAATCTGGCGCGACCAGCCGCAGTACAGCCTCGAAACGCTCGAAAACCGGCGCGGCCAGTTGATCGCCATTGGTCGACCGGAACTGTGTAACATAGACGTATGTTTAACCAATCACTCCGATAAACCACAGGCGGTAACGGCGCAGGTTCGGCTGGCCCAGCACATCTGGGATTACCGCGCCTGCGAACTCGAAACGCTTGCCGAAACGGTGTTGACGGTTCCACCGGGACAGCACTGGGTGAGTTGGGACGTAAACCTGACTAACCTGCCAGCGGGCCGCTTTATCCGGCTTGATTTGCTGCCCAATCGAAACGTCGACTGGTTGATGGCGGGTCGTATCGAGCCGGGCCACATGGCCCTGTACCAGATCAGCGACAGCCGGATGCGCCGGTTTGGCAACGGCCACACGCTGAGCTTCCGGCTTGACCCACCACAGCCCTGTTTCGGTCCCGAAAACGTGCTGTCGGGCATCACCCGGCCCTATCAGTTCACCAATCTCTGGAAATCCGACCCGAACAAACCGCTGACGCAGTGGCTTGAACTGGCCTGGCCCGAACTACAGACGATCCAGCAGGTCGAGCTTACATTCCCCGGTCACCTGATTCGGGAATATCACGCCTATGGGCCATTTTACCGCGACCCGCAATGCCCCAAAGATTATTCAATTTCGGCACTGGTCGACGGCGGCTGGAAAACAATACTGGATGTAACGGGCAACTACCAGCGGCACCGCAAACACGCCTTGCCGGAATTAATTCAGGCATCCGCCCTGCGCGTCAACGTCCATGCGACCAACGGCGATCCGTCCGCCCAGATTTATGAAGTACGTTGTTATTGACTGTATTGGCTAATGATGTTGTACCCTGTTTGTAGAGACGCATACTTGCGTCTCACTCCCCCACCGAATGATACGCTACCGAATTGACAGACAGTGGTTTGTAAGGACACGTTGTTGCTTACGCCCGCCGAGACGCAAGTATGCGTCTCTACAAAAGCGGCACAACCTAATCACGCAACACAACTAACTTTCAGCACTATCCACTATTTCTTTCTATTCCCATGAAAATACTATTCTCTTTATTCTGGCTGATGACGGTAGCCGTGACCGTATACGCGCAAACGCCAACATCGGCGAATGGCAGCGTCAACCTGTCGGTTGCCTCGGGTCGGTACAAAGTCCGGCTCGACCAGCCTAAACAGGTAATCTTGGGCTTAGGAGTTGAAATACAGAATGATGCGATTGGGTCAGGAAATTCGGGGATGCCCGACAAGGTAGTGGCCGTGCCGCATGACCTCGTGCCTGCCGAACGCAAACGCTTTTACAACGACGTGCTGAAAGGGTTTCGGTACTGTCGGCTGGCGATGGGCCTATACTTCCGGGGCTTAGATACCGAGAAAAAGCGCATCGTTGAACGCTACCCTAATCAACTCAGCGACTTGAAAGAAATGATTCGGGAATCAGGCATGGAGGGCATTTCGATGGAATACTGGTCCTGCGCTCCGGCCTGGAAAACAACTGATAGCTATCTTGGCGGTACGCTCAAAAGCAACGACTCCGCTTTTCTCAACGCCTTTGGCAACGCGCTGGTAGACGACATCCGGTATATGCAACGGGCGGGGGTGAAGGTGTCGATGTGGGGGCTGCAAAATGAACCCAATGTTATCGATGTGGGTAGCCTCACGCTGGGCAAAGCCCCACAGTCGTACTCGCACTGTCAGTACTCGCCCCAACTATACGTTGATGCGTTCCGGGCGGTGGCTCCCAAAGTGCGGAAAGCCGCGCCGAACACCCGTATTATGGTCGATTCCTGGAACGGGAACACCGGAGAAATTGGCAAATTGGTTCAGCAGGACACCGCCCTGCTTCGGTACGTAGACGATTGGGTGTATCACCGCATTGGGGCCAACTCCAACCAGGTTATTGAGGAAGCACCCAAATACACGACAAACACCTTCGATAAGCCGGTTTTCCAGAACGAGTTTGAGTATCAGCATCCCACTCACGACACCCTCTGCCTGAACACGGCGCAAAGCGTGCTGAACTGGCTGACGTTCGCCAACTCGCCCACCTGGTTCTGGCTGCACGCGCTCAAACCCACCTACAACGCCGAAGCGTCGGGCTACTCGCTGGGCTTCTGGCGTCCTGAAGACGACACGGATTTTACCAAAAACAGCCAGATAAAAAAAGGCCACTGGGATTACAACGACCGTAATTTCAACGCCATCGCCGGTTTCCTCAAGTATATGCCCTGGAACTCACGCCGGTATCATGTCGATGAAGATGTTGTTCGGAAAGACAACCGGATTATGGCGTTCAAAACACCTGACGGCAAGCAGGTCATCGTCTTGACCAATCGATCCGGCAAGCCCTTTCAATTCAACCTCGAAACGGGTTCTAAAAAGCCATTTGCCGGGTATCGGTACACCCCTTCGGCCCGAAACATTGCGCTGGGCAGGCAACGGGGAGCCACACTAAGTCCTCAGGTGCCTCACTTAGCCATTGAGTTCTGGGTCGAAGAGTAACGCGGCAGAAATCATCGAAAAATAAACAGGTCAGCCAACACCACCCTTAATGATATGGTAATCAGAAATTTATACATATTTTTTTACTGGCATGTGGGAGGTTAACGGAATCGGTTGCCCAGTAACAGCCCCTCCAAATTAAAGGTGTTTTCCCGCAGATGACAGTGATGAGCGACCACACCATCCGTAGCGAAGCGGGCATTGGGGCGTTGGTACCTTGGGCGGGCAAACTTTGGGCGGTCGGCTACGTCGCGCACATCAGGGGGCAGATGTCGGGTTATACGAAATCAGCCCCGATATGACCAGCCATAAGCATCCGCTGAGTCATACCGGCACATTTGCCAACCGGATGATTCATAACCCGTCGTATCAGGCACTGATTGGCTCTTACGCCATTGACACGCTCGGCAAGGTACGCCTGATTGATGACCTCAAAAGCCACCGGCTGGCGGCTACGATGCGGCATCTTACCAAGCCCGATTCGATGGTGTATTACCTGACAATGGAGGGGCTTGTTTTTGAAACCAATGTCTATTCCCTTAAAAGCCGTCAGTTGTTCGATTTAGTGAAGGAACTGGCCATTGGACTTGCTATATTTGACTGGAGACGGTTTTTAGGCACATTTGGGGACAAACCC
>CAXTKE010000030.1:0-7650 GCA_964244845.1 uncultured Spirosoma sp.
TTTCTTCCAAAAAAAGGAAGTAGCCTTCTTTACTGACTAATTCACGGGTCAATATTAACATTGCGTGTTTTTGGGTGGTTGAAATTCCGCTGGCCTATACGCTGGCCCATCTCCTGAACTGGGGGCCGCCGGGCGTGTTCTGGTCGGTAGCCATCAGCGAGACATTGCTGGCCGCGATTGCCATCTGGGTGTTCCGCCGGGGTCTCTGGAAAACCGTTCAGGTCTGAGCTATTACAATTGGTTCCGGTAGCGAATCAGCAGAAACTTTTACCCAATATGGGTCGTTATTTATTGCATGGCTGACCGTAAATCCGGTTTCTATACCGATAAAACTTTCACATCCGTGCTGAGAATAACCCCTTAACAATCAATTTATTAACACGTAATTTCATTTATGGTCGACACCCAAAAACCACCCGAAACCGCTGTGTTGGTCGCGCTGATTACGCAAAAGCAAACCGCCGACCAAACCAAAGATTATATTGACGAATTAGCGTTTCTGGCCGAAACATCGGGCGTGAAAACGATTAAGTCGTTTACCCAGAAACTCGACCGGCCCGATACCCGCACGTTTGTGGGGAAAGGGAAACTGGAAGAGATTCAGCAGTTTATTCTTGCCAATCCTGTCGATTCCATCATTTTTGACGACGACCTGACGCCCGCTCAGGTGCGGAATCTCGAAAAAGAATTTACGGATGTTAAAGTGCTTGACCGCAGTCTGCTCATCCTGAATATTTTTTCGATGCGGGCACAAACGGCGCAGTCACGCGTTCAGGTCGAACTGGCCCAGTATCAGTATTTATTTCCCCGCCTAACCCGCTTATGGACGCACTTGAGCCGCCAGAAAGGCGGTACCGGGATGCGTGGACCGGGCGAGAAAGAGCTGGAAACCGACCGCCGGATTGTGAAAGACCGGATCGCATTTCTGAAGGAGAAACTGGAAAAGATCGAGAAACAGAGTGTAACCCGCCGGAAAGAACGCGACCAGTTAGTGCGTGTTGCGCTGGTAGGTTATACCAACGTGGGCAAGTCAACGCTGATGCGAACGCTGGCAAAAACCGATGTCTTTGCCGAAAATAAACTGTTTGCCACTGTCGATTCGACCGTTCGTAAAGTAACCCTCGGTAACCTGCCGTTTCTGCTGACCGATACCGTTGGGTTTATACGCAAGCTGCCGACCATGCTGATCGAGTCGTTTAAATCGACGCTCGATGAAGTGCGCGAAGCCGACATTCTGGTTCACGTTGTGGATGTATCGCACCCCAATTTTGAGGAGCAGATCGAAGTCGTGAACGCTACCCTGGCCGATATTAAAGCGGCTGACAAACCGATGGTGCTGGTGTTCAACAAAATGGACCGCTTTGTTCCCAAAGAGGAATGGATCGAGAAAGCCGACTCGTTTGACGATGAAGACGATGATTTTGCGGACTCGCATGAGGATGTGGTTATTCCGGTGGCGGTCCGTAAAAAATCCGCGCTGGAGTATCTGAAGAAAACGTATCTGGCCCAAAAAGCGGACTACGTAGCGTTTATATCGGCCGAAACCGGCGAAAATGTGGGCGAACTACGCCAGTTGCTTTACGATTTGGTGAAAGAAAAGCACTATTTTATTTACCCCAACTGGGTTCATGTGCCCCTGTCCGAATCGGCAGCGTTCGGCGACGGTTTGGCCGGTTGACGGATTTTCGGCAATTTTACAGCGAGAAACCTATAAGGTCTTCAGGGCCTTATAGGTTTTTACGTTTGGGTCTTGTAGTTCAACGGATAGAATAAGCGTTTCCTAAACGCTTGATATGGGTTCGATTCCCGTCAGGACCACACCATAGCAACCAAAAGCCTATCTACAGCGCATAGATAGGCTTTTGGGGTTCGTTATTACCGGTACAAATATCCACTCAACCCGGTTCGACCCCGTCGGGGTCAGATGTCTATAGAAAATCTCATTGACTATAAACATCTGACCCCGACGGGGTCGAACCGGGTTGATTAGGTATGTGTGTACGTTACTTATTGATTCTGCAATTTGTGTAATTGGTTTTGCAGTAGTTGCCGACGGGACTGGGCGAGGTGAAGTTGATTCTGGTATTGCCGGAGGCTCATCTGATACCGACTGAGCAGGTTAATGCAGCAGGATTTTACTTCATAACTATGCTCAACCTGCTGGAGTCGCTGCTCAATCGTTTCAATGGCCCGCTCAAGCTGAGCAATCCGGTCATTCTGATTCCTGATTTGACTACGGGTCAGGCTAATAAGCCACTGCTTATTGACCGACCGCATATTGACGGGCTGGTTTAAAATTTCTTTCCATTCGCGCTCCAACTGCTGAATTACATCCGAGCAGCGGCTGCCACTGCCGTCAAAGGCCTCCGCCGGCAATACGGTACGCTGGTCATTATCAATAATTTCGGCTTTAAGGATTTGATCCCCTCTGGAAGAAATGGTATTCAATACATCGAAGGTCGTCTCTATCCGGTCAAACCACCAGTAAAAATTCCGATACTCATTATTCGTATCCAGCGTCTTTATGTTTAGCATCATACGAGTAGCCTTTCTATTTAACGGGTGCAATAATGGAGCGTAGTTTTTAAAGGTTATTATTTATCTATTATTTGGTGTTTGAGGCTTCCGGTTATACAATGCAACTAAAGCAGGTTCAACCGATTCATCAGTTCTGATTTATTAGCCCGGCTGATGGGAATTACTTTATTACTGATAACCAGCGTATTATCTTCAATATCCACAATCTTTCCGAGATGAACGATATAGGAGCGATGGACACGCAGAAACTGAGTACCTAATTTCTCTTCTAAGTACTTCATTGTCGTGTACACAATATGGGTCTGGGTAGCCGTGAAAATCTTGACATAATCGCCCGTATTTTCGACGTAGGAAATCGTCTCGAAAGGGAGCCGGATATACCGCCCATCGGTTTTAATATAAATTTCCTGCCGTCCATCGTCTAAGTTTGCTTTGGCTCGCGTATGCAGATCAAGTACTTTTTCTACCGCTATGTTAAACCGGGGCAACGTGATGGGCTTCTTCAGATAATCCGTCACGTTATACTGAAACGCATCGAAGGCATATTCTATCTTACTGGTTGTCAGGATAACGAAGGGAATAGTGGGCAGTTTTTCGAGCAGCCCAAAACCGGTCAGGCCGGGCATCTCTACATCAAGCCAGATCAAATCGACCTCCTGCTCAGCCAGAAAATCCAGCGCACTGAGGGCATTATCGAACGCCGACAGCAACTCTAAGGAACTGTGTTGTTCGCAAAGACGCTGCAGCGATTTACGCGACATCAGTTCGTCTTCAACAATTATGCAGGTCAGGCTCATTGTGGATTATACCAAAGAGAGTTTTTTCAATTCTGATTCAAGAACCGGGAGCATTGTTGTCAATTCATCGACAACCTCGCTACAGTAGGTTTGCACGAGTTGCCGGTCGGATGTTTGCTGCGCTCTTTTTTCAATTTGTCTCATTTTACCCTCCAGTTCCGACAGGCCCACCATCCCCAAAGCGGGCTTCAGTTTGTGGGCCACGTTGGCCAAAGCAAGCCAGTCCTCCTCCCGACACATGGCGGGCAGGGTAAAAATATCGGGCACAATATCGGTTAGAAACGTAGCGAACATATCAGCGGCATAGGCGGCATCGGTGCCGTATAATTCCGACAAACGCTTCTGATCCAACGCTTTATCAAAGAGCAGCAGATTACCTTCATGCTCCGCTTTCGGGGTTGTCAGGGCGAACCGCTGCAACACAGCCATAAGTTGATTTGGCTCAAAAGGCTTGGTTAGAAAATCGTTCATACCGGCCTCCATTGCCACGCTCTTGTGGTCAAGCATAGCCGATGCGGTGAGTGCCACAACCGGCGTATATTGATTGGGATTGTGTGTGCTTCGGATGGCTACAGTGGCTTCGTAACCGTTCATGATGGGCATTTGAATGTCCATCAGAATGATATCAAACCGTTGGGTTTTGGCAATTTCAACGGCCTGCTTTCCATCCGAAGCCATGGTGTAGGGAATCTTCCATTTGTTGAGCAGGCTGCCGATATACGTCTGATTCATCAGGTTATCCTCTACAATGAGCACGTTGCAGGTTTGCAACTCATCAACAGGGGCCAGATACATCTCGGTAACGCTTTTCGGTTCCGTCTTAACCAGCGATTTGGTATAGGGCAGGATAAATGTAAACGTGCTGCCAAAGCCGGGCTGGCTTCGCACCGAAATTACACCGCCCTGAAGTTCAACCAGTTCCTTCGTGATGGCGAGGCCTAAGCCGGTTCCCTTATGCTTGTGGCCCTGCGGATTTACCTGCTTGAATTTCTGAAAGACAAGGCCTAATTTCTCCTCTGGAATACCAACGCCCGTGTCCGAAACGGTAAACTCGATCCAATGATAATCGCCCTCTTCTTTTTTAACTTTGGCCATAATCTGGATGGTGCCTTCTTCCGTAAACTTCTCGGCGTTGCCCACCAGGTTCATCAAAATCTGATTCAGCATGACGTCGTCGCCAACAAAGTCATCGGTAATTCGGGCATCCAGCATGACGTCGATGGAAATGGGTCGACTCTGGAGTTTCATCTCGAATACCTTCTGCGTGCTGCGCAGCAACCCGGCCAGATCGAACGGGCGGGCGTGAATTTCAATCCGACCGGCTTCAATTTTAGTCATGTCCAGTAAGTCAGAGATGAGACTGTGCAGAAAATCGGCTGATGTTTTCAGAATATCGATGTACTCGCGTTGTTGCCGGGTGGGCTGCGTATCGAACAACAGGTGCGACATGCCAATAATAGCATTGAGGGGCGTTCGGATTTCGTGGCTCATGTTGGCAAAAAACTGCTTTTCTGCCTGCTGAGCCTCTTCGGCAACATGTTTGGCCTTCGCCAGTTCATGCTCAAGCAGCTTCCGCTCGGTCAGGTCATAATGAATACCCATCGAGCCAACAATCACTCCGTGTTCATCGAGAATGGGTACGCCACTGACCAGCACCCAGATCCGGTCGCCATTTTTTTTAATCAACTGCAACTCATACGAACCGGCACTACCCCGCTGCCGCTCCAGTTGCTGGCGGTCAATGACCTCAATAAACTCGGGTGGCACCAGCAGGATAGATGCATTTTTGCCAATCAGTTCATCTTCCGTATAGCCAAGCATCTTGCAGCACCGCTCGTAGGCACGCAAAATGGTCTGGTCGTTATCGACTTCGAGCAGCCCCAGTTCCATGTTGTTCATGATGCCCCGGTACTTCTCCTCGCTTCGGCGAATGAGTTCGCGTGCTCTGTATTTTTCCGTCACATCCGTGTATTTCCACAGATGACCTCTGTACTGGTCGTCGTCCAGAAAAATAGGAATGTAATCAAGTTCCAGAATCTTTCCGTCAACCATAGAGATTTCCTCGCCCACGCAGGCCTGGCGGGTTTCCAGCAGTTTGTCCATCCGCTGAATGAACTCTTCGGGCTGAACAAAGAGGGGCTTTACCTGCTGCCGCGCTTCGGCGCAGTCGAAGCCCACTAAATCATCGGGGCTGACGGGAATCTCAAAAATGTCGCAGAAAAGTTGGTTCGCTAAAATGACCCGCCGGTTTTCGTCTTCGACCAGCACGCCCGACTGCAGGTTGGTAATTAGCGTTGAGAGCCGAATTTGGGTCGACTGGAGGGCAGCCTCGGCTTGTTTCCGGTCCGAAACATCCCGCGCTACGGCCACCAGTTCGAGAATTTTTCCGTCACTCTCGATCAACCGGACGGTCTGACCAATCCAGACGACACGACCATCTTTGGCAACTACCGGAAACTCATTGTAGGTGCTGTCGTGCTGGTGCAGCATCATTTCCTGATAGAACCCAATGAGCGACTGCCGGTAACCGGGTTTTATGAAATCAGTAAAATGCCTGCCAACAAATTCCTGTTCGGTATAGCCCAGCAGTTTTTCAACGACGGGACTAACGAAGGTGAAAAAACCGTCTGGCGAAATTTTGTAAATAATATCCTGTACCGACTCAATAAGCTGGCGGTAGCGTTGTTCACTCTGGCGGAGTTCGGCCAGCCGGGCGCGAATCTGCTGCCCCAGATTTTCGTTCAGGTGGAGCAGTTGCTCATTGGCATTGTAGAGTGCCAGTGCTTTTTCTTCCAGAATGGCTTCGGCCTGCAGGCGAGCGGTTCGCTCGCGAAGCAGCCGCCGTTTAATCAGACCAATGTCCTGACCAATGTCCTCCATAGGGTTATTCCTTCACAATGTCGAACATCACCTGGCTCCCGTCGTCGGTCAGAACCGTTTTAGTAATCGTTGCTTTCTCGCCATACTGCGTCAGGCAGCCCTCAATAAGCCCATAGGCAAAATCGCCCAGTTTACGCTCTGATACATAAACCATACGCAGGTGATTTTCAGCAAGTTGCTCAATAGAAAAGTGCGGCAGCTCGGCGTCAGGATAGAGTTTTCTAACCTCAACGTGGATGTAGTGCTGCACCGAACTAAGGAGTTCGAACGCGGAACTGGCCCGGTCAACAAACGGGCGGTAACTGCGGGTAAACGCGCTGAACATATACCGGCCGTAGGTACGCAGCAATTCGGGCACGGGTGTTTGGGTATGTCGGCTCAGGTTATTGACCAGCGTAACCATTTCAGCGTGGTCGTAGGTGCCAATGGAGGTGTAGGTTCCGCCCGAGGGCAGGTCACTTTCGGTGAGAAGCTGATCAACTAATTCGTACCCGAATTTGGCTTCAACCATTTCTAATAATTCTGTAAATACAAGTCCTTTCATTCGTTCATTTTGGCTAAGACACTGCAATATAACACAAGTATTTCTACCAGTAAATATGGTAACAATATGTATTTTAAAAATACAGTGTCTTTAACTAAAAAGAATCATTATTTCTAAGTTTCTACCAAAAAACGGGCAAAACGTACAGTTCATCGAAATCTATTGTAAAAGAAGGGGCAGGAAGGCCAAGTTTGTATCAGTAAACCGATAAGCAAATACGTAAACTTAATTCCTACACTTCCTGCGATTATGAAACCTAATCTGACCGACGAAGAACTGATCCGCCAGTACCTCCACAATAGCCCCAATGCTTGCTTCGAAGTGCTCTATACCCGCTATGTGGGCAAGATCTACAAACGATGCTTTTCATTGACCAAAGACTCCGAAAAGGCGCAGGATTTTACGCACGACATTTTTATCCGCATGTTTAACCGGCTGGATCGTTTTCAGGAACGTTCATCGTTCTCGACCTGGCTGCACGCCATTTCTCATAACTATTGTTTAGACCAGATACGGCTGGCCAAACGACTGCCAACAACAAGCCTGAAGGATGAAACGGATGAGTATGGCTATACGTCGGACGAGGGCGATCCGGTTGAACATAGTTTGCAGAATCTTTCATTGGCTATGAAGCGTATCTCACCACAGGAAGCCGCCCTGCTAAAGTTAAAATATCAGGATGGCATGCCGATACAGCAGATTGCAGCACAACTCAACTTAAAAGACAGCACGGTGAAGATGCGGCTGAAACGCTCGCGCACGAAAGTCCGGCAGCTATACGGCGCAGTTGCTTACTAATATAAAACAGGTGATCTGCAAGAAAAAGGGTCGTGGAATGGTGTCAGGTTCTCAAACCATAACTGTCGGGCAGCATTTTGTTTGTGCCAACTA
>CAXTKE010000031.1:0-6186 GCA_964244845.1 uncultured Spirosoma sp.
TGTATGGCGGGTGGTGAGTTGCTTACCCTACACCCCCCACGGAAAAGTCGATAAAGTGGCCTTATTGGCTGATGAACCTGTTGAACAACCAATAGAAACCAGCGTTGAAGTTCCCATTACGCCGGAGGAAGTTGCTGTTGCAGCAGCCTTTGCTCAAGTACTGGGTAAAGCAGCCATTGGTCGTCAGGCTAATTTCTTCGATTTAGGGGGCGACTCCATCAAAGCCATTCAGATTAGCTCCAAGCTCTACCGGGCTGGTTATCAAACGGATGCCCGCATCATTTTTGCAGCTCCCTGCGTGCATGAGTTGGCCGCCCGACTACTACCCGTGAGTACCTCGATTGATCAAGCCGAAATAACCGGACCTGTACTCTTGATGCCCATTCAGGATGAATTTTTAAACTTAAATCGTTCCGAACTTAAACGCTATGTACAGCATGTTGTTTTCAAGGCGCGGACCCGACTAAATCTGGATTCATTACGAGCGGTTTTGATGACGCTTCATCGTCATCATGATGCCCTGCGGATGACGGTTCAAGTGGAGGATTCGCATGTGACTCAATATAACCAGTCAACCCCTTCATCGTCCGTTCTGCGTGTTTTTGATCTAACGGACTCACCCGAAAACGAGTCATCGTTCCAGAGCCTTTGGCAGAAATTCCAGGAAGAAATCGATCTTCAGAAGGGGTCGTTGCTCAACGCCGTCGTGTTTCGATTTGCTGACCATGACCGGTTAGGACTGGTCGCTCACCATTGGGTTATGGACGGAATCTCCTGGCGTATTCTTCTCGAAGATCTATTTACCCTTATACGCCAGGCGGCTGATGAATTGCCTCTAACGCTACCCAACAAAACCGAAAGTGTTAAGACCTGGGCTGAAACATTACATCGGTACGCAGATACCGACAAATTTGTCACCAATGAACTTACCTACTGGCAACAGCAGGCAGCCAAAATGCCTCTATCATTATTACCCCATAAAAAGGGCACTTATTGGGCTGGTCAACCTGTCCAACGACAATTAACCACCGAACTTACTCAGCAGCTACTGACCGGTGTGCAACAAGTCTACCGGATTAAAACTGATGAGCTATTGTTGGCCGCGCTGTGCCTATCCATGAAACAGGTGTTTGCAGTTGACAGCCTGGCCGTGTTGCTGGAAGGTCATGGCCGGGAGCAAATTACTGACCGATTCATTAATATTGATCGGACTATTGGTTGGTTTACCAGCACTTGCCCAGCCGTAATTCCTTGTTTTTCAGATGAAGTGCTGGCGGATCAGCTAATTGCCGTAAAGGAAACAGTAGCGGCTATTCCGACGAAAAGACTGGGTTACGGCCTCCTGAAATACACCACAAATAAAATAAGCAGTGGTGAAAAGGCGACATTACTAAATCCGGAAGTTGTCTTTAATTACCTCGGCCAGTTCGATAATGACCTGGCGGCAACGACTGATTTTGAGTTAATTCATGAGACCAATCGACCCGACACCGCTTCGTGGCTGTCGCATCCTTTGCAGGTAAGCAGCCTGATTGTTGACGGCGAACTGAAGCTAACCCTACGCTTTGATGCAGAATTATTTTGCCAGACACAGATGGATGCGCTGGCAGAACAATTCATCACGCAACTGGAAAAATTGATCCACCATTGCCAGCGACGGAAATTTCCAACGCTAACACCAAGCGACGTACCGCTCTCAAATGTATCGGCGAACGAGCTTACTCTGCTTCAAGACCGTTATGATAGGGAACTCGGTTTGTCAATAAGCGATGTATATCCGCTGACACCCATGCAGGAGGGAATGTTGTTTCACTCGCTGGCACACCCCAACTCAGAAGCGTATTGGTATCAGGTCGCGTATAAATTAGCGGGACCTGTCGATATTGAAGCCGCCGAATATAGTCTCAACGCGCTGGTTCAGCGTCATGATGTACTCAGAACAGTATTTGATTACGAACAAACGGATGGTTTGCTTCAATTGGTAGTAGCCAATAGATCCGCGACGCTATCGATTACTGATCTAAGTTCACTTTCGGCGACCGAGCAACAGGCTGCTTTGGAAAACCACCTACTGGCTGACCGACAGAGCCGTGTTGATCTGCGAACAGATAATCTTTTGCGCTTGAGTCTGGTGCGGCTGGCCACCAACGAATACGTATTTATCTGGAGCTGCCATCATATTCTGATGGATGGCTGGTGCATGGGGGTGCTTATCCGGGAATATACGGCGCTGTACGAATCGCAACTAAAACAAGCCCCGCTAACCTTGCCGTCAACAACGCCATTCAAAGCCTACCTGGAATGGTTGTCGAAGAAAAACCAGGCAGATGCGCTGGCTTACTGGGAAATATGCCTTGCCGATTACGATGAAACGGCCAGTTTACCCAAAAATAACCAACTGAAGGAAGGAGAAGGATATAATTTCGCCGAGACTCAGTGGATAATTGACAGCGAACAGACCTCAGCTCTTCAAAAACTTGCCATTGCACATCAGGTAACGGTTAATACTCTTTTTCAAACAGCCTGGGGCGTATTACTGAGTTTTTACAACAACCGGAATGACGTTGTCTTTGGGGCCGTTACGGCGGGACGACCCGCTGAAATACCAGGTATTGAATCGGCTATTGGCCTGTTCATCAACACCATACCCGTACGGGTTAAGTATCAGGAAACGGACCGGTTCGACATGCTATTGGGCCGAATGCAGACGCAAAGTCTGGAAAGTCAACTCCATCAGCACGCATCGCTGGTGGCTATTCAGGCCCAAACTACCCTCCGGCAAAGCCTCTTTGATCACATTATCGAATTTGAAAATTATCCAATTGCAACGCTCTTAACCAATGAAAAAACGTCGTCAGCCTGGAAGGTTACTGGCATTAACAGCCGGGAGCATAATGGGTATGATTTTACGATCGTAGTCACGTTGGATGAACAACTGCATATTAAGTTTCAATACAATACGCTGGCAATCAGCCAGCAAACAGTTGAGGGGATTGAACGCCATTTTCGGTCGCTGGTAACGCAGATTATTGCCAATCCATCGATTGATTTAACGGCTCTGACGATCACCGACGAAGCGGAAATTGAACGGGTGATGCATGAATTCAACCGGACGGAGCACGTGTTTCCGCTCGACCAGACGTTTGCTGATCTGTTCGAACGCCAGGCGGCCCAAACTCCCGATGCGCTGGCGGTATCCTGCCGGGACCGCGTGTTGACTTACGCCGAACTTAACGCCCGCGCCAACCAGGTTGCCGATTACTTACTGACCCATGCCGGCTTATCACCGGAGTCGATGGTGGGTGTTATGATGGAGCGGTCGGAGCAGTCGTTAGTGGCTATGGTGGGTATTATGAAAGCCCGTTGCGTTTACGTGCCAATTGATCCCCAATTGCCCTTCGAACGTCGGCAATTTATGCTGGACGATACAGAGCTTCGGGTTGTACTGATTGATAACAATAGTTCAATTGAGCAAAATGAACCATGTACATGGGTAATGCCCGGTCAACTCGGCGAGTATAGCACGACCAATCCGGTAGTGAAGCGTGATTCGGCTGATTTAGCCTACGTTATTTACACCTCAGGTTCGACAGGTAAGCCCAAAGGAGTCATGTTAGAGCAGCGGGGCATGGTCAATCACCTGCTGTCACGGATCGATTCATTTACTATATCCGTCGATAGCAAAGTGGTTCAGAGTGCTTCGCAGAGTTTTGACATTCATTTATGGCAGTCATTGGCCGCGTTGCTAACGGGCGGGCAGGTACTCATTATCGATCGCGAAACGGGTCTGAATCCGCCGGAGTTCTGGCGAACGGTTGCGTCGAATGGTGCTACATTATTACAGGTCGTGCCCACCTATCTGGTCGAACTGTTGAAAGTTACTGAACAGGCTGACGTCAGGCTACAGCTACGACACATGCTGACGATTGGTGAAGCCCTGAAACGACCGTTAGCGGAGAAGTGGTTTCAACAATTCCCGACGATTCCGCTGGTCAACACCTACGGCCCTACAGAAGCCTCTGACACCATCACGCAGTATTTCATGAATGAATTACCGGAAAACGGGCTGGTACCAATCGGCAAACCCATTCATAACATGCGGATTTACCTGCTGGACCGTTACAACCGAATTTGTCCGATTGGAATTAAAGGGGAGTTGGTTGTCGCTGGGGTTGGCCTGGGGCGGGGTTATCTTAACAACCCGGAGAGAACAAACCAGGCTTTCGGCCAGAACCCTTTCCGGCCGGGTGAGCGGCTGTATCGAACGGGCGACGTTGCCCGGTGGACGCCGGAGGGCATTCTTGAATTTTTTGGTCGTCAGGATCATCAGGTAAAGATACGTGGTCATCGTATCGAGCTTGGTGAGCTGGAAGAGGTGTTAATGAAGCACCCAGCGGTTGATAATGCGGCTGTGCTCGTCTACCAGGAACAGCACCTCGTTGCCTACATTAAAACCACCGAACCGCTGTCGGCTCTCAGTTTGCGTGAGTTTCTGCAACAGCACGTGCCTGAGTATATGATTCCGTCTTTCTACGTCATACTCGATGAATTCCCGCTCACGGCCAGTGGTAAGGTGAATCGAAAGGGGCTTCCTTCCCCCGAATTCGGCGCGAAAAACCAAGTCATAGAATCACCCCAAACGACTGAGCAACAGACCATGGTGACCATTTGGGAGCAAGTATTGAATCAGTCGCCAATCGGAATCAATCATAATTTCTTCGATTTAGGGGGCGATTCCATTAAAGCCATTCAGATCGTCAACCGAAATCGTCAGGCTGGGTACGAGCTGGACATCAAAACGCTGTTTCAACACCCGATTCTGGCTGATTTGTCAGACTATATGCGCCCGTTAAATGCATCAACCACCGAGCAGGCTCACGATGAGGCAGCCTCTTTCACCTACGACGAATTGAATTTTGAGGATGTAGAGAGTATCAATTTAATGTTTAATTAAGCTACAAGCCATGCAATCGAAAGACAACGTTCAAGAAATATATTCCTTAACACCCTTACAGGAAGGCTTTCTGTTCCATTCATTACTCGATAAGGACTCGCCGACCTATTTCATGCAGAGTACGTATGATCTGATCGGTGACATCCGCCAGGAACTGGTTGAAGCAACGGTGCAGGAATTAATGAATCGCCACGATATTCTTCGTACATCGTTTGTGTATGAGGGGTTGAAAAAAGTTTTCCAGGTTGTCTTGAAAGAGCGTAAGCCAATCGTTGTATTTGAAGATTTACGCGCTTTAGATGAGCAGGATCAGCAAATTCGCATCGAAACATTCTGCACGGCTGATCGCGCCCAGGGTTTCGACCTGACCGCAGACGTTCTTATGCGGCTGGCAATCTTTCAACAGTCCGATAATCGGTTTAAGCTGATCTGGAGCCGTCATCACATTATCCTGGATGGCTGGTGCATGACCCAGTTGGTTGACGAATTCAGCCAAATCTACCAGGGAAACTACACGCAAACGCCTGTTACGTTGCCCCCGGCGGGTCAGTATCGGTCTCTGATTAAATGGTATGAAAAACAGAACCGTGCAGAGGCCCGGCAATTCTGGAAATCGTACCTGAAAGACTATAGTGAAAGTACGAAACTGCCAGTCACTCAGAGTAAAAACGGTGTTGCTCCTCAGATGCAGGAAGCTACTCTGTCTTTTTCCGCAGAAGAATCAGAGCGAATCCAATCCTTCGCGGCCGAAAACCACGTTACAATCACGACGCTCGTTCAGGCATTGTGGGGGGTGCTGCTGGCCCGCTACAATGACACGTGCGACGTGGTCTTCGGCTCCGTCTGTTCCATCCGCCCCGCCCAAATCCCCGACGTCGAGCACATCGTGGGCCTCTTCATCAACACCCTCCCCACGCGCATCCGCTTCGACCAACACACGACCTTCCAACAACTCCTGCGGACCGTACAGGAACAACAACTACTAAAGGACAAATACCATTATTATTCATTAGCGGAAATCCAGGCTGATTCAAGTTTAAAACAAAACCTGATTAACCATTTGGTAACAACAGACGTCACTACGTCCGGGGTGGCGCCAGCTACGGAAAATCAAGCCGAAAAAATCATCAATGTCGTTGACGTTACTAATTCGGCTCAGACAAATTATTCTTTTGGACTAATCATCGTACCGGGTAGGCGTCTCACCCTGACACTCAACTACGATGCCAACT